>CBFIGE010000006.1:85570-120038 GCA_965662045.1 Flavobacteriaceae bacterium
ACGTTATCTGTAGATGCAGTCCATGTAATATCTGAACTTGAGTCTGTAACATTTGACGCAGCTACATCTGTCGGTGCGGATGGGTCTTCTTCGTCTGTAGGTTCTGTAGAAGAGCAAGAAGTAATTACAATATCATCTAGATATAGTCGATCGCCGTTATTTGAAGCATCACATCTAAATCTGAATTGAGTGGTAGAACTAAAGGTTGCATCAAAAACAACTTGTTCAAAATATCTTTGATTATTTACAAATTCATCGTTCAAATTCCACTCCTCTATCTGTGACCAAGAAGTTCCTCCATTTGTGGAATACTCTAAGAAAAAGTCTTCGTTTGGATTGTCAAAGCTCACCGTTATATAGGTAAAGTCGATTTGTACCCTGCTAATTCCTGAAAAATCAAGATTACCGGTTCTAATATTTGAAGTAGATGTATCATCTCTTAATCGAACAGCATATGTTCCTGAATTCGCATATTGAGAATCTGATGCACTTCGTCTGGCATCTGAACCACCATCAATCCAACTACCAAAACCACTTTCGAAGTCGTCGTTAGTGGCTTCTTCACAAGGTTTTGGCTCTGTGGTAGTCGCTTGTGTAGTAGCTCTATCTGATAAATTTCCTGCACCATCGTACGCTTCAACTTCAAAGTTATACGTTGTAGATGCTGACAAGCCTTGAACTGTTAATGAAGTCGAGGTCGTTGTTTGTAATTCTGACCCGTCCTGAAACACTCTATACCCTGCAACTGCCCTGTCGTCAGTTGAAGCAGTCCAAGTTAAGACTAATTTAGTGTCCTCAATGTCAGAGGCTGCAAAGTTGGTTGGAATTGTTGGGTCTTCCGTATCTGGCTCTTGGTTTAATGACAATAGTGCATCGTGAGCATTAACCACTCCATGTCCAAATGTATTGTCAAAACCTGGAGCGCCTAAATCTTTTGCTGAATTGTACATTACCTCTTCTACCTGCGTTTTTGTCAAGGTAGGATCAACAGCTAAAATAAGTGCTGCAACACCTGCAGCGATTGGAGTTGCTGCTGAGGTGCCTCCAAAAGAATTCGTTGTAGTTCCATTAGAATAACCGGCAGATCCTTCTCTATCAAGCGTACGAATACCGTGGTAGAAAACTGAACCGTTATTAGTATTACTCGGAGCGGTAATATCAAGAGTAGGACCCTGATTACTGTAAACTGATACTTCTCCTGCACCATCTACTGCTCCCACGGCCATAACACTTTCTAAGTTTGCCGGAAAGCCAACACAAGTGCCATAATCATTTCCTGAGGCCACAAGACTAACTGTACCTAAACCACCTCTACCGTTAACCGCCGCCCAATCAAAGGCCTCTGCAACAGCTTCAACAGCTCTATCCTGACAAGTACTATAACCCCATGAATTTGAAGTGATGTGGGCTCCTCCTTGTTCAGCTGCCCAGCGTACACCACTTGCTACATCAGCATTTGAGGTGTTTGATGCAAATATGTTTATAGAAAAAAAGCTTGATTGTGGAGCAACACCTCTAGCATCTATATCATTATGCAGAGCCCCAATGAGTCCGGCACAAGCCTGACCGTGATCTCCATTAGAATCAGGAGTACCGTCTCCATTATTTACAGGTGTAAACCCAGGTAAAAGTGTGTTCATATCTTGGTGTTCTTCTACACCATCATCAATAACAGCAACAACTACACTCGAATTTCCCGTAGAAATCGTCCAAGCTTCAGGAGCATCAATATCATTATCCTCGACTAGAGGAAAACCGTCGATACTTCCCCCAGTATTATTTAAATGCCACTGATCAGGATAAAGTGGATCTTCTAGTTTGACTAGGTCCATTTTAAAATCAGGTTCACCCCATTCTATTAAGCCTTGAGATTGTAACTCTTGTATAAACTCAAACTGTCTTGAAATATCTTGAACTTCCAATAGATACGTGTCAGGACCGACGATGTTACGAACAAATTTAGTGTTGTATTCGCTGGTCATATTTTGAACTGCGCTTAATTCAACTCCTGGCTTCAGTTTTATCATTACTCTTTTGGTTAACCAAGCTTTCATTCCATGAACCATAAAGGCCGGTGCCATGTCGTAAGCCTGAATACCATTTGTATTATACTGAGCCAAAAAACTATCACGTGAAGTTTTTGAGCTGAAATCTCCAAAAACATTGGCGTTTCTCAAAAGCATTACACCTTTCATATCCATAACTTCTGTTATGGCAGAAATTGAAGCATTATATGAACTTAATTGAGCTTCTAATTTTGTAGCTGCAGATTGATCAACTGTTTTCGGAAAATATAAGGCCATCGCGTTATAATCCGGTACCACTTCAATTTTTCCTTTAGTCGTAAAATAGTGAAGCTTTTCTGTTTGGTTTATCCAATCTTGCGTAAAAGCATATGAAAAGCTTAAAATCAAGATGGTGGTAATTAATTTTTTCATTTTAGTGTTTTATTAAGCATTGGAAAAGATATGCTTTTAAGATGTGTATATCAAAAACTGTTGGACGAATGATTTGAAATCAAGGACAACTAACCTTATAAATAGCCAATAACAAGCGCTTGCAGGGCTTGGGTAAAAAAAAAGTCCAAACATTTAATTTATTTGGACTTTGATCAATGTAAGAAAAAACCTTTATTATCTGTTGTTTTTCATTTTTATATTCACAAAAAGTTGGCTAGAGTTCTTAGCAGCATTGAGAAGGTTACTTTGAAGCGATTGTTCATAAGCATAACCGATATCTGCATTTAAAAATTCTGAATAAAACATAGCTAAAATGCTATAGGTTTCTCGAGTTGAGTATCCTGCACCCACTTTAAACGTATCTCTATAATTAAAAAGTAAATTCATGTCCACTGTTGATGGAATATTCGTTTGGTCAATCATTGATCTGTACATAAGTGCAGGCTCAAGAACAAGGTCATTGCTAATCTCTAAATTAAGACCCATAACAGCAAAGAGTTGACGTCGTTCGCGAACTGAAGCCTCAATTCCATTCTCTTCTAATTTATTAGAATTAAAAAGTGCAGGAATACTTAAGCCCGCATAAAACACTCTAGAGCGATAGTGCGCACCAAAACCGAAATTAAAGGTGAATTGTCCTTGCCCTTCAAGATTGGGGTCCACCCCACCTCCAGGTATTCCTTGTAATTCATTAATATTAACATTATACCATCCTCCTTGAGCTCGAACTCCTAATTGAATTACATTTTCATTGCTGAGTTTAAGTCGATAAGAATAATCGGCTGCTAGGCGTGTTTGAGATTCGATAAAGACCTTATCTCTCATGGCCATAATTCCTAGGGTTACATTTTCATTCATCTCTCTAGCATAACTCAAAAAACTTGTTTCCGGTCCTTGATCAATTGAACCTAATGAAGATAAATGTGTAATTAGTAATTCATTTGATGAATCATTTAATGAAATCGCCGGATTAAACAGCCTGTAATGCTGACCAATAAAAATAGGAGTGGCTTCTTGTTGGGCTGATACTGAAATACTTATTCCAGCTATTAAACAAAGTGTTATTATTTTTTTCATTTTTCTTGAGATTTTATGGGTGTTATCTAGCTATATAAATCCAGCCTTGTAAATCAATTTGATTGTCTCCGTCGATATCGACTTGATAGAAGTAAGATCCTTCTGGAATGTTTTTTCCGTCGTTTCCTACACCTGTCCAATCGTTTGTGTAGTTGTTTTTACTAAAGATTAACTGCCCGTTTCTCGTATATACATATACGCGGTTATTTGGGAATTCATTGATTTTATACACTTGCCAAGTGTCATAAAATCCATCGTTATTTGGTGTGAAATAATCACTAGGAGTTGGCAAAAAGACTGTTCTGTTGGGATCACAGATAAAGGCGTCTTCCTCATCTAATACTCCATCGTTATCATCATCTGGATCTGTAGAATCAGGATCAAAGTCTCCGTCACAATCATCCGGTTTACTGTTGGGGTCTGTAGGATCACTGCCTTCTCGTATTTCAATAGGATCTGAGTAGCCATCACCATCTGTATCCTCATTTCTTGGGTCAGTTCCATAATTGTCGACTTCTTCTCCATTGCTCAAGCCATCAGAATCACAATCTAAGTTTGCCCATGCGGGTTCAGCGTTTGCAGGATTTTGATTTTCTGACCATGAACAAGGATCATCAGCATCTGTATCAGAACCATCTAGATCTCCATCTCCATCACGATCTGGGTTTAATGGCGCAGGGTCATCAGCATTAATTACCCCGTCATTATCACAATCTGCATTTTTCCAAACAGGTTCAGCATTTTCTATAACCTGCGTCTCTCCCCAGACACATAAATCTAGTGGGGCAGGGTCGGTATCATCCCTATCACCATCACCATCGGTATCTGCCTTAATTGGGTTAGTTCCATCGATTACTTCTTGTCCATTCGAAATTGTATCTCCATCACAATCTGCGGCATTCCAAGCTTCTGTTGCTTCATTGGTGTTTTGATTAGAAGAATATGTACAAGGGTCAAGCGGATCTGAATCAGTTCCGTCACGGTCTCCATCGCCATCCGTATCAGGATTCTGAGGGTCGGTTCCTGCATTGACTTCATCACCATTTGAAACAAAATCTCCGTCACAGTCTGCAGCGTTCCATGCAGCATCTGCATTCGCTGGATCTTGATTTTCTGAGTAGACGCAGTTGTTAAGTGGGTCTGTATCTGTTCCGTCTAAATCTCCGTCGCCATCTGTATCAGGATTCTGCTCGTCTGTTCCAGCTGCGATCTCAGCGCCATTGGTTGAGCCGTCGTTATCACAATCTGCAGCGTTCCATGCAGCATCTGCATTGGCTGGATCTTGATTTTCTGAGTAGACGCAGTTATTTAGTGGGTCTGTATCTGTTCCGTCTAAATCGCCGTCTCCATCCGTATCAGGGTTCTGCTCATCTGTTCCAGCTGCGATCTCATCTCCATTGGTTGAGCCGTCGTTATCACAATCTGCAGCGTTCCATGTAGCATCTGCATTGGCTGGATCTTGATTTTCTGAGTAGACGCAGTTGTTAAGTGGGTCTGTATCTGTACCGTCTAAATCTCCGTCGCCATCCGTATCAGGTACTAGTATTTCTGTTCCAGCTGCAATCTCATCTCCGTTTGATAATCCATCGTTATCACAGTCAGCAGCGTTCCATGCAGCATCTGCATTGGCTGGATCTTGATTTTCTGAATAAATACAAGGGTCTGTATCGTCAGGATCGGTTGAATCTTTATCTCCATCTCCATCTGCGTCATCACTCACAGGATTAGTATCTTCCCCATTTGGTACTCCGTCACCATCACAATCGCTTACGTTCCAAGCAGGTGAACCTATACCTTCAACTCTGTTTTCAGAGTAAACACAATTGTCAAATGGATCTGTGTCTGTATTATCGGGGTCCCCATCACCATCTGTATCGTCATCTGTGGGGTCTGTACCAGCATTAATTTCATCTTCATTTGTCAAAGTATCACCATCACAATCTAAGGCTAGCCATTCGGCGGTCGCATCTCCAATAACCTGCGTCGAACTGTCATACAAACAAGGATCGTTATCATCAGGATCGGTTTCTGAAGGATCGCCATCTCCATCTGCGTCAACAAACAGGTGAGTATTAGACAAATTTAGAGTGGTATTCTTGGCAAACACGTTGGTACTATTCATTATACCAACCATCAATAAACCAATAAGTAATTGATTTGGGCAATTTTTCATATTTTGTCAGTTTTAAATCTTAATAATTTAAGAATTTGCTTACAATAGTATCGAAATATTACGGTAAATATTGTAAAAAATACTAATTTTTTAGTTTAAGTACTTAATTATCAGTATTTCTGAAAAAACTTAATATTAATCTGCGTAGTTTGGATTTAGGTCTTGGCCGTTTTCAATTCCGTCATTATCACAGTCTCCATATAACCACATCGGAGACTCAGAACCTTCTTTTCTAAAGTTTGAAAATTTACAAGGATTATTTGCGAATGGGTCTGTAAGGTCAGGATCTCCATCGCCGTCTGTATCTTTTTCTTTTAAAATATTTCTATCACTAGCGCTGAACGTACTTTTATCAATTGAATTAAAATTCATAGCCATTTCTTCATCCTCACCTGAGAAAATCATTAAATGGGTGCAAAAAACCAAAACGATAATTTTGAATAGATTGAGAAGACTTATTTTCATAACGCTTGATAACTTTAGACTTTTAAAAGTATCTATGAGATAAATGCTATAGACACCTTTAAAAGCATTTTCGATTTTTTAGGAGCCACTAAGTACATGGATTTTGTCTATAACACCTATATTTTATAGTCAAAACGTAATTTTGTTCGATAAATCTGACAAATACATTAATACCTTACTCACATAATAATGAAAGAATTCTGGAATCAAGTATACAATTTTTCTGAATATGCATATGGGAAAAACCCTAATTCCTATTTTAAGTTATGTCTTGATAAACTTCCAAAAGGTATGCTATTATTGGCTGCAGAGGGGGAAGGCAGAAATGCAGTATACGCCGCTGAGTCAAATTGGAATGTAAGTGCCTATGATTGGAGTGAAGTGGCAAGAAATAAGGCTCTTCAACTCGCTCTAGAAAAAAAGGTTCAGTTCGATTATCATTTAGGATCTCTGAAGGATTTAAATTTTCAAACACACTGCTTTGACGCGTTAGGCCTCATTTATGTCCATTTTCCAGAGCGTATACGTCAAATTAATCACGTTAAACTCTTAGATTACGTGAAGCCTGGTGGGTATATCATAATTGAAGCATTCCACGAAGATCATCTAAACTATCAAAAACAAAACCCGAATGTCGGGGGGCCAAAAATGTTACAACAATTGTATACTGCTCAAAAAATTCAATCTGATTTTAAAGACGTAAACTTTCAACATTTAGAAGAAGTTGAAATTAATCTAAATGAGGGCTACATGCATAAAGGCACTACAAAAGTAGTTCGGGCTTTGGCTCAAAAACCTTTCTAAATCGACTTTGCTTGTCTCTCGGCTATTGTTTGAAATGCTTCAATAAGCTGATCGATTTCTTCCACGGTGTTAAAAACATTTGGAGAAATTCGACAGCCTTCTACCCCTCCATAATTTGAAATAGCCACCGTAAAAATGCCAAACTCTTTCATGAGTGTATCGGCTAATTCGTGAGTATTCATGTCCTTAACCCCTATGTTTGAAATGGCGCAAGACCTTTTAATATCTTCAGGAGTATTGATCACTATCATTGAATTTGGTCTCAATGCGTCTGTAAGTCTTCGTTGTAATTGCCTCAATCTATTTTCTTTTTCCGCTGGACCAATAGCGTTGAGATAATTGATAGCATCGATAATGGCTAGGTGATGTTGACAAGGTAGCGTTCCAATATGTGAAAACCTCTTGATATCATCTTTCATATCAACACGTTCTGTAAAGAGTGGCCATACGATATCTCTGTTTTTTGGATTGACATATAATAAACCTGTTCCTAATGGAGCCGCTAACCATTTGTGTAAACTACTTCCATAGAAATCACAGTTTAAATCGTCGATATTAAAATTAAAATGACCTATGCAATGCGCACCGTCTACCATGACATAAGCTCCTCTTTTATGAGCCATATCACAAATTTTAGCAATAGGTAAAATGTGGCCTGTGATGTTCACCATGTGACAAACCATAAGAAATTTGGTATTGGGCTTCATTGCTGATTTGTATGCATCAACTACTTCTTTGTCGTTTTTAGGATGCATAGGGACGTCTATCTCGGTAATCTCAATGCCAAATCGCTCTCGAACTTGATAGAACATTTGTCGCATGGCCCCATAATCTTGTCTTGCAAAAACGACATGGTCTCCTTTTTTCCAAGGAAATCCTTTAGTAATGGTATTGAGAGATTCTGTTGTATTTCTTGTGAGTACAAGATTTTTTTCTGAAGTGCCCACAGTTTTGGCTAATGCCGCCACAACTTTATCTTGATCATTGAAACGGTGGTTACGCATATAATATGAACCCCATTTATTGATGCTTCTTTGATGCTTTTGCACAGCTTTGAGAGTGGGTTGGGGAATGATATTATAATACCCGCTTTCTAGGTTAATAAACTCTGTCGGGAGCTCGTAATCTGCTCTTATTGCATTCCATTTGTCATTAGGTCGATTTGCCCAAACCATTTTTGATTGGGATAATGCCAAACTTCCTAAGCTAAACAATTTCAAAAAGTCTCTCTTAATCATTATTATGTGGGTGTTAGTTGATTAGAAAGTTACAAAATACTTTGATTGACGCATTTAAAGTAAATTTGATAAAGGTTCAAAAGTTCATATGAAAGCTGAAAACGAAACCCTAAATGTATTAGGAACTCCATTAAAGGCATGTTGCTTTAGTCCCATTACTGGGGCATTTAGAGATGGCTATTGCAAAACTAATGCCTTTGATTTGGGAACACACACGGTTTGTGCACAGGTAACAAAAGCATTTTTACAATTCAGCTTAAAACAAGGAAATGATCTAATTACGCCAATTCCGATGTATAATTTTCCTGGATTAAAAGATGGTGATTTTTGGTGTTTGTGTGTTAGTCGTTGGATAGAAGCACATAATGCCGGAGTTGCGCCATCTATACGTTTAGATGCCTGCCATAGCAAAACTTTAGAATACCTAGATATAACCGTATTAAACAAGTATGCCATAAAATGAAAAAAATACTACTTTCCAGTGTTTTTATTCTTCTTTTTTTTGGATGTTCAGACTCATCTAAAGACGCCCAGTATATTATTGATAAATCAATAAAAGCTCATGGTTTCGATAATTTAAAGGGGAAACAAATTCACTTTCAATTCAGGGATTACACTTATGAAATTAAGCGAGGCTCTTTTGGATTTGAATACACAAGAAAACGAATCCTCACGGATAGTCTTCAAAACTCCAAGCAATTACGAGATTGTATTATAAATGGACGATTTACTCGTAAGATTGATAAAGAAACAATAGCATTAGCAGATAGTATAAGTGCAAAATACTACCGATCTGTTAACTCTGTAGCTTACTTTTTTCAATTGCCTTATGGCTTGAATGATTCTGCGGTTAAAAAAGAATACCTAGGAGTTATCAATATTGAAAATCAGCCTTACTACGCTCTAAAAGTAACCTTTAATGAAGCCGGTGGAGGTGAAGATTTTGAAGATGAATTTAGATATTACATTCATCTGAAAACTTTTAAACTCGGTTATCTATCTTATCGTTATTTTACCGAAGGAGGAGGTGTTCGGTTTCGCAAGGCGACTGCCGAAAAATATGTCGATTCCATGCTTTTCTTAGACTACCAAAATTACAAGGCACCAATAACCAGTGATTTAGACAGCCTACCCTACTATTTTCACCTTCAAAAACTCAGTCCTTTATCTCGAATCGAAAATGAAAATATACAGGTGTTTGAATTGGAATGAAGTTTGTTGCACATATATGGATAAACGTCAAGTAAAAATAATTGTCTTGCTGCTGGGATTTGCTACCAGTTCTTTAGCTCAAAATGTAAAAGAGTTATTACAAAGCCCAGAAATATACAGCTTTGAAGAATTCCACTCAATTGAAGATAGTATTGAAAAGAAGGATTTTGAACTTTACAATGATGTAATTGAAATTCACGAAAAAGAAGCTTTCAAGCGAAAAGATACTCTCGAAATAATCAAAATACATTTGTGGAATGTATGGGAATTAGATAAGCAAGCGGCCTTAAATAAATTTAATTTCGTTTTAAGTCTGAGCAATTCAAAAGTTTACATAAAGTATCATACTACCATCTTACATAATTTAGGGGTCTACCATTATAATGAATTGAATGACCCAGTGATAGCATTAGATTATTTTATACAATCTTTAAAATTGGCGGATCAATTTAATTATTTCACCCTAATTACGGACAACCTTAACTCGATTGCAAGTATCAAAAGTGAGTGCTTACAAGAAAGACAGGCAATATTCCTTCTAAATTATTCTTTAAACTTTGCGGCGAAAAATAAAAGAAATATTGAAAATTATCCTACCACATATGCTGTCATCGTAGACAATTTAGCAAAAACTTATTTGTCAATTAATAAAATAGACTCTGCCCGGTATTATTGTGATATTGGTTTACAATATTCAAAAACAATAAATGAGAAATACATTTTAGATAATTTCATAACGCTAAATGCTAAAATTGATTTCTATGATGGTATATTTTTAAAATCTCGAGATACTTTAGTGAAATATTTGAAATTTGGAAACGACTACGAAAAACTTGACTCTTACTTCTATTTATCTCAAATAGGAAAAATTCTCAAAGGAGAAGAAGAGGAACTAAAATATCTTTTAAAATATGACTCAATTCTAAACCTTTTAAAAAACCCTCCTCTTGAACAAACATTTAAAGTATATAACAAACTCCTAGATTACAATAACTACTCTAATGAGGAGTTTATGAAAAAATTCATTTTCTATGACAGCTTAAGAAAACATCAACTTAGCCTTTACGAGAAAATCTCCAATGACAACTTTGATATCCCCTTCATAAAAAGAGAATTCAACTTCACAAAGAAAAAGTATACCAACATTTTTATACTAATTCCAATATGCTTATTGGCACTTGGTTTCGTAATTATTCGTTCTAAAGGAATAAAAACGATCAAAAAGAAAAAAACATTGAATCATGATAATCAAATCATTATTCACAAGAAGTTAATCGACTGGGAAGAACAAAAAGGTTTTTTAGAGAAAATGACTTTGAATGACTTGGCAAAGAAATTGGAAACTAATAGTTCTTATCTGTCTTTATATTTTAAAAATAGAAACACAACTTATAAGAATTATATATATTCCGTGAGATGTAACTGGTTAATATTATTAGTCAAAGAAGATCCTTCATTATTGAAGAAAAAATCTACTATTCAATTGGCAGAAATGACAGGCTTCAATTCAATTGATGCATTTAACAACGCCTTCAAAACATGTACTGGAAAGACGTTTAGACAAAATTTTATTTCCAAACTTTAATCTATGTATTTTTGCATGAAATTTGAAATAGCTCATGCGATTTGATGGTAAAGAAATATTGACAGCAACAATGGTTCTATTTGCTGTGATTGATATACTTGGTAGTATTCCTATTATTATTAGTTTGAGGCAAAAAGTTGGCCATATCCAATCTGAAAAAGCTTCTATGGTGGCTCTTGTCATAATGATTGCTTTTTTGTTCGTCGGAGAAACAATTTTGAAGCTAATTGGTATTGATGTAAACTCTTTCGCCGTTGCAGGTTCCTTTGTCATTTTCTTTTTGGCTATCGAAATGGTTTTGGGAGTATCTCTTTATAAGGATGAAGAACCTGAAAGTGCTTCTGTTGTGCCAATTGCATTTCCACTAATTGCTGGAGCTGGAACGCTAACTTCAATTTTATCTTTACGCGCAGAATACCATGTTGAAAACATCATCATTGCTATAATAATCAATATCGTTTTTGTTTTTGCAGTTCTGAAATCTTCTGTCAAAATTGAAAGGATGCTTGGAACCGCTGGGCTAAATGTTATTAGAAAGGTGTTTGGAGTCATCCTTATGGCTATTGCAGTTAAACTTTTTGCTGCCAACATTAATCAACTCTTTTAAACTGATTTTTATGTCAAAAACTTTTGCGTATATCATCATCCTAATCGCAACTATTCTCATTGTAATAAATGGGTTTAAACTTGATTTCGAACAGCTTTTCGAAGGAGACAGCTTAATTGGGCTTATTGGAGTGACAGCCTCCTTGTGCACCATTATAATAATGCTAATCTTTCTAACCTCTAAAAAAATCGAGGATAAAGTTTCTGGAAAATAAGCTTACTGACTATTTTCAATTTCAAGGACTTTCTCAAGCATTGGGTCTAAGGTTCCTCTAAGTTGAGCAGCTATATTCGAATCAAAAAGTTGATCAGCCATGTTAGCTTTCATCAGGGTATTAATGGTACGACCGTATTGTTTTTGATTTAATACAAATCCATAAGATTTTAAGTCATCAATGAAAGACTTGATTTCATCATCTGTGAAGTTGAAGTCATTTAAGAATTCTTGCTTTGTGAAATTGTAATATCGCTTTCGATTGCGCTCTAAGTAATTAAAAACAAAGTTAGATATATAGGTTTCTTCATCTAACATTTTCAAGGTTTCAAGTGTTGTGTTTTCTACAGCCACAAAAACATCTGGGATAATCCCTCCTCCACCATAAACAACCTTACCTTTAGGTGTTAAAAATCGAAGAGAATCGTTGACTTCTATATTGTCTGCTGAATCCATTTCTCCTGAATCATAACGGTCATAAATCTGCATATAATAGTCTTCCTTACCTTTTTGATAGGGTCGTTGAATTGACCTCCCCGTCGGTGTGTAATAGCGCGATATGGTCAAACGAACAGCTGAACCGTCACCCAGTTCCATCTCTCTTTGAACAAGACCTTTTCCGAATGAACGCCTTCCGACTATGGTGCCTAAATCGTTGTCCTGAAGAGCCCCTGCTATAATCTCAGAAGCCGAAGCAGAACTCTCATTGATTAAAACATAAACAGGTTGGTTTTCAAATACGCCTAAACTTGAGGCAAAACTTTTTTCTATTCGACCAGTCTTGTCTTTAGTGTACACAATCATTTGATTGGCCTCTAAAAACTCATCTGCAATTTGCTCAGCAATTCCGATATAACCACCGGGATTCCCTCTTAAATCAAATACGAGCTTTTCTGCTCCTCTACTGATCAATGATTCAAGTGCTAATTTAAATTCAGTGTAACTACTTTCAGCAAATCGATTAAGCTGAATATAACCCATGTTATCACTGAGCATATATTTTGCATTTACTGAAACAATAGGGACGTCTCCTCTGTTAATCGTGACTTGTAAAGCACTATCAACCGCTTTTCTATAAATTTCTAACTCAACCTGACTGTTTTTTTCTCCCTTAAGTCTTGTAACAATCTCGCCTGAAGCAATTTCTTTATTGTATAAGGTGTCTTTGTCTGCAATCATGATTTTGTCTCCTGGGAGTAGTCCGGCTATTTCACTTGGACCTCCCTTAATCACCTTAACCACTGTTGCGGTATCTTGTTTCATTCGAAAAGTGACCCCAATTCCAACAAAATCACCGCGCATTTGCTCTTCAACTTCGGTCATCTCACTTTTTGGAATATAAACAGAATGTGGATCCAGTTCTGAGAGTATTGAATTAACTGTTTTGTCAACTATTTCTTCAGTGTTTACGGTATCTACATATTCATTATTGATAAAATCTATAAGCCTATTTAGTTTTTCTTTAGTGGGGTTTGACGCGTAAAAAGTATTTCCTGAATTAGCTAAAAACCATCCTGCCCCAAAGAATAAGGCTGCGAAAAAAGAAAAAGCAATAAGTCGTAATATAAATTTTAGCATCAATCCAAAATAAGGTGTTCAATTGTCACTCCTGCGCGTTTCAAAAATTCTAAACCAGAAATGTCTTTATAGGCATTTAAATATACAACGCGTTTTATACCCGCTTGGTGTATGAGCTTACTGCATTCTTTACAGGGAGAAAGTGTTATATACAGAGTGGCACCTTCACATGACTGAGTAGACCCCGCAACTTTGAGAATAGCATTAGCTTCGGCGTGAAGAACATACCATTTGGTATAACCCTCTTCATCTTCGCAATAATTCTCAAATCCTGTTGGTGTACCATTATAACCGTCAGATATGATCATACGCTCTTTGACAATTAAGGCCCCAACTTGTTTACGCTTGCAGTGAGAGAGCGTACTCCACTGCTCAGCCATTTTCATATAGGCCTTGTCGTATCTAAGTTGTTTTAAATTTTCAGGGCTCTCTTTCATAGAGGAAAGGTTTCTACAAGCATAGGAATACAGATCAGTATCACTAAGACAGACATTGCGAGAATAACTTTTTTGCTCCAATTTGGGATTGTTTTAAAGAGTAATCCAGTAAATAAAAGAACGACCGTCAAAACAAGTAGCTGTGCAATTTCAATTCCTCCTGTAAAGCCAAGTAATGACATTAATTTATCAGGCTCACTATCCATCAGCATTTTAAAATAATTTGAAAATCCAAAACCGTGAATAAGCCCAAAGACTAAAGTGGCTAGAAGGTGTGACCTAAACGGAAACCGTATAGCCTTTGATTGTTCGATTAAAATATTGAATACTGCCGTGATTGCTATGGTAACAGGGATTAAAAATTCAATAATTGAAGAATCTATTTCAATTACTTTATAAACGCTCAATGCCAATGAAGTACAATGCGCCAATGTAAAGGCCGTTGCTAACCACACTACTTTTGTGAATTCTTTTAATTGGAAGGGTAGGGCTAATGCCGCTAAAAAGAGTACATGGTCGTAGGCTTGGGGGTCTAAAACATGTGTTAAGCCCAATTCGAAATAAAATAAAATCTGTTCCATTAGTTGTTATTTCTTTCTTTTTGTATGATTTCGTATGCTTCTTGAATTTCTTTAAACTTCTCTTCAGCACCTATTTTCAAAGCCTCATCGTTGGTAATTACCTTATCTGGATGATAACGCTTTACTAATTTTCGGTATGCGTTTTTGACCTCGGCATCCGTTGCATCTTTTGAAACATTCAAAATACTATAAGCTGCTGCAGAACTCTGTTTATAAGTGTCTTGTACATTTTGTTGACTCAAATTGAAAAGACGTGCAATCTGAGATAACTTTTGGAATTCTGAATCAGAAATAGTTCCATCAGCCTTTGCTACTCGTTGCAAAAACAAAAATATTTGCTCTCGAGTTTGCATTGGACTACGCATGGCAATACGCCTGCATATCTCTTCTAAAGAAGTGTTTTTTTGATCAAAATCTGTTTTGTACTGACGAAAAATCTGCTGCGCCCGCTCTTCACCATACATTTGATTGAAAGCGTTTCTCACAGTTCTGAGTTCCACTTCTTCTACTGCGCCATCTGCTTTGATGATAATAGAAGCTAAAGCCAATAAGTTGAGCTGAAAATCATTATCGGGTTGATAAACGGATTGAAATGGTCCATTGAATGCTCCTCTGCTGGCATAAACTCTTGTCCCCTGAAACATTCGGCCAATGAAATAGCCAATCAGTGCTCCCGGCAATCGCATTACCATGAAACCGAGTATAGAAAACAATAATGGGGCGAGTGATTTTAACATTTTTATTTTAAAATGATTTACAAAGATACACTTTTGAAAAACCCATATCTTTGTCGACTAAAATGTATATTATGTATCCGGAAGATCTAGTTACACCCATGCGACAAGACTTGACCATGGCTGGTTTTAATGAATTGTTTACTGCAGATGAAGTAGAACAGGCACTTGCTAAAGAGGGTACAACGCTTGTGGTTGTAAACTCAGTATGTGGATGTGCAGCAGCGAATGCAAGACCTGCAGCCAAAATTAGTTTGAAAAACGAAAAGAATCCTGATCAGCTTATCACCGTATTTGCGGGAGTTGATTTTGAAGCCGTAAATAAGGCACGAGAAATGATGGTTCCTTTTCCTCCTTCTTCACCCTCAATGGCTTTGTTTAAAGATGGTGAATTGGTGCACATGATTGAACGACATCACATTGAAGGTAGACCTGCAGAAATGATTGCTGATAATCTAGTTTCGGCTTACGACGAATTTTGCTCGTAATTAATAAATAAGCCACCCTTTAGCGGTGGTTTTTTTATAGATTGACAACCGATGAATAAACTGCTCTCTCATCTGCTAACACCTGTATTTCTATTCGTTTTTGGATTTTGGTTATTGCTGTTTCATCCCTTGCAATACCTCTGTTTAAAACTTGGTGGGAGATACACTCATGACTACTGTGTAGCAGTCTTGAATTTTTTACTGATTCACACCGGGAAAATTCTGGGTACGAGCTACAAACTAGAAGGTGCAGAAAACCTCATTTCACATCGACCGCTCTTGATTGTTGCCAATCACCAAAGCATGTACGACGTACCTCCTTTCTTTTGGACTTTAAGAGCCCTACACCCGAAATTTGTAACCAAAAAAGAATTGGGTAAAGGTATTCCTTCTATTTCATTTAATCTCAAATACGGAGGGTCTGTACTTATCGATCGCAAAGACGGAAAACAAGCAATTGCCAGGATACACAAGCTAGCAGATTATGTAAATAGCAAAGGGTTTACCGCCGTAATTTTTCCTGAAGGTACGCGCAGCAGAAACGGTGAATTAAAACCTTTTAAAGTAGCAGGTCTAATTGCTTTAATGGATAAAATGCCTGATGCTCTAATCATACCTATTACCATTAATAATTCCTATAAAATGCTGCCCTATGGAAAATACCCATTAGGTGTTGGCGTTCGAGTGTCACATACCATTCATCCTGCAATCGAAAATAAGGGTGACCGCAAAGAATTAGCAGCCAAGATTGAAGCTATAATTGCCTCTAAGCTTGAAAGACCAGTGTAATGAATACAGTCGTCTCCAATTGCATTAGCTATGTCAAAGAGGCTCTGGTCGAAGCTGAAGCTGGGCATGATTGGCATCATATTCAAAGGGTTCATCGCCTTGCCCTTTGTATAGCAGCTCGAGAAAAAGAACCTAAGGACCTTCTTGTCATAGAGCTGGCTGCACTTCTTCACGATATTGCAGATTCAAAATTCCACAATGGAGATGAAGAGTTAGGCCCTGAGAGAGCTGTAGAATTCATGTCTTCACAAAGTGTGGGCAAAACTCAATTAGTACAAGTAGAAATGATCATCAGAAACTTATCTTTTCGCAACGCCTTTGACCGCGAAAAAGACGCTATTTGCGATCAACTTGAATTCAAGATTGTTCAAGATGCTGATCGGCTTGATGCAATTGGAGCTATAGGAGTTTGTAGAGCACTGCACTACGGCGGATATAAAAATAGACTTATCTACGATCCCGAAACACAACCATTACAATTTGACTCTAAAGAGGCCTACAAAAAAAGTGATGGTCCAAGTCTCAATCATTTCTATGAAAAGCTCTTAAAAATTAAAGGACAATTGCACACAAAAACGGCAGTCGCGATAGCAGAAAAGCGACACGCCTTTATGAAGCAATTTTTAAATCAATTTTATGAGGAATGGGGAGAAACACCATCGTGGCACAAGCCTTAGGGTTAGTCCCCTTTAAAATTGGGTTTGCGCTTTTCTAGAAATGCAGATGTTCCCTCTTTAAAATCATTCGTTGCAAAACAAGCTCCAAACAATTGTATTTCTGTTTCAAAGAAATCCAATGAATTTGAATATTGAGCGTTTATGGCTTTAATAGAATGACTGACTGCAATCGGTGCGTTGGCGGCAATTTTCAAGGCCAATTCTGTAGCTTTGAGCACCAACTCTTCTTGTGTGTATACTTCATTAACTAACCCCCATTGTATCGCCTTGTCGGCTGTAACCATTTGACCTGTAGCTACCATCTGATGCGCTCTTCCCTTTCCGATAATTTGCCCCAAACGCCGTGTTCCACCATAACCAGGAATAAGTCCAAGGGTTACTTCTGGCAACCCCATTCTCGCGTTTTCGCTTGCCAAACGCATGTGACAAGAAAGGGCCAATTCTAATCCTCCCCCTAAAGCATATCCATTGATAGCGGCAATCACGGGAGTGCTTAAATTTTCGACAAAAACAAAAAGTTTTTCGTGCCCTGCGCGAGACAAAGCTTCACCTTGTTGCTGATTAAATGACGAAAACTCTGCAATATCTGCTCCCGCCACGAAAGCCTTTTGACCTTGCCCTGTCAATACAATTGCTCTGACTTCTGCATCAGCATCTAAAGCAGAAAAAGCCTCGTGAAGTTCCTGTATCGTTGCAGAATCAAGTGCATTTAACTTTTTTTCACGCGTTATGGTTATAACAGCGATTTTACTTTCTTTTTTCAGGTGTAATTGTTCGAATTTCATCTGCTTTGATTTTTTAAAGGAAGTTGAATTTTAAAACAACTATACTTTTCATTAAGTCTTGTGTACACTATTTGCCCCCCATGGTATTCAATGCTTTTTTTGACGATAGCTAACCCCAAACCCATTCCACTATTTTTTGTAGTAAACTTAGGCTCAAAAATTCGCTCTTCAAGTTCCTGCTGCACACCGTCTCCTGAATCGATTACTTCAATCTTAACCTCATCTGAGTCTTGTTGAATCTTAACGGCCAAGTAAGGTTGTTCTTGATGCTCTGTAGCCTCTATTGCGTTCTTAATCAAATTCGTTAATAATCTCGACCACTGATCTTTGTCAAAGGTCACCTCAACGCGTGCTGTGTCATGTTCAAATTCAATTTTGACTTGGTTGAATAAATCGATAATACGTTTGCTTTGAGCCACCAAATCAATTCTAGAGGATTTTGTTTTTGGAAATTGTGCAAAATCTGAGAAAGCCGTTGCGATATTACTCATGATATCAATTTGCTCAATAAGAGTTTGAGCGAATTCTTTCAGCTCTTTTGGATCGATTTTTTCGGTCTGCTTATAATTGTGCTCAAATTCTTGAATCTGAAGACGCATGGGGGTCAACGGATTTTTTATTTCATGAGCAACCTGTTTGGCCATCTCTCGCCAAGCCTGTTCTCGTTCACTTTTAGCCAGACGCTCAGCACTTGATTTAAGCGCTTCTAGCATTTTGTTATACGAATCGATTAGAATTTGTATTTCTGCACTCTCAGCGCTCAATACAATGTTTTCGTTTACCGCATTGAAATCTGTTCTTGACAACACAGAGGCTATGGCTTTAAGATTCTTAGTGATATAAGTAGAAACGACATAAGACAGACTAAGGGCCACGATTAACAACAAAAAATAAACCCCTGAAATACGAATCATGAACTCTCGTAGTTCTTTTTTATTGAACGTATCTTCTTCAAAATAAGGCAAATGCACAATAGCTACTGGACTGTAATCGATATCTCTGAGCTTGAAATAGGAAGAGAAAAAGAAGCCTACATCAGAATCCATAGGTTCAATAATCACTGAAGATTCGGAGTCTATGATCTGACGTTGAAAATCGATTGCTAGTTTCGGTTTTGAGCTTAATTCTTCTGGTTGATTTTCTTGTATAAAATTCGACTTGAGCAATAACTCACCGGACAAATTGTAAATCGAAAAATCAACATTGTGTATACTCGCAATGCTGTAAATTTCATTTTCAAATACGGCTTTTAAACGAGTCTCGTCAATTGATTCTTCTGATTTACGCAGTTCATTTTGCAAACTTTTAAGCAGCTGTAGTTCCTTTCTATTAAGCCTTGTTTTATGATAGTCGTATGATTGCTCTTGATACTGATACAGCGTGACAATCGCCATAAAAAAAGAAGACAATACTACTAAGCTTGTCATGGCTAAAAAAATGCGGTTTCGCAGTGAAATAGATCTCTTAAAACGTCTTGCTAAACTCATTTTGCATTAGGATTAGGCGTTAGGGTTTTTTTCTCTGACCTTCCTATACCAACGTATACCTAACATCAAAAATATTGCCAAAAGCACGAAGCCAATGAAGGCGAATAAACCGTTCAACGTGTTTTTTAAAATAACCAAAAAAACAATTGCAAATAAAATTAGGGTGGCTCCTTCATTCCAAAGTCGCATATTACGCGCGCTGTATCTGAACTCATCTCTTTGCAATTGACCATAAATCAAATGCGTTCCATAGTGATAAATAAATAAAAGAAAAACAAAGGCTAGCTTAGCGTGCATCCACCCTTGAGAAAGCCATCCCGGCATCACATAGAGTAATGCAATGGCAAATAGGGTAACGAGAATTGCACTTGGCCATGCGATGATAAACCAAAGTCGTTTGGCCATCAGTTTAAACTGTGCAGACAATACCTTTTTTTCAACTTCATCTTTTTCTTGTGCCTCAATATGATAGATGAACAATCTTGGCATGTAGAATAACCCTGCAAACCAAGTAATGACAAAAATGAGGTGAAATGCCTTAAGGTAATTGTACAACATATAACTTTAAAAAAACCGGACCAAAGGTCCGGCTAATTTTTGAACTACTCTTCTATCGCCAAATAATCTAGCTCGAGTTTGTTGAACTCAGCATTGAACTCTTTCATCTCTTGATCAACCAAGGCGTCGAAATCTTCTAATTGCTCATTTATTTTTTGAGTCAATTCAGCAGCAACCACTTTGTCTTGTGCCGTAGGTGGAAAATCGTCTCTTCCAACCAAACTATTTACGTGAGCCAATTTATTGGTCAATCGAATTGGGAAGTTTAACGGATCTTGCCCAGATCTATTTTGCGTCTGGTACAAGGCTTTTTCTACCGTCGAAAATGATTCTTTTAAGGCTTTTGCTTTTTCTACCAAGGCGCTTACTTTTTCGTCATCTCCGTATTGTTTCACAAATGCACCTAACTTAGAATTGATACTTCTAATTTTTTTAATCGATTGATGTGCTTTATCTACAGTTTGATTAACACCATTGATAAAGTCATACTGCTCTTGCATTTGAGCAACACTGACCTCAGCCCTTGGATCGGGTACTATTTTGAAGTCCTGTGATTGGGTCGTGCCATTGATATTGAGGTGAACCATATAATCTCCAGGAACGGCTTTCGCTCCACCAAGACTTGCAGCCCATAAAATCATTCCTGGAAGTCGCTCTGCTCCATCTGAACGCGTATTCCAATTATGTGTATTTGCTCCTTTTTGCGCACTTAATTTTTTGTTGCGCTCTTTGGCTTTTGTGCTAAAATGTGCAAGGGTATCTCCTGCTTTTGTATAGGTCAAACTCACTTCATCTTTAGCATCCATGTCTTTTATGTAAAAATGAGTCACTACTCCAGAGGGGTGATTGGCTCCTGCAGTTAGTGCAGTGTTACCAAAAGATCGTCCTCCTCCTTTTGTTCTATAGCTATCTTTAGGGGTGAATAGTTTAAAGTCAGCGGCATTATCGGCAACCTCTAGTTGATGCAGTACACTTAAATCATCTATGATGTACAAGCTTCGACCTTGAGTCGCTACAATTAGGTTTTCGTCTTTAATGGTCAAATCAGTAATTGGTACAATAGGTAAATCGAGCTGAAATGATCTCCAATTGGCACCATCGTCAAAAGAGATGTACATGCCTGTCTCTGTACCTGCGTAAAGCAAGCCTTTTCGGTTCGGGTCTTCACGTAATACTCTTGTAAAGTGCTCGTCTTCAATTCCGTTTGTAATCTCAGTCCATGTCTGACCGTAATCTGTAGTCTTATACAAATAAGGTTTGAAATCTCCCATTTTATATCGAGTAGCTGCTACATAACAGGTACCCTCATCAAAGGCTGATGGTTCGATGCTATTGATCATATTCCACTCTGGCATTTGAGCAGGGGTAACATTATTCCATGACTTTCCACCATCTTGGGTAAGGTGAATCAATCCATCATCACTACCCACCCACATGAGGCCTTCTTTCAATGGGCTTTCACCGGCGGCAAAAATGGTACAATAGTACTCGACTCCAGTGTTGTCTTGAGTTATTGGTCCTCCAGAAGAAACCAATTTAGTCGGGTCATTTCGGGTTAAATCATCACTCAACAACTCCCAGCTTTGACCTTCATTTGTTGACATGTGAACATGGTTAGAAAAGGTGTACAGTTTGTTGGGGTCGTGCTTTGAAAACATGATCGGAAAGTTCCATTGAAAACGATACTTCATTCCCTCTGCTCCATAACCCATAGGGTTGTCTGGCCATACATTAATAGCTCTTTGCGTTTTAGTTTGATGGTTCACACGAGTGAGATATCCTCCATAACTACCACCGTAAACGATATCATTGTTTTCTGGGTCTATCGCAATATGAGCAGATTCTCCACCTGCAGTAGGCTCCCAATTGTCTTCTGTAATCGCATATCCATCACTTCTGTGCTCTATTCGTACCGTGGAGTTATCCTGTTGTGCAGCATAAATACGATAAGGGAAGGCATTGTCTGTGGTTACTCTGTAAAACTGAGCTGTTGGTTGATTTCCATAGGTGCTCCAATTCTCTCCTTGATCATTGCTGACCTGAGCTCCACCATCATCACCAATAATCATTCGATGGTTGTTTTCAGGGGCTATCCATAAATCGTGGTGGTCACCGTGAGGAGCATTATAGGTTTGGAAGGTCTTACCTCCATCGGTTGACTTGTGATAACGCACATTCATTACATAAACAATATTTTCATCTTGTGTATCTGCATAAACTCTAGTGTAATACCAAGCACGTTGTCTTAATTTACGTTCTGAATTGACTTGGGCCCAAGTTTCACCTCCATCTTCTGATCGGTATAAACCTCCCTTTTCTTTATGCTCTACAATGGCCCATACTCGATTAGAATTTACAGGTGATACTGTAACCCCCATAATTCCAAGTGTTCCTTGAGGAAATCCTTTATGAGCAGATATTTCTGTCCAAGTTGCGCCTTCGTCTTCACTCTTCCAAAGCGCAGAACCTTCACCTCCACTACTTAAACTATAAGGTGTTCTTTGAATACGCCATGTGGCTGCATAAAGAATTCGTGGGTTATTTGGATCGAGTATCAAATCTACGGCCCCAGCCATTTCATTAGCGTATAATATCTTAGACCAATTGTCTCCTCCATCTGTACTTTTATAAACCCCTCGGTCAGTGCTTTGTTTATAGATATTTCCCAGCACAGCCGCATAAACGATATTTTCATTTTTGGGATGCACTCTCATACGGGGAATGTGACGGCTGTTAGGTAGGCCTTTAGATTCCCAGGTTTTTCCTGCATCCGTGGATTTAAAAATGCCGTAGCCTGAAGAAACGTTTCCGCGGACGGTTACCTCTCCACCACCTACGTAGATGACATTTGGATCTGATTGAGCGACCTCAACGGCTCCTATACTTCCGCCAAAATATCCGTCAGAAATATTTTCCCAGGTTGTTCCAGCGTCTTGAGTTCTCCAAATACCTCCACCTGTAGCTCCCATGTAGTACAAATTGGGTTTGTTCGGCACTCCCGTGACAGCCGCAGATCTACCCCCTCGGAAAGGCCCCACAAGTCTGTAGGACAAACTGCCGTATAAGTCCGATGAAATGCTTTCAGTTTTTTTGGCTTTCTTCTTTCGTTGTGCATTAACGGTATCGGTTGATATACTTAATGCAATCGACAAAACTATTGATAATAAGATCAAAGTATTTCTCATAGTATTCTTGATGTTAGTGTTCTAAAATTAGAAAAAAGATTAGAAAAGCATTAATTTAATTTTAGAATCGAAAATGCGGTCTTAACCTAAGGCCTAAAAGAACCTGAATTTATGACAACTGAAGTAGCGATTATGAATCGTCAGGCTGTTGCTTTAGCAGCAGACTCAGCAGCCACCGCTTACTCGGGTGGAAGGCCGATTTACACACATGCAAATAAAATTCTATCACTTGGAGCTAAACACTCAGTAGGAGTGATGATTTACAGCTCTGCGACTTTTATGGGAATTCCATGGGAAACACTCATTAAAATGTTTAGAGAAACTCTTGGTAACCAACAGCAATCTCAACTTGATGACTACGGAAAACTATTGGTAGAATTCCTTGAAAATAATCAAGAACTTTTTCCAGAAGAACTCCAAGTTAAATACGCCCTGAGTCGAATCGATGATTACTTTGAAAGTCTGATAATCGAGACTCTATCTCATCGATTAGACTTTAGTTTTTTTGAAAATCAATCTGAAATCAACGAGGAGGATATAAAAAAACTATTTGCAGATATCGTAGAAGAAGAATTAGAGAAATACAGAAATGGGGAAACCTATGTGAACAAACCGGAGAAATACGGTGAACTCATAAATCAAAAGTTGGGCAGTCATGTCGATCAAATTATAGCCGAGCTTTTTGAAATATTTCCTTTGGATGACAAAACAAAAGAAAATCTAAAGCAACTTGCTGCTTATTTGTTCATCTATCATCCAGAAAATTCTCAAGAATACGATTACACCGGTGTGGTCATCTCTGGGTTTGGTAACAAGGATATTTTTCCAAGAGTGCAACCCTTAAAAATATTTGGGCTTCTATTTGGTGTACTTAAATTCAAAAAAGAAGAATACAAGAAGGTAACGCATCAAAACTCAGCGCTCATTATGCCATTTGCACAAGATGAGGTCATGCGCACATTCATTGATGGTATTTCTCCTTATCTAATGAGTTATAATGATTTCTTCTTTAAATATTTTGTTTCAGAATTACCACAGCTCATATTAGACGAAGTAGAAGATCTCATTGATCACGAACAAGAAAACCAAATTCACAAAGCAATAAAGGCGAAAAGTCTCAAGGCTTACAAAAAATACAAGTCCAACATTAACCGCTTTATGAAAGAGTACAACATCGATCCTGTACTCACTGTAACATCAGTTATGGCCAAAGATGAATTGGCTGAACTCGCTGAGAGTTTAGTTCATTTGACTTGTATTAAAAAGAAATACTCAACAGAAGATGAAACGGTTGGTGGCCCTGTAGATGTAGCTGTTATCTCCAAAGGGGATGGGTTCGTTTGGATCAGAAGGAAAAACTACTTTGACAGTCAGGATAATTATAAATTCTTCAATAAATATAAACGTCATGGAGAACAAGAAATCATTTAAAAATTCAGAAGAAATTCTTCAGTATTACATGCCAAAAATGAAAGAGCGCATGCATCAGAAAAATACTGAAGCAAGTAAATTGCGAGATACCGAGTTCAAAGCTCGAGAGATGGCCAGAGAAGTCTTGGCAACGCTTAAGTCAGAAATTAAGAAAGTAGAATTAGAAGGAACTACCAAAGAACTTTCAATTGAGATAGGCGCTGAGCCACAAAAACAGGCAGAAGCTTCATCAGTCAAGCAAACGGTTATGAACCGAAAAAGAGGTCTATTTAGATACCGACGATAGATTCATAGTAATTTCACGATATAAGAAGTAGGCTGTAATTAAAGTGGCCAAAACATCAGCAATAAAGAACGATTGCCATACGCCTTTCTCTCCGAGATATGGAGGCAGAATAAATAGCAAAGGCATAAGTAATAATCCTTGCCTTAGTAGTGTAAGCCATAGTGCCGGCTTCACTTTACCTATTGCTTGAAAATAAGCTGCTCCAATGAGTTGAATCGCAATTATTGGGCTAGCACCAAAAACCCATCGCATTGCGATAGGTACCTTTTCGATTACCATTGTGCGAATATCCATAGCTTCTTGACTTAAATTATCTCCACTTCCCAAAAACAAGGCAGCAATTTCGGCGGGAAAAACAAACAAGAAGATAAAAACCAAGGTGGCCACCCCTGAGGCGTATAGAATGGCTTTGGTAATGCTCTCACGAACGCGGTCGTATAGTTTTGCGCCGTAGTTGTATCCGGCAATCGGAAGAAAACCTTGGGTAACCCCAAAAACAGGAAATAAGGCAAACATCAGCATACGACCAATTATGGCATAAACGGCAATAAGAGCCTCTGCTCCAAGTCTAAAGAGCAGTGTATTCATGATAAGGTAAATAACACTTGAAATGGCCTGTCTTGACAAAGTGACAAAAGAGAGCGAACTCATTTCTTTTAAGATGCCCATATCAAAACTAAAATCTGATTTCTTAGGCACTAGATTAGAGTGTTTTAAAAAGAAAAATAAAACGTAGGCAAAACACAAAAAGTAACCAGCGGTAGTCGCCCAAGCGGCACCCAACATCCCTAAATCTAAATAGTATATAAAGAGGACATCTAAGACTAAATTGGCAATAGAAGGAATAATCATCGCAATCATGGCGTGTCTAGGTTGACCCTCGGCGCGAATGACTGTATTTCCCATCATGCAAAAGGCTAAGAAAGGAACCCCATATAATACGACCTCATAATAAACTCTTGCCGGCTGGTAAATGGCTCCCAATCCTCCAAAAGCAGGGATTAGACTTTCCATAAAAATCAATCCAAAAATTACCATGCTCACGCAAACCAAAAGGGTCAGACTAATTTGATTTCCGAAAGTTTTTAAGGCTTTGGTGTCGTCTTTTGCTCCCAAAGCCCTAGAAAGTACGCTTGACCCACCAACTCCTATAGCCATTCCAATAGCACCTATAAAAAAAGAAACCGGTAAAACCACATTTATAGCTGCCAAGGCAGTTGGACCAATCCAATTTCCAACGAAAATACTGTCAACTAATATATTCAGTGACATAGCGAGTATTCCAATAGAGGCTGGAATCGATTGTTTGATCAATAAAGATCCAATAGGTTTTTCACCTAGTTCTTTTGGACTTGCTTTAGCCATTAAAATGGAAGTTTAGCGTGTTGCTCCCAGTGTGAAATCCATTTGGCCATTAGGGCTACCCATGAATCACTGTCGTTTAAACAAGAGATATGCTTAAACTCCTTTCCTCCAGCTTCAACGAATTCCTCTTCTCCTTCCATCGCAATTTCTTCTAATGTTTCTAAACAGTCGGCGACAAAGGCAGGTGTGACAACAGCTAATCGTGTTTTATTTTCTTTCGCGAAACGCTCAAATTCGTAATCAGTATAGGGTTTAAGCCAAGTATCTCCCGCTATTCGTGATTGAAATGAAGTTGCAATTTTTTCATCTTCGAGTTGCAAATGTTCACCGACCAATTTGGTGGTGGTATAGCACTGGTGCCTGTAACAGCTGTGATGAGCTACTGAATTTACACTGCAACAAGACCCGTCGATCTTACAATGAAATTTAGTAGGGTCTGATTTTCTTATGTGTCGTTCTGGAATTCCGTGGTATGAAAATAGCAATTGGTCGTATTCAAAGTCTTCGAGTTCCCTAGCAATATGATCACCTAGAATTTTAATGTAATCTTGCTGATTGTAAAAAGCAGGAAGTGTGTTAATTTTCATGTCAGGAAAATGCCTTTGCTGTTCTTCGAGGGTTTTTACCACAACCGTTTCATAAGAACTCATAGCATATTGCGGATAAAGCGGCACCAACAAAGTGTCTTCAACGTCTTGGTCGTGAAGTTCTTGCAAGGCTTTGCGTATACTCATAGATCCGTAGCGCATTCCCAACGCGATAGGTAAATCTATATGCTTTTTAAGTTTTTCTTGAAAGCGCTCTGAAATTACGATAAGAGGAGAGCCTTCATCCCACCAAATCTTAGAATAGGCCTTGGCTGAACGTCTTGGTCGCGTGTTCAAAATGATTCCTTTAACCAATAATGCTCTAAGTGCTTTTGGAGCATCAATGACCCTTGAATCCATTAAAAACTCATCTAAATAAGGTCGAACGGCTTTTTTCGTAGGAGCGTCTGGGGAGCCCAGATTTACAAGTAATACACCCTTTTTCACAATTTATTTTTTTCAAAAATACAACTTGCTATGTCTAAAAGCTATATTTGTTTATGTCTACCCCTAAAATATTCTTGTTTTTTTCAGTTTTAATTGGGTCTCACTTGTGTTTGGCTCAAGAGATGGTATTCAATAAGAGCGACCAAGAGCGGCTCAATTTAATAGTTGCTAAACAAGTGAATTCGTCCTTTGAGAACATTTCAGAAATAGGAACTTCATTTCTTGGAAGCCCTTATGTTGCGCATACTATTGAGGGATTTCAAAATGAACCTTTAGTCTTAAATTTTAGTGCCTTTGACTGCACCACTTTTGTCGAGAAAAGCCTAAGTCTTTACCTCTTACAATACGAAAGGTTGGAGGAGTTTACCACGGAAGAAAACCATTTAAAGACTTACGGTCAACTTTTGGAAAATATTCGATACAGAAACCGCAAAAGAGATGGGTATACCTCTCGTTTGCACTACTTTACAGAGTGGATTCAAAACAATGAGAAAAAGGGATACGTCTTTGATATTACCGAAGACTTAGGAGGAAGTTCTATCGAAAAAACATTGGATTTTATGAGCAGCCATCGCTCAAGTTACAGCGCGCTCAAAGACGATCAAGTTTTTGAAAACTGGGTTAAAATTGAAAAGGCTCTGAATCCCATGCGATATGCTATTTTAGGATTAGGCGCAATAAAAACAGCTGCTATTGAAGAAGGAGATATCATCGCTTTTGCCACCAATATAGACGGTTTAGATGTTACACACACTGGGATTGCTATAGAAAAGAACAAGAAAATACATCTGCTTCATGCCTCGAGTTCTGGCGGTGTTGTAATTTCTAAAAAGCCCCTTTACAAATTTGCCCAAGGAATCAACAGGTGCATTGGAATCATCATCGTGCGTCCTGTACTATACGATGTCTTTTAATTATGCCTGTAATTCTGACAAATACTTTTTAGGCGTTGTTCCGTATTTCTTTTTAAAGGCTGCTATAAAATGACTCGGTGTACTGTAGCCCACGCGCAAGCCGATTTCACCTACGCTATACTTATTGGAGAGCAATAGTTTTCTAGCGAATTCCATTTTGTGTTGAAAAAGAAAACCATAGACCGAATCTCCATACAATTGCTTAAAACCTTCTTTTAGTCGCTTTAACGGGAGATCAATGGTTTTTGCTAGGTGTTCTAAAGTTGGAGGTTCATTCATTTCTGCCACAATGATTTCTTTGGCTTGTCTGATTTTACGAATGTTTTGATCATCGGCTAAATAAGGGCATTGCTCAAGGTCAGTGTCTTCTGTTTTATTGAAATAAAGGCTGATTAATTCATATACTTTCCCCTTGTTGTAAATATTCTTTAAAGCATTGTGTAATCGGTTTTCCATGAGTTGACTCACGACAATAGCCATGGCAGGACTCAACTCTCCCTGACTGTAAAATTTGGTCTCTTGCGTTTCAGTATTTAAAAAGGGAATGATTTTAGCGTGTTCACTGAAAAGTGCGTGTAGGCCGTCTATGCTTAAGACCAAGCAAAGCCATTGCGTATCTTTTTCTAATTCAGCAGATATGGGCAAGGCTTTTTGCGAATTAAAAAGTAATAGGGTTTGATCTTCTTTTGCTTCTAAGAAATAAGTGTTTTCATTAAATGAAAAACGCAACCCTCCTTTAAGCACAAAATGCAATTGAATCTGTTTGATTTCTACAGGATAAACAATCGTTTTTTCTCGCTCTTTATCAGTGTTTTCAATTAAAACAGTTCCTAAATTTAGAATATCTATGTGCTGCATAACCCTCTAGCGATGTTTTTTGAGATAAGTTTTTGCTCTATTTGGCATTATAATAAATTTAGACTCTTTCTAAATAATCTTGTATTCGCCTTTAAAACTTTGATTTCCATGAATTTATATTCATTGCAAAGGTAAAGAATAGTCTTGAAAGTCAGTCAAAAAACTGAAGAACCTTTAGCGTTATTTTTTCCCTCTACTGACTTTTAATTTTGTTCCACCACATTCTATGAATAAGACATATTTAAATAGTTCGTTTTGTGTCGTTGGCGTGAGCTATCACAGAACAGATGCGCCGACAAGAGGATTGTTCAGTCTCGATGAGCACAAGTCTCGCAAACTAAGTGAAAAAGCTTCACAATTTGGAGTCTATTCTTTAATGATTCTTTCTACATGTAACCGCACTGAACTTTATGCTGAAGTTGAAAACGAAGAGATTCTTGTCAACTTGCTTTGTGCATTTACCAAAGGTTCAAAGGAAATGTTCGCCAATCACGGTTATATCAAAACTAAAGAGCAAGCTATTGATCACGTTTTTCAAGTAGGAACAGGACTAGACAGTCAAATTCTTGGTGACTTTGAAATCATCGCCCAGATCAAAAAATCCTTCAAGCAAGCCAAGAAATCTAAACTGACAAGTGCGTTTTTAGAGCGCTTGTGTAATTGCGTTATTCAAGCGAGCAAACGCATAAAGAATGAAACAGAGATCTCCACTGGAGCGACATCAGTTTCTTTTGCTTCAGTGAAATACCTCATGCGAGAAATTTCAGAAGTCCAATCCAAAAAAATCGTCTTATTTGGAACTGGAAAAATTGGTCGAAATACCTGTGAGAATTTGGTGAAACACACAAAAAACCAACAGATTACTCTCATAAACCGAACTAGGAATCGAGCCGAAGAAGTTGCTGGTAAATTTAAGGTAGATGTCAAGAGTTTTTCAGATTTACCTTCGGAAATCAGAACAGCCGACGTTTTAATTGTAGCCACGGGGGCAGCGAACCCTACGGTGAATAAAGATTTGCTGAGAACCAAAAACAACTTGCTCATTTTAGATTTATCAGTCCCTCAAAATGTTGCCCCTGATGTAACTGAAATTCATGGTGTAAGCTTGGTAGGTATTGACCAACTCTCAAAAATTACAGATGATACCCTTGAGCGCAGAAAACAATACATTCCTCAAGCCTTGGTAATCATCGAAGAAATTCAAGCCGACTTTATCGAGTGGCTTTCCAATAGAAAATTTGCTCCAGTTGTAGCTGCTGTAAAAGCAAAACTTCAGTCTTATAAAAATGAAGAAATTGATTTTCATTCGAAAAAAAACCAATCGGTATTAGATGAAAAAGCGATTGATTTAGTGTCAAATAGATTGATTCAGAAAATCACAAAACAAATCGCCAATCACTTAAAATCAGCGAATGGTGATTTTGATCAAAGCGTTGCCATGCTGAATGATGTTTTTGAATTAAATCAGAAGGGATCAAACTCATAGATGACTAGTGAAACTATTAGAATTGGCACTAGATCAAGTGCCCTAGCCCTCTGGCAAGCAGCATTTGTTCAAAATCAGCTTAACGATTTGGGATATGCCACTGAAATCGTTCCCATATCTTCAGAAGGTGATTTGAATTTAACTCGGCCTATTTATCAAATGGGACTCACCGGTGTGTTTACCAAAACACTCGATGCAGCGCTACTTACAAAGCGCATTGACATCGCGGTGCATTCTATGAAAGACGTTCCTACACAACTCGCCGAAGGAATAATTCCATATGCGGTGCTTCAAAGAGGAGACCACAGAGATGTGCTCGTACTTAACCCCAAAAAAGAGCAAAGCTTGAAAATTGGTACCGGAAGTCTAAGAAGAAAAGCACAATGGCTTAGAAAAAATCCGAATTACCAAGTAGAAAATCTAAGGGGAAACATTCAGCGCAGAATTCAGAAATTACAAGAATCTTCTTGGGAAGGTGCCATTTTTGCTCAAGCAGGCTTGCAACGCATGAATATGGATGGGCATCAGCTTGTCAATTTAGATTACATGATTCCCGCGCCTGCCCAAGGAGCTTTATTCATTGTTGGGCTCAAAGAAGAGCTAGATAAATTAAAGGGTGTAACAAACCTCAACCATTACGATACCGCACTTTGTACAAGCGTTGAACGCTATTTTCTAAAAACCTTGGAAGGTGGATGCAGTTCTCCTGTAGGAGCCCATGCCTTTGTAGATAAAAACACACTCTGTTTTAAAGGAGGTTTATATAGTCTGAACGGACAAGAGGCCATAGAGGTAGAGCGAGAAATTCCTTTGACTAAGGCTGCTCAAATCGGCTGTGATTTGGCGCACGAAATACGAAACAATGGAGGAATAGAACTATTAAAAGCCATACAGGATGAGAAAGATCATTAGCACTAAAACTCTCGCTGTTTCTGACAAGAATCACCTCCTGCAAGCTGATGTTTCTCTTGTAGAATACGACGCGCTCAAAATAGACACCTTGCCTTTTTCAATTGCATCTGATTATGACACTTATTTATTCAGCAGTCAAAATGCCGTAGCCGCCCTTAAACAGTACTGGAAAAATCAAAATACAGCACATCTGCAACAAGCTTCGATTTACTGTGTAGGAGAAAAAACAGCCCAAGGATTAAAAGACTTGGGGTTAGGTGTACTAAAGCATTTTGATAACGCTCAGCAACTCATCGAATTTTTGAAGACACAAGATTTTAAGTCTTGCTGGCTTCACGGAAATCATGTCACTCCCACTCTAGAGCAGTGGCTAAGAGCAAAAGGGTCTGACTCTTATGCCGTATATTTAAGTAGCATGAATAAAAAGAAATTTGCAGACGATTACAGCGCTGTGCTTTTCTTTAGTCCAAGAGGTGTCGAGAGTTTTGCGAGTGAAAATAACTTAAGCGACAAAACCGCTTTTTGCATCGGAGAAACTACCGCTGTCAAAGCCAGAACACATACCCTGGATGTTGTGGTGGCCAAAAGCCCTACTTCGACAAGTTTAGTATTAAAATTAATTCAACATTATAAAGCAAAAAATGAGTCTTAAAAACGATTTATATCTAAAAGCACTTAAGGGAGAAGAAGTATCAAGACCTCCTGTATGGATGATGAGACAAGCCGGTCGTTACTTACCTGAATTTATGGAGCTCAAAAGGAAATACGACTTCTTTACGCGTTGTCAAACTCCAGAGTTGGCATCTGAAATTACAGTTCAGCCGTTGCGACGCTTTGAAAATGACGCAGCCATTCTCTTTTCAGACATCTTGGTCATTCCACAGGCGATGAATATCGATGTGTATATGGAGCCAAATAAAGGTCCTGTGCTGCCAAACCCTGTTCGAACGGCAAGTGATTTAGACCGCGTGGTAGTTCCTGATGTCAATGACAGTCTTTCTTATGTTTTTGACGCGATCAAACTCACCTTGGAAATGCTAGATAACAGCGTACCTCTTATTGGTTTTGCTGGTTCCCCTTGGACCATCTTGTGTTACTGTGTTCAGGGTGAAGGAAGCAAAAACTTTGACAAGGCTAAAAAGTTATGTTTCTCTGATCCTCAAACAGCACATGCCTTACTTCAAAAAATTACAGACACCACAATTGCCTATTTAAAAGCAAAAGCGAAGGCTGGTGTTCATGCCGTACAGGTTTTTGATTCATGGGGAGGAATGCTCGGTCCAGATGATTACGAAGAGTTTTCACTTTCGTACATGCGCCAAATTGTAACTGCACTTAAAGATGAAATTCCAGTAGTTTTATTTGGAAAAGGATGTTGGTTTGCCTTGCATGAAATGGCGAAAACGGGCGCGTCTGCACTTGGAGTAGATTGGACCTGTTCAGCACGAAATGCACGTTATTTGAGTGGAGGTCAAATTACATTACAAGGAAATTACGACCCCTCTCGTTTGTACTCGCCTCCAGAGCGAATCAAAAAAGACGTCAAAGAAATGATTCAAGCCTTTGGAAAAGATCGCTACATCGTAAATCTAGGACACGGAATTCTACCTGATATTCCAGTAGATAACGCCCGTGCCTTTATTGAAGCTGTCAAAGAATACGCTTGATGAGAGTCATAAAGGCTTTGTTTAAAATACCATTTTCTGAATTGATTTATTTAATTCGAGAATGCCTAAAGAGACCTTTATACATATGGCCAACACTGGCAGCAACTAAAAACTGTATGTTAAAAGCGCAGCGAACATATGGCATCAAACACCACGGCAATGGTAAGGCGAATGCCTTTAGACACGCCTATTGGTGTTACCTGATTTCGAACTATTGTTATCAATGGAGTCGTAATACGGAAGACGTCTGTATTTGGACTAAAAAAATGACAGACTTTCACGAAAGATGCTTTATTAATGACCCGGTTGAAACCGCTATGGATTTACACAACAATCAAATTGGAATAGAATTGTTCAAACAACATTTAAACCGAGGAGAGTCTGAAGTTATAGAAGCCTTGGTGAATATGGTTGAAGACGCCAAAGCCGTTGATGTCAACCAAATGCCTTTTAACATCCCAGAACTTGTTTATCTGAACTCTTAATATGCAAAACACCAAAGATCAATTTTACGCCTTTATTCAAAACTTGCAGGATGACATTTGCCGAAGCATAGAAGAAATTGATGGACAAGTAAAATTTGAACAAGATTTGTGGGATCGACCAGGAGGAGGTGGAGGAAGAACACGTGTGATCGAAAACGGTGGCGTATTTGAAAAAGGCGGAGTCAATATTTCGGCTGTTCACGGCAAGCTTCCCGAGAGTATGCAAAACTATTTCAAGGTTGACGATTCTAATTTCTTTGCCTGCGGATTGAGTTTAGTTTTGCATCCTGAAAACCCAATGGTTCCCACGGTACATGCCAATTGGAGGTACTTTGAATTATATGACAAAGAAGGTCAAAAAATAGACGCCTGGTTTGGAGGTGGACTAGACCTTACCCCTTATTACCTCTTTGAAGAAGATGCTGCGCATTTTCACCGAGTTTGTAAAGAGGCCTGTGACCGTCATGATCCTGAATTTTATTCCAACTACAAAGAAAAATGTGATGCCTATTTTCACAATCATCACAGGCAAGAGGCCCGAGGTATAGGTGGATTGTTTTTTGACTACCTCAAAGAAACAGAAAAGATGAGCACTCAACAGTGGTATAATTTTGTGACTGATGTGGCTCAAAACTTTTTGAATGCCTATGTTCCAATCGCCAACCGCAGAAAGAATTTACCGTATTCAGAAGCGCAGCGAGAATGGCAAGAATTACGAAGAGGGCGTTATGTCGAATTCAATCTCGTGCACGATAAGGGAACCCTGTTTGGTTTAAAAACCAATGGGCGTATTGAAAGTATTTTAATGTCACTGCCACCGAGAGTTCGTTGGCAATACAATAAACAAGTAGAAGAAGGCTCTGAGGAACAACAACTTATTGAAGTCTTAAAAAATCCG
>CBFIGE010000006.1:120136-138456 GCA_965662045.1 Flavobacteriaceae bacterium
AAAATCATGGGTGTCTTAAAATTAAAAATGTATCAGGTGGATGCTTTTGCATCTGCAGTTTTTGGGGGAAACCCTGCAGCGGTCTGCATTTTAGAGGAGTGGATTGCTGATGAGACCATGCAGCGAATCGCAGAGGAAAACAATTTAGCTGAAACCGCTTATGCAGTTTATAACAATGGAGTATACGACATTCGTTGGTTTACCCCTGAAGAAGAAGTAGACCTCTGTGGGCACGCCACTCTAGCAACCTCTTATGTGCTTTTTAATCACGAAACGAAACACCTCAGCGAGGCTACAAAAAACAATGCCCTACAACTGTATTCACATCGAAGTGGCCCCTTATCTGTCGTTAAAAAAGGTGACGATTTATACGAGCTCAATTTTCCTGTGGATGATTTAAATCAGAGTGATTTTAACTTATCTCACACAGAAGTTTTAGTGGGTTGCAAGGCCATAAAAGCTTTCGAAGGAAAAACAGATTTGATGCTGATTTATGAAAACGAGGCCCAGATCCGATCGCTTCAACCTAACTTTTTTGAAATTGATAAAATAAAAGTAAGGGGGATTATTTGCACAGCTCCCGGCGATAGTGTTGACTTTGTTTCTCGATTTTTTGCCCCCCAATGCGGTGTTCCTGAAGACCCTGCTACCGGTTCAGCACACACCACCTTGACTCCATATTGGGCTGAGCAAATCGGAAAGACTCAACTCAGTGCTCAACAACTATCAAAAAGAGTCGGTAATTTTGAATGTACCCTGCTTGAAGACCGCGTTTTAATTCGCGGTAAAGCGTTTTGTTATTTAATAGGAGAAATATATGTACCCCAATAGTAGACCACGCAGATTAAGAGCAAACCACGCCATTCGCAGCTTGGTTCAAGAGCACCACTTAAGTGTTAACGATTTTATCGTACCCTTATTTGTTGTTGAAGGAATGTCAATTCGAGAAGAAATCGATTCTATGCCAGGTCAATTTCGATTAAGCATTGACCAATTGATTAAAGAGGCCCATGAAATTCAAAGTTTAGGCTTAAAAAGTATCTTACTCTTTACCAAGGTATCTGATGATTTAAAAGACAATACAGGTAAAGAAGCCCTTAACCCCATTGGCTTGATGCAACGCGCCATTAAAGCGGTCAAAGAAAACTGCCCAGAACTCTACCTCATGACTGATGTGGCTTTAGACCCTTTTTCAATATACGGACATGACGGAATTGTAAAAGATGGAGGAATTGTAAATGATCAAACTGCGGCTGTCTTAGCGCAAATGAGCGTCTCTCATGCTGAAGCTGGAGCAGATATGGTTGCGCCAAGCGATATGATGGATGGACGTGTAAAAATCATCCGTGAGGCATTAGACAAGGCTGGCTTTGTCAATTGTGGTATTCTCTCTTATAGCGCAAAATATGCCAGTTCTTACTACGGACCTTTTAGAGATGCGCTTGACTCAGCACCATCCAACGAAGTCAATATACCAAGTGATAAAAAAACCTATCAAATGGATTTTGCAAACAAAAGAGAAGCGATAAGAGAAGCGCTGCTCGACCAAGATGAAGGCGCTGATATTTTAATGGTAAAACCTGGATTGGCCTATTTAGATATCGTGCAAGACCTCAAAGAAAATGTCTTGCTTCCTATCGCCGTTTATCAAGTTTCTGGGGAATACGCCATGATTAAAGCGGCCAGCGCAAAAGGTTGGATTGATCACGATGCTGTTGTATTTGAACAGCTCATCGCAATTAAAAGAGCAGGCGCTTCTATCATTGCCTCCTATTTTGCAAAAGAGGTTGCGCAATGGCTTAAGGATGGAAAATAATTCTATCTGTTTCAAAAGTCCAGTAGGCTATATTTCTGTTGAAGCAAATAGCACACATGTACTCAGTGTTCGCTTTGCAAATGGTCCACAAAAAAACAGTGAGTCGACAGTTTTGTTAAACTTAGTTCAAGAACAAGTCAGCGCCTATTTCAATGGTACCTTAACCGCATTTGATCTTCCCTTAGAAATCAAGGGCACTGATTTTCAACGCAAAGTATGGCAACACTTATTGACTATTCCTTTCGGCAAAACCTGTTCTTATTTAGATTTAGCTTTAGATTTGGGTGATGCTAAAGCTATTAGGGCAGTAGCGGCTGCCAATGCCAAAAACAAGCATCTTATTGTCATACCTTGTCATCGCGTCATCGCAAAAAGTGGAAAGATGCAGGGCTACGCAGGAGGTATTGCACGAAAAGAGCAGCTTCTGCTGCACGAAAAAGGGCTATTGCAGGCGAGCTTATTTAGTTCAGGTACTTAGTGTTGATTTAAACGGATGAGTTTGATGCGCTTATCATCTCGACTTTGAGTGTGAATGAACACCGCTTTGCTTTTGGTTATACCCGCTTTTTCTATGGCTAAATTTTCGATAGAAATCAAACATTTTCTGAGTTTTTTCAGCCTAGATTCGTAAGTCAATTGTGGCTCAAAGTCTTGTTGTAATTCAGTTAATTCAATAGGTTTAGGATGACTTTCTACAATTTTATTAAAGATAATGGCTTCGGCCTCGGACAATTCTGCCAGTATTTCTTCTTTTTTGGACAGTACAACTTTTGCTACTGACTTGCGTCTTATGAGTGTCAGAAATGCGAGACCAATTAAAATTATAATTAAGGGAATTATTAGGAGCTTATTTTTATTCGCGTCTTGCGTTAATTGAAAAGAAACGGTCTTTATGGGCCTCGTAAATAAGAGGTCTTCATTAATAGTCAATAAGTCTTTATGGTTTCTGTCATAAACGAGAAAAGTTTTTGATACAGAATTGTAGTTGATAAAGTATTTGCCATCTTTTAAATCCTGATCATAATTATAAAGCGTATAGGTTTTTTCTTTGAAATTCCACTTTATGATATTATCATTTTCACCAAAGAATAATGCTTCTGGGTATTGAGGACATTCGGGCCACACGGGATAATTTTGATAAAAAGGGTTGTAATTTACATTGAGTATTACATCAGCATATAGCCCTTTTTGAAATTCATACTCAAAATATTTGATAACAGATCTGTCAGTACTTAAGCCTATCAATTTATCTGAGATTGAGTCATATTGAACCCTCAAAATATCATCTTCGAATTGCTTTATTTTAAGTTTATACTCGTACCATTCTTTTAGAAACTTATCGTAATAAACGATGTTTTTGGCTTCATTAAACTCGCCAAAGCCACCAATAAGCGCAATAGTATCGTTTTTATTAAAGAGAGCTGCGTTGTAGCGGCTTCTCCACATATAACTTTTATCTAAACGAACTAAACTGTCGTTTTTATATTGATAAACCAAGCCTCCGCCTCTGTGAATAAAAATGTTATCTGTATTTCGAAACATTATGAACTGCTGAACATCTAATTGAAAGTTATGTTCACGTGCAGTAAAGTTTATGGCGTCTTGTGTAAAATAAACCTTAGAGTTCGTAATGATTTTAAAACCCTCTCCTTGAGGTAAGCTGATAAAAGAAAAAGCGCTTTGGAATTTTGGTGGCTCATTTTGTGCGGAAACTACAAACGGTAAAAAAATAAACAGGGCGCTAAGTTTTTTCATTTACAGGTTTGGTTGGTTACCACCTAATTTATAATAAATACAGGAACACTAAAGGAAAATTAGGGGATAGCTTGTAGTTGTCTGGTTTTTTTTGCACTATGAAACTTGAAATTGTATTAACAATACCAATATAAAAACTGAGCGACCGCAGACAATACTTCACCCTCTTTTGCTCGAGAAGATATAAATAGAACGATCCTGCTATAAGAATAGCCTTCGGCCATATCTGCCACTAAATCATCTTGACCATCGCCGTCGATGTCTCCTTGATAAACCACCTTGTAATTTGCTTCTAGAGACACGCGCTCTTGGTTGAGTAAACTTTGTTGTAGGCTATCATTGCCTATAGTTTTAAACGCGGTCCACTTTACAAATGATGACACCTTATTGTATTGAGAACCAACAGGCGGTCCTGTTTGAAAATCGAAACTTATGGTGTTGGGCGAAGCTTCTGCTTGCTCATTATTCAATCCTGAAATCAAAAATAAAGGTGTTATACTTTTATGCTCTTCTGATAATTCCGCAAAAATATCGTCACCACAGTCTTGCATTTCTTCAACTCCAAATTCAAGTTCTACCTTTTGTTTTTCAAGAACACCATTAATGACATAATAAGCAGTCCACTCTTTGTCTTTAAATGAAGATGGCATTTCTTCTTCTTCAGCATAAGAGCCTAATTGAAATATGCTTATGTCAGATGAGACCTCATTATAATACTGTTCGCCAACTGAATCATGTGAAGGGGTAACGTCTGTTTCAGCAGTGTTTGTTTCAGAAACCTCAACTTCCTCTAATGTGATTGGCACATCAGCTTCGGTGGTGTCGATTTGAACTTCAACACTGTTGCTTTTTATTGCTGGAATAATTTCAGTTGTATTGGGCTGACTAGCTTTTTCTTTCTTCGGTCCACAGGCGATTACTAAAGAAAAAATTAAAATAAATGGGATGCTTCTCATAATTTAAAAATTAACAGCCAAAGTCTTGCAATGCAGCAACCGCTTTTACTGCATTTAAAGGCTCCGCCAATGATGATAAAAATAATACAGTGAGACTGTAGGAATATTTAGAAGCAACCGATGCATATAGGTCATTAAGACCATCACCATCGATATCAGCTTCTAAAATAAGATCTATAATTGGGTCGTCTAAAAAACCATTAATTTTTAAGAGTTGTTGGCTAATAGTGTCTTGATTTACAATTTTATAGGCCCTCCAGTCGAAGTCATAATGATTGAGATTATAACCTTGGTCGTTAGTTTTTGGTTTGACCTTTGACATTAATGCGTAATACAATTGATCTTCTGATGGGTTTACATCATTAAAAGTCAAACCAGATATATATACTATTGGTTTTAGGTTTAAAAGCTCTTGTTTGTATTGTTCATCGAGCAGAACCTGCATTTTATATTTTGGGTCACACTCTTCAAAGAAAGGGTCCACTTCGGTTTCGAGTATTTCGAAACGCACGGGAATACGCAAAATAGAATCTTGACTGTTTAAATAAATAGCCGTCCAATTTTTCTCTAGATGATTCAGAGCTTGTTCTTCGGTATAGTACCCGCCCATTTCATACATGTCTATGGCCGTTTCAATCCCCAAATAATCTTCGCCATAAATACTGCGCTCTAAGTCTTGTTCAGGCGAAGCGCTTGACTCTTGTTTGGTTTGGATGTTAACTGTCTTTATAGAGTCACTTTGAAGTTCAACAGCTTCTTGGGTTGCTGGGGTAGATTTGCTTTCTGATACCCCTTTACACTGAATAAACAGCATACCGCAAAATAATAATCCAAGACCTCGCATTGATTTGTATTTTATATAAACTTAAAACAATCTTTTTAAGAACAAGATTGGAGGATAAATAAATTAATCGAAGTGAAAACCTCTGATTCAAATCGTACTTTTGTATGCAGTACGTTATGATAGAAAAGAAAGACCACGTTTTTGAAAAATCAATTCTTGTTGGGATTATTAATAAATCTCAAAACTTAGAGAAAGTAAATGAGTATCTCGACGAGTTAGAATTTCTTACGTATACAGCTGGAGGTGAAGTCTACAAGCGTTTTGTCCAGCGTATGGATGTTCCTAACCCCAAAACATTTATAGGAAGTGGTAAGATGGAAGAAGTGTTTGCATACGTTAAATCTAACGAGATCAGCTCTGTTATTTTTGATGACGAGCTTACCCCTGCCCAACAAAAAAATATCGAGAAATTACTTAAGTGTAAAATTCTTGATCGCACGGGATTGATCTTGGATATTTTCGCACAACGCGCACAAACAAGCTACGCGAGAACCCAAGTGGAATTAGCTCAATACGAATACCTTTTGCCGCGCTTAGCAGGCCTTTGGACACACCTTGAACGACAAAGAGGGGGGATTGGAATGCGTGGCCCTGGAGAAACGGAAATTGAAACTGACCGCCGTATTGTTCGTGACCGTATAGCTCTTCTCAAGAAAAAGCTCTTAAAAATCGACAAGCAAATGGAAACCCAGCGCAGTAATAGAGGTGCCTTGGTTCGAGTTGCTCTGGTTGGGTACACCAATGTGGGAAAATCTACACTGATGAATGTCATTAGTAAAAGTGAGGTCTTTGCAGAAAACAAACTTTTTGCAACTTTAGATACCACTGTTCGGAAAGTGGTCTTAGGAAACCTTCCATTTCTTTTAAGCGATACCGTAGGGTTCATACGCAAACTTCCTACTCAACTGGTCGAAAGCTTTAAAAGCACCTTAGATGAGGTTCGTGAAGCAGATTTACTGCTGCACGTTGTTGACATTTCACACGTCAATTTTGAAGATCATATTGCCTCGGTGGAAAAAATACTTGAAGAAATCAAATGCAGTGACAAACCCACCATTGTTGTATTCAATAAAATTGATCAATACACGGCAGAGCCCTATGACGAAGAAGATCTTACTACGATCTACGAGCCCAAACATTTCAGTCTTGAAGAATGGAAAAAAACATGGTACAATCAAGTAGGCGATCGCGTTTTATTTATTTCAGCTATTGAAAAAGAAAACTTGGAAGAATTTCGAAAAAGAGTGTACTCTGAAGTGCGTAAAATACACGTGACCCGGTTTCCATATAACAACTTTTTGTACCCAGAACACTTGGATCAATACGGGCCATTAGGTGATTAAATTATTTACTTAAGGCATAACTGAGCCCAAAGGTCCAATAGGATTGAATTCTATTACCAACGCTTTCTAAAGTTGCTTCTTCATCGTTCAATACCCTTTTGAAATAATTCAATACTTCTTGTCGATTGGACCTTAAACCAAAGTCTAAACCAATACCCAATGTTTTCCAAAGCGAATAGTTCAAGGAGCTACTAAAGTTTATGTTGCTCAAAAATCGATTTTTGTAACTCTGAAAGGCAGAAAAAGAGCTCTTGGTTTGTATACCCATCCATTTGGTTGAAAACTCCACTGCGTATTTCGCGCCTATGGAAGAAGCAAAGTCTGAATCGTTTTTCTGAAAGACAAAGTTTCCATTGATGGGGTGAATCACCACCACAAAATTTTTGTACGGGGTAAGTGTAATTCCAAAACCCGAATCAAGATACCCCGGGTTATTAAAGTTATTAATGAGTGTGCTTCTAAATTCTGTAAAAAAAGATCCCGCTAAGGTTTTGTTGTATTTTATCCCAAAAAGAGAAGAAGCGTTGAAAATATCATTTGTTTGTTGGTAATCTGCAATATCATTTGGATTGTCTCTGTCGTCAATCTTAACCCAATTCAAATTAATCTTAGCTGAATTTCTCAAAAAGTACTTGTCGTTCTTTTTGTTGGCATAAAGGTTAAAGCTGAATCCGATATTTGAAGATCTGTTTGATGGGATTTTTTGTGCTAGCCAATTATTAAATCCTGAAAAACTCGTTCCTAGTGTTCCAAAGGCTCCCTTTTCCCATTGATAAATACTATCGTTTTTTTCAACTTTAATCACAGAATCTAAGTCTTTCTTTAGGCCATTTACTCTTTTTTCGATTTGAGTGATCGAATCTTTTTTCTTTTGAATGGCAGACTTTAACTCTTCTATGCTTTGACCATGGGCAACGCTAACGCCTAATAAAACGAATGCTAAAAATTTTCTCATTTACGTTTGTATAAAGGCACTGCAGAACAGGCTTCTCCGTACATAATTTTTTTTGCGACTTCCTGCAACTTTCCCATAGCGTGAATGTAAGCCGATTCAGGAACTTCTTTTTTTGAACACCCTTTCAGTATTACTGCTTTATCACGGTATTTTTCAAAATTAATACCGATTAGTATATTATTGTAAAACGACGAGATGAGCTCTGTTTTAGATCCAAAAACAAAATGCGCGCATTGCACATTTAAATAAGAAGAAAGTAAGGCCTTAGCCCAAATCGGAATGATGGCATCAGTACTGCAATGCACACTGACAAGGCTATGTTTATAGACTTCCCAATTGAATTCCTCTAAGGCTTTTCGAAATTCTTTTTCTCTGAGCACAAAGCCTTGGTCTAGAAAATCAGAAAGGTCTAATTCCAAAATAGGGTTCTTAGGGTAGTAATCTTCAAGATCAAAAACGACAAGTGCGCTTTGGGCTACGCGGTTTACAATTGAATCAGATTTAGACATTCTGGCAGCGATTAAAGCATTCCCAATTCTAATTTAGCTTCCTCGCTCATCAACTCTTGCGTCCAAGGAGGGTCAAAGGTGATTTCAACTTCTACGTCTTTAATCTCGTCAATGGATTTCACCTTTTCCTTTACCTCAAGAGGCAAAGACTCTGCTACCGGGCAATTTGGTGAAGTAAGGGTCATTAAGATTTTGACGTCGTAATCTTCATTCACCATAACATCGTAGATCAACCCTAATTCATAAATGTCCACAGGGATTTCAGGGTCAAAGATGCCCTTTAAAACTTTAACAATTTGTTCTCCGAGTTGCTGGGTATTTATTTCTGTACTCATGATTCTTTGATTTGTGTCTGAAAAGCCAATGCGTAGAGTTTAATCTGTTTAATCATGCTCACCAGCCCGTTTGCACGAGTGGGAGATAAATGTTCTTTTAGTCCTATTTCATCAATGAAACCGGTTTCTGCATTCATAATATCTGAAGGATGCTGATTGCTAAAAGCTCTGATTAAAATGGCGATAATTCCTTTGGTGATAATGGCGTCGCTATCCGCGGTAAAAACCAGCTTGTCTTTGTTGAGTTCGGCATAAACCCAAACTTTGCTCTGACAACCTTTAATGATATATTCATCGGTTTTATAGGCCTGGTCAATAAGCGGAAGACCTCTCCCAAGATCGATCATATATTCATAGCGTTCCATCCAATCTTCAAATTGCATGAACTCTTCCTTTATATCTTCTTGTATGTCTTTGATGCTACTCATTATAACAACATGCTTAAGGTTTTTTTCAAGGCTTCAATTAAACGGTCTATTTCTTCGAAGGTATTATAAAAACTAAAACTAGCCCTTATTGTCCCTGGAATTTGATAGAAATCCATTATGGGTTGTGCACAGTGATGTCCTGTTCTTACAGCAATACCCATTTTATCTAAAATACTTCCAATATCATAGGGGTGTGCTCCTTCGACCACAAAAGAAATAACGGCTGTTTTTTGAGCAACATCACCTATGATGCGGAGCTCTGAAATTTCTTTTAAGCGAGTTGTGGCGTAAGTCAAAAGTTTGTTTTCGTACTTAGCTATATTTTGAAATCCTATGGAGTTCATATAATCTAGGGCCGCTCCAAAAGCTATTCCGCCACAAATATTAGGCGTTCCTGCTTCGAATTTATGAGGAAGACCAGCATAGGTAGTTTTCTCGAAAGAAACCTCAGCAATCATTTCTCCCCCTCCTTGATAGGGAGGTAATTTATTGAGCCACTCTTCTTTGGCATAAAGCACTCCTACTCCCGTGGGGCCACACATTTTGTGTGCGCTAACCACATAGAAGTCAACATCTAATTCTTGCACGTCGGCCTGAATATGTGGTGCTGCTTGAGCGCCATCGATTAATACTGCCGCCCCTACGCCGTGGCCTTTTTCAATGAGTTCTGAAATAGGATTAATTATCCCAAGGGCATTAGAGACATGGTTGCAAAAAATAAGTTTGGTCTTGTCGCTCAGCATTTGGTCAAAGGCCTTCATGTCTAGAATTCCCGATTGAAGCATTGGTATAACTTTCAGTACTGCACCGGTCTGTTCACATAACATTTGCCATGGAACGATATTAGAATGGTGTTCTAAGGCTGATACAATGAGCTCATCTCCAGCTTTGATGAAGTTCTTAAATCCAGAAGCCACTAAATTAATGGCATGGGTTGTTCCAGAGGTAAAAATAATTTCATGAGGATGAGCGGCATTAAAGTGAACTTGGATTTTTTTTCGAGACTGCTCGTAGGCATCCGTAGCCTCATTTGAGAGCGTATGTACACCTCGATGAATATTCGAATTGTAGGTGGCGTAATAATTTGAGATGGCCTCAATAACCTGTTTAGGTGTTTGACTTGTTGCTGCATTATCAAAATACACCAACGGGTACTTACCTATATTTCTTTGAAGAATAGGAAAGTCTTTGCGGTATTTTTCAACTGGAAAATCAGTTTTATGCATGTGGCTATGTGCTAAAATTCAAAACCAAGACGTACTCCTAATTTGTCCGCTATTTGATCTTTCACTCTTTTTCTTACGGCCTCAATTTTTACGCTTTCTAAAACATCATTCGCAAACGCATACATCAATAGTGCCTCAGCTTCCTTTTTAGGTATTCCTCTTGACTGCAGATAAAATAGTGCACTTCGGTCTAATTGTCCGATGGTACAACCATGCGAACACTTGACGTCATCTGCAAAAATCTCTAATTGAGGTTTTGTATTCACTGTAGCCTTATCGTCTACAATCAAATTATTATTTTGCTGAAATGCATTGGTCTTTTGAGCAATTTTATCGACTACAATCTTACCGTTAAACACGCCTGTTGACCGACCTGAGAAAATACCTTTATAATCTTGATGGCTTTCACAATTAGGTTCAGCATGGTGTACTAAAGTATAGTGATCCACGTGCTGAGTGTCTTCAATAATAGTCGTTCCTTTTAAAATAGAGTCGATATAAGATCCTTTTTGATAGAAATTAAGATTGTTACGAATCAATTTTCCTCCGAAAGAAAATGTATGCACACGCACTTCACTTTTTTCGTGTTGTTCTATAAAAGTGTTGTCTATTAAAGAGCTTGTCTTAGTATCCATTTGAAGTTTATACATATCAATTCTCGCGCTTTTGTGTGCAAAAATTTCAGTAACTACATTGGTAAAAACTTCATTCGTAGTTAGGTTTTGATGGCGCTCAATAATTTGAACTTCAGCATTTTCTTCGGCCACAATTAAGTTTCGAGGCTGTATCATAGACGCATAGTCTTCTGAAGTGGTCAAATAAACGATTTCTACCGGCTTGATAGGCGCTTTACTCTTTGGAATATAAATGTATGCTCCTTCTTTGATAAAAGCGGTGTTCAAACGGCTTAAGGCGTCTTTAGTGTCCGCGATTTTATCAAAATAATTGTCTATTACTCGCTTGTACTTTTGTTTGGTAATGGCCGAACTCATCAGACAAATATCCACGCCATCATGTGTCGTCTCAGACAAAAACGAGCTGTATTCACCATTTACAAACACAAGCTTGTAAGTGTCCATTTCATGCAGAAAGTACTTCTTGACATTCTTATAATCTAAAACTTCACTTGCCTTTGGAAGTAGGTTGTAATTGGTCTTCTTCAAAGATTCTAAAGAAGTGTATTTCCAAGCCTCCATTTTCTTGTTTGGAAAGCCCTGTTGGTCAAACATCTTTAAAGCCTCAGCTCTTTTTTGATGCAAAGGTTTATTGACGTCGACGTTTTGCTCAAAAGCAATAAAGGACGAAAGTATATTTTCTTTTAACTCCATGCTTGAATTTATGCTTTAACCCAATCGTAACCTTTGTCTTCTAATTGCAAGGCCAACTCTTTTGTTCCTGTTTTCACAATTTTACCTTGATATAGAACATGAACATAATCAGGTTCAATGTAATCCAATAATCGTTGGTAATGTGTTATAACGACAGTGGCGTTTTCAGCACTTCTCAGTTTATTTACTCCATTAGCGACAATACGCAAGGCATCTATGTCTAAGCCCGAATCTGTCTCGTCTAAAATTGCGAGTTTAGGCTCGAGCATAGCCAATTGAAAGATTTCGTTACGCTTTTTCTCACCTCCAGAAAAGCCTTCATTCAAGCTTCTAGATAAAAACTTTCTGTCGATTTCTAGTAGGCTCGACTTCTCTCTAATTTTTGCGAGCATTTCGCTTGCTGGCATTTCATCGAGTTCTTTAGCTTTACGAGATTCGTTAATGGCTGATTTGATAAAGTTAGTTACCGATACTCCAGGAATTTCAACAGGATACTGAAAAGATAAAAACAAGCCCATATGAGCGCGCTCTTCTGGAGCCATCTCTATGATATCTTCTCCTTCAAAACTTATAGACCCTTCTGTTACCTCGTAATCTTCTTTTCCGGCAACAACTGAGGCCAAAGTGCTCTTCCCTGAACCGTTAGGCCCCATAATGGCGTGAACCTCGCCTGGCTTTACTTCTAAGTTGATACCTCTTAAAATATCTTTACCGTCTATTGACGCGTGTAAATTCTCAATTTTTAGCATGTGTATTTAGTGCTTGTTTATCCTACTGAACCTTCTAGGCTTATTTCTAATAATTTTTGGGCTTCTACTGCAAATTCCATTGGAAGTTTATTAAGTACTTCTTTGCTAAAGCCGTTTACAATCAAGGCAATTGCTTTTTCAGTGTCTATTCCCCTTTGATTGCAGTAAAAAATCTGATCTTCTCCGATTTTACTGGTAGTCGCTTCATGTTCAATCTGAGCCGTTTTATTTTTTGCTTCAATGTAAGGAAAGGTGTGAGCGCCACAATCATTTCCCATAAGAAGCGAATCGCATTGTGAAAAATTTCGAGCATTTTGAGCTCTTGCTCCAACCTGAACCAAGCCTCTGTACGAATTCTGAGATTTGCCAGCAGATATACCTTTAGAGATAATGGTACTCTTGGTGTTTTTACCTAAATGAACCATCTTGGTTCCAGTATCTGCTTGCTGAAAATTATTAGTTACCGCAATAGAATAAAATTCACCTGTAGAATTGTCTCCTTTGAGTATGCATGATGGGTATTTCCATGTCACTGCAGAGCCTGTTTCAACCTGTGTCCAAGAAATTTTTGCGTTTTTTTCGCAAAGCCCTCTCTTAGTAACGAAATTGAATACTCCTCCCTTACCTTTTTTGTCTCCAGGAAACCAATTTTGTACGGTAGAATATTTTATCTCTGAACCGTCAAGGGCAATCAATTCTACTACTGCTGCATGAAGTTGGTTTTCGTCTCTTGAAGGCGCTGTACAACCCTCGAGATAACTTACGTAACTGTCTTTGTCTGCGATAACCAAGGTGCGCTCAAATTGACCTGTTCCTGCTTGGTTTATTCTGAAATAAGTAGATAACTCCATCGGACACCTCACCCCTTTGGGAATGTAGCAAAAACTCCCATCTGAAAAGACTGCCGAATTAAGCGCAGCATAAAAATTGTCTTTTGGTGGCACTACCGTTCCTAAATATTTTTTAACCAATTCTGGATGCTCTTTGATAGCTTCAGATATAGAACAAAAAATGATTCCTTTTTCAGCTAAAGTCTCTTTAAATGTTGTGGCAACAGAAACAGAATCCATTACAATGTCAACAGCAACCCCAGCTAATTTTTTTTGCTCATCAAGTGATATCCCTAATCGCTCAAAAGTCGAAAGTAATTCAGGATCAACCTCGTCTAAACTTTCGTATTTAGGTTTATTGTTTGGAGCTGAATAGTACGAAATATCTTGAAAATCTGGTTTTTCATAAGTGACGTTAGGCCACTCGGGTTCGGTCATTTTTTTCCAATCCTCAAAAGCTTCAAGCCTCCAGTGCAACATCCAGTCTGGCTCTGACTTCTTCTTTGAAATCGCCATTACCGTTTCTCTACTGAGTCCTTTCGGAAGGGTATCTGCTTCAATGTCAGTGTAAAACCCGTACTCGTATTCTTTGGTCTCTAATTCTTTTTTTAACTCTTCTTCTGTATAAGCCATTTTTTAGATTATAATGAAAAACTCTCTCCACATCCACAAGTGCGCTGTGCGTTAGGATTGTTGAATACAAACCCTTTGCCGTTTAATCCGCCTGAATAATCTAGTGTGGTGCCAATCAAATACAAAAAACTTTTTTTGTCAACTGCAATTTTGATTTGATTGTCTTCGAAAATTTTATCTGTATCTTTTATTTCTCTATCGAACGTCAATTCGTAAGACAAGCCACTGCAACCTCCGCTTTTAACACCAACTCGAACATAATCGCTCTCGGCGTTAAAGCCCTCGTCTTTCATCAATGAGATTACTTTTTCTCTTGCCGTAACCGCAACTTTAATCATAATTTATACGTCAAAATTGGCTACAAATATACGTTTTAACTGAGATTTTATATGAATTAAGAACTTTAAATACGCTTAAAGAAGTGTATCAGACAACCTTGGGGATAAAGTTGCAGACATCAATATTGATCTCTTCTACACTTTGCTTACATTCATCATTGAATTGTGCGATTTTAAAAATGTTATGAAAAGCGTATTATACTTACATGGATTAGAAAGTAACCAGGGTGGAGCAAAAATAGATTTTTTAGCTGCTCAAGGAAGAGTTCATGCCCCTGTCATGGCCTACAAAACAAAAACTTGGTCTGTTGATAAACTTGTTGAGCTGGCAATTAAATGTAATCCTGATTTGATTATTGGTAGTAGTATGGGTGGTTACTTCGCTGATGTTTTAGGCTCGCATACTCGTATAGATGTGCTGTTGTTTAACCCTGCTCTTCATAGCAGAAGTGTTGACTATAATTTTAAATACGGCAATAAAGATTATCAGAGAACCATAATTCTTGGTATGCTAGATACTGTTGTCATTCCAGAACGTACTAAAGAAATCGCTAGTGATACTGCTAAAATTTTAGAAGTGGAAGGTATGGGTCATAGAACTCCTCTTGATACTTTTAAAGCTATTTATAAACAACTTTTTGCAGATGAATCTACTTGATGCCATAACAAACAATGTAACATTGGTAAAATAGTAATCGTAAACAATGCCCATCATCAAGACCAAAACGATTTGAACAATTAAATTTGAAGTATATCGATTACTTTTACCCAAAATTTTAGCGCATGTTCGAAGAACAAAAATCGCCTTCACAGAGTGCCTCATCCCTAGGCGAATTCAAATTGATAGATGAACTCACCAAATCCTTTGAAAATCAACTAAAGTCAACCGTAAAAGGTGTAGGAGACGATGCAGCAATACTCGAGCCATCGCACGAGCAAATATTGGTATCAACAGACTTGCTCATCGAAGGAGTGCACTTTAATTTGGGATATATGCCTCTAAAGCATTTAGGTTACAAAGCAGTTACGGTAAACTTATCGGACATTTGTGCTATGAACGCTATTCCTACGCAAATCACCCTTGGGATTGCCGTGTCAAACCGATTTAATCTCGAGGCCTTAAAAGAATTTTATGCAGGGGTTGAAACCGCTTGTAAGACTTATGGTGTTGACCTTGTAGGGGGAGATACCACGAGTTCAACTAAGGGAATGATGATCTCAGTTACCGCTATAGGAAGTGTTGAAAAAGACAAGGCTTGCCGTCGAGACGGAGCTAAAGAAGGAGACTTAATCGTGGTTAGTGGAGATTTGGGAGCCGCTTATTTAGGCTTTCAAATTTTAGAACGAGAGCGTAAAGTTTTCGAAGTAAACGAGCAACACCAACCTGATTTAGATTTGTACGCTTATTTGGTAGAAAGACAACTCAAACCCGAGGCTCGAAAGGATATTGTCGAATTGCTAAAGCAGTTAGATGTAAATCCTTCATCTATGATAGATATTAGTGACGGCCTAGCTTCAGAAATCAAGCATTTGTGTAAAGAGAGTGCCTTAGGCTGTAAAATTTATGAGGACAAAATACCTATTGATCCGACAGTGGTTCGCACAGCAGAAGAGTTTAAGTTAGATCCTAGTTTATGCGCTTTATCGGGTGGAGAAGATTACGAGTTGCTTTTTAGCATTCCTCAAGAAGATTATCCTAAAATTAAAGCCAATCCAAATCTAAGTGTGATAGGGCATTTTACAGGTCCAAATACCGGTTGTTATTTAGTGGGGAGAGATGAAAGTATGGCAGAAATCACTGCACAAGGGTGGGATTCGTTTAGGGATTAATGCGGCCTAAACCATTTTTCTTTCTTCGATTTCTGTGCACTCGGTAAAGAATGTTGTTGATTTCTTTTCGTTCTTGCGAAAGCTCGACAAGTTGACCTTCTTCATTCGAAGTGACTTTTTTATTGCAGTAGGCACACTGAAACTCTTTTAAGTGATAGGTTACCCTTCGTGTTACCACATATTTATGACCTAATACATTACACACTAAAGTGCCTATTGGATTTCCGTCAGATTCTAAACGCTTTTTCATTCGGCTTCTACTTTCATTAAGAAGATAGTTCATCGTCAAAGAATGTGATAACTCCTTTGATGTATGACAAGAATTAACGACAAAATCCCTTCAGGAATTCATAAGGTCTTCAATCTCATCGGCCTCAATAGGAATATTCGCCATGAGGTTTACTGGAGCATCCGTTTCTTGAAGCACAATATCGTCTTCAAGACGAACACCAAAGCCCTCTTCAGGAATGTAAATTCCGGGCTCAACGGTGAATACCATATTGGCTGTCATCGGTGTTTTGAGAACGCCATAGTCGTGCGTGTTTAGACCTAGATGATGACTTGTGCCGTGCATAAAATACTTTTTATAGGCAGGATTTTCTTTGGATTCATTGGCTACATCAGCCTTGTCTAAAAGCCCGAGTTGAAGTAATTCAGCAGTCATTACTTTACCTACTTCGAGGTGGAATTCATGCCATAAAACCCCAGGGCGCAGCATTTTTGTCACCTCATCTTTTACACGCAAAACAGCTTGGTAGACCACTCTTTGACGATCCGTAAATCGACCTGAAACTGGAATGGTTCGGGTCATGTCGCTGGAATAATTAGCATATTCTGCCCCGACATCCATCAAAAGCAACTCCCCAGCTTTACACTGATTATTGTTTTCGATATAGTGCAGAATGTTTGCGTTTTTTCCTGACGCAATTATTGGGGTATAGGCAAAGCCTTTAGATTTGTTTTTAATAAATTCATGTATGAACTCAGCCTCAATCTCATATTCCCAAACTTCTGGCTTTACGAAGTTCAATATGCGCCTAAACCCTTTTTCTGTGATATTACAGGCCTTTTGTAAGAGCTCAATTTCAATTTGATCTTTAACTCCTCTAAGTTCGTTTAAAATAGGAAAGCTCTTTGCCGTTTGATGTGCGGGATATTTCGACTTCACCTCATTTATAAAACGGTCTTCACGGGTCTGGGTATCCACAGCCTGTCGGTAATGCTCATTTGTGTTTAAATATACAGTCTCCGCCTCTGACATCATGTCTGCAAAAACCCTTTGAAAATCACTCAGCCAATATATGGTTTGAACACCGGAGACTTCTTTAGCCATAACTTTAGAAAGTTTTGGACCTTCCCACACTGCGATATGCGCATTGGTCTCTCTGACGAATAATACTTCTCTGTGGTTTTGATTGAGTGCATCAGGAAAGAGCACTAGAATACTTTCTTCTTGGTCGATACCGCTAAGGTAAAAGATGTCTCTATGCTGCTCGAAGTTAAGGGTGCTGTCGGCCCCTACCGGGTAGATATCATTGGAATTGAACACCGCTATGCTCTTTGGACGCATTTGGTCCATAAAACGCTGCCTATTATCAATAAAAAGTCGGTTAGAAATTAAATCGTATTTCATATACAAGCTGTTTGCATATAAAAGTACAGTTTTTGTCTTCTAACCGACTTGTTGATCTTATTTTTTTAAACCGTTATTGATATACTCTTACGTAATCAACAACCATTTGATCAGATGTAAAGTTTGGATCGACTAAACCTCCTAAGGTTCCTCCCATCGCCACATTTAATATTAAGAAGAAGTCACTGTTGAAAGGCAATTCACTAACGTTGGTTACCCTGTGATAAATTTCATTATCAGCTGCAAAAATAATTTCTTCTTGTCTCCACTCTACGGTGTAAATATGATACTCTTCGGAATTTTCAATAGTTCTAGAAGACGTTATAAAGGAAGGTCCTGTTCCAGCGCTGTTCGGAAAATGCACAGTAGCACCAACACCTGTCTTATCTTGACCGGTTTGCTCCATAATGTCTATTTCACCGCAACTAGGCCATCCTACTTGGTCAAAGTTTGCTCCTAGCATCCAAAGTGCAGGCCATGTACCTTGACTTACCGGTAATTTGGCCTTAACATCAACGCGTCCATATGTGAACTCATAGAGGTTCTCAGATTTGATTCTTGCCGAGGTGTATGAATTCTGACCTGTGGCTCCAAAATCAAAGAAGAGTACAATTCTATCGTAGTTTCCTTCAGGTGCGTTACTGAAATCATATGTCAAGGTCTCCCAGCCGTTTTCAACGGAAGTAAACTGGTCTACTTCATAAAATACAGAAGGGCTACCGTCGTTGAGAGGTGGCGAAGTTGAATCTTCGATTTTCAATTTAACAACCGCATCTACTTTAGAAGAATAGGTCTGCATACTCACGATAGGA
>CBFIGE010000007.1:0-34701 GCA_965662045.1 Flavobacteriaceae bacterium
CATGGACATTTATGCTGAGGATGATAGTGATAAAAACATTGTGGCTGGATCACAAAATGGTAGAGGAAATGAGGCTAGAGTTTATGCTACAGACAATTCCAATAAAAACATCGTTGCAGTTAGTCAAAACGGAAAGAGAAATGATATTTTTTCTGCCGATGCAACAACCGATGCCGACAAAAATATTATTTACGCAGAACAAAATGGCCAGGGCAATAGTATTTTCTATATCTCTGCTGATTTTAACAGTGATGGAAACTTAGTTGCAGTGGGTCAAAACGGAAAACGAAACTATGCCGCAGAGGTTCTGGCTTCTACTAACTCTGATGGAAATGCAATTTTAGTTGAGCAAAATGGTCGAAACAACTACGTCGATCGCATTCAGGCAGTTGATGATTCAGACAACAACCTTATAGTAGTTCAGCAAAATGGAAAAGGTAATAAGTCTTTAAAAGTAATGGCAGAAGATAACTCTGATAAAAACCTTCTTGCTTTACAACAAAATGGTAAAGTCAATAAGGCAAGAGTAAGAGCTAAAAGTTCTTCTGATAAAAATGCTGTTGCTGTTCAACAAAACGGTAGAAACAATAAATCATACGTAAACGTTAACTTCAATTCAAATCGAAATCTAGTCGGAGTTCAACAAAATGGTAAGAGAAATACTATTAGTGAGGCAAGAGTGCGTCAGAAGAGTGATAAAAATATTTTAGTAGCCCAACAGAATGGTAAAAGTAATTACATCGATTTAGTGTATATCCAAGGAAGATCTGATAAAAATATTTTGGCGGTACGTCAAAGTGGAACAGGTAACTCTATAGTAGATGCAACTGCTCAGGCTGATTCAGATAAAAACGTCATTTTAGGTGAACAAAATGGCAAGAATAATGATCTTTATTACCTAGGGGCATATGACAATTCTAATAAGAACCTTATGTATGCCGGTCAAAATGGTAAAGGAAACTACGCAGAGGTTTATGCGGAAGAAAGATCAAATAAGAATATCTTGTTATTGGAACAAAATGGTACAAGAAATGAAGGCTATGCCATTGCTGAAATAAATTCTAACGAGAATTTAATTGTTTTCCAACAAAATGGAAAAGGTAATTACGCATATGCTGATGCTTATGACGGATCTAACAATAATTTTATTGTAGGACAACAAAATGGTACAAGAAATACTATGGATTATTTGGAAGCTTGGGATAAATCCAATTACAATGCCCTTGTAGGTCAACAAAATGGAAAAGGCAATTATGCTGATGTTGAGGTCTATGATAGGTCTAACAACAACTTACTTGTATTACAACAAAACGGTACAAGTAATGAAGTGCTTGGGTTATATGTCTACGACAATTCCAGTTACAATGCCCTTGTAGCACAACAAAACGGCACTAGAAATGAAATATATGAGATATATGTTTACGACAAATCAGATTTCAACGCTGTTTTTGCACAACAAAATGGAAAGGATAACTATGCTGATATCCAAATTTGGAATAAATCAGATAAAAACCTTGTAGCACTGAGACAAACAGGAGATAGCAATAAATCAACATCTTACATTGTGAGAAAATCAGATAAAAACCTAGCCTTAGTTGATCAAGTAGGAACAAAAAACAAGTCTAGATTAAGAGTTAGAGGAAACTCTGATAAAAACTCAGTGATTGTTTCGCAAAACGGTCAGAAGAACAAGGCGATCAACAAAGTTGTAGAAGATTCGAATAAGAATTCAATTTTCACTATGCAGCAAGGTAGCCAACATTGGTCAAACAATTTGATTGATGCACAATCTGATATGAATTCAATTACTACACAGCAATACGGAATGGGACATTCATCTAATGTTACCATGAGCTCTGCAAACATGAACACCGTTAGTGTGATGCAGTCTGGTATGTAAAATCATATTTACGAATGAACAGAAAAGGGCCTCTACTTTAGAGGCCCTTTTTTATTACTTCAATTATTACATTTTCAGAGGATACATTGTAGTTATCAACTTAAATAATAGTTATTTCTGTTGTACTTTTGAATGCTGATAAATGAAACACACACATGAAAAAATTTGATGTCGCTGTAATAGGTTCAGGACCTGGAGGATATGTAGCTGCAATTCGCTGCGCTCAACTTGGAATGCATACAGCATTGATTGAAAAGGAAAATACCTTAGGAGGTACTTGTTTGAATGTAGGTTGTATTCCTTCAAAATCACTTTTAGATTCTTCACATCATTACGAAGATGCCTTGAAACATTTTGAAACACATGGCATCAAAATAAAGGGAGAGGTTGAGCTTGATTTTCCTCAGATGATCAATCGTAAACAACAGGTAGTAGATCAGACTACAAAAGGAATTGAGTTTTTGATGGATAAAAATAAAATCGAAGTAATTCGAGGTCTTGGACGTTTTAAAACAGCCTCAACGCTTGAAATTGTTCAAGATGATGAGGTTATTGAAGAGGTTGAAGCGGCAAAATGCATTATAGCTACTGGCTCTAAACCCGGAAATTTACCCTTTATTACTTTAGATCACGAACGTATCATTACGTCTACAGAAGCCCTTTCGCTCAGCGAAATTCCAAAAAAATTAGTGGTAATAGGTGGAGGAGTTATTGGATTAGAACTCGGTCAAGTATACAAAAGACTAGGGTCTGAAGTAGAGGTCATTGAATATGCAGATCGCATAATCTCTGGAATGGATTCGGCTCTTTCTAAGGAGCTTATGAAATCCCTAAAAAAGCAAAAAATTAAATTTCACCTCTCTCATCAGGTAAAAGAGGTGAAACGTGTCGGAGATAAGGTTTTGGTCTCTGCTGAAGATAAAAAAGGTGTCACACATGAGTTTGAGTCTGATTACACATTAGTATCTGTAGGGAGAGTAGCCAATACCGAAGGATTACAATTAGAAAATGCCGGACTCTCAACTGACGAAAGAGGGCTAATTCTGGTAAATGATCACTTACAAACCGAGCAAGCACATATTTATGCCATAGGTGATGTTATTAAAGGTGCCATGTTAGCTCACAAAGCTGAAGAAGAAGGTGTTTTTGTTGCTGAAGTTATGGCAGGTCAAAAACCACACATTAATTATAATTTAATTCCTTCTGTAGTTTATACTTGGCCAGAGGTTGCCTCAGTTGGACTCACTGAAGAACAATTAAAACTACAAGAACGCGATTATAAAAGCGGTCAATTTCCAATGCGTGCACTGGGAAGAGCTCGAGCAAGCATGGATATAGACGGATTTGTAAAAATATTGGCTGATGCCAAAACAGATGAGGTATTAGGTGTACATATGATAGGTGCACGTTGTGCAGATCTAATTGCAGAAGGTGTTACCGCTATGGAATTTAGAGCCTCTGCTGAGGATATCGCTAGAATGTCTCATGCGCATCCTACCTACGCAGAAGCTGTTAAAGAAGCTGCTTTAGCCGCTTCAGAAAATCGTGCTTTACACATGTAATCCATGTTTTTAGCTTTGGTTTGAAATGATGATAAACCACAGCAGAAAGTGTACATATCAACATGAATAGCAGAGCGCAAGTTGTTGCTTCTACCCAGTTGAGTGACTTTTTGTAGAATCGATACAATCCGTAGCCAGTAAAACTTCCATATAGAATCATGTAGTGAATGATGTAGGTGGTTAGCGTACTCTGTCCTATTTTCACGATGCTTTTGTATTTGGTCAATCCTCTTAAGCTGGCAAAGACCGCAAAAACGATAAGGACATCCCCAAGTCTAATAAACAAATAGTTATTATTCACCACTTCTTGTAGAAAAGCGAAGGTCGAATGAAGCTTGATGAATTCAGTAAAAAATCCACTAGAGTAGTGAATCAGCAGTAATCCTGATAGTAAACTACTTAAAATAAAGAAGGGATAGAAATAAGGCTTGTTTTGAAAGCGCAGGTACAATTGAGACAACAAAGCGCCAAAATTACTGTATCCCAGCCATGGAATAATGGTAAAAACAGATCCATTCGCCTTGTTGAGGTAATTTGCAAAAAGTTTTGGCAAGTACTCGTATTCAATCGTTTTATAATATGGCTCGCCTAGAAAAAGCAAAAGAACAATACTGAGCTGAATTATTGCATAAGCCCATTTTAGCCCGAAATCACTGAGCCAAAGGTGAACTTTGTACAATAACACTATCGACAACAATGCCAGACCAATGCAGTGAAGTACATCCACCTGATAAAAGGCGTTATACAATTGCCCTTTAAATAAGCCACCGAAGTTTAACCGCAATAAGTATCCATAAAAAATAAGTTCAAGACCTCTTTTAAGGCTTTTTTTAATTCTTGGATTGTCATGATTTTGCGCTTTGTTGCTCAATAGCAAATAAGAGACGATAAAACCAGAAACAGTGAAGAATACTGGAGCCGTAATACCCCTGAAATACAACCACCACGAAAAAAGTTCATTTTCTTTATCTCGAAAAGCAGGATCTAATAATCCATCGATAAAATGTCCCTGAAGCATCATTAAAATCGCCCAGGCTCTTATGGCGTCAATGTAGTATAATCGCTGAACTGATTTCAATACGGATAAATTTGAATCAAAAATAAATAAAAGCACTTGGTTACCTAACTTTGTAGTGAAATGACATTGAATCTAGACCATCTTCGAGAAATCCTTACTCCACACAGCGAAAAACACCTGTTATTGGCCTGTAGTGGAGGTCTTGACAGCACTGTTTTAGCTCATGTTTTTGGAATGCTTGAACTGAATTTTAATTTGATTCATGTCAATTATAAATTAAGAGGTCTTGACAGTGATTTAGATCAGGAGCATGTAGAACAACTTGCGAAACAGTTAGGCGTAGAATGTCATGTCTTAGTGGAGGATATAAGTAACACCGACCAAAACATACAATTGACGGCTAGAAACCTGCGGTACACTTTTTTTAAAAAGATTCAAGAATCTAGTCCGAACAGTCTTTTGTGTACTGCACATCATTTAGACGATCAAATAGAAACCTTTTTTATAAACCTACTCAGAGGAACTGGAGTTAAAGGATTGAGGGGTATTTCAGAGTCAGATGAACTTATAAGACCATTACTTACTTACGATAAGAAACAAATTCATCAATACGCTGTGGCGAATGAACTGAAATGGAGAGAAGACGCCTCTAATCAAAAAGCAACCTACCTACGCAATAAAATAAGGCTTGAATTACTGCCTGTTCTTTCCCAAATAGAAGAGAACTATCGATCGAATTTTAGTCAAAATTTCGCGCACTTAAAACGTGACAGTAGTATTGTTGAAATGCACAGAGCTCAAATTCTAAGTGGAGTGATGACAGAAAAAAATGAGATTAAAAGATATGATATACAAAAGATTGAAGCGCTCACTCCATTTGAAACACTTTTAGATTTAATTTTTCGGTCAGAAGGGTTTTCTCATCTTCCAGACCTGAAACAGCTGTTACGAGCTGAAGGTGGTAAATTCATAGAAAATGATCAAAAAGATCAACTCTTACTCAAGTCGGGTCAATCACTATATCAGCTCTCTAATCAGACTATGCCTGATTTATTTGATATGAATTCCCTTTTTTCGATAACTGAAGTAACAGAGGAGGAGGTAACATACACAGATAATAGCTGTATATATGTGGATCAAGAAATGCTCAAAGGAGATTTTAATCTTCAGCCTTTGTCGGCTTTGCACTATTTTTATCCTTTGGGAATGACTAAAAAGAAAAAAGTCTCCAAATTTTTAAAGGATATCGGTATTCAAGGCCCCTTAAAAATGTACATACCATTACTATTTGGTGGTGATGAATTGCTTTGGGTTGTCCCTTTTCGAATGGACCACAGAAGCAGAATTACCTCGAAAACAAAAAATATTTTAAAAATAGAATGTTTAGAAAAAGACTTCTGGGAGCTCTTCTCTTCCTAAATAGTGTTAGCCTTTTAGCACAATTTACTGCGCCTCCATTGCAATGGAGTAAGGAGCTGATTCAAGAATCTGACTCTGTTTACAGCCTTGAAATTACGGCTCTTATTGAAGACGGATGGCATTTGTATTCTCAATTCACACCTGAAGGAGGAAGTCTTCCAACAGAACTAGAATTTAATGAAGCAGGAGTAGCTTATAAACTACTGGGAAAAACAGAAGAAAGTGAAACCGAAACAGCCTATTCGGATGTCTTTGAGGTCGAAGAACGCTTTTTTAAAAAAAGAGCAGTTTTCACTCAAAAAATTAAACCACTCAAAGAAGTATATGCTTTTGAGGTTATGGTTTATTATCAGGTGTGCAAAGAGATTTGTATCCCTGGGGAAGAGCGCATTGAATTTATTTTAAATCCAAAGCTTAAAAAACAAAGCACTTCTAAAATAACTCAAGAAAAAAACCAAAACCAGCGATTAACTATTCCTTTAAAAAACAAGGATTTCAGTAAAGCCCTAAGTAAGGGAGAAAGACCGCAAGCGTTGGATTTATCGCTTATACTATTGGGGTTTTTAGGAGGCCTTATAGCATTGCTTACTCCTTGTGTTTTTCCAATGATTCCCTTGACAGTTTCATTTTTTTCCTCAGATAAGAACAAAGGAAAAACAAAAAAGCTTGCCCTTTTTTACAGTGTGAGTATTGTCTTAATTTTTATTTTGTTGAGCCTACCTTTTCATATTTATGACAGTATTGATCCTCAATTTTTTAATCAAATTGCGACTAATGTCTATCTAAACCTTTTATTCTTTGTGGTGCTACTGCTTTTTGCTCTTTCACTTTTTGGTTTGTTCGAATTAAACCTGCCTTCAAGTTGGAGTACACGATTAGATGGGTACAGCAGTAAATTTTCTGGATTTGGAGGAAGCTTTTTTATGGCTTTAACTTTGGTCATCGTTTCTTTTTCATGCACAGGTCCTGTTCTAGGTGGATTACTTGGTTCAACTGCGCTGTTAGGTGGTCAGGTTGCCATGAATTTGACTTTAGGGATGTTCGGTTTCGGACTAGCACTCGCTATCCCATTCGGTTTGTTTGCTTGGTTTCCCAATGGTTTGAAAGTGCTTCCTAGGTCTGGCGCTTGGATGAATACAGCTAAAGTAGTATTGGGATTTGTTGAACTTGCATTGGCGTTTAAATTTTTATCTAATGCCGATTTAGTCAGTGGTTGGGGTATTTTATACTACGAAATCTTTCTTGTCATTTGGATTTTAATCAGTTCAGGACTACTGATTTACTTGATTCTCAAAATCAATTTTAAAACACTTAAAAATCTTCAAAAAGGAGTTTGTATTTTGATTTATTCAGGACTGCTTTTATTTACTATTAATTTGTCAAATGGATTGTTCAATAAGAGAAGTGTCGCTTTTGTTGGGGCATTCATTCCTCCTGACTTTTATAGTATTTCTTCAGATAACAACGAGCAATGTCCCTTGGGATTGGATTGTTTTAAAAACTTTGATGATGGAATAGCAGAGGCTAAACGACTAAACAAACCTGTTCTTTTAGACTTTACAGGATGGTCTTGTGTTAATTGCAGGAAAATGGAAAATGATGTTTGGCGACAAAATAAGGTATACGATTTGTTAAAAAACGAAGTGGTTTTAATTTCACTTTATGTAGATGACAGAGCGGAACTATCCAAAGAGGAGCAATTCATCGTATCCTACAGAGAAAATCACCAAAAAAAAATTAGAACTATAGGAGACAAGTGGAGTGCCTTTCAAGTGCTTAATTTCGGGTATTTATCACAGCCGTTTTACGTGCTTATTTCTCCGGACTACCGAATCTTAAATTCACCTATACAATACACTGATTCAGATAGCTACTATGTTTGGCTTACCGAATCAATTCAAAAATATAAAGCGAAATATGAATTTGAGAAAAGTATTTTTTAGTCTAATAGGTTTAGTATTACTTGTAGCAATTCTGTTTAAGTTGTGGGTAAATATGAATACTCCACTATATCAAGGGCAATTGGAATTAAATGGTTTAGATCAAGAAACTGAAGTTTATTTTGATGATTACGGAATTCCGCACATCTATGCAGAAAACAATTCAGATTTGTTTAAAACACTTGGTTACGTTCATGCACAGGAACGACTTTGGCAAATGGAGCTTCTTAGAAGGGTAGCTAGTGGTCGTTTATCGGAACTGTTTGGAGCCGAATTTATAGATAACGACAAGTTTTTTCTAAACCTGGGGATTGCAGAAAATAGTATTGAAACGGTGAGTAAACTCAAGGGTGATACCGAATTCGTGCAGCAAACAAATGCTTATTTAGATGGGATTAATCATTTTATAAATACGGGTTATACGCCAATTGAATACAAAATTCTCGGACTTGATAAAAAAGAATTCGACCTTGTTGATGTCTACAATATTTTAGGGTATATGAGCTTTAGTTTTGCTATGGCACAAAAAACAGACCCGTTGCTCTCAAAAATAAAAGCCGAATACGGAGATGAGTATTTAAAAGATTTGGCTATTGATATGCCTTATCAAAATACCTTAATACCTTCTTTTAAATCAATAAATTACGACCAAATCTTAAGTTGGAACACTGTTCTTGATCGTTTAAATGAAAAACAAATACCATCATTTGTTGGTAGTAATAGTTGGGTGTTATCTGCAGATAAATCTGAATCTGGAGGAGTTTTATTTGCTAATGATCCTCACATCGCTTTTGCTCAACCTGCGGTATGGTATGAAGCACATTTAAATAGTCCTCAGCTGGAGAAATATGGATTTTTTTTAGCTGGAGTACCTTTTCCATTAATTGGACAAAATAGAACTATCGCACACGGACTTACTATGTTCGAAAATGACGATATCGATTTCTATCAGGAAGATGAAATCAATGAGGGATACTACCGAAATCATAAAGGAGATACACTTGCATATTCGAACAAATCATATACCATTAAGGTTAAAGATGGTGAAGACGTCTTTTTTACCCATAGAAGTAGTTTTCGAGGCCCTGTTTTAGAAGAAAGATCATTTATTCAGGGTATTGAAAACAATGTTACGAGTATTTCTTGGGAATATTTAAAAGGTGAAAATCGTCTTTTAGAGGGCTTATTCGATTATTCTTTTGCTTCTTCTTTTTCTGAGTTTGAAGCTTCATTAGATAAAATTCACGCCCCAGGTTTAAATGTAATGTACGGTGATGTTGAGGGTAATATTGCCTGGTGGACAGTTGGTCGTCTCTATCAACTGAATTCAAGTGTTTCTACCAAATTTATTCTCAATGGTCAGGATTCCCTGCATCAGATTAAAAGCTATCATCCATTTGAAAAAAATCCATCGGCAATAAATCCACCATGGAATTATGTATACAGTGCCAACAATCAAGTTGATTCTACAGGTTTGGGATATTATTATCCCGGCTATTATTTGCCTGAAGATCGAGCTAAACGAATTGTGTCTATACTGGAAGACAATCAGAAAATGAACCTTGAGACTATGCAAGAAATGATTTTAGATAATAAATCAACTTCCGCGGCAAATATCATTTCAATATTAGTTCAAGTTTTAGACTGTCAAAAATTATCTGATGTTCAGAAAAAAAAGTTGAATACTTTAAAAAATTGGACTGGAACGCATAGTGCAAAAGATGAAAACCCAAGTCTATATCACAAATGGCTCAGTCACTTATTACTTCTTGTTTTTGAGGATGAAATAGGCGAAGAGCCCTTTAAGGTTTTTAAAAATACTCATGTTTTTAAAAGATCTATTCCATTGGTTATCAGTAATATAAATTCTGTTTGGTGGGATAATATCCACACTCCAGAAACTGAAAAAGCGTCTGAATTAGTGACAAACTCTTTTTTAATGGCTTTTGATGAATTATCTGATTTTTACAAGGACACAGAAGGTTGGTATTGGAGCAAACTTCATGTGCTTGAGCATAAACATGCATTTTCGGCGAATTCTTTTCTTCGTAAATGGTTCAATGTCGGCCCTTTTGAGGTAGCAGGGTCCAAAGAGGTTATAAATAATTTACAATTTGATTACGTCACAAACTCTTATTTTGATGTTAATATCGGTCCCTCAACAAGGAGAATACTAGATTTGTCAAAAATAGAGGATGGATTGAGCATTCTACCCACGGGTCAGTCTGGTAATGTTTTTAGTGAGCATTACAGCGATCAAGCTCAAATGTATAATGAAGGTAAGTTTCGAAAAATGCTTATGAATCATGAAGTTATAAATACTTCAGCTTATCGAAAACTTCTGTTAAAGCCCTGATTTATTTTTTCATGACTAGACCGCTTATTTGTGGTTAAAAATGGTGACAATTAATTCCTGTTTGAATGTAGGTTTCCTGGTTTATAAGGTGGAGGTTCAAATAAGTATGAGTCGGGGTTATGGGGTTAAAATTATAGGCCTAACCGATAGAGTTGTACGAGAGAGTAAACACCGCATCCTCACTGCACTGCATTTTAATTCTTTCAAAGTATCAGGTCAACGAATTATCATTAATCTTAGTCCTCCTGATTTACCTAAAACTGGAATGGGCTTTGATTTGCCGATTGCAATTGGTATTCTAATGGCTAAAAAGTTTATCATAACTTCTTTAAAGCCTGAACGTATTTTGTTTTTATCTGAATTGACACTAAATGGAGATTTAAAGGCAAATCAAGGGTACGTCAATTGTGTTCAAAAAATGATCGATAGTGATTTTGAATTTATCGTTCTCGCTTACCAAGCAAGAGATCGTTGTACACATTTGAATCAAGAAAAATTGGTCTACTGTAAGAATATTAATGAGGTAATACGTTTTTTAAAAACCGAAAAAAAAGAAAATCAAGTTTTTTGTAAACCAGAATTTTTCATTGGAGCGAAAACAGATCTTGATTTTTGTCAAATTATCAATCAAGAAGATGCTGTAAACGCTGCACAGGTGGCAGTTTTAGGTCAACATCACCTTATCTTAAAAGGTAATTCTGGTCTAGGTAAAAGTATGATAGCTGAACGCATACCAAGCATAGCTACCCGAATTGATCATATAGACAAGAGTGAAATTTTAGGGATATATGACCTTTTCAATGTGATTGGGATTAAAGAATTTGATTATACACAAATCCCTTTTAGACGACCAGACCATAATATTACTCGAGCAGGACTAAAAGGTAGTATGTATGGGAAATTAATTCCTGGTGAGGCTTCTCTCGCTCACGGAGGGGTGCTATTCTTAGATGAACTCAATTATTTTCAGTTCGACGTTTTGCGACTCTTACAAAACGTATTAGACCATCGAATAATTCAACTAAAAAAAGGAAATCAAAATATTTCTCTACCTGCTGATTTTTTATGTGTTACTGGATTCAATGTATCAGAAATAGACCAATATCCAAAAATAATTTCACCTTCATTAATCGAAAGATTTGATTTGTGCGTGTATTTGAACCCAATTGCGATTGACCAGCAAAAAGAGCTGAATAAACCACTACAGCATTCTAAAAAAATGAGTGAAGAAATTAACGAGGCTCGAAAATTTCAGTTAAGTCGAAACGCCAAAGTAGGAGGCGGGCTCAATTCAAGATTAAACACCCAACAAACATATGAGGTATGTAGAAAAACAAAAGTCGCAGCCTCATTATTTCAAGAAGCAGTTGAATCTAATAATTGGAGTTTTAGAAGACAGCTAAAGGTTTTACAACTCGCCCGTAGTATAGCTGACTTAAAATTGGTAGAACAAATTGATGAATATCATTTATCTAAGGCGATCACATGGGTACCTTAAAGTGTGATTCTGTTAAATTGATAATCATTTGAATCAACCACTCAAAAGTCTCCTCGAAACTTTCTTCTAAGTCGCAGCTAGGTATTTCAATTATTTTTATGGACTGATGCAAGGTCTCTTTATAAATCATGCGACATGATTTCTCGGTGTTTTCTTTTTCTACAATATTGAAATAAAGATTTAGTCTCGAGAGGGCCAGATCAATAATTTCTTTTCCGTTCCAATGGCCTAATTCAGGTTTAAAATTGTGCTTAAGAAGCATAAAGTATACGCGAATTGTTTGAGAAGATAGACCTTTGTCCAATTGGAATTTCTCAAATAATTTTTTATGTTTCCTACAGAGGTAAACGAGATTTAAATCTTTAAAATCTATAGTTTCTTGGTTAAATTTCGGATTGCATGCCGAACAAAATGAATTCATTCTTGTAGATTTACACAAGTAATAACATAGGAATTCTTCTTTTGGTATAACGATAATTAACAATTCGACCAAATGCAATTTAAATCTCGGGGAATAGGTTTATTTGTGACCGCGGCCTTTATTGGTCCTGGTACTTTGACTATTTGTACTTTGGCTGGTTTCTACTTTAGGTTAAACTTGCTGTGGGCACTTTTACTGAGTGTTACGGCCACTTATTTTTTTCAAGAAATGGCCATAAGAATCAGTTTGGTATTAAAACAAGGATTGGCCAAATCTATGGTTCAAATGGGCGGGCCAAAATACGTCAAATGGATATTATCTATAGTTATTAGTTGTGCTATTATAATAGGTAATTCAGCCTATGAAGCTGGAAATATTAATGGAGCGCTTTTAGGTCTCAAAGGAATATTCGGTTCAGATGTTAATGAACTTTTAATTTTAGTAATCTTAGTTTTTGGTATTGTTGTTATTCTTTGGCTTCAAAAATTAAAATGGATCAAGTTACTTTTGATGACTTTAGTTTTTATGATGAGTCTTTCATTTGTAATTGCCGTTGTAAGCTTAAAACCTTCTATTTCCGAAATCATTTCGGGAAGTTTTATATTTAATGTTCCTCCTGGCTCTTGGTCAACTATATTGGCACTGATAGGAACTACAGTTGTGCCTTACAATTTATTTTTGCATAGTTCCCTAGTTCAAATGGAACAATTAAATTCCCAAGATTTAAAAAAAGTTAGATTGGATACACTCTTAAGCATTGTACTTGGAGGTTTTATTTCAATTTGTATTTTGATAACATCTCGATACATCAATGGTGTTTCGGAAGTATCAAATGCAACAGACATGTCTTTTGCTTTGCAGTCTGTATTTGGATCATATGCTCTAATTATTGTTAGTTTGGGATTATTCGCAGCAGGTTTGAGCTCAGCAATAACAGCACCTCTTGCTGCTGCTTTAATTACTAAAGATTTATACAATGGGGAAAGGTCACAACTCTGGTATACTTTGACGTGGATATTAGTTGTTTTTTCAGGTTTGTTATTCTCTATTATAGGTAGTACACCAATTGAGATTATTAAACTTGCACAAATTTCTAATGGTGTATTATTACCTATTGTAATTGTAATGCTGCTGATTGTTCTCAATTCGAATAGAATTGAAAAAGAATTCAGAAACTCTTGGCTACAAAATATTTTCGGCTTTTTATTTGCTGCACTAACTCTTTTATTAGCTACTCGTATATTTTGAAATGGATTTCTTAAAAAATCAAATACACATCAATTTAGACGTGGGCGAAGGAATAGTTGATGAAACTCAAATGTTTTCAAAAGTTAGCGCTGTTAATATTGCTTGTGGAGGTCATGCCGGAGATGACTTTACGATAAGTTCAGCAATCAATTTTGCTCTTGAGAATCAAAATCAAATTGGATTACACCCCTCTTATCAGGATCGCGAAAACTTTGGTAGGCTTTCTTTGCAACTCCCTTTAGATGAATTAATAGCTCAATGGTATGGTCAGTATGAACTTTTTATTAAATATTTAAACAGTGAAAACGCGACCTTAAATCATATTAAACCGCATGGTGCCTTATACAATGATTTATTACACAATCAAAATCTTGCAAAGGCCTTTGTCCAAAGTTTGTCTTTTTTTAGTCAACCCTTAATTGTCTATACCATGTACGGTTCAGCTTTGCACAAAGAAGCTAAAGCTGCCCATTTTGAAGTTCAATTCGAAGCCTTTTTAGATAGGTCTTATCTTTCTTCTTTAAAATTAACTCCTAGATCAATGAAGGGAGCTGTATTGGAAGAACCAACGGAAGTTTTGACTCAACTAAGTGAACTAAATCGAAACAAAGGACTTTACAGTTTGACGGATACTTGGATTCCAATAAATGCCCAAACGTATTGTTTGCATTCTGATCACAGCAATACCTTGGCTATTTTAAATTATTTACATCGTAATTTTAGACCATGAATTTTGAGCAATCGTATGAGGTGGTGACTGTCCCAGAACAGGGAATTGAAGTTATTTGGGATAATTTTCATCAAAATCCTGAATTTTTTCAACGTATAGCATACGTTTATCATGCTTTAAAATCCGAAATGAATGCTTTTGATCTCGTTGAAATTTCAATGCTTTACAATAAAATATCGGTACTCTGCCCTTCTGATCTAATTGAAAAGGTACAGTCTCACCTAGAGTTCAGAATTGAAAAAAGTTCAGGGTATAAAATACAATCTGTTCATTGGAAAATCCCTGTATTTTATGATTCAGAATTTGCTAAGGACTACTCATTTCTAGAAGAGAAGCTCAATCTCACAAAAGCTCAAATTATCGCATTACATCAATCTAGATTGTATACTATTTACGGAATTGGGTTTTTACCGGGCTTTTTATATATGGGAGAACTAGACGAACAGTTGAAAATTGGAAGAAAGTTAAACCCTGATCTTCATATTGAATCGGGATCCGTTGGAATTACAGGTGCTCAAACAGGGGTTTATACTCTCAACTCACCTGGAGGCTGGCACATTATTGGTCACTGTCCAATTCCTTTTTTCAATCCCTCTTCACAAAATCCGGCATGGGCAAAACCAGGTGATGTGGTAAGTTTTTTCGAAATAAATAGAAATACCTACGAATTGATCAAGATACAAGTTGAAACAACAGTCTTTGATATTAAAGAATATTTGAATGATTCGATTTAGAGAAAAAGGATTTTATACGAGCATACAGGATAAAGGAAGGTTTGGTTTTAGACATCTTGGCGTTCCTGTGGCTGGCGCCTTAGATCAAATTTCTTTTGAGAATTCTAATTTAATTTTGGGTAACCCTTTGAACACTGCTGCTTTTGAAATAACAATGTTAGGTCCTACAATAGAATTGCTTAAAAGGTGTTGCTTTTGTGTTACAGGTGCTGACATTCAAATCTACCTCAATGGAAAAGAGGTGCCTATGAACACTGCGGTTATTGCAGAAAAAGATAGTCTTCTTAAAATAGGTCGTGTCAAAAATGGTTTGAGATCATATTTGAACTTTAAAGGAGGTTTTTCTTCGGAAGTAAAGCTCAATAGTGCGTCTCAATTTTCTGGAATCACAACAGAGAACAGAGTAAAAGCTAAGAACACCTATGAACTCAAAGAAGAATTGACCGATCTAATTTCTGATTATAAAACAAATACACCTATTAAGCCAATAGAATATGCATCGCTTTTGCAATTGGATGTGTATAAAGGAGTTGATTTTAAGTTGTTTCCTCCAAGACTTATCGAATCTTTAACAGAAACGGAGTTCACAATAGGTTCAAGTGTAGATCGTATGGCTTGTCAGCTAAACTCCCATAGTGAGTTGTTACATAATATAGACCAATTGTCTTCGCCAACCTACGTCGGAGCTATACAGTGCACACCTTCAGGAAAATTATTGATTCTCATGCGAGATAGCCAGACTACAGGTGGCTATCCGAGACTTCTTCAATGCACTAGAAATGCCGTAAATCGACTTTCTCAAATAAGACCGAATCAACGTGTAAAATTTTTAATAATCGATTAATTTTTCATGCAATTTATTTTTGGATGTTGTAAAAAACACTATTTAAGTATTTCAAAAACAGTGTTTTAATATTAAATAGCTTTCAATGACTTTACTTTATTATTAAAACCTATTCAATAGTTTGTATTGAATAAAATAATTTAGTGGTTGCAAGAGTTATGTATATATGGAATTGAATAAATACAGTAAGAATGTTACTCAAGATCCCACGCAACCGGCTGCCCAAGCTATGCTGTATGCTTTAGGTCTAAGTGAAAGTGATTTAAAAAAGCCTTTTATAGGTATCGGAAGTACGGGATATCAAGGAAACCCTTGTAATATGCATTTGAATGACCTTGCGACTCTTGCAAAAGAAAGTATAGACCAACAAGATCTTGTTGGATTGATTTTTAATTCTATAGGTGTTAGTGATGGTATTTCTATGGGAACTCTAGGAATGAGATATTCCTTGCCATCTCGAGATATTATAGCAGATTCTATGGAAACTGTAGTGCAGGCAATGAATTATGATGGTTTAATCACTGTAGTCGGATGTGATAAAAATATGCCGGGAGCTCTGATGGGTATGCTACGCTTAAATCGACCTTCTGTATTGGTTTATGGAGGAACGATTGCTCCAGGATGTGTTGGTGACAAAAAACTTGATGTAGTCTCTGCTTTTGAAGCTTGGGGTGAAAAAGTTGCAGGATCTATCAACGAAGATCAGTACAAGGAAGTTATAAAGAATGCCTGTCCTGGTCCTGGTGCTTGTGGAGGAATGTATACGGCTAATACCATGTCTTCGGCTATAGAAGCTATGGGAATGAGCCTGCCTTATAGTTCTTCAAATCCTGCTGCTGACCAATCCAAAGAAAAAGAATGTGACGCCATAGGAGCGGCTATCCGAAATTTAATTGAAAAGGATTTGAAGCCCCTTGATATTGTAACTAAAAGTTCACTTCTCAACGCTTTAAAACTTATTACTGTTTTAGGAGGCTCTACAAATGCTGTGCTCCATATGCTCGCTATTGCACGGGCAGCACAAATTGATTTAACTATTGATGATATTCAACAGATTTCAGATACAACACCCTTTTTGGCAGATTTAAAACCTAGCGGTAAGTATGTGATGGAAGATTTGCATAAAGTAGGTGGCGTTCCTGCTGTGATGAAATATATGTTAGATCACGATATGATTGATGGTAGCTGTCTTACTGTTACAGGTAAAACGATTGCTGAAAACTTGAAGGATGTGAAAGCGCTCAAAGAGGATCAAGAAGTCATTCATTCGATTGATAATCCCATTAAAGAGACAGGACATATTAGAATATTGTACGGTAACCTTGCCACAGATGGTGCTGTGGCTAAAATTACAGGAAAAGAAGGGCTCAGATTCCAAGGTAAGGCCATTGTATTTGACAGTGAGTTTGAGGCAAATCAAGGAATTAAAGAGGGTCTAGTACAATCTGGGAACGTAGTCGTTATTCGCTTCGTAGGACCCAAAGGAGGGCCCGGTATGCCAGAGATGTTAAAACCGACTTCTGCTATAATGGGAGCTGGTTTAGGTAAAGAAGTAGCTCTGATTACGGATGGGCGATTTTCTGGAGGAACACATGGTTTTGTTGTTGGGCATATTACGCCTGAAGCCCAAGAGGGTGGTGTTTTGGCATTAGTTCAGAACAACGACGAAATAAGTATAGACGCTGAAACAAATACCATTGAACTTCTTGTTGATGAGGATGAAATAGCCCAGAGAAAATCAGTTTGGGTTAAGCCTGAACTTAAAGTTCAACACGGAAGTTTATTCAAATACGCAAATATTGTATCGTCTGCATCTAAAGGATGTGTGACGGATGAATTCAATTAATGATTAAATAAAAAAACATGCCTTTAATTGAAAAGAAAAATATAACTGGAGCTGAAGCCATCATCCATTGTTTGTTGGCTGAATCGGTGGATTTAGTTTATGGATATCCTGGTGGTGCGATCATGCCCGTTTACGATGAATTTTATAAGTTTTCAGATAAACTAACGCACATCTTGGCAAGACATGAGCAAGGTGCAATTCACGCGGCTCAAGGATATGCAAGATCAAGTGGTAAGGTAGGGGTGGCCATTGCCACTTCTGGGCCTGGGGCAACTAATTTGGTAACAGGTATTGCTGATGCACAAATTGATTCGACTCCTGTAGTTTGTATTACCGGTCAGGTTCCACGTCATTTGTTAGGTACAGATGCATTCCAAGAGACAGACATTGTTGGTATTTCGACTCCTGTGACCAAATGGAATTACCAAATCACAGAAGCTGCTGAAATTCCTGAAATTATTTCAAAGGCTTTTTACATTGCACGTTCTGGACGTCCTGGACCTGTTTTAATTGACATTACAAAGAATGCTCAGTTTGATCGTTTTGATTTGGCTTATGAACCTTGTACGGAAATTAGATCTTATAAACCAGTACCTGCAGTTGATTCTCAGCAGCTCAAGGATGCTGCGGCGATTATCAATGCTGCCAAAAAACCAATGATCGTTTGGGGACAAGGGGTCATCTTAGGTGAAGCTGAAGAAGAATTTAAAACTTTGGTTGAAAAATCAGGAATACCTGCCGCATGGACAGTTCTCGGACTCTCAGCACTGCCTACTGCACATCCTCTAAATGTTGGTATGGTTGGAATGCATGGTAACTACGGACCTAATGTGCTTACCAATGAATGCGATGTTTTCATTGCTATAGGTATGCGCTTTGATGACAGGGTAACTGGAAATTTAGCGACCTATGCAAAACAAGCAAAAGTGATACACTTTGACATCGATCCTTCAGAAATTAACAAAAATGTGACTGCTGATGTAGCTGTTTTAGGAGATGCAAAGGAAACACTAGCTAAGATTCTTCCGCTTATTGAACCAAAATCGCACATTGAGTGGTTGTCGGAGTTTGAGAAAAAATACGAGATAGAAAAAAATGAAATCATCGAGAATGCCATAAGACCAACAAAAGAAGGTTTAACCATGGGAGAGGTGATTGAAGGAATAAATAAAGCTACCAAGGATGATGCAATCATTGTCACTGATGTTGGTCAGCATCAAATGAAGGCCTGTCGTTATGCTAAGTTTACTAGAAGTAAAAGTAATATCACTTCTGGAGGGCTTGGAACTATGGGCTTTTGTTTACCAGCAGCTATTGGCGCTAAAATGGGAGCTCCAGATCGAGAAGTTGTAGCGGTGATAGGCGATGGAGGCTTTCAAATGACACTTCAAGAATTGGGTCTAATTTTTCAGCACCAGGTTCCTGTTAAAATTGTCGTTTTAAACAATAATTTCTTGGGTATGGTGAGACAATGGCAACAACTTTTTTTTGAAAAACGATACGCTTCGACGGAGATGACAAATCCAGATTTCGTAAAAATTGCTGAAGGTTATCAACTTAAGGCAAAGCGAGTTAATAATCGAAAAAATTTACAATCGACTATCGATGAAATGATAAAGAGTAAAGAACCTTACTTTCTCGAAGTCGTTGTAGAGCAAGAAGAAAATGTTTTTCCAATGGTTCCATCAGGAGCTTCTGTTTCAGATATAAGATTAAAATAGTACGATGGGAGAAGAACAAAAATGGTACACTATTACCATCTATTCAGAAAATACAGTGGGATTACTCAACAGAATCTCTGGTATCTTTCTAAAGAGGCACATCAATATTGAGAGTTTTACGGCTTCAAAGTCAGAGATTGACAATGTCACTAAATTTGTAATCGTCGTTTGTTCAGACGAATCACAAATAGTGAAAATTACCAAACAGATTGAGAAGCAGATCGATGTCATTAAAGCTTTTTATCACACTGATGAAGAAACTATTTTTCAAGAATCAGCGCTTTTCAAAATCAAGTCAAACTTGTTGTTTGATGAGCGGCACATCCAAAATATAATTAAAGACAGTAACGCTCAGATTGTGACGGTTTCTAGAGACTTCTTTGTTTTGTCAAAGACAGGAAGAAGGCCTGAAATTGATGCGATGTACGATGCTTTAAAAGATTACGGCATTAGCCAATTTGTTCGTTCAGGACGAATAGCAGTGACCAAAGATTCACTAATGATTAGTAAACTATTAAACCAACTTCAAGAATAATAAAAACAAATGGCAAATTATTTCAATACTCTAAGTTTAAGGGAACAATTAAAGCAACTCGGTCAGTGCCGATTTATGGAGTCTAATGAATTTTCAGACGGTGTAGAGGCACTTGTTGGAAAGAAAATCGTTATCGTTGGATGTGGAGCACAAGGTCTTAATCAAGGTTTGAACATGCGTGATTCCGGATTGTCTATTTCCTATGCTCTTCGCCAACAAGCGATAGACGAGAAGCGAGCGTCCTTTATGAACGCATCAGAAAACAACTTTGAAGTAGGTACTTTTGAAACATTGATACCACAAGCGGATTTAGTAATAAATCTCACTCCGGATAAACAGCATACTAAAGTAGTTCAAACTGTTATGCCTTTAATGAAAAAGGGAGCTACTCTTTCTTACTCACACGGTTTTAACATAGTTGAAGAAGGTATGCAAATTAGAGAGGATTTGACAGTAATCATGGTAGCCCCTAAAAGTCCAGGGTCTGAGGTGAGAGAAGAATACAAACGAGGCTTTGGAGTTCCTACTCTTATTGCAGTGCATCCAGAGAATGATCCAGAGCAAAAGGGTATGCCCCAAGCAAAAGCTTATGCGGTGGCTACAGGAGGACATAAAGCAGGAGTTTTACAATCCTCTTTTGTTGCTGAAGTAAAGTCAGATTTGATGGGAGAACAGACCATCTTGTGTGGGTTACTTCAAACAGGTTCTATCCTTTGCTTTGACAAAATGATTGAAAAGGGAATGGATGCCAATGAAGCGGCTCGCCTTATTCAATATGGATGGGAGACTATTACGGAAGGCTTAAAAATTGGAGGAATTACCAATATGATGGATCGTTTATCAAATCCTTCAAAAATTAAGGCCTTTGAATTGGCTGAAGAATTAAAAGAAATTATGCGTCCTTTATTTCAAAAGCATATGGATGATATCATGACAGGTCATTTTTCTAAAACAATGATGGAAGACTGGGCTAATGATGATATCAATTTGTTGACATGGAGAAAACAGACTGGAGAGACTGCTTTTGAAAAGACAGAAGCAAACGATGAACAGTGGAGTGAACAAGAGTATTATGACAGAGGTGTTTTGATGGTCGCCTTCGTGAAGTCTGGAGTTGAATTGGCTTACGAAACAATGCAAGAAGCTGGAATTATTGAGGAATCGGCCTATTACGAATCCCTTCATGAAACGCCCTTAATTGCAAATACAATTGCCAGAAAGAAACTATTTGAAATGAACCGAGTTATTTCAGACACTGCTGAATACGGATGCTATTTATTTGACCATGCTTGTAAACCACTTTTGACAGATTTTATGAAAGACATTGATTTGGATGTTATTGGTCACAAGTTCGACGATAAGATAAAAAGTGAGATTGATAATGCTGAACTAGTAAGTATTAATAAAGAAATAAGATCACATAGCATAGAAGAGGTTGGTGAGCGATTGAGAACATCAATGACTTCAATGAAATCTATATTATAAAGACTAATATGCCTGCTACTATTGCGACTGTACATATTGATTCTATTCGAAAGGCTGCAAATAAGTTAAAAAATGTTGCTTTAAGGACTCCTTTGCAACCTAATCAAAGACTTTCTGATTTATTTGACTGTGACATCTACTTGAAAAGAGAAGATTTACAAATTGTTAGAAGTTATAAGATTAGGGGTGCTTACAATAAAATTTCAAGTTTGTCTAAGGAGGAATTGACAAAAGGAATTGTATGCGCAAGTGCTGGTAATCATGCTCAAGGTGTAGCATATGCTTGTAAAACACTAAATGTTAAAGGCAGAATATATATGCCCAACGTCACGCCAAAACAAAAAATTGATCAAACTAAATTTTTTGGTCAGGACTGTATACAGGTTGAGTTGGTAGGTGATACCTATGATGATTCATATGAAGCTGCACAGCAGTATTCACATGATAAAGGTTCAACTTTTGTACATCCTTTCGATGATCTTCAAACTATTGCTGGTCAGGCTACGGTGGGACTTGAAATTGTTGAGGATGGCCCAAAGGAGATCGATTACATCATTGTAGCTATCGGAGGAGGAGGCCTGGCCTCCGGAGTTTTGTCTGCGCTAGCGCACTTATCTCCAAACACAAAATTAATAGGAGTTGAGCCTGCCGGAGCTCCCGCAATGTTGCAATCAATTCGTCAAGGAGAATTAGTAACGCTCAAAGAGGTAGATACTTTTGTGGACGGAGCCGCTGTGCGCAGAGTAGGTACTAATACCTTTGATATATGTAACGAGGGACTACACAAGGTTTTAACTGTTCCAGAAAATCACATATGTCAAACTATTTTAGATCTCTACAACAGGGATGCTATTGTGGCGGAACCAGCAGGTGCAATGGCGATTACTGCCTTGCAATATCTGAAAGATGAACTCAAGAACAAAAAAGTTGTGTGTTTAGTTGGAGGGGGTAATAACGATATTGTAAGAATGGCTGAAATCAAAGAGAGAGCTCTCTTATTCAATCAAGTGAAGCATTATTTTATTGTTCGTTTCCCTCAACGTCCGGGCGCTTTGAGAGAATTTGTGGCTCAGATTTTAGGACCTGACGACGACATCACACATTTTGAATTTTCAAAAAAATCAAATCGAGAAAAAGCACCAGCTATCGTTGGTGTTGAACTTGCCTCGCCCGAAGATTTACAGCCCTTAATTGATCGTATGAAAAAGGGTAATTTCTTTGGCGAATACATTAATGATAAACCAGATTTATTTCAATATTTAATATAATATGAAGATTCCAGAAAACTATCGTTTAGACCAACCAATAAATCATAAACATTATTTAGTCAACGGAGAGTTAATTGAATGGAAAGGAGCAATTTCTGAGGTGTATTCACCTATATCAGTTACTTCTTCCTATCAAAAAACATTATTAGGAAGTATTCCAGATTTAGGAGAAGAAGAAGCCTTAAATGCCCTTGATGCGGCTTCGAATGCCTTTGACAACGGTCAAGGGGATTGGCCAACTATGAAAGTAAAAGACCGAATCTCTTGTATGGAGCAATTTGTGGAAAAAATGCTCACCAAAAGGGAAGAAGTAGTTAAGTTACTGATGTGGGAGATTGCAAAAAATAAACCAGACGCCTACAAAGAATTTGACAGAACAGTCGATTATATACATGATACTATTGAAGAGTATAAGAAAATAGATCGTACTTCAGCTAAGTTTGAAAAATTTTCTGGCGTATATGCCCATGTTAGACGAGGTCCTTTAGGAGTTGTACTTTGTTTAGGCCCCTATAATTATCCATTAAATGAAACTTTTGCCCTATTAATTCCTGCGCTCATAATGGGTAATACGGCGATTTTTAAACCAGCCAAACACGGAGTTTTATTAATTACACCACTATTAGAAGCTTTTAAAGATAGTTTTCCAAAAGGAGTTGTAAATATTATGTTTGGACGCGGAAGAAAAATTGCAGCGCCAATCATGAAAACCGGACGTATTGATGTTTTAGCCCTAATTGGGCATAGTAGTTCAGCTAATTCATTACAAGAACTTCACCCTAAGAGTAATCGCCTTAGAACGGTTTACGGTTTAGAAGCTAAAAATCCAGCTATTATTTTACCAGATGCAGATTTAGACCAAACTGTTAAGGAATGTATCTCAGGAACACTAAGTTATAACGGTCAGCGTTGTACCGCGCTTAAAGTTCTTTACGTACATGACGATATAAAAGATGCATTCTTGTCTAAATTCAGTGCAGCTGTTGATGCTTTAAAATTTGGAAACCCCTGGGATGATGGAGTCCAATTAACTCCATTACCAGAGCCGAACAAAACCAATTACATCAAAGATTTAATCGATGACGCGAGTTCTAAAGGAGCTGAAATTGTTAATGCTAGAGGTGGCGAAATGATGGATAATTTTATATGGCCAGCGGTGATGTATCCTGTTTCACATGACACGAAATTATATCAAGAAGAGCAATTTGGTCCTATCATTCCAGTAATTTCTTTTTCTGATATTGACAAGCCTTTAAATGATATGGCGGAGTCAAATTACGGTCAACAAGTGAGTCTATTTGGTAATGATGTTGCTACGCTATCTTCTTTAATTGATATTTTGGCTAATTTGGTATGTAGAGTTAATTTGAACTCTTCTTGCCAGAGAGGTCCTGATGTTTACCCATTTACGGGAAGAAAGGACTCGGGACAAGCTACATTAAGCGTGCATGACGCCCTTAGATCATTTTCGATAAGAACTTTTGTCGCTTTTAAGGATAATGAGATGAATAATCAAACCATTGAAAATCTTTTAGCGGCTAAGCAAAGTAATTTCTTGAGTACAGATTATATTCTTTAACTGATGTAGGACCAAAACGCTTTGTCATTCATAATTTGAACCAATGTGTTTTTTATAATCTTGTTTTTTTCAAATAGAAGTAATTCGTCTTCTCGTAAAATATCTTCGGCTTTTTTTCGAGCTAAGTGAAGTATTTGTGAATCTTTAACGAGGTCGCTGACTTTTAAATTTAAGGCACCGCTTTGTTGAGTTCCCATTAAATCACCTGGACCTCTTAGGTTTAAATCTATTTCTGCTAGTTTAAAACCATCATTGGTTTGGACCATGCTTTCAATTCGTTGTTTGGAATCATCAGAAATTTTGTCTGAGGTCATCAATATACAATGACTTTGATAAGCACCTCTTCCAACTCGGCCCCTTAATTGATGCAGTTGAGAGAGGCCAAAGCGCTCTGCACTTTCAATGACCATAATACTGGCATTTGGAATGTTTACACCTACTTCTATAACTGTAGTGGCTACCATAATCTGTGTATTATTTTTAATAAATCGCTGCATCTCAAATTCCTTATCTTCTGATTTCATTTGTCCATGAACTATAGAAATTTGATAATCTGGCATCGGAAAATCTCTACTTAAGGCATGGTAGCCATCCATTAAATCTTTATAATCTAACTTTTCGGATTCCTTAATTAAGGGATAAACAAAATAAACTTGCCTTCCTTTTTCGATTTCGTTTTTTACAAATTTCACCACTTTTAGGCGAGAAGTATCTGTTCGATGGGCTGTTGAAATTGGTTTTCTTCCTGGGGGTAATTCGTCAATTACAGATAAATCTAAATCTCCGTAATAACTCATAGCTAATGTCCTAGGGATAGGAGTTGCGGTCATTACCAAAACATGTGGTGGAAGTTTGGATTTTTTCCACAACTTGGATCGTTGAGCAACTCCAAAACGATGTTGTTCATCAATAATTGCCAAGCCTAAATTTTTAAAGACAACCTTATCTTCTATTAAAGCGTGGGTTCCGATTAAGATTTGTAAACTTCCATTCTCAAGTTCATCATGCAGTATTTCACGATTTTTTTTCTTTGTAGATCCGGTGAGGATTTTAATATTGATTTCAAGAGGTTGAAGTAACTCAGATATTGAATTGTAGTGTTGTTTAGCCAAAATTTCTGTGGGTGCCATTATACAGCATTGATATCCATTGTCAATCGCGATAAGGGATGATAGTACTGCAACCATAGTTTTTCCAGAACCGACATCACCTTGCAGAAGTCTGTTCATTTGAACTCCTGAACCCAAATCTTTACGAATTTCTTTTAACACCTTTTTTTGGGCTCCTGTGAGCTCAAATGGAAGATATTGTTTATAGAATGTATTGAAATAAGTATCTATTTTAGAAAATTCGAATCCTTTAATATTTTTTATTCTCAGTTGTTTTTTCTCTAACAATTGTAATTGTAGATAAAAGAGCTCCTCAAATTTTAAACTAAACTGAGCTCTTTGTAAATTTTCAAAAGAGGATGGAAAATGAAGTTCTTGTAAACTCTTTCTTTTTTCTGACCATCCAAACTCATCTCTCAAATGTAATGGAAGAGCCTCATGAATGTGTTTTCCAAATAGCTCAAAAGCTTCTTTGATAATTTGCCTTAGAAAGACAGATGAAACTCCAGCCTTTTGACACTTTTCGGTTGATGGGTATATAGGGAGTATTCCATTTACCCCTTTTCGTTTGAATGTACTTAATGATTCTATTTCTGGATGTACAATAGACAACGTGCCCCCAAACGCGTTTAGTTTTCCGTATACAACAAAGGGTTCGTTTGGTTTGAGTTTTTTTTGCATATAACTTATGCCCTTGAACCAAACCAATTCTAAATTCCCTGTCTCATCGCTAAAAGTAGCCTTAAGACGCTCGCCTGAAGCACTTCGGATTTTTTGAAAATCCGTGACTTCTCCAATAATTTGAACCTCAGCGTTGCTTTCCGCTAGGGTGTTTATTTTATAAAATTTTCGGCGATCGACATATCGATTGGGGATGAAGTGAAATAAATCAGTAATGCTATGTATATTTAAATCTGATTTTAAAACCTCAATTCTGTATCCTCCTAAACCTTTTAATTTTATATGGTGTGAATCAAGATTGATTTTTAAATTCATTTAAGCCTATTATATATGTCTTTTGAATATTTTAAATCGTCCTTAATATACTATTTTTTATGAGAGCATTAGTTATTTCAGGTGGAGGAAGTAAAGGCGCTTTTGCTGGAGGTATAGCCCAATATTTAATGGAAAAGAAGCAATTACAATACGATTTATATGTCGGTACTTCCACAGGTAGTTTGTTGTTACCACACTTGGCACTTGGAGAAATTCAAAAACTCCACGATTTATATGGAAATGTGAGTCAAAAAGATATCTTCAATCTAGATCCATTTATTATTCGTAGAGATCACGGTACTTTTAGTACTAGTATTAATCATTTCAATGTAATTAGAAGTTTTTTAAGAGGAAATTCTACATTTGGAGAGAGCAAAAATTTAAGAGCTTTATTGCAGAAAAACTTTTCTGTATTGGATTTTAATGCTCTAAAAGAAAACAAGACCAATATCTACGTCACAGTTTCTAATTTAAGTACCCAAAATGTGGAATACAAGAGCCTAAGGGACTGTGATTACGAAGATTTTTTGGATTGGATATGGATTTCTGCCAACTATATTCCTTTTATGTCTTTGGTTAAAAAGAACGGATATGAATATGCTGACGGAGGTCTTGGTAGTGTGGTGCCCGTTAAAAAAGCTATTGAACTAGGAGCGAAGACAATAGATGTTATTGTTTTAAGTCCCGAGCATTCTATATACAATAAACTAGGAGTCAAAAATCCTTTTGAACTTATGATTAATATGTTCAACTTCAGTTTAGATCAAATTGAAAAGCAAAATGTTCAAATTGGTCAACTCATGAGTAAAGAAGAAGAGGTCAATATAAATACGTATTACACTCCAACGGTTTTGACTACAAACCCTTTGGTTTTTGATTCTAAATTGATGCGAAAATGGTGGCAAAGAGGTTTTCTGTATGCTAAATCAGTCAACCAAATAGCAAAATAGTTTTAACGCAATATTTGTTTAGTTAGCATATAAACATTTGTAAAATCAGGAGATAACTTTAAAAAAGTAAAGTTGAGATTTCCTGAAGGAGCTATTTGTATGCGATCGGGTTCAATAGCGTAAACATTTATAAATAAATCATATAATTGAAAGGCAATGCTATCACTACCATTTTCTAATTTATCTAAATTGCCAGTAATGGTCAGCTGATAACCCTTGAAGGTATTCAAAACTTTATTAACTGCAATTAACTTTGGTTCCATCGCAAGAGAGTCAGACATTTCCAAAATTAAATTTGCAATTGGGAATTGTAGAGAAGCCTCTTCAATTTTTAAACCTTGAGCCGCACTGATTGTTTGGTTTAATCCTACAGCGGCTGTGATATTTATACTGTCTATATCCAACATCAAACCTCTAATTTGCTCTGCTTTCTCTTCGATGTCATTGATGTTTGCTAGCTTACTGTTTACTTTCATTGTATTCGCTACTGATTCTGAAGTGAATTTCCCCATGGTATTCATCAAATTAGTATTGGTCTCGCGCATATCTCTTAAATCATTGGAGTATGTGTCAATTAAAACTGATTTACTTAAAAGTTCTGATCTGAGTTTTCTTATGGAGTCGTTTTGCTGCTCAATAGTTGTCTTTAGTTGCTGTATTTCCATCAATAAATCACTTTTACGTTGTGACCATGATAATGCAGAGTACAGCAAAAGACTTAGGGTGATAATTTGAAGACGCATAGGTTTTAATTTAAAAAGTTAGATTGGATTATCCTGCATTCAGATAATTCAATGTGATTTCTGTCATTGATTGAACACCAAAAATTAGACCACTTTCATCAATGAAAAAATCAGGAGTGTGATGAGGATAGGCTTCCGTGCTGTTTTTGGACATTCCCCCTAGGAAGAAATAAAAGCCTGGTACTTCGCTTTGAAAATAAGAAAAGTCTTCCGCCCCAGTTACGGCTTTTGAAAGAATTACGTTCTCCTCGCCTAAAACTCGATTTAATGTAGGAATTAAAGACGCTGTAAGTTCAGGGTCATTATAGGTAATATCTGTGGTGTCAAAAATTTCGATTTCAGCATTTCCACCATAGGCCTCAGCGACAGTCTTAACCATTTTTGTCATTCGTTCTCTCACTTGTTCTCTCATACCGTAATCAAGTGTTCTAATAGTCCCTATAAGTTCAGCATCTTCAGGGATTATATTAAAACGAACACCACTTTTGATCTTACCAACAGATATTACGGCAGCTTCTTGGGTTAGGTTAAGTTCACGACTTACGATGCTTTGAAGTCCGTCTATAATCTTAGCACTTATGTATATCGGATCAACTCCAGACCAGGGCTGGGAACCATGTGTTTGTTTCCCCTTGACATTAATTACAAATCGCTGTGCAGCAGCCATAGTTCCTTCTGGTTTGTAACGAACTACGCCAACAGGCGTTTGAGAGTTGATGTGTAAACCAACTATAGCGTCTACATCAGGGTTTTTGAGAACACCTTCATTAACCATGGTTCTGGCACCACCGTATTCTCCTTCAGGAGCTCCTTCTTCGGCAGGTTGAAAGATAAATTTTACCGTTCCCTTAATTTTGTTTCTGTTTTTTGCAAGTATCTCTGCCACTCCCATTAAAATGGCTGCATGGGTATCATGCCCACAGGCGTGCATTATTCCCACTTTTTCTCCTAAATAGGTTGTTGTTTTTGTCGATTTGAAACTCAAATCATTTCTTTCAACTACAGGTAAGGCATCTATGTCTGCTCTTAGGGCAAGTACTTTTCCATTCTTCTTTCCTTTTAAAACCCCCACGACTCCGGTTTTTGCAACTCCAGTTTGAACTTCAATACCTAGGGACTCCAAATGTTTTGCGATCATTTTCGCCGTTTCAAACTCTTGGTAGCTCAGTTCTGGATTTTGATGTATTTTTCTTCTCCATTCAATTACTTTAGACGAAATATTATCATAACTACTTTGCTCTATATTTAGTTTTTGTGCATTTAGGCTTAACGTTCCTAGTACTGCGGTTATCGCCATTAAAACAATTCGCTTCATATTCGTGTAATATTAGTATTTAATTAGTTGATATCCCTCAGATTGATATTCAACTAAAGATGTTAACGCTGATAAAGATAAGTCAACACCTTCAATTAAATTTTCTTTTGGCATTTTTCTAGTGAATGAGGACTGTCCACAAAAAATAACATCTGCACCAGCATCTACTAACTCTGAGATGAGACTTGTATTTGGATTGTCGGTGTTGTACTTAGCCTTATACCACTGATTGTTCATTACATCTTTAGATGCAGATGAATGTATGACTAATGCCACGTGAATATTATTTTTTGCTACCTCGTTTTGGCCTAGCATATTGTAAAATCTTGCTGCAGAATCTATATTTTTATTTTTTACACCAGGGTCGTTCGAAGTAGTGGTGATGTCAAAAACAACCTTATAGTCGTAGTCTTTTTTTAGGGGAATTGATTTGTTTTCTACTTTCCATACAGCACCATGATTCTCAACATAAGGACCTGTATTCGTTTTTTGAGCTAAGCTCCATGAAGTATTCAATAGAAAACCCCAAACGAGTAGTTTTGTAATGTTCATTTTCATGTGATAAAATTATTGAAAACCATTGAAATCAATAGGCTTAATTACTAATTTCATCTAAAATATAAGTATGAGCTATTTAGAGCACTTGAATGGAGCACAGAAGAAAGCGGTTTTGCATAAAGAAGGGCCTTTAATGGTTATTGCTGGTGCTGGATCAGGAAAAACTCGAGTACTTACGTATAGAATAGCCTATTTAATGCAGCAAGGTGTTGATCCTTTTAATATTCTTTCTCTTACTTTTACCAATAAGGCTGCACGAGAGATGAAGCATAGAATTGCTCAACTTGTGGGCTCAAATGAAGCTAAAAACTTATGGATGGGTACTTTTCATTCGGTTTTTGCCAAAATTTTGAGAATTGAAGGCCATTATCTTGGCTTTCCTTCTAATTTTAGTATTTACGATACTCAAGATTCCCAGCGTCTGATCAGTTCTATTATTAAAGAAATGGGACTTGACAAAGACATTTATAAATACAAACAAATACAAAGTCGGATTTCTTCATTTAAGAATAGCTTGGTTACTGTGAAGGCCTATTTTAACCATCCAGAACTTGTTGAGGCTGATGCAATAGCAAAAAGACCCAGAATGGGAGACATCTATCATAATTATGTCGAAAGATGTTTTAAAGCAGGAGCGATGGATTTTGACGACCTGTTGTTGAGAACCAATGAATTATTAAATCGTTTTCCGGAAGTTTTGCTCAAGTATCAAGATCGATTCAAATACATAATGGTTGATGAGTACCAGGATACAAATCACTCTCAGTATCTTATTGTAAAGGCATTGTCCGATCGCTATCAGAACATATGTATTGTGGGTGATGATGCGCAAAGTATTTATTCCTTTCGAGGAGCTAACATTGATAATATTTTAAACTTTCAAAAGGATTATGACAACGTTGCCGTATATCGTTTAGAACAGAATTATAGATCTTCAAATACAATCGTACAAGCAGCTAATTCTATAATTGCCAATAATAAAAATCAATTAGAGAAAAAGGTTTGGACCCAAAATGAACTTGGTTCTAAGATTGTTCGAAAATGTTTGCCGACAGATGCTGATGAAGGTAGGTTTGTAGCGAATTCTATTTTTGAAAATCAGATGCAAAATCAATTACACAACAGCCAATTTGCGGTTTTGTATAGAACAAATTCTCAATCGAGAGCAATAGAAGATGCCTTGCGGAAAAAGGAGATTCCCTACCGAATTTTTGGAGGATTATCATTTTATCAGCGAAAAGAAATTAAGGATGTTTTGGCTTATTTGAGACTTGTCGTTAATCCTTCGGATGAAGAGGCTTTGCTGAGAATTATCAATTTTCCAGCAAGAGGAATTGGTCAAACTACAGTAGACCGTTTAATTCTTGCTGCAAAAGATAATAATAGTTCGATTTTTACAGTAATTGAAAATCTTGAGCGTATTTCTATCAAAATACAATCGAATACCCGGCAGAAGCTAATGAATTTTCACACTATGATTAGGGCGTTTCAAGTTCAATTAAATCAGCTTGATGCGTTTTCTTTAGCAGAGATAGTGGCTAAGAAAACAGGGCTATTGATTGAATTTAAGAAAGACGGTACTCCTGAGGGCATAGCACGAATGGAAAATATTGAAGAATTACTAAACGGAATAAAAGATTTTGTAGAAGGTCAAAGGGAATTAGATGGTGCTACAGGAAATTTGACCGAGTTTCTTGAAGATGTTGCACTATTTTCTGATTTAGATAAAGCCACTGATGATGATGATAGAGTGGCATTGATGACCATTCATTTAGCCAAAGGACTGGAGTTTCCATACGTCTATATCGTTGGTTTAGAAGAGGATTTATTTCCTTCAGCCATGAGTATCAATACGCGTAGTGAATTAGAAGAGGAGAGAAGACTTTTTTATGTAGCTCTGACCAGGGCAGAGAAACAAGCTTACTTGACTTATACCATAAATCGTTATCGTTGGGGAAAATTGATAGACGCCGAACCGAGTCGATTTTTAGAGGAAATTGATTCAGATTTAGTAGATGACCAGTCTGTAGGAATGCTGCAAATGCGAAGAACTTCATTTATAGATAATTCTATTTTTGGTGAAGTTGACAAATCTAAACTGAGACAGGTCAGGCCTGTATCAGGTATCCCGCCCACGAACAAGGGCAAAGCAGGAGGTGCCTTGCGTAAACTTAGAAAACTCAAACCTGAATCTATAGAACTTGAAGCTGCTAATACTATGGGGTCATATCCAGGAATTCAAGAGGGTCAAAGGGTAGGGCATTCTCGATTTGGAAATGGACGTATTAAAAAATTAGAAGGAATAGGAGCTAACAAAAAAGCAGAAATAGCTTTTGACAATGGGACGATAAAAACCTTAATTCTTCGATTTGCGCAATTAGAACTCTTAGATGACTAAAAAATTGTACGAATTAACCTAGGTAGTACTTATCCTTCTGAGTTCATTTTCTTCATTAAAATCCTAATAAAGGATAATTTTTCATTTAATTTTCATCCAATTTATAATTGCAATATACAGATAGATAAATAATTTTATATTTTAGAATATACCTAAATAACAACTTATGTCTGAGATTCATACATCTAAATCAGGAGTTATACCCAATATTTTTGCTGGAGCGTTTGGTGCTTTTTTAACCGCAATTATCGACTCCTTTACCAATGGAAATGCTTCAATCACGAATAAATTTTTAACTATTTATTTTCCTGCTGATAATTCAGCAGAAACTCAAATTATGGTGGCCTTAGGGGTTGCATTTATAGGAGGAATAGTTTGTTGGATTTACAGACCAAGCACCAGGCCAGATGCCTTTATGAAGGGATTAACAATATTCGCAGTACTCAATATTGTCAATCCTTTTAATGGTCAAGGTTTATACATTGATAATCACAGTAATTTTGATGAGGATATCGAGGAGGAATTTGGAATGTATGAATCACCATTTCAAAATAATAAAGAATTGACTAAAACGACTTTCATAGCGTACCAACAACAAAAAGACAATTCTTCGCAGTCTAGATCAAATTTTAAACCAAATGCAACGATACTTCGGTTTGGGATGAACGAATGGGTGTCAAGTATTAAACCTCATACAAATATTTCTTCTATTATCAGCGAGAAAGTTTCTTATAACCAAGTTAAAGGAGAGCGTCTGGCACCTAAGCAGCGAGTGCAGATTTTGCAGACGTTTTCAACTCGCTTTAAAGGTTACAAATATGTTAAGATCAGATATCAAAATAGAAACAACAAGATTAAAGAAGGTTGGATTAAGGCAGGACAAAGAGAAAACTGGATTTTCGTCAAACCAGACACCGTTAAATCTAAGAGTTTAAATAGACAAAGTGCTTAACTTTTTATTTTGATTGAAGACTACTATTTCGATTAAATTTTAAACATGTCCGCAGAATATATTGAATCATGGGGGGGGTATATAGAGGAACGCAAACTGGTTCAAATATCGAAAACGCTTACAGACGATGGTATTATTATAGTGCCAACAGATACCGTTTATGCAATTGCTTGTCATGCCAAAAGTGAGATGGGTCTCAGAAGACTAGCAAAAATAAAGGGTGTTGACCCTGCCAAGACAAATCTTTCATTTATGTTCTCAGGTTTTAAAATGCTCTCTGGATATACCGCCCAATTGAATAATACTCAATTCAGAACACTAAAACATTATTTGCCAGGACCATACACGTTTATATTACCTTCATCTAATTTTTCCAAGGCAGTATATGGAAAAAGAAAAACAATCGGAGTGAGAATTCCAGACATTTCAGTAATCACCCAGATAATATCTAAAATTAATTTTCCACTTGCATGCACGTCCTTGCATGATAACGATAAACTCATCGATTATACCACTGATATTCAAGAAATCATCTCAAACTGGTATGACAAAGTTGATTTTATTATAGAAGGTGATTTAGTGGGAAATATTCCTTCAACTGTAGTTGATTTAACATCCGCTTCTCCGGATGTACTTCGATTAGGCAAGGGAGAATGGTAATAAAAAAGGAGAGCTTAATGCTCTCCTTTTTTTAAATAATTTATTTGAACTTAGTTAATCGCAGGATCGTTCATTCCTTCTTCTAACATAGAATAGAATTGATCAAGTTTTGGTAAAACAACGATTCTTGTTCTTCTATTTTTAGTTCTATTTTCAGCTGTATTATTAGACTCTAATGGCACGTAAGAGCTTCTACCTGCTGCAGTCATTCTAGATGGGCTTACACCGAAGTCATCCTCAAGTATACGCACTACTGAAGTAGCTCTTTTCACTGATAAATCCCAGTTGTCCATTAAAGGTTCCTTTCTGTATGGTACATTATCCGTGTGACCTTCAACCATAAATTCAAAATCTGGTTGGTTATTTACAACTTTCGCCACTTTACCAAGAACTTCTTTAGCAGCACTTGATACTTTGTAACTACCACTTCTAAATAAAAGTTTATCAGAGATTGAAACAAACACAACACCTTTTTCTACATTTATTTGGATGTCTTCGTCATTCATATTTCCTAAAACACCTTTCAGGCTTTGTACTAGAGCTAGGTTAACAGAATCTCTTCTATTTACTGCATCTCTTAAGTTATTTATTTTTACGTTTGCTTCAGAAAGACTTTCTAGTGTTTTTTCTAAATTCTCAGCACCTTTTGAGGATAACTGAGTGAATCCATCGATAGTCGTCTGGAAACCTTCGCTTTGTTTCTTTAAAAACGCATTTTGCTCCATAAGAGCTGCCATTTGTGCTTTTGCATTAGCTGCTTCATCTAAACAATCGTTCAATTTTACAGTGGCACTGTTTAATAAGTCTTGAGTTTCTTTTTGCTTTGATTCAAGTTCAGCATACTTCTTTGAGGACACACAAGAGGTCATTAGAACACATACCCCTAGAGTGGCTAGTAAACCTTTTTTCATAATAA
>CBFIGE010000007.1:34799-132244 GCA_965662045.1 Flavobacteriaceae bacterium
TAAAAGTTTTATGTTTTTTTATAAAAAAATCAAAAACTATAGATTTTGATTTAAATCCAAGTTTTGGAAATGGTCCTTTCCTTTTTGATTTTATTCTGAAGAAATGGGCATAGAAGCTAAAATGGGCTCTTATAATAGCGATACAATGTCTCGGTTTTTTTTCTAAGAGAAATCTCACACCAGCAATCCCATCTAAAAGTAGTCTATAACCGATGAGTAATGGCCAATTAAAGTTAGAGGTGTTTTTCAGAATATTAAATAAGGAATTGCGAAAATTTAAAAATGTCTTTTTAGGGTTCATGTTGCTTAATGTAGATCCACCCATATGATAAACTTTAGACATTGATGAATACATGACTTTGTAGTCGTTACGTTTTATTCGCCAACAGAGGTCGATTTCTTCTTGATGTGCAAAATAATCATCATCGAAGCCGCCTAATTCCCAAAACACCTTTGAGGAAATAAACATGCAGGCTCCAGTTGCCCAAAAAATTTCTGATGTATCGTCGTATTGACCTGAATCTTCTTCAATTTCTTGAAATATTCTTCCTCTGCAAAAGGGATATGCAAGTCGATCTATAAATCCCCCTGCTGCTCCTGCATATTCAAAAGAGGTTCTGTTATAGTAATCTAAAATTTTTGGTTGTGCAACGGCAACTTTAGCATCTTTTTTAAATAAATCTATTATTGGCAGTAGCCAATTTGCTGTTACTTCTACGTCGGAATTCAATAGACAATAGATATCAGCTTCAATTTCTTTTAGTCCAATATTGTATCCTCCAGTGAAACCATGATTTTTATTGAGTTTTACAAGGTGCACTTCTTTAAAACTCGACGAAAGTAGAGCAATAGATTCATCGGTTGATCCGTTGTCTATTACATATACTTGAGCTTCCTTACTGTGCTCAATAATTGAAGGCAATAACTTTTTTAGCAAAGAAGCCCCATTCCAATTAAGTACAACTATGGCAACCTTCACAATTTCTGTTCTTGATAATTTGGTATTTGTTCTAAAAATATATACTGCTTACGCTTATGATCTATTTTACAAAAATAGTGCGATATGCCATTAGTTACCATTAAATATGAGTCATTCATGTTCATGGAATAGCGGGCAATCTGGTCAAAAACAGTTTGGTCAACCTCAACATGAACTGCTTTACATTCTACAATTAGAAAAACACTACTATCAGGATTAAAGGCAACTATATCAAATCTACCTTTGGTATTCCCAATTGAAATTGTCTTTTCTACCTGAATTAAAGAAGCAGGAATGTTTATTTCTTCAATGAGGTGATACAAACAGTGTTGGCGAACCCATTCTTCAGGAGTTAAAAAGATGTATTTTCTACGAATAATATCAAAGATGAACTTTTTATTATCCTTAATTTTAATTTTGAAATTATAACTTTTAAAATTCAGTTTTAGCACTGATAAAATTCTTTATACAAGTATACTAATATTAATCTATGAGTGTTGATGCCATAAAAGCTCAAATTGATCGAAGAGAATTCAAACCTATTTATTTATTGCAGGGTGAGGAGCTTTTCTTTATTCAAGAGTTGACCAAATATTTTGAAAACCACAGTTTAACTGAAGAAGAAAAAGCCTTTAACTTTTCTGTTTTTTATGGCAAAGAACACGGAATAGAACAGGTTTTGGAGCAAGCCAAAAGATTGCCTATGATGGCTGAAAGACAATTGATTATTGTCAAAGAAGCACAGCACTTAATGCGTCAATTCGATAAATTAGAGTTTTATTTGAACGAGCCTGTTTTGTCTACGGTAATAGTTTTATGCTTAAATCAAAAAAAAATAGACAAGCGTAAAAAAATATTTAAGTCTATCTCTCAAATAGGGGTTGTTTATGAAGCTAAACCACTTTATGATAATCAATTAGCACCTTTCATTGACAATTTGTTCGATCGCCTAAATAAGAGTATTTCACCAAAAGCCAAAATTATGTTGACCGAGCATATCGGAACTAATTTGAGTCTCATTGATAAGGAGATTAAAAAAATGATTTTGGCAGAACCTCATACCTCTCATTTTCAAGATATTCATATTGAGCAATACGTTGGTGTTAACAAGGATTATAATGTTTTCGAACTCAACAATGCCTTGTTAAAAGGACAGTTTGAACGGTCAGCCAAAATACTTTCTCATTTTCAACAAAACAGTAAAGACTATCCAATTCAAGCAATTCTTCCTGCACTGTTCAATCTATTTAATAAATTGTTCAAATTGCAAGCGTTGAGAACTACAAATACCGGGGTTTTGGCCAAAGACTTGGGGATACCACCTTATTTTGTCCAAGATTATATTGGAGCTAAATCTTATTTTGGATTAAAGGGTCTTGGTCGATTGATAGGAGATTTAAAAGATATTGATCTCAAATCTAAAGGGGTAGGGTACAATTCTAATAATGTTAAAGACTTGTATAAGGAAATTCTAATTTCAATTGTAAAAGCTAGAAATTAATTTATAGGATATTTTTCGGGGTTCAACTCGTGCATCATTCCATAAATTTTATCGAATATGCTGTTATAATTTGGTTTGGAAAAATAATCACCATCTGAGCCATAGGCAGTTCTATGCTCTTTTGCAGATAAGGTTTGTGGTGCGCTGTCTAAGAATTTGAAACCTCCTTGTTTCTCTACAATTTCTTGCAAAAGATAAGCAGAGCAACCTCCAGGGACATCCTCATCAATGACCAAGAGGCGATTTGTTTTTTTGACGCTTTCAACACTTTCAGCATCTTTGTCAAATGGCCACAAGGTTTGTGCGTCAATAAGTTCTACAGAAATACCGTGTCGCTCAAGCTCCACGCAAGCTGTTTCGACAATTCTTAGGGTAGAACCATATGAAACAACGGTTATATCTGATCCTTTTTTAATTAAATTAATTTTACCAATTCTGAATTTATAGCTTCCTAGATTGTCAGGTTTTTTTTCTTTGATTCGGTATCCATTTAAACTCTCAATGAGTAAGGCAGGTTCTCCTGTTTCTAAAAGTGTATTGTAAAGTCCAGCTGCCTGAGTCATATTTCGTGGGGCTAATATATAAACTCCTCTTAGTAAGTGTATTAAAGCACCCATGTGCGAACCCGAATGCCAAATTCCCTCGAGACGATGTCCACGAGTTCGAATAATCAGAGGCGCTTTTTGTTGGCCTACACTTCGATATCTCAATGTTGCGAGGTCATCACTAAGTACGTTTGCCGCATACAAAATATAATCGAGATATTGAATCTCAGCAATTGGTCTAAAGCCTCTCAGAGCTAAACCTATTCCTTGTCCAACAATACTTGCTTCACGTATTGACGTGTCACTTATTCTATCTTCGCCATATTTGTCTTGTAGACCTTCAAGACCTTGGTTAACATCGCCAATTTTACCGCAATCTTCTCCGAAAATTAATAGATTATCATAGGTGCTGCAAAGTGCATCAAAATTATCTCGTATAATAATTCTGCCATCTACCATATCAGAGGCGTCATTATATACAGGAATCACTTCGTTGATTTCAAGGGCGTTTTGTGATGAGTTATCTATTAGTTGGCTGGAGTAATTTTGCTGTTCCTTTTCTTCAAAAGAATGCATCCAATCTCTTAGAAGGTGCATATTTGAAAAATAAAGCTGAGAACTTTCTCTTTTAACTTGATAGGCCACATCTAATAAACTTTTTTTAAGCAAATAAGAATTTGTTTTAAGCTTTTTGATTTTATCATTTAGAAAACCTTCATTAGAATTCGATCGCAGATTATTTAATACATCAAGGAGTTTATCTCTTTCTTGAGTAATAGGAGAGGTATACTCATACCAAGCCTCTTTTTTAGCTTGTTTAGCCTCTTCTTTTGCAGATTTTTCTATTGACTCAAGTTCTTCTATTGAGGCCAAGCCGTTATCTACTATCCAGTTTTTAAACCTTAGATTACAATCGAATTGTTGTTCCCAAGCCAAACGCTCTTTGCTTTTGTACCTTTCATGTGATCCAGAAGTAGAATGTCCAATGGGTTGCGTTAGTTCAGTAACATGGATTAAAACAGGAATATGTTTGGATCTAGCGAGTTTTTCGGCTTTCTGATAGGCCTCTAGAAGGGCCGGATAATCCCATCCTTTTACTTCGAAAATTTCATAGCCATTTAATTTTTCTTCTTTTTGAAAACCACTTAGTGCTTTTGAAATATTGCTTTTTGTCGTATGTAAACTATTGGGAACAGATATTCCATATTCATCGTCCCAAACGCTAATGACCATAGGGACCTGTAACACACCACCAGCATTAAAAACCTCAAAGAATAAACCTTCTGAGGTACTTGCATTACCTATTGTTCCCCAAGCAATTTCATTTCCATTTATGCTGAAATCTGAAGCATTAGAATAGATGTTTTTTCGGTATAATTGAGATGCTTGTGCCAATCCTAATAATCTAGGCATTTGTCCTCCAGTACACGAAATATCTGCACTGATATTGTATTGATTATTTTGATTTAACCACTTACCTTTTTCATCCAGAAAAGGTGTCAAAAAATGCCCTCCCATTTGTCGCCCAGCGCTCATGGGTTCAAAGTTTAAATTCGTGGTGGCATAAAGCGCATGAAAAATTTGTTTGGCACTCAACAGATCTAAAGCCATCATCACAGTTTGGTCTCTGTAATATCCTGAGCGATGATCTCCTTTTTTAAAAACTTTAGACCAAGCTAATTGAGGTAATTCTTTTCCATCCCCGAAAATTCCAAATTTTGCTTTACCAGAGAGGACTTCTTTTCTACCTAAAAAACTGCATTCACGTGAGAGCGTAACTAGTTTGTAATCAGTCAACAGTTGATTTTTAAATTCTTTTAGCGAAAGCGATGTCGTTGAATTAGAAAACTGTGTCATGCTCGGTTTTTGTGCAAAAATAGTAAATCTTTAAAAGCCTTTTAATTTAAAGCCATTTACGACTAAAAAGAGAACCAATCGTTTTAGGGCTTAAACTCAATACAAATCTTATTTTATCAGGATATGCATATCGGGACACTTGCCAGCCAGAACTGTTATAAATAGGAAAATAAAGTTCTAAATAGTCGGTCACTAAATTTAACCGAATACCACTATCATAAAAAGATTTAACGGATTGGCCTTTATTTTTGCCTAAACCAAAATCAAAATACGCTTCTACATATCGATAAAGATTAATAGAAGTATTTATTGAGGCTAAACCCTTGTTGAAAAAACGGTTATCAAATTTACTTTTGAACCCTCCTTCTGCCATTATAAATTGTTGACTAAATAAACCCTCTTCTTCAGATCGACCTATATAATCAAGATCAAAGAGGTAATCTGAGGGTTTATCTAAGGCAAAACTAAAAAAATCATTAGTGGTATTGTTTTTTAAAAAATAGCCTGCGAAGATTCTTAAATTGAGTTGTGTGTTATTTTCAAAAAGAAAACGTCTTTCAAATTCAGCCGAAACTTTTGTAAAATCTTTAGCGACTTGAGTGTCAAAAAAGTTCTTCTTATAGAGAATCAAGTTGTTTTCTGTTTTAGTATAACGGGCATTGAGAATACTGTAGTCAGGTGTAATGTTTTCGATATTTACACTTGAATCGATGGATCGAAAAACATTTCGCATTCTAAGTAGTAGAATCTTCCTCAGATTACGTGTTCGATCTTTATCTCTCCAAAGCCAAGCTGCTGATGGTGTAATCGTACTGTATCGACTGTTGGTTTCAAAGTGATAAGTTCCTGCTGACAATGTAAATCTTGTGAGGTACTGAGTCTTTTGGTGTTTTCTTAAGTTTATAATAAATGAACTTGAGCCAATAAGCGTTTTTTCTTTTGAAGAATAAGAAGGTGCAATTTGAAATTCAAAAGTTTGATCATACAATCCATCATTGTTGAGCAGCATACCTGTTACAATTCCATCATAAAGGTTATAACTTAAGATAGGAGTATAGAGCAATAAATTCTGTTTGGCATCTTGAATATCCTTTAAAAATTTGAGTTGTACGTTTTTGTTGAAAACAGTCGAACCGTTTAACCTCTTGTAATCGTTGTTGGTATTATAGTCAATACTTGTAATTGGATAATTGACAGAAACCGCACTATAATTCTCATTCTTAGTATAAACGGTATTTTTTGAATTAAAACCTGTATACCACTCTGATTTGACTACAGTGTCGTTTCTGAAGTAATTTATAGCGAGTGGAGGAGACTGATTCCCTTTATTTAAAACGGTAATTTCGAGAGAATCATTCGATATAAAATCTACTTTTTTGAGGGCATAGTCTGTTCTGTTGACTTTGGAAATATGCTCATCAAACATCCAATCAAGTTTGGTTTGCAGGGATTCTTCAAGATGATTTTTAAATTTTTGTTCATCAATGTGTGAACTAAGTCTATTTCTGCTAAGGAACTCAATAATGGATTGTTTTACTCTTGGCGCCTTGTTGTACGAAGACAAATGATCTAGTGCTAAACCAGCGTGATAAGGATTGGCAACTTCAAAATTGTATTTGATTTGTTTTTCAGCACTTGTCTTTAAGGGTTGATCCAAATTATTAAAGGCACCAATCTTGTAAAGAATATCAAAATATTTTTTTGAATTCAAAGAAGAAAATTGATATGATTTTATGGGCCATTTAGATGCAAATCTTCCTAATAATAATTCGTCGTTGTAATGCAATTTCAAATAGTCTTTAAGTATAAATTGAACGATAGCATCGTGTATCCACTTCTCTTTTCTTAGATCAATTTGATAATATTTTCTCAAAATTTTATCGCTTAAAGCATTTAGTAAGTTCATCTCAAAAACATGCTCATTGTTGTATAGTCTGATAAATGAGGGTAAGTCAGACAAACCTAATACACTTGCCTTTTTAAATTCTTGAGAATCAACAATTAAATGAAAGGTGTCTTTTGTATTAAAAATTGAAGACAAGTATCGGAATACTTTTGCTACGCTTAACTCTTGTTGCGAATTTGGAGTAACTAAAAAATTCTCTTTTAGACTGAATCTTTGAAATTCATGTGATTTAAATGGGTTTTTTGAAAGATAAAATCTTGGATTTGAAGAGGTCGATTCTTGAAACAGACCATTGTTATATTTGAGATTACTATAGAGGTAAAGGTTTGTGTTATTGATGAATTTTATGTTGTAATTGCCTGTAGTGTTGAATTGATCATTCAAATTATGATTTGCATAGCTGATGAAACTCTTCTTGTCAGCCACATAATCACAGTTTAATAACAAGAAATTTGAAAGTTGAATATAATTCGAATTGTAACCGTAGTTCGTGAATTTTGAATCTGGTAGTTTGAGTTTATAGTTAAAATCGATTTTTATAGTCTCACCAGATTTCAATGGTTTTGGCAGACGAATTTTGAAAATATCTGCATCTGTATAAACGGGTCGAACAGTGTCGTTTTCTATAATGATGGAATTGATCAAGGTATATCCTTTGCGTTCTTTAGAAGAGAGGTGGAAGCTTTTTTTAAAGTCGCTTATTAATTCTTCTGCGAGCTTTGAAGTTTTAGAACTATAGGCGTTATTCCAATCGTAGAAAAAGAGTTCAAATAAGGCATCCGGAGAGTGATTTTTCCATTCATTAGTCTGTGATATCTCAACTAATTTACTGTCTTGATTAATTGTAATTGTTGCATTAACTGAGTTGTAGTCGGATTGGGTTTGAGCAAGTAATAGAGATGAACACGACAACAAAAAATAAATGCAATACCCTGAGATACGCGTTTGATTTTTTTTTAGGTAGGCTATACGTTTCATAAATTCAATTCTAGAGTACTTCTTTAAGGTAGATGCCAGTATAACTCGCTTTGGTTTTGATGATTTTTTCAGGTGTTCCTTGAGCTACAATGGTTCCTCCTTTTTTACCACCTTCAGGACCAATGTCAATAATGTAATCTGCTAACTTTATTACATCTAAGTTGTGTTCAATTATTAATACTGTATTACCCCTTTCAACTAATTTATGAATTACTTCCATCAAAATTCTAATATCTTCAAAATGTAAACCTGTTGTGGGTTCATCTAAAATGTAAAACGTATTACCTGTGTCTCGTTTTGAGAGTTCGGTAGCGAGCTTAACTCTTTGTGCCTCTCCGCCAGACAAGGTAGTTGATTGTTGGCCTAGGGTAATGTAGCCCAATCCAACATCTTGTATGGTTTTGAGTTTCCTGTAAATTTTTGGAATGGCTTCAAAGAAAGATACAGCTTCATTAATAGTCATTTCGAGTACATCTGAAATGGTTTTCCCTTTATATCTTATTTCTAATGTTTCTCGATTAAATCGCTTTCCGTTACATTGTTCGCAATTGACGTATACATCAGGTAAAAAACTCATTTCGATGACTCGTAATCCACCTCCCATACAAGTTTCACATCTACCTCCTTTGACATTGAAACTAAATCTCCCTGGCTTATAACCACGAATCACCGCCTCTGTTGTTTTGGAAAATAAAGTTCTAATCTCGCTAAAGACACCAGTATAGGTTGCTGGATTAGATCGGGGAGTGCGTCCAATAGGACTTTGATTGACATCTATTACTTTGTCACAGTGCTCAAGACCTTTAATGCTTTTAAAGGGTAATGACTCCATGACTCCATTGAAATAATGGTTGTTTAGAATAGGATATAAGGTTCCATTGATTAAGGTTGATTTACCACTTCCAGAAACACCACTTACAACTGTAAGTGTTCCTAAGGGTATTTTGAGGTCCACATTTTTTAGATTATGACCAGTGCTTCCATTTAATTGAATGAAGTTTCCATTTCCCTTTCTTCGTTTTTTGGGAATCTCAATTTTTTTTGTTCCAGCAATGTATTGTGCGGTTAACGTTTTCGATTTTTTTAGTTCCTTTGGGCTGCTTTGCGAAACGATTTCACCTCCGTGTCTTCCAGCTCCAGGTCCTATATCTATAACATGATCGGCTTTTAAAATCATATCTTCATCGTGTTCAACAACAAGTACCGTATTTCCCAAATCTCTAAGTTGAAGTAAGGACGATATAAGTTTATTATTGTCTCTTTGATGAAGCCCTATACTTGGTTCGTCCAAAATATAGAGTACGCCGACGAGTTGGGCACCAATTTGTGTAGCTAACCTGATTCTTTGTGCTTCGCCCCCAGATAAACTTTTTGAACTTCTATTTAGGGTGAGGTAATGCAAGCCTACATCGAGCAAAAATTGAATTCTCGTGTTTATCTCTTTAAGTATTTCTTTTGCAATTTGCTTTTTTTCCTCATTTAATTTGTCGTAAAGATTAACAAAGAAATGTTTTAGTTCTTCTAAATCGAGTTGAACTAATTCTGCTATACTCTTATTCTCAATTTTAAAGTGTAAAGCCTCTTTTTTTAACCTAGAACCTTGACAATCTACACATTGCTCTTCTTTGAGGTATTCTTTAGCCCATCTTTTAATACTCGATGAATCGCTATTGTTGTACTGATTAAGTATAAAGGAATAGACACCTTCAAAATCAATCTCATAGTTTCTGGTTATCCCTAGACTATTAGAAGGTATTTCAAATTTTTCATTGCCTCCATTTAAAATAAAAGCCAATGCTTCTTCGGGTATTTTATGAATAGGCTGTGAGAGTGAAAAATTATAACGCATGGCAATCTGCTCAAGCTGCTTAAAAGTCCAATTGTTTTTCTTTTCACCTAAGGGCTCAATTCCTCCATTTTCAATACTTACTTTATCATTGGGAATTACTTTTTCTCTATTTATTGTGTGTATAAACGAGAGTCCCTTGCATTGTGGACACATTCCTTTTGGAGAATTAAAAGAGAAAGAATTAGGTTCGGGCAATTCATATGAAATACCTGTGTCTGGACACATTAAATTTCTACTGAAAAAACGAATCGAATTATCTTCTTCATCGTATACCAATAAGGCGTTATCCCCTTCAGACATAGCCGATTGAACTGAGTTCAATAATCTTTTTTCAGAAGACACATTAGGTACTAGTCGGTCAATTATGACTTCGATATCATGAATTTTATACCGATCAACTTTCATTCCTGCTGTTAATTCTTTTATAGTGCCATCTATACGCACTTTTAGATATCCTTTTTTTCGAATAGACTCAAAAAGTTCTCTATAATGACCTTTTCTTGATTTAATGATGGGAGCTAATATTCCAATTTTTCGATTTTTGTATTCATTGAGAATCAAAGAAACAATTTGCTGGTCCGTATAATTGACCATTAATTTGTTTGTCGTTATGCTATAAGCATCAGCTATTCGCGCATACAACAAACGAATAAAATCATAAATCTCTGTAATTGTGCCCACAGTAGAACGCGGTGATTTGTTCGTAGTTTTTTGTTCAATGGCTATTACTGGTGAAAGCCCTTCAATCTTATCTACGTCAGGTCGCTCTAAATTTCCAAGAAATTGTCTTGCGTATGCGTTAAAGGTTTCCATGTATCTGCGCTGACCTTCTGCATAAATAGTATCGAAGGCTAGAGAAGATTTACCACTCCCGGAAAGGCCTGTTATAACTACTAATTGGTCTCTTTTAAAACTCAGACTCACATTTTTTAAATTGTGGGTGCGCGCATTTATGACCTGAATTTGGTGATTTTCTTTTTGCATAGCTTATCTAGGCGTAAAAATACCAAATTCACACTGTTATCCCGCCAATTTAAATGGATTCATTTGATTTTGGAAAGGGATCTCCTGATTCTTTGAAATTACTTTTTTTGAAGTGAATTTATTGTTTGTATATTGAATACAATGATTTTGATAGCTATTAATTATCTGCCAATCTGTATGTTGAGTAAATAAACTACGGATGTTTTTAGTTAAAAGAAACTCAACTTTGTACTTTGATTTGATATAAATCGTTGTTGTATTTCTGAGTTTCGAATTGTACCTGAGGTAGGAGAGGACCCTGTTTTTTTCGTGTTCAATTTTATGAGCGCTTTTTTCAATTTGGATAAATTCTTTTTTGGACAACTCTTGATTAGCAGCAATCTTGAGAAGTAAAGACAATAAATATTGTTCATTTTCATTTGCTAAAAAAGATTTATATATGTGATTTGTAGCTATAGATGAATTCTTACTGAGTAAAGTCCATATATGTTTTGCTATTTCCTTGTCTGTTTCGATTAATTCAAATTCATCAAATAAATTGACTTGTTTTTTGTTTTGAATATTGAACACATCAAAACTGACAAGAACCTTAGATTGCAATATCTTATTTAACACTGTGAGTAGTCCGTTGAAAGTACCGTCGTAAAAATAATTTTTCATGGAATAATTCCTTTATTGTTGGATTTATTCCAAATATAGGAAATTTTCCATTACTTGGAATATTTCCAATTATTTTTTATGTTTGAAGTATGGAAAAAGACATTTCAGCCTCTCGTTTTTCGGAATTGAGAAAAGAACTAGGATTAACTCAATCGGAGTTTGCATATGAATTAGGAATTTCGACTACCGCCGATATTGAACGTGGCAAGACGAAAATTTCCGGAAAAATACTGGTATCCTTACAAGTTAAGTATCAAATTAATCCCCTTTGGCTCTTTGATGAATCAGATCAGATGTACATCGATCAAAAACCTATTTCTATTTTGCCAAAGGTGGTGGTAGTTGATAAAAATGACAGCGAAAATATTGTGTTGGTTAATACCAAAGCCGCTGCGGGATATCCACAAAATCTTACTAATCCAGAATTTTACAATTCTCTCCCGGTTTTTGATTTACCCATTCCGGAATATCGTAACTCAAGCTATAGAGGTTTCCAAATAGAGGGAGATAGTATGCTTCCATCCTTACATCCAGGTGATTGGGTTTTAGCTTCTGCAGTGGAACGAATGGATTATGTCAATCCAAATCGGATGTACGTGGTTATTTTAGACGATGCTGTCCTTGTTAAAAAAATAATGCAAAAACCACTTTCTAACAATGTAACACTTATTTCAACTAATGAAAGTTATCCTCCGTACGATATAAAAGCGTTCAATATTCAAGAAATATGGGAGGTTAAAAGTAAATTAACCTTCAATTTTGAGCCTATGAACTCCAACAATCTTTTGATGGATTTACAACATTCAATGGAAGAGCTCAAAAAACAGATTTCTTCGAATCAAGGAATGTTGAATGCTTGAATACTGTCGATATTGATGTTATAAAAATAGACCTTGTGCTTTTGCGAAACCAAAAAGTCAGTTTCTGTTGTTGTCCAATCTTCCCACGAAGCATAAATTCCACCTATTGGAATTATCTTTGTCCACATTTGAAAACCGATTGGCCTATATAGGCTGTCTAAATGCCATAGATAGGAATCTCCAGGGGTAACTCCTCCAGATGTATATTCGACCAATAAACCTTTCATTCCGTTATCTAAAGTCACCATACTTCTCTTGGTTCCTTTGTCGAATACTTTAAAAGGAGCAAATGCCCAAAATGAATCATTAATAAAGTATTTGTAAGCATTTTCACTAAGTTCATTCTTTATGTCTTGATCGACTTTTTGGCCATTAATTTTAACAGTGCTTTTTTGGTAGTCGGTAATATTCAAAACAATTGAAATGGAATCGTATTGAATAAATGCTCTTTGATTTAACTTGTTCCATCGGTATTTTCTTCCATTCTTATGCCACTCGATAATGTCTGTTGATCTGTAAGCATCTATATTAAGGCGTTCAACCATTTCATATGCAATACGCTCTGCTTTAGGTCCTGTAATTCCCTCTGGCTTCTTCTCGTGAAGAATTAATCGCAACGATAAAATCGAGAGAAAAAGAAGTATTAATAGTGCGGCAACTATTTTTGAAAGTATTTTTATCATAATTAAAAACCTATTGCTGTGTCATCACCCCTTGGGTCTGCTCCTCCTTCTAGAAGGCCTGAAGGTAAAACCTTTATGGCGTCTACTTTTCCAATAATTCGTGTATATCCTTTATTGTGAACATATCCTTTTATGCTTAGTTCTTGAAGTGTTGTATCGTCAAATCCGTTAGGCTCAAATGTAACCATATCTGGAAGCCATTGATGATGAAACCTATTTGCGTTTACGGCTTCTTGCATACTCATATCAAATTCATGGGAATTCAATATTGTTTGTGTAACTGCTGTGATTATTGTCGAACCACCAGGTGTTCCAACTACCATAAAAAGTTCATTGTCTTTTTCAACTATAGTTGGAGTCATGCTGCTAAGCATTCTCTTTTGAGGTTGAATTTTGTTTGCCTCAGTGCCAATCAACCCAAACATATTGGGCACCCCTGGTTTTGCACTAAAATCATCCATTTCATTATTAAAAAAGAGTCCTAATTCTTCACTGTATAGTTTAGATCCATATCCGCCGTTGATTGTGGTGGTTACAGAAACTGCATTACCAAATTGATCTACAATTGAATAGTGGGTAGTTTCATCACTTTCATAGTAATTTATTTTTCCATTCTTTACCGACGAAGAAGTTGTTGCTTTATCAAAACTAAAGCTCGACATCCTTGTATCTAGATAGGATGAATCTAAAAGTTTCTCGGTCGGGATATCTACAAAATCAGGGTCTCCTAGATAATAATTTCTATCTGCATAAGCACGCCTAAATGATTCTGTCAAAAGTTGAATGTATTCAGTTTTATTATGCTCATACTGTCCAATATTATACGGTTCTATCATTTTGAATATTTGAGCCATTGTCATTCCTCCACTTGAAGGCGGCCCCATTGAAATTATGTTTAAATTTTCGTAGTTGAATTGAACAGGATTTCTCCACTGAGCCCGATAAAGTTCAAGGTCTTCCAGTGTCAAAATACCTCCCTTTTCTTGAATAAAAGTTATCATTTTCTGGGCTACTTCTCCGGCGTAAAATCCATCTCGATTATTTTTGGAAATAGACCTTAGAGTATTGGCTAGACTTAGACGTTTAATGGTATCACCCTCTTTTTTCTTGCTAAATTCTTCTAAAGGTTTACCGTTTACTGAGGTCAGGATGCTGTCGTAATATTTTAATCTGGTTTCTTGTTTTTTCGTTACTACAAAACCTTTTTGAGCAAGAGCAATAACAGGGGCTAATATATCTTCTAAGGCAAGAGTTCCAAACTTTTCATGTACTTGTAAAATTCCATCAACAGTACCAGGCACACCAATTGCCATTGCACCGGTGGTACTCATACCTGGAATTACATTTCCTTCTTCGTCTAAATACATGTCCTCAGAGGCTTGTAATGGTGCCTTTTCTCTGTAGTCAATACTGCCAACTGAGCCGTCCTCTAATCGGTAGACCATAAATCCACCACCGGCTAAATTACCTGCAAATGGAAAGGTTACAGCTAGAGCCATTTCTGTTGCTACCATAGCATCAAAGGCATTACCTCCTTTTTTCATAAGTTCAACGCCTATAGATGAGGCTTCTATTCTCGCCGAAACAACCATGGCATTTTCGGTTACCAAACCTTTTTGTTGCTGAGTATTGGGTGAACAAGAAGCAATAAATAGCACTATAATGAAAGCGCTTATTGAATGTAATGAAGTCATAATTGCGTAATTTCTTTTTTGCAGTAATTAGTCAACTCATCAAAAAAACAAAAAAAATCTTGTTCTAGATGTTCAAAGTGCTGAAATAAATCATCTACTGCAAATTCTAAATTATTACTGTAAGCAGCTCTATTTGAAATTCCTTTCAATGATTTTTGAATTCCATCGACTGTTTTGTAATGATAAAACCAATTTTCTTTGATTAAGTGAGGAATAATTTTTTGACTTTTTAAGGGAAGTTCTTTTTTGTGAGCGAGAAGAGTGGTGTAAAATTTTTGACAATAGTATTTAAGTGGCTCATCGCTGTATTTTTCCCAATGTAGTGCTAGAAAATGATCGTAAAATAGATCCATTGCCACTGGACTGTAATGCCTTTGGTTGTATCGAATTCGTGAACAACTTTTTTTATAAATCGGATGTTGATCTGTAAAAGTGTCTATTAGACGGTGATATTTAATCCCTCTTATAAAATTGTCTTTTAAAAATTCCAAATTATTGCCCTTTACGTGGTCCGCTATAAAATTACCAACCTCTATGTGAGGATCTTTAAATGACAAATAGAGATGGGCTAAATAATTCATGTTGAATGGATGGATATTTTTATTTTTGCCTCAAAGATAAAAATATGACTCTGATACGTTCCATTTCTGGTATTCGCGGTACAATTGGCGGAGTGCCTGACCAAAACCTCACACCAATTGATGTAGTAAAGTTTTCATCAGCTTATGGAATGATGATAAAAAAAACATGTACACATGAGCAACCAAGGGTGGTAATTGGTCGTGATGCTAGAATATCTGGAGCGATGATTCAGTCTCTTGTGATTAATTCATTAATTGCGATGGGTATTGATGTCATTAGCTTAGAACTCTCAACAACACCAACTGTTGAATTTGCAGTAGTAAATGAAAAAGCAGATGGTGGAATTGTATTAACTGCTTCTCATAATCCAGCACAGTGGAATGCGCTAAAATTACTCAATGAGAGAGGCGAGTTTATTGATGCTGTTCAAGGACAAGAGTTAATTGAAATTGCGGAAAGCGAATCGTTTGAGTATTGCACATATGACTCATTGGGTAAAATAATGCAAATTGAAGACTACATTGAAAAACATATTAATAAAATCCTTGCTATTGAAGAGGTTGACGGTGAAAGTATACAAAAAGCAGGTTTTAAATTTGTGGTAGATGGAGTAAATTCAACGGGAGGTATTGCTGTTCCAATGTTATTGCATAAACTAGGTGTTGATGTGATTCCATTGTATTGCGAACCCTCAGGTAATTTTCCACACAATCCAGAACCTCTAGAAGAACATTTAGTTGACCTGAAGGAGCAGGTAAAAGCTCATAAAGCTCATGGGGGAATTGTGGTTGACCCTGATGTAGACCGCCTTGCGTTTGTAGATGAAAACGGTGATATGTTTGGTGAAGAATACACTTTGGTGGCTTGCGCTGATTATATTCTTTCGATGAATACTGGCGCAACCACTGTTTCAAATCTTTCGTCAACAAAGGCTTTGACAGATGTTACCGAGAAGTATGATGGTCAATATTTTGCATCTGCTGTTGGTGAGGTTAACGTTGTTGAAAAGATGAAAGAAAAAAATGCTATTATTGGAGGTGAAGGTAATGGAGGTGTTATTTATCCAAAAAATCATTACGGTCGTGACGCTCTGGTAGGAATTGCACTTTTTCTATCATCTATTGCTCAAAAGCAAATAGCAATGTCTGAATTTAGAGCAAGCTTTCCTTCTTATTTCATGAGTAAACAAAAAATTGAACTTAATGCTGAATTAAATGTGGATTTGCTATTGCAAAAACTTCAAAATAAATACAGTAGTGAAGATGCAGAAATTCTCACAATTGATGGTGTCAAAATATTATTTGAAAACAGTTGGGTGCATTTACGAAAATCAAATACTGAACCTATTATCAGAGTTTACACGGAGTCTACATCGATTGAAAAAGCAAATGATTTAGCCAAGAGATTTTGTGCAGAATTACTGAGTTTTGTTTAGTTTTTAGCGTGTTTGAACCTGCGATGCGTCCACAAATACAAATGTGGTTTTTCTAAAATAGATTGTTCAACACGGTTCATGTATAGATCTGTGAGTTCGAAAGGTTTTAGGTCCTTTGGATTTGAACTCAAAACTTCCAGATAACCCTCGTAATGACCTCTTTTAACTTTATTCATGTCTAGAAAGACCATGGGTATGTTGTATTTTCTGCATAATTCTTCTGCACCAGTATGTATGGGTACTTTTTTACCGAAAAAGGTATTCCAATATTTAGCTTTTCTTTTAAGAGGAGATTGATCGCTCATGATGCCATAGACTGACGGTGTTTTTTGACTTTCTTGATGGTCGATAATTGCCCTAGTTTCTCTAGTGTGTGTCATTATGGTACCCATTTTGCCTCTAGAACTTCTTATTTTTCGATCAAAGTAGGGGTTTTCGAGTTTTGAATAGATACTGTATATAGGAACATCCGTAAGGTTTGTTATACTGTTGGCCCATTCCCAATTTGCGATGTGTGGCATGGTCAGAATAAAACTTCTGTCTTTGAGCTCTTGCATTTCAATATGATTTAAAACCTTATAACGTTCATTGTATTCTTTACGACTCATTGAAAAGGCTTTAATCATTTCGACAAGTACGTCACAAAAATGCTTATAAAAGTTTTTAATGATTGCTTCTTGCTCGGATATCGACTTGTCATCAAAGGCAATTTGTATATTTGCTCTGACTACTTTTATCCGATATTTAAAAATGCGGAAAACGAAAAAATTTAAAATATCGGAAATGCCATAAATGAACCTAAAAGGTAGTTTTGACAACAAGTAAATAATAGGATAAGTTATGGTGAAGGTTATCCAGTGCAAAAACATATGTGCTTAAATTAAAGCCCTAAAATTACAACTATGTCAATAAATCTTAATCCGGTTTATGTAATAATTGCCATAAATTGCCTAATTACTTTTTATAGCTTTAATCGTCCCAGTCTATTTGATCGTCTTAAATTTCAAGTAAGCGCAATAGCAAAGGGAGAGTACTATAGATTAATTAGCTCTGGTTTTTTACATGTTGATTTTACGCATCTATTGTTTAACATGATAACCCTATATTTTTTTGGAGATGTGGTGGTGTCGGCATTTGGTGTATATACTTTTTATCTCATTTATTTTTTCTGTTTGATAGGTGGAGGAATTATAGGTTATCAATTTCATAAAAGAGAACCTTTTTATAGTGCTGTAGGGGCAAGTGGAGCTGTTACAGGAATCTTATACGTTTCTATTTTGTTAAGGCCTGAAATGCAAATGATGATTTTACCATTACCTTTTCTTATTCCTGCCTATTGGGTTGGTATAGGTTATATGGTCTATTCCATTTACGGAATCCAAAAACCTTTTGGCAATATTGGTCATTCAGCTCATTTTGGCGGAGCGATAAGTGGCTTACTTACAATTATGATTCTTAACCCTTGGGTAGCTTTAAGAGAACCGTTTATAATGATTCTTATGATTTTACCGGTATTGTATCTAATTTATTTGGTTAGAAATCGCAATTAGTCAAGTAAATCGCTGATTTTTTGTCTTAGTTCATAGCCGCGTAGGTCTTTTGCAATGATTACTCCATTTTCATCAACCAGCAAAGAACTGGGGATTGAAGTAATATTAAAACTACGAGCTATAGGTCCACGAAATCTTTGAAGGTGTGAAATTTGGATCCAATCAAGTTTGTCATCAGCTATGGCCTTTGTCCAGCGACTTTTACTCGTGTCTAAAGAAACACCAACTACCGTAAAACCTTTGTCTCGATAGTCTTGATAAACGCCCACAATATTTGGGTTTTCGAGTCGACAAGGTTTACACCATGCTGCCCAAAAATCAATTAATGTTATTTTACCTAAATGATCGTAAAGCTCAATTTCACTTCCATCGGGCTGTGGCCCTTTGAAGTTTTCAATAGCACTACCAATTTTTGATTTTTTCAATTTAGCGCTTAATTCAAAGGCTTTGCTTGCAATAGTGGATTGTTTTACATTCTTAGATTTGGTATTTAACCAATCCATGAACTCTTCAGAAGAAATTAAGCGCTGTTGTTGAAGATCGAACAAAAACCAAACCGAAAGAAGTGACTCGCTTTTTGAGGATGCAAATTCTCGTATGTATGAAATATTTTGCTTTTGAATATCCGCATATTTCTGACGAATTTGCATTATTTGCTGTGGATTTTCGTTTAAAGAATTTTGCTCAAACTCTAATCTTATTTCTTCTAATTGTGACTGGAAATATTTTGTTTTTTCAAGATAATCGTTCAAATAATAGTTTTGTTCTCCGCCTTTTATCTCAATTGAATCGTCCTTAACATTTACAGTTACCTCATCTGCATCTAAAAATAAGAGGGTTTGTAGCTGTTGATTTTTTGCCTGAAGTAAAAATAAATCCTGAGGATTTACAGAAAGAGAAATTGATTTATTTGAATTGGTATTTATGGAGTCAATGAGCTCTGGCTGTTCAAGATAATTTTGACGAAATAAGTACAATTCAATTTCAGTGGAATTAGATAAATCTGCATTAAGGCGTAGTTCCACCTCTCTTATTTGCTCTGTATCAGTATTTTGACTACATGAGCTAAAAAAAACAATGCTAAGAATAAGGGTAGAGATAAATACTATTCTATTTTCTGCAATTTTAAACAAAGATATTTTTGGCATTTATTTTAACTTAAATTTGTATGCAAAATTACTAAAGATGTCGCAATTAAATTGGGATAAACTACAGTCAGAACTCAAAGGAGAGCTCTATGTTGATGATCTGCACCGTTCGATTTATGCGACAGATGCTTCTGTATATAAGATGAAGCCATTAGCGGTTTTTTTTCCCAAGGATGCTGAGGATATTAGCGTTTTTCTAAAATCACTTGGAGGAACTTCGATAGGAATTATTCCTAGAGCTGCAGGCACTTCACTCGCTGGTCAATGTGTTGGTACTGGTATTGTGTTGGATGTTTCCAAAAATTTAAATGCCATAATCGATTTTGATTTAAAAGGAAAAACGGTGACAGTTCAGCCCGGCGTTGTTCGTGATGAATTAAACGCATTTTTAAAACCGCACGGATTATTCTTTGGTCCTAATACATCCACTGCAAATCGTTGTACTATTGGCGGAATGGTGGGAAACAATTCTTCTGGAACAACCTCAATAAAATATGGTGTTACCAGAGATAAGGTTCGAAAAATAAAGGCATTAATGTACGATGGTTCTGAAGTTATTTTTGAAACAAGTCCAAATCCTAATGATGATCTAAATTCTCAAGGATGGTCCTCCAAAATTTATAATGGTTTACACGCACTCTTGTCACCACAAGAGGTTAAAGATAAAATTACAGCCGAGTTTCCTAACCGTAGTATACACAGAAGAAATACAGGATATGCCATTGACGAACTCATAGGTTCTGATTTTTTAAATCAGGGAAATAAACCATTTGACCTAACCAAATTATTATGTGGAAGTGAGGGTACCTTGGCGATAAGCACAGAAATCACTATTTCGTTGGACGAATTACCTCCTGAACATTCGGCAATGATTGTTACTCATTACAAAGATTTGGAATCTTGCCTATCGGATGTACATCCATTGATGAAAGCGGATTTATTCACCTGTGAAATGATGGATAAGGTTATTTTAGATTGTACAAAAAACAATAGAGAGCAATTAAAAAATAGATTTTTTGTAGAAGGAGACCCTGCTGCTCTACTGATGTTAGAGCTTAGAGCGAATTCCGTTGAAGAATTAGAATTACAAATTAAAAACTTGCTTAAGCTTATCGAATCAAGTGGACTTAGTTATGCACACCCGATACTGCAAGCAGAAAATATTTCAAAGGCACTTGAACTTCGTAAAGCTGGATTAGGATTACTGGGGAATATAGTAGGGGATAAGAAAGCAGTTGCTTGTATTGAAGACACAGCAGTTGCTTTACCTTATTTAAAAGATTTCATTTTAGAATTTTCAGCTTTGATGAAGCGATATAAGCAAGAGGCGGTTTATTATGCGCACGCAGGTGCAGGTGAACTTCATCTAAGACCTATCTTAAATCTTAAAGCAAAAGAAGATGTTGTTCTATTTCGTAAAATAACGACAGAGGTTGCTGAATTAACTAAAAAATACGGTGGAAGTTTTAGCGGTGAACACGGGGATGGTATAGTAAGGGCTGAATTTATTCCTATGATGATTGGTCAAGAAAATTATGAGCTCATTAAAAAAGTTAAAAAGCTTTTTGATCCAGTTGGACGTCTGAATCCTGGGAAAATTACAGACTCTTTTAAAATGGATGAAAACCTTAGGTACGAAGTGGATCGCTTAGAGCCTGAAGTTTCAACTTTTTTAGATTTTTCAGATAGCCAAGGTATTTTAAGAGCTGTTGAAAATTGCAATGGGAGTGGTGATTGCCGAAAGTCAGAGCATGCAAAAGGAGGCATGTGTCCATCTTATCACGCAACAAAAAACGAAAAAGACACGACACGGGCAAGAGCTAATGCTTTAAGGGAGTATTTGACTAATCCACCTAGTCAACAATCTCCTTTTAATCGCAAAGAATTGAAAGAGGTCTTGGATTTATGTATAGGATGTAAAGCATGTAGCTCTGAATGTCCGAGTAATGTCGATATGACAACCTTGAAAACTGAATTTTTATATCAATATCAAGAGGCTAATGGCTATAAGTTGAGAGATCGTTTGTTTGCATTTAGTTCGCAGTTCAATTCAAGTTTAAAATACGCCTCTGGTTTAATAAATCGTGTTTACGATTCAAAAGTTTTAGCTGGTCTTACCAAAAAAATAATGGGTGTAGCACCTGAAAGAAAATTACCTCATGTCTATAATTACAATTTTGAGAACTATCTAAATCGAAAAAGTATAGGAGCGACAATTAACAAGGACAAGAAAATTGTATTGTTCATTGATGAGTTTACGAGATACATGGACGTTAATTTAGGGAAGGATGCTATTGATTTATTGTTAGGTCTAGGTTACGAGACCATACTTTATTTTGGCGATAGCGGCCGAACATTTCTCTCCAAAGGATTTTTAAAGCAGGCTAAAAACTGTGCTTTACAAAATGTGGAGTCTTGTTTTGATCTGCTTTCGGATTGTGATGCTATCATTGGATTGGAGCCTTCAGCTATACTTTCATTCAGAGATGAGTACTTGAGACTTTTACCAAAAAATGAAAAAGTTCAAAAAGTAGCAAATCAAAGCTTTTTAATTGAAGAATTCATTTTAAATGAATACAATGAAGGCTTGATATATAACGCTAATTTCACCCAGGAACTTGCTGAAGTTAAAATTCACGCACATTGTCATCAAAAATCAATTTCGAACTCAAAAATCACCTTTGATCTTTTGAGTATTCCTGAAAATTACAAAGCGACTATTATTCCCAGTGGTTGTTGTGGAATGGCTGGATCTTTCGGCTACGAAAAAGAACATTACGATATCAGTATGAAAATTGGGGATTTGATATTGTTTCCAGCAGTTCGAAAGGCAAGCTTACAAACAATCATTTCTGCCAATGGTACTAGCTGTAGACATCAAATTATGGATGGAACAGGTCGAGAGGCCATGCACCCGGTTAGTATTTTAAAAGATGCTTTAAAAAAACAAACTGCTAACTCGTAACCAGCGTCTTCGTCACTGATAATTTTAATAGCACTGGCTGATTCTTCGTTCTTAGTAATGTCGACAATTAATTCTTCTAAATTCATTTCTTTTAATTCTTCATCGCTGTAAAAGTGAGCAAGTTTATCTTGGTTATATTCATATAATCTCCATCTTTTGAATCCATATTCTAAGGAGGTTAGATTTTCAACACAATCCCCAGAATTGAGATAAAGAACTTTCCCTTTTTTATTTGCGTGCGAATGTCTGATAGAACTACAAGTTCGAGTTTTCTCTTTTTCACATTACAAAATAATTCAAGACTGGAGCTTTAGAATGACTATTTTAAATCAAATTGTCTTCATTAAAAAGTTAGTTAGTTGTTTAAGCCTCAGTTATGTTAAATTGAGATTATGCGTATTTGAAATGATTAAAAAATAAGTCGAAATCACCCTTTTTGTATAACCTTAGTAAAATTTCTGTATCTGTCTCTTTTAGAAAGAGATACGCATTTAGCATGGTTTTTAGACATTTCCATTAGAAAATTCTTTCTTAAATTATATCTTTTAAGTTAAACAGATTTTTTAGGCCTCAGTTGATGCACTTAAATTTGAGAGTCGTTAAGACCTAATATTACCTAATTATTAAGGTGCTTTCAGCTTTGAAGGCACCTTTTTTGTTTGATACAGATATATAATGGGTTGAAATTTTAAAAAGTTGATTTTGTTTATATCTCAATTCTTTGCTTTAGTTTTTGCGTTGACAATGGATTTAAGACTCAAAAATCTATGATAATTTAAATCGGTCATTTTTTTTCGTGAGAACATCAAAGGCAATTTATTTTTACGCCGTAATAACATCGAATCGTAATGTTTATTTATTAGTTAGTTTAGTTTAGAAAACGCCTTGCCAAAGGCGTTTTCTATTTTAGTACTGCAGTATTTTAAGATTAATTTCCTTTTCGACTTGCGAACTTTTGAATTGCTTGTAACTTTGAGGTAAATTTTCTCAATTTGAATACATTCGGTAGTTTATTTAGAGTAACGACTTTTGGTGAATCTCATGGAATAGCTCTTGGTGGTGTAATAGATGGATGTCCAGCAGGTATTGAATTAGATGTGGAACTAATTCAAAAAGACTTAAATCGTCGAAAGCCTGGACAGTCTAAAATTACAACGCAACGAAAAGAAAATGACGAGGTTCGAATCCTTTCTGGTGTTTTTAAAGGTAAAACTACGGGCACTCCTATTGGGTTTACTATTGAAAACACTAATCAAAAATCAAAAGATTATTCACACATAAAAGATAGCTATAGACCATCTCATGCCGATTTAGTATATGATGAGAAGTATGGTTTTCGAGATTACCGTGGAGGAGGTCGTAGTTCTGCTAGAGAAACCGTTTCTCGAGTAGTTGCTGGTGCTATTGCTAAACAATTTTTGAAAGATATAACTATAGATGCCTATGTAAATCAAGTAGGTCAAATTAAATCTGATAAAGCTTACTCTGAGTTAAATTTAAAAGATTCCGAACAAAATATTGTAAGATGTCCTGATCTTGACGTTGCTGAGCAGATGATTGATTTCATTAGTGAGACAAAGAAAAAAGGTGACACGGTAGGTGGCGTAATTAGGTGTGTTATTAAAGGTGTTCCAATAGGCCTAGGTGAACCGGTGTTTGATAAACTTCACGCAAGACTTGGAACTGCTATGTTGTCCATTAACGCTGTAAAAGGTTTCTCTTATGGAAGTGGTTTTGACGGTGTAAAAATGTATGGGTCTGAGCATAATGATATGTTTAATACCGATAAGAGTACAAAAACAAATTTTAGTGGTGGTATTCAAGGTGGTATTTCAAACGGAATGGACATCTATTTTGACGTGGCCTTTAAACCAGTCGCTACTTTGATTCAGGCATACGAAACCATTGATCATCAGGGAAATATAGTACAAACCCATGGAAAAGGCAGACATGATCCATGCGTTGTTCCTAGAGCTGTCCCAATAGTAGAAGCTATGGCTGCCTTAGTTTTAGCAGATTTTATGCTGCTAAAGAGAACAAATCGACTATAAAATTTTAGTATATTCCCAACAAATAATTGATATATGGCTTTACATTGGAAGATTCTAATAGGAATGGGATTAGGGTTGTTTTTTGGTTTTGGAATGACCTTTGTTCCAAATGGTGTTGAATTAGTAAATGATTGGGTGCAACCTTTTGGAACTATTTTCGTAAGGTTACTTAAGCTTATTGCCATTCCCTTGATACTTGCTTCGTTAATTAAGGGTATTTCTGATTTAAACGACATAACCAAGTTTAAGACCATTGGTCTTAGGACCTTTCTAACTTATATGGTGACAACGGTTGTGGCTATTATTATAGGTCTTACTCTTGTCAACTTAATGAATCCAGGTGATGGAATTTCAGATGAAACCGTACAAAATTTAACTGAAGCATATGCGGGTTCTAGTGGTGTAGGTGATAAGATTTCCGAAGCAAATCGACAGATGAAAGGTGGCCCTCTTCAGTTTTTAGTGGATATGGTGCCTGATAATGCATTTAAAGCACTTTCGAATAACGGTCTTATGTTACAGGTTATATTCTTCACCATTTTATTTGCGATTTCAATGCTGCTAATCGGAGAAAAGGCAGCTAAACCGTTGAAATCTTTTTTCGATTCTTTGAATGATGTAGTTCTAAAGATGGTGGATCTGATTATGCTTTCTGCTCCTTATGCTGTATTTGCCTTGTTGGCTAGTGTAGTGGTAAATTCTACTAATCCAGAATTACTTATCGCCCTATTGCGTTATGCCTCAGTTTTACTGCTAGGTTTAGGGCTCATGATTGTCTTTTATTTGTTTGTGGTGACTTTTGTGGTAAAAAAGAATCCATTTTGGTTTCTGAAAAATATAAGTCCAGCGCAATTACTTGCTTTTTCAACAAGTTCAAGTGCAGCAACTCTGCCCTTGACAATGGAGCGAGTAGAAGAACATCTCGGAGTAGATAAAGAAGTAGCTAGTTTTGTGCTCCCTGTAGGAGCTACCGTTAATATGGACGGGACGTCTGTTTATCAGGCTGTTGCAGCTGTTTTTATTACTCAGGCCCTAGGATTCGAAATTACTTTTGCAAATCAACTTACTATTGTTTTAACTGCATTACTAGCTTCTATAGGAGCTGCTGCAGTTCCTTCTGCAGGGATGGTAATGCTTGTAATTGTATTGGAATCTATCGGTTTTCCTTCAGATAAATTAGCTGTCGGACTGGCGTTAATATTTGCCATTGATCGACCACTTGATATGTGTCGAACTGTTGTGAATGTTACTGGTGATGCTACAGTTGCACTATTAGTAGGTAAAGCCTTAGGCAAGCTTGGTGTTCCTAGAGTTAAAAATTGGGATGACCATTACGACGAGGTGAAATAATTCAATCTAAATCTTCTAATAAAAATTTTTGTCGTACAGCAGGTGAAGGTATTTCACACTGTTGATAACGTCCGAAAATTTTATAACGATTTGTTGCGATTAGATCATAAACGAAGTCTCTAATTAGGGACGGAAAAATCTTTAAGATCACGACAAAATATTTCCAAGGAGTCAATTCACTGAGTAAATTCAAAATCGCATCTGATTTTAAGAAATACGCTCTCTCCATCTGAATGTATACAATACTCTGTACCTTATTTGATGCGATGTTTCTTTCAGATAGTAAGGACTGACCTAATTTGGATTGTAATGGAATAAATCTAAAAATATCTTTTCGATCTCTTTTAATAAGCCAATTGACCCAATAATTGCAAAAAACGCATACGCCGTCATAAATGATGTAATTGTATTTTTCACTCAAAACAGTACGTTGCATTATTTCTCGCGTTTTACAAATATAAGTTGGTCAACTTGCACTTTTGTTACAAACAACCCGTAATTTACAGATGCAATACCTTTTTCAATATTCTCAATTTGACCACTTGCCTTGCCATCTTCGAGTTTTACTGTGTCTCCAATTTTTAGATCTACTTGAACAGCCTTTTTCGGTTTGGACGAAGCGATTTTTTTGGTTTTTTGCTTTTCCTTTTTAAAGTTTTCAGCTTTCACTGCTAATTCTTTAGAAATCTCTTTCTTTTTATTGAGTTCTGTTTTAGCCTCTTTTGCTGATTTTTGTTTTTTCTTGCTGTTCTCTGTTTCTACAATACGCAGTAGTCCACTGATTAGGGGTCTTTTCTTTTGGTCAATAAAGAAACGTTCTGCAAGTTCGTCAACCTTGCTTCCTAATTGAATCATTCTTTTGTGTTGATCGTACATCATTTGATAATTCTCTAACTTTTCTTTGATTCGAGAATTTAACTTTTCAAGTTTTTTGTTTTCATCTGTAGCTTTTTGCTCTTGTTCTAAGAGTCTATTTCCAGTTTTTTCAAATTTGGATCTTTCGCGTTGTAACTTGGCAATAGTTGCATCAAACCTCACTTTACCGCGTTCAATTTTTTTCTTTGCTTTATTTATGATGCTATAAGGGATACCATTTTTTTGAGCAACCTCAAACGTAAATGAACTCCCTGCTTGACCTACGATTAATTGAAAGGTTGGTTCTAGTGTTTTGTTGTCAAACAACATATTGGCGTTACTAGCGTGTTCTAACTCATTTGCTAAGAGCTTTAAATTAGAATAATGAGTGGTGATTAGTCCGAACGCTCGTTTTTCATAAAAAACGTCGAGAAATGATTCTGCTAGAGCTCCTCCTAACTCGGGATCACTTCCAGTTCCAAATTCATCAATTAAAAAAAGTGTTTGTGCATCACATTTTTTCAAGAAATAATTCATATTCTTTAAACGGTAGGAGTAGGTGCTTAGATGATTTTCTATCGATTGATTATCTCCAATATCAGTTAGAATTTTTTCAAAAAAACATATAGTGCTTCGCTCGTGTACGGGAATAAGTAAACCTGATTGAATCATTAGTTGCAGTAAGCCAATTGTTTTTAGGGTAATACTTTTACCACCAGCATTTGGTCCAGAGATTACTATAATCCTATTGTTTTCATTTAGTTTTATGGTTTGAGGCCAAGTTTTTAACCCTTTTTCTTGATTTTGTTGTAGTAGTAATGGATGAAAGGCATCTCTTAGATAGAAATCTTTATTTTGATTGATTGAAGGGAGAATGGCATTGATTTCATTGGCGTACAGCGCTTTTGCTGATGTTAAATCAATATGGGTCAGGTAATCTTGATAACTTAAAAGAATGTCAGCATACGGTCTTAGACTGTCCGTAAGGTTTTTTAAAATCTTCTTAATTTCTTCTTTCTCGTCATAAAGCAAATTTTCCAATTCTCGAATGCTTTTCGCTGTCGTTTCCGGTAGCATATAAACGATACTTCCCGTTTTTGAAGATCCTATTACAGTGCCTTGTATTTTTCTTCTATACATTGCTTTTACAGCTAATACTCTCTTATTTTCGACCACAGATTCTTTAATGTCGTCGAGATAGTCCAAGGCTAAATAATGGTTTAGGGAAGAGCTAAAACTCTGATTAATTTTTTGTCGCACTTGAGATAAGGCCTTTCGAATATCATACAGTTCATCCGAAGCTTTATCCCGTATTTCTCCAAATCGATCAACTATACCATTAATGTCTCTAGGAATACTCGATACAATAGAAAGGTTTTGAGCCAAATTGAATAGCGTAGGGTAGTAGACTTTGAACTTATTAAGTGCTTTTTGATGTGCAATTACAGTATTACAGAGACTCATGATAGTTCTGAAACCCTTAACTTCGATAATTGAGTTTTCAATATGTAATAATTGTAGCTCTTTATTTATAGGATCAAAACCATGATTGGGTATAATATTCTCATTGCTAAAAGAAGATAAATATTCAGATGTTTCAGCTAAAGCCTTTTGACACTCTTCGAAATTTACAAATACGCCTAATTGCTCAGCGGCTTGTTTTCCGAGTTCAGTAGTGCAGTATTGTTTGACAATTAATGCAACCTTCCTGAATTCTAAATCATTGATGGTTTTCTCTCTTATAGTAATCATAGCATGGTTTGCGTGTGCAAAGATAGCTATATCCCTTGTTTAGCTCTTTTCTAATGAGGTAAAATACCCTTGAGCTCCATACCTGACAATATCAGAAGTAAAAATACCGGTATTATGTTGTACTTCTTCAATGAGTTGATCAGCCTTCTGCGCGCTAAGTCCATGGGTATTCAAAGAAATAGCAAATGTCTTTGGTCTATTAAATACTCCGCAAAGAGAAGCTACCTCTTCATTCATTTTAATAAATCGATTTAAATCAGGAAAAGGAATGTGAGAAACAGGGTTTTTTAGATGTGTTTCTTTGATTTTATGACATAATAAAAGATGAGTGGGACATGAACCCCTCATCAAAGGAAGTGTTGCAGTACTGCCAGGGTGCCCAAGTGAACCTTGACCTTCAATAATGATATGGCCAAATTTTTGACGACTCATTACCTCATCCTCAACTGCGGCGGCCGCATTATCTACTTTAATGGCATCAAGCGGTATTCCTTGACCAGAGATGGTAATGCCAATTTGACCTGTTGCAACAAATGATGATGAAAAATTGTTTTGAAGTAGTTTTTCATTTAGTAGCAGGCCTGCTGTCATTTTTCCAGAGGCCATATCTGTGCCTACGGTGAGAATTCTTTTATTCTTCAGCCCGTTGGCTTTTGCACTTCCAATAGTATATTCTTTTAAAACTTCTCTGACATCCCAAACAGATCCTTTGTTTTTGGAGCTGCTCAATAAATATGAAAATTTATCAGCTAACTTATCGTGCAACCCATTAACAACTAAAAAGCCTGCTGTTAAGGCGTTTTCAATAGGTTTTGTCCATGTGTCTGGAAGCCTGCCTCCAGATGGTGCAATTCCTAAAATTAGCGCGTTTGCGCGCAACTGTATGGCTTCTTGAAGGTCTGATACAATGGGTATTGACTTGTCAATACCTGTCAATGCCTTCAAGCTTTTTCCTTTGTGATCGGGGTCTATTACGCAACAGATTTCATTTGTACTAAACCTCAAAATACCAAGACCCATTTTACCGTTTTCATGAGTTAGGCTATGTGGCATGTATATTGCTAATCTATGACTAGAATTTAATTTCTTCTTCATTTTAAAATTGAACCGTGACCGATGTGATTTTCAGTCAGGGGTAGTATCATTCCATTTTTTAATTGCAAACCTGTTGCAATATCTGGTTTCAAGTTTAAATGTGAGTCTAAATCTATATGATCAATGATTCCTGTAAGTGCCGCTCCAGCTCCTATAGAAATTGAACTTTCGCTCATACAACCAATCATGGTCTTTAAATTAAAAGCCCTGGCCGTGTTCAATATTTCTAAAGCACCCGTGATTCCTCCGCATTTCATGAGTTTTAAATTTACTCCATCAACGCAATGAGCGTAAGTTTTAATTTGTGAAGCAAAACGACATGATTCATCCACGTAAATCGGTAGCGGTCTTTTTTGAAATAATTCTTCAAGTCTGTGCTCATCTCCTTCTACTAATGGCTGCTCCACATAATCACAATTTCTTTCAGCCAACCAGGACATCATTTTTATGGCGTCCTCAACATTCCATCCTCCATTTGCATCAACTCTCAAGCTAATGTTGTTGTTCTTGGCAAAAGGATAAATTGCATTGTACATGTCTTGATCAGCTTCGATGCCGTGAGGGCTTCCTAGTTTTATTTTTAAAGCATGGTAAGTTCTACCTTTTTCAAATAAAATTTGAACTCTTTCACTTGCCTCTTTTGCAGTCATTATTCCGATGGTCATGGATGTTATGCCATTTGGAGCTGGTAAACCTAGTAATCGGTAGAGGGGCAGTTTGGCTTGTTTTGCTAATAAGTCCCAAAGTGCCATGTCAAACGCCGCCAACACACAAGGAGCTAAACCATTTTTAAGGCTAGTTCTGTAATGCGATACTGGGTGAGAAAAGTTGGGGTTTTGGGCGATGTGATTTTGGGCAATTTGTATTGCTGTTTCAATATCTGCTGCACCTTCACTTCCCCCAGGAGCACCTTCTCCAATCCCTGTATTTCCATTTTCATCTGAAACTTCAACAAATAAATTCGAAGAACCCCCTCGAACTCCTCTGCTTATTCGCAATGGAAATCTTTTTTCTAAGTAAATTGACTGAATATTAGTTTTAAACACGATTATTAATTTTACTCCATACAATGTTAAACTATTTTCCCATAGTTTGGAAGAATGCACTTGAAAATTCTTTTCACTCTAAATTCCTTTCAGACTTGGATAGAAGGGTAGCAGAGGCCTATTCTTCAATGAATTGTTATCCAGAAATGTCAAAGATTTTTAGTGCTTTTCAGCACTGTCATCCAAACGAGGTAAAAGTGGTTATTATTGGTCAAGATCCCTACCACCAAAAAGGACAAGCTAATGGATTGGCTTTTTCAGTTAGTAAAGAGATTTCAAATCCTCCTTCTCTTCAAAACATTATCAAAGAGGTGAGAAGTCAGTGTGGGTTATGTAAGGTAGAATCTGGGGATCTTACACATTGGGCAAAACAAGGTGTATTGCTCTTAAATGCTTCACTAAGTGTTGAAGATTCCAGCCCCAACAGTCATCGAAATTTAGGATGGAGTGAATTTACTGAGCGGGTTATTGAATATTTATCTTATTCTAAGAAGGAAATCGTATTTCTTTTATGGGGCAGTTTTGCGCACAAAAAAGGAAAAAATATAGACACTAATACACATCTCGTCTTAAAAACTGGTCATCCGTCACCTCTCAGTGCGAATCGTGGATTTTGGTTTAACAATGATCATTTCAAATTGACCAATAATTATTTAAAGGAAAAAGGTAAGACCATAATCGAGTGGTAATTATCCTCCAATACGTTTAACGGTAAAGCCTAAAGAGCTCAGATAATCCATGATTTCATCACGCCTGTTTCCTTGTATGACAATACGCTCATTTTTAAAGGATCCACCAACCTTGAGTTTTGATTTCAGTGCACTTGACAAGGCTTTGAAATCTTTTTGAGCACCCTGATAATTTTCAATTACAGTGTGGGGTTTACCCTTTCTTTTTTCATAGATACAGTCTAAAGGAGGCGTGTTGTGTATGTAAAACGAAAGCTCTTCGGTCTCTTTGTTTTCTTTTTGATCTTCTGATGGTTGGTGATCAGGAAATAAGGCTTTTAGTTGATCTTGTAGGTCCATTATTTTTTAATTAAACCCAATTCAATAAGGCGTTCAGTCAAAAATTCTCCAGCAGTACAGTCTTCGTATTGTTTCGGATTATTCTCATTAACACAATTCTCAAGACAGTTTAAAGGCATGTGCAATTTTGGGTGCATAAAAAAAGGAATAGAATACCTCGATTTATTGACAATTTGCGCATTGGGATTAATAACACGGTGAATCGTAGATTTTAATTTGTTGTTTGTAAGACGTGACAACATGTCTCCAACATTTATCATTAACTCGTCCTTTTCTGCAATGGCATCTATCCACTGCTCATCTTTGTCTTTAACTTGTAATCCTTTACCATGTGCACCCATTAGAAGTGTAATAAGATTGATATCACCATGTGCCGCTGCTCTAATAGATTTTTGTTGTTCTTTGTGCACTGGAGGATAGTGTAGGGCTCGGAGTATGGAATTTCCTCCAACCACCCAATCATCGAAATAGAATTCATCTAGCTTTAAATGAAGAGCTAGGGCTCTGAGGACCTCTTTAGCTGTCTGCTCTAAACAATCAAATACTTTTTCACCACATGAATTGAAATTTGCAATTTCTGTCACCCTTATATTTTGAGGGTATTGATTTTTAGGATCGTTAATTTGACCGAAATGCCAGAATTCTTTGAGATCTGCACGAGTTTCACCTTTTGCCGTTTCTTTTCCAAAAGAGGTGTATCCTCTCTGTCCACCACCTCCTTCGATTTCATATTGTTTCTTAACTTTTTCTTCTAGACTAAAAAATGATTTGACCACAGAGTAAAGCTCATCTTTGAGCTCATCATTTAAAAAATGGCCCTTTAGTGCAACAAATCCTATTTGTTCAAAGGCATCGCCAATTTCTGACACAAATTTTTGTTTTTTAACAGGGTCATTTGAAAGAAAGTCATTTAAATCAACTGATGGAACGCTGTTCATTTGTTGTGTAATTTTTTCATTGCGAAATTAAGGATAAAACCATGTACTTTAATTACCTTCAACCAATGTAATACCTTTCGTTCGATGAAAAATACTGGTCAAGAACAGATTTTTACCCAACTCTACAAAAGAATGCTTAAGTCTAGAATGATAGAGGAGAAGATGCTTACTTTATTGCGTCAAGGTAAGGTGAGCAAGTGGTTTTCAGGTATTGGGCAAGAAGCCATTTCAGTTGGAGTGACTTCAGTACTGACCAAAGAAGAGTTTGTTCTTCCTATGCACAGAAATCTTGGTGTTTTCTTATCTAAAAATGTTCCCCTATCAAAGTTATTTGCCCAGTGGCAGGGTAAAGTAAATGGATTTACCAAAGGAAGAGATAGAAGCTTTCATTTTGGCTCTATAGAGCACAAAATTATTGGAATGATATCTCACTTAGGTCCTCAGTTAGCTGTTGCCACTGGAATTGCTTTAGGACATAAACTGAGAGGAGAGCGAAATATTACCGCTGTTTTTTCTGGTGAAGGAGGAACTTCAGAGGGTGATTTTCACGAAGCTCTGAATATTGCTTCTGTATGGAAACTGCCTGTTTTATTTTGTATTGAAAATAATGGATATGCTCTTTCGACACCAATAGAAACACAATACGCTTGTGATGATTTAGCCGACCGAGGATATGCATATGGGATGGAAGCCTTTATCATTGATGGCAACGATGTAGTTGAAATTTATTTAAAATTAAGACATATCGCATCTGAAATGCGAAAAAACCCAAGACCGGTGTTGGTTGAATTTAAAACTTTTCGAGTACGTGGACATGAAGAGGCCAGTGGCACTGCCTATGTTCCTGAGGAGCTTATTTCTACTTGGATGAAGAAAGATCCGGTGTTAAAACTGCAAAAGGCACTTTTAAAATCGTCAATAATAGACGAAGCTCGAGTCGAAAAATACAGATCTGCAATCAAGACTGAAATTGATACCGAATGGAAAAATGTTGAATCCTGGGATTTTCCTGTTTTTGATGCTCAAAACGAACTTCAGGATGTATACAAAGATTTTGAATTATCTACTCAAAAAAACATTGAGGTCTTCGAGGATATGCGTTTTATTGATGCTATTAAGGATGCTTTATTCTTGTCAATGGCGCGTGATAAGAGCGTAATTATAATGGGACAAGATATAGCAGAATACGGAGGTGTGTTCAAAGCAACAGAAGGTCTTTTGCAACAATTTGGAAAAGAAAGAGTTCGAAACACACCGCTTTGTGAGTCAGGCATAATATCCTGTGCAGCAGGACTTAGCATAAATAAATTCAAAGCAATTGTTGAAATGCAATTTGCCGATTTTGTAAGTAGTGGTTTCAATCCAATTGTCAATTATTTAGCTAAGCAACATTATCGTTGGGGCGCAAATGCTGACGTAGTTATCAGAATGCCTTGTGGAGGTGGAGTTGGAGCTGGTCCGTTTCACTCACAATCTAATGAAGCATGGTTTGCTAAGGTACCTGGATTAAAAATAGCCTATCCATCAAATCCTCGAGATGCCAAGGGATTACTTGCTGCGGCGATAGAAGATCCAAATCCTGTGTTGTTTTTCGAACACAAGAAATTGTATAGAAGTCAAACTTCTAAAGTACCTGTAGGATATTATAGTATTCCTTTTGGGCAAGCGAATATTGTTCATTCGGGAGATGACATGTTGATAATTTCTTATGGAATGGCAGTGCAATGGGTAATTGATATTGTTACTAATGACACAAGGTTTAACAATACTGCGGTGTTAGACCTGAGAACCATTGTTCCTTTGGACGAAGAGACTATCTTGAATTGGTCGAAGAAATGTAATAAGATTTTAATTGTTACTGAAGACAGTGAATCTTTTTCGGTTGTTAGTCATATTTCTCATTTGATTACTAGTCAATGCTTTGAGTTTTTAGATGCTCCTGTGGAAATTATTGGAAGTTTAGATACACCAATACCTTTTCATAAGAATTTAGAAAAGGGATATATGGGTCATTCAAGGTTAGAGGCGAAAATGAAGGCTTTGTTAAGGTATTAATTCTATTTTACATAATATAAATTATGTAACAATTTGTTTTATTCTCTTTTTCGTCGATTTACTCTTCGAATGCTATTAAACCTAAAATAAACTTGTATGTTTCGTTTCATATTAATGAAATATACACCTGTAAGTAAAATTACACCCGCAATTATACTTTGAGTAGTTACGGTTTCTTTCAAAACTAACCACCCTAAAAACATTGCTACAACAGGATTGACATATGTGCTAGTTGCAACCATTTCGGGGCTAACTGTTTTTAATAAATAATTAAAGCTGGTAAAAGCCACAATACTTCCAAATAAAATTAAGCCTACCATAGACAACCAAGTTTGACGGTTCCAAGAATTTGGCATGACCCATTCTTCGTTAGCTCCTAAACTCATAACTAATAATACAAAACCACCTATCACCATTTGATAAGCCGTATTTACAAAATAATTTTGTGGTAAGTCAGCTTTTCCAACAAAAATACTCGCATATCCCCATGTAAAAACACCAAATATGATAAGAGCTGCTCCTGTTACAGTGTCAGAAGATTGAATCATTTGCTGCTGATTTACAAGAAGATAAATACCTAAAACACCCATTACAACTCCAATAATTGACGATTTCTGAATGGGTTTGCGATAAAGAATATACATCAGTAGCAAAATCACCAAAGGCTGGGAACTAATTAATAAAGAGGCAAATCCAGAATCTACAATTTGTAAGGCCCAAACAACTATTCCATTACCGACTGACAAAAATAAAAAGCCGGCTATTGCTGTATTGATCAATTGTTTTTTTGAAATTTTCAAGCTCATATTTCTGAAAAGGCAAAATAAAAAGATTAAACCTCCTGCTATTACAAATCGAAAACTTGCCAACATAAATGGTGGTAGTTGAGCTACGGCTACTTTATTGAGCAGATATGTGGACCCCCAAATCACGTAAATAGCAAAGAAACAGGCAATTATTAGATATTGTTTACGTTTATTCATTAAGAAAAGTCCTTAAAATCATAATACTATGAATACTAGTGATGTGCAATACACACAAATTTCTAAATACCTCATCGGAGAAATTGTGTCCAAACGTCTTGCAGAGAACCAAATAATTCAGCTGAATGAAATCAGCCGTATAACTGGTATTTCACGGTTTAAAGTTAATGAAGTTTTATGTTCTCTTTCTAAAAATGAAATTTTAAAATTTATACCTAATACGGGTTATTTTTTAAAGCCATTAAATTTAAAAACAATTCAAGAGACCTTTAAAACACTCATTCTTTTAGAAACTAAATTAATAGAATCTATTAATTTTGATGATTTTGATTTTGAATCAAATTTATTTTTTCTGAATAAACTTAAAAAAGTAGAACACCTTCGGCAATATTTAGATTTAAACTTAACCTTTCATCGTTCTTTACGCTTAAATAGTACCAATACGACTATTGAACTCTTTCTTGAACAGCTTTACACTAAATTGTTTTTTATAGACGTTATGATTGACATTGACATTGCTGATCTCAAAGCAATACTTGAACGAAAGTTTGAGCTACTTGAAAGTCTGCGAAATTCCAAAAAACACACCTCCATATACATGTTGAAACTTGTATGGGAGGATCATTTACATTGCACGATAAATGCACAACGAAAATTTATAAATACTAGGGTTTAAGCCCTACTCTATTCAATCTTTGGGTTGAATCCCTTGGGTAATTTCTGTTTCTCGATATCTATGAGAAATCCATTTATAACAGCGAATTTTATTGCGTCATCTTTTTTGAGAAAAAAATTGACTTTTTCAACGGCATTACTATAGCCTTTCCCATCTTTTATCCTGTTTAAAATAACATTCTTAAAGGTGTAATTGCCATTAATATGAGAATAAGTTTTAAAGGCATAGCCCTGTTTTAATAAATCCCATTCTGAAATGTCTTTTAATGAGCCACTATAGGTTTTAGGATGTAAATAGGTATACCCTTCAGCGTCAAAGGTCTCATAACCATAGTAAGTAGATAAATCTCCGAAATCAACAAGTGTTCCAGAATAACTGAATCCATTTTCACTTGAATTTTCAATTTCATTTTGATTTATACCCATATCAACTAGATACATTTTATCTAATAGTGGATAATTTAGATTAACGACTTTTAGATCAAACAATTTGCGGTCATTCCTAGGTATTTTTTCATAGTCGTCAATATCGTTTTGAGCATATTTTTTTGTTGCAATTTCGTGTAGACTACTTAAAATGATTATAAAATTTAATTTTCTGATGAATTCTTTTTCACGGTCATTGAAATATCCTCCAGATTCTATCAAGACTAAACTTGTTCCCCAAAGTTGAATATTATCTCCAAAAGCTCTCGGTTCAAAATCATCACTGTAGCGACCGGCATGTCCACGTGCAATCTTTTGCAGAACTTCATTCATACTCAACACCAGCTTCATGGATTTAGCTCTGTTTTCATTAATACTTTTTTCCTCATTGTATGCGGTTGCAAGAAAAGAGATCGTTGCAGGTTTAGAGGTAAATTCTGCATTATAGTATCTGCTTTGATCATGTAAATTGTACCCAAACTCTGCTTGAAGTGAATCTCTTAATTTTTTTAGGATTCGACTTTCAGGAGACTGTAACCTCAAAGCATCCCTATTAATATCTACACCTAGCTTATTTCTTCGTTGCCATTTTTTTCCACCATCAGGATTTAACATAGGAACAAAATGAAGATTTAAGGAAGAAAGGAGTGTTTCCCGAAAAGCATTGAGTTCGTCATCCTGCTGGAAAAATTCAAAAACATCCATTAAAGCTCTTGTGGCAGTTGATTCATTTCCGTGCATTTGAGACCAAAGTAGAACAGTAGTTTCTCCTCTACCTGCACTGACCAAATAAATGGGTTTACCCTCAATAGAGGTGGTGACTGGTTTTACTTTAAAAACATTTTTATTTTGCCTCTGAAGTTCAGCATATACTAATTGTGGAGCTGTTCTTCGTTGTGAAAACCCATCGACCTTATATTTTTCATAATTATTAAATAGGATATCCTCGAACTCTTGAGCACTGACCAAGAAGGTAAAAAATAGACATAATGATGTAAGTAACTTATTCATTTACAATAGTTTTTAGATTTAATTTTCGGGATTTTCGATGTATCGTTTTTAAAAATTTTGATCCTGGGTCGACCTTTATTGTTCTGTAATTTTTGTTTTTTTCAAGCCATAGGCTGTTTTCTTCGAAATTTTGGTATTGCGAATGTCCTATGACATATTCTATCGGATGTTTTTCACTTAAGTATTCAACTAAATATTTATTGGCCCGAATTTGCGATCTTGTCAAAGGCGTGTCTTCTGTACCCCCTACATTTTCAATTCCAATAGAGTTGTAATTTAATCCTATGACATGACGGGCCATATGATTTTCAGGCATGAGACGATATATACTCCCTTCTGGACTTACTAAAAATTGTACAGAAACATTAAGTTGACTTTCTTTCTTTAAGTCGGCTCTACTATTGGGTAATTCTTCATTATAAAAAGCTTGAAAAGAACCTTCTGTTGTTGGAATAAAGGTATAGTGAATCACAATGATTTTCGGAGTGATTTCAATGTTATCGACTTTTTTACCGTAATGGTCTTCGATGTATTTTTTAGTCATTTTCACTCTAGTCTCACTAAAAAGTATTGGTCTGTCAATTATTTCGAAAGAACTTGAGCATGAATATTGTGAAATACTTAAAACACAGATAAGACCAAATTTTTTAAATAAAAAAGATGGAGTCATCTTTTTTTCCCATTTACACCACATTAATAAGTGTTTTGACAACATAAACAAGATTTTGTTTTAAGGTAATTTCTAAGTTTGAACAAAAGATATCAAATTATCTCTTTTAGTGTTCATTATAAGCCTCCAATCCCAAAACGGAGGCTTTTTTTATGAAATCCATTGATCTTTTTTGAAATTTCTTCGTCTTTTCTCTAAAAAGGCATCTCTACCTTCCTTTGCTTCTTCTGTCATATAGGCTAATCGTGTTGCCTCACCTGCAAAAATTTGTTGTCCTACCATTCCATCATCTGTAAGGTTCATTGCATATTTTAACATCTTAATTGAAGTTGGTGACTTTTCTAGAATCTCTTTTGCCCATTGTAGGGCTGTTGATTCTAATTCATCATGAGTGACAACTTCGTTAACCATTCCCATATCTTGAGCTTCTTTAGCTGAATAATTTCTTCCTAAAAAGAAAATTTCTCGCGCTTTTTTTTGTCCGACGAGTTTGGCTAAATACGCCGAACCATAACCTCCATCGAAACTTGTTACATCAGCATCTGTTTGTTTAAAAATGGCGTGTTCGGCACTAGCAATACTCAAATCGCAAACTACGTGAAGAGAATGTCCTCCACCCACGGCCCATCCATTGACAACAGCAATCACTACCTTAGGCATAAATCTTATTAAACGTTGAACCTCCAATATGTTTAGACGATGATTTCCGTCACCGCCAACATATCCTCTTTCACCACGCGCTTTTTGATCTCCTCCACTACAAAAGGCATGAACTCCATCTTTTGGTGAGGGGCCTTCACCGGTAAGAATCACTACACCAATATTAGGATCTTCAGAAACATTGTAAAAAGCCTCGTAGAGCTCCGAGGTCGTTTTCGGCCTAAATGCATTCCTTACCTCAGGCCTATTGATGGCAATTCGAGCAGTGTTACCACTTTTTTTAAATGTAATATCTTCAAATTCTTTAACTGTTTTCCAATTCATTTTTGATGTCCTTGTAGCGTTGTTTGTATTGAATGTATTTAGAGAAATACTTGTCTTTATTTAACTGATTTTGCCATAATAGATCAATTAGCAAATGTTTAGTTCTGTGCGCCTCTCTAAAAGTATTAAGATAATGCAATTGTTCTACATGTGCTTTATACCATTTTGAACTGAAGTCTGACAAACAGCTATTTTGAATTTCAACATAGGCTGCATTTAATTTTTTGTCGGTATAGAGTTGTGAGATTTTGTCTATCAAGTTTTCTTTAGAAGTACATGCTTGTTTTTGTAAGTCATACGGGAAGCCTTCAAAGGCAATTTGAGAACCTATTGTAACTGTTTTTGTTTCTAGACCTGTCATAACTTTACCTTTTAGGCCTGCTCCATAATTAAGAGGCGCTAAATTCAGTTTGTAAGAACTCATAGTCTGCTTTATATCTTTAGTCCATCCTTTATAGCTCATTCTTTCAGGAGTATTTGTAAATAGAGATTTGGGATAATCACGTCCGTATATATGAAGTTCGACCTCTCTTAATTTATTGGCCAGAATTGGCCAGATTTCTTTTTGTAGATATTTTACAGCATCGACATTGGGCTTGTGTTGTCCGTTTCCAACAAAGATTAGATGTTTTCTTTCTTCTATGTTCAATGCATTCTGAGCGGGAGATTGCTTTAAAAAAGGTAAATAAGCGAGTTGTGAATCACTTACGTTTAGTTCTTTTGAGAGAAGATCAATTTCTGTTTTTGAAATAATCAGACTTAAATCTGCACTTAAAATGGCTTTGACTTCTCTGTTGAACAAAGGTTGAGATTTATAGTTTGTCTTTTTTTGTCTTGCGTATCGCAAAAAATGAAGATCTTCAGTGTTTAAAACAAGTAATGCATCAGGTACAACTTCTTTGCATTGCCATGCGAATTGTTCATAACTATTTATTCGATCGAAAATGACAATTTGCGGCTGTAAATCTTTTAGAAACTCTTGGAATGAAGAACAGTTTAAGTGTACTGAGGTTGTTTGAATTTGATGAGCGCCAAAATCAAAACTATAAGGTGTTTTTTTAGACGTTGAAGCGAAATGAACCTTGAAATTTTCGGCTTTTAAAAAAAGTAAATAATCGATCAGATGTCTACCCGCAGCAGTCGTTTCTGGTTCAGGATATCGATGCCCAATACATAAAATCTCTATTTGTTTAGATTCGCTCTGCAAATATTTTAGTAATTCTTGATTTTAATTTCTTGTTGTAATCTTCTACTAACCATTCCTTATAGTTAGTGGTGTTGTTCATTATACAATAAGAATATTGCTTTATCCTGAAATCGATTTCTTCTTTCAGTAATTTTGCTAAAATTCGTGCATCGAAAATATCATCCGCATTCTCGATGCAAATCTGTGCATGTTGGTCTATACTTTTTTCTAATACCACCTTGGACTTTAGTCCTTGTGCGAATACCTTCTTATACTCTTCTTTAACATTGAATTCTAAGTTTTCGCTTTTTGAAAATTTTGTTTTCAATTCTGTCGGCATAACGTATTCAAATTCACGTTCAATGTCTTCATCATTTTTAATGTTTTCTAAGAAGAAATCAGGAAAATGAAAAATTTCTTGCCAGTCCAGTGGAATATCCCAAGGGCCAAAACGGGCCAAATTATTTCCGAGGTCAATGACATTAAAATCTGATTTGGTTTTTAGAATTCTAGAACCTCTTCCTATCATTTGGAAATATAAGGTCAAAGATCTAGTTGCTCGGTTTAGAATTATAGTTTTAACAGTCGGCTCATCGAAGCCTGTCGTTAAGATACTTACAGAAGTTAATATGGCATCTGGAGTACTAGAAAACCATTCTAAAATTTCTTTGCGTTCAGTTGCTGAATTTTTGTTGTCTAAATGTCTTATTGGTAAACCTGCTTTTTTAAAGTACTCGTAGACCATAAAAGAGGCGTAAATACCATTGTTAAAGATCAGTGTTTTGGTCCCACTCGCTACTTCATTGTAGGCTGAAAGGAGTTTTTGTAACATACTCTGATTAGAGTAGAATTCATCACTACTTTTTACGGTATAATCTCCATTAATACCTAGTTTGAGACTTCCTAAACTCAGGTTGTAATTGTAAATATTGGCCTTAGCCAAAAAGCCTTTTTCTATAAGTGATTTTATAGACTCTCCTATAATGAGTTTTTGAAAGAAATCTTTAAGCGGTAGTTTAATGTTAGAACTTAACGGAGTCGCTGTTACACCAAGGATTCGAGAATTGTCAAAATACTTGAATAATTTACGAAAGGCATTGTAATGTGCTTCATCAACAATAACAAGACCAATATTACTCAACGTAAATTTTTTATCGATAATACGATTATTGAGTGTTTCGACCATGGCGACATAACACTGATATTCATCAGTTTCATTCACTTCTTTTACGTCACTACCTATAATTTTATTGGACACTCCAAATTCATGGAGCATTTTAGAGGTTTGTTTGCTCAATTCAATCCTATGAGTCAAAACAACTACTTTAGTATTAGTTTTCTCAATAAACCTTCTGGTTATTTCACTAAATATTACTGTTTTTCCTCCGCCTGTTGGCAACTGGTACAATAAATTACAATTTTCAGTCAATTCTTCAAATGCAGTGAAAATTTTGGTTAGATCGTTATTTTGATATTGATAAAGTTCTTTTTTGCTATGCATTGAAACGTTGGCCAAATTGAAAAACAATAGTTGCAAAAATAATAGAAAATCTATGTTTACAAGTGATCTTTTTGAAATTTAAATGATGATAACTTCTTGATAACCTTTTTGAGAAGGACTTGATTTTGTTTAACAATCCATTTAATTAGAGGTAACCAAATTAGATTACATGCGACAGCTCAAAATTGTAAAACAAGTAACAAATAGAGAGTCAAAATCCTTAGACAAATACCTCAACGATATCAGTAAAATTGATTTAATTACAGCTGATGAAGAAGTTGAATTGGCACAGCGAATTAGACAAGGCGACCAAAAGGCATTGGAAAAATTAACCAATGCCAACCTGCGCTTTGTCGTTTCTGTAGCTAAACAATATCAGAATCAAGGTTTGAAGCTTCCTGATTTAATTAACGAAGGTAATCTTGGTTTAGTCAAGGCGGCGCAGCGTTTTGATGAAACACGAGGATTTAAATTCATTTCCTATGCGGTATGGTGGATTAGACAAAGTATTCTTCACGCTCTAGCTGAACAATCGAGAATTGTTCGTTTACCTTTGAACAAAATCGGTGCGATAAACAAAATCAACAAGACCTTTTCTTATTTAGAACAGGCACATGAGAGGCCACCTTCAGCAGAAGAAATTGCTGACGAACTAGATATGACTATAACAGAAGTAAAGCAATCTCTTAAAAATGCTGGGAGACACGTTTCTATGGACGCTCCGTTTGAAGAAGGTGAATCTTCTAATTTGTATGATGTTTTGCAGCATGGTGAATCTCCAAACCCTGAAGGCTCGTTAATTAACGAATCTTTGAATACTGAGATAGGTAGGATTTTAAACACGCTTAACGATAAAGAAGAAAAAGTGGTTAGATTGTTTTTTGGAATAGACCAAAAGTCACCAAAAAGTCTAGATGAAATTGGACAAGAATTTGATCTTACAAGGGAACGTGTTCGTCAAATAAGAGAGAAAGCTTTGAGAAAATTAAAAAAGCATGCTGATAATCCTTTGTTAAAATCATTTTTAGGATAACTATAATTCTATATTTTCTATCTGAGCGTCTGATAAAAGACCATTTAGAGCAATTAAAAATTGAACATACGGCTCACCAAATTGATCATAATGCATAATCGTCGTTTTTAAGTTTAAGGACCTGATCTATATATGCTTGCCCCAATGATGCTAATAGCTGAAATCTATTTTTTTTAGTATTAGCTTTTATCATAGCACTTAAAATGTGTATTAAATCCAAGTCGTTTAATTGTTTGCTTACATTCATTTGATTGTTTATGAGCCTATGTATGGCTATTGGGTGATTCGCCTTTGCATATTTTGCCAAGGTTAAGATGAATTTGACATGAATATTTCTTATTTTGAAAGGGTATTTCGCAGGTTCTAAATTTGCGAAGTGATGTATGTTATTTATCATCATATTCCAAAGGCTTACTCAATATAAATAACGTAGTTTATGTAATTTTTGTATAATTAATAAAACAAAAAAATGAGATATTTAAGAATCACTTCTGTACTTTTTGCAAGCACCTATCTTTTTTCTTGTCAAAATGAGACTAAAACAGAAACTTTTGACGAGATGGTTAAACGAGTACATGCTGAAGTCATAACTATTGATACGCACTGTGATATCAATGTTTCAAATTTCACTAAGGATTCCAATTATACCAAACGCCTAAATACTCAGGTTGACATTCCTAAAATGAAGGAGGGTGGTCTGGACGTAGCTTGGTTCATCGTTTATACTGGACAAGGGGAACTCAATGAAGAAGGATATGCTAAAGCAAAAGAAAATGCATATTCTAAATTCGAGGCAATAGCGAACTTAACAAGTCAATTTGCCCCTGAAGAAATTGAGCTCGCGCGTTCAAGCCAAGAGGTTTTTGAAATTATAGATCGAGGTAACCTTGTGGCTATGATTGGTGTGGAGAACGCCTACCCTATTGGAACGGATTTAAGCGAAGTAGAACGCTATCACGAATTAGGCGCACGGTATATATCTCTGGCGCATAATGGTCACAGTCAATTTTCAGATTCTAATACGGGTGAACGTGATGGTGTATGGCTCCACGACGGTTTGAGTGAATTAGGCGAGCAAATGGTTGCTGAAATGAATCGTTTAGGAATTATGATTGACATATCCCACCCCTCTAAAGAAGCCATAAAAGATATGGTTAGCTTGTCAAAAGCACCCATCATTGCATCACATTCTTCTGCTCGTGCATTGTGTGATCACAGTCGAAATTTAGATGACGAGCAGTTGATGTCGATAAAAGAAAACGGTGGAGTTGTGCAGACGGTTGCGTTTAGCTCATATCTGAATACGGAAAAACACAATATCTATTCTTCTTATCTATCTGAAATAGAGACCTCAATTAAAGATTCATTACAAATTGAGATTCCTCCTCGAAGAAGCTGGAGTCAAATGAATGATAGTCAAATTCAAGAAGCTATGGATAATTATCGTAAAGTACGAGACTTGGCCTCAGAAATAGCAGCAAATGATGAAAATGCACCAGAGGCAGTCTCAGTAAAAGACTTCGTAGATCATATCGACTATATGGTTGAACTCATTGGAATTAATCACGTTGGAATAAGCAGTGATTTCGACGGTGGTGGAGGTATTCAAGGTTGGAAAGATGCTTCAGAAACAGAAAATGTCACTCGTGAATTATTGGAACGTGGGTATACTGAGGATCATATTAAAAAACTTTGGGGGCTTAATTTACTTCGGGTTTTAGACGAGGTTCAGGCCGTTGCTAAAAAACTTCAGAAATAAGCTTAAGAATTGGAGTTAGAAAGTCGGTCTTTTACGAATTCTATTTCTTTTTTACCGTGCGGATAAGGCTTGCCATCCTTATCTAAATTCACTATGATGATATTGTCTACGATAATAATAGTTTCGTGTGTCATTTTGTTTCTGACCTCAGAATTCAAAGTGATTGAGCTCGTGCCAAAGGAGACCACTTCTATTCCAATTTCGACGATATCGCCTAGCATAGCAGAACTTAGAAAGTTAATTTCAGAGATGTATTTAGTAACCAATCGTTTATTCTCCAATTGTATGATGCTGTAAAGTATAGCTTCTTCATCAATCCAACTGAGTACTTTACCTCCGAACAGAGTACCATTGGCGTTTAAATCTTCTGGTTTTACTATTCGTCTACTGTGAAATTTCATTTTTTGTTGCAAATTTAATAAAGCTGCGAAGTTAATTACGCTGTTTAAAAGATGTTTTTTTAATAATGGTAGATGAACTTGAAAGCTATTATCTTTAAGTCAAATCGAGAATAAAATGATAGATAGAGATGAGCGTTTACAGAGACAAAGACCAGATCTTCCTGTATCAAAAATAAAAGACAATATGTCTTCTGAGGAATATTTTCAAAATGCTGTGTTAAGACCCATTTTGAAATTTCAAAATGATATTTTAATTGAAGTATTTAAGACGTATATCCAAAAGAGAAAAAATGTTTACAATACTTTGAATGTAAATCAAAAATTGAACTATGTCGCTCACAGTATTCAAAAGGATATGAAGTTTCGTAATCAATTAAAAGGCATGATTGTTGGTTTGTTTAGTCTAGAAGAATACGAATTGTATATTAAAAACTCATCCGCTTTAAATAAGCGTATGATGAGTTTGATGATTCAAAGGATTCAAAATCAACTACAATTGTTGGAGCTTGACACATTTTTAGAGTAGTGATTGACCATTGACATCTGTGGTCAATACATCGCTCATGTAATCAAAAAACACAGAAATAGTTTTAAACCCATTGGAAACTTCCTTACTGAAAGTAGTATCTAAAACCTGTTCAAGGTCTAATTTTTTTAGAAAAATAAATTGCTTAAATCGAATAAACTCTATCCCCTTTTGGTCTGGTGAAAATCCTTTAGGAGCTTTTTTTAGTGCATCTCCTTGAAGTTCGCCCCAAAACTTGTTAAGTATTGAATGGGTTAGAACTTCTTTAAATTCTTCCGGATCTGCTGCGATTTCCTGTCGTATTCTCAATAGATCCTCTTTTGAAGGATTCCAAAATCCACATGCCATAAACGAATTCTTGGGTTCTAGGTGCAAGTAGTAGCCCCCGCGACGTTCTCGACCTCTGCGGACAAAGGAACATGAAAAATGTGTTTTGAATGGTGTCTTATCTTTTGAGAAACGAACATCTCGATAAATTCGAAATATTTTTAATTTCTCGATATCATCATAGGATTCCATTTTCTTTTGCACCTCTTCAAAAACTAATTTGATAGAATTCTTGTGTGTTTCGTATTGAGGCTTATTGTCATTAAACCATTCTCTGTTGTTGTTTTCTTTGAGCTCGCTTAAAAACGAAAAAGCTTCTGTTATCTGCTCTGACATTACAATCCGTTTAAGTATCCACCGTATAAATCATTGATGCGTTGTCCTGTCTCTAAATCTGTGCGACTTAATTTTTTGGAAACTACTAAGCCCCAAATAATAAGTTCTTTATAAAAATAGCTCTCCTTTTCACTAGTGTTTAAATGCTCCTTGAGAATTTGATTTAATGGGGTGATTTTATCTAAAGTTTCCCTGTAGATTTGATTATCCGCATCGGTAGAAAAATCAACGGCATCTTGCTCAAAAAACCAGGTAAATAAATCATCATAAGGACTACTTTCCTCCGACTTTTCGAGCTTTTCTATTTTTGGAAATAAAGATTCAAATGTATTTTTAATTGCCTGATCAATTAGACTCAACGCCACTTCATCAGTACCCAATTGTTCTCCTTCATATACCAATTCTACTTTTCCTGTGATGGCTTGTATGATATTTGAAAAATCTGATAAACGCACAGCTGTGTTTTGTTCTTCATTGTACAACATTCTTCTTTGGATAGAGGCGATAAGACTTTCAAAAGCAGAAATACTCAAACGTGCACTCACTCCACTATTTGCATCGACATATTCGCTTTCACGTGCGCAAAAACTTATTTCTTCTATGAGATCGCGGGCAATTTCAGGAATATAAACCTGTTCTTCAATAGAGGGGTCTATTTTCGCTTCTTGTGTGGTAATTTGTTTTGCGATTTCAATAGATCTAGGGTAATGAGTTAAGATTTGAGATCCTATTCTATCTTTCAAAGGAGTAACGATACTACCCCTATTGGTATAATCTTCTGGGTTTGCGGTAAAAATAAAAGATATATCCAGTGGTAATTTGAGTTTAAACCCACGAATTTGTATGTCTCCTTCTTGTAATATATTAAACAGAGAAACTTGAATTCTAGCTTGTAAATCAGGTATTTCGTTAATAACAAATAGGCATCGGTTTGCTCTAGGGATCATTCCAAAATGTATAACGCCTTCATCGGCATAAGACAATTTTAGATTAGCAGCTTTTATTGGGTCAACATCTCCTATCAAATCTGCAACACTAACATCGGGAGTAGCCAATTTTTCATAATAACGATCTTCGGCTGCCAACCATTCAATTGGGGTTTCATCCCCTTTTTCTACAAGTAGTTTTTTGGCAAAAGGTGAGATGGGCGCAAATGGATCGTCATTTATTTCTGAGCCTTTAATTATTGGTATATGTGAATCCAAAAGACCAATCAGTAAACGTGCAATTTTTGTTTTTGCCTGTCCTCTTAATCCTAAAAAGTTGATGTTATGTTTAGCTAAGATTGCATTTTCAACTTGTGGAATCACAGTGTTTTCATAACCCATTATTGGACGAAACACCTCCACTCCTTCTCTGTATGATCGAATCAAGTTTGATTTAAGTTCTTCCTTAATGGATTTTGGCACATAATTATTTGCCTTTAATTCTCCTAGTGTTTTAATGGATGTTAATTTCATATTATCCTCTTAATTTTCTTTTTCGATTGCTTTTGTAATCGTCAAAAATAAGTTCGCCTAAATCCGATAGACCCGAATAATAAGCTTTTCCTTGATTTGCTTCTGTGAAGTTTTTGACGAACTGTGTCAAATAAGGGTCTTGGGCAATCATAAACGTAGTGATTGAAACTCCAGCTTTTTTGGCTTCTTCTGCTTTTTGATAGCACAGGCCAGTTATGGTCTCATCAAGCCCAACACTATTTTTGTAATATTCACCTGATTTAAGGCGAATACAACTTGGTTTACCGTCAGTGATCATGAATATCTGACGATTGGCATATTTTTTACGCCTTAAAATAGACATTGCAAGTTCTAGACCAGCAACAGTATTGGTGTGATAAGGTCCAACCTTTAGATAAGGTAAATCGGCAATCGATATTGGCCAAGAATCATTTCCGAAAACAATCACATCAAGTGTGTCTTTTGGATACCTTGTAGTGATTAATTCTGCTAAAGCCATAGCTACTTTTTTTGCAGGTGTTATTCGGTCTTCTCCATACAATATCATACTGTGACTAATGTCGATCATTAGTACCGTACTCATTTGCGCTTTAAAACTTGAATCTTCAACAACTAAATCACTTTCGTTGAAATTGAAATCCTCAGCCTGTGATCTTTTAAAGGCATTCTTTAGGCTTTCTGTCATTGAAATTTGGTCAATTCGATCTCCAAATTGGTAGGATCTCAACTCTCCGTTTTTTTCGTCTCCTTCTCCTGTGAATTTAGTTTTATGATTTCCAGCTCCGCTTCTTTTTAAGTTACCGAAGATTTGCTCTAGGGCACTTCTTCTTAAGTCTCGTTCAAGTTTCGCTGTAAGTTTAGTCTTAGCATTTGAATCTCCTTGAGCACTGCCATCAGGATTTGTGTCGATTTCTTGTTTTAGGTAGCCTTTGTCAAAAAGGTCTTTTAAGAAATCGTCAATAGTGTAATCGTCTGTAGTTAATTGGTACTCTTTGTCTAGTTCTTTCAACCAAGCGATAGCCTCATCGACATCTCCTGAAGTGTACGTAATGAGTTCTTTGAAAATTTCGTAGAGTTGATCAAAGATCGATCCCTTTTTTAGATCGTATAAACTGATTCTAAAGCGAGTTCTTGGTTTCATAGCAAGATCTAAGTTACAAACTTACGTCCTATTCTGATGTCTTTTTTCAAGTACAGCTAAAGAATCATGAATAGAAAAGCCTTTTGCCTTCAATAAAACTAAATAATGAAATAGTAAATCAGCTGATTCCTCTAAAAATGCTTTTTCATTGTTATCCATGCTTTCAATAACCAATTCAACAGCTTCTTCTCCAACTTTTTGGGCTACTTTATTAATGCCTTTTTGCATTAAACTAGACACGTAACTCTCTTTATTTTCAGTCGAAATTCTTTCTTCAATTACCTCTTCTAGAGTTTTGATAAAATCTAATGAAGTCGAAATATTAGACTCACCCCAACAGGTATCTGTACCAAGATGACATGTGGGGCCATCAGGATTAACTTTAACTAAGATACTATCGTGGTCGCAATCATAGGTCATAGTAATCAGATTTAAATAATTCTCACTTTGTTCTCCTTTGAGCCAAAGTCTGTTTTTTGATCTTGAATAAAACCAAACACGCTTTTGATCAATGGTTTTCTGATGTGCTTCTTGATTCATATAACCTTGCATTAATACATTTTTAGTAGCAGCATCTTGAACGATTACTGGTAAAAGACCATCTGAGTTTTTTGAAAAATTGGGAATTCTAGTCATTGTAAACGGGTCTAATTTTAATATTGTGTTCTTGTAGAAAATTCTTCAGTGTAGCGATGTCAATTTCATTGAAATGAAAAACACTTGCGGCTAATGCTGCATCAGCCTTTCCCTTTGTGAAGGCCTCGACAAAATGAGTCATACTTCCTGCTCCACCTGAAGCGATGATAGGAATGTTGAGTAAAGAATTTAACTGTAATAAGGGGTCGTTTGCGAAACCATTTTTGGTTCCGTCGTTGTTCATGGAGGTGAATAAAAGTTCTCCTGCCCCTAGGTTTTGGGCTTCTAATGCCCAATCAAAAAGAGTTGTTTGAGTCGCTTTTTTTCCTCCTACTAAATGCACCATCCACTGTTCATTGATCAATTTGGCATCAATGGCAACAACGATACATTGAGCTCCAAAATTTTCAGAGAGTTCTGTGATGAGGCTCGGATTTTTGAACGCTGATGAATTGACTGATATTTTGTCTGCTCCTCGCTTTAATAGTTCTTCAACTACATTAGGATTTGAAATACCTCCACCCACTGTAAATGGAATATCAATGACTTTGGCTACTTCATACACTAAGTCATAAAGTGTATCTCTACCTTGTTCAGTGGCTGTGATGTCTAAAAAAACCAGTTCATCTGCACCATTATCACTGTAAAATTTCGCCAAAGCAATGGGATCACCAGCATCTTTTAAATCAATAAAATTAGTGCCCTTTACGCAACGACCGTCTTTGATATCTAAACACGGAATAATTCTTTTACATACCATTATCACAATAATTTTTGAGTTCTGAAGGTGTTATTTTGTTCTCGTAAATCGCTTTTCCTAAAATAACAGCGTGACATCCAATGGCTTCTAAGTCATAAACGTCTTGAATGCTTGAAACTCCTCCACTTGCAATGAGTTTGATGTGGTCAAATTTAGAAATGATTTTTTTATAAATGGCTGTGGAAGGCCCCTGTAACATACCATCTTTTGAAATATCAGTACAGATAACAGTTTTAACACCTAGATCCATATAATACTGAACAAAATCAAATAAATTAATATTTGATTGTTCACTCCAAGCCGAAACTGCTATTTGTTCATTTAAAAAATCTGCTCCAAGTATAATTTTTTCTGCCCCAAATCGCTCAATACACTTTTTCGCTTTATCAGTAGACTTTGCAGCCATACTTCCGAGTGTAACATAGCTCGCACCTAAATCAAATGCCTTTTCAACTTCTTGTATTTCACGTAAACCACCGCCAAAATCAATGGTTAAATTGGTTTTAGATTTGATTTGCTTTAATACATACGAGTTAACTATCTTTTTCTGCTTGGCTCCATCTAAATCAACCAAATGAAGGCGTGTTATACCCAGTTTTTCGAAATTCAGCGCAACTTCTGTAGGATTTGAATGGTATTCTTTTTTAGTATTGTAAGCCCCTTTGGTGAGTCGAACACATTTTCCGTTGATCAGATCAATTGCTGGTATTAATTTCATTTTTGTGTTATAAATTCACGGATGAGTTTTGTGCCATAACGGCTGCTTTTTTCAGGATGAAATTGAAATGCTGTAAAATTATTTTTTTGCAGTACAGCGCTGTAATTCAATCCATATTTACAACTAGCTTGTGTTTGCTCACAGATTTCAGCGTAATAACTGTGAATCATATACACGTAACTATTGTGATATTTTCCAAATGACGAGCTCAGCGTATTCCATCCAATTTGAGGAACTTTTAGGTCTTGAAACTTTTTAACCTTGGCATCAAAAACACCTAAACCTTTTACATTTCCTTCTTCGGTTTGATTACACATCAATTGCATGCCCAAACAGATGCCTAACACAGGTTGGCTCAGGTTTGTAATCAGTTCAACTAAATCGTTTTTCTCTAGATTATTCATAGCCATTTGTGCATGCCCTACTCCAGGAAATATGACGCGGTCTGCACTTTTTATTTCATTTTTATTAGCGGATAGGGATGCCGAGTAGCCTAAACGCTGTAATGAAAATTGAATACTCTGTACATTACCTGAACCGTAATCTATAATGACAATTTTCATAAGCTTCCTTTGGTACTTGGTAAAATCATGTGATCTAAATCTCGCTTAACAGCCATTTTAATTGATTTAGCAAAGGCTTTAAAAATAGATTCGATTTTGTGATGTTCATTTTCCCCCTCAGCTTTAAGATTAATGTTTGCTAAGGCGCCATCTGCGAATGATTTAAAAAAATGGTAAAACATTTCTGTAGGCATATCTCCTACTTTCTCTCTTTTAAACGAAGCATCCCAAACAATCCAGCTACGACCACCAAAATCTATTGCAAACTGAGCCAGACAATCGTCCATGGGGAGGCAGTATCCATAGCGTTCCACCCCTAGCTTATTACCCAATGCTTTTTTAAAGGCTTCTCCTAGTGCAATACCAGTATCTTCTATGGTGTGATGCTCGTCAACTTCGAGATCACCATTTACTTCAATCTTCAAATTGCATTGACCGTGTTTGGCTAGTTGATCGAGCATATGGTCAAAAAACCCCAAACGCGTATTAATTGAAGAATGACCTTGTCCGTCAATGTCCAATTCTATAGAAATCTCAGTTTCCTTTGTATTTCTTTGATGACTTACAATTCGATGTTTACGTACTAAAAATTCATAGATTTCAGACCAAGAATTGGCGTTTAGTAAAATTTTATCGCTAATTATCTCTGTTTTATTAGCCAGTTCATCTTCACCAATAGGATTGTATTGGATTAAGATACCTTTACAGCCAAGGTTCAGGGCTAGTTCCATATCAGTTAGTCGATCTCCTATTACCAAGGAGTTGGCAATATCAAAATCACCTAAGAGATAGTGGTTTAATAGCCCAGTCTTAGGTTTTCTAGTGGACTTATTTTCTTTAGGAAAGCTTCGATCGATACAAATTTCTCTAAACTTTATTCCTTGATCTTTAAAGGTTTTGACCATTAAATTTTGAACAGGCCAAAAGCTTTCTTCCGGAAATGAAGCTGTACCTAAACCGTCCTGATTTGTAATCATGACAAGTTCATAATCTTCGAGTGCGCAAATTTTTTTAAGGTTTTCGAAAACACTTTCAAAAAAATGTAATTTTTCAAAGCTGTCTATTTGATAGTCTTTAGGCTCTTTGATTAAGGTGCCGTCTCTGTCGAGAAATAGAAGTTTTTTCATAAGCTTTGAAGTGTTTTAAGAAGTCTTTTATTTTCATCTTCGGTTCCCACGGTTATTCTGAGCATCCCCTGACATAAATGTAATTTAGATCTATTTCTTACCACAAAACCTCGATCAATTAATTCGTGATACAATTTATTGGGATAATCCACCTTTACCATTATAAAATTTGTTTCTGAGGGTAGTACTTGTTCAACGATAGAAAGCTTCGCTAATTCTTTGATCAAAATGTTTCTTTGATTAATAATTTGATCAACTTTGTTTTGAACAACTTCAATCTGTCTTAATTGATCAATGGCTGCTTCTTGATTTAAACTACTGCAATTGTAAGGTGGCTTTAATTTAGATAAATAACTTATGGTTTGTGGATTCGATATTAAGGCTCCTATTCGTGCTCCAGCAAGACCAAAAGCCTTTGACATGGTTCTACAAATCATAAGGTTTTTGTATTTGGAGATTAGCGCTATCGCACTGTTGTCTGAACTAAATTCAATATAAGCTTCGTCAATAAGAATCATGTGCTCAGTAGTTGCTATTAACTTTTCAAGCTCATCTAACTCAACTTTATTTGCGGTTGGATTGTTCGGATTACATATAATGCTCAGTCCAACCTTTTGATTTGAAGTATCCCAGTGCTGACTTGGAAAGCTAAAATCATTATTCAAGGGTATTTTTTCAACCTTAATATCGTTGAGCTCTGCAAGAATTTCATACATGCCATAAGTGGGATTTACAATTTGTATATTATGAACTGCAGGAGTACAAAAACCTCGCATAACCAAGTCAAGAATTTCATCACTTCCGTTACCAATGAGCAGTTGATTTGGCGTTGTTTGTATATAGTCAGCTAGCAATGCCTTTAATTTTTTATGATGTGGATCTGGATACCTGTTATTTGGTGACTTATAAGGATTTTCATTGGCATCCAAAAAAGTGACTTCAGATGCAGTGCTGAAATCATCGCGTGCAGATTGATACGGTTGTAGTTCAATCAGGGATGGTTTTCCTGTTAATTCTATTGAATTTACTTCTTCTTCATCAAATTCTTCATCTTTGAGCGCTTCTAAACGATAGGTTACAGCCATTTTGTGTGCTTGTAAGCCTTCAGCGTCAGCCATGATCTCAATATCTGGACCTAGAGATCGAATACCACGTGCTTGAATCTTTTGGAAGGTTATCGCTTTTTGAAAGGCATCTAAATTAACTCCGCTGTACTGTCTTGCATAGCCATTTGTAGGTAGGGTATGGTTTGTTCCAGAGGCGTAATCCCCTGCACTTTCAGGAGTATAATCACCTATAAAAACAGAACCGGCATTTGTGCAATTTTCAACAAAATAGGATTCGTTTTCAACATTAATAATATAATGTTCTGGGGCGTAGGCGTTAATAAAATCGATTTGATCTTTCTCATCTTCGAGACAAACCGCAAAACTGTTTTTCAATGCAGCATTTATGACGTCTTGACGTTCTAACTTTTGGGTTTGTTCAGTTATATGCTTTTGAACCTTAGCTACGATCTTAGAAGAATGACATACTAAAACGACCTGGGAGTCTTTACCGTGTTCTGCCTGAGACAATAAATCTGCCGCAACAAATACAGGGTTTGCACTTTGATCTGCTACCACCAAAAGTTCACTAGGTCCAGCCGGAATATCAATGGCCACTCCAAAGTTAAGTGCGTATTGTTTGGCTTTAGTTACGTATTGATTTCCAGGTCCAAAAATCTTAGAAACCTTAGGAATGCTTTCAGTTCCTAAAGCAAGGCCTGCGATAGCTTGAATGCCTCCAACAGTCATTACTGCGGTTACTCCACACAATTTGGCGGTATACAGAATTGCAGGATGAATTTGACCTTCTTTGTTTGGAGGAGTACACAGAATTATATTTTTACAACCTGCAATTTTAGCTGGAATAGCTAACATTAAAATAGTTGAAAAAAGCGGTGCACTTCCACCAGGGATATAAATTCCAACATTTTCAATCGGCTTTTTATCTTGCCAGCATTCTACACCATAGTCAGTATTAACTCTGATTTGTGCAGTTTTTTGGGCTTTGTGGAATTTATAGATGTTTTTATAAGCTCTTTGTATGGCTCGTTGTAAAGAGGTGCTTATGGTGTCATTTTTGCTGTGTTCAAAATTTTTTAATTTAATTTTTGAAATTGAAACTCCATCAAATTTTTGCGTATAATTTACAATTGCTTTATCACCGTGACTGTTAACCTCATTGAAGACTTCCGCTACAAGATCTTCTAAAGTAGAATCATCTAAAGCAGGTCTTTCACAAATTTCTTCCCATGAACTCCTCGAAGGATTTAGGTAGATTTTTTTCATATGAACATTTTATCAATTGGACATATTAATATCCCTTGCGCTCCATTTTCTTTGAGCAAGTCAATAACATTCCAGAATTCATCTGTTTCGATAACGGTGTGAATTGAAACCCAAGACTTGTCTGCCAAAGGCATTACTGTTGGACTTTTTATTCCAGGTAAAAGACCTGTTATTCGATCCAACTTATCCGCAGGAGCATTCATCAGTAAGTATTTAAACTTTTTTGCGCTTAGGACACCTCTAATTCTAAAAAGTAATTGATTTAAAAGTTTCGCTCTCTGCTCATCAATAGATGGGGAACTGCACAAAACAGCCTCACTTTTTAAAATAGTTTTAATTTCCTTAAGGTTATTGTTGAATAAGGTGCTTCCACTGCTTACAATATCACATACAGCGTCTGCGAGTCCAATATTTGGGGCAATTTCAACAGAGCCGCTTATAACATGAATTTTGGCCTTTATTTGATGTTCTTTAAGGAACTTTTTGAGGGTGTTTGGGTAAGAGGTGGCAATACTCTTTGACTGAAGCTCAGAGACGTTCTCAATATTACTTTGGTTTGGTACTGCTAGAGATACTCGACATTTTGAGAAGCCTAAATGTTCATTGACTACAATACCTTCTCCTTTTTCATGTAATAAATTTTCACCGATTACAGCGATATCTACGACGTTATCTAAAAGGTATCCAGGAATGTCGCTATTTCTCAAAAAAAACACTTCTAATGGAAAGTTAGAAGACGAAACCTTAAGTTGATTTTGCCCGTTTTGAATTTCAATCCCACAATTTTTTAAAATTTGTAGAGACTCATCATGGAGTCTTCCACTCTTTTGTAATGCTAATCTTATCTTTTTCATAGTAATAAAAAAAACCCGTCTGTATTGGGTACAAACGGGTTTTGCGAATCGTTAAAACTCGTTTGCTAAGTTATAATATGATGAATATGACTTATTCTCATTGGTATTAATTGTTTCCTAGGATTAAAGGAAGTCCGTCTTTTGAAGAACCCACAATTATTATTTTGGAGTTTGGAGAATTAGACAATTGCAATGTTGCCTCAATTCCTTTATCTCTCAAAATTTTATCTGTGAGTGAGGCACTTAGTATTCGGTTTGCGTCAGCCTTACCCTGTGCTTCAATTCTCAGTTTTTCAGCCTCTTTCTCTGCAGTCACTAGTCTAAATTCATATTCTAAAGAAGCTTGTTCTTGGTTAAGTTTTCTTTCGATAGCCTCTCTAATAGGTTGTGGAAGTGTTACATCTCGAACAAGTATTTCGTTTAATTGAATATACTGATCGTCCACGATGTTTTTAGTTTCCTCATAAATCTCCTTTTGTATGGCATCTCTTTTACTAGAATAGAGTTGTTCAGGAGTGTATCGACCCACTACACTTCTAGCAGCTGAACGAATGGCAGGTAAAAGAATACGCTCTTTGTATTTCTCTGATTTTTCTTGATGGAGTTTACCTAATGATTCATATTTAGGCTGAAACCAAGCAGAAGCATCTAACTGAATATCTAACCCGTTGGAGGATAACACCTTCATCGACTCGAAAACTTCTTGTTGTCTTACTTCATAGATATAAACCTTATTCCAAGGCATAATTAAATGAAATCCTTCCCCTAAAGGCGCTTCATCGGTTACTACTCCACCACCAAATGTTCGATAGAGGACTCCTGCCTCTCCTGAACCTATAGTTAATGCTGATTTTGATACCACAATGAGCACAAAAAAGATGATTGCGGTAATTGGTAATACTAGTTTTGGTAATCTTTCCATTTTATATAATTAAGTTAACATGCCTCCATCTACTAATAGAACTTGCCCTGTGATGTAAGAGGACATTTCTGATGCAAAAAATAAACAAGCATTTGCAATATCTTCTGTTGTTCCACCTCTTTTTAATGGAATTCCTTGTCTCCATTGGTCCACGACAGACTCGTCTAGTTTTGCGGTCATTTCAGTTTCAATGAATCCGGGTGCAATAACATTAGATCGGATATTTCTTGAGCCTAATTCAAGGGCTATTGATTTGGTAAAACCTATAATACCCGCTTTTGAAGCAGCGTAATTTGCTTGACCAGCATTTCCTTTGACTCCAACGACAGAAGAGATATTAATAATACTGCCTTTACGTTGTTTCAGCATGGTGCGTTGCACCGCTTTGGTCATATTAAAAACAGACTTTAAGTTTACATCTATAACATCATCAAAATCAGACTCTGACATACGCATTAGCAAATTGTCTTTAGTAATACCCGCATTATTAATCAAAACATCGATACTATCAAAATTGAGTAGTACGTCTTTGACTAATTGTTCGCAATTTTCCAAAACTGCCGCATTGCTCTTATACGCAAAAGCTTGAACTCCATACTCTGTTCGGAGATTGTTTTCTAATTCCTTGGCCGGGGCGTCACTTGAACTATATGTAAATGCAACGTTTGCACCACTTTTTGCAAATTCAACGGCTATCCCTTTTCCTATTCCTCTACTGCCACCCGTTAAAATGACATTTTTGCCCTCTAACATTTTCATGATAATACTTCTTTTACCTTAAGACCTATCTCAGCAGGAGATTCCACCACATAAATTCCTTTTTCTCTCATGATTTTCTTTTTAGCTTGGGCAGTATCATCGCTACCACCAACTATAGCTCCTGCGTGCCCCATTGTTCGACCTGCAGGTGCAGTTTCACCGGCAATAAATCCAATAACGGGTTTTGAACTTCCGCTTTCAGCATACCAATGAGCAGCATCTGATTCTAACTGTCCACCGATTTCTCCAATCATTACAACAGCTTCAGTTTCTTCATCTTCAATGAGCATTTTAAGTGCTTCTTTAGTGGTTGTTCCGATGATTGGATCTCCACCTATTCCTATGGCAGTTGAAACACCTAATCCTTGTCTCACCACTTGATCTGAAGCTTCATAGGTAAGTGTGCCAGATTTAGACACGATACCTACATTTCCTTTTTTAAAGACGAAACCAGGCATAATACCAACCTTAGCTTCTTCTGGAGTAATAACACCAGGGCAATTTGGTCCAACCAGAGTACAATCAAATTTTTTAATGTAGTCGTAAACCTTGACCATATCGGCAATGGGAATTCCTTCTGTTATGGCAATGATTACTTTTATACCTGCATTTGCGGCTTCCATTATTGCATCAGCAGCAAAAGCTGGAGGCACAAATAAGATTGATGTATCAGCACCTTTTTTTTCTACGGCCTCTCGGACAGTGTTAAAAACAGGAAGCCCAAGATGATCTTGTCCACCTTTTCCAGGTGTTACTCCACCAACTAATTGGGTTCCGTAAGAAATCATTTGTTCGGCATGAAAGGTTCCTTCAGAACCTGTAAAGCCTTGAACTATAATTTTAGAATGTTTATTAACGAGTACGCTCATGGTTGAAATTTGGCACAAAAATAGAACATGAAAGTTAATTGTAGAACAATATTACTTCTTTTTTAAGCCTTCTAAAAAATCAGGTAATTGTTTAATCGCAGCCTTTTGTTTTAAATTAACTCTATAAGGTACTGCAGGGTCTCCGGAATAGATTTTGTCGGGTGCTAATGATTTTGTCACTGCGGTTTGACCCAAAACCACCACATTGTTTCCAATTGTCACCCCACTGGTCACCCCTACTTGCCCCCATAAAACACTGTTTTTTTGAATGGTTACGCATCCGGCGATACCACATTGTGCGGCAATAAGGCAATTTTCTTCAATTACGCAGTCATGACCGATTTGAATCTGATTGTCTAGTTTACTTCCACCTTTTATGATGGTGTTTGCTGTCACTCCTTTATCAATGCTACACAGTGCACCAATTTCAACATAATCTTCAATAATTAGCCCTCCGGCTGAATGCATCAACTGATAGTTGTTATTTTTATTATTGTAGTAGAAGGCATTGGAACCTAATACTGTTCCTGCCTGTACAATTACATTTTTACCAATTTGAACACCGTCGTAAATAATTACGTTTGGATGTATAATGCTCCCAGCTCCTATTGCTACACCTTTACCAATGCTTACATTAGGCATTATTAGGGCAGAAGCATCAATACTATGTTGATTGTTTTGGAAGTGTGAATGAGGTTTATATCTTTTGAGAATCGCATTAAAAACTTGAAAGGGTTGATCTGTAATCAATACAACCTTACCTTGAGGTACTTCTACTTCTTTATTAATTATGATTGCACTAGCTTTTGATTTCAGAGCCTTGTCGTAATACTTAGGATGGTCTACGAATATAAGATCACCTTCATTGACATTATGAATTTCACTGACTCCCGTTAAGTTAATGGTACTGTCTCCCTTTAATGAGCAATTGAATTCTTCTGCTACGGAACGGCTTGAAAGTGCAGTGGGGAACTTCATCTACTCTTTAACACGTTCCATGTAAGTTCCTTTTTCAGTATCAATTTTAATTTTATCTCCTTCATTGATAAAAAGAGGAACGTTAAGCCTTGCACCTGTTTCAACGGTAGCAGGTTTTGTCGCGTTGGTCGCGGTGTTACCTTTGATTCCTGGTTCTGAATGAGTTACCTCAAGAACAACGGATACAGGCATATCAACTGATAACGGCATGCTGTCTTCTGTATTGAACATAATCGTTACAATTTCCCCTTCTTTGAGTAAATCAGCTGCATCTAATGCATCTCTTTGCAAACTCATTTGATCATAATCTACAGTATTCATAAAATGAAAGCTATCTCCCTCTTTGTATAAGTATTGATAGCTTCTTGTTTCAACTCGAACATCATCAATTTTATGACCTGCTGAAAACGTGTTATCGATAACTTTTCCAGTTGTTACACTTTTAAGTTTTGTTCGTACAAATGCAGGACCTTTTCCAGGTTTTACATGTAAAAATTCAATAATTTTAAAAATATCACTGTTGTAACGGATGCATAATCCTTTTCTAATGTCTGATGTACTTGCCATATGTTATGTATTGCTAAAATATCCTTTCATGATTCCTCGTTGAGAATCTCTGATAAATTGTAAAATTTCATCGCGTTCTGGAGTAGCCTCCATTTCAGCTTCAATAATTTCCATTGCTTGCGAATTATTGTAGTTCTTCTGATATAGAATACGGTAAATATTTTGAATCTCTGTTATTTTTTCTGTGCTGAACCCCCTTCTTCGTAATCCTATCGAATTGATTCCCACATAGGATAGCGGTTCTCGAGCAGACTTAACATAGGGCGGAACATCCTTTCGAACCAAGGATCCTCCAGTAACAAAAGCATGGTGACCGACTGAAACAAATTGATGTACAGCAACCATTCCTGCAAGAACAACATTTTCACCAATAGTCACATGACCTGCTAAGGTGGAATTGTTGCTGAAAATACACCCATTTGAAACAAGACAGTCATGGGCGATATGCGAATAGGCCATAATTAGACAATTGTCACCCACCACGGTCTTCATTCGATCCTCAGTGCCTTTGTTGATGGTAACACATTCTCTAATGGTGGTGTTATTTCCTATAATAACAACAGACTCTTCACCTTTATACTTTAAATCCTGTGGTACAGCTGATACTACTGCCCCGGGATAAATATTGCAATTTTTTCCAATTCTAGCGCCTTCCATTATGGTGACGTTCGAACCGATCCAGGTACCTTCTCCAATTTCAACGTTATTATGTATGGTTGCGAAAGGCTCAATTACCACATTTTTCGCGATTTTGGCTCCAGGATGTACGTAAGCTAAGGGCTGATTCATTATTTTTTCTTTACGATTTGTGCCATGAGTTCTGCTTCAGATACAAGTTTGTCGTTGACATAGGCATTGGCCTTCATATGACAAATTCCGCGACGAATAGGCGTAATTAACTCACATTCAAAAATGAGAGTATCTCCAGGAACAACGGGTTGTTTAAACTTTACATTGTCCATTTTCATGAAAAAAGTCAAATAATTCTCAGGGTCTGGAACTGTACTCAATACTAAAATCCCCCCGGTTTGAGCCATTGCCTCAACTTGCAAAACACCAGGCATCACTGGAGCTCCCGGAAAATGACCTACAAAAAAATCTTCATTCATAGTGACAGATTTTGTGCCTACTACTTTTGAAGTCGTCAATTCGTATATCCTGTCAATGAGAAGAAAAGGAGGTCTATGCGGAAGCATATTCATGATTTGAGTAACATCCATTAAGGGAGGATTATTCCAATCAATTTGTGGTGCTTTTTTTCGTTTACTGTCTTTGATATGTTTGCTTATTTTCTTTGCAAACTCTGTGTTGACATGGTGTCCAGGTTTTATTGCAATGAGCTTACCTTTTATTTTACTTCCAATTAAACTCAAATCGCCTATAACGTCTAATAACTTGTGTCTTGCTGCTTCGTTTGGATAATGTAGATTTAAATTATCCAGAATTCCATTGGATTTAACAGCAACCTGTTCTTTGTTGAATGCCGTTTTTAATTTTTCCATGGTTCCATCGGACAACTCCTTATCTACATATATAATCGCGTTATTTAAATCACCACCTTTAATTAGTCCGTTTTCTAGTAGCATTTCAATTTCATGTAAAAAGCTAAAGGTTCTTGAATCTGCTATCTCATCTTTGAATTGTGAAATGTCCGTAATACTCGCGTTCTGTGTTCCGATGATATTGGAACCAAAATCAACCATCACATTGATTTCATAACAGTCATGAGGTAATAATATTAACTCACTACCTGTATTTTCGTCTTTGAATTCAATAATTTCAGTAACTTCAAACACCTCTTGTTTTGCATCCTGTTCTACAATTCCAGCTTCTTCTATTGCATTGACAAACTGAATAGACGACCCATCCATTATAGGCGGCTCCTCTGAATCTAAACAAATCAAAACATTGTCCAAATCCATGCCTGTTAAAGCTGCTAAAACGTGTTCAGAAGTATGAATCTCAACATTCCCATCACTTAATATAGTACTTCTTTCAGTTCGGGTAACATATTGAGCCAAAGCCTGTATAATTGGGCTACCTTCAAGATCTTCTCTGCAGAATACAAAACCAGTATTGATTTCAGCAGGTTTTAATGTAAGGCTTACTTCTTTTCCTGTATGTAAACCAACTCCTTTTAGTGATGTTTCTTTAGCAATCGTTTTTTGTTTCACTATTGATTTGATTTTAATTCTTTTTCTACTTTTCTCAAACGATTTTCAATTTTTTCCAAGTTCTTGAAATGAACATAGGATTTATTATAATTTTTGTAATCAATAGATGGTGTTCCCTGTACCATTGATTTGTCTTTAATATTTCTAGCAACTCCCGATTGAGCTTGTATTTTCACCTGATCACCTACAGTAATGTGACCTACAAATCCAACCTGGCCACCTATCATACAATAAGCACCAATTTTGGTAGAACCTGCCACGCCAGTTTGAGCAGCAATTACGGTATGCTGATCTATTTCAACATTGTGTGCGATATGAATCTGGTTATCCAACTTTACACCCTCTTTTATTTTAGTACTTCCCAAAGTAGCTCTATCAATAGTGCAATTGGCGCCTATTTCGATATTTGATTCTAATACTACATTACCTAAATGAGGAATTTTTTTATACACACCTTCTTTGTCTGGATTAAAACCAAATCCATCAGAACCTAGTACTGAGTTGGCATGAATAATACAATGATCTCCAATTTGGGTATCCTTGTAAATCTTTACCCCAGGATATATGACGCAGTTTGCACCTATCTTAACGTTATGCCCTATGTATACTTGCCCATAAATTTGTGTGTTCTCTCCTACCGAGCTTTGTTCTTCTATAATCGAAAAAGCATCTACAAAAGCACTGTCGTCTATACGCGCTGTTTGATGAACTTCAGCATTGGAATGCACCCCTTTTTTATGGGGTCTTGAGTTTATTTGGTCATGAAGTGAAATTAAATGTGCTATTGCATCTTGAGGGTCTTTTACTAGAATAAGTGTGCAACTAAAGTTGTTGTCTTCAACTAATTCTTTAGAGGTAATAACAATACTTGCTTTTGTAGTTTCTAAGTACCTGCTGTACCTAGGATTTGAAAGAAAGGAAAGTGTTCTAGGTTCGGCGTTTTCAATAGGGCTAATTGAAGTTACTGAACAATTTTGATCACCGACTACTTCTCCATCGACAAAATTTGCAATTTGATGGGCCGTAAATTTCATAGATTGCAAATTTAGCAATTTTGATTAAACTATAGATTTGGGAAAACAGATGTAATAGCGCTGATGTTGGTCCGTAAATCCGCTATTTGAGCTAAATTGACTAAGAGTTAAAAACTCAACTACCTCTCCATTTCTTTTAAGTATTGAAATGGGTAGTTTATTCTGCTCATAGGCTGTATTGGTTAAAACCCCCTGATAAACTAAAAATTCAGCGTCTAATGTATTGATTTTAAAAGATTTTGCTACTTTTTTTAAGATATTTGAATAGTCGTCAGCACTCGGCGCTTCCTCATAAAATTGAATATTTAATAAGTTTCTATGAATTAAACCCTTTGATAAATACGCTAGTATTGAATCTGAGTCATATATCCATGATTTTAAAAGAATGATAATATCTGTATCATCTAGCTGTGCAAATTTTGTCAAAAAGTCTTGGTGATTCATTTCAATTTTCTGTCTGAGAAATTCTCCAACAACGCAGCCTGTCATGAAGTCCGGTCTTTTCCGAATTAAGAATCGCGCCCTTTTTATTACATTTTTTAACATTAATTCAGCAACAACACTGGTTTTATGAAGATAAACTTGCCAATACATAAATCGTCTGGCCATTAAAAATTTCTCAATCGAGTGAATTCCTTTTTCTTCTATCACGATATGATCATCAAGCACATTCATTGTCGTAATTAATCGTTCCGAATTAATATTTCCTTCGGCGACTCCCGAGAAAAAGCTATCTCTTTTTAAATAGTCTAGACGATCGATGTCTAGTTGACTGCTAACTAGGGCCGACAAGAATTTTTTCGAATACGTTCCTGTGAAAATAGAAATCGCCATTTCTATTTCTCCGTTAAAAAGACAATTTAATTCTCTCATAAACTTTAGAGAAAGCGTTTCATGATGAATTTCAGGAATAAGGATTTCTTCAAGTGCATGTGAGAAAGGACCATGTCCTATATCATGCAATAAGATGGCTGTTAAAAGTGCATTTTCTTCTTTAGATGTTATTTCTATTCCCTTATATCGAAGAGTAGTAATTGCTTTATTCATTAAGTGCATTGCACCTAAAGCGTGATGAAATCTAGTGTGATGTGCACCCGGATAAGATAAATAAGAAAAGCCCATCTGTGAAATCCGTCGCAGACGTTGAAAAAAGGGATGTGCTATGAGTTGGAGAATAAAGTCGTTAGGAATCCCTATTGAGCCGTAGACAGGGTCGTTAAATACTTTAAGTTTCCTTTGATGTGTCAATGTTTTGTTCAAACTTGCTGCAAATATCATAAATAATCTCAAATAGAGTAGCTTATTCTATTTTTGTCAAAAAAAAGTGAGGTCGACGCTAATTTTAACGAAAGAATATAGTCTGGAGGAGATTGAGGATGTGTGCTCCTCCTTACTTCCCTTGTTGCTGGGAAAGAAAGTTTTATTTTATGCACCCATGGGAGCGGGTAAAACTACCTTAATTAAAGAGTTGCTTAGAAATCTCCATATTGACGGGAATGTCCAAAGTCCAACGTTTTCAATTTTAAACGAGTATTTTTCAAATGAAATTCAAGATTTCATTTACCATTTTGATTTGTACCGCATAGAAAAGGAAGAAGAATTAATTCAAATTGGTTTTGAAGATTACCTTGATGAAAATCGTACAGTTTTGATTGAATGGGCAGAACGTTTGGAATTTTTTAAACCCCATGAAGCTTTATGTATAGAAATTGAAATTAGTGGTTTAAACTCAAGAGTCATTCGATTATTAAAGTTGAATTAATTATTGTAATCTTTCGATGTAATACACTTTTAATCTTTGTATTACATTATTTGTAAGAAAAATACTATATTTGAATTGTGAAAGATTCACTTCACTTCTAAAATTTAGTATTATGAACACTAAAAAAGTAGTTGCGGGTCTTTTTTCTTTTATGATCTTAGCGGCTTCTGCTGTGGGAACAGTGGTCACTATCGAAGATTCAAAAGAATTAGACGTGCGTAAAAGTCGCATTATTTTACCACATAAGCGAAAATAATTGCACTTTATCGGATTTTTAAAAAGGATGGTACTATTACCGTCCTTTTTTCGTTTACAGAAGTATATAAAAATCGTTTATGCTTCGTAATAATTCTATTCAGGTAAAACACAAATTAATTATTGAATCATTTATTGTTTTTCTAATTCTGCTTGCTCCTTTCTTGTACAAGTTTCACACGTATTTACCGGATAAACCAGACGAGGTCCTTACTGTATTTGGATTTATAATAGATAGTCATGGTTTTTATGATGTTGAAACATATGTGTGGTTTCTGTTGAGTAAGTTTATTCCGTTTTACCTTATTATGATTTGGTTTTTGACATGTAAGCATTGGTGGTATCATATTTTACTCATCCCTTTAACTATGTATGCCTTCCAATTATTCGAACTTTATTATTCAGCTGATGAATTTGTTGATACCAAAAATTTACTTTGGCTATTACCAATTTGTATGGTCATAATTCCACTTGTATATTTTATTAGAATACGTTTGTATGACCGATTTGTGCACGGAATTGATTTAGGAGTAATTGAACAAGAATTAGATCTTATGAAAGAGAAAGAAGCACTAGAAAAGGAACGCGAAATTCTGAATATTCGGAAAGAACGTTTTCTAAAATCTCGTTCAAAGAATGAACGTATTTTGTTTGAAAAAAATGACTAATTTCGATAGTATAATCGTTAAGTATTGTCCGGAGAATCATTAGATCCAATTTTATTTCAAGACAAAGGTGTTCTCACCCAGGAAGAACGTCTCGCCGTCCTTCAATCCTCCACAAAACTCCATATTGGTATACCGAGGGAACTCTTTTCTGAGGAAAACAGAATTGCGCTCACACCTTCTGGCGTAAAGTCCTTAGTTGAAAATGGCCATTCTGTTGTAATGGAAAAGGATGCGGGTTTAAATTCACATTTTACAAATAAAATGTATGAAGATGCGGGGGCTCAAATAAGCAGTAATTCAGACGAGGTTCTGTCTCATTCGATCATTCTAAAAATTTCTCCTCCTTCGGAAAAAGAGCTTCGGAAAATTAAACCAAATTCAACTATTTTTTCAGCATTACAAATCAACACACTTTCAGCTGAATCTCTTGAAATTATCCAAAAAAAGAAAATTGTAGCTTGTGCATATGACTTTCTCAAGGATTATGAAAATAAATATCCAATTCTTGAGGTATTGGAAGAAATTTCGGGTTTAGCATCTGTATTTTTAGCCGCTCAATTTTTATCAAGTGACAATTGTGGAAAAGGAATATTATTTGGAAATATCTACGGTATACCCTCTACTAAAATGTGTATTATCGGCACAAATCAAGCAGCACTTACAGCCGCTAAACACGCTTTGAATTTAGGAGTTTCAGTTTCTATTTTTGACAAAGTAGTTTCTGGTTTGCGCACAATAAGCACCCAATTGTCTTCACAAATCCAAACAGGAATATACAATAGTGAGATGTTTAAATCCTCTATTAAATCAAGTGATGTTATTGTTGCGGCATCGAATGCACAAAATTTAAAGGACATTATTATTTCTGAGGATTTAATCAAACAGATGAAACCAGGGTCAGTCGTAATTGACCTTACATTAGATAGAGGTGGTTGTGTCGAAACAATAGAGCTACAACCTAAAACTAATCCCTATGTTAAACACGATGTCATACATTATGGCATGTATAATTTGCCATCAAATTACGCTCAAACCGCCTCTTTTGGAATAAATAATGTTCTTGTTCCTCTTTTGATGCAAATTGGTGTAGATGGTCATATCGAACATGCACTTCGATTAAATCATGGTTTACGTGATAGTGTTTTTTCTTATAAAGGATTGGTTACAAATGAACGCGTTGCTCGTTGGTTTAAAAAAAGGTATAATGATATTAGATTATTGATGTATTAAATGAAAAAAGTCTTTTTAAAACGTTTGCTTTATTTTTCAATTGGTCTTTTTTTTGGCCTGTTATTTTTAAATTTTATCATTGATCAAAAAACTGATGGAAAAGGGATAGATTACTGTTATTTTCCCAATTGTCGAGTTTTAAAAGATTTAAGAAAAAACAGCGATTTTGCACCATTTATAAAAGATAGTGTTCTCGTTGAAGGAAAGGTACTATTTAATGAGAGCAAAACGAGATTAACGCCTTGCCAACTCTATATAGTGGAGTACGCTTATGAAGAATATCGCTTTGAACGTTGTGATAGTATTGTAAAATACTTAAAATAACTTTCTTCGTGCTCTCTCTTTTTTAATTAGCTCAAGTTCTCTGTTAGTTTGCCCAGAAACTGAGGTGTTTTCTTCAGCACGTCTTATGAGATAAGGCATAACATCTTTAACAGGTCCATAAGGAATGTATTTGCTTACATTATAACCATTTTTAGCCAAGTTGAAAGAAATGTGATCACTCATGCCGTATAATTGGCCGAACCAAATGTGTTTGTGGTCTGAAGGGATATTGTATTCTTCCATGTACTTTAAAACCAATAAGGTACTGTGTTCGTTGTGTGAACCAACAAAAATAGATGCCTTTTCTATATGATTTAAAATTAATTGAGCACCCCTGTCAAAATTGAGGTCTGTTTCTTTTTTATCCCGACAGATTGGTGAAGTATATCCTTTTTCACTTGCTCTTTTTCTTTCTTTTTCCATGTAAGCTCCTCGAACAAGCTTAATTCCTGGTAAAAAACTATATTGATCGGCTAAATCGAAGAGTTTTTCTAAATCTTTCATTTTATCCCACCGATACATTTGATAAGTGTTGTAAACTATGGGTTGTTCAGTATTATAAGTTTTCATCATTTCTAGGCAAAGATTATCAGCTGCTTGTTGCAACCAACTTTCTTCTGCATCTACCAACAACTTAATATTTAATTCTCTTGCCTTTAAACATAAGGTGTGATAGCGATCAATAATGCGATTATAAGCCTTTTTTTCAGACTCGTTTAAATCTATTTCTTGACTCACTTTGTAAAATAAATCCGAAGACCCTAATGCTGTAGGCTTGAAAACCGCAAATGGAATTTTCTCTCTTGATTTAATAAATGAAAGGATTTCTAAATTCTTTTGTACGGTCAAATCAAATTGATTTTCTTCAACCTTACCTTCTACGGAATAATCTAAAATTGATTGTACACCGTAAGAACCTAATTCCTTTATAATTTGTAGACAATCTTCTTCATTCACCCCTCCGCAAAAATGATCAAAGACTGTTGCTCTAATTAGTCCTTCAACAGGTAATTGCGCATTGAGCGCAAAATTTGTTGCCGCTGTTCCTATTTTAACCAAAGGTTCATTACTAATCAACTTAAATAAAAAATAGGCGCGATCAAGAGCAGCATCATTTTTCATTTGAAAGGCAATTGCCGTGTTATCAAAATTTACCATTCTTTTTGCCTTAATTTGTATTACAAAAATAAATCTTGCTGATTGATTTCAATCAAATAAGATCATGTAATTTATTATGAATCATATCTCTTCATCATCCTATGATGTTTATTTTGAGCATCAAGCACAAGTAGAATTGAAAAAATTGACTTCAAGCAATTATTATTCAACTTATTTTGTTTTAGTTGATGAGAATACAAAACGGTGCTGTTTAGAGTATTTTGAGGCTCTTATATCGACTTCTTTATCGTATATCTGTATTGAAATTTCTTCAGGAGAAGAACATAAAAATATAGATAGTTGTAAGCAGGTATGGAATGTTTTAACAGAAAATAATGCAGATAGAAAATCGTTATTGATTAATTTGGGAGGTGGGGTGCTGACAGATTTAGGTGGGTTTTGTGCCGCAACCTATAAAAGAGGTATTGACTTTGTAAATATCCCTACTACCTTACTCTCTATGGTCGATGCAGCCGTAGGTGGAAAAACTGGTATAGATTTCCTAGGATTAAAAAATCATATAGGTGTTTTTTGTAACGCTAGAATGACTTTGGTCATGTCAATGTTTTTGGAAACTTTAGATCAACGTCAAATTAATAATGGAATGGCTGAAATGATAAAACATGGCCTAATCTACGATGAGCAACATTTTAACGAGGTAGTTAATGATTTAAGTGCTTTTCGAAAACTGATTGCTCAATCTGTTTACATCAAACATCTTGTTGTTACTGAGGATCCAAAAGAAAGTGGCTTGCGTAAGATTTTGAACTTTGGACATACTTTAGGTCACGCTATAGAAACCTATATGATGGATGAGCAAAATAAAGAAACTCTTTTTCACGGTGAGGCCATAGGTATAGGAATGATTCTTGAGGCTTATATATCTTTTAAGTTAAATAAACTCTTAGAAAGTGACTTGAAATTAATTACTCAAAGTCTAGTTCCACTCTATGACAAGGTGATTTTCAATGCTCAAGACATTCAGAAGATTCTTAAATTAAGTCTTCATGACAAAAAAAACAGAAAAGGTAAAGTTATGTTTGTTTTGTTAGAAGGTATTGGTAAGGCTAACTATGATATTGAAGTAGAAAATCATCTCATATTAGAGGCCTTTGATTATTATCAAATGATTTGAGTATAAAGGTTTTACTAGAAAAAAGAAATCTTTAAATTATAATTCATTGAATATTGTATGCATTAATCGGCGTTTATCATTAATGCTTTCCTCCAACGATATCATCGTTTCTGTTCTACTCACGCCTTCAATGTCATCAATTTTAAAAATGATATTCTTAGCATGTGTAGTGTCTTTTGCACGAATCTTACAGAAAATATTAAACTTCCCAGTGGTTATATGAGCAACAGTAACAAAGGGAATACTATTTAGACGTTCAAGTACGAATTTTGTTTGATGCGTTTTTTCTAAAAAAATACCTACGTAGGCGATGAAAGAGTAACCTAGCTTTTGATAATCTAAGGTTAAAGATGATCCTTTAATGATATTTGCTTCTTCCATTTTCTTTACACGAACGTGCACGGTTCCTGCTGAAATAAGAAGTTTTTTTGCAATATCCGTGAAGGGCGTTCTCGTGTTGTCAATAAGCATATCGAGAATCTGATGATCTAAATCGTCTAATTTAACTTTTCCTGCCATTTTTTTGAATTTTCAACAAAATTAACAATATCTAATGATTTGCTGAAATTTATTTAACCATTACGTTTGATTTTAAACAATCCCGTAATATTTTATTTGATTTCTTCTAAAATTTAAATGTTGTTTAGCACTTTCTTCTGTTAGTAATGAAGCTTCAAATACAAGATTTGTAATGTATGATTTTTCATTTACGTAAAAGAATTCAGGTTTAAAATTTAAGAACCCACCTTGCTTTTCAATAATATATCGCACTCCTATAATATCTGAGTCAAAAATCAATATCTCATCGTAAAACTTTTTTGAATTTTCTGGAAGATCTTGATACTTTTTTACAATTAAATTATTTTCAAGGTTTTTGAAATCTATATTAACTAAAGCTATTATAGCTTGTTCAAGAGAATCTTTAATATACTTTCTTGTTTTTTCTCGGGTATAATCGTTTTTACAATGTCCTGCTTCTATTAATAATGTAGGCGTATGCAATGATTGAAAATAATCTCCTGTGCAATTGATGTTAAATTCATCGTCATAACGAGCTATATTAGACTTTATGTAATCTGGTAGTCCTTGAATCATAGATGTAATTAAAAATGCTGATTTAATTCTAGAGCTTGTCCAGCTCTTATCAACGTCGGCTGAAGGACTTAAAAAAGAAAGACTTGCATTTTGATTTGTATCTCCTACAGTGTACATATTGCGTTGATCGTGTAAATTAAAACAGAAATTCGGTTGGAACTCTCGATATTTTCGATGTAAAACTTGCATTTCTAATTGAGAGGCGTTGCTTGCGTCTCTATTTAAATCAACTTTATTAGCATTTACTCTGGTGTAATTGTATGCGCCATCTGGATTTAGGATGGGTATAATTAATAGTTCAAATTGACTCATCCAATTCGTGTTTGACTTAAAACCATTTGTAAAGTCCAATACTGCTTTTGTGGTGGTAGACTCATCTCCATGCATTTGTGACCACATTAAAATTTTAGTGCTTCCCTCTCCAACTTGTAACGCATAAATGGGTCTTTTTTCTTCTGAAAAACCTACGAAATGGTAATCCTTAGGAAAATATTTTTTTAAAACAGGCTCTAAATGGGCATTATTAATGTATCTACCCTTTAATTCTTTGATTTGCATGTATCTTTACGGATGATTTAATGGATTTTTGCTATGAATTGGAAACATGTACTTTTCTCTATAAATACGCTACTGTTCTTGAGCTGTGTAAGTGGTCCGAATCGAGAATGTTCTCAGTACAAAAATGGGGAATTTATATTTAAAACGGAGTTAAATGGGGAATTACAGGAATCTAGATTTAGACGTTTTGAAGGATTAGAAATTGATGACTATAATGGAAAGATAGATTCGGCTAGTGTAAAATGGATTAACGACTGTGAGTATATACTTAAAAGTCTTAACCCTAAATCAATGGCCGAAAAAAAGCCTTTACATTTTAAGATTTTAAGCACAACAGATAGTTCCTATACCTTTGAGTATGGTCTTTTAAATGCTGAAAATCGACTTACTGGAACTGCTGTCAAATTGAAATAACACTTTATTATGTTCGAAATCTTATCTTCTATAGACGCCTGGGTTGCTTTAATTACACTTATTTTTCTTGAAATTGTTCTCGGAATAGACAACATTATTTTTATTTCAATATCCGCGAATAAACTTGATAAAAATCAACGAAAATCAGCTACAAATATTGGACTTCTTTTAGCTATGTTGATGCGAATTATTCTGCTATTTGGAATCGGATATCTAACTTCTTTAAATAAGGCGTTTTGGAATGTTGAAGCAAGTTGGATTTCTGGTGCAGTCAGTGGGCAAGCATTGATTTTATTTATTGGTGGAATATTTTTACTCTACAAAAGCACAAAAGAAATACGTGAAAAAGTAGAGCATTCATCACTGGTTGAAAAAGAAGCGGCTTCGACAAACAAAAGTACATTTACTAGTGCCATCGTTCAAATTACTATCATTAATGTGGTTTTTTCATTAGACTCTATATTAACGGCTATTGGTATGACCAATAATATTTCAGAAAATCCAAATGATGCTTTGTTATTAATGATTATAGCTGTGATTTTATCGGTATTTATTATGATGTTATTTGCAAACCCAGTGGGTGCATTTGTTTCAAAACATCCTTCAATTCAAATTTTAGGACTTTCTTTTCTGTTGCTTATTGGATTTATGTTGATCACGGAAGCAGCGCACCTTTCTCATTTGATTGTTTTTGAGCAAGAAATAGGAAGTGTCCCTAAGGGATATCTCTACTTTGCAATTTGTTTTTCGCTTTTAGTTGAGTTTCTGGATATGCGAATGAAACGCAGCACCACAAAACCGTAACCTATTAGAATAATTTAAGGTTAAGATCGTCAGAATTAGAGTTGGTTGGATTTGACTCCTTATGCTCGTAAGGAAGTGCTTTTACTTTAATCTCTAAAATAGCATTCTTTGTGAGTTGATTTCCGAGTGCTTTGTAGCTTTTAAGAGCAATAAAGTCATTGAGATCGAAATATTCATTTGGTATTCTGTCCTGACCTCTTTTCTTTTGATATACTATTTCAATTTCAGGTCTCCACTCGTAGGCCACTTGAATTAATTTTGTCTTGGAATGTTCTGTAACAAGAAGTTCTTCTTTATCAAGAATATCAAAATTGAATCGTTTTACGAAATAACGCTCTCTTTGTCCATCAAAGTAAATGATTGAAATCGGTTTATCGTTTTCAAACTTATCTACTAGGGTGTATTGTTCGTCATCTATTCTAAGATTTAAGTCTGGTGTAATTCTTTTTACAATTCCATCATTTGAGATTAGAAGAATAGAATCCTTAGGAGTAAAAGAACCCAATAGATCTCCTCTTTCATCAACGTTTAGTCTACCCACAATTTTGTCGTACCAAATTTTTCTTGGTTTTAAGGTTGAGATTCCTTTTTCACGAAAATCTACTCTCTTTACCGGTAGTTTTGATACAATATTTCCTCGAACATTTCGTCCTTTTATGGCTAAATCGGCGAAATCTAATTCCCAATTTAATTTTTTGACACTTCCTGTTTTTCTGAGATGAATCATCACTTTTTCAGCTTCTCCATTAGGATTAGCTGTAAAATAGAGTATAGAGGTGTTTTTTTGATCACCACACAAATTATATTTTTTATCTCTTGTAACAGAGGTAACACTAAATCGTTTAATGTAGGTAATCCCTTTGTGCACCTTGTAAATCATGTTATAAACTGTTCTCGAATCTTTCTTTTTGAAAACAGCAACATGAATTATTTCTTTTCCAACAAACACCTTTGAATCTACTTTAGTGACGGTCATATTTCCATCAGCCGTAAAGACAATGATGTCATCAATATCACTGCAATCCGTTACGTATTCATTCTTTTTCAAAGACGTTCCAATGAATCCTTCTTCCCTATTGACATAAAGTTTGGTGTTTCGAATGACCACCTTGGTGGCTTCTATGTCATCAAAAACCTTTATTTCACTTTTTCGAACTCGGTCTTTACCGTACTTCTTTTTGAGCTGGGTGAAATAATCAATACTGTAGTCTATAATATGAGCTAAATCATTTTGAACTTTTTGCAACTCAGTATCTAAATTTTCAATATGCTGAGCGGCTTTATCCAAATCAAATTTGGAGATGCGCTTAATTCTAATTTCAGTCAGCCGAGCAATGTCTTCAGTGGTAACTTTTCTTTTTAAATTTTTAATATGAGGCTTTAGTCCATTATCAATTGCCGAGATTACCCCTTCCCATGTTTCTTCTTCTTCAATATCTCGATATATTCGATGTTCTATAAATATTTTTTCTAATGATGCAAAATGCCACTGCTCTTCTAATTCACTAATTCTAATATTTAATTCCTGCTTGAGCAAATCAACAGTATGATCTGTTGAGCGTTCGAGCATTGTCTTGACAGTTATAAAAGCAGGTTTATTGTCTTCAATGATACATGCTAGGGGTGAAATTGACATTTCACAATTTGTAAAGGCATAAAGGGCATCAATTGTTTTATCTGGAGAAATATTATTGGGAAGATGAACTAAAATTTCAACATCCGCCGCAGTATTGTCTTCAATTTTTTTGATTTTAATTTTCCCACGATCATTGGCCTTTAAAATAGAATCGATTAAAGAGCTCGTGTTTGTTCCGTAGGGTATTTCTTTGATAACTAAAGTAGTTTTGTCTAAAACCTCTATTCTTGCTCGAACTCTTACTTTTCCTCCTCTAAGACCTTCGTTATAATTGGTTACATCGATGATACCACTAGTTGGAAAATCTGGAAAGAGTTCAAAAGACTTGCCTTTTAGGTAATTGATACTTGCCTGTATTAGCTCATTAAAATTATGAGGTAGTATTTTAGTGGATAAACCGACGGCTATCCCCTCTGCTCCTTGAGCGAGCAATAATGGAAATTTAACAGGTAGGTGAATTGGCTCTTTTTTTCGACCATCATATGAGAGTTGCCAGTCTGTTATCTTTGGACTAAATACTACATCTAGCGCAAATTTTGAAAGTCTAGCTTCAATATATCTAGAAGCGGCTGCACTGTCTCCTGTTAAAATATTCCCCCAATTTCCTTGAGTGTCGATTAGCAAACTCTTTTGACCTATTTGAACCATAGCATCTGCTATACTAGCATCACCATGTGGGTGATATTGCATAGTATGACCTACAACATTTGCTACTTTGTTGTAGCGCCCGTCATCTAACTCTTTCAGGGCATGTAAAATTCTTCGTTGTACAGGTTTGAAACCGTCTTCAATAGACGGTACCGCCCGCTCTAATATAACATAAGAGGCATAATCAAGAAACCAGTCTTGATACATTCCACTAACGGTGATAAGACGATCTGTTTCGTTATTTTGACTGTTTTTTAATTCTTCGTTTTCTTCGATCATAATTCTTCGACGGCATCTAGTTCTACTTTCAAGTTATTGATGACAAATTTCTGGCGATCAGGGGTGTTTTTACCCATATAAAAAGTCAATAACTGATCAATACTCAAGGATTTATCGGCTAAAATAGGTTCAAGACGTATGTTATCGCCAATGAAATTTTTGAATTCATCGGGCGAAATTTCCCCTAACCCTTTGAATCGTGTTATTTCTGGATTAGCTCCTAATTCTCTTAAGGCCTTTAAACGTTCTTCTTCGGTATAGCAATATCTGGTTTCCTTTTTATTTCTCACCCTAAAAAGTGGAGTTTGTAATATGTACAAATGATTTTCCTTTATGAGTTCAGGAAAAAACTGCAAGAAAAAAGTAATGAGCAAAAGCCTTATGTGCATTCCATCGACATCTGCATCTGTTGCTATTACAATATTGTTATACCTTAAACTTTCTAAAGACTCTTCTATGTTAAGTGCTGCCTGAAGCAAGTTAAACTCTTCATTTTCATAAACAATTTTCTTGCTCATTCCGAAAGAATTTAAAGGTTTTCCTCTCAAACTAAATACAGCCTGTGTGTTGACGTCCCTTGACTTGGTGATTGAACCAGAAGCAGAGTCCCCTTCTGTAATGAAGAGTGTTGATTCAAGTCTTCTGTCTTTTTTCATGTCACTAAGGTGAACTCTACAGTCCCTTAGTTTTTTATTGTGTAAACTAGCTTTTTTAGCTCGCTCTCTTGCCAATTTCCGAATTCCTGATAATTCTTTACGCTCTTTTTCGGCTTGAACAATTTTTTGCTGAATAAGTTCTGTAACTCCCGCATTTTTATGTAAAAAATTATCGAGTTGAGTGCCGATAAAGTCATTGATGTAGGTTCTAACTGTAGGCAGTCCATCTCCCATTTCTGTTGACCCGAGTTTGGTTTTTGTTTGAGATTCAAAAACAGGCTCCATGACCTTTATTGCGATTGCTGATATGATAGATTTTCTAATATCTGAAGCGTCGTAATTTTTTCCAAAAAATTCCCTAATTGTTTTAACCACAGCTTCCCTAAAAGCGGATTGATGAGTTCCACCCTGTGTGGTGTGTTGTCCATTGACAAATGAATGATATTCCTCATTGTATTGAGAACGACTATGGGTAATTGCGACTTCAATATCATTTCCTTTAAGGTGTATTATAGGATACAAGAAATCTTCCTGAGAATTTTGAAATTCAAGTAGGTCTTTGAGTCCATTTTCAGAATAGAATTCTTCTCCATTAAAAACGATAGTAAGCCCAGGATTGAGATAGACGTAATTTCTTAGCATCCGCTCAATGTATTCCGCTCTATATCTAAAATTTTTAAAAACACTGTGATCTGGTGTAAAAGCAATTTTAGTTCCGTTTCGTTCCTTAGTTTCTTCAGTGAATTCTTCTTGAAGTTCACCAGCTCTGAAAATTGCCGTTTTTCCTTTTTTATCTCTAACAGAAGTAACCTTGAAAAAATTAGAGAGTGCGTTTACGGCTTTGGTTCCTACTCCATTTAATCCAACGGATTTTTTAAAAGCTCGTGTATCATACTTTCCTCCCGTATTCATTTTCGATACTACATCGACTACCTTGCCTAAAGGTATGCCACGCCCAAAGTCTCGAATATGAACTGTTGAGTCTTCAATTTTAATTTCAATGCGCTTACCTGCACCCATGACGAATTCGTCTATACTATTGTCGAGGATTTCCTTAAGAAGTATATAAATACCGTCATCAGCAGATGAGCCATCACCAAGTTTTCCGATATACATTCCAGGCCTAACTCTGATGTGCTCCTTCCAGTCTAAGGAACGGATATTCTCTTCTGTGTATTGAACTTGACTCATTGATTAAAATTGAGTCATCTAAATTAAGATGCTTTCACGGAAGTTACTTTAGACAAACAATAAAGTAATTAACAAAAAGGTTGAGAGTTTTACACACTCACCTCTTGTTATATTGTATTTTAAACACAACAACTATATCATTTATGAAAAATATTATTTTTATCCTCTTTTCTTGTTTATTGGTTTCTTGTGAACAATCTTTTAGTCTTAGTGTGCAAAATATAAATGATGAGATTTTAGAAAATGCTAATGCTTATCAAGGGGATTGGCTTACTTATGGAAAAAATTACAGTGAAAATAGACACAGTGAACTCAATGTTATAAATAAAAAAAATTTAGAAGATCTCGAATTAGCATGGTCTCTTAATTTAAAAACTAAGCGCGGAATTGAGTCTACTCCTCTTGTGGTAAACGGTATTATGTACCTTACTGGACCATGGAGTTTGGTGTATAGCGTAGATGCAAAATCCGGAGAACTATTGTGGACCTATGACCCAAATGTTTCTAAGTCACATGGAGAAATGGCTTGCTGTGATGTTGTTAACAGAGGTCTAGCATTGTATAAGGGTAAATTATATTTAGGTGCTTTAGACGGCCGCCTCATTGCACTAAATGTATCTAATGGTGAGGTAATATGGGAAAATAATACCCTTATAGGAATTGAAGGTAGTTATACTATCACGGGTGCTCCAAGAGTTTTTGACGGAAAAGTTTTTATAGGAAATGGTGGTGCAGAGTACGGTGTTAGAGGTTTTTTCTCTGCATATAATGCGGAGACTGGTGAGTTGGATTGGAGATTTTACACTGTTCCTGGAAATCCTGAAAATGGATTTGAGCATCCCGAATTAGAAGAGGCAGCAAAAACTTGGACTGGTGAATGGTGGAAATATGGAGGTGGTGGAACTGCTTGGGATTCATTTGTTTATGACGCTGATGAAAAGTTAATCTATGTAGGAACGGGTAATGGATCTCCTTGGAATAGAGAAATTAGAAGTCCTGGAGGGGGACAGTTTGGAAACAGAAGCTAAAAGAAAAACAGTGGTGTCCTCTACAGTTAATGAATTGACTATATCAGCATATCCATAGGATTCTACCCATACTATTTCACCATTTTTAACAATAATAGTGGAAGCGCCAGGAAAATGACGTGTACTCATTTCATTTAAAATTATGGCATCTAATGTTGTGCTTGGGTTTGGGTTTTGGGCTAGAGAAAACAGTTGAAAACTAATAAACACCAAAATGAGAAGTACATATTTCATAAACCTGCAAATATTCTTATCACATTACAACCAACATAATTAATGTCCCCAACATAAAACCCATAGACATTCCAACAAAAAATACTTGGTTTTTACTTAATTTTTCAAATTCTTTTGCCATAATTTTTTAACTTATAGTTTACTCAAATATAACAAATGTAAGTTTATCCAAAAGAGGTTTAGAAATAGCTGAATTAAAAGAAGAAGATATGCCTATAGTTTAGTTTCTAGACAAACTGCGCTAATCAATTTCTTTGAATCATACCCTAGTTTTTCAGCCTGTTTAGCGTCTGTACACGCAGCCTCATTATCGGATAAATAGGCTTTAGATAATCCGCGATTAAAATAAGCTTCTCCGTATTCAGGTTGTAAAATTATAGCCTTGTTAAGGTCTATTAATGCGCCTCTGTAGTCTTTAAGTTGAAGTTTTGAGACCCCTCTAGCATTATAAGCTAATGCAAAATAGCGGTCATTTTTTATTGATTTTGTATATAACTCTATAGCAGCTATATGGTTGTATTCTTTTGCTTTTTGCAGTCCATCAGAAAAATATTTCCTTTCATCAACGTTAAATACAGGGGGGCCGTCTTTAACTTTAAAAGTGATAGGAAGGGAATAACGAACAATAACTGCTTTACCTTTCTGACGACCTGGTTTCATTTTAGGCAACAGATTAATCACTCTAACTGCTTCTTGTTCTAGGCGAGGATGTGGACCTCTTGAACGAATACCAAAAACATTTCCATTGGTGTCAATTTTAAAAATCACATTTATGCGTTGTCTGGAGATTTGAAGAGCTTAATAGATGAACTGAGAAGAACAAACTCAGGAAATATTTATTGTGATGGCGGAGCTGAATTGGCACAAACATTAATCAGTTTCGGAATAATTGATAAAATAATTCTCTCTATTATCCCTGTTAATCTCCAAAAAGGAACTTTACTTTTTAAAAATGGCTTTGTCCCTTCTGAATTTGAAGTTGAGCATAAGATTGAATTTAAAACTGATCTGAAACAATGTACCTATAATTTAAAATCGACATGAAACCGATTGATGTTGCTGCAACTTTGCATAATAGGGGGAGATAACCTTTATTTATCTTCTATACTTGCCTTGGATGTAAAAACAGGTCAACTCAAATGGCACTACCAAACTACTCCAGGAGAAACATGGGATTATACTGCTGTGCAACCATTAATGTTGGCTGATCTGCAAATTAAAGGAGAAGATAGGAAGGTCATAATGCAAGCACCTAAAAATGGATTTTTTTATGTCTTAGATCGTCTTACAGGAGAATTAATTTCTGCTGAAAAGTTTGTTTATGCCAACTGGGCTGAAAAGGTAGATTTAGAAACAGGTCGTCCCTTAGAAACAAGTTTTGCGCGACATATCAATGAAAATGTAGAAATTTATCCAGGACCTTTTGGTGGACATAATTGGCAGGCTATGGCGTATAATCCAAATTCAGGATTAGTTTATATCCCTGCTCGAGAAATGTCTATGTCATACGGTAAAGAGTCAACTTTTGAATTTGAGCCTAAGCAATGGAACACAGGTACTGAATTGGTGCCTGGAGCATCTGGGAAGAACAACGGTAACGAAATTTTGTTAGATTCTGTATTAAAAGGTGAGAGTTATGGAAAACTCCTTGCTTGGGATCCGGTGAAAAGTGTCGAAGTTTGGTCGCATAAACAAGAAAATGTATGGAATTCTGGCGTTTTGTCTGTTAATAACATAATTTTTCAAGGAGATGCTGAGGGTAATTTTGTTGCATTTGACGCTTTTAATGGAGATCAATTATGGTCTAAAAATTTAAACACTGGAATTATTGCACCTCCTATGACTTATATGATTGAAGGTGAGCAATATATATCCATACCCGTTGGTTGGGGAGGTGCTTACGGAAATGGAAATAAACACACCGAACAAATCAATCCAGGCACGATTTATACCTTTAAAATTAACGGACAAGGAAAGTACCCTGAATTTGAAAAGGCATTGAAGAAAAGTCGAATTACATTAAATACCTCAATGTCAATAGACGATATTTTACACGGAGGTCAAATGTTCTCTAGATATTGTTCGCAATGTCACAATTTAGGAAACGGTGGTGGAACTATTCCAGATTTAACCTATTCTACAGAAACAGTCTTCGATATATATGAAAATATTGTTTTAAAGGGTGTTTTTCTTCCGAAGGGAATGCCTTCATTTGAAGACCGACTTAGCGAGAAAGATGTAAAAAAATAAAGGCTTATGTTTTGCACACAGCTTCAACACTTGAGCCGTAATGATTACACATTAAATCTAAAATGCATGACATCGCCGTCACTGACGATATAGTCCTTTCCTTCTACACGAATTTTACCAGCTTCTTTAACTTTCGATTCTGAACCATAAGAAGTGTAATCTTCATAAGAAATGACTTCAGCACGTATAAAGCCTTTTTCGAAATCAGTGTGTATTACTCCGGCAGCTTGTGGAGCTGAAACTCCTTTTTTAATGGTCCAGGCACGAACTTCCTTGGGACCTGCTGTAAAATAAGTTTCAAGATTTAATAGTGCATATGCCGATCTTATCAATTTTGCGGATCCAGGTTCATTAAGTCCGATGTCTTCTAAAAAGAGTTGACGTTCTTCATAGTCTTCAAGCTCATTGATATCTGCTTCAGTTCCAATAGCTAAGTACAATACTTCTGCATTTTCATGTTGTACCATCTCTCTTACTTTAGACACGTATTCATTACCGTCTAATGCACTTTTTTCATCGACATTACAGACGTATAAAACAGGTTTATCCGTTATGAGCTGCAGTGGTTTGACGTAATCCACATAGTCTTCTTTTTGCAAATCTACAGCCCGCACTGATACTCCAGTTTCTAGGTTATTTTTGAGAAGTACTAGAATCTCCTCTTCATTTTGTGCTTCTTTATTTCCAGTTTTGGCAGCTCTCTTTACTTTATCTAATCGTTTTTCAACGGCCTCTAAATCCTTTAATTGAAGCTCTATATCGATGGTTTCTTTGTCTCGAATTGGATCTACAGATCCATCGACATGCACTATATTATCGTCGTTAAAGCATCTCAAAACATGAAGTATTGCGTCGGTCTCCCTGATGTTGGCCAAGAATTGATTTCCTAAGCCTTCTCCTTTACTAGCTCCTTTTACAAGACCTGCAATATCAACGATTTCTACTGTAGCTGGAATAACTCTTTCTGGATCCACCAATTCTTGGAGTTTTTCCAATCGAGAATCGGGGACATTTACAACCCCTATATTTGGTTCTATGGTACAAAATGGAAAATTTGCACTTTGTGCTTTTGCGTTAGATAAACAATTGAAAAGGGTTGATTTTCCGACATTGGGTAAACCTACTATACCTGCTTTCATGTATTAGGAGTGGTTTGGTTAGCTATTTTGATGTAAAAATGATTGCTTTTCTAAAAGTTCAGCCTCTGTTTCGACTACATTTTCGTCGGGAACGCAACAATCTACGGGACATACTGCGGCACATTGGGGCTCTTCATGAAACCCTTTGCACTCGGTACATTTACTTGGAACGATATAGTAGAATTCATCAGAAACAGGCATTTGAGCTTCGTCGGCAATGAATGAACCTTTTGCTGTTTCCACAGCTCCTTTTAAGCTGGTGCCATCAGAATACCTCCATTGATCAGCACCCTCGTAAATTGCAGTGTTTGGGCACTCTGGTTCACAAGCTCCACAATTAATACATTCATCCGTGATTATAATGGCCATTAGCGTATTTTTGTGCAAAAATAAAACAGTAGACCTAGATAACAAACTTTATCATGTCAGCTAAGGAATCAAATATTGCATTATTAAATCATTTAGCTCTAGAAATTGAAGCATTGCTTTCGACTTCTTCCGATGAATTTGACTCACTTATTTCAAGGATAAACGCCGAGAACCCTTGGTTTATAACATCTGAAATTAAAAGGGCTTTAAATTATTGGTCTATCAACTTACGCCAATCAGTTGTGCGTAACTGGTTAAATTCTTACAAGTTTGATGAGAAAAAAGTTTCAAAGAAGGTACTAATCATATGCGCTGGGAATATTCCGCTTGTAGGTTTTCACGATTTTATCTCAGTTATTTTATCAGGACATCATGTGCTGCTCAAATTATCTAGCAAAGATCAAAAGCTGTTTCTCTATTTGTTGAAAAGACTTGAACATCTAGATTCGACTTTTAGTCGTAATTACACCTTAATAAGTGAGCCTGTTAAGGAATTTGACGCTGTAATTGCCACGGGAAGTGCAAATACTTCGAGGTATTTTGAGTTTTATTTTAAAGATTATCCAAAAATTATCAGGCCGAACAAAACCTCTGTAAGTATTTTAAGTTCATCTGTAAGTGATCAACAGCTGTCATTATTGGCAGAGGATGTATTTAATTACTTTGGTTTAGGTTGTAGGAGTATTACAAAAATTTACCTGCCTCTAAATTTTGATTTAGAACGATTGAGAATTGCCTTTGATGATTATAATAGATTACTTCATCATCACAAATTTTGTAATAATCTTGATTATCAACGCTCCATACACTTACTTAACAAGACCCAATTCATAGACTTTGGTCATCTTTTATTAATTGAAAATGAATCAGTTTTCTCACCAATGGGATGCTTGTATTATGAATATTATGAGGAGCTTAAAGTCTGTATTGAGGAGATAAAACAACGCAAAGATTTACAATTGATTGCTTCAGATGTTTCGTTTGAAAATAGTATATCTTTAGGTGAAACACAATCTCCTCGGTTAGACCAGTATGCAGATCAAATTGATACTATTGAATTTCTAACTCAATTAAAGTAAATGAAAATACACAACTTTGGTGCTGGTCCATGTATACTGCCGCAAGAGGTTTTTAAAAAGGCTTCTGAAGGTGTTTTAAATTTAGACAACACAGGTCTTTCTGTTTTAGAAATTTCACATCGCTCTGACACGTTTCAATCCATTTTCGATCAAACTAAAAAGTTGGTTTTAGAATTGATGGAATTGTCTGATGTAACGCACGAAGTTCTTTTTTTGCAAGGTGGAGCATCCTCGCAATTTGCTTTAGTTCCTATGAATTTTTTAAAACAAAAAGCACTTTATATTGATACAGGAATTTGGAGTGCTAAAGCAATAGTTGATGCAAGAAACTATGGGCATGTAGAGGTTCTTAAAAACTCCTCTTCAGAAGGATATTTAAAACTTCCGGATCTTTCCCTAATTAGTTCAAACGAATATGATTATGTTCATTACACTTCTAACAATACAATTTATGGAACTCAATTTGAAGATGTTCTAAAGGTAGATTGTCCCCTTGTTTGCGATATGAGTTCAGATATATTTTCAAAGCAAATTGATTTCAATTTATTTGATTTAATATATGCTGGGGCTCAGAAGAATATTGGTCCTGCCGGAATGACTCTGGTCGTAATTCGAAAGACATTTTTAGAAGAACTGGTCAATTCTAGAACTATACCTGCCATGTTTAATTATCAAAAGCATATTGAAAAAAGTGGACTGTTAAATACACCACCTGTTTTTTCAATATACGTGGCCATGTTAAACCTGACTTGGCTTCAAGAACAGGGTGGTTTGTCGCATTTTGACTCTTATAATAAGCAAAAGTCTTTTCTGGTTTATAAAGAGTTAGAAAGAAACACCTTGTTTGCGCCTAAGATTCATCTAGGTTCAAGGTCAAATATGAATATAACCTTTGATTTAGTCAATCAAGATTTAAGTACTGATTTTTTAGATTTTTCTTTAAAGCAAGGTATACATGGTATTAAAGGTCATAGGTCATTAGGTGGTTTTCGTGCTTCTCTGTACAATGCATTATCTTTAGAAAGTGTAGGATGTTTGGTTGATAATTTAATTGCATTTGAGCGTGCATATGTCAATTAAGCTTTTTTAAAAATTAATAATATTTACTTAATTTTAACTGCAACTTAGTTGCATTAAATAAAATGAAGAGCTTTAGAATAGTTTTCGCCTGCATACTTTTAAGTTATAGCTTAGTTTACTCTCAAGAGGATGAGAGAAACTGCAATTTAACCTATGAACTTGTTGTATTAGACTATCATGACAATAAAGAACCCTTAGCTAACGCCGAGGTGAAAATTGATGAAATAGGTTTCTCGGCAATGACTAATTCTGCAGGGAGATTACTTGTTTCAGGATTGTGTAAATCAAGCTTTACAGTTTTTATTGACCATCCTGAATGTAATCCGCAAACTTTCGAAGTAAAGCTCAATCGTTCAAAATCGGATGTGTTTTATTTAGAACATCATTTTCAACAACTTGATGAAGTTGAATTAATAGGTTCAAATATTGAACGTGCTAAAAAGCAACTAGTAAAACGACTAGATGAAGATTGGATTTCGTCTAATCGCTCAAAATCCTTAGGCGAAGCCCTCAAGAACTTAAGTGGTGTGTCTACACTTCAAACAGGCACAACTATTTCTAAGCCAATCATACAAGGTATGAGAGGGAGTAGAATAATTACTGTATCTAATGGTACCCGACAAGAAGATATGGAATGGGGAGACGAACATGCTCCAAGTATTCAGATGGGGTCTTTTGATGAAATCAAAATTGAGAAAGGGGCAAATGCTCTGGTTTACGGAACAGATGCTATTGGAGGGGTGATTGTATTAGATCATCAAAAATTTTATCCGGTCAATTCTGAAAGAAGGGAATTCGGAACTGGTTACCATACTAATGGTCATGGTGGATATATTTTTCATCAAATTAAAAAGACGAATACCAACGGCTCTTATTTCAAGTCATCCTTAAATTATCAGCGCTTCGGAGATCGAAGTGCTCCAAATTATATTCTCACCAATACCGGAAATAAAAGTCAATCGGTTAATTTAATATATGGAAAAAATAAATTGTCATCTGGGTGGGAATTAAATTTTTCATTACTCGCAGACCAAATAGGTATTCTCAGATCTTCACATATAGGCAATCTAGATGATTTAGAACGGAGTATTAATTCCAGAACTCCATTATACATCGAAGATTTTAGATATGATATTTACACTCCAAAACAGGATATTTTACACGGAACTTTTTCGGGCTCCTATTTTAAAAATTTAACCGAAAAATCTAAGATAGATATAGCCTATAGCTTGCAATACAATCGAAGAAAAGAATTTGATATAAGAAGAGGTCCAAGAAATGAGATACCTGCAATGGATATGATTCTCAACACTCATGATACAAGAATAAATTATCAAAATGTCTTAGATAATGGTCTTTTCAAAACTGGAATTAATTTACAGTACCAAGAAAATAAGCCTAACCCTGAAACCGGCGTAAGACGATTTATTCCCGATTATCAAAAAGTCCAGTTGGGTTACTATGTTATTTTAAACAAAAACTTGAGCGATTATTTCATCTTAAGTTCAGGGTTACGTATTGACTATACCGAATATAGCGTTCAAAAGTTTTATAGAAAATCAAGGTTTGAACAATTAGGCTACGACCAAAAATACCCTGACATCGTGACAGAAGATTTGGGCACGCAAGTGCTGACCAAATCAAATTGGGATTACCTCAATCAAGCTTATAATCTAGGGTTGACTTATGAACCGAGTAATGCATTAGCGGCAGACTTTCAAGTAAGTGCGCTTCAAAGGGCCCCTAATGCAGCTGAACTGTTTTCTGATGGTCTACATCATACGGCAGCTCGTATCGAATTAGGGCAGTTGGGTTTTAAGAGTGAAAAAGCGCTAAAATTTGACTTAGGCTTATCTTATAATAATCCTCATTTTTCTCTAAGGTTGAATTCATATTACAATACTATAAAAGATTTAATTTACCTCTACCCTTCTGATACTGAATACACCTTGCGAGGTGCCTTTCCCGTATGGACCTATGAACAGGCTGACTCAAGATTTCTAGGTTTTTCATCAGAATTCATCAAACCACTAGGGATAAATTGGACATTTATTTCAAAGTTTAGTTCAATTAAAGCTACAAACCTCGAATTAAATGAACCACAAATCAATATTCCCTCAGCTGAAATTAATAATAGCCTTCGTTTTGCAATTGGAGAGAGAAATAAACTTCAATTCAGTATTGAACAGCAAATCGTTTTCGAACAAAAAAATACACCGCCTAACTTAATGGTAGAAATCAGACCTAACGAGGTTGTAGAGTTAAGACTTAATGATGCTCCTCCTTCATTTGTGAATTACAATAGCTCAATTGATTATAGTTTATTTTTAAAACAAAAAAGAAGCATTAAACTAAGTCTCACGGTATTGAATGTTCTAAATGAAACTTATAGAAATTACCTAAATCAACTTCGTTATTTTGCAGATGAACCAGGTCGCAATTTTCAATTTTCTTTAATCTATAAATATTAAAAATGAGAATAGGTTTACTAGTTGTCTTTTGCTTCTTTTTTGTTGGTTGCAGTGATTTGGACGATTTGGGATATGAGGAACCTGAAAAGTACAATATTACAGAATTGACTTTCATAGCCAAGGAAGATAATGAAGAATCTTTTTTGTCTTATATAGATCCAGATTTAGAAGGTCCTCTAAATCCTGAAACAAATACGGTACAGTTAAAAACTAATTCGGATTACACTATTCGATTGAACTTTGCTTATGACTTTATACTTGACGAAGAAGAACGAATTGACAGAAATGATACAATTCTGTCGAAATCAAAAGATTATCAAGTTTTTTTGATTTTAGAAAACCCGAATAGTTCATTTGTGAGTGCTTTAGAGGCCATCGATACAGACGATAATCAAAACAATCTAGGTCTAGAATGGGAAATGAGCACAGGCATTACTGGATTTGTAGATATGCGAGTAGTATTGGTTTACGATCCTATAAAACCAAACTCAAATCTTAATTCTGCAGAAGGGTTTATAGTTTTTGATGCAATTGTTAATTTTATCATACAAGGCTAATCGTCTTTTTTAAGAACAAATGTGTATAACCACATTAAAGTAAATGTGGGTATTACATCGAAACCAGGAATTAATTCTTCTATTGTTTGGATAACCGCTGCAATTTTTCCTTGTTTAGAGGAATACATTTTAGACATTAACCAACCAGAAATAGGTGCCCATACAATATCTGAAAATTCTCCAAAAAATGGAATTAGATAAGATAGCATTCCGATGGCGTCAAACAGAATACTCAATATTAAATAACTAAATGGATTTTTTTTGAACATTAATTTTTAAGTATTTTATGTTCTTAGACTCAGTTCTAAATGAACTTCATCTTTGAGCTCTTTTAATTTGGTTTTACTCACGGCGTAAAGTTAAGCAATGGTGTAAACATTGAAATTCATACTATGATCAAACTATCTCCACTGACAAAAAAAGGCTATGTAAGACTAAGTATTAGAGTAATGCTCAAAGGGCGACAAATAACTAAAAACCTTGGAATAAATGTGCATAAAAACCAGGTAAGGCGTAAAAGAATAGTTAATCTCTGCCTTATAATCACCCTGAAAATGCATAAACCACTGCAAGGCCCAGAGCAGCATAACCGATAACTATTCCTCTAGCAATATAACCAAATGGGCTTAAATCTTTTAAGTTAGAAACAATACGTCCTTCTTTATCAAAGACGACAACGCGACTACCTTTTATTAACGTATTCTTACTATAAGTCCATATCTCATTACCGTTTACATTTTCAGTCTTATCGGGTTTGCCATATTTATTTATAATAAATTCTTTTTGATTATCAACTTTTGTAAAAAGTGATTTTTGTACTGTACAACTTGTCAGTAAAGTCATAGTAGCCAATAAAATAAACATGCTTCTTTTCATAATACTTTTAGTTTGAGACGCATGTCAAGATAATTATTAATTTAAAACTAACCATATTTGTAGCTCCGATGAAAAATATAATATTTGGAAAATTTTATATGGAGAATTCATCTTTTAAAAGCAAAGTATCAAAAGAAAACGACGGGAATGAATATTCTCAGACAAATAAAGAAGCTTTACGTTCTGAAAATCAATATTCTGAAGAAAGCGTTAGAAAACCAAACCTATCCAATAAATTATATCAATTACAATTGAAGCTTTAAGAAATAGTTATCCAAAAAAATTAGCCTCAGTTAATTCTGGGGCTTTTTTATTTAAAATAATTTGAATAATTCATTTTTACTCTAAATATTTTGTTTAGTACAGTTTATTTTAATAAACAACTTATTAAAATAAACATTAAATTCTGACACAATGAATGAATTCGAAATTTACCAAATTGCCCATTTTAATTTTATTAATAATGCTATCTGCACAGTGGCGGTCATTTTTATGACGTGTATATCTTTCTATTTAATTAGAAGAGCAAGAGAAATTAATTTTCCTTCTTATGAAAAGATTATATTAAGTTCCTTTTGCTTATGTACAATATTTTTTGGTCTTCAAGTATTATCTTATTTAGTACTAAATCAGAAGAATATGTCTTTTCAACTTTCAGAAATTAACGCCAATGGTGTTGAAATTTCTGCCGTTGGGGAATCATTTATTTCACTTTGGGGTCAAACCGTCGCTGATGGTCCGGCTTCATTGGCTCCAGACATTTCATCTACGGTTTTATGGGCTACAATTTTTCTGATGTTCGTTTTCGGCATTTGGGAAAAAGCTCCTAAAGGATCATATGAAAAGTAATTACACTAAAACCCTTATTACAGGAGCGTTTTTTTATACCTTCAATTAACGATTGTCAAAGGTGTAAAGGGCACATATTAAGGTGCATTTTTTTGTCATTTATTTTTAAGTGTTTTCTGTTCTTAGACTCAACTCCAAATCAACTTCATCTTTTAGCTCTTTTAATTTGTTTTTAAATACCTCTAGATAGTGCATCACAAAAAAGCGCTGTCTTATTTTAAGACTTAAGTAGTTTTCTCCAGAATTTAATTTATTTATTGCTACAAGTTCGGCACGTGTTTTTTCTGTAAAATCGTCTTCTATGTAAAAACGTTCTCTCAATTCACCTTGACTCGTTTTTAATATGGTTTTAATTTCTTGATTATCACTTTGTAGTAAGGCTATTCTAAATTCTTGCTGCAAGGCAATTTCACTGTTCACGTTTTGATTTAAAAATTCAAGATGATTATCCAAAAGAGAAATGATTCTCAATTTAATTTCATTGTTTGATATCAGTGTTAAAGAACCATCTGCTGTGATTGACGTAATTTCTGAAATTGGAGGATGAAACTCCCTGTAGTCTAAAAATAAATTGTGAAACGATTTAGTGTTTCCTCCAGTAAGAAGTACCTTGGTAACAGAGTCATAATTTATAGCATTCCAATTGGCAGATAAATAATCCATAAGCTCATTCTCTGCCGTAAGCTTTTTTTCTCGATTAAGAACATAAACTTCAATTTCGTTAATGTTGAGTTGCACAGCCTTTAATAGTTGTATTTCTTTTCTTAAGTTTTCAGCTTTGGCTTGAGTGTTATTAAGCCAAAAAGATATTGAAATACCTATAATGATAACAGAAGTCTCGAAAATAAACTTTCTCAAAAATTTAAACTTGTCTTTTATTGTATTCACTATAGAATTGTATTTAGTGGTTTCCTGTCGAAGGTTTTATTTTAAGTAATCTACAAAAGACGCCCGTAATTTAGCAATTTTAGGAGCTATTACTAACTCGCAGTAACGTTGCTCAGAATTTTGATCGTAGTAATCATGATGTTCTGTTTCTGCCGTATAAAAAGTTTCTGCAGGTTTGATTTCAGTTACTATTGAATTATCGAAAATTTTTTCAGTTTCTAAATACGCTAAATATTCTTGGATCATTTGCTCTTGTTGATCTGTGGTAAAATAAATACCGCTTCTGTATTGTGTGCCTACATCGTGGCCTTGACGATTTAGGGTTGTCGGATCGTGAGTGCTAAAATTAACCGCCAGTAACACTTTTAAATCAACGATTGTCGAGTCATATTCTAACCTAACACATTCTGCATGTCCTGTTCTTCCGGTGCAAACTTCTCTATACGCCGGGTTTTTTATTGAGCCATCGATATAACCGGGCGTAATGGTTATAACTCCTTTTACTCTTTTGAATACAGCTTCAGTGCACCAAAAACATCCACTTGCAAAAAATATGATTTCGGTATTTGACATCTTGTCCATAGAGTTTCTTTAAATTAGCATTTATGATTAAAGTTTCAAATTTATTTAAAACATATTCTTCTAATATAGTGTTAAAAGGAATTTCTTTAGAAGTACAAAAAGGTGAGATTGTTGCTATTGTGGGTCCATCTGGAGCAGGTAAAACAACGTTGTTGCAAATCCTTGGAACTTTAGACCAACCTGACAATCACATGGCGACAGAAATACTTATTAATGATATAGCAGTACACGAGTTGAAGGATTCTGCATTGGCTACATTTAGAAATAAAGAAATTGGATTTGTCTTTCAATTTCACCAATTACTCCCCGAACTTACAGCTCTTGAAAATGTGATGTTACCTCGTTTTATTTCAGGTGTTTCTAAATCAGATGCAATGGAGAAAGCGGAGACTATTCTTTCTGAATTAGGCCTTAGTCATCGTTTTAATCATCATCCAAATCAACTTTCTGGAGGTGAACAACAAAGAGTGGCTGTAGCTAGAGCGTTAATTAACGACCCTTCAATAATTTTAGCAGACGAGCCAAGTGGTAATTTGGATTCTGAAAATGCTCAATTTCTGCATAATTTGTTTTTAAAATTACGTGACAAATACAAGCAAACTTTTGTTATTGTAACTCACAATGATGATTTGGCTGAAATGGTTGACAGAAAATTGAGTATGCGAGATGGTCAATTTCAATAAAGATGAACTACAGTCTTTTTTAAATTTTAAATCGCAGCAATATGAATCTTTAGCTTTCATAGAAACTGACCCTATACTGATACCTCACCGATTTAATGATCAAAAAGATATAGAAATAATGGCCTTTTTTATGGCCACTATTGCTTGGGGAAATAGAAATTCAATTATCAAATCTGGTGAGCGTTTGATTGATTTTTTTGATAATGCACCCTACGATTTTTTAATGAATGCAAAAGATGCGGAAATTAATAAGCTAAATTCTTTTGTGCATCGAACCTTTAATGGTCAAGATCTTATTTGTTTCGTTAAAAATCTGAAAGCTCTTTACGAGAAGCAGAATTCTCTTGAGTTTTATTTTCTCAGTGAGAAAAAAGAGAAACATTTACAGTTTTCGATTAGTAGGTTTAAGTCCACTTTTTTTGCAAAAGCACCCTTGCAACGAACCTTTAAACATATCGCAGACCCATTAAACAAAAGTGCTGCAAAGCGAATTAATTTATTTTTACGTTGGATGGTTAGATCCAACGACAAGGGAGTAGACTTTGGTATTTGGAAACAAATCGATAAATCGCTTTTATCTATACCTCTTGATGTTCATTCAGGTCGAGTTGCAAGAAAATTAGGGCTTTTAAAACGCAAGCAAAATGATCATCTCGCTGTGATGGAATTAGATAAAGCACTGAGGAAACTTGATCCTAAGGACCCTGTTAAATTCGACTTTGCGCTATTTGGTCTCGGCGTTTTCGAACAGTTCTAATTTTATACAATCTTTTGTACTTTAGAGGAACTAACACCATTAAAATGAGAACATCTTTATTTTTCTTTTCACTTGTAATGTGCTCCCTTAGTTTTGGACAGGGAAGAAGTTTGCCGGCTGACACAACGGTTACAACACAACATCAGGCAACTATTAACGGAAAATTAATTAAGTATACTGCCGAAACAGGTACTCAACCAGTCTGGGATGAGGCTGGCAAACCTATCGCTTCTGTACATTATACTTACTACACAAAAAACGATGTCAAAAATAATGAAGATAGACCACTTCTAATTAGTTTTAATGGTGGTCCAGGGTCGGGTTCTGTTTGGATGCATTTGGCTTACACGGGTCCCCGAATATTAAAAATAGATGATGAAGGATATCCGGTTCAACCCTATGGTGTGAAAGAAAATCCATATTCTGTTTTGGATGTGACGGATATCGTTTATGTCAACCCTGTCAATACCGGATATTCAAGAACCATACCTGAGAGCGGTAAAGAAGTAGATCGTTCAAGATTTTTCGGAATTAATGAAGATATTGCTTACTTATCAGATTGGATTAATACATTCGTCACAAGACACAATAGATGGCGCAGTCCTAAGTATATAATTGGAGAAAGTTATGGTGGAACTCGAGTTATGGGTTTATCTCTAGCCCTTCAAAATAGACAATGGATGTATCTAAATGGTGTAATCATGGTCAGCCCAGCTGATTATAAAGTAATTCGCGTGGGTGGTCCTGTTTCGTCAGCTTTAAATTTACCCTATTACGCTGCATCTGCTTGGCACCATCAGCTATTAAGTGATGAGTATCAGGGTAAAGAACTAGAAGATTTTCTTCCTGAAGTTGAAGATTTCACCATAAATGAACTTATACCAGCAATAGCCAAAGGAGGTTTTATTAATGAAAATGAGCGCCAAAGTATTGCATCCCAAATGGCGACATATTCCTCTTTAGAACGAAAAGACATATTAGATCACAATTTAGATGTACCAACTTCATTTTTTTGGAAAAATGCAATGAAAGAAGTTGGCGGATATACTATAGGACGTCTAGATTCAAGGTATAAAGGAATTGACAAACAGTTGTTTGGAGCTAGACCTGATTACAATTCAGAAATCACTTCATGGTTACACAGCTTCACCCCTGCCATTAATTACTATTTACAAGAAGAATTGAACTTTAAGACAGATGTAAAATATAACATGTTTGGCCCTGTTCGTCCTTGGAATAATGATAACGATAATACTAGGGATGACTTAAGACAAGCCATGGCTCAAAATCCGTACCTCAAAGTTTTAGTGCAATCTGGTTATTACGATGGTGCAACAACCTATTTTAATGCAAAATATACCATGTGGCAAGTTGATCCTAGTGGAAGAATGAAAGACCGATTTACCTTTAAGGGATATAGATCTGGACATATGATGTATTTGAGGCGAGAAGATTTAAAGAACGCGAATGATGATATACGTGATTTTATAAAAAACAGTTTATCCAAGGGTCAAAGTGCGAAGTATGACTAGGCTTATATTTATTTTTATTGTTGGGTTAAGCACATCAATTATGGCTCAGGATTATCCGTTTTTACAACGCTATGACTCTCTAAATGAAATTGATAAGTTAAGATTTTCTGAAGGTGTAGAGGCAGTCTTTATGGGAAACTCAATCACAGAAGGTTGGGTACAACAGAGACCTGAGTTTTTTACAGAAAACAACTTTTTAGGAAGAGGTATTAGCGGTCAAACAACAGATCAAATGTTATTGCGATTTAGACCTGATGTTATTGATTTAAATCCAAAAAGAGTGGTTATACTTGCCGGTACAAATGATATTGCTGAAAATAACGGTAAAGTAAATATATCAGCAATTTCGGGTTATGTAGAGAGTATGGTCGAACTTGCAAATTCTAATGAAATTGAGGTTTTTATTGTAAGTGTTCTTCCTGCTGAAATCTATCCTTGGCGTACCCATTTAAAGCCGAATATTCAAATTCCAAAACTCAATACCCTGCTTCAAAATATGGCAGAAAAACACAAAGTTGAATACGTTGATATTTTTACTGAGATGACTAATGAAAGGATGGGTTTAGATGAAAATTATGCATATGATGGGGTTCACCCGACTTTAGAAGGTTACTTAAAAATGGAATCCATTTTACTCCCCTACTTAAAATAGGTAATGATTATTCGCATTAGTTTTGTAATTTCGCAATGTAAAAGGCATTTTAGTGAGTTATTTACTGCGTTCTGCGAAAATCATCGACTCCACTTCAGAGTTTCACCTCCAAAAGAAAGACATTTTAATTCAAAACGGTTTTATTTCTTCTATAGAAGATGAAATTGAGCCAATCAATACAGATATAGAGGTAATACAACACGAAAACCTGTTAGTTTCCCCTGGTTGGATAGACCCCCTAGTCGACTTTGGAGAACCAGGATATGAGCATCGGCAAGGACTGGCAAATGGCATTGCAGAGGCTATTCAAGGTGGTTTTTGTACTATAGGCATCCTTCCTACTACAAGACCAGTTATTGATCATGGAAGTATTTTGGAATATTTCAATCGAGATACTGCTAAAATCAATATACATGTCAATGGAACTGTAAGCAAAAATCTCAAAGGAGAACAGCTCAGTGAGATGTTTGATTTAAACCAAAATGGTGCAATTTCCTTTACAGATTATAAAAAAGGGTTAAACAATCCTCAACTCTTAAAATTAGCACTTCAATACACTCAAAACTTTGGGGGCTTGGTCGTTAATTACCCTCTTGACGAAAATTTAATGAATAATGGTTTGATGCACGAAGGAAATGAATCTACCAAGTTGGGGCTTAAAGGTATTTCTTATTTGAGTGAGGAAGTACGTGTTTTAAGAGATTTAGAAATACTTCGCTATACTAAAGGAAAGATGCATTTTGCTTGTCTTAGTTCAGCAAGGTCAGTTGATTATGTTTCAAAGGCAAAAGAAGAAGGCTTAGAGGTTAGTTGTAGTGTAACTCCTCATCACCTCTTTTTCAATGACTCAAATATTAGCCATTTTGAGACCTTGTTCAAAACGCTTCCGCCATTGAGAACTAAGGATAACAATAAAAAGTTGATTTCTCAACTCAATGATGGTCTGATTGACTTCGTTCATTCGGATCACTTCGCACTGCACGCTGATATGAAAGAAACTGTATTTGACCAAGCTGAGTTTGGTGTTGAAAGCCTACGATTATCTTTTGGTGCTCTTACAAAATCAATTAGTATGGAAAAAGCGGTTGAATTATTCACAAATGCCTATGAAATTTTTGGTTTGACTAGACCTCGAATAAGTCTGAATTCTTCTGCAAGTTTAAGTTTGTTTTGTAAACAAAAGCACAATACGACAAGATTTGAAAATAGGACCTCGATTTGGAAAAATAAATCTTTTGAATACCTGCCTTTAGGTATTTTGAATAACGGTAAAGCTTTTTTAAATAGTTAAAATCATGAATTCTAAATTGGGAAAAACTACTGCCCTAATTTCGTATGTCACAATTATTGGTTTTTCAATTAGCTGGAGTCGACATTCGGATAAACCAACTCCTTTATCCAGTTTTCACTTAAGGCAAGCTTTTGGAATTCACCTACTTTATCACGCTTCTTCCTATTTGTTGAATTTTTACACCTTTCTTTTTCCCTTTTACATTTTATACGTCATTTACCTTGGTGCTTTGTTTTATGGAGTTGTTTCTATTCGAAAAAATCAGAAAAACATATTACCGCTATTGGGTGCTTATTTTCAAAAATGGTTCACTTTTATTAAATAATTGTTACGATTATGTCCTTTAATTATCTCGAAAAAAAAGCGCTTACATCATCGGATAGGCTTTTAGTTATCCTCCATGGCTATGGAGCAAACGAATACGATTTATTTCAATTGTCTGACGTTTTTGTGCGCAATAGTCATGTGGTAAGTTTACAAGCACCCTTTCAGTTACAACCTGAGTCTTATGCCTGGTACGCTATACATTTTGATGAAATAAAAGGCAAGTGGTCAGATATTAATCAGGCTAAAGAAATTGTTGCAAAACTTAATATCTTTCTTCAAGCTCTAAAAGACAAGTATCAAGTAAATTATGTCGACCTTTTAGGATTTAGTCAAGGGGCCATATTATCCTATGCCTTAGCGACAAAGTATCCAAAGCATTATTCTAAAATAATGGCTTTAAGCGGCTATTTCAATAAAGAGTTGAACGAAATTTCGAAGGATAATTCATTTAATCATTTAAAAGTTTACGCTTCTCATGGTGCTGAAGACCCTGTGATTCCATTAAGTTGGAGCTCAGAAATTCCCAATGAGCTTGAAGAACTGGATATCATTTATGAATATCAAGTGTTTCAAGGCATGGGGCACACAATTAATCAGGAAAATTTAAATGCTTTAATGCAGTGGTACTACCTATTCGAATAGATTAAGGCATCCATTAACTCGTAATCTACGTTATTGTCATCATCGATGAAATAGCGAAAAGTTATCTCACCCCAATTTTTGGAGTCACTAAAATCTGCAATTAACCATTTGTGATTTAAGAGTTTAACCTTATTGATCATAAAATTATTCTCATCTCCCTTGTATGGAATAAGGGAGTTGCCCTTTTCAGCGTTATTATAGGATAGTAAATCATCCCATATGTATTTTTCTAAAGAACCAGATGCACCCATGTCTTGATGATAATTTTGGGCTTCTTGATTGCTATCATAGTCAAAATAAGTACACCGCTCATTTAATTTTTCTAAATCTGAGATGTATTCATTTTTTTCATCTAATTTCTTGTTGAGTTTTTGAATTTCAGTTGAAAGGACATTGAATTGATTATTTCCTTGAACTAATTGAAATAGACAAATAAGTAATGTGAATACAAATAAATACAGAAATAACGATTTTTTCATTTTAATAAGTGTAAGTAAGTTGAAGTTGATCATATGCCAAATTAAAATTTGGTGCTAAATTTTTTTGCACTTCATCGTGAAAACCCAAGTGATGACTTATATGCGTAAAATATGTTTGTTTAGCATTGACTTGTTTTGAAAGATTTATGGCCTCATCTAAGTTTAAGTGTGAATGATGGGTTTCTTTTCTCAATGCATTTATGATTAAAATGTCACAATTAATTAAGCGTGCTAATTGATCTTTTTCAATTGATTTTACATCAGTTAAATAAACTAAACCACCTATTTTGAATCCGTAAACATTTGATTGTCCATGGCTCGCGAGAATAGAGGTGATTTTTAATTCATTGATCTCAAAAATATGATCTTTACCGATGAGATGAGAATTGATTTTTGGTATACCCGGATATTGATAGTCTGGATTAAAAATATAATCAAAACGATTCTTGAGAGCACTAAGAGTCTCTTTTGAACTAAAAAAATCAACTCCCCCTTGCTTAAATACGAATGGTCTAATATCATCAATGCCCATTGTATGGTCAGCGTGATCGTGTGTCAATAAAATTGCGTCGAGTTTTTTTATAGGATTTCGTAGCATTTGTTGACGAAAATCAGGGCCGCAATCTATGACTATAGCTGATCCTTTTTCTGATTCAATTAGCAATGAACTTCTCAGTCTTTTGTCTTTGGGATTTGTACTGAGACATACTGGATGTTCACTGCCAATTACCGGTATTCCCTGAGAAGTTCCTGTACCTAAAAATGTGAGTTTCAAGTTCATTTGGATGTAAAAATAGCACAAAATGAA
>CBFIGE010000008.1:0-118633 GCA_965662045.1 Flavobacteriaceae bacterium
GTGCAGGAAGTGCTATAACCACCAAAAGGCAAGAAATAAGATTTCTAAATGATTTCATTTTTATTTATTTGAGTTCAGATTGCAATAAAAAGATTATTCACAAATATTCATAACACTCATTGTTACAAACTGCAATTAAATCGATTAATGACACTATTTCCTACAATTTGAGCCTTAGAAAGTAAAAGTCTACTTTTCTTACAATCTTCTAAATCTTAAATGATATATTCTCGTGCAGGAATTTCATTTCTAATTCATTCAATTCCTTTGAGGACTCTAGGTGATTTTTAATTAAATCGAATACACATGACTTGTTTCATTTATGGAATAAAGAAAACGATTACGATGTTTAAAAATCTAGTTACTTTTATAAAAATATAAGAAAATGAAACCTTACAATACACCATGGTACTTTGGAGAATTTGGGGGTGTTAACCCGTCTATTTCAGATTCTTCCACCTATACTTTTTTGAGTTCGCAAAAAATGCAAGATATGTTTGAAGGCAATGCTGACGGATGTTATTTATACTCTCGTCATTCTAGCCCCTCGAATATATATCTTGAAAAAGCAATGGCCAAATTAGAGCTCACAGAGTCTTCTCAGGTATTTGCCAGCGGCATGGGAGCAATTAGCGCGAGTATTATGCAACTTTGCGAAAAGGGATCACACATAATTGCATCTAGAACAATTTACGGAGGCACCTATGCTCTTATGAAAAATGTCCTACCCAATTTTGGAGTAAAAACAAGTTTTGTCGATATTACAGATACTGATGCTGTAGAACAAAGTATTACCGTTCAAACCAAAATAATTTACTGTGAGACTGTTTCTAATCCCCTTTTAGAGGTAGCAGACCTAAAAAAGCTTGGAGAAATTGCAAAAAAACATGGCTTACAACTAATCGTTGATAATACATTTAGTCCTCTAAGTATTAGACCTGCTGAGTTTGGAGCATCTATTGTTATTCATTCCTTAACGAAGTATATCAACGGAAGTAGCGATTGTTTGGCCGGAGTCGTTTGCGCCTCTGAAGAATTTTGCGCATCCCTAATTGATGTTAATACAGGATGTGCCATGTTGTTTGGAAGTACTCTTGACAGTTTTAGAGCGGCATCTATTTACAAAAACATCAATACCCTTGGTGTACGAATGCAAAAACACAGTGCTAACGCATTGTGCCTGGCTCAAAAAATGGAAGAAGCAGGTTATAGAGCCATTTATCCTGGATTAGCATCTCACCCAAATCATCAATTGATGACTGATATGATTGACCCATTAATCGGTTATTCTGGAATGTTAACTCTTGATGTGCGCACCAAAGAAAATGCTTATAAATTAATGGAAGATATGCAAGCGAAAGAATTAGGCCTTCTAGCCGTAAGTTTAGGCTATCACAAAACTCTATTCTCTGCCCCCGCAAACAGCACTTCTTCTGAGATTCCTGTGGAAGAACAAGAAAAAATGGGAATGACTGACGGTCTGATTCGTTTTTCTGTTGGGCTCGATTTAACCATCGAACACACCACAGAGGAGATTTTAAAAAGTCTCAAAAACATTTTATAAGCGAACTTACACCTAACTCTATGAATACAAATCGCAAAGAAATAAATCTCAAAGCGGCACTCTTTCCCATTATTATCTTAGTAGGATTACTCTCGTACAATGTTTTTGTGTATAAAGACAGTGCGTTGGATGGTTCAAATCAATTTATACTCTTAATCTCGGCTGCTGTTGCTGCCTTATTAGGTGGCTATTATGGCAATAGTTATAAAGACATGCTAGAAGGAGTCGCTGAAAATGTAAAAAGTACAACAACAGCATTTTTAATTCTCTTAATGGTTGGGGCACTCTCTGGCACTTGGTTAATTAGTGGAATCATACCCGCCATGATTTATTACGGCATTCAAATATTGAATCCAACATTTTTTTTAGTGGCATGCGTTATTATCGCTGCTCTCATCTCTGTGGCTACTGGAAGTAGCTGGACCACTTCAGCTACAGTAGGTATTGCTTTGGTAGGTATAGGTGGTACACTTGGCGTTCCGCTTGCTATGACAGCAGGCGCGATTATTTCAGGGGCGTACTTTGGAGATAAGATGTCTCCACTAAGCGACACAACGAATTTAGCACCAGCAGTAGCGGGAGGAGAATTATTTGACCACATCAAGTATATGACCTATACGACTATACCTTCAATAAGCATCGCCCTTATTTTCTTCTTTATTTTAGGATTTGGCATTGATGCGACAGGTGAAGCAGATATCAGCACCATTTTGTTGGATATTAAAAAGACATTTAATGTTAGTCCATTGCTTTTTCTAGTTCCTGTTGTTGTGGTTGTTTTTATTGTAAAAAAAGCCCCACCACTTCTTGCACTACTCGTTGGTACTCTTCTAGGAGGAGTATTCGCTATAATATTTCAACCGGAGGTAATCATGCAAGTCGCTCAAGTAGATAAAATGAGTTTTCAGGCTGCCTATCAAGGTGTCATCAACGCCATAACTATAGACACTTCAATTTCAACTTCAAATGCCATTTTAAACGACTTGTTTAATTCTGGTGGAATGAAAGGAATGCTTGGAACCATATGGCTCATCCTCTGTGCTATGGTATTTGGAGGAATTATGGATAAAATTGGAGCCTTGAAAGTAATCACAACGAGCCTACTAAATGTTGCTCAAACTACATTTGGACTATTTGCAAGTACGGTCACTAGTTGTTTAGCCCTTAATTTAACTGCTTCTGACCAGTACCTAGCAATTGTTGTTCCAGGTAAGATGTTTGCATCTGCTTATAAAGACAAGAATTTAGCACCTGAGAATCTGAGTCGAACGCTAGAAGATTCAGGAACAGTGACCAGCGCAATTGTCCCTTGGAATACCTGCGGAGCTTATCATAGCAGTGTATTAGGAGTACCTGTAATAGATTATATGGCCTTTGCCGTTTTTAATTATGTCAGCCCTTTTGTAACCTTACTTTTTGCAGCCCTAAAAATTAAAATAAAAACATTGAAAGCTTGAGTATGTCTTATATGCACGATAGAAAACAAGCCTTTAGATACGCCTTTAAAGGGCTACAATTACTTCAAAAAGAAGCCCATTTTAAAATACACTTTTTTGTCGCGATTGCAATCAGTATTTTAGGTTATTTAGCTCAACTCAATCCAACACAATGGGCACTGCAATTTTCAGCTATATTCTTTGTTTTTATTTGTGAAGGAATCAACACGAGTATTGAGGCACTTTCAGATGCCATTACCACAGAACACAACTTCAAAATCAAAATCGCCAAAGATATTGCCGCTGGAGTTGTTTTGTTAGCATCCTTTTATGCAATTCTAATAGCAGGTTTCATTTACCTTCCTAAATTTGTAATACAATTCTTTTAATTGGTATGGCCTCAGGATCTAAAAAAGTGTCGAAAAAGAAAAAAACAGAGCAAAAAGCAAAAAGACATAGACTTTTTGGAGCCTTTCTAATTGTGATAAGCATAAGTCTATTTATTTCCTTTGTTTCTTACTTTAAAACCTGGAAAATTGACCAAAGTGCAATTGATTATTTCAATAACCGAGGAATTAGTTCTGAAAATTGGATGAAAAAAATTGGTGCTCAAATTAGTCACTTCTTCATCTATAAAGGTTTTGGAGCGGCTTCTTTTATCTTCAACTATCTTTTATTCATTACTGGAGGAGCATACATTTTAGAACGATCCAAAGAGCGTTTATTTCAAAAATGGTTTTGGGGAAGCGTATTTTGTATATGGCTTTCGATATTCTTCGGATTTACCTTCAGTCAGAAACCTATTTTGTCAGGCGCTGTGGGAAGTGAATGGAATCTATTTCTAGAAGAATATATCGGAAAAATTGGGGTCTTTTTCACTTTGCTACTCGGAGCATTTATAATGGCTGTTTTGCTTTTTGATTTTAATCCACAAAATACGATGGAAAAAATCACTCGAAGCTCTTCTTTTTTTGAAAAAATAGGAACCGCAATACAAAGAGTTGTAGCATCTTTATCAAGGCTCATGCCTTCAAAATCTACAATTGATTCTCTTCAAAATGAAACAGTAGAAATAACCGAGAATCACGAAGAATTAAATATTGAAACAGAAGAGAACACTGAAGAAATGCCTCAGATTACATTCGACCTGAATACCTCGAATGATGGCCAGGGGGTGCACCCTCTTTTTGCTTCTTTACAACTAAATCAAGAGGAAACAAAAGAAAATCCGGCAAAAAAAGAACAAAAGACAGAAGGTGAACACAATTCTGAATTAGAATTAGATTTTAAACCTCCAACTATCGAAGAAAGTATTGATCTAAAGGCGAAAGAACTCGTTCAGGAGCAGGGTGCTTTTGATCCTACTCTAGAGCTTAAAAATTTTCAAATGCCGCATCTTGATTTGCTCAAAGACTACTCAGCAAATCAAACCCAAGTCACCATTGACAAACAAAAGCTCAATGAGAATAAAGACAAAATCGTCGAAACACTCAAGAACTACAAGATTGGCATTTCTAATATTACTGCTACCATTGGTCCAACTGTAACTCTTTACGAAATAGTACCAGAAGCAGGAGTGCGCATTTCTAAAATCAAAAATCTTGAAGATGATATTGCCTTATCACTTTCTGCATTGGGTATAAGAATTATTGCACCTATACCCGGAAAAGGAACTATTGGTATTGAGGTTCCCAATGAGCACCCTTCTATAGTTTCAATGAAATCTGTCATTGCGTCTAAAAAATTTCAAACCACCAAAGCTGAGCTTCCAATTGCATTTGGAAAAACCATTAGCAATGAAACTATGGTTGTTGATTTAGCTAAAATGCCTCATATGCTGATGGCTGGAGCTACAGGTCAAGGTAAATCTGTTGGTTTAAATGCTGTCATTACCTCATTATTATATAAAAAGCATCCTGCAGAAATCAAATTTGTTCTCGTCGACCCCAAAAAGGTGGAACTGACCCTTTACAATAAAATTGAGAGGCATTATTTGGCTAAACTACCTGACAGTGAGGAGGCTATTATAACTGACACTACTAAGGTTATACATACACTCAACTCACTCTGTATCGAAATGGATGAGCGTTACGAACTGCTTAAAGATGCCATGGTAAGAAATATAAAAGAGTACAACGAGAAGTTTGTTGGCAGGAAATTAAATCCAAATGAAGGTCATCGTTACCTACCTTACATAATACTAGTTATAGACGAGTTTGCAGATCTAATTATGACTGCTGGAAAAGAAGTAGAAACACCCATTGCTCGGTTAGCACAGTTAGCTAGGGCGATAGGTATTCATCTTATAATTGCAACACAACGACCATCAGTAAACGTAATTACAGGTCTAATCAAAGCAAACTTCCCTGCACGAATAGCCTTTAGAGTAACATCTAAGATCGATTCAAGAACCATATTAGATGCTCCAGGTGCCGATCAACTCATAGGTCGAGGTGATATGCTCTTTACCCAGGGCAGTGAAAACATTAGAATTCAGTGTGCATTTGTTGATACCCCAGAAGTAGACGAAATTACCACATATATTGGAAATCAAAGAGCTTATCCCGACGCACACAAGCTACCAGAATACATTGATGACAATAATGGCACAATTCTAGATGACAATATTGAAGAAAGAGATAAACTTTTTAGGCAAGCTGCAGAAGTAGTTGTTACTGCACAACAGGGTTCAGCATCTTTGATTCAAAGAAAGCTCAAAATTGGATACAATCGAGCAGGCAGAATTATAGACCAGTTGGAGGCTGCTGGGATTGTCGGTCCTTTTGAAGGAAGTAAGGCTAGGCAAGTCCTTATTCCTGATCTGATTGCCTTAGAAGATTTTTTTAATAAAGAAAAACAAGCTTAAATGAAAAATAAAGTAATTCTCAACCTTATAATTATTGGATTGTTCAGCACTACAATTGCTGCACAGTCTAAGTCTCAAAACCTACTTGATAAAATATCAAATCAAATGGCTCAACACAGCAATTCTAAGGTAGAATTCACTTATAAACTGGATAATAATGAAGCTGACGTTCATCAACAAACCAGTGGAACTGTCGTGATTGAAGGAGAAAAATACAAATTGAATTTATTTGAAACCACACAAATCAATGACGGTCGAAAAGTCTACACTATTATTCCTGAAAATGAAGAAGTTATTATAGAGCCTTTTGTAGCGGAAAATACAGAAATTACACCATCTAAAATGTTGACTTTCTACAAAATTGGATACAACTATATTTGGGATAGTTTAAAGACGATTGGAAAAAAGAAAATCCAATACATCAAACTCATTCCAAACCAAATCACAGAAGCGACTGAAGTTTTATTAGGTATTGATCTTGGGTCCAACCAAATTTTCGAAATTATACAAAAAACGACTGAAGGAAGCTCAATAACCATACGTATTAACTCTTTTGAGAATGACTTGGTACTCCCATCGAATACGTTTAATTTTAATGGTGAGCAATACGAAGCTCAAGGCTTTTATATCATAGACAATTCGTGAAAATAGTTGACAGCTACATACTTCGCAGATTTCTATTTAATTTCAGCAGTTCGTTTTTAATATTAATGCTGATTTTCATTTTTCAGTCTATTTGGTTATTTATTGATGAACTAGCCGGAAAGGATCTTGATTTTCAAATCATTGGAAAGTTTCTCTTTTACTACGCACCAACGATGATGGATAAGGTCCTCCCCTTTACAATACTGTTATCTGGTATTGTGACTTATGGAAACTTAGCCGAACACAATGAATTTTCTGCAATGAAAGCCTCGGGAATATCCCTCCAAAAGGCAATGCGAAGCAATATATATTTTGTCTCATTTATTGGTGTAATGACATTTTTTTTAGCCAACAATGTAATTCCTATCGCAGAGCAAAAAATATACAATCTTAGAAGAAATATAGCCAGAGTAAAGCCCTCAGCAGCTATAAACGAGGGAGTATTCACTGATATAGAGGGCTCTGCCATGAATATAAAGGTTGAAGAAAAATATGGAGAAAACGATCGCTACCTAAGAGATGTCATCATACACCAAAAATCAGAATCTGATATTAATACTACAGTAATAAGAGCTGAACAGGGAGAGTTTATAAGTACTGAAGATTCTGATATTCTTCAACTTGTATTGTACAATGGAGATTACTACGAAGAAATTATACCTAAAAAGGGAAAAGAAAAAGAAAAACAACCCTTCGCATCTGCCAATTTCAAGACCTACATCAAGAATATTGACCTCTCCACCCTTAATGACATGGATTTGGAACGTGAAAACAATATCACGACTGACAAAATGAAAAACATTAGTCGTTTGATAAAGGATATTGACTCTTTGAAGAATGTTAATTTAGAACAGGTTGATGCATTCTCAAACAACATCATTAATCGCCTAGGGGCTTTTCCTGTAATTTTAAAAGAAGAATTAATACAGAGTATTAAAGACAAACCTGATTCTATAAAGGCTGTAGTTGAAAAAACAAACCCCAGAATCAAATCGAGAACATCTCCCCAAGGAAAGCTTATCTCCGAACGCATTAGCATGATCCAGCAAGATTCGGTCTTGTTTGCTAAAAACAATCCTGAAGATGAAATACTCAAAATAATTCCTTCTTGGCAAAGATCTCAGGTCATACTTGCCGCAAAAAACGATTTATTAGGAATCAAAAACAGCGTTGCACAAAAGACTTATGAAATAAAACGCAGGTTTGAATTTTACAACAGACATATCATTTCATTTCATAAAAAGTTTGCACTTTCCTTGTCATGCATCATTCTCTTTTTTATAGCTGCTCCTCTGGGTGCTATTGTTCGTAAAGGAGGATTGGGTTTACCTGTGGTATTAGGAGTACTTTTGTTTATCACGTATCACTTTCTGGGTGTTTTCGCTGAAAATTATGCCAAACAAGGAAATATAAGTCCGATACTTGGCGCCTGGTTATCGACACTAGTGACCTTTCCACTGAGTATATTTTTAACCTCAAGAGCAACCGCCGATAGAGGATTAGTTAACTTTGGTGAATCTTTAATCAATTTTAAAGATGCCTTTAAATTCAAATTGAAAAAAGAAATTGAAGACTAAACGAATAGAATTAGACCAAATTTCATTAGCTATTGAGGATATTAAGTGCGGAAAGCCTGTTATTGTAGTAGATGATGAAAATAGAGAAAATGAAGGAGACTTTGTGGTGGCTGCTGAAAAAATCACTCCCGAAATTGTAAACTTCCTGGCCAAAGAAGGTCGAGGACTTATTTGTGCTCCATTAACTGCAAGTAGATGTGAGGAATTAGAGCTACCTATGATGGTGTCCAACAACTCTGATCCCTTCAAAACAGCTTTCACAGTATCAGTAGACCTATTGGGAGATGGAGTAACCACTGGAATATCTGCAGAGGATAGAGCAAAAACGATCAAAGCTTTAGTTAATCCAAAAACAAATCCTCAAGATTTGACTAAACCCGGACACATCTTTCCTTTGATTGCGAAGGATGGTGGGGTTTTAAGACGAACAGGGCATACAGAAGCCGCTATTGACCTAGCTCGGCTAGCCGGTTTGTCTCCTGCCGGAGTAATCGTAGAAATCATGAATGACGACGGTAGCATGGCTAGACTTCCAGAACTGCGCAAAATTGCAGACAAATTAGATTTAAAACTCATTAGCATTGAAGATTTAGTTGCCCATAGGATGCAACACGATAGGCTAATTAAAAAAATAGATAGCTACCCGGTTGAAACCTCTTTCGGAAAATTTAGTTTGCATATTTACGAGCAAACCAATACGGCTCAAATTCACTTTGCCCTAAGCAAAGGACAATGGTCTTCAGTAGAAACCATATTGACTAGAGTTCACCCCTATCGTTCCAATCAAAATATTCTCAACACTCTTTTGGAGCGTGAGGATGAATATCTCATTAAGGCCCTTAAAAAACTTGAATTATCTGATAAAGGTGCTATTCTATTTATTCATCAAGAAAAAAACGAATCTCACTTTTTACAGCAGTTACTAAATCTCAAAAACAACTCAGGTAAAAGTGCAGAATCCAAGTCTAGAAAAGTAAAAATGGACCATAAAGATTTTGGAATTGGAGCACAGATGCTACACGAACTGAATATTAAGAGCTTAAATTTAATGACGAATTCCGAAGGTATTAACCGTGTTGGGCTCAATGGTTATGGCTTGCGTATTGAACAATACACCTCTTTTTAAGTTTAAGAAAAAAACCACAGTCGTATAGCCATAATCAGAATCATTAAGACTAAAAATGTTTTGACGAAACCATCGCCTTTTTTAACTGAAACACGAGAAGAAACCCAGGCGCCCAAAGCATTTCCTAAGGCCATAGTTAATCCCACGGCCCAATTTACCTTGTCATTGAAAATAAAAACCAAAAGTGAGGCTGATGAGTAAATCAATACAATCATCACTTTGGAGGCGTTTACGCGAACAAGGCTCATTTTATGGTAATAATGAAGAAAAAGAATAATTAAAAATCCAATTCCGGCGTTTATAAACCCTCCATATATTCCTAATACAAAGAAAACAGGAATAGAAACTCTTAGCTTTTTACCGTAGAGTTCTTCTATCATTTCATCAGCATTGAGCTTAGGTTTTAATGCAATCAATAGAAGAACAAGGATCATAACAATGGCCAAAACCCTGTTGAAAATAGCGTTATTCATATCTACCGCAATTTGAGCACCTATTAAAGCTCCTATAATCGCAGACAAACCAAGGTATACACTAAAGGGTGTCGTGCTTACATTTTTACTTCGAAAACCTGCTACTGCCATTGTATTTGAAATGACAATAGCGATACGATTGGTACCATTAGCCACAGAAGAAGGTAAACCCATAAATATTAGGAATGACAGAGAAATGACAGAGCCGCCTCCAGCAAGGGTATTTATAAAACCAACGGTGAAGCCAACTAAAATTAATAAGGGATACTGATAAATCTCAGCCATGACGTAAAAATAGTAGATTAAGTATATTTAAAGTAAAATAACTTCTATGAATGCTTCTTCCTTATATACGCTCGTAAATAGTATTGCCTTTTTTGCATGGATTTTTCTCATTGTAGGAACATACAACAGAAACATTCAACAATGGGTTTTTAGAATCGTTATTTCTGGATTTGCTGTACTATACACATTTTTACTTTTTTCTGGTATTTCAAATTTTGACATCAATGGGTTTCAAACTTTAGAAGGGCTTACCGGAATGTTTGCTGATGAAAATTTAGTGCTAACAGGTTGGGTTCACTATCTGTGTTTTGATCTTATCGCAGGAATGTATATTGCTAGGGATGGAGAAAAAAATGAAATACCTCATCTATTTTTAATTCCTTGTCTACTATTTTGTTTCTTTTCCGGTCCTTTTGGATTATTAATCTACCTGATTTTGAGATTATTATACCGTAAAAGTTTCACCTTTTAGTCAAACACGAAATTATAAGTAAGGGCCAAAATTGGGGAGTTTAAAACGGCCAATTCGTAAGATCCAAGAGGACTATCCAGAAAAATCTCAGTGTTTAAATTAGCCTGTCTTTGCTCATAATAAAGATTAAATGGATTTTTTCGGCCCGTAATATTATAAATAGTAAAGGTCCAATCCCCTACCCATCTTCGATTTACTTTTTTTCCATATTTGACCTTCCAAGAAAAGTCAAACCTGTAATAAGGGCGTAATCTTGAGTTATTACGCTCTATAAAAATGGGAACTGTTAAATCTTGAATATCGACAATAGAATTAGCGACGGTATAAGGACGACCTGATTGATAGGTTGCATTAAAACTCCATGTGTTATAAATATCTCCTTCGAGGTTTAAAATTGCATTTAAAATATGAGGTCTATCGAAATCTGAGGGGTACCATTTGTTATTGTTCACTCTATCACCTAATTTCTCTGCAAAGGACTTTAAAAAACTTCTTGAATAGGTATAATTAATCCATCCATTGACTTTTCCTTGGGTTTTGGCTAGGTTTAGCTCTATTCCATAGGCCTGTCCATCAGCCTGAATGATTTCATTTTGAATTCTGGGTTCTAAAAAGAAATCTGCTCCAGGTTTATACGTTAAATTATTCACCGAATTTCTGTAATAACCTTCTATAGAAAAGTCTACTTCTCCATCACGAAGAGACTTATAATATCCCAAACCATACGAATTACTCGACTGAGGTTTAATATAAGAATCACTTAATTTCCATCTTGATGTGGGCAAAGGAGTCGTCGAATTATAAATATTTTGAAGGTATTGGTGTAGTCGTGCAAAACTCATTTTAATAGAACTATCGTCTGATAGGTTCCAACTTATTCCCAAACGAGGTTCTAACCCAGAATAAGTCGTATTTAACTTAAATTCCTCGTTCGTGTTAGGTTGTGTTTGATCGTCAGCATCAAGATCAAACCGATTAAATCGCAACCCTACAGAGGTTCTAAGTTTATCAGAAAAAGCAAATTCTACATTAACATAAGGTGACACTAATAATGCTTTTTCATTTGCCAATTGCACACCCGTAACACTCAAACTGCTTCCAGGTGCTAAAGTACCTGGTTCAAGATTGTAAAAGACAGACTGTTGACCGATGTAGTACTTAAAGCGTTCACTAACAGTCTTGTAATATTCATTATGAAGAGACTGATAAGCAATACTTGATGAATAAACCACTTCGTTATCAGAAGCATTATCCGGGAATATCGTCTTTGGACTGTATAGACTATTTACGGCTATAGTCTTGAGGTATGCATCATCAGAAAACGAATGTGTCCAATTCAACGAATAATTTGACGTAGAGAAATCGTATTGATTAATATCAGAATTAATATTATCAATCTTAGAAATCAAATCGAGTTGATAAAAATCCTTAGTTCTAAAAGCAGTAAGTGAAATCTGGTCGTTGACACCAGCTAAGTATTGTAGTTTAAATGTTGCGTCGTAAAAGTTAGCCTTGCTGTTCTGCAAACGTTTTGAAAATAAGGGTAGCAAAAAATCAGTAAAGCCCACTCTTGAGTGTGCGCCGAGGTATAATTTATTCTCAATTAGAGGTAATTGTACCGATAAATGTGACGACACTATGCCTAAAGACCCTTTAATTTGTGGTTTTTCGACCAAAGGGTTCGCCACTCTCAAATCCAATACTGAAGTTGAACGACCTCCGTATCTCGAAGGAATATTTGCTCGGTATAAATTAACAGAAGAAACTGCCTCAGGAGTAAAAACAGAAAATAATCCGAAGAGATGAGTTGCATTAAACACAGGTGCGTATTCGTAAAGAAGTAAGTTTTGATCTAAGGTTCCTCCTCGCACTGATAATCCATTACTGATCTCACCTGAATTGGTGATTCCTGAAAGCATGGTCATTGACTTGAGTATGTCGTATTCACCAGCAACAGCAGGTAGTTTTTTCATGACCAGTGTATTGATGTAAAGTGCCCCCATTTGTGGAGATTCAATAGATTCCATCAATGATTTTGCACTCAGCACAATCTCCTCAAGCTCCTCTGTTTCTTCATTGAGCGCTACTCGAATAAAGCGGTCTCGATCTAATCTAATATTACGCTGCTCAGTGCGGTATCCAATGTAGGCAATGGATATATTATAATCATCCTCAGTCAATTCTATCTCAAACAATCCTTTTGCATTAGTTACACCACCACATTTACAGGGTTCAATAATCACCTCCGCACTTTCTAAAAAAGTGTTCGTCTTAGCATCAATGACCTCGACATTTAATTCAAATTTGTTTTGAGCAAAAGCACCTATACTTAAACCCATGAGCGCTATGTAAAAAATCACTTTATTCATTGTCAATCCAATTTTCAGGTTTTATCGCAGTGCGATATCTCGATTCATTACAAGGCGCCAATGTAGTAGCTGGCGGTGGATAAGGCGAATTGAGCGTAGGCTCGAATACAACGGGTAAAATGGACTCAATAGGTAAATCAGTGAGCGTTTCACGTTCGATAAAGACTGCTGCAGTCGAAGCTGCTGCCACAGAAAAACGACCAAAAACAAAATCCTCATCATTTAAAACATTTCTCATATTTCCCACTAAAGGCGCGGGAGGAGGTGCATTAAATCCAATATTATTATCCACTAAATCTTTAAGCACTTTGTAATACCTATATGCTTCTTCAGACAAAGTCCAAAGCTGTAATTCTACCAAGGCATCCGTTCTGGTATACAGCGGAAGGTTATCCACATAAAAATTTTCAATAGTTAATCCGTCTGACAGTTGATCATCATACAATATGATTGATTCTGGAAATCGTATTTTCCAGCATTCAGTGTCGCACTGATAATCGTAGTAATCCGGAAAGTTTCTAAATCCAGGGGGTCTATAACATGAACCGTCTCTCAAAATTCCGTCATAACAACGTTCGCAAAATTTTAGGTCTTCTAAAAGTCGATAGGTGAAATAGTAATAATTAGAAACATTCACGGGATCCAAAAAATCAACCCTCATTTGATGACCAGGAATGTTGCGCTCCAATTCTTCGTCAAAATAGAGCTCTGACTCATAATTTATTTGAACGTCGTTGATCTCAACAGCATCAGCAGTACTTTCAGCATTTGACTCTATTCTTCTGCCATCCGGTAGATTTACAATGAGTTTATAAGATTCTCCAGGATTAACAACAAAATCAGTTGGAGCAACATAACTTTCGAGGTCTTCTGAAAACGTTGTTTGAACCCCATTGTCTATATTCTCTACTCTTACTGATGCTCCTTCTAGAAAAGAGGTTTGATAAATACCAAATTCGGTAGAAGCCTGTCGTATACTGACAAAACTTGTGCCTTCAGCTGTAGACGCCAGTCCTTCTACAAACAAAACATTTTCAATGTATTGGAACTCAGGCTGCACTGGCTCAATACAAGATTGAGATACCAGTACTAGTGCGATTAATGCAAAAAAGTAACGCATAATAAATACATAAATTCTTTAATAAGACCACTATTTTTTAATAAGGTTTAACCTTAAAAAAGAAAAGCCCCATTTGGGGCTTTATTTGCGGAGAGAGAGGGATTCGAACCCCCGGAGGTGTGACCCTCAATGGTTTTCAAGACCACCGCATTCGACCACTCTGCCATCTCTCCTAACGGGCAGTAAATATAACATTGTTTTTTCTATAAAAGCAAAGAAGCCACTAAAATTGTGGCTTCTTTTCAACGAAAAAATATGTACTAAATCTTATTTTACTTCTTCGAAATCTACGTCCTCAACATTATCTGCATCCTCTCCAGGTTCTTCAGCACTGCTTTCAGCTCCTGACCCAGCATCGGTATCAGCTCCTCCTCCATTTTCAGCCTGAGCTTTGTACATCTCTTCAGAAGCGTTCTTCCAGGCTTCATTGATTTGATCTAGAGCAGGTTGAATCGCTTCAACCTCTTTAGTCTCGTAGGCCTTTTTCAAGGCATCCAAAGCTTCTTCAATCGGCTTTTTCTTATCATCAGATAATTTATCTCCAAATTCTTTGAGTTGCTTATCTGTTTCAAAAATCATTTGATCCGCCTTATTGAGCGTATCGGCCTTTTCCATGACCTTCTTATCAGATTCTGCATTGGCTTCAGCTTCGGCTTTCATTTTCTCAATTTCTTCCTGAGTAAGTCCTGAAGAAGCCTCAATACGAATGTCTTGAGATTTACCTGTAGCCTTATCCGTTGCTGAAACTTTGATTATACCATTGGCGTCAATATCGAAAGTAACTTCAATTTGAGGTGTTCCTCTCGGTGCTGGTGGAATACCATCTAAATGAAATCTACCTATGGTTTTATTGTCACCAGCCATTGGACGCTCTCCTTGGATAACGTGAATCTCAACTGAGGGTTGATTATCAGCAGCTGTCGAAAACACTTGAGATTTCTTGGTTGGAATCGTCGTATTAGATTCAATTAATTTAGTAGAAACTCCTCCCATGGTTTCAATTCCCAATGAAAGTGGTGTAACGTCTAAGAGCAATACATCTTTTACATCACCTGTTAGTACACCACCTTGTATCGCAGCTCCAACTGCTACAACCTCATCTGGATTTACTCCTTTTGAAGGTGCTTTACCAAAGAATTTTTCAACAGCAGCTTGAACTGCAGGGATTCTTGTAGAGCCTCCAACAAGAATAATTTCGTCTATATCACTTTTCGACAATCCTGCATTTGAAAGTGCAGTTTCACATGGACGAATTGTACGTTCTACTAAATCATCGATGAGCTGCTCGAATTTTGCTCTAGAAAGTGTTCTCACCAAGTGTTTTGGTCCTGAAGCAGTCGCAGTTACGTATGGTAAGTTTATTTCTGTCTGTGCTGAAGCAGATAATTCAATTTTCGCTTTTTCTGCAGCCTCTCTTAAGCGTTGCAGCGCCATTGAATCGCCTCTTAAATCAATTCCTTCATCAGATTTGAATTCTTCTGCTAACCAATCAATAATTTTTTGATCAACATCATCGCCTCCTAAGTGTGTATCTCCATCTGTAGCTAAAACTTCAAAAACACCGTCTCCTAATTCTAAAATCGACACATCGTGTGTTCCTCCACCAAAATCAAAAACAACGATTTTTTGATCTGTGGTTTTTTTATCTAAACCGTAGGCAAGAGATGCTGCAGTGGGCTCATTGATAATTCGTTCTACCGCAAGACCCGCAATTTCTCCGGCCTCTTTAGTCGCTTGACGTTGAGCATCGTTAAAATAAGCCGGAACTGTAATTACGGCTCTACTTACATCTTGTCCAAGATAGTCTTCAGCTGTTTTCTTCATTTTTTGAAGAATCATTGCGGAGAGTTCTTGTGGAGAGTAAAGTCTCCCGTCTATATCCACTCTTGGTGTATCATTATCTCCCTTTAAAACTTTATAAGGGACTCTGTTTACTTCTTTCGAAGATTCAGAAAATTTATTCCCCATAAAACGCTTTATCGAATAAATTGTTTTTTCTGGGTTTGTGACAGCTTGACGCTTTGCAGAATCACCAACTTTAATTTCTCCACCTTCGACAAAAGCGATCATAGACGGAGTTGTTCTTTTCCCCTCTGCATTGGGAATAACAACTGGATCATTACCTTCCATTACAGAAACACAAGAATTCGTAGTTCCTAAATCAATACCTATTATTTTACTCATAGTATTTTAATTCAATTTTTCTATATCAACCTATGTCAATCAGTATGCCATTGTAATAAAACTGACAAGCTGTCATTTTTTTGAGATTGGATTACAGAAATAATGTAATTTCGACAGAAATCAGGGTGTATTTAATGAATGCAATAAGTGTATTTGACATGTTTAAAGTTGGTGTTGGCCCATCGAGTTCACACACCTTAGGTCCATGGAAGGCTGCTCAACACTTTATAACACAACTAAGAAAGGAGACAAAATTAAGCGATATAAAGAGCCTTGATGTAAGTTTATATGGCTCTTTGGCCTTAACAGGAAAAGGTCATGCTACAGACATTGCCCTCTGTATGGGACTTGAGTCAAAAGATTATAAGCAAATATCAACGTCTTCTATTTTGCATTCATTTGAAAGCATTAAAACGAAAAAAAGGCTACAACTTGCTTCAGCATTTGAAATAGCTTTCAATATTGATCAAAATATCCATTTTGATTTCATTAGTATACCTCAACACGCTAACACATTAAAATTTGAAGCTACCTTAAAGGGTAAAGATTCAAATCGTATTGTAAAGACATATTACTCCGTAGGTGGAGGTTTTGTAGAAGACGAAAACGGTGTTATTGATGGACCACAAAAGGAATTCAATCTCAAATATCCCATAAATTCAGCACAAAATTTAACCTCTTATTGTACTGAATCATCTAAATCAATTTCACAAATCGTATTAGAGAATGAGTGCTGCATTGCCAGTGAGGAAGAAGTCAATGAACAGTTAGACTTTATTTGGAATACAATGCTTTCATCAATTTATGAGGGTTGTCATAGTGAAGGGATTCTTCCTGGAGGTATAAATGTCAAGCGAAGAGCTTTTGATCTTCATCACAAACTGATTAAAAACAGCATCTACAAGGATGTTTCTGATTGGGTTGAAGCCATACGTGCAACAGAGGTGAAATTTCGTGAAATTCTACAATGGGTCAGTTGTTACGCACTTGCTGTTAACGAGGTTAATGCAGCATTAGGGCGCGTAGTAACCGCTCCAACTAATGGAAGTGCTGGAGTTATACCTGCGGTCCTACTCTACTACCTTACGATTGAAAATCACCAAGCGGATATCAATCATATTCGAAAATTTCTCTTAGTCTCAGGAGAAATTGGCAGCATTTTCAAAAAAGGGGCTACTATTTCAGCCGCTATGGGCGGATGCCAAGCAGAGATTGGAGTCTCCTCGGCAATGGCTGCAGCAGGATTAACAGAGGTGATGGGTGGAAGTCCTGAGCAGGTTATGATGGCCGCTGAAATCGCAATGGAGCACCATCTTGGATTGACCTGCGATCCCATCAAAGGACTAGTTCAAATACCTTGTATAGAGCGCAATTCCATGGGTGCCATTAAGGCAATCAATGCAGCTGAATTAGCCTTGGCTTCAGACCCCGCCGATTCAAAAGTATCATTGGATGAGGTAATTCACACCTTATGGGAAACCGCCAAAGATATGAGTGTAAAATATAAGGAAACTTCAAAAGGTGGTTTGGCTATAAACGTAGCCTTTACAGATTGTTAAATAATCAACGGTAGCGTGTGTCGATCAAAAAAACAATTTTCCACTCTTCATTTACTTTACTCAAAACAAACAGATTAACACCGGTATGGGATAACTTTTGGTCGACGTAAAATTCATAAGGAGTCCAAACTTGTGCCATTAAATTGTCTTCTTGCACCTGGTAGGCTAAAATTTTCTCTTCAAATTTTCGGTTTGATGGAATTGAACCAATGCTTTGAACGAATCTTTCGATTGCCACTGTAGAAATTTTAGTTTGACCAGATGTATCTTGACTTATCGATTTCATAACAGCATCACTGACAAAATGATTAGCTAATTGCAAAATGTCCTGTCTATGAAAATCTTCAAAAAAAGTTTTGACTAAATCTGATGGCTTTGATTGACCAAAGAGTGAACCAATTGAAAATATCATAAGCACTATTAATGTTCTCTTCGTAAATTGCATTATTAAAATTTTATTATGTCTACTGCAAAAAAACAATATAAAAGAATAACGGTAAAATCATTGCAAGAAATGAAGTTGAATAAACAGAAGGTAGCAATGCTAACTTCATACGATTATTCTACTGCCAGATTAGTAGATGCCGCAGGAATAGATGTGATTTTAGTCGGAGATTCTGCAAGTAATGTATTCGCAGGTCACGAAACCACCTTGCCAATCACCCTAGACCATATGATCTATCACGCTTCAGCAGTGGTGAGAGCCGTAAATAGAGCTCTTATTGTTGTCGATATCCCCTTTGGCTCTTATCAGAGTGATTCCAAAGAAGCGTTGAGATCAGCCATTAGGATTATGAAAGAAAGTGGAGCTCACGCTGTTAAAGTAGAAGGTGGAGCTGAAATAAAAGAATCTTTAAGCAGAATTATTCAAGCAGGTATTCCTGTAATGGGGCATTTAGGCTTGACTCCACAGTCAATTTATAAATTTGGCACTTATTCCGTTCGAGCTCGTGAAGAGGCTGAGGCCAAAAAGTTATTAGAAGATGTAGCACTTCTTGAAAAAATAGGATGTTTTGCCATTGTATTAGAAAAAGTGCCTGCTAAATTGGCTGAAATTGTGAGTAATAATACCAGCATTCCTATTATAGGAATTGGCGCCGGCCCAAAAGTAGATGGACAAGTTCTTGTAGTCAATGATATGCTCGGAATGAATAAAGAGTTTAGTCCTAGATTCTTAAGAAGGTATCTCGATTTAGAAAGTGACATTACAAAAGCAGTGCAACAGTACGTGCAAGACACAAAAGACAACAGTTTTCCATCTGAACAAGAACAATACTAAGGCGTGATCGCGATTTTATACGAAGATAATCACCTTATAGCTGTAAATAAACCATCTGGTATATTAGTGCAAGGTGATATTACTGGAGACACACCATTAGTTGAAATCACTAAGCAATTCATCAAAAAAAGAGACGAAAAGCCAGGCAATGTGTTTTTAGGAGTCATACACCGCATCGATCGACCTACTTCAGGGGTAGTTTTATTTGCTAAAACTTCAAAAGCACTTAGCAGAATGAATAAGATGTTTGCCGAAAAGCACGTACACAAGACGTACTGGGCTGTAGTCGAAGGCATAGTAACGAAAGAGCAGCAACGTTTAGAACATTATTTAGTAAGAAACAATAAGCTAAATAAATCCTTCGTGTCCATTGAAAAAGGAGACAAAACCAAGAAAGCTGTTATGCACTATAAAGTGTTATTTAGACTTAAATCATACACCCTGCTTAAAGTAACACTTGAAACAGGAAGACATCACCAAATTAGAGTGCAATTATCTCATAATCAAAACGCTGTAAAAGGTGATTTAAAGTACGGGTCCAATAGATCGAATCGAGATCAAAGTATATCACTTTTAGCGAAAACACTAAAATTCATTCATCCTGTTTCAGGCAAAGAAATTGAAATCAATGCTGAATTACCGCATACAGATATCTGGAAGATTATACGAAAGGAATTAGCGGCCGAGCTGTAGGTATTTCTCCCTTATCACCTCACCCACGGTTTTGTTTTGTAAATTCGCTTCAAGCCAAGACAAGACGTCTAAATATAGAAAAGCACGCTTCTCGTAAGGATGGTATTCATACTGTTTTAAGTTGTTGTATAATTTCAGAAATTCCGCCCTTAACTCCCCTGGGAAAATACCTCCTAGGTTTCTTAAAAATTTCAACATTTCATTTTGGACTGAATGCAAATCATTCATTTTCAGTAAAAATTTATACGTCTGTTTAAGCTGCACTTCAAGGTGATAATCTTGCCCAGATTCGTAATGAGCCACCAACGAAAGCACCCTTGCAAAACACATCAGATCCTCTCTCATTTTTAATTTCTTGCTTTTAATAATGAGCTCAAGGTGCCTTATACAATTTCGATGATCGCCATTTCCAAAATACAAACAAGCTATTTTATAATGCAACAGCATGATATGATGTTCATCGATAAGTTCTTTATGCACTACTATTCCTCTTAAAATGTCTTTGACATGCCTGAGTCCATTTGAAAAGTCTCCTTCAATGAAAAAAGAATTCAGTTTGTTGAGCTCGGTGTAGAGAAAAATAAGTGCTTTCAGATTGTCATTATGCGGAAAATCCACTTGTGTAGTAGTTTGAACAAACTCATGCAACACTTGTTTAAATTGAGTGTGATATTTCAAAAAAAACAGTGATTCAAGCAAATAGTGATTTCCTTTAATATAAAAAACGGGATGAGAGTAAATCATCTCCGGAGAAGCCACAAATAAGGAAACCCATTTCGACGAAAACTTGTACGAGGACAAAAAATCTTGAGTCAGAAAACTGTACCACAAATGTGTTTTATACCACCATAATTTTTCTCTAAAATCCATGTCATTCAAATCAAAAACAGGCAAATGTTTTTCAAAATAAGTTTGAACACGTTTAAGATCCTTATCACTACGAACATATCCTACCTTGAGCATCATGCCGTAAAGATTGATCGACAAATTAGAAAGTGTAGAGGTCAAATGATTTAATTCAGACAGCCTAGTAGTCTGTTGAACTAACTCTTCTGCCCGTCTAGGTATACTTCGAGTAATGAATTGTGTTTCAATATGCTTTTCAAATTCCACGATTTCATAAGCCATATTTTTCTCTTCATGTTCTAACGCGATTGACTTGGCTTTATCCAATATCTTCAGGCTTTGACGATATAAACCCTTTTGATAAAGTATTGTGGCAAAGTCTAATTGTTCTCTAATTTGAATTCGAGTATTTTGAACTGCTGGATTCAAGCGCAAACTGACAAGAAGCTGTTTATACAAGTGCGCTTTAAGATTAGAAAGTTGAGATTTTTTAACAACACCACTCTCTAATATTTGTTTTTCATCGTACTCTTTTTGTTTATCTAGAATAGTAAACAAACTGAGGAATTTAGAATCCGAGTTTACACCCAATCTTCCAACGTACAATTTAAATTGTCTTTTTTCTGACTTTGAGAGCGATTTAATTAAAACAAACAAATTGTCCTTTGAGTTAATTGTCATCGTATTTATTCTAGAGTTAACTCACTGATAACAAGTGAATTTATATTTAATGTTTAACGTTTAGCGTTGTAAATTACAACATCCTTTTCAAAAATAATGAATCGAGTAAGATTACTTTCGCAAGCTAGATATATCTTTGCTTCATGAAAACAGACAAGGTTCATATTTTTGACACCACACTAAGGGATGGAGAACAAGTTCCTGGATGTAAATTAGACGAGAGCGAGAAGCTTATTATCGCTGAACGTTTGGACCTTTTAGGCGTTGACGTAATTGAAGCTGGTTTTCCAATTTCATCCCCTGGAGATTTTAAGGCGGTAAATGAAATTGCAAAACTGGTCAAAAACGCCTCTGTATGCGGATTGACTCGTGCTGTAAAAAAAGATATTGAGGTAGCAGCCGAGGCGCTCAAACCAGCTCTTAGACCTCGAATTCATACAGGAATAGGAACATCTGATTCACATATTATACACAAATTTAAATCAGACCGAAATACGATTATAGAACGCGCAAAGCAAGCAGTGGCCTATGCCAAAAACTTTGTAGACGATGTTGAGTTTTACGCTGAGGATGCAGGTAGAACAGATAACGTTTTCTTAGCTCAGGTTTGTGAAGAGGTTATAAAAAGTGGTGCTACTGTACTCAATATACCAGACACTACTGGTTATTGTTTGCCAGAGCAATATGGTGAAAAAATTAAATATCTGATCGATAACGTAAAAAATATCGACAAAGCTATTATTTCTTGCCACTGTCACAATGATTTAGGATTAGCCACTGCCAATTCTATAGCAGGTGTTGTAAATGGAGCACGTCAAATAGAATGCACAATCAACGGTATTGGAGAACGTGCTGGTAATACGTCTTTAGAAGAAGTTATTATGATTATGCGACAACATCCCGGTCTAAATTTAGACACAAGTATTAACAGCAAATTGCTTTATGATACAAGTCAGATGGTCTCGGATAAAATGGGAATGCCTGTTCAGCCTAACAAGGCCATAGTGGGTTCTAATGCGTTCGCGCACAGTTCTGGAATTCACCAAGATGGTGTTATCAAAAATCGAGAGACCTACGAAATAATTGATCCAAATGATGTTGGGGTCAACATTTCTTCAATTATTTTGACCGCACGATCTGGAAGAGCAGCTTTGGCCTACAGGGCGAAAGAAATAGGGTATGAATTGAGCAAAGTTCAACTAGACAGTGCCTACCAAACCTTCTTATCACATGCTGATAAGAAAAAAGAAATCGTCAATGAGGATATTCACCTCATTATGAAAGAAGTAAACATTAAACCCTCTCCAGTAAGCTAAAATTTTATGGGAAAAACTCTTTTTGACAAAGTCTGGGATGCACATATCGTCGATACTGTTCCAGACGGTCCTCAGATTCTCTACATTGACAAACACTTAATCCACGAAGTTACCTCACCTCAGGCATTTGCAGAGCTTGAAGAAAAAGGAATTGACATGGCGCGAACAGACAAAACAGTCGCCACTGCAGACCATAATGTTCCGACAATTAATCAGCATCTGACCATTAAAGATGCCCTTTCAAGAAAGCAAGTGGATACACTCACCAATAATTGTGAAAAATTTGGTGTTACACTGTACGGATTAGGGCACCCATATCAAGGAATTGTTCATGTGATGTCACCCGAATTAGGTATAACACAACCAGGAATGACAATGGTTTGTGGTGATAGTCACACTTCTACTCATGGAGCGTTTGGTACAATTGCCTTCGGAATTGGAACCTCTCAAGTTGCACAAGTTTTTGCATCTCAATGCGTGTTGATGAATAAACCAAAAACCATGAGAATTACCGTAAACGGTAAATTAGGGCACAATGTTGGACCAAAAGATGTCATTCTCTACATCATAGCACAGCTCGGCACTAACGCAGGGACTGGTTATTTTGTAGAATACGCTGGGGATGTCTTTCAAGATATGAGCATGGAAGGTCGAATGACCATCTGTAATATGAGTATTGAAATGGGTGCACGAGGAGGAATGATTGCTCCTGACCAGACGACGTTCTCTTACGTTAAAGATCGGGAATTCGCCCCTAAAGTAGAGGCATGGGATGAAAAACTAGCTTACTGGAAAACCCTACACTCAGATAAGGAAGCAACTTTTGACAAGGAATATCAATTTAGTGCAGCAGATATCGCTCCGATGATTACTTATGGAACAAATCCAGGAATGGGAATGGCCTTAGATGCTCAAATTCCAGTAGCCAAAAATGAAACAGAAGTCAAAGCGCTTGAATATATGGGCTTTAATGCAGGAGAAGAGCTGTTAGGAAAAACTATAAACTATGTTTTTATAGGTAGTTGCACAAATTCTAGGATTGAAGATTTTAGAATGGTTGCAAGCTATATCAAAGGCAAGCGCAAAGCAGATAATGTCAACGCCTTAATTGTACCTGGTTCACAACAGGTTGCAGCCCAAATTCAGAAAGAAGGTTTAAATCAAATTTTTGAAGAGGCTGGGTTTGAGATTAGACAATCTGGCTGTTCGGCATGTCTTGGAATGAATGAAGATAAAATTCCAGCAAATGAATACTGTGTTTCCACTTCAAATCGAAATTTTGAGGGAAGGCAAGGTCCTGGATCTAGAACTTTACTTACAAGCCCGTTGATCGCAGCAAATACAGCTGTAGAAGGAAAAATCACATCACTAACCTAAGATTCATATGGAAAAATTTACAAGACTTCAATCTAAGGCAGTACCACTTCCTATTTCGGACGTCGATACCGATCAAATCATTCCAGCTAGGTTTCTAAAGGCGACCAATAAAATTGGTTTTGGTGAAAATTTATTTAGAGACTGGAGGTATTTGAACGACACTGAGCTAAACAAAGAATTTGTTTTGAATAATCCTAAATACTCAGGTGCAATTTTAGTAGCAGGTGCAAATTTTGGTTGTGGTTCTTCAAGAGAACACGCAGCATGGGCCATAGCTGACTATGGTTTCAAGGTTGTTATTTCAAGTTTTTTTGCAGATATATTTAAAGGGAATGCATTGAACAATGGAATCCTTCCTATTCAAATTGAACAGCACGAGTTGAACTCTATTTTAGAAAAATTAGAGGCAGACCCAGAAACCATTATCGAAGTCGACTTAGAGACACAAAAATGCATTATACCTGTTTTGGAAATTGAAAGTTCTTTTGATATCGATTCTTATAAAAAGTATTGTTTACTCAATGGTTTCGATGATATAGACTTTTTACTCAGCAAGAAGGCTGAAATCAATAAGTTTGAAAAAAATTTAGATAAATGAATTACAAAATAGCCGTTTTATCCGGAGATGGTATTGGTCCTGAAGTTATAAAACAGGCTAAGAAAGTACTCGACAAAATTGCAGACAAATACCAGCATCAATTCAATTACACCGAAGCCCTGATGGGCGCATGTGCGATTGATGAAACAGGAAACCCTCTTCCCCCAGAAACAGTAGAGATATGTTTAAATAGTGATGCTGTTTTGTTTGGTGCAATTGGTGATCCAAAATACGACAATGACCCAAGCGCTAAGGTTCGTCCTGAACAAGGCCTTTTAGCCTTGAGAAAAGCACTTGAATTATTTGCCAATATTCGTCCAGTAGAATGTTATCCAAGCCTTATCGATAAAGCTCCTCTGAAAGCCGAAATAATAAAAGGAACCGATTTTATAATCTATAGAGAATTAACGGGAGGTATTTATTTTGGCGAAAAACACCTCTCCGAAGATCAAAGTTTTGCATCTGATTTATGTGGTTATCATCAGTATGAAATTGAACGAATAGCGCACTTAGCCTTTAAATCAGCACAGACACGAAGAAATAAAGTGACACTTGTTGACAAAGCTAATGTCCTAGAATCTTCAAGACTATGGAGAAAAGTCGTTAAAGAAGTTGCATCTCATTACCCAGGAGTTACACTTGATTTTCTTTTTGTAGATAACGCTGCAATGCAAATGGTACTAAACCCATCGCAATTTGATGTTGTTTTAACCGAAAATATGTTTGGTGATATCCTGTCCGACGAGGGAAGCGTTATTGGCGGATCAATTGGTTTACTAGCCTCTGCCTCTGTCGGAAACAAGGGTGCTCTTTTTGAGCCGATTCACGGGTCCTATCCACAAGCAAAGGGATTAGATATTGCCAACCCCATAGCATCAATTCTATCGGCAGCTATGTTAATAGAGCATTTGAACTTACAAGAAGAAGCTTTGTCTATTCGAAACGCAGTAATGCAATCGCTTGAAGAAAAGATTGTTACAAAAGATTTAGATGCAGGCAGTACTTATGGCACGAAAGCTGTGGGAGATCATATCGTCTCTTTGATTTAGGTAAAGTATTTATTGATCTATCTTGCTGCTCAAGTACTACAGTTCTATTTATATTTGTCCCATTAAATAACATCTATGAAGATTGCTAACCAGTGGATTAAAGATTATCTCGAGTTTGACCTTAATGTCGATGAAACGTCTGAAATTTTAACCAATTTAGGTTTAGAAGTAGAAGGTGTTCAAACATACGAGAGTGTAAAAGGAGGTTTTGACGGAATAGTCGTAGGTCATGTACTATCTTGCGAGCAGCACCCAAATGCTGATCGGCTAAAAGTCACTCAAGTTGATATAGGAGAAGATGAGTCTGTGCAGATTGTATGTGGTGCACCCAACGTAGCACAAGGTCAAAAGGTTGTAGTGGCCAAAGTTAATACTACATTACACACAAACTCTGGCGAATCCTTTAAAATCAAAAAGAGCAAAATAAGAGGAGAAGTTAGTCAAGGAATGATTTGTGCAGAGGATGAAATTGGCTTAGGAGAAAATCACGATGGCATTATGATTTTAGAGTCATCACTTGAACCCGGTACTCCTTGCTCAGAAATATTTGATGTTGTAATAGATCATGTTTTTGAAATTGGATTAACTCCAAACCGATGCGATGCGATGAGTCATTATGGCGTAGCAAGAGACCTACGAGCCTATCTTGAAGTTAAAGGACACGAAAACAATTTCAATTTACCTTCAACCAATAAATTTCACGTCGAAAAAAGAGAACACAGTGTAGAGATTGACGTTTTGAATGCAGCAGCAGCTCCAAGATATTGTGGAATTGTTATTTCTGACTGTAAGGTTTCAGAATCCCCCAACTGGCTGAAAAACAGATTGAAGGCAATTGGTCTTAATTCAATAAATAATATAGTCGATATCACCAACTATGTTTTGCATTCTATTGGACAACCACTTCATGCATTTGACTTTGATAAAATTACAGGACAAAAAGTTATAGTTCGAAATGCTGTTGAAAATGAAAAATTCACCACTTTAGACGGAGTCGAAAGAGATTTAAGTGCTGAGGATTTAGTTATTTGTGATGCGGAAAAACCCATGTGTCTTGCGGGAATATTTGGAGGAGAACATTCAGGAGTCACTCAAAAAACTACCACAATATTTTTAGAAAGTGCTTTCTTTGACCCTGTTACCACTAGAAAATCAGCAAAGCGCCACGGTCTTAGTACCGATGCCTCGTTCAGATTCGAAAGAGGAATTGACATCGAATTAACTGAACACGGCCTAAAACAGGCAGCAATTCTAATCGAAGAAATTGCCGGAGGAATAATTTCCTCAGAACTACAAGATTTATTCCCAAAAAAGTTCGAGGCTCCTCAGTTTTTTATGAGTTTTGAAAAACTCAATAAAATTGCCGGAGTTCAAATTCCTGAAAAAGATGTTCAACAAATTCTCACCGCATTAGAAATAAAGGTTTTGAGTGTAAATGAAGCCGGATATGGACTTAGCATTCCACTTTATCGATGGGATGTCACTCGAGACATCGATGTAATTGAAGAGGTGCTTAGAGTTTATGGATATCACAACATTCCTGTTGCCCAAAAACTAAATAGCTCATTGGTAAATCATACTAATCAAGGAAACTTAGCTTTTCAAGATAAAACAGCCTCATTGCTATCATCTCTTGGTTTTTATGAAATAATAACCAACAGTCTGATTGCCCCAAAACACAACTTGAACAGTGAACAGGTCTCCATTTTAAATCCCCTTAGTCAAGATTTAAATGTAATGAGAGATAACTTAATTCACTCTGGTCTGCAAGTTATTAATCATAACATAAATAGACAGCAACAAAACCTTAAACTCTACGAATTTGGAAAAACATATAGTTGTTATAACGAACAGTACGTAGAAAAGAATCAACTCTGTCTATATCTTTCGGGAAAAAAACAAAAAGCACATTGGGCAGTTACAACTGAACAAAATTCTAGTTTTTTTGACATAAAAGGTCTTATAATAGCACTTTGCGAGCGATTTGGAATTACTACTGAAAAAACCTCCACAATTCAAAATGAGGTTTTTGAGTATGGATTGGAATACAAATACAACAATCAAAAAATAGCTCAAATTGGATGTCTCTCATCAGAAATTTTAACTCAAAACGACACTTCTCAACAGGTTTATGCTGCAATTATTGAATGGGATTACTTTTGCGAAATAGCCCGTCAAAATGAAAATCCTAAATTTAACGAACTCAACAAATTTCCTAAAGTCAAAAGGGATTTAGCTTTGCTCATTGATAACAGTCTTGGCTTTGATCAGTTAGAAGAAGTAGCACATCAAGCCGCTTCAAAATTATTAAAAGAAGTCTCCCTGTTTGATGTTTACGAAGGAAAAGAGTTGCCGGAGGGCAAAAAATCTTATGCATTGAGCTTTATTCTCGAAGACAAAAACAAAACCCTTACTGATAAGCAAATTGACAGTACAATGGGAAGAATTACTAAAGCACTTATTGAATCTTTTAATGTCGAATTGAGGTAAAATTTGCCTTAAACAAATTTTTAGGTTATATAATTTATTCTATACTTTTAAATAAAAATGAAGTGTAATGTGGAATAAGACCAATATTGAAGAAGAACTGCAGCAAATTCAATCTCAAAATCATCAAGAGATATTCGACAATTTTATAGCTAAACAGAATTTGAGAACTTCAACTCCTGAAGAAGATTTAAATTCAAGGCTCACCAAAGAAGGTAATTCAAACGCATTTAATATTGATCTTTTAGATTCTACACGTGTATACACTATTGAAAATATAGAGAAGATTTGTGTGTTATATCGTCTACGTTTTCTTGATATCAAATATTTCAAACCACAGTTACCCCAAGAGGCAGTCGAAAAAATGGATAGATTAGAAGAGGAACATCGCGTAAATTTAGAAGGATTAAAAGTGATGGCACCTTCTAAACTTTTCAAATTAGAAGACAAAGATGACCCACTATTATTCGCTCCAATCGGAAATGGTTATTATTACTTGATACACAAATGGGGCAACGATCTAAGTTGGTATAGAAAAGGCTTTGTGTGGCCAATGAGAGGACCTGTTCATCTTTTGATTACACTTGCCTTGCTGTCTTTCCTTTTAACAAGCTTAATTCCTAGTGGGTTGTTTTCTAAAAATGAAGACTTAGCAAATTGGTTTATACTCTACATGTTTATGTTTAAAGGTGTGGTAGGAATCACCGTCTTCTACGCATTTGCCTTAGGAAAAAATTTCAATCCTTTTATTTGGAATTCGAAGTACTTTAATGTCTAATTAATAAGAACTGCTCTTCTCATATTGAATAAGAGACTTATGTATTAAGCGTACATTTTTTCTCTAAGTGCCTTAATTCCTTTATCGCTCATATAGTCATCAAAATTCATATAGCGATCGATTACACCATTTGGAGTTAACTCTACTATCCTATTAGCAACAGTCGAAACAAATTCATGATCATGGGTAGTCAACAATAAATTTCCTTTGAAGTTTTTTAGAGAGTTATTAAATGCCGTGATACTTTCCAAATCAAGGTGATTTGTAGGCTCATCAAGCATTAAAACATTGGCGCGCTGCAACATCATTCTACTTAACATACACCTCACCTTTTCTCCTCCCGATAATACTGTAGATTTTTTTAGTGCCTCTTCTCCACTAAAAAGCATCTTACCTAAAAAACCTCTTAAATTCACTTCTTCTTTTTCTTCATCGGTCTGAGCATATTGTCTAAGCCAATCTACTAAATTCATGTTTTCATCATTGAAAAAAGAATCGTTATCTAAAGGCAAATAGGACTGTGTAGTTGTGACTCCCCATCTAAAAGTTCCAGTAACAGGAGATTGTTGATCAGAAATTATTTGATAAAAAGCAGAGCTTGCTCGAGAATCCTTTGAAATTACAGCCACCTTATCAGTTTTAACCATATTCAAATTGATATTAGAAAACAGCATGTCTCCATCCTCAGAATGTGCTTCTAAATCGTGCACCTCGAGTATTTGATCCCCTACTTCTCTTTCTTTTTCGAAAATAATTGCTGGGTAACGCCTTGAAGAAGGTTTTATATCATCAACCTTTAATTTATCAAGCATTTTCTTTCTAGATGTGGCTTGCTTACTCTTGGCCACGTTAGCGCTAAATCGCAGTATAAACTCTTGAAGCTCCTTAGCTTTTTCTTCAGCCTTTTTATTTTGCTGTGCCCTTTGTCTAGCAGCAAGTTGACTACTTTCGTACCAAAATGTATAATTGCCAGAAAAAAGATTGATTTTCCCAAAATCTATATCTGCAATATGTGTGCAAACCGAATCCAAAAAGTGACGATCATGGGAAACAACAAGAACCGTATGTTCGTACTGGGCTAAAAAATCTTCTAACCATGATATGGTTTCATAATCAAGATCATTGGTGGGCTCATCCATGATCAGAAGATCAGGAGTACCAAACAAGGCTTGTGCCAGAAGAACACGTACTTTTAATTTAGGATCTATATCAGACATTTGGGTATAGTGAAGATCCTCTGAAATCCCCAGGTTAGATAATAATGCTGCCGCTTCACTTTCAGCATTCCATCCATTCATTTCTTCAAACACGACCTGTAACTCCCCTATTCTATCTGCATTCTTGTCACTGTAATCAGCATATAGGGCATCGATTTCATTTTTGACTTCAAAGAGCGACTTATTGCCCATGACAACGGATTCTAAAACCATATACTGATCATAGGCGTTGTGATTTTGTTCTAAAACAGACATTCTTTTACCTGGCTCGAGGTGTATAGATCCCGAAGTAGGCTCCATTGTATTAGAAAGCACCTTCATAAAGGTTGACTTTCCCGCTCCATTGGCACCGATAATTCCATAACAATTTCCATGAGTGAAGTTCACATTCACCTCATCAAATAAAACCCTTTTACCAAATTGAATGGACAAGTTAGAAACAGAAAGCATAGTCGTTTTTTTTGTTGCGCAAAATTAACGAATTCTGAGACTGCTTTAGGTCAAATTTTTAAGAATTACCCTTTGCGTAGTCTGATAAAAACTTTTCTAAACCACTATCTGTTAAAGGATGCTTTAGCAAGCCTTCAATTGCATTCAATGGTCCAGTCATAACATCTGCTCCAATCTTAGCACATTCCACAATGTGCATCGTGTGCCTTACAGAGGCTGCTAATATTTGAGTATCATACTCATAGTTATCATAAACAGTTCTAATATCTTCGATTAGAACCAATCCATCTGTGGAAATGTCATCTAATCTGCCGATAAAAGGAGAAACATATGTAGCTCCTGCTTTAGCAGCTAATAAAGCCTGACCTACAGAAAAAACTAAAGTACAGTTTGTGCGTATTCCTTGTTCTGTAAAGTAAGCTATTGCCTTGAGACCCTCTTTGATCATAGGTACTTTAACAACAATTTGCGGATGTAGATCAGCTAAAGCCTCACCTTCTTTTACCATACCTTCAAAATCGGTAGAAACCACCTCTGCCGAGACGTCTCCATCAACAATGTCACAGATCGCTTTATAGTGCTTTAAAATATTGTCATGGCCCGTAATACCTTCTTTAGCCATAAGAGAAGGGTTCGTAGTCACCCCGTTTAATATACCTAAGGCCTGGGCCTCTTTAATTTGCTCTAAATTTGCAGTATCGATAAAAAATTTCATAATAAAAGCTTATTGTTTGTAGTGATTTGAAAGTATCGCTTCAAAGAGTTTTGAAGGAAGCAGTCGTTTAAGATAAATTGATAATTTTTGTAAAAAAGAGCCTACAGCGTAATTCACGCGCACTTCTGATTTATTGACAATATTGTAAATAACCTCTCCCACAATTTCTGGATTCATGGCCCCGTCAACGTGATAGTCTATTTGTTTGAGTTGATTATTGTAACGTTCGAAATAAGGAGAGTCTTTAGCAATAGGCGCATTGTACCTTCGACTCGCTATATCGGTAGCAAAATCACCAGGTGCTAATGAACAGACCTCAATTCCAAATGGCTTTAATTCCATTCTCATTGATTCTGTTATGATATTCAGCGCTGATTTAGAAGCCGAGTAAAAACCTCTAAAAGGTAAGCCCATAAATCCTGCAATAGAGGTTATATTTACGATGTAACCAGACTCTTGCATCCTCATATGCGGGATTACAGCTTGTGCCACAGCCACTGCCCCGAAAAAATTGGTGTCAAAAATATGCTTTGCCTCCTTTATAGGCATTTCTTCAACAGTTCCGTTAATTCCTCTACCTGCATTATTGATAAGCACATCTATTCTTTCCTCTTTCGCCATTAAATTAGAGATACATGTGTGAATCGTTTGCTCGTCAGTGACATCTAAAGGCAGAAGTGGAATCATAGAGTCTGGATAATTTTTTGGATTTCTAGCAGTTCCATAAACGGTAAATCCCTTTTGCTTTAAAGTCTGAGCAATTGACTTTCCAATACCGGAAGAGGCTCCGGTTACCAAAACAACCTTTGTACTCATTTAATTTTTGATCACTTCAAAATTAATTTCAACTGCACTTTTCTCGACAAAAAAAATTTACTTCTCTGGCGCTGTTGATGCTGCAAATGTAAGGATACCGCAACACTTTGTATCAAAAATAAAGAAGGCTGTTGAAAGCTTTTAAAAAGTTATTTACCCCTTTCGCCAAATTCAATTTCTCTGGCCTTTGAAAGTGCAGAAGCTATTAGCCCGGTAGGTATAGTTATTACTCCTATACCAAGAACTAAAATTATAGATGTGAATATTTTTCCTCCATCTGTAATAGGATAAATATCACCATAACCTACTGTTGTTAAGGTGACTACAGCCCAGTATAAGGAATGAATAACAGATTGAAATTGTTTAGGTTGAACTGGATTTTCAAAATAATAGATACCTACAGCTCCAAAAAACAAAATAATAGTAGTGAAAATGAAAAATAATATCATTTCCTCGTGAATGAGATTATATGCAATTTTAAATCTCCTTAATGCCCTATTGAAGCGAATTAACTTCAAACTTCTGAAAATCCTAAAGACTCGAAAAGCTCGAATAAACCGCAAATCAAACATAGGAAATAAGTAATACGGAAGAATAGCCAGTAAATCTATGAGTCCATAAAAGCTTTTGAAGTAAGAAAGGGCTCTATCTGCCACCAATAATCTCAACAGATATTCTACAGTAAAAATGACAATACAGATGAACTCGAAGATTTCGAGGGCAGCCGCAAAACCGGCACTTAAATTAGGAAGTGTCTCAACTGCAAAACTCAGTAATGAAAGTATAATTAAAATTTGAATAAGATAGTCGAACAACGCACCAGATCGGGTATCTCTGTTTTCGATGAGGTCTTTTAACTTGTTCATTGCTGGTCGGTTTTTTGAGCTGGAATTTAATCTAGCTGTTCTAGGATTTAGAAACAAGGCCTTAAAACCATCAAAAAAGGCAAGCGACCTACATCGCACCGCTACAACCGCATACCCTTGCTGTGTTCCCACCCTGGGGGATTCTACAGGAGCTGGTCGTGTAGGACTTGCCACAGCAAATATAGTATGTTTACTTTTGTAATAGAAATTAATTCAAAGGAATCATGAAACGATTAATGTGCACTTTTGGTCTTGCTTTTTTGGCTTTACTCATAGGTTGTGGAGCATCACAGGATAAAAAGTCTGCTTTCAAAATAAAGAGCAAAGCGAACTTCAACTCAATTCAACAAAATTCTTCTATTGAATTTCGGGTGGAGTCTAATAAACAATATAAAATTGATAGTATTCGTATTTTTTTAAATCAAAAAAATTTAGAGTACAAAGAAAATCAATTACAAATTCCAAACGTACAAATTGGTAATCACTCTTTAAACGTAAAAATTTATGCCTCGAATGAATTACATGAATTGAGAAAAAAAATCAGAATATTATCTAATAAACCAGCAAAACTATGGACTTACCAAGTGATAACCTCATATAATCACGACACTGATAGATATACTCAGGGCTTAGAGTTTGTTGGTGACACCTTATATGAAAGTACTGGAAAGGTAGGTAGTTCTTACATCTTTGCCTACAATCCATTTACAGGAGAATCCTTTCAAAAACAGGAACTTCAACCTCCTTTTTTTGGAGAAGGTATAACGCTATGGAACAATCGTTTGATTCAGCTAACTTGGAAAGGATCTAAAGGCTTTACGTACGATAAAAACACCCTTAAACCCATCGGTGATTTTAGTTATAATCAAAGTAATGAGGGATGGGGGTTGAGTCATGATCAAGACTATATTTATAAGAGTGACGGGACTGAAAAAATTTGGAAATTGTCTCCTGAAACTTTAGAAGAACAAGGCTTCATACAGTTAGGGACAAATAAATCACTCTTTAAAAACGCCAACGAACTTGAAATTGTCGGTGATAAAATTTTCGCCAATGTCTACTTAAAAGAAAGCGTGATGGTGATTGCGAAAAATACAGGTGTTATTGAGGGCATTCTCAATTTTTCTGATTTAAAAAAAGAAATAACCAAAGATGAAAATTGGGATGAAAATAATTCTGTACTAAACGGTATTGCCTACCACAATGAGCGTAAAAGCTTTTTCATTACAGGTAAAAACTGGAATAAAATCTTTGAGGTGCGTATTTCTCCTCCTTCGAAATAAAGAATTCAGTATTATACTAACTCTGTGTATTGAAACAAAGGTCTTGATTGCATTAATTCATTAACCTCGGCACGAACGGCAGCAATAGATGACTCGTCATTAGAGCCCATCAACACGCGATCTATCAGATCAGCAATAGTTTTCATGTCGTCTTCAACTAAACCTCTTGTAGTAACAGCTGGGGTTCCCAAACGAATTCCAGAAGTAACAAACGGAGACTTATCATCAAACGGAACCATATTTTTATTAGCCGTAATATCCGCTAATTCAAGTACTTTTTCAGCATCTTTACCCGTGATATCCTTGTTTCTCAAATCAATAAGAATCATATGATTATCTGTTCCTCCAGAAATAATGTGGTATCCTTTTGCGATAAGAGCCTGACCTAGAGCGTCTGCATTCTTTTTAACCTGAACCATATAATGCAAGAAATGGTCTTCTAAAGCTTCTCCAAAGGCCACAGCTTTACCTGCGATAACATGTTCTAAAGGCCCTCCCTGATTTCCTGGAAATACTGCTAAATCAACTAATGATGACATCTTGCGCACAGTTCCATTTTTAAGTTTGATACCCATTGGGTTTTCAAAGTCTTCTCCCATTAAAATCAAGCCTCCCCGAGGTCCTCTCAAGGTTTTGTGAGTAGTTGTAGTAACGAAATGACAATGCGGGATAGGATCGTTTAAAATACCTTTGGCAATCAAGCCAGAGGGGTGAGATATATCAGCCATAAGTAAAGCTCCCACTCCGTCAGCAATCTGACGAAACTTTTCAAAATCCATATCCCTTGAATACGCAGAAGCTCCAGCAATAATTAATTTTGGTCTCTCTTTTTTGGCAATTTCTTCTATAGTATTGTAATTTAAAAGACCAGAATCTTTGTCCACTCCGTAAAAAACAGGTTTGTACAAACGTCCAGAAAAATTAACGGGAGATCCATGTGTGAGGTGACCTCCATGAGATAAGTCAAATCCCATAATGGTATCTCCAGGGTTTAAAGCCGCATGAAAAAGAGAAGCATTAGCCTGCGAACCAGAATGAGGTTGAACATTTGCATATACCGCTCCAAAGAGTTGTTTTGCTCTTTCAATTGCAAGATTTTCGACCTTATCTACCTCTTCACAGCCACCGTAATACCTCTTTCCAGGATATCCTTCAGCATATTTGTTGGTCAAAACAGAACCAGTCGCTTCCATGACCGCCTCAGAGGTGAAGTTTTCTGAAGCAATTAATTCAACTCCTCTTAATTGTCTGTTTTTTTCGCTCTCAATTAGAGAAAATAACTCTTGATCCCTATTCATGTCGTTTTATTTTCGACAAAAGTACATTCTAATTTGGTAGTAGGTTGATTTTGTTTAGACCCTAAATTCACAATTTATCAACACAAAAGCTGGGTTACATTTAATTGTAAAATATCTCCATGAGAAGCGTGGTCTGCGACTTTCCCATTTTTGAGAACGAGTACTTGAGGTGACTGGTGTGGAATGTCTAGTACACGTGCTAATTCATTAGATAAAGAACGCTTATCAAATACGTTGATGAGTACAAAATCGAAAGAACAATCCACGTTTTCTAGCATTTGTTTAAATTCTCGTAATACCCAAGTGCTTGTTCCACATTTATGAGAGTGCTTAAACAAAACTTGGGGTCGCTGATAAGAGAGTTCAGCGTACTCTTTATGAAGATCATTTGAATGCTCCAATTCCTCTTCTTTCTTCTTAAAAAACCAACCCATAGTGTCAAAATGTCTTAAAATTTCAATTAAATACTGACAAAAAGTCTTCTTTTGAGTATAATCTCAAAATGGAATTCTTTTTGATTTTATTGGTATAAAAAACTTTTATGAATGCACAATCGTTTACACCAAAAGTTCAACATATTATAAGTGAAGCACAAATCATAACGCAATCCTATGACCATAAACTCACCGAACCACAACACTTGTTTTTAGCTATGTATGAACAGGAATACGAAGTTCTTGAATTAAATCTCAAAAAAGAAATAATTGAACAAGGTATTCAAGCTATTAAATATGATCTTCAATCAAGACCCCAATCTAATTCAGCAGAGATACAATTCTCCAATGAATCGGTACAAGTCCTTCAAAAGGCTATGGCTCATGCTCGAAAAAAAAATCAAGATCAGGTAAATCTACTTTCTTTTTTCATTGCGCTACTCAGCTATAGTGAGCGTTTAAAAACAATCTTGAGCAAACTTGGAGTCAATTTTAACACACTAGAAAAAAAGATGATAGAAAAAGAAACCAATACCCCTAAGTCAGAAAAAACTTACACTCAACTCAGTAGATTTGCCAACGACCTAAATGCACTTGTGGATTCGGGCAAATTGGATCCCATAATTGGCAGAGAAGAAGAAATCAGGCGTGTTTTGCAGATCTTATCTAGACGAACTAAAAATAACCCTATTTTAATTGGAGCTCCAGGCGTAGGTAAAACAGCCATCGCTGAAGGACTTGCCCAACGCATTGTAAATGGTGATGTTCCGGAAAATTTAAAAAGTAAGAAAGTTTATGCCCTTGATATGGGCGCTTTAATTGCTGGTGCCAAATACAAGGGAGAATTCGAAGAGCGCTTAAAAGCCGTTATTAAAGAAGTCTCTGAGCATTCAGGAGAAATTATCCTATTTATAGACGAAATACACACCCTAGTTGGCGCAGGAGGAGGTCAAGGTGCGATGGACGCCGCTAACATACTCAAACCTGCCCTTGCCCGAGGCGAATTAAGAGCTATTGGCGCCACGACCCTAGATGAATACCAAAAATATTTTGAAAAAGACAAAGCTCTAGAGCGCCGATTTCAAAAGGTAATTGTAAATCAACCCAATAGGGAAAGTGCAATTTCAATTCTTCGCGGTATTAAAGAAAAATATGAGACTCATCACGAGGTCAGAATCAAAGATGATGCCCTAATCGCGGCCGTAGACTTCTCATCAAGATATATTTCAGACCGTTTTTTGCCAGATAAAGCTATTGATTTGATGGATGAGGCTGCCTCGAAAATTCGAATGGAAATCAATTCAAAACCCGAAGAACTAGACAATTTAGATCGAAAAATTACACAAATTGAAATTGAAATACAGGCGCTTAAAAAGGAAAAAGATGAGCAAAAAACTAAACTGCTCAGCACTGAACTAGCAGAAATACAAGAAAAAAGAATGTTATTATTCACTAAGTGGAGCAGTGAGCGCGACAAAATTGATCAAATTCAAAGTGCCAAGAAAGAGCTCGAAAAATTGAGAGTTGAAGCAGAAAAATCGGAGCGAGAAGGCGATTACGAAAGAGTTGCAAAAATAAGGTACGGTACCTCCAAAGAATTGGAAGTCAAATTAAATAATCTTCAACTCGATGTTGACAGTAATCAAGAAAAAAACATCATCAAAGAAGAAGTGAATAGTGAGGATATCGCGGAAATCGTCTCGAAATGGACAGGTATTCCAGTACATAAATTAATGTCAAGTGAAATAGAAAAATTACTTCACCTTGAAGCGCACTTAAATAAAAAGTTAATTGGACAAAAACATGCAATCGAAGCTGTTTCTGAAGCAATCAGACGTAACAAAGCTGGTCTCAATCCTGTAGATAAGCCTATAGGATCATTTCTTTTTATAGGACCAACCGGTGTGGGCAAAACAGAATTATCTAAAACACTAGCCTCTTATTTATTTAATAATAAAAATGCCCTTACGCGTATCGATATGAGTGAATACCAGGAAAGGCATAGCGTAAGTCGTCTTATTGGGGCACCTCCTGGATACGTGGGTTACGATGAAGGTGGCCAACTGACCGAAGCAGTGCGACGCAGACCATATTCCATCGTATTGCTAGACGAAATTGAAAAAGCCCATCCTGATACCTTTAATATTTTACTTCAAGTTTTAGATGAAGGTCACCTCACAGACAGCCAGGGAAGATTCATTGATTTTAAAAACACTATCGTTATTATGACCTCTAATATCGGTTCAAATTATTGGAGCGCCTTATCAGATGAAAACTCCTTTAATACAGAAGAGGTCAAAATGATTCAAAATAAAGTTCAAAATGAGCTAAAGCAACACATGAAACCTGAGTTTTTAAATAGAATTGATGAAATAACGCTTTTTACACCCTTAACACCTGCGGACATCTCAGTGATTACAAACCTTCAATTAGAAGAACTTGTTCAAACCTTAAAAGAAAAGGGGATCGATATGCAATTTACAGAAGAGGCCGTTACTTTTCTGAGTGAACAGGGATATGACATGCAATACGGAGCAAGGCCACTAAAACGAATTATTCAAAGGGAAGTGCTTAGTCCTCTTTCAAAAAAAATTCTTTCTGGCGATATAAAATCAAATGGAGGCTTAATTTTAGATAACTTTGATAACCGATTGGTATTTAGAACTCAAATCTCTAGTTAGTCCATGCAAATAAGTAAATCCTTAAAAACAAAACAGTTCATTTTAGAAACCGTAGCTCCTCTTTTTAATAAATACGGATATCACGGTACGAGTTTAAGTGCAATTACCGAGGCAACAGGTTTAACAAAAGGAGCACTTTACGGGAATTTTGAAAACAAGGAAGAACTAGCCCTCTCCGCCTTTGAATACTCCAAGAACATATTACTCAAACATATTATTAATGCCTTACAAGAAGGTGAAAATTCAATATCTAGAATGTTTTCACTGATCAATTTTTACAAATCGTATGATTTAATAATAGAAGAGTTAGGGGGATGTCCTATTGTAAGTGCTGGGGTGGATGTCAAACATAACAACTTTACACTATCACAAGCAATTAAAGAAGTTCATCATTCCATCGAAGGGCATATTGCTCATGTAATTGAGCAAGGTCAAATCAAGGATGAATTCAAATTGAAATTGCCAGCAATACAATACGCGAAGCAATTTTACACGATTTTAAATGGAGGTGTAGTTTCTAGCATTATAACTTCAGATCCAAAATACTTTAAGAATTCCGCTCAATATTTGGAATATCTTATTCAAATCGAATTCGCAAAAAAATAACTAGGGCTTAAATAACAGCTTAGCAGTATTCATGGGCATTCAACAAGTAAATATCAAAAATAAACGGGCGAGATTTGAATACGAGATACTTGATACTTATGAAGCTGGAATTGTACTTGCAGGTACTGAAATTAAATCTATTCGCCTGAGTAAAGCCAACATATCAAATAGTTTTTGTGAATTCAATCAAAACACTGAACTTTTTGTAGTCAATATGCAAGTAGATGAATATTCCCACGGCAATCATTACAATCATCAGCCAAAAGCAGTAAGAAAGCTGCTACTGCAAAAAAGAGAACTCAGAAAATTACACAAAGAAGTGTCTCAAAAAGGTATAGCGATTATACCTTTGAGATTATACCTGAACGAAAAAGGTTTAGCTAAACTGCAAATCGCACTAGCAAAAGGAAAAAAATTATACGATAAGAGAGAAACCATAAAAGATAGAGATAACAAACGAACACTTGATCGCATCAAGAAAAAGGAAGTTTAGTTCAAGCCTTCTTTGTCTTCTAATAATGGCACAAAACGGAATTCACCATGAAGACTTTTGGTGAATTTTGAAGCCGCGGTTTTAATATATCTGTGCATAAGCTGTGTATTTCCTTCTCCAACTGGAATGACCAATCTCCCTCTTAGTTTTAGCTGCTTTAGCAAGGCTTCGGGAAGCTGAGGAGCACCGGCAGTAACGATAACTCCATCAAAAGGAGCCTGTTCAGAATAACCAACATATCCGTCTCCAAAGATCATTTTTTTTGGTCTATAAGGCATTTGTTGAAAAAATAGCTTTGTTTTCTTGAACAATTCTAATTGCCGTTCAATAGTATATACCTTTGCCCCTAATGCAATGAGGACGGCTGTTTGATAACCACATCCTGTCCCAACTTCTAAAATTTTATCTCCAGTTTTTACATCCAATAATGAACTTTGGATGGCTACTGTGTAAGGCTGAGAAATGGTTTGATTTGCTCCAATGGGAAAAGCCTTATCTTGATAAGCATGGGCCTCGAAACTACTATCTAAATAAAGGTGGCGTGGAACCTTAGCAATCGCTCTTAAAACATTCTCATCTGTAATCCCTTTAGTCTTAAGTTCTGTAACTAAATGATTACGCATTCCCTGATGTTTTAATTCGTCTTTTCTCAGCATTTCATAAAATGTGTGCGACAAAATTAAACATTGTTAACTCTACTTATATGGCTATTTTTGCAGAAAAATAATTCTATGTTAAAAGCAGGTGTTTTTGGAGCAGGTCATTTAGGAAAGATTCATTTAAAATTATTACGGGAATCTTCTAAATATGAGTTAGTTGGATTCTTTGACAATAATGAAACACATGCAATTGAAGTTCAAGAAACCTTAGGATATAAATTTTATTCATCACAAGAAGCACTTTTAAACGAAATTGATGTTGCTGTTATAGTAACTCCAACACTCACTCATTTTGACATTGCGAAAAAAGCACTTGAATTCAAAAAACACCTCTTTATAGAAAAACCGATAACACTAAATCTAGAGCAAGCCGAAGAGTTGATGGCACTAGCCAAAGAAAACGGCGTTATAGGGGCTGTAGGACATGTTGAAAGATATAATCCCGCATTAAAATCAGTCAAAGATATTATCGATAATCCGATGTTTATTGAGACGCATCGACTCTCTGAATTCAATCCGAGAGGAACAGATGTATCTGTAGTAATGGATCTAATGATTCACGATATCGAAATCGTTTTGAGTATGATATCATCAAGTTTAGCCGAAGTACATGCAAGCGGAGCCTGCGTGCTCTCTCAGTCTCCAGATATTGCGAATGCTAGATTAGTATTTGAAAATAAATCTGTTGTTAATTTAACCGCAAGCAGAATATCTTTAAAAAATATGCGAAAAACCAGGGTTTTTCAAAAAGATGCGTATATCAGTATTGATTTTTTAGAAAAAGAAAGTGAGATCGTTAAAATTGATAGTCCAAAGGCTGAAGAGGCAATTGATCCTTATCAAATGACCTTGACTAATGCCGAAGGTGAAACAAAAATTTTACATTTCGAAAAACCAAAAACAGAAATGAACAATGCCATACTCGATGAACTTGAAAATTTAGCCGAGGCGATTCATCTAGAGCGTTCACCCGAAGTAACTTTAGAGGATGGTACCAAGGCGCTAAAAGTGGCTTTAGAAATTGTTTCGAAAATAAAAAGTCAATTGAACTATTTAGGAAATTAAATCCCATCAAGTAATTTTATATTTTTTCAAAAATGGGCATACGCGAAAATTTAGCAAAAATCATTACTGAAATCCCTGAACAGGTTTCTTTAGTCGCTGTATCTAAAACCAAACCTGTTGATGCTTTAAAAGAAGCTTATGAAGGTGGTCAGCGCATCTTTGGAGAAAATAAGGTGCAGGAGTTAATCGAGAAGCACACTCAATTACCCAATGATGTGCAGTGGCATATGATAGGTCACCTGCAGCGCAACAAGGTTAAATATATTGCACCTTTTATTTCTTTAATTCACTCGGTGGATAGTTTAAGACTTCTTAAAGAAATAAATAAACAAGGAAGTAAGTTAAACCTAAAAATAAATTGCCTTTTACAAATTCACATTGCGCAAGAAGAACACAAATTTGGCTTGTCCGCTAACGAATTAGATGAAATACTTTCGTCAAGTGATGCATTCGAATTTGTGAATATCAAAGGCTTAATGGGAATGGCTTCTTTTACCAACGACCAAGACCAATTAAAGTCGGAGTTCACATATTTGGCTCAACTCTTTAAAGAAAAAGCAATAGATTTCGAAAATCTAGAAATTTTGTCCATGGGTATGAGTGGAGACTATCAGCTCGCCATTGATTGTGGGAGTAATATGATCAGAGTGGGTAGTCGTATATTCGGGGCAAGAAATTATCATCATTGAATCGTTATTTTGCCATATTAGATATCGAATCCACTGGAGGAGCCTATAATGAAGAAGGGATAACTGAAATTGCTATTCACAAGTTTGACGGAAGCCAGGAAATCGATTACTTTCAATCGCTCATCAATCCAGAAAGGGAAATACAGGAGTTTGTTGTTAAACTGACAGGGATTTCAAATAAAATGCTCAAAAATGCACCCAGATTTTACGAGGTAGCCAAACGCATCATTGAAATTACCAAAGACTGCATTATTGTTGCTCATAATACGAGTTTTGATTATCGAATTTTAAAGTTAGAGTTCGATAGACTTGGTTATGATTTTACAAAAGAGACCTTATGTACTGTTGAATTGTCGCAAAAGTTAATTCCAGAGGCCAATTCTCACAGTCTAGGTAAATTAGTAAAGGCATTAGGGATAGCAGTGAGCAATCGACATAGAGCTTCTGGAGACGCCCAAGCGACACTCGAATTGTTTAAAATTTTACTTCAGAAAGATACAACCCAGGAAATTTCAAAATCTCTAATCAAGAAAAACGAGCATTTTCATTTGAGCCAAAAGCAAATAGATCTTATAAATAATCTCAGTGAAAAAGCAGGTGTTTTCTATTTATATGGCAAAGACGAGAATTTGCTCTACATTGGGCAAAGTAAAAACATCAAAACAACACTAAGTAAGAAGTTTGCTTCAAAATCAAAAAAAGATGTGTCTTTGCAAAAGAAAACAAAGCATATCATAGAACAACTCATTCCAAATGAGTTGTTTCGAAATATCAAATTTATTCATGAAACAAATGGTCGATTTAGTTTAAGTGCAGTAAAAAAAAGTAAATTTGATAACGTCAAAATTCGACTACTAAACAAGCACGAGAGTTTTTTAGTCATAGAGAAAGAAAATACCTCTGCTCAGAATTATATCTATTTTATTGAAAATGGAGGACTGAGTTACTATGGCACCTGTAAATTGAATTATCAAATCAGTAAAATTGAGATTCTTAAGAAAAATTTGATTAAAATTGAGCAATACAGAGAGATATATGGTCAGCTCATCGAACAAAAATTCAAAGAAAATCCAGAAAAATTCGAAATTCAACTTTTTGAAAATTAGAGAAAAAATACACGAAGTAATATTTGAGGCTGACACTCCCTTAGGCAGATTATTCGACATTGTATTAATCATATTGATTCTCAGTAGTCTTGTTACTGTGATGTTAGAGAGTGTTGAAAGCATCAACGCACAATTCCAAGATATTTTTAAAGTCATTGAGTGGAGCATCACTGTATTTTTTAGTGTTGAATATGTTTTAAGAATCGTTTCAGTTAAAAAACCAAAAGCCTACATCTTCAGTTTTTATGGTATTATTGACTTACTTGCTACCCTACCCCTTTATATCTCTCTATTCACAACTGGGTATCACGCCTTGATTACAGTTCGCACACTTAGGCTTTTGCGAATCTTTAGAATTCTTAAAATTGTACAATTTACAAGCGCCGCATCACATCTTGGCCAAGCCCTGAGAGCCAGCAGAATCAAAATTCTAGTTTTTATATATACAGTATGTATTTTGGCAATTTTATTAGGTACTTTGATGTATATCATAGAACCAGAAAGCTCAGGTTTTAGCAGTATACCAAGATCAATCTATTGGACCATAGTCACTTTAACGACGGTAGGTTATGGCGATATAGCTCCTCAAACCCCTCTAGGACAATTCATTGCAACTATGGTCATGATCTTAGGATACGGTATTATTGCTGTACCTACAGGAATCGTAACTGCCTCTCTGAATCAGAAATTTAGCAAACAAAACACCCAAGCCTGCAGAAACTGCAGTGTGGAAGGTCATGAAGATGATGCACAATTCTGCTTTAAATGCGGAGATGAATTATGAAAACACTTCTATGTATCTCTGGCCCTACTGCATCAGGTAAAACAAGCTTAGCGATTGATCTTGCCAAAACCTACCAAACAGAAATCATCTCGGTCGACAGTCGACAATTTTATAAAGAAATGAGCATTGGTACAGCCGTTCCCAGTGAAAGCGAATTAAAAGAGGTCAAGCACCATCTTATACAGCACAAATCAGTCAGTGAAGTTTACACCCTGGGGGATTTTATTCAAGGAGCGAGAACAATCTTAGATTCTTTATTTATATCACATGAATTTGTCGTGGCTGTTGGAGGAAGTGCCTTATTTATGGATGCCCTAATTAACGGCATTGATGACTTTCCTACCATAGCGCCTAGTATTAGGCACGATCTTAGCACCCAACTGCAAAAAGAGGGACTTAAACCTCTGCAAGATGAATTAAAGCAAAAAGACCCTAAATACTTTGATAAAGTTGATGTCAACAATCCCCATAGACTCATAAGAGCGCTTGAAGTATGTCGAAGTAGCAACAGTCCTTATTCAAGTTTTTTGAATAAGTCTTCAAATAAACTACCCTACAGAATTTTTCATTTTGGGATTGAGATAGAACGAGAGCTTTTATATAGTAGAATTAATGAACGTGTTGATTTAATGGTTAATAACGGACTCTTTACAGAAGTTCAACGATTAGTTCAGTACAAAGAATTAAACCCTTTAAATACAGTAGGTTATAAGGAAATATTATCGTTTTTAGAAAATCAAATAAGTCGGAGAAATGCCATTGAAGAAATCAAAAAAAACAGTCGACGATACGCTAAAAGACAATTAACTTGGTACCGTAAAAACGAAAATATTCATTGGGTTGGTTTTGAGATGTCAAGAAGTCAACAACTCCAAAAAATTAAATCCCGTATAGAAAATAAGAGCAAAATTGTGATTTTAACCGGAGTGAGCGGCGTGGGCAAAACCTTTTTGGGACAAAAATTATCCGAATTAACAGCGATTCCGTTTTCAGATGCAGATGACTTTCACCCCGAAGCCAACAAACAAAAAATGAAGTCAGGTATACCACTTAATGATCAGGATAGACTACCATGGCTACAAGACCTCAACACACATATCAAAAAGAGTGAAACAACACATGGATTAATACTCGCCTGTTCGGCCTTAAAACATGAATACCGAATAATTCTTGAAAAAAATTTAAAGAACAAAATAAATTGGGTTTGTTTAGAAGCAAATGCTGAAGTAATCCAGGCGCGACTTGAAGAACGAAAAAGTCACTTTATGCCCGCAAGTTTACTACAAAGCCAATTAGACGCTTATGAGCCATCCGAAGATGCATTGCACTTAAATACAGAAGAATCAGTTGAAGCGTTGTGCAATGCGGTATTATTTGAACTATACGGAACTTAAGAACTATTTAGGACTTACAACAAGGCGAAATCCCTCACCGTGAATGTTAAGTATTTCAACCTTTTCGTCTTTTTTAAGGTATTTGCGCAGTTTGGCGATATACACATCCATACTTCTAGAAGTGAAATAATTATCGTCTCTCCATATTTGAGTTAATGCAAGTTCTCTTGGCATTAAATCGTTTAGATGAAGTGCTAGCAATTTTAGCAACTCATTCTCTTTAGGTGATAACTTAATAGGCTCCTCTCCAGAATGACTTAAAAATCTCAATTTACTATTGAGCTGAAAATTTCCAATCTCAAATTCAAACTGTTTAGATTGAACAGATTGATTAGTAATTGACTTTCGTTCTAATATAGTTTTGATCTTTACCAGCAAAACTTCAGAATCAAAAGGTTTATTCAAATAATCATCTGCTCCTGCTTTATATCCCTCCAAAACATCCTCTTTCATTGTTTTGGCCGTTAAAAATATTATAGGAACATGCTGATTCTGTTGTCTAATTTCACGAGCAAGTGTAAAGCCATCTTTATAAGGCATCATGACATCTAATATACAGACGTCATACTCCTGTTTTTTAAACTTTTCAAAACCCTCCATACCATTTTTAGCCAGCACAACTTCGAAATTATTCATTCCTAAATAGTCCCTTAAAACAATTCCAAAATTGGGATCGTCTTCTACTAATAATATTCTTCTTTTTTCTTCCATAGGTATAAGTTTTAAGTCAAAGGGAATTTTACAAAAAATATACTACCCTTTCCTTTTTCACTTTCTACAAAAATTGAGCCATTATGTAAATCAACTATGTGTTTCGCGTAAGAAAGACCCAAACCATGCCCCTTAACATTGTGTATATTGCCTGTATGTTCACGGTAAAACTTTTCAAATATTTTCTTTGAAACAGCTTTTGTCATACCCATTCCGTAGTCTTCAATTCTAATAACTACAGAACGGTTTTCATTATAGGTTTGAATTCCAATATATAATTCTTGCTCAGAGTACTTAACCGCATTATCAAGAATATTGACAATAAGATTCGTCAAGTGATGTGCATTACCTTTTATGATATCTTGATCTGCTATTAATTTTTTTTCAAGAAGACCTTTTCTGTGGTCGATAAGCAGTTCGACATGAACAACAGCCTCTGAAATAATTTCGTGAATGCTCAATTCTTCTTTTTCAACTTCGAACTGTCTTTTTTCCAACTTAGATATTTGAAGAACGTTTTCTACTTGAGCGTGCATTCTTTTATTTTCATCTCTAATCATTTGCAAATACCGATCGAGCTTTTCTTTATCTGAAGAAATGATAGGATTTTTAATCGATTCAACCGCTAAGTTGATAGTCGCAATAGGTGTTTTAAATTCATGCGTCATATTATTGATAAAATCACTTTTAATTTCAGAAATTCTCTTTTGTGTGACTAATTGATATATTGATATGACAAAAACTATAATAATGATTGTGGTAAAAATGAAAGAAAGGGATACAAGGCTTGCAATTTCAGACAACAGAAATTCTTTTCGATCTGGAAAAAACAAAGCTAAAGTATAGTCTGTCATCCCTTCACTATCTTTAAATATTGGACCCTTGTATAAATTTTCGCTTTTAAAATCAAATTGCTCACTTCGAACCAATGTTGGAAACTGCATACTTTCAACTCCAAATTCAAAGCTCGAATCAATACCTCTATTTTTCAATTCACTTTCAATGGCTTGATACAAATCTTCGACTTCAATTCTATTATGAACAGGAATAGTTTTAGCCGCTTCCATGAAAACATCATCATATTGCGCTTTCTCCATTTTGGTTAATCCTCCGATCTTCTCTAAAACCTCAACAGGCTCTAAATAGGTTTCATTGTTATCTAGAGAAGAACTGGCCTTAAAGATTCGCTTTGTTCTAGTAGAAGTGTAATTATAAATAGTCGATGTGTCACGAATGAGCTGACCCGTATCGTCAAGAAAGGTAGATGGCATATCGTAGCCCTCTTTCAAAATACCATGAGAATAAAAAAGTATTTCCTCGTCTGTAAGGCTTCTGTCGATAAAAAAGAAATTCTGGATTTGTTGTGATTGCGGATTTCCAATACTGTCGATCAAAAAAGCGAGTTTATCGTAATATCTTTTTCGCTCCTTAGCTTCTACATTTTCAGCAGTTGAATTTAGAACATCAGATATAACATTGGAAAACTCTTCTGACTTAGAATTGAATGCCGTTTGCATCCAATACACTTGAACGACAACAATACCGGCAAGAGCTAGACACATCAACCCTATGGTATACGAAAACCACTTTTTGTTCATGTCTCAAATATACTTGTACAAATTAACTTCGACCCTTACTTTAACTTCGCCTTAAGAATTATTGAGCAATTGTTTAATTCCTCACCGCCAAAAATGTAAGCTATGGTAAAACTATTAGACCCCAATAAACAAGTAATGATATGCTGAACTTTCATCTGAATATATCTAAATCGATGCAACCCCTTATAAAAAACATACTTGTTCAAAAGTCAGGCTTGTAATCAAATCTATTTCCTTTTACAATTTTTAAATTAATCACAATGCCATCACAATCTTCAAAAACACTATTGATCTTTTCTATAAGCATCTCCATCATTGGTTCAAAGGCACCATATATTTGGGTAGATAGTGGATTTTCAAGGATTTGAAAACGACTGTCTCTTATAGAGATTATAAAATTTTTTATAATCAATTCGTAATCGTCATTTAAGGGCATAAGAGTTATTTCAATTGACGTATTCATAACAACTAATTTATAGGATAAACATACAATCTCATTCTATTGCTTTTTCAAACAATTTCTTCTTGATTCACTTTGATTTTGGTTTTCCAATTACAACAAATCACAAACTAAAAATGAAATTTTAATTCCCATTGAATATAATTTTAAATTCCGAAAAGTAGACGGTATCTAAAAATTAACTTATCGATAATTAAATTTAGACAAACCACTTGATTTATCTCTTCGAAAGGCTTAAAAACATTAACTTAAAAATTTAACTAACAATAATGAAGTACCTGTTTTTTATTATAATGTTTGCCTTCACAATAGCTTGTAAGAATGAAGAAAACTGTATTGAAATATATGACCCAGTTTGTGGTTCCGATGGTATTACCTATGAAAATAGTTGTTGGGCGGAACGAGCGGGTGTGACTGTAATAGAAGATAAATGTTGCGATTTATGCAATTGAATACTTTTATTATATTTAGTAAGACTGGAAAATAACATTTGTAATGTAAATCAAACTAGTCATTAAATAAGCCCCTAGCTAACACTAAGGGCTTTTTTTATTCTTGATATTTAAGTCTAAATCTCTAACAAAACAGCGTAAAAACTCAAGATATAGTACTTAAATTGATTTCATCTTGAAATATTAGCAACTTCAATTGTAACATGTTCAATACTTGAGAATATCGATTAAGTGTACGAAATCATCGATGAATTACACTACTTTTAATATCCCAAATCATCAAATCATTTAAAAATGACATTTAAGCCATACATCACGAAATTATCTGAATTGCTAGACAAGTTGTTTTTACGCTTTGTTTGATAGTGTTTTTTTGGTTAATTGAACACTTGTCTCGTTCGAGGCCGTTATTTAAGTTACCATGTGTTGGTTTCTCCTATTTGACGGCCTCTTTTTTTGATATTCATCCTTATAAATTCATCAAAGCAGTCTAACATATAGATTGTAAATCCTAGAATCAGCTATACTGAAGTGTCAACCCACTCTACTTTACCAATAGAGTCAATTGCGATAAATCAAAAAACGATTCTACCGATTATTGATGAAAAAAATGAATTTTACTTTACAAAAACGGATTGCGTACTGCTTATTACCTTGGGAGTAGAAATAATTTCAAGGTGAATTAAACACTAAGTGAATACTACTCTATATTCTTATAGAAATGTATACCAAATAGCAAAAGAGCTAATGTTACTGAAATTACTTTTACAGGTCTAGGAATTAAAAGATCAAAGTGACTAAATTTTCTGACAGCCAACTCAATGATGTTTACTAGTATTAACCCAACTGCAATTTTGTAATAAATTTTCTTAATGATCTCAGAAAGATATAGACTGTACTAAATATATAGCCTAAAAAATAATGCTTTAGTTCAGATTCCAATGGCTCTTTTTTTCAATTTGATTATTCAAGTCTCATTCACCCTCAAAATACCTCGAGAATTCAGAATGAACATTTTCCATTATCCATCAAAAAATAGCACAAAACTCCTCCATTAATAATTTTTGTGAACAGAATAATGCTCTTTAGATCACCAGTATCTTCGAGCTCTTCTAAAACAGAAAATTACTAGAAAAACAAAAAAAACAGGTTTACTGTACATTTCAATTTCTGTTCGATAGTTTTCTAAAAACACTTTTACTTGTGTTAAGTCAATCTGGGATAAATCAATAAGAGGTAGTAAATCAAGACTATCCAACAAACCGAATATGCCTAAGAAACCGAAAGTTATCCATACTAGACCTTTAAATCTTGCTTTTTTTTTCGGCTCTCTTTTATTTCCAAAAATGCTATCAAATAATTTGTTTTTTGTGCCCATATAGGATTCTGTAAATGTTGCTTGCAATATAAATTATCTTAAGAGACACAGAATTCATTTCTTATTCTTCTTGAAATATTTAAAGGCCTTATAGCCCATACCTATGCTAAATACAAGATTAAAGACAACAAGCAAGTAATTGTATTCATATTCTGACAAAGAGGCCGTTACAGCTCCAAAAAGACATGCAAAACAAGTAGTGACATAAGCAATGATATTGTTCTTGTTAGGATTACTACTCATATTTATTAGTCTATAAAGGTATTAATGGATAAATATCTTATTAATCAATTTGTTTTATTTGATTTAACTAAGAAATAAACGAGTGCAATTATTATGTATAAACTCCATAATAGAATAGTTGATTTTTTATTATGAATTAGCAGATAACAAATTTGAAATATAAATAAAGAGTATATAGCTTGATTTTTAAAGAATGTCTTGAAAGACACAAGGTAATTTTCTATATCAAACTTTTTTCTTTCTTCATCTGTCATGAAATTGTACCCCGCCAATAAAATTTTGGCATTTTCTTTATTTATGAAATGTCCAATTGCGTAATATAAAGCAGAGACAGAAATAACAGGTATATAAATCGACATTCCTAAATTTAATAAAAATCTAGTATTAATTAAATCGTTCATAAACCTTGAAAGCTTTCTTAAGGAACAAAAAATACATTGTGTTATAAGAGAAGACAGGTTAGAAAAAATGGCAGTGCAGTCCACTTACTAGAATATACTCTAAACCCTTTCACATATATTAAACGCGCTAATTGCATTATTTAGGCTTTTTAAATCTTTCTATCAAGGGGAAACCAAACGCTATAAGCCCCATACAGAAAAAAAAATTGCATCTAACCATTCTTCTTGAGTCAAATAATCAATTACTAAATATGAAGAAACAACGATACCACCGATTGATAAGTACATATAAAATTTACTTTCTAAAAAACCAGTTGCTCTCTTATTTTCATATTTATTTTGATCGGACATTACAATCAGTTTAGATTACATATCAATGTACATTAAAATAATAAGTCTCAAGTCAAGCTAAAGGTCAATTATTTTATAATCTAAAAGACTTTGTTAATTTTAAAGAGGCTCGAATACTATATTCTAATGTAAATCACTCTAGCCGAAAACATTGATCCCTGGCAAACGCTAGGGATTTTTTTAATTATAACCGTTGTAAAACAATAGATAGCGCACTTCTTAATTTTCAAAAATTATAATTAAAGTTGGTAGAGTACTACCTCTAAACCTTGTCTCTTTTTAATTAGTCCAAATAACAATTATCACATTATCAATGATTTAGGAGAAAAAATTCTATTTTTATATAAAACGAATATTATGGAAAATTTACAATTGAGTAACAGCTGTGTGAACTGTTCTAATTTTAATGATAATGCCAAGTCTTGTTCATTTCACAAATTTGAAGTAAGTGAAAAATACACTTGCGAAGAATTTAATCATTAGATTTTAATCAAATTCTATCATAAAGAGCATACGTTTGTTATGCTCTTTTCTTTCTACAACTCATTTAGATTAAATACTTGTTAGAAAAAGAACTCCCCAAAAAAATGTGTCAAAGCACTATGGGAATTATTCAAGTATTGAATCCCCTTTTTAACTCTTAACATACACAATTCGAACACAAATAGGGCTTGATATAATTCTTGAGATTGTTTATCTTGACCCTAAACTAAAATCAAAGGAATATTTTAATCAAAGGAAGCTTTCAAACCACTTACGAAGCAGTTCACAAGGAATGGCTAAATGGTTCAGAAACAAGGGCTGAATGTTGCGATGAATCTCGATCAATCATTAGTAAAGTTGATGATTATAACTACGTAGCTCTTTTATTTGAAGTAGATTTTGAAAAAATGTTGACCCTAATGGCCACTCCTGAAAGAGCAGAAATAATGCGAGAAAACGGAATGAAAAATGAAATGTACCAATTTTCAGCATTAGGATAGTACATTATCAGAATACCCTATCATTTTAGCTTTTTATCTAAAATGACTCCAGTTTTTGGGTAAACATTAGTTTGATTTATATTTTATAGAGTCAAAGAAGTTTTTATCGCATGTTGCTTTTTGATTATCTAGCCAATTTCAATTACACAGAACTTATTTCAGAGTTTATTGTGTACCTCATAATAGTTTTAGTCATAAGGCTTCTTCTTTTTGCTGCTGATCTTTACTTTTTAAAGAAAAAAAAACAGTCTCCAAATCTCTTTCTTGAAAATGACGATCTACGACTTAAACTCTATGAAAATCAAAAAATAAAAGAAAAATATCTTGATGACCCAGAACTTTTGACTCTTTTAAAGCATCTAGAAACAAATAATGCTATTGCGCTTCATGAATATGTAAATACCTGGTCAAAAGTCAGAATTTCTTTTTTACAGTCTCTTGTAGGCGCTATTCCGGTTTACGTTATAATTCGACTGCAATGGGACCAATTCATTATTAACTATCTCAAACAAGTCATTCAAGTATTATCCGCTGTATAAAACGATTTATTCTGGCTGATCTAAATCAAAAACAGAGATTAAATTCAATTGTTTAGGAGAAAAATCTGAATTAGTTTCCATGATGTCGCTCATAAATTCCCACCATTTTTGCACGATAACATTATCTCTCAAAGTCTGAGAGTCTAATTTTTTACATGTTTGAAAAGCATATAAACAGTTTGTTTCTTCATCATAGTAAATGCTATATTTTTCAACACCTGAAGACTTTAAAAGCGTTTTTAATTCTGGCCAAATTTCTTGATGTCTTTTTTTATAGGTTTCTAAAGTTCCTTCTTTCAAATACATCTTAAAAGCTAGTTTTTTCATAATTACCGCGTTTTGATATTCTTAGATTTACAACAAGATGAAAGTTCTTTTATAGAAATAAAAATATTTTTCTTGTAGTAATCATTTAATTTTGTTTTTAAATGTTAAGAATGAAAAATAGAGTTTATAGTTTAATAATTATTGTTTTGTTCATATTAGTTGAATCCTGTGCCACTAAAGATGATGGTCCTGATTTAGACGTATCACCCCCTTCAATACCATCAAATCTTACTGTTAATGAGGTGACTACAAATACAATTGAACTTAGTTGGAGTGCTTCCTCTGACGATATTGCTGTAACGGGATATTCCATTTATATCAACGATCAAATTATAAATAACACAGATCAAACCAATTTCATTCTTACTGATTTAACGCCTCAAACCTCTTACAATATTGGTGTAAGCGCATTTGATGCAGCGGAAAACAGCAGTGAAATCAATTACATTCAAACCTTAACAGAGGCGCCAAAGGAGTTAGCAGGTACCGCAGAATTTTTTAGATCTGACACTGGATTAGAAGGCTATATATTGGTTGATGATGCGGGAAATGACCGTGTATTCCTCATGAACAGCTCTGCAGAAATTGTCTACGAATGGGATATTCCTTCAGGTATAGGAAATGATGTTGAACTTTTAGAGGATGGAAGGCTCTTGGGCATCATGAAAGATGAAAATGCCAATCAAGACATCAGTTTTGGAGGGTATGGTGGAAAGTTACAGCTTGTTCGACCTGATAGCTCCGTGGAGTGGAATTTTGATATCTCAACTAATGATCTAATCTGTCATCACGACGTAGAATTACTACCCAATGGTAATATAATAACCCTTGTTTGGGAGCAAATGTCTATCGAGGAGGCTACGGAGGCTGGATCTAATTTAAACTTAGCCATCGTTCCAGAAGCAGTGGTTGAGATTAATCCATCAACCAATGAAATCGTATGGGAATGGCATGCTAAGGATCATTTAATACAAGACTTTGACCAGACAAAAAGCAATTATGGAGTAATCGCTGATCATCCACGTAAAATCAATGTGAATTATGTCGGAGATAAAATGGAAGACATTATGCATGCCAATGGCCTTGAATACGACGCTGAAAAAGACCTCATCTACATCAGTGTTAATTTTTACAGCGAGGTATGGGTTATCGATCACAGCACTACAACTGAAGAAGCTGCAACAGAAAGCGGAGGAAATAAAGGCTTTGGAGGAGATTTAGTATATCGATTTGGAAACCCAGAAGCCTACGGCAACATCGGAACTAGACTTTTTTACAACAACCATCACCCCCTATTATTCAATAGTTCAGAAGGAAAGACCCTTAGTCTTTTCATGAACGGTAATAATATTGATCAGTCAACTGCCTATGAATTTGACTTTGATCAATCTTATTCTCTTGAAGCCAACACCGATAACGAACCTGCTGTCAGATGGAGTTTTACACATCCAGATTTGTATGCAGCCAAAGTATCCGGAATGGTCCGTTTGCCAAATAACAACAGACTTATTACCGAGGGAGACTATGGGATTTGGGAAGTGTCACCTGATGGAAACATTATCTGGAAATTTTCAGGAGATGGTTTTTATTGGAGATCCTACTACTACGATAAAAATCATCCAGGAATAATTGCCTTAGGCCTTTAGTAGATTGAGTTCCTTTAGCATTAGATTAAAATTCGATTCTAGTGTATTTAAATCTTTATCGTTTTCAAGCACATAATCAGATTTGATTCTAGCTATCTCGGGGTCAATCTGAGTCTCAATTCTTTCTAAAATTTTCTGACGATCAAGTCCGTTTCTTTTCTGCACTCTTGAAATACGCGTTTGTTCTTGAGCTGTAACCAGAATGATATAATCAAATTCATCTAAAGCCTCATTCTCGAAAATTAATGCAGATTCTTTGATTACAATTTCTGACGACTGCTGTAGACACCAAGATTGAAAATCTCCATAAATAAAAGGATGTACAAAGGAATTTAACCGCGATAAATAAAAAGAATCCTTAAAAACGATTGAAGAGAGGAACGGTCGATTTAACTCATACTTTTCGGCTGTTTCAGTGAAGATTTTCTCTCCAAAGTAAAATTTCAATTTTTGGATTATAGTTTCATTTGTCTCCATAAGAATTGATGCGCGCTGATCAGAGTAATAAACCGGAAAGCCATGCTTTTCAAATAAGGCTGCAACGGTTGATTTTCCGCTGCCAATACCTCCTGTTAGACCTATTTTCATCATCTTATACGTTCAAAAATTCTCAACGAATCTGGTTCAAATTGAACATCCAAAATTTCCGCCTTTAAATTATCGGCAGAAATTGTATAATAACTCTTCTCATTTTTTAAACTCAATCGAGGAAGTATCCACTTTGTCAATTCTTTACTGCTCAAATCTTGAAGTACCTTTTTATATCCTTTAACCTTGACTCTTACCATCTCTGGTAAAAATAATTGATTTCTCAAGGAGTCATTATTTTCAAACAATTTCTTTAAACCTACTTCAAAAGCTTTTTCCGTGAACTCTTCAACAGTCACAGAAACACTTACCTCTTGAGGAGAAAATGAAACGAGTTCATTCTCTGGAAAATTACTGAAAGAAAGAGTGTGTTGTGATTTTGTGGAAATTTCACCCAAGTTCAACTCTTCTGTATATATTCGATCAACATTTTTAATTACTTGAGATTCTCCAAAAAGTTCAACTGTTTCTGGCTGGACATCAATTTTTTCAAGCACAAAATTTCTCTTTAATTTGAAATTGATATTTGGTAGGATCTTAACCCGTTTAGACACTGAACGAATTACATTTAAAAAGATAGAATCTTGATTTGACCAGTTTAGAAATTTAACGTTTGAAGGCAGTTTGTCAATTTGGATTTGATCGAAATGATTTGGACTTAAGTAAAGTAATCCAGCTTCTGTAATCGTATATTGCGATACAGATTCTATGCTGTATGTCCCTAAATTATTAGCTACAAATCCAAAACCTGAAGATTTTAACTCTGCATTCAAAAAGTAAACTGAGTCCTGAAGAAGAAAACCAGCAGGCATTTTTTCAATTCTTATCGGGACTTTAACAAAGGTAGAATAAGTGGCATTCAACTCATTTACAATCCAAATAGAAACAGAAATGAAAAGAAAAATTCCTAATCTGGAGAATTTACCAGAAACAAAAAACCTTTTTAACCAATTAAGTTTTTGCATATTCGCCGAAAAAAAATTCCGGAAGAATCTCTTCAGGACTCTTCCGTGAGAGTTTTAAATAAATACTAGATCTTGTATAGCCATATCCATAGCCGTAAAATTGAATCCACATAGCCAAAATAGACATAAACGTTAATTTAAGACTTTTTAGTTCAACAAATGCCTTTATGAAAACAGTAAGATGATATAAACCCATTATGCCCAATAAAAAAACATAAAACGTGTTGATTTCAGCAATTACTAATCCCTCATTAAGGTTTAAAATTGTCATTCCTAGGCACCCTAAAACGACAAGAATAAAAAGAGAGGGAAAAAGGTGTGTAATCCTAAAGGATTTTTTATGCCAATGAGACAAAATAGGTCGCACACTTCCAAACTTATAAACTTGAGTGTAGAAAGATTTAAGGTTTATTCTTCTTTTGTGAAAGACCAAAGCCTTTGGAAAATATCGCGATTGAAATCCCATTTTGTGCAAACGAATACTCAAATCAGGGTCCTCACCAGGGTGGATGTTTGAAAAACCCTTTGAAGCTTCGAAAGCCTTTTTTGAAAGCCCCATATTAAAACTTCTTGGTTCGAACTTGGTAAGAGCTCTTTGGCTGCCTCTAATCCCACCTGTTGTAACCCATGAAGTCATGGAAAAACTAATAGCCTTCTGCAAATCTGAAAAATTGGAATCTGCACCATCGGGACCTCCAAAAAAATCTACGGGCTTATGTTTTAACTCATTAAAAACCTCAGTTAAATAAGAAGATGGTAATACACAATCAGAATCAACTAAAAGAAAATAATTTCCAGTAGCCCTTCTCATTCCATAATTTCTAGAATCTCCAGGACCTGAATTTGATTTGAAGAAATACACAATATTCAAACTGTCTTTGAACTGCTCACAAACATGCTCGCAATTATTCAAAGAACCATCCTCAACAATAACAACTTCAAAGTCATTATTGTAATCTTGATTTTTTAAAGAACTTAAAAGTTCCTCAACCTCATGAGGCCTATTATATACAGGAACTACAAGGGATAATTTAATTTCTTCAGGTATCAAAGGTTTTTCCTATTCTTGAAAAACATCTACTATTTCTTGGCTAACACCAGTATTTGAAAACCCTCCATCATGGAAAAGATTTTGCATTGTCACTTTACGCGTCAAATCAGAAAAAAGTGTAAGGGTATAGTTCGCACAATCTAATGCTGATGCGTTACCTAAAGGCGACATTTTTTCAGCGAATGAAATAAACCCATCAAATCCTTTAACTCCCTTTCCTGCAGTTGTTGGCGTTGGTGATTGTGATATAGTATTTACGCGAACATTTTTTTCCTTACCAAAGAAATATCCAAAACTCCTCGCTATTGATTCAAGGTAGGCTTTGTTGTCCGCCATATCATTATAATCTGGAAAGGTACGTTGAGCCGCCATATAAGTTAATGCCACAATACTACCCCATTCATTCATTGCATCTTTTTTGAAGAGTGTTTGCATTACCTTGTGAAATGATAAGGCCGAAACGTCCCAACCTTTTGCTGTAAAGTCATAATTCTCATCCGTATAAGCTCTTCCTTTACGCACATTAACTGACATTCCTATTGAGTGTAATACGAAGTCAAGTTTTCCTCCAAGAATTTCCATCGATTGATCAACCAAGTTGGTAAGATCTTCAATAGATGTAGCATCCGCTGGAATAATTTCAGAATTCGTTTTTTCTGCCAATTCTTTAATTTGTCCCATTCTCATTGCTATTGGAGCATTGGTTAAAACAAATTGTGCACCCTCTTCATGCGCTCTTTCAGCAGTTTTCCAAGCAATCGAATTTTCATCTAGAGCTCCAAAAATAATTCCCTTTTTTCCTTTAAGTAAATTAGTCATGTTTATATTGTTTTAAGGCGTTCAAAGATAAGCAGAAAATAAGCTTCTCAATAACCTAATAATGTTTTGGCGTGGTCAATGGCAGTGCTATTTGGCTTTTCTCCAGCAATCATATTAGCTACTTCTTCTACGCGTTCCTCGTTACTCAAATAAAAGACTTTTGTCAAAGTTTTATCAGTAGAGGTTTGTTTATCGATTTTGATGTGATAATCTCCTTTTGAAGCTAATTGAGGCAAATGCGTAACCGCCAATACTTGAGTGCGTTCTGCCATCATTGACATCATGTTAGCCATTTTATCAGCAATATTTCCTGAAACTCCGGTATCAATTTCATCAAAAATTACTGTAGGCAGAGCAAGATATTGACTAGACTCAAACTTTACAGCTAACATTATTCTAGATAATTCACCTCCTGAAGCAACCTTTTTTAATGTGGTTACAGGCATTCCCTTATTTGCCGTAAACTTAAAATCAATAGAACTTAACCCATTAAACTGAAAATGTTCAAGGAGCCTTAGTTCAATTACAAAATCCGAATGCGGCATTCCTAAAGCACTCAAATGTGTTGTAATTGCATTTTGCAAAGAAGTTGAAGCTTTTAACCTGTTTTCATGAATCTCTTTTCCTTGGTTTTGAATCACAGTTCTCAATTTCTCTAAACGCTCATTCAATTTTACTATATTTTGATCATACGATTGCTGAGATGAAGAAAACGCAAGAAGCTCATCTCGTTTTTGGATGAGCTCTTCTAAGGAATTACACTGATGTTTTCTAAACAATGCTTCATAACTACCTAACAACTCATTCACAATTTGTAATCTTCTAGGGTCAGCAATGATACGGTCTGCTTCTTGATTTAATGACTCTTGAAAGTCTAATGTCTCTAGTCTTATACTGTGTAATCGCTCATATAAGTTTCCAAGTGCTGTCGATGTGCTAGACATTTTTTGCATTGTCTTAAGAGATTCATCTAACAAAAGTTCAATACCATGACGCTCTTCTCCAAATAACTGATTGATATGCTGTATTTGTGTTAAAAGAAACTCCGCAGAGGAAAGTATTTTTTGTTCTTCTTCTATATCCTCAAGAACTATTCCATCTAACTGAACAGTTTGAAGTTCTTGAAGCAAAAAAGCGTTTAGCTCAATATTTTTTTGTGCATCTGAGTATTGATAATCGAGTTGCCTCTTTTCGTTTTCACACTGCTTGTAGGTATTATAATTTGATTGATAACGATCTATCAATTCTCGGTGATTTGAAATAGAATCTAATAAATTCAGTTGTTCCTTTTCATGCAATAAATAAAAGGTGTCATGTTGTGCATGTATATCAATAAGCATTTTGGCAAGTTCTGAAAGCACCTCTAGGCGAACAGGACAGTCGTTTACAAATGCTCTACTTCTACCATTAGGATTCAGCTCTCTTCGAATCAGGGTATGCTCAAAATAATCGATATCATTAGCATCAAACCAAGATTTATGAGTAGAATTAAGTTGCACATTAATTTCAATGACACATTTTTTGGATTCATCAGTTAAAACAGATAAATCGGCACGTTTTCCAAATCCAAGGGCAATTGCTTCTAGCACAATGGACTTCCCTGCTCCTGTTTCACCAGTGATTACAGACAAACCACCTTGAAAATTCAAGGACATTTCTTCAATAAGTGCAAAATTTTGAATTTGAATAGTCGAAATCACGATAGATTAATTAGAGGTAGTCCATTTATTCGTGTAATAAGGTGCGACCTTGTTCAGTATTTTTGTAAGCCGTTCCAATTTTTGTTCTTCTTCGGCATCTTTGAATAAAAGAGCACTAATTTCATCTGACTTCGCATCAAATAGCATTCTCAATAATACTGCATTTCCTCTCTGCCTCGATAAATTTTCAATTGATAGCAGTGATTCATAGATATTATTTTGACCCTGCTCGTAATCAGCCTCTAATAAATCCATTCCATTAATGTGGTAATTGTAATACAATCTTCGAAAATTATCAAAAGCATTATTTAATATGTCATTCGCATAATCGGTTCTATTCTTAGGCCATGAAAAAGCATTATTAGCTGCCATTTGTACCGAAATTTGATTTGCAGATTCAAAGTAAGCTGATCCTCCATTTAAAGCAAAACTATCTGCGTGAAATCCCAAAGCTAAAAATGTGTAATAACTGACCACACTGACCAAATTTGAATTTGGTGCATTTAGATTAAGCGCAAGAGGTGTACCCATTTCATATCTGAAATTAACTGAAGGGTCATTTATCAATAAAAGAGGTGTCTGGTAGGATGTATTATAAACCGGTCGATTATAGCTAATTTGAAGGGTACATTGATAAACATCATTTTCATATTCATTCACAATGAAATAGTATCTAATGTTTAACCGAGATTGATCTGGATATACTTCGGAAGACCAGTTTGTTGAATTTAAAAAAGACTTTAGACTTGATTGTAAGTTTTGAAACTGCTGAATATTTGTTTGATTGATTTGGTCGGTATTAAAAAACACTTCGGCATTGATTTGTTGGGCAAAAGAAAATTGCACCTGCATGAACAAGAACAACATACCCAGAAGACCTAGTATTTTAATTTTCATTATTTATTTTCAAAATTTCTACCCAAATATCTTTAGCTACCTCTCTTTTTTCCTTCAGAGGAATCGATTTTTGAACATTATCAACAGTTATAAAATCAACCTTGTTGGTGGTATTCCCAAAACCAGCCCCTTCCACTTTCAGTGAATTTAATACAATAGCATCTAAATTTTTTGTTCTTAATTTTTTAGACGCATTTTCTAATTCATTTTCAGTTTCGAGCGCAAATCCAATTAAAAGCTGGTGTTTCTTAATTTGCCCAAGCTCAAAAAGGATGTCTTTGGTCTTTACCAGTTCTAAATTAAGAGAATCTCCTGACTTTTTTATTTTTTCGTTTTCTATCGCCCTAGGTTGATAATCTCCAACGGCTGCAGCCGATATTACAATTGTAGATTCATCAAAGTTTTTAATCATCTCATCTCTCATTTCATCAACGGTTTCAACATTTGTGATATGTACGTTTGGATTGTTCAAATTTAAATGTACTGGACCACTGATTAGTTTAACCTCTGCTCCTAAAATTGCAGCCTGTTCTGCCAACATGTATCCCATTGTCCCAGTGGATGGATTACTGATAAATCTTACTGGATCTAAATACGCTCTGGTAGGACCTGCTGATATCAAGACCCTGTGACCTTTAAGAGGCTTATTAGAATCACATATCTCTATCATTTCCCCTAATATCTCTTCGGGTTCAGCCATTCTTCCTTTTCCATGTAAACCACTAGCAAGAAATCCTTCACGAGAATCTATGAGGTGTATACCTTGTTTTCTCAAGACATTAAAATTTTCTTGAGTAGTTTGATGTTTGTACATCTCTAAGTCCATTGCTGGTGCGACAAAAGTGTCACCTCTAAAAGATAAAAAACAGGCAGTTACAATATTGTCGCAAAGACCCTGAGCCATTTTTGTCAAAGTATTTGCAGTGGCAGGAGCAACAAGAAGGATATCTGCCCAGTCAGATAAATGAACATGATTGTTCCACTTAAAGCTACCTTTATTCTCTTCAATAAGTTCAGTGTAAACTTCGTGACCCGACAAGGCTGCTAATGTCAGTGGAGTTACGAAGTCTTTAGCCGCTGGAGTCATTACAACTTTAACCTCAGCGCCTTCTTTTTGGAGTAAACGCACTATAAGTGCAGACTTGTATGCAGCGATGCCTCCTGTAACAGCTAATAGAATTTTTGAACCAGAAAGCATGTTACGTTAGAGAGTTATTCTTCTCTCTCAGTATTTCTGAAATAGATTTTGTCGTTTAACCACTCCTCTACGGCTAATGCGTGTGGCTTAGGAAGTTTTTCATAAAATTTTGAAACCTCAATTTGCTCCTTATTTTCGAAAACCTCTTCAAGATTATCACTGTAAGTGGCAAACTCTTCTAATTTTTCAAGTAACTCTTTCTTGATTTCTGAATTAATTTGAATCGCTCTTTTGGCTACTACCGAAATGGATTCATAAATGTTTTCAGTTTTCTCATCAAATTCGTTCTTATCAATTGTTGTAGTTGATACAGAAGCGCTAGTATTTCTCAAGTTTGCCATATTTAATAGGGTATAATATTATTTTTCTGTAGTGGGTTCTGTCGTTTCGGTCGCATTAATTCTACTAAAATCAACCTCTCCTTGCAGACCGGCATCAATAATTGAAAAGAGCATTAAAGATTCTTTTTCATATTTGGATTGAGGATAATTCTTTTGAAATAAATCAAAATACTCCTTAGCTGTTTTAAAGCGCTCCTTCATTTTATCAAAAGTACTGTTCATAGCTAATTGGGTTGATGATTTCATTCGAATATAATATGCTTCTTCTCGGTAAATAGAGCCTGGGTTTTCAGATATAAAGTTATCCATGGATTTCATAGAAGCCTTTAGAACAGGAAAGTTAAACTCACCTAAACGATCAAATTGTTTACCAATTTCGAATGCCTTGAGTTCTTTTTTAATTCCCAACTCGATAGCCATTTCACTCGCCTGATCAAAGAATTCTGAATTTGGATAGGTATTGATAAATAATTGTAGTTTAGACAGTGCCTTATCTGTATCAGATTGATCTAAAGAATATTTAGGAGACAACAAATAGTAGCTCTTCGCCTCATAAAATTTAGCTTGTTCCCTTTTGTCAGAACCAGGATAAGACTTTATAAATCTATCGAATTGATACGACGATAAATAATACGACTTGGTTTTAAATTGGGCATCCGCAAAGAAAAATGACAAACGCTCACCTTGTGGTTTACCAACATATTTCGGAGCGATTAATTCAAAGAGGTGCTTTGCACGAGGGTAATCTTCCTCTTCGTAATACTTCATAGCATACTCGTACATCTCCTTATTGTCGTTGTTTTTTAATACTTTTTGATATTCGTTACAAGAAACAAACAGACAAGTGAATAATGTTAAAAAGGTCAACCTTTGTAATTGATTTCTAAGCATCCTGCAAAATTACGCAATATGCGGCAAAGAAAAAAGCTTAATTGCCCTACAAGCTATGCTGATCTTTTGACTTAAATCTGAGGAAGCTTTAATTAGTGGTAAACGCAGGACTGAAGAGCACAATTCCATTTCTCTCAAGATAGCCTTAATACCGGTTGGATTACCCTCTATAGATGTACAATCTATCAATTCTTCTAGTTGTGAGAACAATTCAACGCATTTTTCTCGCTCACCTTTTCGCGCTAAAGTCATCATTTTAGAAAATTGAGCTGGAATAGCAGCAGCAACAACAGAAATGACACCATGACCACCTATTAGTTCGCTGTAAATCGCAGTAGAATCATCACCTGAAATAAGAGCAAAGTCATGTGGAACCTGATCGATTAATTGTTTGAAATGCTTTAAATCTCCGCTAGCCTCTTTTAATCCGATAACATTATCTAGCTCATTAGCAATTTTAACAACGGTATCACCATCTAAATTCACTCCCGTTCTTGATGGAACATTGTAAGCAAGAATTGGTAAATCGATGTTGGTATTTAAAAATTCATAATATGCAAATAACCCTTGTTGAGAAGGACGAATATAGAAAGGTGTTACGCACATTACTGCGTGATAGTCCTCGCTAGGCAACATCTTAAATTCCTGACATAACTTTTGAGGACTAGTTCCGCTTAGACCAAGTACTAAAGGTACTCTACCCGAAACTTGATCACCAACAAAACGAGCTATTTTAATTTTCTCTTCAAGGGATAATAATGGTGTTTCAGCAGTAGTGCCAAGGACTATGAAATACTGTACACCTTGAGAAATATTGAATTCAATAATATTCTTTAAAGAATCGAAATCAATATTAAAATCGTTATGATAAGGAGTTGGCAGTGCGACTCCCAAACTGTATTGCTCACTTCTAAAATCTATATGCATTTACTGTACTAACTTTGAAATAACAGATTTAAATGTTTCAAATTCTTTGATACTACTATCAATTTCAATGTCGTTCAGTATGTTGTTTGAAGAAGAGAATCCAATTCTAATTTTAGATTTAGATTGCAGTGAAATGAGACTAAGAATTAGAGGACTATTCTCAAAGTAATTGAAAAGCAAATCGTATTCCCTATGCACAAAATCATCAAAAAACTTATTGTTTATAGAGCCCTTCCATCCTAAATCATCTTTTGTACAATACTGTATCCCAAAAGGGACCAATTTTTCTTCTTTCTTTTTGTAACCTAAAATGAACATTCTTGTCTTTGGCACGTCAAGCGTTTCGCATAAATCGTATAATTTGTCCGTTTCGTTGAACTGATTCATGTCTACAAGAACTGCAACATTTTTGTGCTTACCGTTAAAAGCATAGTTTCTAACCGCTTTATCTGATAAATTATTTCTAATTTGCCAGCGTCCCGACAACCATTTTAAGGCTTGAACAATCATTGACTTTACAAATATGAAGGATTAATAGAGTTCAGGATAGATTTATTCATTGTTTTGTGAAATTAGAAACAAATTGCAAAATAAAAGATGATTTGTAACAAAATTGATGAAAAAATCAGTTTACATCTGACAAATTATTGAGTTTATTTTCAAATTCAATTTCTGAACAAATGGGTATATTCAATGATTCTGCTTTCTTCTTTTTGGCTGGACCCATTTGGTTTCCAGCGATTAACATATCAGTTTTAGCAGATATAGACGAAACGTTTTTACCTCCTAATTCTTCTATCAACTGTTTTATTTCACTTCTACTATAATTATCAAAAACACCAGAGACCACGATATTTTTTCCTTCAAAAAGCTGTATTTTTTGACTTTGATTAGTTTGAGAAATCTCAAAAACTAAACCCTCTTGTTTTAATCGTTCAATGGTAATTTGATTAGATTCCAGCGCAAAAAAGGATAAAACACTCTCTGCTATTCTTGGACCAATTTCATTGATTGCCACAAGCTCTTCATAAGTAGCGCAACTCAGCTCATCTATTGATTCAAATTGCTTTGCTAAAGTTTTAGCAACGGTCTGTCCTACGTGGCGAATACCAATACCGAATAGAACCTTAGCAAAAGGTTTATCTTTTGATTTTAGCACACCTTCTAACAGGTTATCCACTGATTTTTGCGCCATTCGATCTAAAACAAGCAATTCTTCTGCCTTGAGCTTATACAGGTCTTCTACACGATTGATTAGACCTTCATCAACTAATTGAGAAACAGTCTCAGAACCCAAACCTTCAATATCCATGGCGTTTCTCGAAATGAAATGTTGAATTCTACCCTTTATTTGCGGAGGACAATACTCTGTATTGGAACAATAATGTTGAGCCTCTCCTTCAATTCGAGTCAACTTTGTACCACACTCCGGACAATTTTCAATAAAATTTACAAGGGCATTTTGATTGCCTTCGCCTGAAACCACAGCAACAATTTTAGGAATAATCTCCCCTCCTTTTTCAACATAAACTCGGTCATTGATGCACAATCCTAATTTATCAATCTGATCTTTGTTGTGTAACGATGCTCTTTTTACTATGGTGCCAGCCAGTAATACTGGTTCCAATTGTGCTACTGGAGTTATCGCTCCTGTTCGCCCCACTTGATAAACAACATCAACTAATGTGGTAATTGCATTTTCAGATTCAAACTTAAAGGCCAAGGCCCACCGTGGCGATTTTGAGGTGGCGCCAAGAAGCTCCTGTTCCTCAAGTGAATTTACTTTAAAAACTATACCATCAATCTCAAAAGGCAAATCATTTTTTCGCTCGGCCCAATGCTTTATAAAATCTTGTATCTCATCTAAGTTTTTGCATAATTTGTAATGTTCAGGAATCTTAAATCCTAATGCAGATAAGGATTCCAAAACTTCTAATTGGGTTTTGAAAGGTAAGTTTTCCCCAGCAACTGCATAAGGCAAACAAGTTAATTTTCGCTTCGCTACCTCACCGCTATCCTGAAGCTTGAGCGACCCTGAAGCAGTGTTTCTAGGATTCATATAAGTGCTTAAACCCAAACTACTACGTTCGTTATTAATGCGTTCAAATTCACTTTTTTCAAGAACAACCTCACCTCTTATTTCAAAAAAAGCAGGAAAATCAGCCCTCAACTCCAGTGGCACAGTTCTAACCGTTTTAATATTTGATGTGACAACATCTCCTTGAAAACCATCTCCCCTAGTTATAGCGCTACTCAACTTACCATTCTCATAAATTAGATTAATTGAAGCACCGTCATATTTCAGTTCGCAGCTTATCTCAATGTGCTCACGACCCGTTTCATCTTTGATAAATTTCAAGCATCGATAATACCAACTAACAAACTCTTCAAAACTGTATGCATTGTCAAGGGAATACATCCTATGAGGATGATTTTTATGTTCGAAGTTTTTAGTTATGCTGCCCCCTACGCGAACTGTAGGTGAGTGTTTATCATACAATTCGGGGTAAAGTCGTTCTAATTCTTCCAACCGTTTGAGCTTTAAATCGAATTCATAATCACTTATTTCTGGTTGATCCAGAATATAATAATTGTGATTGTGGATTTGAATTTCTTTTCTAAGCTGTTGTATCTCTGCTCTTTCTGTCATTCTCGAATATTCACTTCAATAAATCTTTTTTTATCGTTGAGGTCTTGATGAATCTCGACATCTCCTAGAGGTCTCACCAAATCGAATAAGCTATCAAAACATTTTGGGTTAATCTCCAAAAAAAGACTTCGAGTTTTCAAATTTCCAAAGTTAATAGATTGAACGATAGCCTTGTAATATTTTAAGGGGTCAGAATCGGGAACGAACAGTGCAGTTTCTGGCTCAAAATCACGAACATTGCTGTGTATTAATTTTTTTTCTGATTCAAGTACATATGGCGGATTTGAAACAATGATATCAAAATATTGTGCCGAAATAAAATTGCACATATCGCACTGCTTAAAATCAATAAAATATCCATGAGAAAGTGAATTATAATTTGCAACATCCAAGGCTTTTTGAGAAATATCCACACCTACTATAGAGGCATTTTGAAATTTTGACTTTAAGGCTATTGAAATACAACCACTACCCGTTCCTAAATCTAGAATCTGAAGTTCTGAACTTTTTCTGTTTTGATATTTTGAGTAAATAAGTCGCACTAATTCTTCAGTTTCCGGTCTTGGAATGAGCACACTTGAATTCACTTTAAAACTGAGGTCGAAAAAAAAAGCCTGTTCGGTAAGGTACTGGATGGGAGTACACCGATTCAAGCTACTAAGACCCTCATTAAATTTATTAATTTGGAGTGTATTTAATTTTTTTTCAGGGGTATACACATGAATATGAGGATTGACAAACATATATTCTTGTAAAAAAAACTTATACACGGAACTGAGTTCATTTTGGTCATAAATCGAAGACAAAGTATCAATAAACAAACCCTTTGCTGTTATCCAATTCATAGGTTAAAGGCTTAGGGTCATAAACACCGAACATGTGGGATGTCCAGTTTCACCTATTGGCTCATCGATGTATTCAAAACCAAAATTTTTATATAATCGTTGAGCAGTTTGCATTTGAGGCATGGTTTCAATGTAACAAAGTGAATAGCCGTCATTTTTAGCCTCTTTAAGAACCTTTTGCATCATTAAAACACCCAAACCTTTACCTCTTGTTTGCGGGTAGAAATACATTTTTTGAATCTCACAAATATGAGCTTCACAATTTAGAACAGGACCATATCCACAACCTCCGAGGACATTTTTATTTTCATCAACAATCACAAAATACTTTGCACGGGATATATCTCTATAATACTCATGTAGACTAAAAAGAAAAGGATCGGAGTAAGCAGTTCCTTCTTTAGGCACTTTATGTTCGATTAAAACTTGCTGAATGAGGGCTCCCATTTGTTGATTATCCTCTTGTTCAATTGCCCTTATTTTCATTTTCAAGAAACTTTTTTATTTAGATAATACCTTTGTAGTGTGAAGATACATGAAAAATACATGAGCCGTGCAATTCAAATTGCGCAAAAAGGGAGTATTCAAAGTAGGCCAAATCCTTCAGTAGGCTGCGTTGTAGTCATGAATGAATGTGTCTTGTCTGAGGCCCACACTTCAGGTTATGGGGGTCCACATGCAGAAGTGAATGCCCTTAGAAAAATTCCGATTAACACCAATCTGAGTGCAGCCACATTATATGTTACTTTAGAGCCTTGTAATCATTTCGGTAAAACACCACCTTGCTCACACTACATCGTAGAAAGAGGTGTGAAAAATGTCGTTATAGGTATTGTTGACCCCAATCCCTTAGTAGCTGAAAAAGGTATTGCTCATCTTCGTAAAAATGGAGTTTCAGTCAGCACCGGAATTCTAGAAAAAGAATGTCAACATCTTCATCGACATTTTACCTGTACGATACTAAATAAAAGGCCTTTTATCCACCTTAAATGGGCGCAATCAGCAGATGGTTTCATTGCTCCTAAAGAAGTGAATCGGGCTGAAAATCACAGACCCTTTTGGATTTCTAATTATGAGAGTAAACAATTTGCACATTTATTGAGAACCCAATACTCGGCAATTTTGATAGGAAGTAAAACACTTTTGAGAGACAACACCGAATTAAATGTTCGGCTTTGGAAAGGACCAAATCCTCTGCGCGTAATATTTTGGGGAAATCCTAAAGTTTCTGACTTGACAATATTTAAAAACAAAATCCCCACACTAATACTCTCTAGGCATCAGACAGAAAATGCTGACTTCCCAGATCACATTGAAGTACAAAAGGTTGCACATGACGAAGATTCCATTAAATTTCTCTTCCGTCTACTGGCTCAAAAAGGCATTCAAAGTTTGTTGGTTGAAGGAGGAGCAGAAACATTAAATTCATTTATTAATGAGGGACTGTACGACGAAATTACAGTAATAGAAAACACCGATTTAAAACTTAAAAGTGGAATTAAAGCTCCTGTTTTTAATCGGTCTTCAAGGATAGAGATTATTGAGCACCGTACAGATGTAATTAGCACCCACAAGTATGGATAAATCAAAGACAAATTATTTTACAATTTCTAAACCCACAGAAGAGATTTTAATAAAAATCAAAAAAAGTAAATTCTTATCCTATGCTTATCCCATTCAAAGTGAAGAGCAATGCAAAAGGTTACTGGCTATTTTAAGGGAGGAACACAAGAATGCGAACCACGTTTGTTACGCTTATCGCTTAAAGCAAAACGAGAAACACAAATACAGTGATGATGGAGAACCTAAAAATACTGCCGGACTCCCTATCTACGGCCAACTTTTATCAAAAGAATTACAAAACACATTAATCGCTGTAGTGCGGTATTTTGGTGGGGTAAAATTAGGGTCAGGTGGACTAATCCAGGCCTATAAGCAAAGTGCATCTACAGCACTAAAAAACACACAAATTATACCATTTATTGAATTCTGTAATGCAGAAGTGCAATGTCAAATAAAAGACTACGATCGTGTCTTTCACATAATCTCTGCATTTAAAGCCAAAATTTTAGAAAAAGAAATGGCCCAAATTTGTCAGCTTAAGGTGCAAATACAAGAAAATGAGTTTGAAGTCCTTAAAAAAAATTTAGATCAATTATACCCAACAAAAACAATTTTATTATCGAATTAAAGACAATAGAAAATCAGGAATTGCTGTGGGTTTAAACAAATTCAATTTTACGCAGACTAAAGTTACTTTTGCCGAACAAATAAAATCGCCTTCTTTACTTTTAATTACAGTTTCAAATTGCAATTTACACGTACCTATTTCAATTAAATTTGTACATAGAATAAGCTCATCATCGTATTTAGCTGGCTTTTTATAATTGATATTTACAGAAACTACAGGTAGGCCATAACCTTGATTTTCAAGATTTTGATAAGACATGCCTCGTGTTCTCAAATATTCAATTCTAGCGATTTCAAGATAATTTATATACTCAGAATGATGTACAATACCCATTTGATCGGTTTCACCATATCGTACTCTAAGTTTAGTTTTATTTTGAAAGTCAACCATGTCGAAAATCTATGTGAAATTTTTAAGTTTTACAAACGAAAAAAAGTTTTTTTGTAAAAAATTTATACAAATATTTGTTAAAGATTTAGAAACAGTTCAATACTGCATTCTAAAATCTAGGTTCAAATTATTATACTAAATTATCAATGCCTCAAAACCACCAAGATATTTGGAAGAGTTGTCTCGTGTTTATAAAAGACAACATACAGCCTCAAGCTTACAAAACTTGGTTTGAACCTATTAATCCAGTAAACATTGAGGACAATGTGTTAAGCATTGAAGTACCGAGCAAATTTTTTTACGAATGGCTTGAAGAGCACTATGTAAGTCTTCTCAAGGTTGCTCTGAAAAGAGAACTAGGAGAAAGCGCAAGGTTGGTGTACGTTATCAAAATGTCTAGTGCTCAGACACAGACGGAACACACCGAACAAATACCTAGCTCAAATAAATTTAGAGTACAGCCTCAAGAGGTTGACGTTCCGATTTCCAAAAGAGATCCATCACTGAGAAATCCTTTCGTAATTCCTGGAATCAGAAATATTAAAATTGATTCTCAGCTCAACAATACATACACATTCAATGGCTTTATTGAAGGTGAGTCAAACCGACTTGCTAGATCAGCAGGAATGGCAGTTGCTAATAAACCAGGTGGTACATCATTTAATCCCTTTTTGATTTTCGGAGGTGTTGGATTAGGAAAAACGCATTTAGCGCACGCCATAGGTATTGATATTAAAGAAAAACATCCAGAAAAAACCGTACTGTACATTTCAGCTGAAAAATTTACGCAACAGTACATTGATTCAGTTAAAAACAACACGAGAAATGACTTCATACACTTTTATCAGCTCATTGACGTACTAATTATTGATGACGTTCAATTTTTAGCTGGAAAAAGTGGAACGCAAGATGTATTTTTTCACATCTTCAATCATCTGCACCAAAACGGCAAACAAGTCATTTTAACCTCTGATAAAGCACCTGTTGATATGCAGGATATCGAACAGCGCCTTTTATCAAGATTCAAATGGGGACTCTCAGCAGAATTGCAATCACCCAATTATGATACTAGAATTACTATTCTTAAGCACAAAATTTTTAAAGACGGGGTAGATATACCTGAAGAAATCATAGAATACGTAGCCAAACACGTCAAAACCAACGTTCGAGAATTAGAAGGAGCCATTATATCTCTCATCGCTCAAGCTTCTTTCAATAAGAAAGATATTACAATTGAGTTAGCAAGAGTTGTTGTAGATAAATTTGTCAAAAACACCAAGAAAGAAGTGTCTATCGACTATATTCAGAAAATGGTTGCCAATTATTTCGAAATGGATTTGGAAACACTTCAATCAAAAACAAGAAAACGACATATTGTTCAGGCTAGACAACTTGCCATGTATTTTTCAAAAAAGTACACTAAGGCTTCATTGGCATCTATCGGATCTCATATTGGTAAACGAGACCATGCCACAGTTCTACACGCTTGTAGAACCGTAGAAAATCTATCCGATACAGATAAACAATTCAAAAAGTATATCGAAGACCTGAATAAGAAATTTGTCTAGTACTGATGAGGAGAAGAGTTCTTGTCGTTTGTCTAGGTAATATATGCAGATCACCGCTCGCCCAAGGAATATTTGAATCTTATGTTAATGACAAAGAGTTATTCATCGATTCAGCCGCAACGTCAAGTTACCATCAAAATGCAAGACCTGACCACAGATCGATTAAGGTCGGTCTTAAGTATAATATAGACATTTCATCTCAACGATCCCGCCGAATAAAAGCTATCGACTTTCATGATTTCGATGAAATTTATGCCGTAGATCAATCTATTTTTGAAACTCTTCTAAAGTTGGCACCCGAAAAAAACCTGAGGCATAAAGTAAAAATGATAGACGATAGAGATGTACATGATCCCTATTATGGTGATGAAGATGATTTTGAAGCTGTATTTCAACAATTGAATTCCTGTATTCAAAAATTGATTTCGTAACTTTAATTATGCAGCTAGGACAACTATTCCTTATTCCTGTGACATTGGGCACTTCTAATCCATTGGAAGTTTTACCAATCTCGATTAGAACGAAAATAGAAAAGCTAAATCATTTTATCGTTGAAAACGAAAAAGCAAGTCGCGCCTTCATAAAATTATTAGCTCCCAACAAAAAACAAGATAAATTAAGATTTTTTCAACTGAACAAATACACTAATGATTCTGAATTGCCTGAGTTCCTTAAACCTTGTCTAGACGGTGTATCTATTGGATTAATGTCCGATGCTGGATGTCCTGGTATTGCTGACCCAGGAGCAGCAATTGTCAAAATTGCACATCAATTAGACATAACTATCGTGCCTATGGTTGGACCAACGTCAATTATATTAACCTTAATGGCTAGTGGGTTAAATGGACAATCTTTTGCATTTAATGGTTACCTCCCTATTGACTCGGGCCTCAGAAAACGAAAAATTAAGAATCTAGAAAAAAGAGCTAAGTCCGAAGATCAATCTCAACTATTCATGGAAACTCCATACAGAAACAATAAACTTTTTCAAGATTGTCTAAAATATCTTCACTCTTTAACCTATTTGACTTTAGGGCTTAATATAACTCTACCCAATGAATATGTAAAAACAAAAAGCATTTCGGAGTGGAAAAAAATTGAATCGACAATAAACTTGGATAAACAACCTTGTATTTTCGCTATAGGCAGTGAGCAAGCCTATCGATAAATCTTATTTCTATTTAACCATTTGGAATATTTTCGACTCTTCCTATTGTGCTCTCTCAAAGTTTTTGAAAAATCGTGGTAACCAGGGTTTTCGATATCAGCAACAAAGTAATAATAATTATGCTCCCTAGCATTTAATACTGCATCTATCGCAGACACGTCAGGCATTCCTATAGGTCCTGGTGGTATACCTTTATACCGGTAAGTATTATAGGGTGAATCAATTATCAAGTCTTGATATAACACTCTTTTTATAATAGTATCTCTGTCGTTCAAGCTTTCACGAATTGAATATATTACAGTAGGATCTGCCTGAAGCTTAATACCACGCTTTAGGCGATTCAAGTATACTCCTGCGATAACTGGCTGTTCCTCTCTTTTAAGAGATTCTTGGTCAACAATAGAGGCTAGAGCATAAACCTCAGCAAAACTCAATTTTAACTTTTGCGCTTTATTTCTTCGACTCTCAGTCCAGAAATTGAGATACTCATTAGACATCTTAGTCCACAATTGCTCAGCACTCGTATTCCAATAAAACTCATAGGTATTAGGAATAAGCATACTCAGCATTTGCCCATAGGTGAGTTCTAACTCGTTTGTTTTTACCTTACTCTTGAATGTTTCGATGATTTGAAGGCTATCACATTCTAATTTATTACCCATATAAGCCGCAAAGTCTTCTAAGTAGTCTAAATTATTAAAAGTAATCTTTAAGGGATTGTTTTTAGATCTTAAAATATTGATAATCTGATTATTATTCAATCCTTTTTGAAGTATAAATCGACCTGCTTTAATGTTAGAAAAATACTTTTTTCGTGCTGCGACAAATAAAAAATCATCACTTCGTTCAATGTGAGGCTCTAAAATCTTCATAAGCATCTTAGGAGATGTGTTTGTTGGAATTAAAACTTCCACCTTATCCTCTGTGAAATTTGTATTAGGCTGAAATATTTTGAGATATACACCGTAAGACAAGACACTACAAACAACTAAACCTAATATTAAGGTGTATTTAAAAACTTTAGCAATCATTTTAATTTTTTTTGAAATAAAATCTCATCCCGATAGTCTTCGTCTCGCAGAAATAATTCTTTGGTCTGATGATCTACAACAATATAATTTATTTCATTGAAAAGAGAAATACTAGCTTCGTTATTTTGAAGAACACGTGCAAATATAGATTTACAATAGAGCACCTCTCTTAAATAAGACTCCAGAAGCAACAAAGCTTGTTTCGCATACCCTTTTCTTCGATAATTCTCGTCATAAATAATAATTCCCACACCTATATGCTGATTGAAAGGATCATATTCAAATAAATCTAAACATCCTATCTGTCCATAATCTTGTATTTCAATAATATACTTGAATTGTCGACTGAGCAAAATAGGCTGTTGGGCACCTTGAATGAAATCCATCAGCTCCCTTGCAGTAAACGACTTTTTAGTTCCGCTTAAATGCCAATACGCTTTATCATTTTCGAGTTTAAAGAGAAAGTCAAAATCTGATGAATCAACCGCTCTAACTATAAGTTCTTTTTTTCTAAACAAAATTCAAGAAAGCTTAATTTCTCCTTTAAATACAAAGGCAGCTGGTCCATTTAATTTAATTTGAGTATACCCCTCTGAGTCACAAACAAATTCAACACTCAATTGACCTCCTTTAGCGTGAAAGAAAAGTTTGGTGACTGATGATTTTGACAAAATATGCGCTGACAAGGCTGCTGCTGTTATACCTGTTCCACATGCAAGAGTCTCGGCCTCAACACCTCTTTCATACGTTAAAATTTCAAAGGTGTCCTCTGTTTTTTTGGAAACAAAATTGACATTAGTTCCTTCTATGCCGTATGTATTTCGTATCGCTCTACCCTCTTTATGAACATCGATATCCGATAAGCTATCTCTGAATTCCACATGATGTGGAGAGCCTGTATCCACAAAGCAACAATGCTCATTGAGTTTGTCGTAGTGGTTGACATTTTGCATGTGAAGCGAAATACATTTTTCAAAAACTTCAGCACGATATAATTGGTCTTCAAAAATAAAATGAGTGTCTTCAGAAATAATACCTTGATCTTTTGCGTACTGAACAATACATCTACCACCATTACCACACATAGTACTTTTACGACCATCAGAATTGTAATAAACCATTTCAAAATCAGCTTCTTGATGTCCCTTAAAAATCATGAAACCGTCAGCCCCCACTCCAAATCTGCGATCACACAAGGTCTCAATAAATTTTCTACTAAAGATCTCCTCCTTTTTTCGAAAATCAACTATAATAAAGTCATTACCAGCACCTTGATATTTAAAAAATTCCATCTTTTATTCTGAGCTGATAAAATTAAGGCTCCAAATCGATAAAAAACAATTAATATCTAATTTGATCTTCATCTAAAGCATCATAAGAGCGTTTGTCAACCTTTAAAGTACTTGTATCCTGCGTCAAAGAATTGACCTTATAAGATATAACATCTTTTGAGCGCACCTTGTGCTTTATTAAAAAATCCCTAATCGCTTGCCTGATGAACAAAGAAACATTTTCACCTTGATTTTCAGCCAAGTGCTTCATTTGTAAATAATCTTCAGTATTTAAATACAAATTGACACGTGTTTTTTTCATTTATACGCTGTTTACAATAATTAACGTACAACGTGATATTTTAGTATGACTAAAGGACATAAAAACATTACATGACATACAGATATTCATCACAAGAAATAAACAGGTTCTTCACAACGCGAGTATTAATGCCATCCAGATTTACGATCATAAAGTGACAGTAAAAACGTATCTCTAATCCACCATCAAAGGCATTTATTTCATATCGTTCTTAACTTATTGATTAAAGTTTAGGTTTTACAGTATTCAAGTTGGAATAAAGAAAAAAGTGAGCAATATGATTACCACTCTAAAACAAGTATAAGATGCATCTCATCTAATTCTTCGTCAACATGGCAATGTTTTATGGTATTTTGAATCCATGGAAGGAGAAATTATATCAAACATTTCTGATCTCGAGTTGGTCAAAGAATACAGAGCACTCGTGGACAATCTTACAGATCTAGAACGCTTGTTCATCTCTATTATCTTTATAAGTAGTGTTTATGTTCTCTCAAGAATTGTAGATAAATACAGAAGAAAGAAGTCTTGAATAATTTAAAATAAAAATGGTTGTCATTCAATCCTAGAGAGCAGCAAGCTTTAGCTTGATTCGATTGAACCATTTGATTTCAAATTTTATTGATAAATCAATAAATAATATCATATCCAAACATAAAATATGAGGGGAATCCACAAAAAAACCCCTAGCGCTAACTAGAGGATTTAGTTTTTCTGATACTTGAGTTTATATCAGACTTCTTTCGTTCATCAGTCTTCTTTCTTTTTTTTCTTTGACTTCTTAAATACTCTGCCTGTAAATCAAGGTAGTTTTTAAACATTGCTTTCAAGTTTTGTAGTTATTATTGATAAAACGAAAAGATTTAATTTTATTTCATTTAGAAAGTAAATAATGTGATGTTTCATAATTCTCCTCGTAAATCAATTGTACTCTTTGCAAATAAATCCTGGCATTATAGATAGCTCTCGTAGTCGATTTCCATAAAATCATCGACTTCTGGAATCCAATGTTTTTGGACAAAGTCATTATGCTCAGGATGATTGTTATAACAATCGTAATCTGCTTGATTATCAAATTCCATCGACAAGCCAAAATCAAACTTATTCTTAGAGCTGACCTGCCTTAAGCATTCAAATTTTTTAACAGTTGAGATAGATGATAATTTATTGGCAAGTTTAAGGAATGTCTGTTCTTGCTCAGAACCTTTTTCGTGTTTTAAGCAAAAAATCACTGTATGTCTAATCATTTTTATTTTCCTGCATTATCTACTATTGAAAAGATAAGTTTAGAGTAAAAAAAACAATAAAATAGAAAAAAGCATAATTAAATACCAGTATCCAGTAATTAATACCGTAGTTAATCGAGTAGGTTCAATATCATGCCCTCAAAAAACAGAATAAATTTTTAGAGGTATAAACGATCACCTATCAACTTACCTTAATCTTATTTTTAGCTCAGGCGCAAAAAAGATTTTTAATTTTTTCAAAAAGTTGAAATGAATATATCACAACTAGATCAATAATTTAGACGTTAAATAGACGTTAAAACCTTTAAAATGCATTTTCAAAAATTTATTTTTGGGTAAAAATTAATTGAATGAAAAAAGTTACTATTTTCTTTACCTCACTTCTTTCTGCTATTTTGGCTGTTTTTCTTTATGCTCAATTTTCTAAAAATGAGATGCCTTCAGCAGTGACCGAGAGAAACATCCAACCTGTTTTTCAAAATGTTAACCTTACAAAATCGTCATCAGAAGTTTTAGGCGATTTCACTAATGCCGCAAAAAAAACAATTAACGCGGTAGTTCATGTCACAAACTTTCAAGAGCGTTCGGGTTTTAGTCTGTTTGACTTTATGTACGGATCGCAGAATGGTGGTTATCAAAATGAAATTGAAGCTGGAACAGGTTCAGGTGTGATTATTTCTCCCGACGGTTACATCGTAACGAATACTCATGTTATTAAAAATTCAAGTAACCTAAATGTGACTCTCAACAATAAAAAATCATACAAAGCGAGTGTGGTAGGTTCAGATGCAGAGTTTGATATCGCCCTTATCAAAATCGAGACCCAAGACGATCTTCCCTTTTTAGCTTTTGGAAATTCTGACTCTGCACAAATAGGTGAATGGGTTTTGGCTGTAGGAAATCCATTTAATTTGACCTCAACAGTCACTGCAGGCATTATCTCTGCCAAAGCAAGATCTTTATCCGAACGCAATCCCCAGTCATTTATACAAACCGATGCTGCTATTAACCCAGGAAACAGCGGAGGTGCACTTGTGAACACTAACGGTGATCTTATCGGAATTAATACCGCAATTAGTTCTAGAACTGGGAGTTACGTTGGATACTCTTTCGCAGTACCCTCAAATATTGCCAAAAAAGTAGTTGAAGATCTTTTGGAGTATGGAAAAGTTCAAAAAGGTATTCTCGGTATTTCAACCATGAATGAAAATAGTTCCGAAGCAATTGAACTTGGTCTTGACCAAATTGAAGGCGTTTATGTAGCCAATGTAGCTGAAGATTCTGGAGCTGAAAGAGCTGGAATCAAAAAAGGTGATGTCATTAAAAAGGTCAATGGCGTTAAAATTGGAAAGTTCAGTGCACTTGTTGGATACTTATCTTCAAAAAGACCGGGTGAAAAAGTAACAGTGGCTGTAGATAGAGATGGAGCATTTCTCGAATTCGATGTAGAACTCAGTAAGCTCATGACTGTGGATTTGCGCAACTTAGGTCTTCGAGTAAGAGATTTGACCGAAGATGATCAAAAAAATTACAAGAGAAAAACAGGTGTTAAAATTGTCGCAGCCTCACAGTCATACAGAAATTACAATTTAGAAGGAAAGCTTCTTATAGCAATTAACGACAATGAAATCAAAGACATTAATGACGCAGAAGAACGCAGTAATAATCTTAGAAGAAATAAAAATTATTACACGGCCCTAACTTTGATTGACCAGAACGGAGAGAAAGAACGTATTTTATTCGACTAAGATTTAATACTTTAGCTATACAAACATTCATTTTGAAAACATCACCGGTATTATTTGTATTTTTTTGGTTATTGAGCAGCAGTATTTTTGGTCAAATAAATATTGAGCAAACCTATCTTGAGGCCTCAGAATATGCACAACCGGCCGCAATAGTTGATAGCTTGACCAGTCTTAGCAGTAGTTGGACCAACGAAAATGGTCAAGAATATTTCTTTTTTAAAAGATCCGAATTTGAATCTTTGACCTCTAAGATGAAAGTGAATTTAGTACTAGGAGAACAATCCTCTCTTAAAACTCAAGAACTTCAACAAGCTTTAAAAGTTATACAGGACAGCTTAAACTACATACGTCAAGAAGTCCAAGCAGAAAAAGACAAGGAATTCAAAAAGATTATGTTTTTTGGACAGGACGTCTCAAAATCATCTTTAACTATTATAGCCTATAGCCTTATAGTTCTTCTTTTTCTGAGTGCTTTTTATATGTACTACTCAAATGAGCTTAAGAAAAAATATATTCAGCGTATCCAAAATGGCAAAAAGCAGGTAGAAGTTGACTTTGAACAACATAAAAAATGGGCACTCGAAAAAGAAAAAGAGTTAACACAAGAATTATTTAAAGAAAAGCGCAAAAAGAAATCATGATCGGCATCAGACCAGGAAATTTGGATCTCATTGATCAAATGTCTGATTTATTTAATCAATATCGAATTTTTTACGGTCAAAAAGACGATCTAAAAAAAGCCAAGAATTTTCTTTTAGAGAGAATTAGCTCGAAAGACTCTATCATTTTTTTAGGGAGTTATCAAGACAAGCTTGTAGGATTCTTGCAACTCTACCCCTCTTTTAGTTCTGTCAGTCTGCAATCAATTTATATTTTAAACGACTTATATGTTCATTCAGAATACCGAAATAAAGGAATAGCTTCAGCACTGATCAATGAGGCCAAATCCATTTGTAAAACAGAAAAAAACGGAGGATTACAGCTTGAAACTTCTAAAATGAATAGAGCTAATCAACTATATAAAAAAACAGGATTTAATCTTATCGAACATACAAATTTTTACAATTGGTCAGTTCAATAAAACTTGATGCATGAGAATAGATATTATTTCTGCGGCACCAGAACTTTTACAAGGCCCTTTTTCGGCCTCTATAGTGGCTAGAGCTCTAAAGGCTAAGCTGGCAGAAATACATATTCACGATTTACGTGAATACGGCTCGGGAAATTACAGACAAATTGATGATTATCAATTTGGTGGTGGAGCTGGTATGGTTTTAATGGCAGAACCCTTAGATCAACTGCTCACCAAATTACATCAAGATCGAAGCTATAACGAGGTTATTTATTTAACTCCTGATGGAGAAAAATGGAATCAGTCTAGCGCTAATCGTCAATCGCTGCAAAAAAACTTACTTTTTGTTTGCGGACATTACAAGGGTATTGATCAAAGAATTAGAGATTTATGGATCACAAAAGAAGTATCAGTTGGTGATTATGTGCTTTCAGGTGGAGAAATAGCAGCATGTGTATTAGCCGATAGTATTATAAGATTGATTCCCGGCGTTCTTAATGATTCAACCTCTGCGCTTGAAGACTCTTTTCAAAATAGGTTATTGGCACCTCCCGTATACACTAGACCTTCCAATTTTAAAGGACATGAAGTTCCCAAAGTTTTACTAAGTGGTAATTTCAAAGAAATTGAAAATTGGAGAGATGAAAAGTCTTTGGAAATTACCAGAAACAAAAGGCCTGATTTACTTGAAGGAGAATAATTTTTTAGAAATTTTGACATTGTCAATTCAAAATAAAAAACTACTTTTGCGGTCAATAAAAATTAAAGAATGGACGCTCTTATTAAGTACGTAGAGGATCAACACGTTGAAAAGAAAGATTTTCCTGAGTTTAATTCAGGAGACACCATAACGATATACTACGAGATCAAGGAAGGTGACAAAACAAGAACACAGTTTTTTAAAGGAGTCGTCATTCAAAAAAGAGGAAGTGGATCAACCCAAACATTTACCATTCGTAAAATGTCAGGTACCGTTGGAGTTGAGCGTATATTTCCAGTAAACATGCCTGCACTTCAAAAAATTGAGGTCAACAAAAAAGGAAAAGTAAGAAGATCGAGAATTTTCTATTTCAGAGGATTAACTGGTAAAAAAGCACGTATAAAAGAAATAAGAGGTTAAAGCCTTCTTCATAAGAATAATCTTAAAGCCTTGAAGTGTATTTTCATTTCAAGGCTTTTTTTTGAGTTGTATCTTTGCACAGCCAAAGAACAATTTATTCCAACAAAACACACAAACTAATGACAAAAATATTTTATACCAAAACTGACGAAGCACCTGCATTAGCAACACAGTCATTATTGCCTATAATTAAATCTTTTACCGCTTCTTCTGGAATTACCTTTGAATTGAAAGACATCTCATTGGCAGGACGAATATTGGCGTCATTTTTCTCTTTTTTAAAACCTCACCAACAAATTGAAAATGCATTAGATCAGCTTGGACAAATTGCAAAAACACCGGAAGCCAATATCATTAAGTTACCAAATATTAGTGCCTCTATTCCTCAATTAAAAGCAGCCATAAAAGAACTTCAATCAAAAGGTTATCAGCTGCCAGATTATCCAGACCAACCTTTGACAGGTGAACAAAAAGAAATTAAATCGATTTATGACAAAATTAAGGGAAGCGCTGTAAACCCAGTCTTAAGAGAGGGTAATTCAGATCGTAGGGCACCAAAAGCAGTGAAAAATTTTGCCAAAAAACACCCACACAGCATGGGTGAATGGAGTGTCAATTCAAAAACTAAGGTTTTGACAATGGGAAGTGATGATTTTCGCTCTAACGAAAAATCAGTGACAACTACCAAGGAGACCTCGATAAAAATAATTCTCAAGACCTCATCAAGAAGCAAAGAGATTATACTGAAAGATGCTATAGCACTTCAAAAAGGAGAGATTATTGATGCAACAGTAATGCGTAAAGGCGCCTTAATGACATTCTTTAAGGAGGCATTTCAAGAAGCTAAAGCCTCTGATATTTTGCTTTCTCTTCATATGAAAGCGACTATGATGAAGGTTTCTGATCCAATTATTTTTGGCCATGCCATATATGTCTACTTCAATGAAGTATTTAACAAGTACAAAGAAGAATTTGATGATATTGGTTTAAATCCTAATGAGGGTCTCAATGCAATGCTCAACCGCATACAAACCATACAAGATATTCAAACGAAAGCAAGTATTTTAAAGGATATTGAAAGTACCCTCGAAAATCAAGCTGATTTGGCGATGGTAAATTCAGACAAAGGCATCACTAACTTTCATGTACCATCTGACATTATTATCGATGCATCCATGCCCGCTATGATAAGGAATTCTGGCAAAATGTGGGATAAAGCGGGGAATGAACAAGACACTATTGCCGTAATTCCAGATAGTAGTTACGCCGGCATTTATCAGGCTACCATTGACTTTTGTAAAAAACACGGAGCCTTTGATCCTCAAACCATGGGAACTGTGCCTAACATTGGCTTAATGGCACAAAAAGCTGAAGAATATGGATCACATGACAAAACATTTGAAATTCCGGAGGAAGGCGAAGTTCAAGTAGTTAACAATCAATCAGGAGAAATTTTAATTTCACACCAGGTTGAGCAAGGTGATATTTGGAGAATGTGTCAAGTAAAAGATGCTCCTATCAAAAATTGGATCGAACTTGCCATTAAGAGATCGACTTTAAGTGAAACTCCTGCCGTTTTCTGGTTAGACGAAAACAGAGCTCACGATCAAGAATTAATTAAAAAAATCGCAGATTATAAAAGTAAAATTGAAGCCGCCTCGGTGGATATTCAAACCATGTCACCAATAAAAGCTACCGAATATACATTGGAAAGGCTGCGAAAAGGAGAAAACACAATTTCCGTGACAGGAAATGTACTAAGAGATTATCTCACAGATTTATTTCCCATTTTAGAACTTGGTACTTCTGCTAAAATGCTTTCAATTGTACCCTTAATGAATGGAGGAGGTTTGTTTGAAACTGGAGCTGGAGGGTCTGCACCCAAACACGTAGAACAATTTTTGTCTGAAGGACATTTGCGATGGGATTCTTTAGGAGAATTTTTAGCTTTAGAAGTAGCTCTTGAACATGAAGCTCTTAAAAACAATGACCAACGACTTAGTGTTTTGTCTGAAACTTTAGGCAACGCCATTGAAAAATTACTAGAAAACAACAAAAGCCCCCAAAGAAATGTGGGAGAATTAGACAACCGAGGTTCTCACTTTTATCTAGCGTTATTCTGGGCAGAAGCTTTAGTCAATCAAAATAGAGATGGTAGCTTGAGCAATGAATTCAAAGAAGTATTTAGCAATTTATCTCAGAATGAAAAGGAAATCATGAACCAAATTAATGCCGCACAAGGACAGAATTGTTCTATCGAAGGTTATTATTGGCCAATAAATGATAAAACCAGAAATTTCATGCGCCCTAGTGCTTTGTTCAATGAGATTATTGACCATATGTAATAATTATGAAATCGTTTAAATACATATTCTACTTGTTTCTAATAATGGCCTGTGAAGAAGTTATTGAAATTGATCTTCCAAACACAAATCCGGCCTTGGTTGTTGACGGATTTATTAAAATTTCAAAAGAAAACGCTAGTGTAGAAAGTGGAATTATACTGTCAAAAACCAATGGATTTTACGACAGCACTATAGAATATGTAACTAGTGCAACAGTCCGTATTATTGACATTGTTCAAAACTCCTCGTATGAAATTACTCAGTCGAGTTCAGGAGTTTACGACTTAGGCTTCCCTGAATTCGAAGTAGACAAAGAATACGAATTGCAAATTATTTATGAAGGAGAAGAATATAGCTCTACCTCTACTTACGTGCCCTCAGCTTTAATTAATGACATCGAAAATAATGGAGTGAGTTTGTTTGGTGAAGAACAAACACTGTTAATTGTAAATTTGACCAATCCACCGAAAGAAAGAAATTTTTATTTAGCCGATTTTTCATTTGGAAATTTAGCAGTTATACAAGATGAATTTTACGAAAATCAAGAAGTTGCTTTTCCTTATTTCTTAGAACAAAAAGATTTAACCGAACTTGAAGTTCAAATCGTTGGTATAGATAGGAATTTCTTCATTTACCTTTCTCAACTTATAGATCAATCCTCAGATAATGGAAATTCAAGAGGAAATCCTTTTGGAACTCCACCTTCAGAATTAACAGGCAACATTCGTAACAACACTAGGCCTAATCAGCAAGTATACGGTTACTTTTCGATTAGTCAATTTGATGCTGAAATCATAGAATTTACCACCGAATGAGAAAGTGTTTTATTATATGTTTATGTCTTTTATTTAGTGGTCTCTGTAAAGCCCAAGAATCTAAACTCACCCTCGAGGTAACTGTTATTGACACTTCAGACAAACCGATTTTAGGAGTTAGTGTATATCTCAAAGAATTAAAAGTTGGAGGCTACACGAATGAATACGGCAATACATTCATCGAAGCTCCTAAAGGAAGATACGAGTTGATTATAGAATCGTTGGGATACGAAAATATCAATCAGAGAATCAATTTAAATCAAGATTTGCGATTGAATTTTAAATTAAATGAACAAATAGAAACATTAGATGAGGTCATTGTGGAAGGTAATTTAGAACTCTTTGACCCACAAATGAGTGTAGAAACAATAGATTATGGAATTATAAAAAGAACACCTGCTGTTCTTGGCGAGTCTGACCTTATTCAATCCCTAATCCTTTTACCAGGAATTACAGATGCCGGTGAATCTACAGGTGGATTCAACGTAAGAGGTGGTGGTTCTGATCAAAATTTGATTTTAATCGATGGAGTACCCGTTTTCTATGCTTCTCATCTCTTTGGCTTATTCTCCATTTTTAATACTGAAATTATTGATGAGGTAAAATTATTCAAAGGTGGTATACCCGCCAATTACGGAGGGCGTATATCATCTGTATTAGATGTTCAACAAAAAAGTCCAGATAAATCTAAGACCCGCCTAAGAGCAGGAATTGGAATTTTAGCTTCTAACGCAGTATTAGAAACCCCTCTTTTATCAGACAACACATCATTACTATTAGGAGCTCGAAGCTCATATGCACACTGGTTTCTTCCTTTGTTAGATATTGACAACAAAGCATATTTTTACGATTTCAATGCTAAAATTGAAACTAAAATCAATGCAAATAATCGTTTGTCTATCTCCTCTTATTACGGAAGAGATTACTTTAATATTAGTAATAGTTTCATTAATGCCTATGGAAATCAACTTATTGGATTACAGTGGGATCATGAAAACGATAACGGCAAAAAAACAAGGTTGAATCTCTATCAGTCTAAGTTATACTATGATTTAGAATTAGATTTTGTTGGGTTTAAATGGGATTCCGGAGTTAATACCCTTGCTATTCAATACAACGAAGAATTTTCAGTGGGAGAAAAGGCAAAATTGAATATCGGTGTTTCTCACAATGAATATATTTTTGACCCTGGAAGTATTCGACCCAACAGAACAGATTCTCAAATCGTAGAAAACCAATTAGCCAAAAAATATGCGTCAGAATCTGCCGCATATGTGGCTGTAGAACATACGATTTCAAAATCTATCAAAGCAAATTATGGCTTGAGATTTAGTTATTTTGATAGGAAAAAGCAAGATGCTTGGTTTATCTATGATAATGATGAACCCCTATTGTACGACAGTAATTTTCGAAGATATTTAGAAGCTGAAGCCCTTGACACCTTGAATCAAAAAGGCGAAGGCTCATTAAAAAAATTCTACAACCTAGAACCAAGACTCGGTGTCTCAATTAAAACTTCTGAAAACAGTTCTTTGAAATTAAGTGCAACACGCATAGTACAATACCTTCATCTTTTAAGCAATGCCAACGCGCCTACCCCTTTGGACGTATGGACACCTTCTGGACCTTTTATAGATCCACAAATAGGAATACAATACGCCCTTGAGTACAACAAAAAAGCCTTTAAAAAAGCACTTGATTTTAGCGTTGAAACCTATTACAAAACCGTCGATAATCGCATTGATTACATCGATGGAGCCGAGCTCATTGCAAACGACGCCGTAGAGCGAATAATTCTATCTGGAATATCGCGAGCGTATGGTGTAGAGTTATTACTTGAGAAACGAAGAGTAACCGAGCGTTTTAATGGGTGGATTGGCTATACATGGTCTAAATCAGAACAACTCACAACAGGAAGAAATAATGGGGCAATTGAAGGTGCGGAAGTTGAAAAAGGAATCAATAACGGAGCGTGGTATCCCACTCCGTACGACAGGCGACATGAATTAGAAATTTCTGGTCAGTACAAATTATCTGAGCGAATTAATCTTTCTGGGAATTTTGTACTCAGATCAGGTCTGCCATCTAATTTCCCCAATGCTAAATTTACTTTTCAAAATCTGACCATACCAGTCTTTGGGGGAAGAAATCAAGACCGTCTACCTGCATATCATCGCCTAGATTTCGGTCTGGAACTTAAACGAAAAAAGAACAAAAATAATATTGATCGATTTTGGAGGTTTTCGGTTTATAACATTTACAACCGAATGAATGCTTTTTCGATTGGATTTAGAAGAAATACAGAAACAAGTGCTAACGAGGCCATCCAAACTTCTGTTTTCGGAATTATACCGTCTGTTTCTTATAATATTAGTTTTTAGACTAATAAAAGAAAGCATAGTAAAATAAAGCTCATAGCCACTATACCTTGAACTGCAGTAGCCAATGAATGTATTCGCAAGGCATTAGTTATATCAAGATCTCCAAACTTAGACACTACCCAAAAGTAGGAGTCATTTACATGAGAAAAAGTCATTGCTCCAGCTCCAATACTCAAAACAACAAAAGTTTTTGCCAATTCTGTATCTAATCCCAAAGAGGGTAACAGTGTAACAGCCAAGGATGAAGTCGTTAAAATAGCCACCGTTGATGAACCTTGAAGCGATTTAAAAAATGCTGAAACACCAAATATCAAGAGCAATCCGATTGCTGGTGAGAAATCAGAAAAGGAAGAAGCATTTACTTCCAGACCTTGTCCTATAATAGCTCCAAAAGCCCCTCCAACTCCTGTGACTAATAAAACAGGTCCTGCTTTTTGAAATGCGTTTTCAATCCAATTAACACGTTTTTGAGCGCTCTCGTTCCTAGCCAACCACATAATCCATAAAACCCCAATAAATAAAGCAATAGTTGGATTTCCTATAAATTTTATGAATTGGACAATCGCCAATTCACCTGCATCAATTCTATTAGCGAGAACCCCTAATCCAATCAAAAGCAACGGAGCTAAAATAGGTCCCACCCCAGACAATGAAGGTTTAATCATTGATTTTTCTATTTGTGGTTCTAATTGTTCACTCTTATCGCTTTGTTTTATGGCATATAAGTAACCCGTTAAACTAGTAATCAGTCCAATGACAAGACCTCCCAACATCACTTGTATAAAATTAGCATCAATTAGAGTTATAGCCGCCAAAGGGCCTGGTGTCGGAGGAACAAAAACATGTGCAGCATACAATCCAGTAGACAGCGCAACAATCAAAACCGTTTTATTTAAACGATATCTATTGGCTATGTTCTTGATTAATGAAGACAAGACAATAAATCCTGAATCGCAAAAAACAGGAATAGCAATGATAAATCCAGCCAAATTAGTAATCAATGCCGTTTTTTTAGTGCTTTTTTTCTTACCATCAAGCAAGTGTATAATGAACGCCTCTCCTAAACCCATTTTTTCAAGAAAAACACCTATAACGGTTCCAAAAGCAATAATTAAGCCAATAGAACCCAAAGTTTTTGAAAATCCTTTGGTAATTACTTCGATAGTTTCGGTAGCACTCAAGGAAAATACTTGAGAGACAAATAGGGAGGCTATAAATAAAACCACAACTGGGTTCCATTTCAGGCGAACAATACCAAATACAATAAAGAAAATACAGAGTACAAGAAGAAAAATCATAGTTAATTATCAGTGTTGCAACTGAAAATTACTAAAAGCTAGATGACTCTTGCAAATAAAATGTAATTCGTAATAAAAAAATTAATTAATTTTTGTGTTCACAATTTCTTGCACCCTTACCTGAACCATTGCATTGACTGATTCAGCATTTTGATCTGTAAATTCTGATGATTCTATACTTAGTATTGAACCGGTAGTAAGATTTGGATAACTGATTTGTGCCTCTTGCTCAGTAAGTTCAATACGCACTAACTCTTCAGTTGAAGAGCTTTTTACGAAAGGTCTAACATTGGAATGATTGGACATATCGAAAAAAGAATTTAACACCTCTTCAGATACATTCGCGTTATCATACAACATAACATCATCGGATTTCCTATAATACAAACCGTTGAGCTCACATTCAACCGCTGAACTACCTTCTAAACACGAGTCAAAATTCCAATCATCAGAAAAATTTATGCTGCCCTGCGGTGAATTGAGGACTTTAATATAACGAATACGCTCCCATGTCCTATATGGTTTATCACATACAATAAAAGGTCTTATTACAGAAGGAAATTCTTGGTTAAAATCAATAACCAAAGTATCAAGCGACAACCAATTTCTTCCGTAATCACGTCTTTCTTCTAATTCACAGGTCTTGTCTTCATATCCAAAAAAAGGATCATCTAAATTTTGCTTTGGTACATATTCTCTTTTCGCTGTAATAATGAGATTAAAACGCTCAACTTCCGGCTCAACTTCGGGTAAAGACGAACCTGAATCATCACTGCATGCAATTAGTACAAAAAGAAAAAACACAGATACTATTCTACTATTCAAACAAGACATTCTTTTTTTGTTTAATTAATATGTAAAAATACTAAACAAAAATAGGTAATTTTATTTAAAATTTTTCAAGGACTTTTTTAAAGCTAACGAGAGTAAATCTGAGGCTTGGCTCATATTACGTTCTAATTCCCAATTAGAATTGGCAATTTCATAGGCATAATCAAAATCATCAATATCAATCGATATTTTTCCAAAAAAACCAAGGAGTGACAATTTATGCCTTTTACAAAAATTGATGACGTGACTTACCCATTTACCTTGTAAACTTTGAGCATCAAAATGGCCCTCTCCAGTTATAACCAGATCTATATTTACGGTTTTAGCAAGCTCATCAAGCGCATTTAACTCAATCATAAATTCACCGCCTTTGAGAAGTTTAGCCTTTAAAAACGTGAGTAGGCCGTAGCCTATTCCACCAGCTGCACCCGCACCAATCTCTGTTTTTTGATTTAACGCTATCAATTGATTTTCAGAAACTTGATTTAGCTTGTTTAATCCATTTTCTAAAGCTATTACCTCGTATTTATTAAGCCCTTTCTGAGGACCGTATACCGAGGTTGCTCCAAATTTTCCAAGGAGAGGGTTTTCTACATCACAAATACCATAAAATTGTATTCCCGGAAATTCTTTAACAACTATACGTTCAATATGAATCAAATTAGCAGCAATTGGTGATAAGGGCTTATTATTGACGTCTAAAAATTGAAACCCAAGAGCACCTAACATTCCAATACCTCCGTCATTTGTAGCACTTCCACCTAGCCCGATATAAATTTGTTTTACTCCAAGTTCAATTGCTTTTTTTATTTCTAGTCCAGTTCCATACGATGAGGAGTGGAATGGCTTTCTGTTTTTTAGCGGTATTTGTTGCAATCCACTTGACTTGGCTACTTCTATGAAGGCAGTACTCTCTTGAACTAAAATTTCACTTTGAATGGGTTCACTTAAAGCATTGACTGAGTTTACAGGTATCCTTATTGCGTCTTTTTTATTATGTGCGATGGCATCTAAAAACCCATCTCCTCCGTCTGAAATTAGATAAGAAAATGTTTTTACATCCTCATACTCTTCATCTAAAGCCTGTATGCACAAATCAATAATCTCAGCAGAATTTAAAGACTCCTTAAATTTGTCAGGGATGATAAGTATATTTTTCAACTTTAAATACGAGTTTAATGCAAATTTCTGATAAGATATTACAAGGACTTAAAACACTGGCAAGAACGGTAATTTTTATGATTCTAGCTCCAATTGTTTTGTCTCAAGCCTTCAAAAATACTGGACATCCCATGTTCATACCCGTGTTAGTTGTGGGAATCATCCTTTTTATATTAGCTCTATATTTTGGATTCAAAGGAGTAAACCGCATTGTTAAAGGAATTTTTGATAAAAACTAGTCCTTTTTGGTCAAAGACCATTTTCCGTAGCACTTTTCATAATCAATTGATATCGCTGCCTTTTGGCTGTTGATCACTCCTTGGGAAAAGGCAATTTGCAATATATTCTCGATTAAGTAGTCTTCGTATTCCTCGTAAGGATCATAAATACGTTTTAATGACATATCAAAAAGTCTAGCTGTAGTTTGATACACGAACGCCCTTAAACCATTCCTGTACTCTTTAACTACACTAAATGCACTTATACCAGTTTGTCTATACACCAATCGAATTAAAATTTTTCCTTCAGATCTCGTTAGTTTTTTTAAATCTGCTGTGAGTTCTTCAGCTAAAAACTTTTCTAATTTTCTAGTGTAGGCTTTTCTCTTGGACTTTCTATTGATTTGATTAAGCCTATTGTCTAAGCTATCTAAACGATTTGCAGCCATCTCCGCATAAGGGTAAACTTTGAGCACTCTTTTGCGAATAACATAGTAACGATACCATTCTTCTCTTGACTTAAACTTAGGTTGCGAAAATAATTCAACCTCTTCTAAACTAATGGCATCAACAAAAGTCGAGTCTTGACCTGCAATTCTAATCTTATAATCTTCTTGAGCTACTAACTGTGTAAACCCAAATGAAGAAAACAAAAAAAACAGCAAACACGATTTTGACACTACTCTAATAGACAAATCACACATTACATATTTTCTACAAAAAAAAACCATTATATCTTAGCTAAGTTATTTAAAATATTAAGTCAATGACGAAATCGCAAATTCTAAATAAATCAGCATTATCTTTTTTTGAAAAATACCTCAATAACGCCTCTCCAACGGGGTATGAGGCTCAAGGTCAAAAATTATGGATGGAATACCTAAAACCATATGTCGATGAATTCATCACCGACACCTATGGTACAGCTGTTGGAGTGATTAATCCGAAAGCAGAATACAAGGTGGTAATTGAAGGACATTCTGATGAAATATCGTGGTATGTAAATTATATCTCTGACAATGGACTGATTTATGTGATTCGAAATGGGGGGAGCGATCATATAATCGCACCATCAAAGTGGGTAAATATTCATACACGCCAAGGAATTGTACAAGGTATTTTTGGATGGCCTGCAATCCACACGCGTAAAGAAGGCAAAGAAGATACTCCAAAACTCGACAATATTTTTATTGACGTGGGAGCCAAAGACAAAGAAGAAGTGGAGAAAATGGGGGTGCATGTCGGTTGTGTAATCACTTATCCTGACAATTTCCAAATACTTAATAAAGATAAATATACCTGTAGAGCTATTGACAATAGAGCTGGGGGTTTTATGATTGCGCAAGTAGCAAGGCTACTCAAAGAAAATAAGAAAGACTTACCTTTTGGGTTATACATAACCAATTCTGTACAAGAAGAAATCGGACTTCGAGGTGCTGAAATGATTACCCAACGCATCAAACCGAATGTAGCTATCGTTACAGATGTCTGTCATGACACTTCAACACCTATGATCAATGTCAAACGCGAAGGGGAAACTAAAATAGGAAAAGGACCAGTTATTTCTTATGCTCCAGCGATTCAACACAACTTAAGGGATCTTATCATTGCTACAGCAGAAAAAGAAAAAATACCGTTTCAAAGGCTAGCGTCTTCAAGATACACAGGAACGGACACAGATGCATTTGCCTATAGCAATGGTGGTGTAGCTTCTGCTTTAATCTCTTTACCCTTGAGGTATATGCATACAACGGTCGAAACAGTGCACAGTGATGACGTGGCAAATGTTATTAAACTGATTTACAATACAGTTCTAAATATTGAAGCAGGAGAAGATTTTTCTTATTTCAACTAAAATTCAGCAGTAATAAAAGTTTGTATTCCTTGTAAATCTGAACAAGAATACTCATTTTGTTCTCCTGATTTCATGTTTTTCAGAATTACGGTATCATTTACACTTTCTGCTGAACCAATCATTATGGCCACAGCTGCATTTTTTTTATCGACATACTTAAACTGCTTTTGCAATTTAGCTGCAGTTGGATAGCAATCAATTACAAAATTTAGAGCACGTAACTGTTGAGCTAGTTTTAATGACTTAAGCATTTCTTTATCACCGAAATTAAGCACGACAGCATCCACCTTTTGGTCCAAAGCTACCGGAAAAAGGTTGAGTTCGTCAAGGACAAGTGCAATCCGATCTAATCCAAATGAAATTCCAACACCACTCATGTTCTTTAGTCCAAATGGAGCCGTGAGGTCATCATAGCGTCCCCCACCTCCAATTGAACCTATTTTTACCTCTTTTGGTGCGGTGACCTCTATAATAGTTCCTGTATAGTAATTGAGGCCCCTAGCCAATGTAATGTCGAAAATGAGTTCAGAAGTTTTTAAACCTAAATGAGTTACTTGTTCAAAAACAAAAGAAAATTCTTCTAATCCTTCTTTGCCAACAGATGAGCTTCCCATTAACTCGTTTAAATACTCCAATTGTTTTCTCCAATCCCCACTAAGTTCTAAAAATGGTCTCATCGACTCCACTACCTCAGAACTGAATCCTTTTGAGATCAATTCCTTTAATACTCCCTCCTGACCGATTTTATCTAATTTATCTAAACTGACGGTAAAGTCAATTAATCGATTAGAAATTTGTAAAATATCTGCAATTCCCGCAAGAATTTTTCGATTGTTCACTCTTATACATGTTCCTGAAATATTTAAGTCATCAAACACCCCATCGTACAACATAATGAACTCTACTTCTTGAATCAAAGAATTAGAACCAATAGCATCTGCATCACATTGAAAAAACTCTCTATACCTCCCTTTTTGCGGACGATCTGCTCTCCAAACAGGTTGAATTTGATAGCGCTTAAACGGCATAACTAATTCATTCTGATTCATGACCACAAATCGAGCAAAAGGAACCGTTAAATCATATCTTAAGGCCTTGGATGAAATTTGATGAGTAAGCTCGTTACTTGTCGTAGAGGCTAAGGAATCTTTATCAATTTTGTTCAAATAATCTCCGGAGTTGAGTATTTTGAAAATTAGGCGGTCACCCTCCTCACCATATTTACCAGTCAGAGTGCTTAGATTTTCAATCGAGGGTGTTTCTATTTGATCAAAACCGAAACGTTCGAAATGTCTTTCGATGGTGCGAATAATATACTTCCTTCTCGAAAGTTCTTTAGGAATAAAATCTCTTGTGCCTTTTGGAAGTGACGGTTTTTGTGCCATTTGCTTATTAATTATCTATCAATTGAACAAACCATTCATACAACTCTCCTTTTGTAATGTTTGCTCCTTTTTCAATAAGTTCAAATTTATCCAAATTTGGATTATCACCGTATTTTTTTGTCGCAGTTAAATACTCAACTGCATCGTCCTGGTAATTTTTTTTAAACCATGCAAAGCCAGAGGCTGAACTTAAATCAATTCTAGGGTTAAATACTTTAATTGCAATCAAATGCATGCCGTCATCCTCGAGCTTGAACAGATGTATGTGTTGAGCCGAAATCTGCTCCAAGTATTTCAGACTGCTTAGAACCCCTTTCCAAATTAAATCACTAAACTGATCTAAATGCTCATCCACTTGATCTAAACGAGCTTCCTTGTATTCAGTCCACATGTCTGAGGTGATTCCTTGTACCGACAAATAATTAATAAACTCATCTGAAAGGGATTCGAATTGTTCTTTTGTTAGTCTTCTATATTTCATATAAAAAAAGGGGCACTAGGCCCCTTGAACATAAAAATAAATTTATTTACTTAACCTCAGGCACAACTTCAAAATTCAAATTTGCCATCACCTCTCGATGCAATCTAACTTGAGCAGTATATGAACCTGTTCTTTTTACAGATCCTCCCTGAACCAAAATATATTTTTTATCAATTTTTTCATTCTGCTTAGATAAAGCCTCAGCTAAATCAATACTGCTAACTGATCCAAACAATTTATCTCCAACACCCACTTTGGCGAATATTTTGAGTGATAATTGATTGATTCGATTGGCAATTTCTTGAGCGTCACCTATAATTTTAGCTTCCTTATGAGCTCGCTGCTTCAAATTTTCTGCATGAACTTTTTTCGCAGAGGCAGTAGCTAGGACAGCCAAACCTTTTGGGATTAGAAAGTTTCTTCCATACCCATTTTTGACCTCAACGATATCGTCTTTGAATCCGAGGTTCTGTACGTCTGATTTTAGTATAATTTCCATAGTACTCTCTGTATTATTTTAACATATCGCCAACGTAAGGCATTAATGCCAAATGTCTTGCTCGTTTAATTGCTTGTGAAACTTTTCTCTGGTATTTCATAGAAGTACCTGTCAATCTGCGAGGTAATATTTTACCTTGCTCATTAACTAGTTTCATCAAAAAGTCAGGATCCTTGTAATCGATGTACTTGATTCCTGATTTTTGAAAGCGACAATATTTTTTTTGTTTTTGAGTATCTATTTTAAGCGGTGTTAAATATCTGATTTCACCGTCTTTTTTTCCTTTTGCTTGTTGATCTAATGTTGCCATAATTAAGCGGTTTTATTTTTTTTTCTTCTCTTTTCAGCCCATTCAACGGCGTACTTATCTAACTTGACAGTAAGATAGCGCATTACCCTTTCATCTCTTCTGTACTCTAATTCGAAGTCAGTAATAATGTCAGCTGCTGATCCAGTAAATTCAAGTAGGTGATAAAATCCACTTTTTTTATTTTGGATTGGATAAGCCAATTTTTTGAGGCCCCAATCTTCTTTAGCCACAATTGAGCAACCTTTTCCTTTGAGAAAGTGCTCAAATTTTTTTACTGTTTCCTCTATCTGTGTTTCTGATAGAACGGGATTTAATATGAAAACAGTTTCATAATTATTCATAATATTGCTTTTAAAATGAGTGCAAAATTAACAAAAAGTTATCAGATATAGAAATAAATATCTTCTCCTAGTTCTATACTTTTTTTTAAATCTTTGCGTTATAGTTTTTATAACCCTATAAACAATTCGACTAGGGAGTTGCAAAAGTAATTCTGAAGTCCGTAAAAGAGTAGAGACCATGAAATTAAAAACTATTATTGTTGATGATTCAACCATGCAGAGAATGGCGATTTCCAAACTCGTAAGCAAACATCCACAATTGAATCTCATTGCAGAGTACAGCAATGCAATTGAAGCGAGGAATGCGCTTAAAAATTATGAAATCGATCTTATATTTTTGGATATTGAAATGCCTATAATCAATGGATTCGATTTATTAGAAGCTCTCGACAACCCACCACAGGTCGTTTTGATTACTGGTAAAACAGACTATGCCTTAAAGGCATTTGACTATGACGTAACCGACTACCTGCACAAACCAATAACTCCAACTCGCTTTGACGCCTCCGTTCGAAGAGTAGTTAGTCGAGTACAAAGCAATACAATTAATGAAGAAAACGAGGAACACATTTTTGTCAAAAGTAACTTGAAAAAGAAGAAAGTATTCTTAAATCAAATCAAATGGGTTGAAGCCCTAGGGGATTATATTAAATTAGTGACCGACGAATCAAACGTGGTTATTCTCTCAACAATGAAAGCTTTTGAAAGACAGTTACCAGAAGACAAGTTTCTAAGAATTCACAAATCTTACATTGTCAACCTGGACCGAATTCAACGCTTCAATTCTAAAAATGTCGAGATTGAAAATCACTCAATACCATTGAGTAGAAACAAAAAGTTAGCTTTAACCGAAGCACTGACAAGTATTTAAATATGGTCTATGTGATAAGCTAGACGAACACCTTGAAAAGTTCCAACAGCATTAAACGAATTTTCCATTCTTTTTAATTGTTTACGAAGATCTAGTAAGTTTCGCTCCGTATGTATCTTAATTATGATATTTTGTAAATACCAATTTCTAATGCGACTAACCGCCGGAGCCTGAGGTCCCAAAACATTTATTCCTGGAATTCGTTTATAGGCAGAAACGAGATATTTAGCAGCCCTAAGATTGGTTTCAAAGTTTTTCGATTTTGTTTGAATTCGAATGATTTTGACGTGTGGCGGATATTTAAATTGTATGCGCTCATTCAGTTCAGATGACGTTATCGCATTTAAATTATAATCTACCGCCCATTGCAGTACGGGGTGATGAGGATCAAAACTTTGTGCATAAAGCATAGCATTTCCTTCAACTGAATCACTTCGCCCTGCCCTTCCAGCCAATTGAATTAATCTTTGAAAGGCCCATTCGTGGGCGCGATAATCTTGATTAAACAAAAGTTGGTCAACATTGACCACAGCTACCAATCCTACATTTAAAAAATCAATCCCTCGACTCAAAACTTGTGTTCCCACAAGCATATGGATTTCATTACTGTTAAAGGCTTCAATGATTTTCATTCCAGTATCCTTTCTTGAGCTACTTGAACGATCAAATCGTTCAATAGTATAATCTGGGTAAAGTTCTTTTAATTGCATTTGAATTTGCTCTACTCCTATACCTTTATGATCCATTTGATCTGATTTACAGACCGAACAGCTTCGTTTAATTCCCTCTTCAAACCCACAATAATGACACATCAAAGCTTGTCGATGTTGGTAAAAGGTTAATTTCACATCACAATTTGGACATTCTGGACTATGACCACAGCTGTTACATTGCATAAAACTGGCATAGCCTTTTCTGTTTTGAAAAAAAAGGACTTGATTACCATTAGCTAAGACCTCATCGACTTTAGACAATAATTCTCTTGAAAATACGCCTTGCATTTGTTTCTTCTTGTAGGCACTTTTTAAATCAATCAAATAAATACCCGTTCTCGGTCTACGACTGTAAGAGATATCTAAACTTACTTTGGTAAATTTATTTTGAGTTTCGTCTTTTCGATTGGCTTTCCAAAAAACATCGAAAGAAGGTGTAGCTGTGCCCAGTAAAGCATAGGCGTTCAACATTTTAGACAGATATAGTGCAGCGTCTCGAGCATGATATCTTGGTGAAGGATCTTGTTGTTTATAAGATTGTTCGTGTTCTTCATCTACAATAACTAAACCCAAATTTTTGAAAGGCAAAAAAATTGAAGATCTCGTTCCGATAACAATAAAGGCTTCATCTGAAGCATTAATGGTTTTCCAAATCTCCACTAACTCAGATGAACTTCTCTTGGAATTATAAAGTAAACATTGATTTGGAAAACGCTTGATAAACCTAGAAAATAATTCTGCAGAAAGACTCAATTCAGGAGTTAGAATAAGAACGTGTTTTTTACTTTGTAGAAAGTGCTCAGCTAATTGCATATAAACAACACTTTTGCCAGAACCAGATACGGCCTGAAATAGAACATTGCGTTTTTCAGCAAAGGCTAAAAGAATTTTGTCATAAGCAAGCCTCTGTTCCTGAGTAAGTTCAAATAAAAATTCAGTTGCTCTGTCATCAAATAAAATTCTGGATTTTTCAATTTCTTCGATGTAGAATATATTTTTTTTAACCAGTTGCTTCAAAATAGTTCTTGAAGTACCAGCAGCTTTAAGAAGACTTTTAACTGGTATTTGATCAGCGTCGCGCCTCAACTGAAAAAACGACATCAACAGGCTTCTTTGAGCTGGGGCTCGATGTACCATTTCCAGATAAGAAGTAAGTTCTTTTTCATCTGTGAGTCCCACAAATTCATCAAACTTAACCTTGAATTTATCTACAACGATATCTTTTCTTTCTATAAGGTTTTGTTCAATTAATTTTGAAGCAATTTTTATAGGGTTTTTGACCTCTAAAAACTGCGCTATATCACCTAAACTAAGCTCAGTCTTTTCAAGAGCCTCACACAATAAATATGATTTTTCGTCGAGTTGGCTTTGTGTGCGCCAATCTGGATTTTTCAACCTTATAATGGTCTGATTCTCTAACAACAAAACAGATGGCAAAGCCGCTTTCATCACCTCACCAATTGTACTAATGTAGTATTGAGCAATCCACAACCAAAATTGCATATGGACAACATCTGCAATTGGTTCGGTGTCGATACTATTTTCAATCGGTTTTATGTTATAATCGGGTTTTTCTTCGTGAATCTTAGTTACTAAAGCCGTATACCGTTTATGTCTGCCAAAAGAAACCTCAACACGACACCCTACTTGTAGCTGCTCATCTTCAATAGCATAAGTATAAGTTCGGTCAAGAGCTAAAGGAAGAATTACTTCAACATATCTACTCATACCTGTTTAAATCAAATAGTTGTAGATTTCTGAGCACTTCGTTTTAAACTTGTCAATGAGGCGTTTAACTCAAAACCTAAAAGCAAGACATTGGAATTAAGCCAAATAAAAAGCATTAAAATCAAAAGACCTCCTAAAGCCCCGTAAAGTTCATTGTATGAAGCAAATTTTTCAACATAGACTCCAAATCCCCACGAAGTGAAATAAAACAAAATAGTAGTCATAAGTGCTCCCGGAGAAAAAAAACGGATTTTTCTACCCTCCACTGTTCCAAAAAAATACAATAATGAGATTGCAAAGTAAATCAATCCCGCAAAAAAGAAATTTTTGGCGAGCACATCCCAGAAATTAATTTGATACTCTTCATTTACACCCAGTTCTGTAAAATAGTTCGTGGCCTGCTTTACGAAGTAGAATTCAACATAGAAAAAAGTGACAGCAGATATGATAACTAGTAATGACAAGATCAAACCTACCATTAAAGCATACGCATATTGTTTGAAAAAATTTCGACTCAAAGCCACGTGATACGAATACTCAAAGCCACTAAATATAGCGTTTACACCATTTGCCACCAGAAAAATAGAGAGCATAAAAGAGGATGAGAGTATCCCGCCTTTTTTTTGATCTTTGAGTTGAGCATAAATATCTCCAAAATATTCACTCGTTGCATCCGGTAAAAAAGACTCTAAAAAAAGTAAAAACTGCAAATCAAAATCTTGATTTTCTAATTTAATTAGTGGAATCAAATAAGGAAAAAGGGTAATTAGAAAAATTAATAGAGGAAAAAGCGCCATAAATAAGCTAAATGCAATAGAACTCGCACGAGAAGACAAGGCTCCTCTCATTATACCTATAGTATACAATTCAAGCAGCGTAAATATTGACAAACCTTCGAATCCTGGCAGTTTTATTTCTTTTAAAAAGGATACTAATTCCTTTATATAGGGCCACTGATCAAATGGTTTTTTCCAAAACTCTTTCACTATTATTGGAATTTAATACTATTACTGTAACACGTCGAAATCGCCTTACGCGCTTCAATCAAAATACTGTGTACTCAACACGCTTTACAAATTTAGAGAACATAAGTATTCTTTTAGTCCTCATTTCCGCCTATTTCACTATTTTAAAGTTGAATTGAAAAAATATGATTCTATTTCAATGCACGAGATAGCATCCTATTGCTTTACCTTTAAATCAAAACTGTATATCGAATTTTAACTTGATGCTTAACTTAGAAATCAAATGAAAATCAGCATATTAGCTATTGGAAAAACGGACGAAGATGCCATAAAGACACTGATAGACAAATACAGTAACCGACTTGAAAGGTTTTGTCAATTTGAGTTTAAGACATTGGCGGATGTGAATAGAAAACAAGATGTTGAACAGCAAAAGAAAAAAGAAACTGAACTTTTTTTAAAGCATATTAAAAAGAATCAACATATCATCTTACTAGAGGAAAGAGGAAAGATGTTTTCATCTATTGAATTTTCTAAGTGGATTGCAAAGAAAGGTGTTCAAAGTGAGAGCAATCTATTATTTTTAATTGGTGGTCCTTATGGTTTTGACAACAGCATTTATCAACTAAATCACGAAAAAATATCTCTGTCCAAAATGACTTTTTCACATCAAATGGTAAGACCTTTTATAATAGAACAAATTTATAGGGGATTCAGTATTATAAACCGTTTACCGTATCACCATCCATAGTGATTAGTACAAGATTCTAAGCTTAATAGTGTGTTTAATTTCTTTTAACGCATCAATGACTTTTTCGTCATAGGAGTTGCTAATATCTGTGATTACATAACCAACTTCGTTATCGGTTGACAAATATTGTCCAGATATATTTAGTCCATATGAAGCCAAAACATTATTTATTTCGGCCATAACACCCGGTACGTTTTTGTGAATATGCAAAAAGCGGTGAGCATTGTCTTGTTTTGGCAATCGGATGTTAGGAAAGTTTACGGCATCTACAGTACTTCCGGAGTTAATATAACCCATGATTTTTCGTGGCACAAAATCTGCAATATCTTTTTGAGCTTCAAATGTACTTCCTCCGATATGTGGTGTTAAAATAACATTAGACAAACCTGTCAGAGAGTGATCATATTTTCCATTAGCAAGAGGCTCTACGGGAAAAACATCCAGTGCAGCACCAGCTAGGTGGTCACTTCTTAAAGATTGTTCAAGGGCGTCAACATCCACAACAAAACCTCTAGAGAGATTAATTAAAAAAGATCCCTTTTTCATCATTTTGAGTTCTCTCTCACCGATTAACTTATCGTTATTTTTATTGTCATCAACATGAAGACTCACAACATCTGACTCTTTTAAAATCTGCTCCATACTATTACATTTCACCGCATTCCCAATAGCTAATTGATCATCAATGTCATAAAAATATACTCTCATTCCAATCGCTTCTGCCAATACAGATAACTGTTTACCTATATTTCCATAGCCTATGATTCCTAACTTTTTATGTCGAATTTCTTGAGCACCTTTTGCCGTTTTATTCCATTTATTTTGATGCATCTCTTGACTTCGAGGAAAAATTGATCTCATCAACATCACAATTTGACCTATTGCCAACTCTACTACAGAACGCGTATTGCTGTATGGCGCATTAAAAACAATAACGCCTCTCTCCTTACATGCCTCTAAATCAATTTGGGTAGTTCCTATACAAAAAGCACTAACAACAAGTAATTTATCTGCAGCTTCAAGAATTTTTTGAGTGACCTGAGTTTTGGATCGAATACCCAAAACATGAACACCTTTAATTTTTTTCAACAGTTCTTCTTCACCGAGGCTTGTACTAATCAATTCGACACTAAAACCATCTTTAGACAATCTGTTGTAAGCATCTTGATGTATATTTTCGAGAAGTAAAATTTTAATTCTATTTTTTGGATAAGATATTTTTCGAGGCAATTTATTGATGTATAAAAATTCATCTAAACTATTGGTAATAAAATCGGCATTGACTACCGCTTTTTCACGATTTACATTTTCGGTATAAGCAAAAAATTTATCTGCTACACCAGCTTCTCTCATCACATAATCACTATACCCATCACCTATAACTTGGATTTCTCCAGGCAAATTTAGTTGTTTAAGGCAATCTATCTTGCCATTGTGTTTTGAAAGCACATTAGTTTTGTCGAAACCAATAATGTATCCTTTATCGTCAAAAGTGAAAGTGTTCGCACTAACACAATCAGAAGCAATATCGAAGCGATCTTCAACAATAGGATCAATAAACTCTTTAAAACCGCAAGAAATAACCTTAATTTGATCTTTGTGAGATTTGAAAAAATCAACATTTCTATTAAATGACTCTGATATTTTTTCTTCTAAACGCGAGATTAATTCTGTAAGATCATCTCTGTGAGCATTGAGTAGTTTAATTCTCCGTTCTAATGACTCTGTAAACGATATCTCCCCATCAATTCCTAGATTAGTAATTTGCTTTATCTCGTTTATAACATCGTCACGTTCCGGTTTGCCTTTTAAAACGATTTCTGCAAGAATATCAAGAGCTTCGACTTGAGTTATTGTACTGTCGAAATCAAAAATATATGTGGTCATTATTTAGTGTGCTTCGAATGGTTTAATTCTCGGGCACAAATGTACCAAATCAAAAGCATTTATTTCGTTCCGAAATAGTGACTTTTAAAAATTGTATCTGCTGAATTTTCTGCTTGATTTGAGTCTTTTTTATTTTGAAGGTCTTCTGAGTTGTCTTCTATTTGAGCTTGTTCTTTATTAACCTCGTATGCAGCCAGATAAGCCTTTTCTGTGTCACTCAATTTTTGAGAAGTCATTTCTTGACCTACCTCTTTAATCAAAGATTTTAATTCTTCAATATTTGGTTGAGCTAACTCTACAGGCTTTTGCTCATTTTTTGATTGCTCAAATTTTTCTTCAATTTGAGATTTAAATGTTAAGAAGTCTTTCTCTAAAGATTCGTATTTCTGCTGCCATAAGACCGCTTCCTCAGTGATATTTGAAGCCTCAACTTCAGGAACATCTGAAGAAATTGTTTCTTCTTGAGCTTCTTCTTCCGTCGCTTTTGATTCTTCAGCACCATCTTCTTCAGTTACTGACTCAACACTATCACCAACTTCTTCAGCTATTTCCTCTTTGATTTCCTCCGCTTTAGATTCACTTAGTGTCGTCTTCTCAGCTAAAGAAACCTCTTTATCTAATTCCCCTGTCTTTTCCTCCTTATTTTGGTAAGTAACCGTTTGTGAAGGCTGTTCTTTTTCTATTGAATTGCTATCTGAAGATTCTTTTGTGTTTTCATTTTCTGTTCCTTTGAGAACACTAACTTTAAAATCTTGATATTCCTCCTGTAGTAACGTATATCTATTTGCCCAATCTTGCCTATTGTCTTCAGCATTTTTTTTGTATTGATCAAATTCTTCTAACAACACATCATATTTCACCTTCCAACCCTTTTTTGGAGATGAATCGTCACCGAGATGGGCATTGAACTGATCTAACTCATTCTGAAGTTTTCCGTTTTCATTTTCTAAATCTAGAATTTTTTGATTCTCATGTGCTTTGAACGATGTCAATTCAGAATTGAGGGCATTATATTTTTCAGCCCAAAGTGCAAGTTCTTTGTCTTTATTATTAAACTGGGTTTCTTTATTGACATCAATATCTTTAATTTTAGCCTCTAGGGAGGTCTTCAATTTTGTTTTTTCGTCTTCTGCTTTTAACTTATACAACTCCAAAGCCTCTTTCATTAACTTCAACTCATCTTTTGCTTCTGTGCTGCTTTGTTTGAATTTATCTGCGTCTTCTTCGAGCTGAAGGTGATCTCTTTGCAAAGCTTCGTAACTTGACCTCAAGGGTATAAAAGATTCTCTTTTTAATTTGTTGAATTTACTCTTTACAATAGCTGCTTTAATTTGCCCTATAATTAAGCCCACAAAAAATAAAATTATGGCCGCGCTAAAAATTGTAATTCCTCCTTGAGTTGAGAGTAGCTCTTGTATATCGAATTCTAACATGATTATATTGGTATTTAGACTAATATAAACTGACAATTTATTGTTTAATAATTGATTTTAGAATTTTAGATTAAAAGACAAAAAGCACGACGAAATTCAACATTAAAAAAAAGTATTTTTGATGTGTAATCTTATTTGTCCTTTATGAAACTCATATTTGCTACACACAATAAAAACAAACTTGATGAAGTAACTAAAATCACACCCGAGCATATCGAAGTTTTAAGTTTAAGCGAAATTGGTTTCAATGAGGATATTCCCGAGACTGAATTAACCCTAAAAGGGAATGCCAAATTAAAAGTTGATGCCATCCTAAAAAGTAAAAATGTCGATTGTTTTTCCGATGATAGTGGATTATTTGTTGAAGCTCTTAATGGAGACCCCGGTGTGTTCTCAGCAAGGTATTCAGGTAAGCGAAATACTTTAATGAATAATGAATTGTTACTTCGTAATATGCGGAGTGTGAAATCTCGGTCAGCTTATTATATGAGTGTTTTTTGCCTCTATTTTAATGGAAATCATCATTTTTTTGAAGGTCGACTTTATGGTGAAATTACATCCCGTCCCAAAGGAAACAATGGGTTTGGATATGATCCGATTTTTATTCCTAAAGGTCATACCGCAACCTTAGGTGAACTAAGTGAAATAGTTAAACTCGAATTATCACATCGAACTAGAGCCTTGAATAAAATGATAGAATTTCTTGCTTTAAATAGTTGAAAACCATTTTATCTGACCGCAAAACATTAATTTTGTAAAAATTTTCTAGTACGAAAAAGAACTCATATCAATATTCGTTCCCGACTGTGCAGAATGATCTTATTTTAAATGACAAAATTTAATGAATTAGGAATCGACGATTCCATATTACTCGCTGTACAAGAACTCGGATTTGAAAAACCTACAGAGATACAAGAAAAAACCATTCCAATTGTATTAAATGAAAAAACAGATTTAGTCGCCTTAGCCCAAACAGGCACAGGAAAAACCGCGGCATTTGGAATTCCACTATTGCAGTATGTTGATACGAAAAATAAAAAAGCACAGAGCATTATCCTCTCTCCTACTCGAGAGCTCTGTTTGCAAATTACAAACGAACTCAAATTATACGCCAAACACAGTCCGAAAATTAAAATAGTTGCAGTTTACGGGGGTGCTTCGATTACCGAGCAGGCCAAACAAATAAAAAATGGAGCACAGATTATTGTAGCGACGCCTGGAAGAACCAAAGACATGATTCAACGCAATCTCTTGCATATCGATGAAATTGACGTATGTGTATTAGACGAAGCAGACGAAATGCTCAATATGGGATTCTATGAAGACATCAAATCTATATTGAGTCATACACCAGACGAAAAATCTACTTGGCTTTTTTCGGCAACCATGCCAAAAGAGGTAGCGCAAATCGCTAAGAAGTTCATGTCGAAACCTCAGGAAATTACTGTAGGCCATAAGAATCAAGGAGCTTCAACAGTTGCCCACTACTATTACGAAGTAGGTGCTCGACAGCGTTATCAAGCCTTAAAAAGAATAGTTGACATCAACCCAAAAATTTATGCGGTTATTTTTTGCAGAACTAAAAGAGATACCCAAAAAATTGCAGATAAATTAATTGAAGACGGTTATAATGCTGGAGCACTTCATGGCGATCTCTCACAGCAACAGAGAGATTTAGTGATGAATGCCTTTAGAAAAAAGCAAATTCAAATCCTAATCGCCACAGATGTTGCGGCTAGAGGTATTGATGTCGACAATTTATCTCATGTTATTCAGTTTCAACTTCCAGATGATAACGAAACCTATACCCATAGAAGTGGAAGAACTGGAAGAGCTGGAAATAAAGGGGAAAGTCTTGTAATTATTACTAAAAGTGAATTCAATAAAATCAGATCACTTGAAAAGGTAATTGGAAGTAAATTTAAATCCCGACAAATTCCTAGCGGTAAAGACATCTGTAAAGCGCAGATTATTCATCTTGCCAAAGAAATCGAAGCTACATCGGTTGACCCTGAAATTGAATCCTACATGGAGCAAATAAAAACGCATTTATTAGACCTCGATCGAGAAGCGTTGATTAAAAAAATATTTTCTGTAGAGTTTGCCCGATTTAACGCCTATTACCAAAAAGAAGGAAATGAACTCTTTAATTCAAAAGGATCTAAATCTTCTTCCAAAGATGAGGTTCGGTTCTTTGTTAATATAGGAGAAAAAGACGGGTTGAACTGGAAATCTTTAAAGGATTACATCACAGACGAATCTGGATTGGATCGCGACGATATTTTTAAAGTTGACACAAAATCAACCTTTTCGTTTTTTAATGTTGATGCAAAAAACAGAGAATTGATTTTTAGCACAATACATCAAAATAACTATAAAAGTAGAGAAGTCAGAATTGAAGTTTCTTCCGAGCCTAGTTCATCGAGATCTAAATCTAAGTTTTCGAAGACAGGCAAGAAAAAACATGGAAAAAGAGAAAGAAAAAGTGGCGGTAAACAAAACAAAGGAGAACGAAATTTTCAAGGATTCTTTTAAAACATTATCTTCAAAATGATAAATTAACACCAGGCTGCTTGTGATTTCAAATTGGAGACTTTTATGGATTGCTTTTTTATGCTCAGCACAAGGGCTAGCCCAAAATATTTCCAATGACAGTTTAACCATTTCAACTATTAAGGGAAATGTAATAAATGCCCAAACCCAAGTTGCCTTAGAAAGTGTTCACGTCATTAACCTCAATTTAGTAAGGGGAGCCATTACCGATAAAAACGGAAATTTTGAAATACCAGCAAGAGTAAATGACACGCTCTACTTTACGTTTTTAGGTTTTAAACCAGAAAAAATAAGAGTTAGTAATGATATTGTTCGTTTTGACGGTACTCAGGTAAGTTTAAATGAATTGGCTTTTGCTTTAGAAGAGGTAGTCGTTCGACCATACCAACTTACAGGTTATTTGGACATTGATGTAAAATATATTCCCACCAATGACGCTTTTCAGTACAGTATATCCGGACTAAACAAAAGCTACGAGAGTCGTAAAGGCCCCAATTCAGTGACAAAAATTCTTGGAGCCATTCTCAATCCCGCAGACTTACTTCGAAATCTTTTCGGAAAAAGACCGCGGCAAATGAAAAAACTCAATGAAATGAAAGCCGATCAAAATATAAGAGACTTATTGGCTACCAAATTTGACAGAGTGACTTTAATGGAACTATTGCAATTGGAAAAAATGGATATTGATGATATATTAAACAATTGTGATTTTTCGAAAAGTTTTATTACAACGGCTAATGATCTGCAAATTCTTGAAGCAATAAGCAGCTGCTACGAAGAATATAGAATTCTCAATAGATAATAATCACCTATGAAACCTTTGATTTATTTAAGTACAGCAATTTTAATGCTGTTCGTATCGTGCAATGCTGAAACAAATATTGAAAAAATAGAAAAAAATAAATATTTCTTTAGCTGGGATTCTGCAACGGTTTACTTTTTGCTAACAGATCGTTTTCACCGAGGAGAATCACAGAGTTTTAGACAACAAGATTTCAAAGAAACTGCTGTATTAAGAGGTTTTGAAGGAGGTAATATTGCTGGAATTACAGAAAAAATTAATGAAGATTATTTTAATCAATTAGGTGTCGATGCCATATGGCTTAGTCCTTTTGTTGAACAAAATTACGACGCAACAGATGAAGGTACTGGGGTGACTTATGCCTACCACGGATATTGGACTAGAGACTGGACTGCTCTTGAGCCGAATTTTGGCAATACTGATGAATTAAAAGAAATGATTCAAACAGCCCACAATAAGGGTATTCGAATCGTTATGGACGCGGTATTGAACCATACAGGACCAATAACCCCTATCGATTTCAAGTGGCCGGACGCATGGGTTCGAACCTACCCTGCATGTAATTTTCAAGACTATAACGGAACAACAAGTTGCACACTAGTTGAAAATCTTCCTGATATTCGAACTGAATCTCAAAATGAAGTTGAACTTCCTGAATTTCTTATTGAAAAATGGAAAAAAGAGGGTAGGTATGAACAAGAAGTCAATGAGTTGAATGCTTTTTTTGAACGTACAAAACACCCTAGGACTCCTTCTTATTACATTGTAAAATGGCTAACCGATTACATTAAAGAATATGGAATTAATGCATTTCGTGTGGACACCACAAAACATGCAGATGAATATATATGGGCTGATCTTAAAAAAGAAGCTGAATACTCATTCCAATATTTTAAAGAGCAAAATCCCAATTACCAGTTTGGAGATGAAGATTTTTACATGGTAGGTGAAGTGTACGGGTATGAAGCATCTAAAGGAAAAAGTTACAATTTTGGAGATAAGACCGTAAACTATTTTGACTACGGCTACGATGCACTAATCAATTTTGAATTTAAAAGTGACACTAAAGCAGACTATGAATCACTTTTCACAAAGTACAATACTATTTTGCAAGACAAAGCGCAGTACGGCGGGTTTCTAAACTACCTGCAATCTCATGATGATTCCTACTCTTTCGATGTAAGTAGAACCCAAGCAATAAAAACAGCTAATGCCCTATTACTCAGTCCAGGAGCAATTCAAATTTATTACGGAGATGAAAGTACACGACCATTGCAAATTGAAGATGCTGTTGGAGATGCTAATCTCCGATCGAATATGAATTGGAAAGACATCGAACAAGATTCAAGTACACAAAAGACTTTAACCCATTGGAGAAAACTTGGTTTGTTTAGAAAAAATCACAAGAAGAGTCTGGCTCTAGGAAAACATCAAAAGTTAAGTGATCAACCATATTACTTCAGCAGATCAAATCAAGAAGAACAGGTAATTATTGGTCTGGAACTTGAGCAAAAGTTAAAAGAAGTTGTCTTAGAGGACAAAAGTTTAGAGCACTCAAAATGGCGTGATTCGTATTCGAATACCGAAGTAGAGGTTATTAATGGAGTTTTGTCATTTGAAAGTGAATTCAATACGGTTCTACTTGAGCGAATTCGATAAAAATCGCTTGGTAATCTGGTCGACATTTTTAATGGATTTTTTTATCCACTCCTCCCTTAAGGCCTGTTTTTCATAATCTCGAAGTCCCCATTTTAGTTCTGTACTTCTTAGTTTCTCTGTAAGGAATTGAAGTATAATTGCTGCCGATACTGAAACATTCAAACTCTTTGTAAATCCAAAGGTTGGAATAGAAATAAATTCATCTGATTGCTTTAAAACATCATCACTTAAACCAGATTTTTCGGTCCCAAAAAACAATACGGATTTGTGATTAAATTCCATTTGCTGAAAAGATTGCACATTATCATCAGGAACAGTCGCTACAATTTTATACCCTTTACCTTTTAAGTGAGTAATACAATCTTTAGTCGATTCATGCTTGTAAACAGTAAGCCATTTATCGGCGCCCATTGCAATTTGAGTATCTAATCTATCATTAAATCGATGTTCGAGTACATGAACATCTTGAATACCGAAAGAATCACAACTTCTTAAAATAGCTGAAGTATTGTGAAGTTGATAAACATCTTCAACAGCAACACAGATATGTCTTGTTCTAAGCGCTAAAATTTGTTCAAATCTCAAAAGTCTTTCAGAACTAACAAACCCCCGTAAATATTGAAATAAGTCCTTATTCATTTTACTTTTTAAAAAGGTTTCATTAAATTTAATGTATACGGTTAATCTTCGAAAAATCTACCAAAAAGCACAAACTTTGTAAACCAGAAAAGATTGCGTTTTTATGCATATCAATATTAATAATTTATCTGATGCTCTCGCATTAGTTACTAACGACGGCCAAATTATCGATGCCAACGATGCGGGCTATGAGCTAATAGGTGTTGACAAATCTCGATTAGAGTACAAACATATTGAAGATCTTCCAGAAGAAAATTGGACTAGACTAAAACCTGTGGTTCAGAGTGTTTGGGAATCTGAAAAAAATCAAAACATAGCGTTTGAGTTTTTAAATGGTTTAAATGAACTAAAACATCTCAGAATTTATTTTGAAATCATAAAGAATGATGAAAATCAGAAAAAGCACATTCAAATTCTAGCAAAAGACATCACCCTTTCAAAAATGGTTAATTCTGGTGATCATGAATTTAGCTATCTGCGCAAGAAGTTTTTTGAAATTTTGGTCGCCGATGACGAACACAAAGAACAAACCTCACAATTCATTGATTTAGTAATTAAACTTTTAAATCCAGAAAATTATATTCTACATCAGATTGGCCCTAAAATAAATACAGATTCAAATCAAATAAATTTTCAATTAGAGCCTGAATTTAATATAAGCGATTTCAGCACTCCCAATGCAGAGGTGTTTTCTATAATCAAAAAAAAATTTGAGCCTGTTTTCATTCAAGAAAGAGAAACAAAAAACCAGTTAAGAAAGATAAAATCAGAACTTTTTATTCCGATAGTTTGTGGTTCAGGTGCTGCATATGTATTGTATACATTTTCAAAATCACAAAATAAATTTAATCTACGGCAATTTGACTTGTTACATTTTTTCACCTCCATTTTACAACTCAATGTGAAAAATGAAGATTTATTTAAGTTAATTGAGTCCAATCAAAGAGAAATTATTCTTTCAAATGAAATCTTAAAGGTAGCCATGACTAAATTAAATTTTGGAATGGTCTATGAAGATGGCGAAAATCAAATCGCTTTTTTAAATAAGCAATTCTTAGATCTTTTCAAGATAGATGCAGACCCCACAGATTTTATGGGCATGCATTGCAACGACATTCGAAATGTGCTCAAGAGCATGTTTAAAAATCCTGAGCTCTTTATTGATGATATGCTAAAATTAAAATATCACAAACAAGAAGAATTAGGTAAAAGGCTTGTTTTAGCAGATGATAGAATTTTAGAACGGTCCTACTACCCCATTCTTCAAAACAAAAATATCATTGGCCATTTATGGGTTTATATCGATGCCACTATACAACATCAAAAAGAACAAAACCTAATTATCGATTATCAAAAGTATATGAACATAATTGAAAATATGGGATTGGGATTAATGGAAGTCGATAAAAATGACGAGATAATATCCGTAAATCAAGCCACTTGCAAAATGACTGGGTATTCAAAGGAAGAACTCATAGGTCAAATCGCTCATGAGTTGCTCGTAGACAATGCCGAAAGTGAAGTAATTAGAAATGCTAACAGAGATCGAGAAGAAAAAAAAGCAAGTTCATACGAGCTGAGGTATTTTGATAAAACACAACAAGAAAAGTATATGCTAATATCTGGAGGACCTAATTTTAATGATACGGGAGAGGTTACGGGGTCAATAGGAGTCCACTTTGATATCACTAAAATTAAAATGCTAGAAAAAGCTCAAAAACAATTGATTGAAGATTTAAATAACCGTAACAAAAAATTAAGCAATTATGCCCATGTTGTATCACATGATTTAAAATCTCCGTTAAGATCAATTTCGGCGGCACTAAGTTGGTTAGAAGAGGAAAATAGAGGTCAGTTATCTCAACAAAGCAAAGATTATTTAGAAATCGTCGATAATGCACTCCAAAAAATGGACAAGCTAATTAATGACACACTAAATTTTGCTGAAATAAATAACGCTGAAAAACAAAAAACAGACTTAGACTTAAGTGCTATGATTCAGAAGCTTTGTCAAAATTTAAGTCTTGACTATCCTAAAATTAAAATAAAAGCAACAGGGGAATTCCCTATTATCCGTGTTGAAGAAGCAAAAATTATTCAAGTATTCCAAAATTTGATGGAAAATGCTTGTAAGTACAGTGATCAAGACAAAAAGTCTTTTGTTCATTTAAAATCTCAAATTGGTAATGAAGGCCTATTTATTTCGGTCAAAGACAATGGCATTGGAATCGAAAAAAAATTTCACAACAAAATATTTGATGCCTTTTCCAAGCTAGGTAACTCAGAAAATTCTTCAGGAATGGGGCTTTATATCGTCAAAGATTTGGTACAATCATTCGGTGGAGAAATAACTATAGATTCTAAATATGGAGAGGGTACAACATTTACCATTTCATTTCCGCCTGAAATGATTCTTAGTTAAGAAAAATCCATAGCTATTATTTAAGAATATACCCTTATTTTTATTGTTTTAATATAAGGAATATGACGCATTCGCTATTTGCGATTTCACCGATTGACGGTAGGTATCAAACTAAAACAAAATCTTTATCCCCTTATTTTTCAGAAGCCGCCCTTATCAAATATCGAGTCCGGGTTGAAATTGAATACTTTATAGCACTTGCAGAACTTGGCATTGAACCTCTAAAAAAATTTAGCGCCGAAACCTATGATGACCTGCGCGCTATCTATTTGCACATGAGTGATGAAGAAGTGTTAAGAGTTAAAGAAATTGAAAAAACCACCAATCACGACGTTAAAGCGGTTGAATATTTTATCAAAGAGGCTTTTCAAAAACTAAACCTCAGCGATTGTCTTGAATTCGTACACTTTGGTTTAACCTCGCAAGATATTAACAACACTGCGATACCATTATCGATAAAAGAGGCCTTAAATGAAATTTATTTTACTGAAATAGACGGTCTTATAACTAATTTAAATAAGCTGTCTAATCAATGGAGCGACATCCCAATGTTAGCAAGGACTCATGGTCAACCTGCATCTCCTACTCGACTAGGAAAAGAAATAGATGTTTTTATAGAACGTTTAAAACAACAATTACAGCTTCTAAAATCAATCCCCAACGCAGCTAAATTTGGAGGGGCTACAGGAAATTTTAATGCACACTCCGTGGCTTTTCCCGAAGAAGATTGGATAAATTTTGGAAAAACCTTTGTGGAACATAAATTAGGACTTCATCATTCTTTTCCAACGACACAAATTGAGCATTACGATCACCTCGCTGCCCAATTCGATGGCCTAAAGCGTATAAATACAATTCTTATTGATTTTTGTCGAGATATCTGGAGCTATATTTCTATGGATTATTTCAAGCAAAAAATCAATAAAAATGAAGTAGGCTCTTCGGCTATGCCTCACAAGGTCAATCCTATTGATTTTGAAAACGCTGAAGGAAACTTAGGTATAGCAAATGCAATTTTTGAACATTTGGCTGCCAAATTACCCGTCTCGCGTCTTCAACGAGATTTAACAGATAGTACGGTTCTGAGAAATGTAGGTGTACCATTTTCTCATACTTTAATTGCTCTAAATTCAATCCAAAAGGGTTTAAGCAAACTTGTATTAAATGCTACTCAATTTGAGCAAGATCTAGAAAACAATTGGGCTGTAGTAGCAGAAGCAATTCAAACTATATTGAGAAGAGAAAATTATCCAAACCCCTACGAAGCACTTAAAGCGCTAACGAGAAAGAATAATGAAATTTCAGAAAAAGCCATTAAGGAATTTATAAACACCTTAGATGTCAGTGAAGCTATTAAAATAGAATTGAACGCTATAAGACCTTCAAATTATACAGGAATCTAGTAAAACTCATTTATGCAGACTAAACTTGCTTACTTATTTTTATTGTGCACTCTGATCTTAGCGAGTTGTTCCAAAAATGATGATGAGATTTTTTTCGAAATTCCAAATGAAGTTCAAACACAAGACTTCATCTGGAGAGGTTTTAATACTTGGTATTTCTGGAAAGATGAGCAGTCCATATTAAATGATTCTAAACTCGATAATCCTGAAGACTACATAAGTTTTTTAAAAGACTATACTAATCCTGTATCACTCTTTGAAACTATTTTACATCCAGATGACAGGTTCAGTTTTTATAGTCAAGATTATAGAGCACTAACCAATTTTCTACAGGGAATTAGAACAGATGACGGTATGGTTTATAGACTTTACCGACTGGGATTCGATAACAGAATTATAGTTGCTGTTAAATACGTGATTCCCAATTCTAGTGCAGCTATTTTAGGTATAAAACGAGGTGATTTGTTTGGGACTGTAGACGGAGTAGTTTTGGATGAAGGCAATTATCAAAATCTACTATCGAGCTCAAAGATATCCCTACAATTAAATGGAATCCGCTATGAGAATGAGCAGTGGATAGATGAACAGGAATCTATTACGCTAGTCAAAACAGAAGGGCTCATAGAAAATCCTGTTTTTAAAGATAGTATTTATACTATTAATAGTCAGAAAATTGGCTATCTAGTATACAATGCCTTTATCTCGAATTACGAAGAGGAGCTCAATCAGGTATTCACTGAGTTTAAAAATAATCAAGTGAGTTCCTTGATTTTAGACTTGCGATATAATTCGGGAGGCTCAACTGCAAATGCGGCTATTTTAGCAAGTATGATTTACAGTAACAATACAGAGTTATTATTTGCAAAACAGCGTTGGAACTCGTTATGGCAAGGACGCTTTAGTGATGAAACACTCAATGAGAATTTCAGAAATCAAACGCTTGGAGGAGATAATATCAGTAGCCTTGGTCTAAGTAAAATAATTATCATTACCGAAAGTGGAACGGCTTCAGCCAGTGAATTACTGATTAATGGTTTATCGCCCTATATGGATGTGGTGCTCGTTGGTGATAAGACAAGAGGGAAAAACGAATTTTCTCTGACACTTGTTGACGATCCACAAAGCCCAGATTTTCCATATTTATATCGTAATACTAGAGAGTCATTCATCAACCCAGATGTCCAATGGGGCTTACAGCCTATTGTCGGAAGGTTTGAAAACTCTGCAGGATTCTCAGATTTCACAGAAGGTTTTCAACCGGATATTTTTTACAGCGAAGATCCAATATACCTAGGTATTTTAGGACGTATCGATGAGCCCCTACTAGCTAGAGCTATAGCTCAAATTACAGGAAATAGCGCAGCGATGAAGTCAAGTAGTAAAAACTTTGAAAGAATAGAATTTAATGCCCAAGGGTTTCTAAATTTAGAACTTAGATAAGTTTATTCTATGAAACCTTACGGTCTTGTAATCGCCATTAGCTTAATCTTCTCGTGTTGTAATTCAGTTAGCAATGAGAAAAATTCGACCAAATACAAGAAATGGTCACCCAAATACGCCAAAGGTTTTAGCTTCGAAGAAAAAAATGGAATTACTTATCTCAATATCCTAAATCCATGGCCTGGGTCAAGCTTTGAACAACAATTTGCCTTGATTTCTGAGAATGATAGTCTAAAAGCGCATAAGTCGTTAACCATTAACATCCCAATAAAAAGATGGGCAACCTCCTCTACTTCACATGTTGGGTTCGTTGAAGAATTAAATGAACTTAACTCTCTAAGAGCCATAAGTGGTACAAATTATGTGAGTTCAGAAGACGTTCAAAGTCGAATAAACAACAACGAAATTGTAGAATTAGGACAGACAGGAAAGCCCAATGTTGAATGGATTATTCGTAATCAGATAGAAGTCTTTTTAAATTTTTCAATAGCAGAAAACTCATCAGTTCAGTCGCTGCTTGAAAAAGCACAAATTCCAATGATTTACATCGGGGAGTGGAATGAAAAACACCCTTTAGCTAGAGCTGAGTGGATCAAGGTTTTTGGAGTTTTATTTGATAAACAAAAACAAGCAGATTCCATTTTTTCAGCAATAGAAACTAATTATCACAAGTGGAAAAAACGAGCACAAATACAAGGTAACGCACCTAGTATCATAAGTGGTAGTCCGTATAATGGAGTTTGGTATGCCCCTCAAAAAAATTCTTACATGCAAAAGTTTTATGAAGATGCTAACTTAAACTATGTGTGGAAAGATCTTGAATATACGGGAAGCCTGAAGCTCGATATGGAATTTATTTTCGATACAGGCAAAAGTGCAAGTATATGGCTAAACTCATCAGAATATCAACATTTATCATCTTTAGAAAAGCTCAATCCTTTAATATCCGAATTGTCCTCAGTTCAAAATAGTAGGGTTTACAATACCTCCAAATCAACAGCAAGTGAAGGTGTATTATTTTACGAAAAAGGAGCAGTCCGTCCTGATTTAGTACTCAAAGATTTGATTCAAATAGGTCATCCAAATCTCCTGACAAAACACAAACTTCAATTTTTTGAAAAACTGCGTAAATGAGAATCAAAACATCCCATAAAAGGCTTTTCCTGAATCTAATTTTGGGTTTAATTCTGTTGTTTTGTTTAAATATATTTTTGGGGTCTGTTAAGCTGTCAATCAAGGAGTTTATCATAGGTTTATATGACACAACTAGCACCAATTATCTGATTATACACTCACTTCGAATCCCAAAAGCCTTAAGCAGCATTCTAATTGGAATTGGCCTAGGATTAGCTGGATTTTTAATGCAAATTCTATTTAGAAATCCTCTTTCAGGACCGTATGTCTTAGGAGTAACTACAGGCGGAAGTTTAGGAGCAGCCCTTTTTATATTAGGTAGTTCATTGTTTTCTATTGGTTTTCTTCATCCAAAATATGGAATTCCACTTTTTTCGAGTCTTGGAAGTTTAACGGTTTTATCGATGGTCCTTGTAGTCTACAAAAGAATTAAAGACCCCATGACCTTGCTCATAACAGGAATTCTATTTAGTAGTATAACCGGTGCAGTAATTTCAATACTCGCTTATTTTAGTACCGCAGAACGCCTCAGAGAATTTGTTTTTTGGAGTTATGGAAGCACTCATTTAATGAACACCTACGAACTCTTAATTTTAACCTTCAGTTGCGGTTTATGTTTTGTTTTTGCATTAAAAAACTCAAAGCCACTTGAAGCATTTTTAGCTGGAGATGTTATGGCAAAAACATTAGGCATTGATGTTGATAAAATTAGAGTGCAAATCATTCTTTTTACGGGCTTGACCGTTGGTGTCCTGACAGCTTTTGCTGGCCCCATTGCCTTTGTCGGATTGGTCGTGCCACATATTTCAAGACAAATTTTAAAAACCTCAAATGTTCAATTGCAGTTGATTTCTGTCTGCTTGATAGGAAGTTTATTTGTTCTTGCCTCTGACATAGTTGCTACTCTACCTAGTAGCGCTATGAGTCTTCCATTGAATGCCGTAACTTCTATTATTGGAGCTCCAATACTACTTTTTATTGTAATTAAAACCAAACGCTTTATTTTTTGAGTATGATTGCGCTTAATATTGACCAATTGTATTTTGATGAAGCAAATCCCATTGCTAGAGGTTTAAAATTTTCCTTTTCTAAAGGTCATTTGTATTACATCTATGGCAGAAATGGTATTGGTAAAACGACCCTGTTCAAGACCTTAGCAGGACTGCACCAAGGTTACAAGGGTAAAATCCATATTGAGAAAACTCCTTTAGTTGATTTTTTACCACAAGAACGTGCAAAAAAAATAGCTTTTATGTTTCAAACAGAAACAGTTTATCCTTTTTTTAAAGTTCACGAATACCTCAATTTAGCTAATATTCCCAATGCCAAAAATTCAATTAAAGAGGACGAGTTTAAGCTGTTTATAATTCAAGGGCTTCAACTTGAGAATTATCTCGATCGATATTTAAGAGAGCTTAGTCAAGGACAATTCCAAAAAGTAAAACTAGCCACCTGTCTCTTGCAAATGACAGATTTCATTGTACTTGATGAACCTTTTGCCCATCTTGACTTAATTCAAAAAGAAAGAATGAATATTTTTATTCAAGAATTAGTGACTAATCGAAACAAATGTGTTTTATTGAGTACTCATCATTTTGACTTGAACTTCAAAAGCAACAATCACACACTTTGTTTAACTTCGACTCAACTAAAGATTTTATATGAAAACGAAAATTCTAAGGAAAAATTAATTGAATTACTAAGCACTTGATGAATTTGAATAGTATTAGAAAAGAAGATGACAAAAATTGACACAGCTGTAATTATAGGCCTTGGAGTAATGGGTAATAATCTAGCTCTAAATATTCTCGACAAAAAATTTAAGGTAATCGGTTACGATATAGATTCAAATAAAAAAAATCAAATAACTCATAACCAGTATTTTAAAATTGAAAATTTAAACGATTTAAAAGCGTATAACAATACCGCCTTAGCCGTATTTTTAATGCTTCCCGCAGACAAAATAAACGATGAAAATATTGCTTCAATTTTTGCCTTACTACATCCGGAGAGTGTAATTATTGATGGAGGTAACTCACATTTCAAAGACAGTATTAGAAGAGTGGATACTTTTCACAAAATACACTTTAACTACTTAGGCATAGGGATTTCAGGAGGAGCACAAGGGGCACTTCAAGGCCCGTCTATGATGATAGGGGGTAATGAAACTCAATACAATAAAATAAAACACCTTTTGGAAGCTATAGGCGCCTCATCTGACCAAACAAGCTGCGCTAGGTACGTAGGAGCCTCAGGCGCAGGTCATTTTGTTAAAATGATTCACAACGGTATAGAATATGCGCTTATGCAAAGTATCGCAGAAATATATACATTACTCAAAACTTCAGGAGCATTTACTCCCGAAGAAATTGCTGAATTATTCAAAACTTGGCAAAATTCAGAATTAGATTCCTACCTATTGCGAATTAGTGCCAGTATAATTAGTGAAAAAGAACAAAACGATTCTGTTAACGTTTTAGACCAAATAAAAGATCAAGCCAAACATAAAGGCACAGGTAAATGGGTGTCTCAATTCGCCTTTGATACTGGTGTACCAATCAATGGAATTAATGCTGCTCTCGAATCACGCTTTTTATCAAGTGACAAAAGACTTAGAACCAACATAAATCGGGTTTATAATTCAGAATATCAAACCCTAGATAATTTCGAGTCAAAGGAAAACCTAATTCAGTGGAGTAAACAACTTTTAGAATTCAACTACATCTTAAGCTTTGCACAAGGAATTGCGCTAATACAGAGAGGGTCTGAAGACTTTAATCTAAAGGTAAAATTGACAGAAGTATTGACAGCATGGATGAACGGCTGTATTATTGAAAGCAAACTTGTTTTTAAGTTGCATAAAATTTATACCGAGCAACCCTCTTTGGATCATTTACTTTTAGATAAATCGATTGCACTAAGGATAGAAAAAATCCAAAAGAATAGCAGAAAATTAGTCGCTCTTGCTATTGGTAATCAAATACCCTTAAATGTGAGCTCAAATAATATCAGTTATTTTGATTACCTCAAGACACTACATTCAAGTGCTAACTTAATCCAAGCACAACGAGATTATTTTGGCCAACACGGTTTTGAGCGCATAGAACAGGACGGGGTCTTTCATTTAAATACCCTCTTTTAATTGAAAATAGGAGATACTTTTAAAGCTTTGCTTGAACTTCAAAAATTATTTAGATAAATACATCTTTCTACGAGAATAAAGATCGTAAAATTCATCTTCTTTAAGATTATCTATAAATAAAATGCTCTCTCCAGTGCTCTTCATTTCTGGACCAAGGTTTTTATTCACATTAGGGAACTTATTAAAAGAAAAAACAGGCTGTTTTATAGCATAACCTTTCAATTCTGGATTGAAGTCAAAATCTTTGATTTTTTTGTCTCCCAACATCAATTTCGTCGCATAATTCACATAGGGTTCTCCATATGCTTTAGATATGAAAGGTACCGTTCTTGAGGCCCTAGGATTTGCTTCAATGATATATACGACCTCGTCCTTTATCGCAAATTGAATATTGATTAAGCCTACAGTGTTAAGAGCAAGGGCAATTTTACGCGTGTGATCTTTAATTTGTTGCATCACAAACTCTCCCAGATTAAATGGAGGCAAGGTAGCATTAGAATCCCCTGAATGTATACCACAAGGTTCAATATGCTCCATGATTCCAATAATATAGACGTCTTCTCCATCACAAATAGCATCTGCCTCTGCTTCGATTGCACCATCTAAATAGTGATCTAAAAGAAGCTTGTTATTCGGTATGTCCTTAAGTAAATCAATAACGTGCTGTTCTAGCTCTTCCTTATTAATGACGATTTTCATCCCTTGTCCTCCTAAAACATAGGATGGTCTAACCAAAAGAGGAAAAT
>CBFIGE010000008.1:118733-123919 GCA_965662045.1 Flavobacteriaceae bacterium
TAATGATTCAGATAACTCAATAGCCTGTTGTGCTGTTTCGGCGACTCCAAATTTTGGATAAGGAATGTTGTTTTCAGCTAAAAGTGAAGAAAAACTACCTCTGTCTTCAGCTAAATCTAAAGACTGAAAACTAGTACCTATAATTTTTACGCCGTATCTATCCAATTTTTCAGCCAATTTAAGTGCAGTTTGACCTCCTAATTGAACGATGACTCCTTCAGGTTTTTCGTGTTTAATAATATCGTAGATATGTTCCCAAAACACAGGTTCGAAATATAGTTTATCAGCAGTATCGAAATCGGTAGATACCGTTTCTGGGTTACAATTAATCATAATTGTTTCATACCCGCATTCTGCCGCAGCCAATACCCCATGCACACAACAATAATCAAATTCAATTCCCTGGCCTATTCTATTTGGTCCTGAACCCAAAACAATGATTTTTTTTCTGTCACTTGACACACTGTCATTAGCAGTATATGTGCGACCAGAATTGTCTTGAACAGACTCTTCAAAAGTGCTGTAATAATATGGAGTTTGTGCAACAAATTCTGCTGCACAAGTATCTACAAGCTTGTATACTCTATTGACGTTAAGCTTTTCTCTCAGTTGATATACTTGACTCTCCAAACAATCTAGCATATGGGCGATTTGTCGATCTGCAAAACCTTTTTGCTTGGCCTCTAAAAGTAGCTCTTTGGATAAATTATCAACCGAATGTTTAGAAATTTCTTTTTCTAAAATATGCAGCTCTTCGTATTGTTTGAGAAACCACATATCTATTTTAGTGATATCATGTATGGTATTAAGAGGAATACCCATTTGAATAGCATCATAGAGCACGAATACCCGGTCCCAACTGGGTACTGTCAGTTTGCTGATGATTTGTTCATAGTTTTTATAACCCTTTCCATCAGCGCCTAAACCATTTCGTTTGATTTCAAGGGATTGCGTAGCCTTGTGCAAAGCTTCTTGAAATGAACGACCAATTCCCATTACCTCTCCTACTGATTTCATCTGTAATCCCAAGGTTCTGTCTGATCCTTCGAATTTATCAAAATTCCATCTTGGGATTTTGACAATTACGTAATCCAACGTTGGTTCAAACAATGCCGAAGTCGTTTTGGTAATTTGATTTTCAAGCTCATCCAAAGTATATCCAATGGCTAATTTTGCAGCTATTTTTGCAATAGGATAACCGGTTGCTTTTGATGCTAATGCTGACGAACGTGAAACCCTAGGATTGATTTCAATAGCGATAATATCCTCTTTTTCGTCTGGGCTCACGGCAAACTGAACATTACAGCCTCCAGCAAAATCGCCAATACTGCGCATCATTTTTATAGCCATGTCACGCATTCGCTGAAAAGTTGTGTCAGAAAGCGTCATAGCTGGAGCAACGGTAATGGAATCCCCAGTATGTATCCCCATCGGATCCATATTCTCAATTGTACAAATAATTACAACGTTATCATTTTTATCCCTGAGTAATTCTAATTCATATTCTTTCCAACCCATTAATGCCTTATCAATCATAACCTCGTGAATCGGCGATACTTCGAGACCATGACTCAATTGCTTGTCAAATTCTTCAGGTTTATAGACAATAGAAGCTCCAGCTCCCCCAAGTGTGAAAGAGGCTCTAATCACGAGAGGAAATCCAAATTGTTGTGCAATTTCTTTTCCTTTCAAAAAGGAAGTTGCAGAAGCCTGAGGTGGCATACCTATATCAATAGAAAGCATAAGCTCTCTAAATTTTTCTCGGTCCTCCGTTATATTTATGGCATCGATGTCGACACCGATGATTTCTACGTTAAAATCTTCCCATATACCTTTATCATCAGCTTCTATACATAAGTTCAAAGCAGTTTGTCCTCCCATTGTGGGTAGAACAGCATCAACGTTCGGATGTTTCTTTAGTATTTCAATAATAGACTTGGTGGTCAATGGTTTTAGATAAATGTGGTCTGCCATTGATGGGTCAGTCATAATCGTTGCAGGATTACTATTGACAAGTATAGTTTCAATACCGTCCTCACGCAAAGATCGAAGTGCTTGGGATCCTGAGTAATCAAATTCACAGGCCTGCCCTATAATAATCGGTCCAGAACCAATAATCAGGATACTGTTTATATCTTTTCTTTTAGGCATATTCTCTGGGGATTAGTCAAAAAAAAGGTGTTGACCTTAAGCAACACCCACTAAAAAAATTTTTTAAAACTAATTATTTTTTATGTCTTGGTTCAGATGAAACCGAAAGTTTTTTTCTCCCTTTTGCGCGGCGACTCGCCAATACTTTTCTTCCATTTGCAGAGGCCATACGTTCTCTAAAACCGTGCTTGTTTCTTCTTTTTCTCTTCGAAGGTTGATATGTTCTTTTCATAAATCCCTTTTTATTGGATTAGATAGTTCTAAACTGACCGCAAATATAATACGAAACTGTGGGAGAACAAAAGCTTTTTTTCAGAGAATTTAAATGTTTACTTTTGACTTGGTTTACATCTAAAATTAGCTCAGACATGTTCGACAAAAGAATCAAACTCTTTTTTGCGGTAGCCTCTTTCGGTTACGCGGTATTTCAATTTACAGAGGGACTCATTGGCAATGGAATTGCGCTGATTTTCTTGAGCTCTATTTTTATTTTCTTGTTTTACCGAAATGAAATAATCCTTCTTGCCTTTTTAAAAATGAGAAAACAGGATTTAGAAGGTACAGAAAACTGGTTGATAAAAATTAAGAATCCGCAAAACGCCCTAACCACTAAACAACAAGGCTATTACAATTATTTATACGGTATTATCTTTTCTCAAAAAAACCTTACCCAAGCAGAGAAATATTATAAGCAGGCACTAAAACTTGGTTTAAATATGGACTACGATATTGCCATGACTAAGTTATCCTTAGCCGGTATTGCACTTCAAAAAAGAAGAAAAAGAGAAGCTTCGACACTTCTAAAGGAGGCAAAAGCTTTAGATTCAAACAATATGCTGGGAGAACAAATTAAATTGATTCAATCTCAATTAAAACGTATCTAATCAGAAGGTTCTGTAGTTTTTTGCATAGCCTCTTTCGGAACCTCAATAAACAAACTCTCTCCTTCACTCAATTCAAGGCTATTTTTACGCAACCAAGGATTCAGTTTTTTAAACCACTTGTAGTTTGTATTCAATTCTAATGCAAGTTCATTTAAATCTGTTACGCTTTCTTTAAGTTCTACTCGTTTTGTTTTAGGATATCTGTAATAATCATTGTCAACTAATTTAAATCCGTATTGATCGGGCTTAGAAACAATCTCTTTAATGGCCAATATGCGAAAGATATAGCGACTCGTCTCACTAGGAAGTTGTAAATCGTAATAACGCTTCACTTTTTGTTCTTCTATTCTTCTTTTCAGACCATTTGGACCTAAGTTATAAGCTGCAGCTGTCAAGGTCCAACTCCCAAATTCAGTATGCCACTTTTTCAAATATTTACAGGCAGTCACAGTACTCTTAATAAGGTGATAACGCTCATCAATTTGATTGTTCACTTTAAGTCCATACTCTCTAGCTGTATTTGTCATAATCTGCCAAAAACCTGCTGCTCCCGCCGGAGAAACAACATTTTCAAGTCCGCTCTCAGCTAAGGCTAAGTATTTAAAATCTGAAGGAACCCCATTAGCCTCAAGAATAGAATCGATTACAGGATAATATTTTTCAGAACGTTTAATGAGCAATAACGCATTAGATTGCCAATACGTATTGACCAAAAACTCTCTGTCAAGGCGTTCCCTAACATCAGCATCGTACAAAGGCACAGATTCCCCGGCAAAATCAATAGATTCAGGATATTGAACACCATGTATTTTGTACGTATCCGCAACTCTCTTGAAAATTGTAGGAGTCATCTCTGGTGTTTTGGCAAAAATTAATAGACCTAGGGTCATAAGAGAACCAAGGATTAAGAAAAGAGTTTTATTTTTCATTTGATTTGGAATAATTCACGTTTAAAGAATTTAAACTATTCAAGTGAATTTTTAGATTCAAATTTTAATGCTGAACGACTTGAATTACTGACGAATAACATTTTAATACTCTATGCATTTTCATTATCTTTGCAGTCTCTAACTAACATTCACAGATCATGGAATTACTAGAAATCACTGACAATATTTTCTTGCGTCAATTCGAAACCAACATCGATGGTCATTTAATCAAAATGGAGTACGCTGCCCAAGAAAAGAAAATTTTTTTGACCAAATTAGTAATTCCTGAAGCCCTCCAGGACGAAACTCTAACTGACGACTTTATATCTTCTGTTTTAAAACACGTTCAAGAAAAAAACCTAAGAGTCGTACCAACAAGTCCTCAAGTCGCTAAATTTTTAAGAAAAAATCGAAATAAGTTTAAAGAAATCTTACCTGTGGGTATTAGAATCTAAGTAACTGTGGTTATTCTGACATATCCTTCTTCATCGATATAATCTAATTTCACCAAGCGAATTTCATTTGAATACTTCGGATTCCAAGGAAGCCTAACCTTGATGTAATTATCTGTAAATCCTACCAGATAACCTTCTTTGATTTCTTTTTCAAAAAGCACCTCCCTCTTTGTACCCAAATGCTTTTCATAAAACATTCTTCTTTTTTTAGCCGATAAAATTCGAAGCATTTTTGATCTCTTCTTTCTAATCGCCAAATCTACCTTTCCTGCCATTAATGGAGCTTCAGTACCTTCTCGCTCGGAATAGGTAAAAACGTGTAAATACGAAATATCCAATTCTTGAAGGTATTGATAGGTCTTTTTAAATAAGACTTCTGTTTCGCCTGGAAATCCAACAATTACATCAACCCCAATACAAGCCTCTGGCATCACTTGCTTTATTTGGGTAATACGATCAGTATATAATTTTGTGAGATATCTACGTTTCATTTTCTTCAAAATTTCGTCACTACCACTTTGCAGCGGTATGTGAAAATGAGGAACGAAAGATTCACTTTTGGAAACAAAATTTATAATAGAACTGTGCAATAAATTAGGCTCAATTGAAGAGATTCTGTACCTCGCGATTTTTGGCAATTCATCAAGAGCTTCAACAAGTTCTAAAAAGGTGTGTTCGTGTTTCTTATTGCCAAATTCTCCTTTACCATAATCTCCAATATTCACTCCAGTTAAAACAATTTCACGAATATTTTCAAGAGCGATTTC
>CBFIGE010000009.1:0-107749 GCA_965662045.1 Flavobacteriaceae bacterium
AAGAATTGGCCGATGACAAGCCTCGAAGAATCGAACTCCTCTTTCTAGGGCACGAAATGGAACATCACAATTCACGGGAATATTTCCCCATTTTAGCTTCCGCTTTGACAAAAGACGGAATTAACATCACTTACACAGAAGACGTAAACGATTTAAACTCAGAGAAACTCGATTTGTATGATGGCTTGATTATATATGCCAATCATGAATCTATCAAGCCTGTGCAAGAAAAAGCATTGTTGAATTTTGTAGCTGAAGGAAACGCTTTTATTCCTATCCATTCAGCTAGTTTCTGTTTTAAGAATTCTCCCGAGTACATTGATTTGGTTGGGGCGCAGTTCATGGAACACGATACGCTCACGTTCGCTGCTTCGATTACGAATATAGAGCATCCTGTAATGAAAGAGGTCACGGAATTCGAAGCTTGGGACGAAACCTATGTTCATGATAAAATAGCAGATGATATTACGGTATTGATGGAACGTGTTGAGGGCGACCATAGAGAACCGTGGACATGGGTTAAAGAATACGGAAAAGGAAAGGTATTCTACACGGCTTCAGGTCATGATAAGCGTGTTTGGAATCATTCGGGTTTTCAAAACCTTGTTAAGCAAGGAATTTTATGGGCGGTGGATGATACCGCCAAGAAAAACTGGGAAGCATTTTCCAAGGATATTCCCGTTTTGGCATATGAAGAACGCGATAGTATTCCCAATTACGAAAAGCGCGACCCACCGTTGAAATTTCAATTGCCCTTAACGCCCGAGGAATCGGCGAAATTGATTCAAGTTCCTGCCGGATTCAACCTGCAACTTTTCGCATCCGAACCCGACATTATCAACCCTATTGCTATGAATTGGGACGAAAAGGGAAGACTCTGGGTTATCGAAACCGTCGATTACCCCAACACTGTACGTGAGGACAAAGGTCTTGGAGACGACCGGGTGAAAATTTTGGAGGATACCGACAGCGACGGTAAGGCGGATAAGGTAACGGTCTTTGCAGAAAACCTAAATATTCCCACAAGTTTTGCATTTTACGATGGGGGTATCATCGTCTCCCAAGCCCCGCATTTCATCTTTTTAAAGGATACCAACGGTAACGATAAAGCCGATGTCAGGGAAATTATGATAAACGGCTGGGGCACTTTTGATACGCATGCGGGGCCATCGAACCTACAATATGGCATCGACAACAATATATATGGGGTGGTCGGTTATTCTGGATTTGAAGGAAATATCTTTGGGAAAGATTTCGACTTTAATCAGAACATGTACCGTTTCAATCCGAAGCGAAACTACTTTGAGGTGTTGACAAACACCAGCAACAACACTTGGGGCCTGGGCATTACCGAAGACAATTCGCTGTTTGCCTCTACCGCCAACAATACCCATAGTGTCTTTTTGGGAATTCCCAACAATATTATGGAAGGTCTGACCGGTATTCCTGCACAGGGAAGTCTTAAAATCGATGGCCATTATGCCATGCAGCCCTTAACGCCAAATGTGCGTCAAGTAGATGTCTTTGGTGGATTTACGGCCGCTGCGGGCCATCATTTTTATACTGCCAGAAAGTACCCAAGTAACTACTGGAACAGTGTTGCGTTTGTCTGCGAACCTACGGGAGGATTGGTACATATCGCCAAAATCGAAAAAGATGGTGCGGGTTATATCGAGAAAGACGGCGGCAACCTTTTTGCAAGTTCTGACGAATGGGTGTCCCCGGTGGAGGCCAAAGTCGGGCCGGATGGCATTGTTTGGGTGGCCGATTGGTACAACTTTATCGTTCAGCACAACCCCACTCCAAATAAAGAACGCGGTGGATATGATGCAGAAAACGGAGAAGGTAATGCATACGTCAATCCCTTGCGCGACAAATCGAGGGGACGTATTTGGCGTGTAGTTCCTAAAAATGTGGATGCAGCCGATGCTATTATTTTGGATAAGAACAATCCCGACCAATTGGTAAGTGCGTTGTCAAATGACAATATGTTTTGGCGCTTGACCGCCCAACGACTTTTGATCGAACTTGGAAATATCGACGTATTGCCAAAATTGTACAAATTGGCAAATGACTCAAAAAGGGATGCCTTGGGAATGCATCCCGCTGCCCTTCACGCCCTTTGGACCATAGATGGCTTGACCAATCTACAAACCGATACCGAAGCCTATAATGTGGTAAAAGGTGCGTTGTGCCATCCATCCGCCGCGGTGCGCAAGGCTGCTTTACAAATGCTTCCAAAAAACGAAACTACCGATAGTGAGATTTTCAACGCCAAGATTCTACATGATAAAAACCCACAAGTTCGCTTGGCTGGCCTACTATATTTTGCGGAGAGACCGGCATCCGAAGCTATCGGGAAAATGCTGTATGAATTAAGTCAAAAGGAAGAAATTGTAAAAGACGATTGGTTGGCGAAAGCCATTTATGCGACTGCCAATAACCACGCCGATGGTTTTATTGCCGAGTATGCCAAAGCAAACCCAGATTTTGATATGGCGGACAATACTGCTAAAGAAAGGGAAGCAATCAAGCATGACGACCGAAATTGGAAAACTATGCAATTGCCTCAATATATAGAGGATGCCGGACTCGAAATGGACGGGGTTATCTGGTTTCGAAGGAATTTTGATTTCACCACCACAGGTTCGACATATATTTCTTTAGGCCCCATCAATGATTCCGATGTGGTTTTTATCAATGGAAAACAAATCGGGGCCACGGAGAAAGATCATGAAAGAAATCGATACTACAGCGTTCCTGCAGGATTGTTGAATAATAAAGGAAATACCATAGCCATCAGAGTCGAGGATATCGGTGGTAGAGGAGGTCTTTATGGGAGACCTGACCAGTTGTTCATACGCTCTGGCGAAAATATGGTTTCGCTTTCTGGCCCTTGGAAATACGAAGTAGAAACTGATTTTGGTCAAACTAACAACGATGCATTCGGGGGAGTACCAATAGCTGAGGTCTTCGCTAAAAATTACAGGAACGATGGCGCAAGTTTCGACGGTGTCTCAGAAGCCGACGACGGAAATGCTACCGTCATTACCATCAAGACTGTCCAAAATGAAATGAAATACGACCTGACCGAGTTTGTTGTCCAGGCCGGAAAGCCCGTAGAACTTGTTCTGGAGAATATCGATTTCATGCAGCACAATTTGGTCATCGTGCAAAAAGGGGCCAAGGACAAAGTAGGTGGCGCAGCTGATAAACTGGCCGCAGACCCAAAAGGGGCCGAGCAGGGTTACGTTCCGAAAATGGACGAGGTGCTTTTTGCGACCGTAATGGTGGATCCCGAGCAAACCGTAACCTTGAGATTTACTGCTCCGAGCGAGCCAGGAGAGTACCCCTTTATCTGCACTTTTCCCGGACATTGGCGAATCATGCAGGGCGTCATGAAAGTCGTAAAATAAAAACCGAAATTAACTTAATGGTAAACAACATAACATACGGCGTAAGCACTTGGCTCTGGCAATCGCCATTTACGACCGAATCGATTTCATTGTTCCCAAAGATCAAGGAGATGGGGTTCGATGTCGTGGAAATTCCAGTTGAAGATCCGAAACTGATCGATGGTTTAATAGTAAAACAAGCTTTAGCGGACAACGGATTACAACCGACGGTCTGCGGTGTGTTCGGCCCGACAAAAGATTTGACTTCGGATGATGTTTCGCTACATGAAAACTGTTTCCGATATGTGGAAGAATGTTTTGAATTGTGCAATCTACTGGCAGTTGATTTTCTAGCAGGGCCGATGTATTCCGCCGTAGGGAAAGCGAGAATGGTCTCCGAAGAACAGCGAAAATTGGAATGGGAGCTGGCCGTAACCAATCTTAGAAAAGTATGTGATATGGGGAAAAGTTTTGGGCAATCTATAGCCTTAGAACCCTTGAACCGCTTTGAATCGGATCTGGTCAATACCGCCGAGGATGTAGCACGTTTGGTAACCGACATCAACCAACCCAACGCCAAGGTTTTATTGGACGGATTTCACATGACCATTGAAGAAAAGAATATTCGTAAAGCCATAAATACGGTTGGCGATAAATTGATTCATGTTCAGGTTTCCGAAAACCATCGGGGTATTCCTGGAACGGGACTTACACCTTGGAACGATTTCAAACTAGGTCTGCAAGACATTAAATATAACGCTGCAATCGTCATCGAAAGCTTTACTCCTGAAATCAAAGAGTTGGCAGGTGCGGTCTGTATCTGGAAAGATTTAGCGCCTAGCCAAGATGAATTTGCTTCCGAAGGAATCAAATTTTTAAAAAAGACTTTCAATTCATAAAGACATAAAAATGAGCGATAAAAAAATAAACATAGCTATTGTCGGACTAGGTTTCGGCGCCGAGTTCATTCCCATTTACCAAAAACATCCCAATGCGAATCTAGTTGCTATTTGTCAACGCAACGAGGCAAAGTTGAACGAATTGGGAGATGTTTTTGGAATCGAAAAAAGATATACCTCGTATGATGAATTGTTAAAAGATGATGATATCGATGCGGTGCATATCAACACACCCATTCCGGATCATGGCATACAATCCATTAAAGGTTTGAAAGCCGGAAAACATGTAGCCTGTACCGTACCCATGGCAACAACGGTAGAGGAGTGTGAAGAGATTGTTCACTTGGCCGAAGAAACCGGATTGACCTATATGATGATGGAAACCGTGGTCTATGCCCGCGAATTTCTCTACATGAAAGAACTTTATGAAAACGGAGAGTTGGGAAAAATCCAATTTTTAAAGGCGAGCCACCAACAAGATATGGACGGGTGGCCGAACTATTGGCCCGGCCTGCCACCGATGCATTATGCCACGCATTGTGTCGGCCCTGTTTTGGGACTAACACGCGGAGAAGCCGAATATGTTTCCTGTTTTGGTTCAGGAACGATTCGGGAAGAGCTGATAAAGGAATACAACTCACCCTTTGCCATTGAAACCACACATATCAAGTTCCGGAATTCTGATTTGAGCGCACAAGTTTATCGTTCGCTTTATGATGTTGCCCGCCAGTACCGCGAAAGTTTTGAGGTCTACGGTTCCAAAAAATCAGTGGAATGGCCTTTGATAGAGGGAAAACCTTTGGTCGTTCATACCGCCAAAAAACCGGAACCCGAAATTCCTGAAGAAGTAAAGTGTCCTGATTTTGGAAAATTGTTGCCTGAGGAAATTCAACCATTCACTACCGGAGGGGTTTATGATACCGATGACAATACTCATTTATCATTTACACAAGGTGCAGGGCATGGAGGTTCACATCCGCATTTGGTGCATGAATTTGTAGACGCTTTGGTTCAGAAGAGCGCTCCCTATCCAAATGCGAAACAGTCGGCCAATATTACCTGTGTTGGTATTTTGGCCCATGAATCAGCATTACAGGGTGGGAAAATCATCAAATTACCTGAATTCACCTTCGATTCGTAATTACGCTGAAAAGTTTTCGCTCTTCGAATTGTTTTTTATTACTGGATTAAAGTTTGGAAGGTTTAATTGTGTTTTTTCCTAGTTCCATTGAATGGCAAAATAGACCGCTGGCCTATTGCCCAGATTGGTAAAATTATGGGGTATTTCTGATTCGACCCAGGCAGCATCACCTGTAGTGATTTTTTGTATGTCGTTGCCAAGAACCATTTGCCCAACACCATCGATCATCAGTATGATTTCTTCATTTTTATGGGTATGCGGCGCATGGCTGTTTATTTCAGGATCCAATGAAGTAATGTGTATATCAAATCTGCTTAACATAACCGTTTGACGGTCGAACAATTGCCGTACTCCACCCTTGTCGTGCGATTTATAGACCATATCAAACCAATCTATCACAAACGAAGGTCCCGCGCTTCTTCCCCTATCCATCTCAGGCTTTGCAATGGATGCCATTAGCATCTCATAAAACGAGATGTCTTCTTTTCGCATATTTTCAAAAATCACCTGGTCTCCGGGCAATAAGAAAACCACGGAACCGATATCAAGGTCGTAAGATTTTTGATCAAGAACTACCCGCACCGGACCTTCCTTAATGATAAAGAAAAACTCGTCCCCATCGGCTTTGGTATCATAAATTGCTTTCTTCCCCGATTTGACGGATACTCCTTTTAGTTCGTGCTTGGAGAGTATGGCACCACTTCCCGCAAAAAGTACTTTTTCGGATCCAAAATCGGTTTGTCGAACATTGGGGCCTTCCCATTGATGAACCTTTGATTTCATCTGTTCCTGTGAAATTACAACTGTCGAAAAATGCAGTAAGAAAAGACATAATACAATTCGCATAGTCAAGATGATTTAGTTAGCATATAGTGGGCTTCGATTCCTTTTATTTCTCATACTTCAAGAAGGTATTTGCCCAAGGAATAAAATACTTCATATTGGGCCAGTCGGTATGGCCACCATCGTGCTGGCGCCAAGCCAATTCTCCATCCATTAAATCTGTATTGTATGGAGGCATTTTTTCTGTGTTATAATCATTGGAAACTCCAAGATCCTTGGCCCCTAATAATTTAAAAACTTTTCCGGCCGCGATGGTGGCCATATAGCTACCTTGTTGATCCAACCATTTGGCATCCCCTTTTTCAGGAATACCGTAGCTTATAAAAGTAGGTCGAGGTGCACACAATGCGATTAACTGGTGTGAGTCTATAGGCAAATCACAAGCTGTCTTACTTGCAAAATTTGATTCTGAAGTACCATATTTTAAATAGTTACCCGCCATCCAATGACTTTCGCCAGAGCCCGTTAGATTTTCAACAGCTTCGCCAAAGTTTCTTCTATGTAAGGCAGCCCCACCTTTGCCTGAGGAACCGATCAAACCGACAGCGAAGCGTTTATCGAATGCCATTGTTACCAATGCTGCTTTGCCATATCGTGATACACCTTCGATACCCACTTTTTTTGCGTCTACCATGGCATCACTCTCTAAATAATCAAGAGCACGTGAAGCCCCCCATGCCCAGGCACGAAGCGCACCCCAATCATCAGGTTTACGAAATTCGCCCTTGTTTGTCAAACCTATGATTCCACTTCTAAGTCCGGCAGAATTGTCCGCCTGAATACTTGAAGGTTCAAGGGTCATATAGCCCCATCCGGCAGCTAATAATTGTTCGGTTGAAGGGAGGTCGCCCTCCGGCAGCGGTTCCCAAAAATTAGGACCGGGTAATTTGGTAATTGGGCTATAGGCGGGATATTTGTCAAATAAGGTCTTCATTTCGGGGTCGCGCTCAATCATCATTTCCTTGAAAGATTTGTTGATTTTTACCAAATCTTTTTCCGAGGGTTGGGCAGGGGCTGGAAAAGAAGGACGGCCAAACATCATCAGCACGGGAACAGGTCCTTTTACATTAGTTGGTACTACCAAGATCGCATTGATAGCTACATCCAATGAAGGATAAGCGTTATTCTCCACGCGACCCACCAATTGTTTTGCTATGACCGTTGTCCTTCTAACAAATTCATGATCCGTAATCGTTACCGACCAGTTGACATACGGAATATTTTCAGGCAACCTTCCATATACCTCGCGTTCGAAATCTTCAACGATTTCTGGTCTTCTTTCATCCCACCAAACCTGAGTATTGCCAACTTTCTTCCCCTTCCTCGTTAACAGTAATTCAGGAAGGTCTGGACAAGGATTGGCCAAACTTTCATCATAATTTGCATGATTTGGATCGGACTCGTTTCCACTTGCGCCAGGCCTCAAGGTTTTTATGCCCAATTGCTGCATCATATTTTCCTGATTGATTTGCCCCCATTGACGAATGCTGTCTCTTTCTTCCTGGGATAAAAAGAATTGGGCATTTATAGTATTGGCCGATATAATTAAAAATAACAAGTAGCTTGCTGACTTCTTCATTTCGTTTTTCCTTTGGATTGGTTCTTCTTAATGTTCTCCACGGCATCAATTAAAGTAGTTGTCCAAACTTCCTTTTCATTTTGCTTTAAATAAGATACCAACTGTTTATGGGCTGGTAGTGATACGTCCATTGAATGTTCTCCACCAACTCCATGAAAAAGAAATACCAACAATGAATTGGTCTCGACAGCTTGTTTTACCAAGTCAATGAGTTGATCGCCATTTTCACCGGCAATCGGGTAACTATCAATATCATATACATCAATTTCATCGATTTGGTGCATTTCTGAACGCACTCCCCTTGCGGCACTAAGTTCATTCTTTAGTTCATCTATAAATACTTTCCCGTCCCCTACTTCGAAATCACCACAGGTAAAAGCAAAGGTTCTATTCTTTTTTCCATCCAAAGCTTCCAATAAAGTATTGTTGATTTTGATTTCATCGACCATGCGTTTAACGGTGTATGTGCCCATATCGTAATTTTCATTGACCCATGGTCTATTTTCATTTCCGATACAGGGATGAAACAAGGTGTGATTTCCAAGCTCATGCCCCTTTTCGCTCAAGCTTCTCCAGTCATTGATTCTGTTCCTAAAAGCTTCGGAATAGGTGGAAACATAGAATGTACCCCTTAAATCTAAAGAATCGAGCAGGGGTTGCACATTGTCCAAATGAACGTTCAAGGCATCGTCATAAGTAAGTACAACAGCTGCTTTTTTACCGCGCCATGGGGTACTGTTCAAGGTATGGGGGTCATAATTTCGAAAAGGAGATGCTGGCAAACCCTCTTTATTATATAAGTTGGCACCTTCGGGATTATCTGCCCATGCATAACGTGCGTAAACCGGATTTTGAATCGCCTCGTTTTTTACTACGACGGTATTGCCAACTATATTGGCAATGGCCCAAACAAAATTTTCATCTTCACCGGCAATTTCAAATTGCCTTAGTGCTTTTCCATCATTTGAAATTAAACCACTTCCAACCTCGGTAAAAGACAATGCGATTTGATTACCCTTAATATCGGATGATGCAAAGACCGGTCCCGAATGAACAAGTTCTTCTCCATATGCTAATTTTCGAGCACCTAAAGCCAATCTTTGCCCTATACTTTTTTTGTTCAGCGGATGAATATCGTTCCATTCCCCCAAATCTGTGGCAATTACCATACTCGTATTTGGAAGTTTCAAGGCCTTCAACTGTGCCTGCCGTAAATCTGCCCAATTGCTTTCTGTTGGAACCAATGTTTCTTTCATAAAATTGGCCAACTGCACATAGATAAAAGGAAATTCCCCTATATCCCATTTGTCTCGCCAATTGTTAACTAGGGCCGGAAAGGTTTCGTAATAGGATTTCGGATTATTGGTGTTCGACTCACCCTGATACCAAATGACTCCTTTTATTTTGTAATTTGTTAAAGGCGCAATCATGGCATTGTATAGCCCTCCCGGTTTCCACCTGATGAAAGTAGGCCCCAGTAAAGGTTTCATGCGAGTTCCTAGTCGATATTTCCAACTACCTTTTAAATCGAGACTATCTTTTCCTACTGATAAAAAGTAAGGTTTGTCCTTTATAAAACCCCCGTTACTTTGCTCGTTGATCAGTCTTATGGTAATGCTATTTTTACCTGCTTTTAAAAGGGTGCGGGGCACTTCATATTTTCTTGGTGGGTATTGATAGGCCGTTGATCCTACAAATCCTCCATTCACATAAACATGGTCTTGATCCACGCTTCGGCCCAACCATAATCTGGCTTCTTTCCCTACCATCGTTTCGGGAACTTCAATCGTTTTTCTGAACCAAACAGCCCCATCCACTTTTGGCAATCCTTGGTCTTCCCAAAAACCGGGGATATGCATACCGCGCCAATGGCTATCATCATAATCCGGCAAGAACCATTCAGACCCTTCTACCAGGCCCTTGTCCTGTTCTGAAAGTTGCGCGTACCAGCTGCTTTGTCTTTTTTTATCCCTCTGTTCGATTTCAGTAATTAGTTCAGGATCTTTAAAGCGCTGCATTTCGTTATACGCCTCATCAAAGGTTTTTAATGCATCCTCACTCATCCAAGCCTCAACCGGGGATCCGCCCATAGCCGCGTTGATCAACCCCACAGGAATTTGATATTTGTCGTATAATTCTTGGGCAAAGAAATAGGCTACACCCGAAAAATCAAGCAAGGTTTCCGGGGAGGCTTCCACCCACCCACCACCTTCCAAATCTGGATGTGCCTGATTAAAATCGTAAGTATCCGGCACTAAAAACTGCCTTATTTCCTTGTTTTTTGAATTTTTTATTTCCTCAGGATATTGATCTCTAAGACGTTTCATGGTCAACTCCATATTCGACTGACCGGAGCATAACCACACTTCCCCAATTAAAATATTATTTATAGTAATCTTATTTTTTCCTTCCAATACCATTTTAAACGGGCCGCCGGCTTTTTGCTTTGGAAGTATCAATGACCAATCCCCATTAGGATCTGCCTTAGTTTTATATATATATTTTTTGAACTTAATTTCCACAACTTCATTGGGAGTAGCCCAGCCCCAGATTTTAAGTTCCGTATCCCTTTGAAGTATAGCGCCATCACTAATTAGTTTTGGCAGTCTAATTTGCGCATGGAGCGATATTGATGTGAGAATCAGAAGTATGGAAAATAACTTAGAAAAATAATTCATTTTGGTATACTTTTTTTTGCCACATTATTATTCGTTAACTTCTTCAATAAATTCTGCTTTGTACTTCTTAGGAGGTCTTTTGTGGCAATGGCCAACATTGACATAAGGGCATTGATTTATATTGTATAAGGTATATCAAAACTTCTTTAGTTCTTTTGAATCCTGAGTAATCTAGATACCGTCATTCAAAAAAAGGCACACCCTTGACCGCATATTTACGCATGCCTTCTTCGTTTATCTCTACTACTTCACCATGGCCAACAATGTCCTGATTTGTTTATATTTTCGCAAAGAGACTGTAATCGCAAATAGGAGGAACAGAATTGATAATGCTAATTTCATCATACATCTAGGTTTAATTATGTCTAGTTAGGCTTTCGATTACCCATTCGACCTTCTCGTTTTTAAGGTAGTGAGAATTGGGGATATTTGAGAGCCTGTTTAAGAATTTATCTTAATAAATTACAAATACTTTGGGGCAACAAATATTAACCATGATGCATGTTGTATAAATTAAAAAGTGCACTTTACAAAATTACCCAAAGGCTGCCAATAGAAGTTAGGTCAGCAATAGCATGGTTTCACAATAGGAATGTTTTCACTGAATAACCCAAATTTTTATTATTGCCGTTTAAACTGGCCGTTTATGTTACTTCCTTTATTCAATTAAAAATGTTACTTTGATGTGATTCGTATAAAAGGTATATAACCTATGATCATATGCCCATGTTATGCGGTATTACTACAATCCGCATGAAATACTTACATTTAGTATTGATCATTAAATCACCCCATATGTTTTTTACACTTAAAAGTTTTGCTAAAACGGCCATTTTGGCCTACTTACTCGTCTGTGTTGAATCAACAATGGCTCAAGACGGAACAATATATCCACTCGACACCCCTTCAGAGCCGAATGCCATTCCGCTCGGCACTGGCGGTGTCGATGACCAGCCCGCCTCGGAGACCTGGTTCCGCCAGTGGGGCGACCCGATGGCCCGGAACATTACCGCTGCGACCCTCACTCCCTTCCTGCCGGAACCCGGTAAGGCGAATGGTGCGACCGTGATCGTGGCACCCGGGGGTGGTTTTAGATGGCTTTCGATGGGCAATGAGGGCTGGGAAGTTGCAGAGGCGCTCGCAGAAAAGGGAATCGCCGCTTTTGTGCTCAAGTACAGACTTATTCCGACTCAAGAGTCGCTCGAAGACTTCACTGCTTGGATGAATCGACCACGCACTCCCCCAGCTGAGACTTCCGATGAATCCAAGGATGCTACACCGCCAAGTCCACCACAATGGGATCTGTCCAACCAGCTCGAGGATGCCGAGGCCGCCTACGCCATGATTGTCAAACGGGGCGAGGAATGGGGTGTCGATACGGACAGAATAGGCATGATCGGCTTTTCGGCCGGCGCTGGCCTAACCATGCACTCGACTATGAACTCCGAGACCATGAAGCTGGCCTTCATCGGTCCGATCTATGGTGGTATGGGTCCAGTAGAGGTGCCGGAGAATGCTCCGCCTATGTTCAACGTTATTGCCACAGACGACTTTCTCTTCAGAGGTCAGTTTGGTGTCGTCGATTCTTGGTACAAGGCAGGGATACCCGTCGAGTTTCATCTTTACCAAACGGGTGGTCACGGTTTCGGCCTGGGTAATCCCGACCGAACAAGTAATCGTTGGTTTGATGCCTTTATACACTGGTTAGATGTTAATGGCTTTCTTAAAGTTAAGTCCAAAGAGTGAAGAGAGATTATTCTTGACGAGCTTAGAGTGAGGAAATTGATTCTGGCAAAGGTTAAACCCTACCTTTCGAAAGTCTCATAAAATGAACGTTTTTTGAAACCAGGTTTTCAGCTGAATCCTTTTCGTTAATAATTATTTGCTAAAAATAGGATTAGTACATCCATAATAACGGGGTAGGAAGTGTTAGGATATAAAGGAACACGGGGAATTGTAATTTTAGTATTGGCTTATGGAAAATCGGGCTTTGAAGTCAAGTAGGCTTGTGGTCGTATTTGGTCAAACAAATTTACTCAACCAAAATAACAAAACGTGCATAACGCGTCATTGGGTGTTTCCCACTATCCTTTACCTCGGCGATAACATGTAATTCTCCCGGTTGATTAGCAGGTAAATCCACCAATGCCTCTTCCCCGTTTGTAGTTATTTGCACATTACCAGAATAGTCTCCTACTTCTTTATAGATCCAATAGGTAGTTTCCAATTCATCGCCATCCGGATCCGTTGCTTCGATTTTTAGGTTGATGGTATCGCCAGCTTTTGCATCAATTCGCTTGGGAGAAATTCCCCTCACAGAAGGTGGATGGTTGGCATTTTCATAATCTGAAATACACCAATCGGCTCGCGCGGCAAAATCTTCCTGAATGGCTTCGACCCAACGTATCTGCGGATAGGTAGGATCCATTTCTTCGGTAAAGGGATTATAATCCGCTGCTGCTTCGCCATCTTCCCATCGATTGGGCTGTTCTTTCGATTGTACCAAACGGCCACCCCAACCTCCCCATTCGGGGTGATTGATATTGTCAAGACCGACATCCATTAGATGTAGATAGGCCGGGGAATCGCCCTCGGAAATAAAGTCGTATTGCCCAAAATCTCCCCATTGCCCTCCTTTTATCTTATCAAGGTCGCCATGGATGTGTTCATCATCACCTTCCTGTTTTTGGCCGTCGCCATAGCTGTAATATTGTTTTAGCAGTGGACCATGATTATTGATAATCTCCTTGCCCATAAATTCACCTTCAAATAGATAATGTTGTGACTTTGGTACCGCTCTTTTCCAGGGGTAGGCGAAACACCAAAACTGATTGGAGTTGTAAAAGATCTTTAGATCGGGCCAGTTTGGTGCAATGTATTTTCTATACGTAGCATCCTGGTCCAAGATGGCATAAATAATCGCTTTATCACATATCTTTTTGTAGATACTTTCCCAATTTGAGCTGTTTTTGTACTCGTCTTCGATTGATTTTAAAGCCCGGGCAATGGTATTGGTCCCGCCCCAAACCTGCAAATAAAGCGGTTCCATATCATCATCCAAAAGACTGGCCTTTATAAAGTCCGAACCCTCAGTGTCTTTTTCCATTTCACCTTCAAAATCGATATTGCCGATTTTGACCAAACTTCTGAGATAATCAGCCGTGGGAAAGCCCTCGGCATGTTGACTTAGTTTCGGATAAACTTCATCGTAAGCATCTAGCAAAGGATTCATCCATTGTACACCAGGCCATCTTAAGTCTGTTTTCTCACCATAAATATCCTTGGTCATTTCCATTTCGGAGGTAAAAGTTGTGCCTTTTCCATCGCCTTTGTAATGCCACATAGAACTACTGATTACCAGACCTTCTATTTTAAATTCGTTGGCGTACAATAGCATTCTAATAAACGAATCCACATCATCGATTTCGCCATCGGTAGTTACTATCGTTCTTGGTACATCGGAGATTTTCTCTTTGGGTTGTTGCTCTTTTTGTGCGCAGGCAACCACCATTGAGCAAATAATGAAGAAACTAAAAAAGTCTCGCATACTAGTTTTCTTATTGTAAACTCTTCTTATGTTCTTCTTTTAATTGGTGTTGGTCACAAAAGCAATTTTTTTACTATCGGGAGACCAACTGGGTACATTGATCGTCCCTTGCCCGCCATAGATATACCCGATTACCTTAGGTGTACCACCTTCATAGGGCATTATCCGCAATAAACAATGCTTGTAAAATGGATGGCTGCTCGGATCTATATCCTTCGGAAAGGAAATAAATGCGATCCACTTCTGATCTGGACTGATATGCGGAAACCAATCATTATAGTCATCAAAAGTCAATTGTATTTGATTCTTGCCATCGGCATCCATCCGCCAAAGTTGCATTGTACCAGTACGCACCGAATTAAAAAATATGTACTTGCCGTCTGGACTGTATTCTGGACCATCATCCAGAGTGCCCAGATCAGTCAATTTCCGTTCTTTTCCAGAATCGATATCTATGGTTATGATGTTGTAAGCCCCGTCTCTATTTCCGGTAAATACCATCTTTTTATTTTCGGGAGACCATCCATGAAAATAAGAAGCACCCACGCCTGGTTTTGTAACCATCTTGGGCAAGGAATCACCTTCCGTAGGTAAATAGTAAAGCGCGGAAGTACCTTCATCGTCTTGGTTATGATTGCTTATCCCTAATATTTCTCCATCAAAAGTCAATACATGATCGTTATTGTTATTGATTGCAAAACCGGTGTTTAACGGCGTAATTTTATGGGATGCCAGTTCATAATTATATAAATGACCTTTGGAGTTATAAATCAACTTTGTTCCATCTACGGTCCAGTTTGGTGCCTGTATAGAATGTGCAGATTTGTAGATGATTTTCCTAAGTCCGCTTTCCACATCCATAATCTCAAGATTGCTACCAAGATAATCGCGATAAGGTGTATAATCGGGATCTACCGGTCTGATGATTCGAACATTCCTGTAGATTGCACTTTCAACAACTTCCGGATTGTGTGAGCATACATAGATTCCGACATATAGCTCATTGTCCATCTCCATATCATCTAAAGTCACACTTGTAAATTCTTCGCCAAATTTTGCGGTCGACATGATGTATGTGTCGCCTTTTCTTTCCAATTGAATCACATTAGGCGAAGTCGCTGGAGAAGGCAATTCTTCAGTGTCCGCCCCAATCTCTTTGCGATATTGTATAGACGTCAAACCATCACCATGGGTGGTTGCATTGACATGTTTGGAATTAGGATCTAAGCTGTTCTTGAGGATCCATCCGACCTTTCGGTGTGGATCGACTCCAGATCCGATGAATTCGACTTCTGCCCTGAGGATAAAATCGCCTTGAATGGTTGTCCACAAATAATGAAACTCGTCCGAACCAAACCACATGTTGGTACCTGCCCCACTGATTGTATAGGTTTGGTTTTCGGCTGAGTATTCGACCTTGCCTTCTTTTTTACAGACACCTATATCTGTGTTTCGATCAAAGATTCCAATTTTATTTTGTGCCGATACTGTTGTCGTACAGATCTGTACTATTAAAAAGACGGTAAAATAGGATTGTGCAATTTTCATATTTAAGTAGTATTAGTGTAATAATTTACTAGTCCCATCGTGGCCTTATGCCCGGGGCATACGGAAATTTCAGGGATTGGAAATATTCCAAGCTTTTGGTAGGTTTCTCAACTCCCTCGGGAAGTGGTCTTTTCGAAAATGTCTGAAAATATAAAAGGCAGGCATCCCGCCACCACTTTGCTTCCTTCAATTGTACTTGAAGCAGCATTTGCACTTCTTCAAATTGATTCTCGGTCAGGTGGGGTTTTACAGATTCCCAGGTGGCGATCATCCCTAGAACCTGATCGACACCTTCTTGGTACTTAAGGGCTAGTCCATCCCATAAAATATGTCCGTTCTTTAATTTATAATCCCAGGGCAAGTGGTGAAACCATAATAGGTATTCTTCGGGACAGGTTTTTGGATCATTGAAAATCGAGGCTACTTCTTCGGCATACTGGGCGGTTGCGTTACTTCCTGTCGGGCTACGGTCAAATCCTAATCCGTTTTCATCCGCCTTATGATAATAAGTAGGATTCCATTCGGGTCTACTCAAGTCGCTTACCCAGGGGCCAGGACCATAATGGTGGCCGGTATCGAAAAGGTGATGCAGGCCCAAAGGGTTCATGTAGTTTACGACCGCCTCCCTCGAAACCAACATAATTTCTTTAATAGCTTCGATAAATTCGGGATTCTTGGAATAGGTCGCCCGCAGCCATTCGTCCGCAATGACTTCTGAAGGCAATTCCGGATTCCAAGCTAAACGGCCAAAACCGTACCAGTTGGCCTGCGCAAAGGGATGCCCCGTCCAATTTATATCCGTGCCAATGTTCGACACCCCGGCAATTCCGGTTATTTTGTTTTTGTGAAGCGATCCATCAATCACTTTTGCGACCGTAGAACCTTGTCCTTTCCGAAAAGTATCAGCCTCTAGCACCTCCTTAAAAAGTTTGGGCAAATACACTAAATGAGAACTAAAACCAAGATATTCCTGGGTTATCTGAAATTCCATCATCAGTGGCGTTTTGGGCATGGCCCCGAACATCGGATGAAATGGCTCACGGGGTTGAAAGTCAATGGCGCCGTTCTTTACCTGCACCAAGACATTATCCATGAAATTCCCATCATTTGGCACAAATTCGTCGAAGGCCTGTTTTGCCCTATCCGTTGGATCATGTTCGGAATAGACAAAAGCCCTCCAGATTACGTTGCCATTAAATGGTTTCAATGCTTTCGCCATCATATTCGCACCATCAACATGGGTTCTTTCATAATTCTGCGGACCCGGTTGCCCTTCAGAATTCGCCTTGACCAAAAAACCACCAAAATCAGGAATTCTTTGATAAATGTCCTTTACTTTAGTATTCCACCAATCTTGTACTTCAAGGTCAAGGGGATCGGCGGTTTCAAGACCTCCAATTTCGATTGGAGCCGAGAATCTGGCTGTCAAATATACTTTGATTCCGTAAGGCCGGAAGACATTCGCCAAAGCGACAACTTTATCAAGATATCGAGGTGTTAGGGCCAAGGCATTGGCATTAACGCTCGTTATCGCGGTCGCATTTATGCCAATTGAGGCATTTGCACGCGCATAGTCGATATACCTTTGATCAATATACTCAGGTAGTTTCTGCCAGTTCCAAAGGGAGAATCCAGCATAACCCCGTTCGATGGTTCGATCAAGATTGTCCCAATGATTGAGCATCCGTATATCAATTTTTGGTGAATCGACTAAATTTATTTCTGTCAGACTTTGTTCGGTCCGCATCAAATGCAACAGTCGAAAAACACCGTATAAGATTCCGATGTCTTCTTGTGCACTGAGTACGATTATCTGTCTTCCGTTATTTTCAATGGTTTTCAAAATAAAGCCTTCGGTATTGATTCGATCAAAATCGCTTGACAACTTTTTCGCCAATTCCGATTCAAGCCTGTATTTTGTAGAGACGATGAAAGTGCTATTAGGGTTAGGAAGATTGGTGAATTGACTTTCTTGACTTATCATTTTTTGAAGTCCAGCAGTCAACTCTTTTTTTGCGACGGAAAGGGTTTCACTTCCTTCTTGAAAATAAATTGATTTCGCAAATTGCAGATATTCATTGACTCGCGAAACATCCGTGATTTTCGAATTACCCAACCATAAATCGTATCCATTGGGAGATTGCGAAAAGGAAAAGGTCGCATAAAAGAAAAGAAACAAGAAGATATGTTTTGTAAGCTTCATCTACGTTTTTTTAAATTTTTGAAGGATATTAAAGATAAACATTCATCGGCTTCATTGGATCTTTCTTATTTATTCAAAATCAAGATAGAGATCAAAGAACGGAAGCATCTGTTGCGGTATGCGCCCTTCTTTGGTATAAATATTACTGACATGCGTACCTATGTATTCCTCCGAATAATGATCGATACCTACATTTTCAAGTTGTTGGCTGAACATTTTGCATTGAATGGTAAAACGTTCCCCCGCATTACGGCCCCAGTCCAATTTTATGGCCTTTAGTTTTTTTAGGTTCTCCAAGTAATCGGGAATCATATAAAAAGGCATGTTCTTATGCCACTTTTTCAAAACTTCTTGGTTTACTTTCATTTCTTCATTTACATATTCAAACGGAACATCACAATAAAAGGGCGCTTTGTTCGGATTGGGAGACCATGAACGTCCGAAAGCAACTACGACCTTACCAAAATAGGTTTTGGCAAGGTCTTCCATGGTCTTTACTTCCGCAAATTCCTTGTAGGTATTACTATTTGGGCCATATTCCCGTACAATGGCTAATGCACCGGGGCTTATCGCATAGACTGAACTAAAGACATCTGGATGTTTCATGGCATGTTTCAACGCACCATAGCCGCCCATACTGTGACCCGTGATACCACGACTTTCTTTTTTTGCCAATGTTCGATAATTGGTATCCATGTACGAAACCAAATCGAACACGGTAAAGTCTTCCCAATTTCCGAATACCGCTGAGTTGGAGTAAAAACTTCCATCATATGTGGTTTTCTGATCGGGAATGACCATAATGAAGGGTTCAATCTTTTGTTCATGAATTGCGTAATCGAGCAAGTCTTTCATTCGCCCCATCAATTTGTCATCGTCTAATTTTATGGCAAGTGCAGAGCAATCATTTCTAGATGAAGTGGCGGAAGACATAGGAATAGATCCTATAGATTTTCGATTAGAGTTGCTGGAACGGGCAAAAGAAAATCCGGTTGGAGAGAATAATGACTATGAGACCGACCGCTTGGCCGGAGTAATCCAATTGGTCAAGGAGAAATCAAATTGGGGCACTTCAGAGGCCAATTTTCATCGTGGTGTTTCGGCCTATTTCTGTCATAATTCCTATGCGGCACAAGTGCTTGATATCGTTATGGAAAACAACAAGCCAGTGGTACAAAAGGTCACTTGTGTGCTCGATTGCGGTATTGTTGTGAACCCTGATTCGGCTAAAAACATGACTGAAGGAGGAATTGTCGATGGAATCGGTAATGCCTTTTTTGGGGAACTTACCTTTAAGGATGGTGTGCCAGAAAAGAAGAACTTCGATGCCTATAGAATGATTCGTATGAACGAATCACCTAAAGAAATCGATGTTCATTTTGTAGATAGCAACATTGATCCTACAGGTCTGGGCGAACCTACTTTCCCGCCCATTTTTGCAGCACTGGCCAATGCCTTATACCAGGCAACGGGCAAGCGGTATTACCATCAGCCCTTTCTTGCTGAAAAACAGGTGCTCCAGTAATCGTCAAACCCATTTTTCGCACTATTGTTGAAGTTCTGTGGTTGCAATTTGTTCCACTTCCTGTTAAGCCAGTACTCTTCCCCATCGGTTTTGGACACACTCCCGCACCAGCACCATTATCCTTTTTTTAGATAGCAAAAAAACAACATCCGTTCATGGACGACGGCATAAACCAGGCTCGCTGCGCTCCCTCTTATTTATACGCCTTACCAAGCCCGGATATTGTAGTCCGTACAGCATCAAAAAAAGGGTAACAGCGGATGGCACTATGGGAAGTAAATCAAAAACAAAAAAGATGGAATCGTACAGAATCAACAAAAAGGAAGCGGAACAAAAGTTAAAAATCAAAAAAAGGGAAAACGCTCTGGATATAATAAGTAAATCGATTTTAAAAGCTATCCGAAGGGTTCGGGCGGGGTTATTAATTCATTTTAAATTCTTTCAATTATGAGTAATCTTAGAAACAAAATCCAATTAATTGGCAACGTGGGTAACGATCCCGAAATGACCATTTTGGAAAGCGGTAAGAAAGTAATCCGTTTTTCATTGGCCACTAATGAAAACTACAAGAACGCCAAGGGCGAGAAAGTACAAAGTACCGACTGGCACAATATGGTAGCTTGGGGCAAGACCGCCGAGATTATCGAACGATACGCAAGCAAGGGAAAGGAAATAGCAATTGAGGGCAAATTGACCTCTCGAAGCTATGAAACCAAGGAAGGCGAAAAACGATACATCACGGAAGTGATCATTAGCGAGGTTCTTTTATTAGGTGCGAAGAACGAAAACAAGGCAGCCTAATGTGTTGATCAATTAAAATTAAAGAGGGCATTACCGTGGAAAGTTCTGCCCTCTTTTTCATTACCAAGAATCATAAAATTAAAAGCAATGAAAGACAAAGTTAATGAAATACGAATAAGTTATAAAGAACGAGTACCCGCCTCTTTTTGGAGAAAGATAAATTCCTGTAAAGATGCCGCAGATTTTCTTTTCGAGCATTGGGACAAACAGACCATTCAAGTACATGAATCCTTTAAGGTGGTACTGTTGAACAATAACAATAAAGTAAAGGGAATCTACCAACTTTCAAAAGGTGGAATTACATCCACCATTATCGATATACGCATCCTTTTTGCAGTGGTCCTAAAATCACTTTCAGTCGCGATCATCCTAACCCACAACCATCCAAGTGGGACGCTAAAAGCAAGTGAAGCGGATAAAGAGATCACACAAAAGATAAAGAAGGCTGCCGAGCTTTTGGATGTTAGTTTGTTAGATCATATCCTGATAGTACCTAATGGCGACTACTACAGTTTTGCAGATAACGGGCTAATGTGAAATTCAAATATCTTGGACATCAATATAGATATACCGTTTCGTCTTAATTTCAATAATCTGGACGGAGATACACAGGAAAAACTTATGGAGCAATCCAAAAAAGAAGTAGAACAGAAATGCGGTTCTGAAATGAAAGCATACGCCAAAGAAAATCATTTGGACTATACCGAAATTTTAGAAGAAGAAGCCATCAAGAACCTCTACAATTATAAATTCATGTTCAACATTTAAAGAAAGGAGGTTTTAAACGATTGGGGCGACTTGTAAAAGTTGCCCTTTTCTTTTTAAGGAAATGCAACGCAATACCATATTCAATAAAGATTTCCTAAAAAAGGGTCTATGACTCTCTTAAAAGGGTTGAATCTGTCCGCTTTGGGAATAAGATCCTTTACCTTGAGGGAAAGGTATTTATTTTTTCCCCTGCGGGGGGAAAAGGAATAGCAAGAGGATAACACGCTAAAGCAGTGTTATAGTGTTTGATTTTGTTTTCAACGCATTGAAAATAAATAGGTTAGGTGTGATTTGGAGGGCTTGAAATTCTTTTAAAGAGCGAAAAATTTGTTGCAAAACCCACCATACCTCCCAGAAACATTGAAAAAGTTTGTTGCAAAATGAAGGTTAAAGGAAAATATAATTATCGATACCTAGCTCTCAATCTAAGGGCTAAAGTCGTTGTGAGGTTTCGGAATTTTTCCAAGAGAATTGCGAATACGCATTCCGATACCTTAGCAGCGATGTTGGACTTTTTCGAATGGCATAACTATTCGCCACACCAACGTTTTGCCAAGGATATAAATGCCAGCGTTGAACTTAATCGTACACGTATCGAGGCCCATATCGCTATTTCCAAGTCCATTGAGAAGGCACATAATATTCCCTTGACCACCATAGAAACAATGTTGAAATCACTCTTCGAAGGGGAACTTGAAAACTATGATCCCAAGGCCTTGGAAGATGAAATTCCCGAACCCGAAACCGCCAAGAAAGAAAAGGAGAAGACTACATTTTCAAGAATAAAATATGATAGAACCAATCGAAAATTGGCCGAAACCAAAGAACGCCTGCAATACGTTCTGAATCAAATCGAACCGGTTAGTAATCGCTTTGGGAAGGACTTTTTTAGAATTGAAATCACTAGCGAAGAATGGGCACGATTTAAACAACAATTAAAGGAGTCTAATTAAATTTTGGAACCCTATAAGTGGCCAAAACAATATACTTCATATGACATTTGGCCACTTATAAAACATATTGAGAAGTGATTGTATTGATTAAAAGTTGACAACATTATCCAATGCTTCATCAACATCTTTATGCATAAAATTTGATTGATAGATAATGGTTGTACTAATTGAAGAATGACGATATAATTTTTGCAACATTTTAATTGGGATTTTATCTTCGGAGATGTTTCCAAAACTATGTCGAGCTATATGCATTGTCACCTTTTTATTTATTCCCGCCTTTTTTGCCACCTGTTGCATATAATTGTTTAATTTTTTATTCGCTGATTTAGTTTTTGTAAAGACGCTTTTCGAATCTTTTAAAACAACATTTTTGAGCTCAGGAAAAATAAAGTCATCCTTACTTCTTTTATCGCCTAAATAGTAATTTAAAATTTGACGAGCCTTTTCAGGAATTTTAAGTGATAGCAGTTTAGCGTTTTTGTTCATTCGATAATGTAATCTATCATCATAGATATCACTCCACCGAATCTTTATAACATCCGCAATCCTAATACCAGCGAAATAAAAACTAAACAGCCAAACATTTCTTGCGTGACTTTCATCTTTAGTCAAATCTTCGACCGACTCCAATTTTTTTACTTCTTCTTTTGTCAGACCAATTTTTTCTGTTTCCGGAAATTTGATTTGGATTTTATTCGAACCGAAAGGATACAGTTCTTTTTTGACAATGCCCAATTTGATTGCTCTATTGTATAAGGTTCGAATCACAATCAAATTGTTTGCGATAGATCTATCCGATAAGTCGCGTTTGGCCCGAAGATAGTTTTTAAACCTTCTAAGAAAAGCTTCATCAATTTCAGGAAAAGTGAGATGCTTTGATTTAGAAAATTTCTTGATATGGTTTATTCGAGCTTTATCGGAAGATAACCTAGCTAATTTTTTGCTCTTCTCCAATTCATCTAAAAAGTCCTCGGCGACTTCAAAAAAGCTCGTATTTTCTATGGACTGAAATATTTCCTTTTTAATTTGATTTGAGGAGAAGTCTTTTTTCTCAGCCTGTAATTCTAACAATGTTTTATTTACTAGGGCCAATTCCGATGTTAGTAGATTGTTCAGTCTATCAGCGTTCGGATGTGACTTCTTAACTCTAATATTTTTTGCATCCCAAGAATCCAGTTCAATGTAATGCCCAATTTATTGATAATTGGATTTTCTATTTTTTGTAATGCGAATAGCCAATGGATATCGGCCTTCCCGATTGATTTTCTTTCGTAAAACTATTTTTGCGTTTGAAGCCATATTTTCCAATTTAGAAAAAAAAGGATTTTAGGTACAACATTTTCTTAAAAAACTACTCTAAAGGTACGTATATATTGGGATATTTGGGTACAATATAGGTACAACATTTAATGATATTATATACTTTTATATGCAATTAAATAAAATTAAAAAATCATAAATAATTGAAAATCAGTATATATATCAAAATTTGATATATTATGAACTGAATTCAAAATCCAGTTCCTTTGGAGTGTGGGTTCGATTCCCACCTCGAGTACGATTAACAGATTACATTACACCAAAACCCTGTAAACTATATGTTTTACAGGGTTTTTTCTTTTTTACAATATCATTTAGAACCAATTAGAACCATCTAGTAGGTGTCAAATTCGGGCGCACTTGAAAGATGATAGTTACTGCGCCCGAATTGATTTTAATTCTCTTACTTACAGTAGATTACAGCGTTGACTTTTGTGAATTATTTTCTATATTTAAGTGTTATAAATCAAAAATTCATGCAAAATTCGTTGTTTGTTTTGTTTTATGTCAGGAAAAAGGGAACTGGTGGCCTATGTATGGCAACTATTTATCTGCGAATAACGGTCAATGGGAAGAGGGCAGAAGTAAGCACCATGTGTAAAATAGCGTTGTCTAAGTGGAATGCTAAAGCAAACAAAGTAATCGGTTATTCCATCGAAGCAAGACAAACGAATCGACAGCTGGATATAATCAAAAACAGGATATACGAGATTTATCAGAATCTTTTGAACCAAGATATCGAGCTTTTGACTGCAATAGGCATAAGAGATGAATATATCGGTGTCAACAAAAATCGAAAATTCATTTTAGAAATGTTTGAAGAACACAATCTAAGAATGGAAAGATTGGTGGGAAAAGAATTTTCTTTTAGGACTTTACAAAGATACAAGACTACCAAAAAGCACCTTTTTTAAATACATCAAAACCATTTATAAACTGGAAGATTATCCATTAAAGAGCATAGATGTAAAATATATAAATGGATTTATCTACTTTTTGAAATCAACACAAAATCTCTCACATAATTCAGCTTTAAAGTATGTCGCTTATTTCAAAAAAATTGTTAGAGTAGCTTATGCAAATGGATGGTTGGAAAAGGATCCTTTTTATAATTTTAAGCTCCGCCCAAAGACCATCGATAAAGAGTTTTTAAGTAAAGATGAAATTGATAAACTTATTGAAACAGATTTTTCTATTTCTAGATTGTCGCAGGTCAGAGATGTTTTTATTTTTAGCTGTTACACAGGTCTGGCATATGTTGATGTTGCAAAACTTAAAGAAGATGATATTGTAATTGGAATGGATGGTAGACGTTGGATAAAAGTTAAAAGGACAAAAACGAAAACATTAAGTAGTATTCCGCTATTACCCATGGCCGAGCAAATTATATCCAAATATGCTACCTTACCAAAACATGAAAATAAACTACTGCCAGTCTATAGTAATCAAAAAACAAACGGGTATCTTAAAGAGATAGGGGACCTAACAGGAATAACCAAGAAACTGACTTTCCACATGGCAAGACATACCTTTGCAACTACAGTTACTTTATCCAATGGAGTGCCTATAGAATCAGTTAGTAAGATGTTAGGACATAAATCCCTTAAAACGACTCAACATTATGCTAAAGTTTTAGACTCTAAATTATCAGAGGATATGAAAAAACTGAGAATAAGGTTCGATTATGAAAATATACACTCTCCCATAAAAAAATCTTTGAGTAAAGAAATTCCTAGTATTAAATAATAAACTAAATGTCCTATAAAAGGTTAATTAACGAAACTATTAAAAGAGACCAGAAATGGGACACTTTCGTCCAGGATTTTACGATACACGAAAAAAGCCCCTAAAATCGGCCGTTTTATAAGACAACTTTAACCTACAAGTTAAAGCCGTTTTTATAAAATCATGATATTAATCAACTGTTGTTTCGCTTGAAAACCCAAGTATCGATTTCCTAAGTTCATAGTCCCAAAATGACATTTCGCCAAAATTTATCACGTAAGGTCAACAGCTTATATGGTATCTTTATGACTCTATGATATCAAAAAAGAATAAAATTTATATTTCGTTTGCAATAATCATTTCCATTGTTATAGGAGTGTTGATTCATTTGAACGATATACTTGATTTTTTAGTTCCTGATAGGGAAAATATTGAATTGGGAAGGCATGGTTCCTATGAATTTATTCGTAATGTTTTCATCACTTTTTTAGTTTCTTTATGTACGTTCCTTCTAAATTATTATCTTATCAAACCACTGGACCGTTTGAAAAAAACAAGTCTTAAAAGTGTGACATTGGCCATTCTTTTGACCTTGATTTCAGTCTACATTCTTAGTGATTTTTTCCATGCCATTGCACATTTGTTATCAAATAGAAACGTCAATATTCAGTTTAATGTAATCTTTGTAATCCGCGACTTGATTATTTCGCTTTTTATTCTTTCGGGTATATATATTATTAAGAATGTCTATGACCGGCAAGCATACGAACTGGAAAATGAACGTTTGACACGTGAGAACCTACAAAGCCAATATGAATCCCTTAAAAATCAACTTAGTCCCCATTTTCTTTTTAACTCCCTTTCGGCCTTAAAAACATTAATAGGTGAGGATACCCAGAAGGCGAAACTATATATAGATAATATTTCCCAAGTACTTCGTTATTCCTTACAGAGTAGAGGTCTTAGTACAGTTACTTTATCGGAAGAGCTTGAGGAACTTAAATCCTACGTTTTTCTCATTGAAATGCGCTATGAAGAAAATATAACTATAGCTATCGATATACCGGATTCATATCACAAACATCTAATTCCAAGATTGTCATTGCTGACCTTGGTGGAAAATGCAGTAAAGCATAATGTCATCAGCAAAAAAAATCCGCTGCTCATTAAGATTTTTATCGATAATGATAAAATTGTCGTGCTCAACACTCTTAAAGAGAAACTTACACAAGAGGGAGGCACGGGCATAGGCCTTTCCAATCTTATAAGCCAGTACAAAATGCTGAATGAAAAGGAAATACTAATCATACGGACCGAAAATGAATTCAGGGTCGACCTGCCATTAATAAAATCAAACCACAATGAAAGCAGTCATAGTTGAGGATGAAAATTTATCTGCCCGTAACCTAAAGAGTATCCTGGACGAAATAGGTGATATTGAAGTTATTGCGTTTTTGGATAGCATCGAGGACGCGGTTAATTGGTTCGGTAAGGAAGAACACCTTGATATACTTTTTCTGGACATCCATTTGGCAGATGGTTCCTCGTTCGAAATTTTCAATCAAATCGAAATCGATTGTCCGATAATATTTACAACCGCATACGATGAATACGCCCTAAATGCGTTCAAGGTCAATAGTATATCCTATTTGTTGAAGCCCTTAGCAAAAAAGGATGTGCAGGAAGCACTTCAAAAGTTGAAAAGGTTGCGTTCTGAAAATACTGCCACTTTGGATATTAAAAGCCTGTTGGGTTCCCTAAGAAATCAACATCAATATAAATCCCATTTTTTAGTTTCTTCAAAAGGGGAAAAGTTATTTCCATTAAAGACTGATGACATTGCCTACATTCATATAGATGAGGGCCTGATAAAAGCGCATACACACGGCGGCAAAATCCATTTTATGGATCAGACTTTGGATGAGCTTGACACACAATTGAATCCTGTCAATTTTCATAGGGTCAACCGCCAGTATATACTATCTAAAAATGCCGTAAAGGATATTGACCAATGGTTCAATAGTAGATTATCTGTCAATTTGAACATTCCGGTCAAGGAGAAAATTTTGATTAGCAGGGTAAAAGTGTCCGACTTTAAGAACTGGTTTACCGGAAGTAATTCCTAAGGATACCGTTTTATTTTTTCATTTCACCTGTTCCCTGTCAAAGTTCAACCCTAAAAAATTGAATTTCACACTTAATTTTCAAGTTTAAGTTATTCAAGGTCATAATTTTACACTATAAGAACAACTTATAGTAAACTCCTTTAGGGTCATTACTAAAAAATAAGTCCGAACAAATAAAACATTTATAATTATGAATCTTGGAAAACGAATTATTGGAAGAGTCTTTTATTGCTCCATTGTAATCGGCACCATCTTAGGGTGTGGGAATACTAAAAGCCCAGAAATTGCAAAAGCAAGTATACCGGAGAAAAAAGTTATGCTGATGAATCGTATAGGACCTTCCGCTTCAGAACTCATAATCGCCAATGTTGATGGAAGCGAGGCTAAACCACTTTTTGAGGAATCCGGGTTCGATTACCATGCAACATTTTCCATGGATGGCGAATGGATCGTATTTACCTCTGAACGTGAGGGTTCCGGTCAATCCAACATCTATAGGGTGCATCTTGATGGTTCTGGACTGGAACAATTGACAGATGACCCAGCCTTGGATGATCAGGGATCTTTGTCCCCGGATGGTTCAAAACTGGCATTTATGTCATCCAGAATTGATAAGACTGCCAATATTTGGATTATGGATATGCATACCAAAGAAACGACCAATTTAACTGGTCGAGATGGAATAGCTGGTGACCCGATGTATCCCAACGGTTTTTTCAGACCCTCGTGGTCGCCTGATGGGGAATGGTTGGCGTTTTCATCCGATAGAAATACACCTTGGCGTGGTCATGGTAATGGTTCTGGATGGGAACATACCCAAGAGTTGGGTATTTATGTTATAAAACCGGATGGTACCGGTCTTCGAAAAATCTCACAAGATGGCATTGCTTCCGGGTCACCTGAATGGTCTAAGGATGGTAAAAAAGTGGTTTTTTATGAAATGGAGGTTGAAGATACCTGGAACGCCCGAACCTCGTTCGGCGCTTCAAAGGCCACTTCACAAATTGTTACTATAGACCTTTTGTCGGGTAAAAGAGAAGTTGTTACCCAAGGCCCGGGATTAAAGCTACTACCACAATATGTATCTGAGGACAATGTCGGATATATGATAAAGGCGGGACCCAACGAAGGGGTAGGCTACTCGAACGGTTCTTCATTTAAGGAGAAGTTGCGTTCACCTTCTTGGTCGTATAATGGTACTCAAGTAGTCTATGAAAAGCAAGATTGGACCCCACGCGAACAAAATCAAATATTGTATAGCTGGGATTCTGATTACGAGTACAGGTATACGGATGTTTTCCCTAGTTTCTCGGTGGATGGAAAACTGTTGATTACCGAAAAAGATGATAATTCTTCACTTGCCATAATGGATGCCGACGGATCCAATCGCAAACGTATTTTTGAGAACAAGGAGATGTATGCCTTTTCGCCCGCTTGGTCACCAGATGGAAAACAAATATTGTTCGGCTATGGTGGATATTTCCAGAATCGTAAAACGATGGCCGCAAAGATCATGCTTGTCAATCGAGATGGTTCAAATGCTGAGGAACTAACAGACGGTATGCCAAATGCCGGATTTCCAAGTTGGTCCCCCGATGGAAAACAGTTCGTATATAGGGTATGGAACAAGGATAATACAGAAGAAAATGGACTCCGTATTATGAACTTTGAAGATAAGAGTGTTCAAATATTGACCACTGAACCGGACAATGTCCCCTTTTGGTCACCAGATGGAGAACGTATCCTGTTCACCAGAAAACATCAAGGCAACAATTTTGATATTTTTACCATTAAACCTGATGGGACAGAACTGAAACAGCTTACCACTTTTCCTGCCAACGATGCACATGCTGTTTGGACCGCGGATGGAAAACACATTTTGTGGAGTTGTGGTGATTATGGATTTAAGGAGGAAGCACCTTTGAGTGATAATACTTTTCAGCCTTACGGTGTCATATTTATGATGGATGCAGATGGAAGTAATAAAAAACCCCTAACGGATAGCATCTGGGAAGACTCTATGCCCTGTTTTGTTCCCTCGAATCAATAAATTTGAAATTTCCTTAAAATTCGCAAACTTAGGGGACAAGGAAACAAATCGTATTGTAATCGATTGGACGACCTTAAAATTTATAAACTAAATAAAATGACTTTACCACAAATACTTATTTTCTATCAAAGAATTATAATCTTCGCATTTTTGTTAATGTCGTTTGGATTACCATTAGATGTTCAGGCTCAAAAACCAGAACCACCCATACCTATTGAAGCCTTTTTCGGCAACGAAGCTCTCTATTTTCAATTGGTCGTAAAGAAAAAATTCGCGCCCACAAGCAAACTCAATTTCTTTACGGTAGCTACCTATACCGCCGACTACGAAAATAACCAAGAGGAAAACAGCATCGTTATACCCGTTCATGGAGTTCAATCCATTAAGGCATTAAAAGCAGGAAAGCATGTCGCCTGTACCGTACCGATGGCCACTACGGTTGAAGAGTGCAAGGAAATTGTTCGATTGACCGAAGAGACGGGATTGACCTATATGATGATGGAAACCGTAGTCTATGCCCGGGAGTTTTTATATATGAAAGAGCTTTATGAAAACGGTGAGTTGGGTAAAATCCAGTTTCTCAAAGCTAGTCATCAGCAAGATATGGACGGATGGCCCAACTATTGGCCCGGACTTCCACCAATGCACTATGCTACGCATTGCGTAGGCCCCGTTTTGGGACTGACAAGGGGAGAAGCCGAATATGTTTCTTGCTTTGGTTCGGGGACTATTCGTGAAGAATTAATATCGGAATACAACTCCCCTTACGCTGTGGAAACGACACATATTAAATTCCGAAATTCAGATTTAAGTGCACAAGTATATCGTTCACTTTTTGATGTTGCGCGTCAGTATCGCGAAAGCTTTGAAGTGTATGGCTCAAAAAAATCCGTGGAATGGCCTTTGATTGAGGGAAAACCTTTGGTAGTGCATACCGCTAAAAAACCAGAACCGGAAATTCCGGAAGAAATGGAGTGCCCTGATTTTGCCAAATTACTTCCAGAGGAAATTCAGCATTTTACTACGAAGGGAGTTTACGATGAAGACGAACATCAGCATCTTTCATTTACCCAAGGTGCGGGGCATGGAGGGTCACATCCGCATTTGGTACATGAATTTGTTGATGCCTTAGTTAAAAAGCGGTCGCCCTATCCGAATGCGAAACGGTCGGCGAATATTACCTGTGTGGGTATTTTGTCGCATGAATCGGCTTTGAGAAGTGGGGAAATTATCAGGCTGCCTGAATTTACTTTTGATTCCTAAATGCGCTGACCTTATTAGTTAAATCTAAAGTTGTTCAAAATCCAGTTCTAAAAAATCCTCCACATAATTCATCCAAAAATTTTGCACAAAGGCAAGATGTTGCGAATTGTTGTTGTAGGCTTCATATTCCTTCAATGAATCGAACTCCATAAAAATACCGTAATCGAAGCTATTCTTTTTACTGAATTGGCGTAAACATTCAAAATTATTGACCCCTTTAATCGCCCGTAGTTTTTCGACTTCATCAAGAAATACTTTTTCGTCTGAAGAACCCCGAGGATGTTTTAATCTGAACATAACACTATGGCGAATCATAACCTTTTATTTTATCCGATTAGGGTTGAACTGTTTTTTGAAACTTCTTGCTAAATACCAAAAATAGAACACCACAAAGTAACCATGCTGGTAAGGTTACAAACGAAAGGAACACATCAAATTGAAGCGAAATCCCATAGAAAAGCCCAAAACTGATGGCCCACGCCCAAAAGACAGCTTTGTTGAAATTGATATTCGCCAACTCGGCATAGTTTTGAACGATGCCGGCCTGTTTATGGAAGAAATGCTCAAATACGATTATAGCTCCGAAAGGGGCAAGGATAAATCCGTATAGCGCGACAAAATCAAGCAATTGCATGGCGAAAGCAGGGAAAAGTCCTGCAATGGTTGCTATGGATCCCGCGAGAATAGTTACCCAGAAAGTCGATGCCTTTGGTAGAATGGCCTGAAAGGCAAGACCCGCTCTGTATATTGTAGGGTTTGCAGTTGTCCACCCCGCAAGTACTACGGCTATGATTCCAAAAATACCGATGGCATTATTGGCCAAGGGACCAGGTGCGACAGTAGGAGCCTGCCCATTCGATAATAAGGCTTGGGCTTCGGGAGACTTCAAATAAACTGCATATAAAAGAGCCGCCGCAATCCAGGCCATATAATGACCTACGTACATTCCTGCTGCCGTAGTCCAGCCCGAACTTGCTTTTTTTGCAAAACGGAAAACCGATAAATCGGACATACCGATATGCATAGCGGCATTAGCGAACCATGACCAAATAACAACATGCCAAAAGGTATATTTTATTTGGCCGGGGAAGGGTTCCGAACCTTCGCCCCAGATATTCCAAAAATCAGTAAAACTCTGTACGCCAAGTTGACTTAATGCAACTACGCCACAAGCCACAAATGCCAAAACAATCAAGGGAGACATCCAATTGGCCGCTTTGGAAACCATATCGTACCCCTTTGACGCGATGAGCGAAATGACCACTCCGACAATCAGAACGATGATTACAAATGTAATTCCGTTGGGTGTGGTATCGGTCAGTTTTGGCATTTCCATATCAAAGGGGATGCCTACCGCCGTGGCCGAAACGGTTATCATGGCTCCCGCCAAAAAACAGAACAAAATGCCATTGGCTAGATTGTAACCGATGACCAATTTTTTGCCGCAGATTTTTTCAAGTTGGTAATAGAGGGTCAATCGATGCTTTACGGCGATTTCGGCGGTCAAAAAACGCCAGCTTAAAACGGCCAATAAATTACCTATAAGTAGGCCTACGATGAGGTCAAAGGCACTTACCCCGGCGGTCAAAAATAAAGGGCCGATGGTAAACTCGGTGCCAGCGGCATGTTCCCCGGCATACATCCCCAAAAAGCTTTTCCAGCTTTTTAATTTAGATTGAGGTACAGGGGTACGCTCAAATTCCCCACCCGCGACTTCCTCTATTTCTTCTTCTATATTGTATTGGCTCATAATTTATGATGTTGGTGGTTATTTTATCAAATGGTTTGGTAGATCTTCCACTCGTTCGCAACAAAGCTGATCCATAACTTGTTTGAATTGGGTCTTCAACATTCCGATGGTATGGTCTCCTCCTTCATTACCAAGTGCGCCGACCCCGTACATAAAGGAACGTCCCATAAAAGTAAACTTGGCCCCACTGGCCATTGCCCTTGCGATGTCAGGCCCCGAACGAAGTCCGCTGTCCATCATAATCTCTATTTGGTCTTTGTATTTTTCAACGACATCCTGTAATGTGCCCATAGTGGATTGTGCGGCATCTAACTGTCTACCGCCGTGATTTGAGAGAATTATTCCATCAAAACCCATTTTTATGGCATCTTGGGTGTCCTGTTCAGAGGCTACTCCTTTTAAGACCAATTTTCCTTTCCATTTGTCTCGTATCGGCTTTATTTTTTCTTCGTTAAGTCTTCCCGAAAAAGTTTTGTCCATAAAAGCACCCAACTGTTTTAAATTGAGACCTTCCGGCGTATATGGTTTTAATGTTTCAAATGTCGGTTGGCCATATTTCAGCGTATTAAACGCCCATGATGGTTTTCCTAAAATTTGAAGGATGTTCCTGACCGACATCTTTGGAGGTAATGCAAGTCCGTTTTTGAAATCTCTTGGGCGAAAACCGAAAGTGGGTACATCACAAAGCAATACCAAAACGGGACATCCGGCGGCCTCAGCCCGATCGATAATGGCATCACGGATATCATCATCCACTGGATTGTACAATTGAAACCAAGCATTCCCTTCGGTCAGTTCGCTTGCTTTTTCAATATCCATCGTTGTTACCGTACTTAGTATAAATGGGATGTTATGCTGGTATGCCGCTTTGGCCAAAATGGCCGGAGAATTGGGCCACATCAATCCCTGCAATCCTACGGGCGCAATGCCAAAGGGCGCATCGAACTCCATACCCATTATTTTGGTTTTTGTGGAACTGCTACCGTGATTCCTTAAATACCGGGGCTGTAATTGTACTTTTCTAATCTCCTCGGTATTTCGTGCTAGGCTTACATCTTCATTACAACCACCATCCAGATATTCAAAGGCAAATTTTGGCACCCTTGATCTGGCCTTGGTCCTCAAGTCATCCAGGGAGGGGTAATCGGTATTGAAGTACTGGGCCATATTTTTTTATTTGCTGATAAAGGGGGCGTGTTTTTTAAGACTATAGTTTTTTTTCAGGAATCCGGAATCGAGTTCGCCGCCCGAAATCACGATGGCCGCTCCGAGTGCTGAGCCTAATGAAGAAGTGGTCGTCCGCAGTTTCATTCCCCTTAAATAATGGGACAACAGCTTGATATAAATATCGTTGTCGCTAAAACCACCATCAACATACAACCTTTTAATTTGGTCTTCTCCCTTCGCAAGTTTTATATTTTCCACTTGTAACTGTAACAATTCTATCATTAAATGATGATAGGCTTCTTCAAAAGAATCATATTTGATTTTAGTTTCGTTGAGCATTTTATCGGTTGTAAAACTCTCCCATTTGAATAGCGGTTCTATGCCTTCGGAAATTCCCAGAAAAGTTTCGTAATCGAATTTTACCGTTTTGTGATATTCCTTTGAAACCTTGAAATGTTCTGAAAGTACCGCTACCTGAATATTGTATTCATTGCCCAAAAACAATCGGGTCGACCGTACGGGATTACCGTTGATACGCATGAAATTGATGGAGTCATAGGTCATACCCTCTTTGAATAAGGCATTTTTGGAAAACGGATTCAACGTTATACTCCAAGTACCCGTGGATACCAAAATGAATTTCTTTTTTATACTGCGTACATAGGGAAGCAAGGCCGCCGAACTATCATGAATGCCAACCCCGATTTTAATATGCTTGCCATTATAATTCATGTTGATGCTTGTTTCCGTGGAAACGATGGGTGGCAATATTTTATGGATTCCCTCTTGATAAATCCATGAATGGTAATCCTCTTTTTCGTAATCCCACATGGTGGTATGGCAACCGATACTTGTATATTCACTCAAAGGAATACCGGTAAATACATAACTGATATACTGAGGTAAATGAAGGGAATATTTAATTTTATTGAAAACCGCTGGTTGGGTCTTTTTTAACCAATACAGCTGTAAACCGGAATTGAGCATCCCGGAATAGGGAGACCCCGTTGCTAATGCAAATTCTTCTTCGGGACCATACGTTTTGAAAAATTCTTCCTTTAGTTTATCATCAAAGGGTTTGGTATAATTGTAAAGCGGAGTCAATACTTCTCCATTTTCATCTAAATGGACCAAACTCGCACCGTACGTGGAAAAGTTGATGGCCGTAATATTGAATTTCTCATCTTTTAAAATCCTATTAAAAACACTTTTCAACCATTTTTGAAGGGAAAGTAGATCTTCGGTAGGATGGCCATCTTCATCTTCAATAGTGTCAAAGGAAGAATATTCTCGATAAACTTCATGGTAATCGGCATCAAAAAGGAAGAACTTTTTGTTGGTCTTACCAATGTCGAATATGGCCGTTACCTTTTTTTTCATCGCTTCCTGCTTAAAGTCCCGATGCGATGGAATGTTTTCCTCTTTCTTTAATCAATCCCTCACGGATTTTTAAAGATCGGTATGTTTTTAAAGGCTTCAAAGCCCCGCCATTTTTCAATCGGGCCCTTTCCAAGATCGGACGTACATCGGTACGATAGGCGTTCTGGAGAATTTCTTGGCATAATGCCACATCATTTTCAGCCTGTGCTGCTTTCAATTCGGCTTGGTCAATTAGTAATGCTTTTGCGTACGCTTCTTGAATTGCCTCCAAGGATTGCATCAAGTCTTCCATCGGATCTTTGATGTTATGGCTGGCATCGATCATCCAAGCCGGATACGGATTTTGGGGGTTGTTCTCCAATCCATATACTAACTCATTAAAGATCAAAAAGAGTGCATACGGTTTTACACTTCCGACCGTACTGTCATCATCCCCATATTTACTATCATTAAAATGAAAGCCGCCCAGTTTGCCTTTGAGCATCAAGGTCGATACGATTTGCTCAATATTGGTGTTCGGCAAGTGATGGCCAAGATCCACCAAAGTGTAAGCCTTTTTGCCACAGCCATTGGCCAGCATAAACGAAGTACCCCAATCTTGGATTACCGTACTGTAAAAATTGGGTTCGTAAGGTTTGTATTCTATAAAGAGTTTCCAATCATCGGGCAGGGTAGCATAAATCTCCTTAAGACTGTTTTCGGTATTCACTAAGGAAGTCTGAAAATTATCTTGTCCCGGAAAATTGGATCCATCAGCCAACCAAACGGTCAAGCTTTTAGAACCTAGTTTCTCGCCGATTTTTATTACATCGATATTATGCTGAACGGCTTGCTCGCGAACAGCGGCACTTCTGTTAGAAAGCGAACCAAACCGATAACTTTCTTTCGCATTTTTCTGATCTTGAAAAGTGTTGGAATTGACCGCATCAAAAATCAAATCATTTGCTGTCGCTAGTTCCTTTATCGCTTGATAATCTTCAGGAATATCCCATGGAATATGCAATGAAATAGCACCGGCGGTTTTAGTCAGGGCGTGTAATATACCGACATCTTCTATTTTCTGCTCAAGACTAGCTGGCTCCCCATAAAATGAAAATCGACCAAAACGAGTGCCACCCGCACCCAAGGCCCAGCTCGGTATTGCTACTTGAAAATCTGAGAGTTGTTTTACGATGGCATCAACATTGGCCCCTTTTTTGGTTAGAGCGTTTGACAAAAAGTCAAAACTATCATTATGCGTAGCTCCATTATATTGATTTTCCGATTGGATATGCTCTTTATTTAATTTCATTTTCTTGTCTTTTGAAGATAGAAATACCGCAGATAACTCTATCTGCGGTTATTTCCGAAATAAACTTAAAACTAATTCATAAAATTAACGTACAAACGCATTGGCCATTCCGCCATCAACATTGATGATGTTTCCTGTTGATTTATCAAGTATACCCACAAAAGAGAATACGCCATTTGCAATATCTTCAGGTCTGATAATTTCATTTAATAAGTTTCTTTTTGCATAAAATGCTGGTAATTCTTCAACCGTAATTCCATTTGCTTTTGCTCTACCTTCGGCCCAAGCACCTTCCCAGATTTTGCTTCCAACAATAACACCATCGGGATTTACTGTATTAACTCTTATTTTATCCTTGGCTAATTCGGCGGCCAGCAATCTTACCATGTGTTGTTGCGCCGCCTTGGCCGTGCCATAAGCAACATTATTGGGTCCCGCAACTAATCCGTTTTTACTGGCTATTGAAATAAAATCGCCTCCGAGACCTTGATTTCGCATAATTGAAGTAGCCTGTTTTGCTAAATCAAACTGCCCTTTTACCAAGATGTTCTGTAAGATATTCCAATCTTTATCCGTAGTATCTTCCAATGCTTTAGAAATTGCCAAGCCTGCGCTATGTACTATAATATCTACTCCACCAAATTCTAGTACTGCTTTCTTATAAGCACTTTCGATGGATTCAGTATTTGTTACGTCGCAAATAGCGTATGTAGAAATATCCCTTTTGTATGTGGCGTGGGCCTCAACTAAACTCTGCTCATTGATATCGGTTAAAACAACATTGGCACCCTCGGCAGCCAATTTATCGGCAATGGCCTTGCCAATTCCGCCACCTGCTCCCGTAACCAAAGCTACTTTACGCGACAACGGCTGCTCTTTTGGCATTCGCTGTAATTTAGCTTCTTCCAACAACCAGTACTCAATATCAAAAGCTTCCTGTCTTGGCAAAGAAGTATATTCTGTAATCGCCTCCGCGCCACGCATCACATTAATGGCATTCACGTAAAATTCATTGGCGACCCTTGTCGTCTGCTTATTTTTGGCAAAGCTGAACATGCCCACACCGGGATAAATAATAATCACAGGGTTTGCATCACGCACAGCCGGACTATTATCTTTCTTACAAGTATCATAATACGCCTTGTATTCTTTTCGGTACTGCTCAAAAGCAGGTTCTAGTTTTGCAAGTACTTTGGATGCATCAGTCAAATTTTCATTGGCATCTAATTGTAATACTAAAGGCTGAATTTTTGTCCGTAAAAAGTGATCGGGGCACGAAGTACCCATCGGTGCCAAACGTGCTAGGTCGTTACTGTTGATATATGCAAGAACAACATCATTATCATTAAAATGACCGATCATTCGCGCTTCGGAAGAGCATAGGCCTCTTAACAAAGGCATTATCTGAGCTGCTTTGGATGCGCGCTCATCTGCAGGTAGTGATTGTATTTTTTGTCCACCAAAAACACTTCCTTTTTCTTTTATCTTTTTCTCATTAAACTCTGAGGCCATTTCAATGACTTCAAGGCTATTCATGTATGACTCATAGGAAGTGTCGCCCCAAGTGAAAAGTCCGTGGCTTCCTAATACAATACCTCTAATACCAGGGTTGTCATTCAAACATTTTTCGAGTTGCAATCCCAAATCAAAACCCGGTCGTTGCCAAGGCACCCAACCCATGGTATCGCCCCAGATTTCTTTGGTTACCTTCTCACTATCTTTTGCAGCCGCAACCGCTATCAGTGCATCGGGATGTAAGTGATCAATATGTTTGAATGGCAATAATCCATGCAATGGGGTATCTATAGAAGGTGCTTTGCTGTCCAAATCATATATGCAATGGTCGAAAAGCCCTACCATGCGGTCCTCGTCCGAAAGTCCGCCATACACATTTTTTAGATTTCGTAACCGTTCGGTGTACAGTCCCGCTATCCCGGATTTTGTCAGTGTACCTATGTCGCCCCCGGATCCCTTGATCCACATAACCTCGACCTCTTGGTTGGTCAATGGGTCTTTTTCTATAGTCTTGCAACTGGTGTTTCCTCCGCCATAATTGGTAATACGAAGGTCGCTTCCCAAAATGTTGGATCGATAAAGAAATAGGCCAACTTGATCATCGCCAAATTCAGCTGCTTTTTGCTCGTCCCATAAGTAATCTACGTATTTAAAAGTTTCCGTTTTCATTTGAATCTTTTTCTAAATTGTATCAACCAAATCTAGGGATAAACTTTGTTTGAAGTGTTCTGTACCGTTCTGACATAATTAGAAAGAGCGGACAAGCAACAATTGCAATCTCACAGCCCTTATTAGAGCGATTTTCTATGAATCACATAAAATGGATTCTCCAATTGGAGTTTTTCCTTTTTAAGAATTAATTGCGCCGCCTGTTTGCCCAATTGTTCAAAGTCGGTGGAGATGACGGTGATACCGTCCAGTAAAATTTCTTTGAGAGGCGTATCGTTATAGGAGATAATTCCCACATCTATTCCGAGTGCCAATTTGGTTTCTTTGATCTTTTTGATCAAGATGACTAAGTCGTTCTCCATTAGGTTGATGTAAGTCGTGTTTTTCTCGATTTCTTCCTTTTCAATTTCCTCGACAATATTAAAATCATAGGCAAACTCTGCGCAAAATTTTATAAATCCCTTTTTTATTTCAAGAGGATGATAGGTTCTTTTCCGAAGGCATAATTTTAGCTGCTTGTATTTTTTTAATTCGGGGTTCAGATCCACCAAGGCCGAATAGATATCCTTGTCAAAATTCTGATAGACACATGCAACTTTTTGGCCAAGTTGTTCTACCTTTTTATCAAGGATTACCAACTTTTCTTGGGGAATATTTTTATGGATAAAATCGACAAGGTCGTCCCCGCCTTCCTCAAAATGACAGATGATGGCGTAGTGGGTGTAATCCCTAGATTTACTAGCTCCTATCAGCTGTTTAAATTGTCGGTAGTTGTTCTCATAGATGAAAAAATCAATGGTAGCATGATCCCCTAGTTCTTTCGCAAAGGCATCGTAGATTATTTTCTTGTGCGTGCTCAGTTTATTGAAAAGTAAAAAAACCTTGGCCTTTAGTTCCAGGTCGTCGTTTTTTATATAGTAGCCTTTTCCGGGAACGGATTCGATCAACTTCATTCCCTTTAAATGGTCGTATGCCCTGACAATGGTATCCCTAGAAATATCGAATTCGATTAAGAGTTCGTTTACCGAAGGCAGCTTATCGTTTTTTTTGATGTCGCCGTTCTCTATTGCAGCAAAAATCGAGTTGATGATCTGTTTGTACTTCGGAATCTTGGAGTCCTCGATGATGTCAATCAGGTGTAGCATGATAGGAAAACATTAGGCTTTTCAATATACCAATATTATATGGTACAAAATTTTATTATGTTTTGCGAACAGCTACCAATTCTTTAAGTGCATAACCTGTTGAAATATCGATTATTGAACCACTATTCTAACCCTATCTAAATTTCGAATCAGAGTAAAAGGAGTTTCTGTATCGCCCTCTCTTTGCGAAGCTACCCGAAGCGTTACGAAATAAGTGCCGGATTTTACATAGGTATGTTCAGCTTTCAAGGAAACTGTATTCTTTGAACCGTCAACATCGGCTTTATCTAAGAAGGTACCTTCTCCATCAAAGTCCCATTCCGCGTAAACAATTTTACCTGCATTGTCCGGTAGTTTTATCGTTGCAGAAAAGTTCACTTTTTCTCCACTTGTGATATCGGTGCGCTTGCCACCATTCACTTGCAAATCGATGACGGGTTGAATTCCTTTGCGTTCTTCGGCAGTACTAGGTAACACTACTTGACCGTCAACTACTTTATAAACCGTATTTTTTGGAGGCTCGATACCCTTTTCCACCCAAGCACTCAAGTCCAACAAAGCCTGTTGAAGCACCCCTAGATAACTGACAAAATGCGTTGGGTCACCGGGATTGGCAAAATCGGCATGGTTGGCATGATCGGTAAAATAGAGCCTGAATTTATCGTCAATAGTATCCCCCAATTGTTCTTTTATGCGATCTCGATACCAATCGGACTGCCAAGGGTATGCCTCGGTATCCCATAAGGACCCCAACAAGATCATTTTGCCATCAAACTTGCCTACGGGCAAGGATCCCACCGTAGATTGCGTGAACAATGGGCCGATGAGCATAGGGCGTTGCGGATAAATGGGGTTGTTCTCTGTATCTCTAAATTGACCCCAAACTGTGTATTCTGGCCCTGGCACCTGATGCCTATGATACGTTTGTGCCGCCAAATAGTTTGAGTTGTCAATTTGAACCTCATCCCCAACTTTTAATTGGCTAGAGACATTAGGGTCTGACATTCCCAGCACAATGATATCACCTTCAATGGCTTTGGCTGCCAGTTCCTTTCCTTTTTGAGGACCTGAAAGCACCATGAGTTCACCACCTAGAAATTGTACCTCGGGCAGTTTAGTCGCTAATTGAAAAGCAATTGGAATTGTATCTGCCTTAGTGTCTAGATTTCTCCATGCGGAATCTGCACTTCCTCTGGCCTCTCCGGGATTATCGCCCAATTCCAGTCCCATTTCAAAGGCTATCTTTTTGGTAATTATTTTTTGGATAACGGCCTTTTCCTGCAAACGATCCTTTGCCAATGATTCGGGATTATCGGCTCCCAAGTATCCCGCCTTTGTCCAGAAATCGGTAAAATAGGCACCATCGGCCATACGCATTCCCCCATATATTGCTGGAAAAGCATGGATGCCCATGTTCTTGTAATTAAACCAAGCTGCTATGGGGAAGCCCATTTGGGTAACTTCTTTTAAAGCTGCCTTCTCTTCTTCATTTAATCCAGCATACATATCGCCGCTACCTCCCGGTTCTATTGCATCTACGATTTGTGGGAGCTTATGCTGTAAGACTCGCATGGCATGCATACGGACACTGAATACATTAGGGATGGCCATGGGAGAACCTAGAACAAAAGGAACTACTCCGTCCCAGACGCCACTTGTGTTTTCCGCTCCGCCAACGGTTCTATATGCACCGCCACTACCACCAAAAGCATAGCCATAAGTTCGATGTTCTCCAAAAAGTTCAGCGGCTTTTACTTTGGAATATTGGGCCACCGCTGCATTTGCCTTATAAGCACCGATGGTCGGATCCGGTGCCATTACCCCGGCATCGGCACCTCCTCCGTTGGTCTCAATAAAATAGGACCCGTGCAAAATGGCAAAACTTATTTTATCGGCTTCGCCACCTTCGTTGTTTTGAGATAGGTTTTCATTGTCAGGTACCGGGGTGATATATTGAAAGAACCGACTTTGGTAGTTTTCCTTTTCAGGAAAGTAGAAGGAGAATTTAGTGTCACTACCTTCAAAGCCTCCGTGAACGTATAGGTGTTTTATTGGTTCGGTTCGCCATTCCTCTACATCTATATACGGTTTACTGAACATGGAGTCTTGTTGAATTGTAAATAATGGTAAATCAGTTTTATTGAGATTCCCTTTCGTATTTTTCGATTCGATATTTCCATTTGCACAAACTATCATGGTAGATAACAATACCATGAATTTCACTTGAACTAAAATCGTTTTTTTCATTTCTATGTTCTTTATAATTTCAAAATATTTTCACCACTCGTTAGCGGATAAGTTTTATCCTTCCAAATAAAGTTGCCCGTTATGCCGGAAGGCAGATTTATGGTCGCATTTAATTTTTTAGATAATTTATAATTGACTGCTATTTTCCCTTCAGGATGTGGCATTTCTCCACCAATATTTTTTATATCTCCCAGATGAGGTTCGATCTTCACCGTCTTAAAATTGGGCGAGGCACTATCAATGCCCAAAATGGTCCTAAAAAACTCAATATTGGGACTTGAACCCCATGCATGGCAATCGGAACGCGTCGTATTTGCATCGGTATCTTCTGCCCAAGTGGTCAATCCGGCGGCGATATGATCCCGCCAAACATCCAACCAGTTTAGATATTCATTTCCTAAACCTGCTTTTACCAATGCTTGATGAATGTAGTATTTAAAGTAAATGGAGGCTGGGGTCAGATCAGGGTTTCTTAAAATTTGATTTCCCATTTCGGTAGCTTTGGAGTCCGCTACCAGTCCGGTTAAGATGGCCAGTGCATTCGTATGTTGCGAAAATGTATCCTTATTGCTATTGTCCGCGAAAAGCTGCTTTGATTCGTCCCAGTATTTGGCGACAATGGTTTTTGAGAGTTGCTCTATCTTAGATTGATAGTTAATGGCAAATGCTTCCATCCCTAACTCGCTTTCCAGTCCTTTGGCATTTTGATAGCCTGTTAAAAGTTGGATGTCAAGCAATGCTGACGAGCCATCTTTCCCTAAAGGGGGCATACCTCTTTGCCAATCACTAACCCAGTCGGAAAATGTCCAACTTGGCAGGTTTTTTAACGAACCATCTGCTTCTTGAAAACCTTCAAAATAGTTGAGTACCTGTCTTGCACCAGGAAGTTTGTTTTTAATAAAATCCCTGTCATTGCCATACATCATGTAGTCGTTCAGCATCCCGATATACCATAGGGAAAAGGGAGTGATAATCTGGGCGTTTTGGGTCGGGTAGCGACTTAGGGTAATGCCTTCTGGTTGCCTTGAAAAATTCATTAGGTCTAGGGCATGTTTTACCAATCGGTCGTCCCCACTATTGTATAATGACACCATCGCTTGAATACGGGTATCGCCGATGTATTGCAGTTGCTCCCAATAGGGGCAATCCATATAAGTATCCATGGCGCAGAGCTTGGCGGTACGCCAACCGATGTCCATCATTTTGTCAATTTCGGGTATTGAGGTTTCGAGTATTGCGTTCATTTGGAACGGATAACCCACGGCGGTGGAAAAAATATCGTTGACTACTAAGGCTTCTTTCTGTGTGGCTATATCAAGCTGTACATATCTAAAGGTGCGATACGACAGTGGGACAAATTCTTGGAAACTGGCCCCGTTGGAAATGATGCTATCTTTTCTTCCCAAAATCGATTTTCCTTCGACCTCGTTTCTATTTCCTTTCTTGTTTCCATCAGCATACAGGGCCTCGGCATAGGTCAACGCTATTACGGCTTCTTTTCCGCCTGTAAAATTCAAGGTAGGGTAGGCATTCGTTAAATAGGATTGATTCAATAAAATCGATACAGAAGTGTTCGGTGGAATTTCAAATGCCATTTTTTCCTTCGGAAAGCTGTTCGGTGCTTTAACGCCATCCACTTTGGAAGAGGCTGCAAACCTTTGGTAAACCGCCTCCATCTGTGGTAAGTTGCTGGGTAGCAACCGCCAAGAATTTCCGGCATCGAGCCCTATGGTGTTCCTTGGAATTCCGGGCGAAATGGGTTGGGCATTTTTCCATTTGCTATCATCAAAAGAACCGGTTTTCCAGTCCAAGTGCTTTTTGGTCATATCCACTTTTTCGCCCGGGCCGGCTACATAATAGCCCGGTAACAACAATTGCCCTGGCCGGGGCATATAGTCGCTTATCAGAATTGGGCTATAGCTGGTATCCTCAATACATTTCCAACTGTCATTTGTGTTTATTATCGAGCTTTGTTTGTCGATACCTTGCATGATCAGGCCGGTATTAAAAGATCGCTGTACCTCCCTGCGGTGCGGCCCTTCGTTCCAAACTTTGGCCGCTAGGGTGTTAGCCCCCTGTTTTAGAACCGATGCCAAATCCAAAGCATCGAAATACCAATGCGATTCATCGCCTTTGGCCGGCCCTCGGGCCACCAAAGAATCGTTTACGTACAATTCGTACTGATTGTCCGCAGAAATGTAAACCGGAAAGGAATTAGGAAGCGATTCCATTTCGAACTGCTTTCGGAACAGGTATACCCCATAGTCCTTCCCATTGGTATCAGGTACCTGTACCCATTGGGCCTTCCACATTTTTTGGGAGAATTCGGGTACTACTTCTTGGGCGAAGCTTTGGCAGGAAAAATACAAGGCGAATAAAAATAGCAGGGCTTTCAAGGTTTTTCTCATTTTCAAGGAGTTGGTAAGGCTATATACGGAACCAAAGTCAATTTACTGAATTCATTAGTATCCTGTCAAATGTAGTTATCGTTTTTTGCATAGGTGTTCTGTACTGTTTGGTACATTCCTGGAATTTTAAATTACATTAGAGCAATCAAATGAGCTATTGAATTGTTAGGTTTTGGTTGCAACTTACTAACAGTACAGAACAGTTTTATAGTGTATTTTGGGTAATCTTGTGTTTATCGTCGCATCCTTTTCAAAAATTGAATTAGAATGAAATTAAAGTTTGATTCAAAATATAGCATAGTTTTCTTATTGTGTTTTGTGGTTTTCCCAATGGCAACCCTATGGGCGCAATCCACTCCAAAACACTTACAGACCGAATATAGAGAAACACCATTGGGTATCGATATCGAAACACCACGGTTCAGTTGGCAAATGGAGACCGATGCCGATCAACATGGCCAAAGCCAAACAGCGTATCAGATCAAAATGACCGATGAAGCTGGCGAACCGATCTGGGATTCCCAAAAAACCGCAAGCGATATTTCATTGGGAATCTCATATTCTGGAGAAGAATTAAAACCGACAACCCGTTATAGTTGGGAATTGACTGTTTGGGACCAACAAGGAAAACCGAATACAGCTTCCTCATGGTTCGAAACCGGCCTGTTGGATACCAACCCAAATTCTGCCAGATGGAACAACGCCCAATGGATAGGTGGAAGTGAGGAGGACTTGGTATTCTACTCCCATTACCTGTCCGTCTTCAAAATGGACTATGCCATACAATTGGACGCAACATCGAAAAGCACTAAAGCTTCTTTTGTATTTGGGGGCAACGATGCTCGTTTAATGGATACCGATAAAAATATTCAAGGAATCGAGGTCAAAAAAGACCAAAGCTATATCCGTTTTGAACTGGATATTTCAAAGGTAGATGGCACCGAAAATGGCTTGGCTAAGTTCAATGTGTACCGCGTGGGTTATGCTCCTGATGATAGTAATATTATCCCGTTTCGGTCTTTTGATGTTGCATTAAGCCTTGTCAACAGAGACAACAAGTATGATAATCATACTTTTTATGCGGAATGTAATTTTGGATTGTTCGTCGTATATCTCGACGGAACGAAGGAGGAAAATAAAATTATTAAGGATGATGTTGAGAGTCCTAGTCCGTTCGCACCAAAAGGGTTTAATCTCAATCCCGTAGGTACGGGAAACAATTATATCAGTTTCCCCATGGTAGCCGACATTGGGTTCTATGCGGAAGCAGGTCAAAAAGCAAATTTTTCAAATGTACATATCCAAAATTTCAGGGAACCATCAAACATTCTTTTTTCCGAAAGTTTGGAATCTGAGGAAAACTATCATGGTATTTATGGAGACAAAAAGAACCTCTCAATTTCTGATGGAACTTTTCAAATAGAAGGAGACGAAACCGGCACCCTCATTTTAGCTGACCCCAGCCAAAATGCCACCCCGATGCTACGAACCGAATTCAAATCAGAAAACAAGAAAATTGTCAAGGCAAGATTGTATGTTACCGCTCGTGGTATTTATGAAATGTTTCTAAACGGTAAGCGAGTAGGCGAGGACTATTTTACGCCCGGACTTACCCAATACAACAAAACACACCAATACCAAGCCTATGATGTTACTGACCAGATTTCGGCCGGGAAAGACAATGCTTTAGGAGCTTTGATAGGCGAGGGCTGGTGGAGCGGCAACATTACGTACAGCGGCGAAAATTGGAACTATTTTGGCGACCGGCAATCCCTCTTGGCGCAATTGGTCATAACCTATGAAGATGGCACGAAGCAGGCAATTACCACTAATGATTCTGATTGGAAATTATTTACAAATGGCCCCATTCGCTATGGAAGTTTTTTTCAAGGGGAAGTCTATGATGCTACCAAGGAAAAGGAAATTGAAGATTGGGCAACCGCCGGTTATGATAATAGCGAATGGAAAGCTGCGGTTGAAGTGCCATTAACGGGAACCGCCTACCAAAACGAAGATTTCAACTACGACAATCTAAAACTTATCGGACAAATCGGCGAAAGTCCGTCCATAGTTAAAAGTCTGTCTCCTATCGGCATGGATGAAATTCGCTCTGGGGTTTTTGTGTACGATATGGGGCAGAATATGGTCGGTTTTCCTGAAGTAAAATTACCGCCGGGAAAAGCAGGCGATACCATTACCCTCAGGTATGCCGAGGTAAAATACCCAGATCTTTCGGAATATGAAGGAAATACAGGAATGGTCATGCTCGAAAATATTCGCGCTGCCTTGACGCAGGATGTCTACATCAGAAAGGGCGAAGAAGAAACCATACGTCCTCGGTTTACCTTTCATGGGTTTCGGTACTTAGAGGTTACGGGAGTCGATTCGCCTATTCCCGTGGAAAATGTCAAAGGGCATGTGGTCAGTTCCATTAAAGAATTGGCATCGAATTATGAAACCTCGAACGAACTGGTCAACAAACTTTGGAAAAATATTACGTGGTCGTTGCGAGGGAATTTTTTATCTATTCCTACGGACACTCCTGCGCGGAACGAGCGTATGGGTTGGAGCGGCGATATCAACGTTTTTTCAAAGGCATCGACTTATTTGGCCGATGTAGGGCCGTTTTTGAACAGACATTTGTTGGCCATGCGCGACATTCAAAGCGCCGATGGAAGATTTACCGATGTGGCCCCGGTCGGTGGGGGTTTCGGGGGAACTCTTTGGGGCAGTGCTGGTATTATCGTCGCTTGGGAAGTTTATCAACAGTACGGAGATTTAGAACTGCTTGGGGAACATTACGATGCCATGAAACGCTATGTGGAGTTCCTAAACTCTAAAATTGACCCAGAAACCGGAGTTTTGAATGAAGGCCCCTTGGGTGATTGGTTGAGTCCCGAAGGGTATAAAAATGAGGATACCGAACTTTGGGCGGTATACCATCTCTATGATTTGGAAATTTTGACAAAGACTGCCCGACTTTTGGGCAAGACCGAAGATGTCGCCGACTTTGAAAAACAATACCAAGGGCGAAAAGCATTTTTTAATAAAACGTACCTGGATAATGCCACTGGAAAAACACTTCATTTGGGTAATCAGGCGATGCGCTTTGGCCCGCCGATACCCGAAGATCGGCAAAAAAAGAAGGGCGATTTTGTAGATACACAGGCGTCGTACGCCATTCCCTTGGATCTAAATGTGCTTAACGAGGGCAATTCTCATAAGGCGATCGGTCACTTGGTCGCCTCGATAGAACGAGAAAATGAAGATGAGCTTGGTGCGGTACGCCCCGAGTATTCCTTGATGACCGGATTTATCGGTACGGCCTCGCTGAACCATGCGCTTTCCGAAAATGGCAAGGATGAAATCGCCTATCGCTTGTTGCAACAGACTTCCTATCCTTCTTGGTTATATTCCGTAAAGAATGGTGCGACCACGATTTGGGAGCGTCTGAATTCTTACACCGTCGAAAATGGTTTTGGTGGAAATAACAGTATGAATTCCTTCAACCATTATTCCTTCGGGGCGGTAGCTGCTTGGATGTATAACTATTCCTTGGGCATACAACGCGATCCAGACCATCCCGGATTCAAACAATTCATTTTAAAACCTACACCTGACCCCGATAAAAACATGAAATTTGCCAAGGGCTATTATGATAGTATGTATGGGCGGATAAAAAGCGAGTGGAAATGGGAGGATGCTAGTTGGAGCTATCAAACCACAATTCCTGCAAATACCACTGCCACCTTACATTTGAAAACAAATTCCGTAAAAAACATTTCCGTTGGCGGGAAAAAATTGAAAAAAATAAAGGGAATACAAATCCTTCAAAAAGAGGGGGACAAAGTGATTCTTGAATTGGCTTCTGGCAGCTATGATTTTAGAATCAAATAAGTTCTATTTGGTAACTAAGTTTATTCAACCGAAAGCACAAAACGCACATAACGGGTCATCTGGTGTTCCCCATTATCTTTTACTTCGGCGATAACATGTAATTCTCCTTTTTGATTGGCAGGTAAGACCAACGAGGCCTCTTGCTCGTTCGGAATTATTTGTGCCTCCCCCGAATAGCTTCCTACCTCTTTATAAACCCAATAGTTGATATTCAACTCATCGCCGTCCGGATCTGATGCCTCAATTTTTAAGGAAATGGTATCGCCAGCTTTTGTATCAATTCGTTTCGGAGAAATTGCCTTTATAGAAGGAGGATGGTTGGCATTTTCATAATCCTTTATACACCAGTCGGCCCTAGCAGCAAAATCCTCTTGTATTGCTTCGACCCATCTTATTTGGGGATAGGTTGGATCCATTTCTTTTGTAAAGGGATTATAATCCGCTGCCGCCTCCCCATCTTCCCATCGATTGGGCTGTTCTTTGGATTGCACCAATCGACCTCCCCAACCGCCCCATTCGGGATGGTCGATATTGTCAAGGCCTATATCCATAAGATGGAGATAGGCGGGGGAATCGCCTTCCGAGATAAAATCATATTTCCCGAAATCACCCCATTGAGTTCCTTTGATTTTATTGATATCGCCATGAATATGTTCATCGTCCCCCTCTTGTTTTAGGCCATCCCCATAGCTGTAATATTGTTTTAGGAGCGGGCCATGATCATTAATGATTTCCTTGCCCATAAATCCACCTTCAAAGAGATAATGCTGAGATTTAGGTACCGCCTGTTTCCAAGGATAGGCAAAACACCAAAACTGGTTGGAGTTGTAAAAAATCTTAAGATCCGGCCAATTTGGGGCAATGTACTTTCTGTGGGTGGCATCTTGATCTAAAATGGCGTAGATGATCGCCTTATCATTTATCTTTTTTTGTATCGCCCCCCATTCCTCGGCGTCTTTGTATTCGTCTTCAATGGATTTAAGGGCACGGGCTATGGTATTGGTGCCGCCCCAAACCTGCAAATAGAGGGGTTCCATGTTGTCATCTAAAAGGCTAGCTTTTATAAAGTTCGACCCATCCGTATCTTTTTCCATTTCGCCTTCAAAATCGATATTCCCGACTTTTACCAGACTTCTGAGGTCATCGGCAGTAGGAAAACCTTTGGCATGTTGACTTAGTTTCGGATAAACTTCCTCGTAGGCATCCAGCAAAGGATTCATCCACTCCGTACCAGGCCAGCGAAGATCTGGTATCGCACCGTACAAATTTTTGGTCATTTCCATTTCGGATGTGAATAGCGTGCCTTTTCCATCACCTTTGTAATGCCACATGGAACTGCTGATGACAAGGCCTTCGATTTTAAATTCATTGGCGTACAACAGCATTCTAATGAACGAATCCACATCATCGATTTCGCCATCGGTAGTTACTATCGTTCTTGGTAAATCGGAGACATCCTCTTCAGATTGCTGTTCTTTTTGTACACAGGCGACCACCATTGCGCAAATAATGAAGAAGCTGAATAAATTTTGCATACTAGTTTTCTTATTTTGAACTCGTCTCATGGTTTTCTTTTACCTCGTATTGGTCACAAAAGCTATTTTCTTACTATCTGGAGACCAGCTCGGTACATTGATAGTCCCTTGGCCCCCGTAGATATATCCGATTATTTTGGGTGTACCACCTTCATAAGGCATCAACCGTAAAAGACAGTGTTTGTAAAATGGATGGCTACTTGGGTCGATGTCCTTCGGAAAGGAAATAAAAACGATCCATTTCTTATCCGGACTAATATGAGGGAACCAATCATTGTAATCATCAAAGGTCAACTGAATTTGATTCTTCCCGTCAGCATCCATACGCCAAAGTTGCATTCTCCCGCTACGGGTCGAGTTGAAAAAGATATGTTTTCCATCGGGACTATATTCAGGCCCATCATCCAAAGTGGCAAGGTCGGTCAATTTTTCTTCTTTTCCGGAATCGATGTCTATGGTAATGATATTGTACGCATCGTCCCGGTTTCCAGTAAAGACCATTTTAGTGTTGTCTGGAGACCATCCGTGAAAATAGGAAGCTCCGACCCCTGGTTTTGTGACCATCTTGGGCAAAGAATCACCCTCAGCGGTCATATAGTACAGCGCAGAAGTGCCACCATCTTCCTGGTTATGGTTGCTTATTCCCAATATTTTGCCATCAAAGGTCAGAACATGGTCGTTATTGTTGTTTACCGCGAAACCGGTATTCAGTGGGGTAATGGAGTTGGTGGAAAGTCGGTAGTTATACAAATACCCTTTGGAGTTATATATTAACCTTTTTCCGTCAACTGTCCAGTTGGGCGCCTGTATCGAATGTGCAGATTGGTAGATGATTTTCCGAAGTCCGGTCTCAACGTCCATTAGCTCTAAATTACTACCAAGATAATCAAGATAAGGTGTATAATCGGGATCTACTGGTCTGATGATTCGAACATTCCTATAGATGGCACTTTCACTAACATCGGGATTGTGGGAGCATACGTAGATTCCAATATATAACTCGTTATCCATCTGCATATTATCCAAAGTCAAGCTGGTAAATTCTTCACCGAACTTAGCAGTGGACATTACATAGGTATCCCCTTTTCTTTCTAATTGAATCACGTCGGGAGAGGTTGCGGCGGAAACCACTTCTTCAGTATCGGCCGCAACAGCTTTGCGATATTGTAACGAGGTGAGCCCGTCACCATGGGTACTCGCATTAACGTGCTTCGAGTTGGGATCCAAACTGTTTTTGATGATCCATCCTACTTTTCGGTGGGGGTCAACTCCGGACCCGACAAATTCGACTTCGGCCCTAAGGATAAAATCGCCTTGAATGGTCGTCCACAAATATTGAAATTCGTCCGATCCGAACCACATATTGGTGCCGGAACCGCTCAAGGTATAGGTTTGATTTTCAGCGGTGTATTCCGCTTTTCCTTCTATTTTACAGTTACCTATATCGACATTCCTATCGAATATTCCTATTCGGCTTTGCGCCGATACCCCTGACCAGCAAAACTGCAATAGTATGAAGATGATGACATAAGGTTTTAAGTTTTTCATTTTTAAAGTATTATTTGTCTTTTTTGAAATTTTGAGAGATTTTAAAGTCAATGAATGTATTGGTTTTTTGTTTATTCAAAATCAAGATATAAATCAAAAAAAGGTAGTACCTGTTGAGGTATGCGTCCTTCATGGGTATAAATATTATTGACATGCGTGCCAATATATTCCTCGGAAAAATGGGCGATTCCCACATTTTCAAGTTGTTGGCTGAACATTTTGCATTGGATCGTAAAACGTTCGCCTGCATTTCGGCCCCAATCCAATTTTATGGCTTTCAATTTTTTTAGATTATCCAAGTAATCTGGAATCATATAAAAAGGCATGTTTTCATGCCATTTTTTCAAAATTTCTTGGTTTACTTTCATTTCTTCATTTACATATTCAAACGGAACATCACAATAAAAGGGAGCTTTGTTTGGATTAGGTGACCATGAGCGTCCGAAGGCAACTACGACTTTACCAAAATAGGTTTTGGCAAGATCATCAATGGTCTTTACTTCGGCAAATTCCTTGTAGGTATTACTATTTGGGCCGTATTCCCGTACAATGGCCAAGGCACCGGGGCTTATCGCATAGACTGAACTAAAGACATCCGGATGTTTCATGGCATGTTTCAACGCTCCATAACCGCCCATACTATGGCCCGTGATACCGCGACTTTCTTTTTTTGCCAATGTTCGATAATTGGTATCCATATATGAAACCAAATCAAACACGGTAAAGTCCTCCCAATTTCCGAATACTTCCGAGTTGGAATAAAAACTACCATCATATGTGGTTTTCTGGTCGGGAATGACCATAATGAACGGATCAATCTTTTGTTCATGAATAGCGTAATCGAGCAAGTCTTTCATTCGTTCCATCAATTTGTCATCGGTTAAAAAACCATGAAGAAAGTAAATGACAGGATATTTTTTATTGGAAGTCTCATAATTTGGCGGCAAATACACCGAAACTGAGCGTGTTGGGTTTTCACCAAAATCGTTTTCAAGATTTTTGGAATACAACGAATCGGTTACCACAGAACCACTTAAAACAGTCTGCCCATAAACGGTCAGGATAATGAAACTAAATACGACAAATAAAAATGTTTTTTTCATGTGTTACTTTTTAAATATTCATCTCCAGCAAATGGGAAGCTAACGACTTTCCATGTTTGTCCAAAGCTAAAGAACGGGTAACGCCGCCCCCAAGAGCATCGTGCATCACAAAATTTAGCGCAGCTATTTTTGGTAATTCATATCTGATTACTTCGCCTTTTACATCTCTCGAAAAGTGTTTTTTGACTTTTTCAGCAGTAACTTTCTCGGTCAGTATTGGGTAGTCCTTCTCATTATAAGCGATAACAGAAACATTGACAATATTTCCCTTATCTCCAGTTCTGGAATGTGCTATTTCCCTTAACTTCATTTATACTGTTTTATAATGAATCTCTGGTTGTACCAAATCTTCATCTATTAATATGGATTGTATGGCGATAATTTCTTGAACGGACTTCGTTGCACCGCCGCCACTTGCCGGCCCATTGGTATATAAAGCCTCCACCTCGTTGCCAATTTTAGCAGCATCTTTACTTGAAGTTGTTCGTGCCGCTACGCGAACCCTAACCTCATATGGAGTTTCACTGGAAACACCATTTCCATAAAGTGAATTTTGTCCAATAATATCATAACGAATATCCTTTTGTTCGGGCAAATACTTTGTAATTCTCTTTTTAAGTATTGCAATTGCCAGTTGAGCTCTTTCCGCGGCACCAGGTCCGCCATAACTCATTTGCCCTTCTCCGATAAAACCATCCTTGTAACCAATCGAAACTTTTAGTTTCCCTGTTTTTTCCCTGCCAGTGCCTCCGTGAACTGCAACCTTATCTTTTTCTTCTTCTTTGAAAGTTACAGAACTAAAATCGGCCACGACATCAGGAGTTAAATAATGTTTTGGATCATGAATTTCATATAGCAATTGTTCTTTGCACGTAGCTGAGCTTACAAGTCCTCCGCTATCGGCAAGTTTGGTAATACTAAATTCTCCATTCGAGCTAACTTCGGCAATCGGAAAACCCAAATTGTCCAAATCTGGGACATCCTTATATCCCGGATCTGCAAAATATCCTCCTGTGATATGCCCTGCACATTCCATCAAATGCCCTAAAACAGTCCCTTTTCCTAATAAATCATAGTCTGTAAAAGTCCAATTGAACTCGTGTATCAGAGGCGCGAGAAAAAGTGATGGGTCGGCAACCCTTCCGGTCAGTACAATATCGGCGTCATATTTGAGAGCTTCAACGATTGCAGCAGCACCTAAATACGCATTAGCCGAAATAATGGAATCACGAATGGTGGCCATTGGCTTTTGGGTTTCTAAAAGTTGATAGTGTTTTTTTTCAATTAGATGTAAAACATCATCGCCCGTGATTGCCGCCACTTTTAGGTTTTTCAAACCTAAAGATTTTGCAACTTCGATGGTTTTTTCCATCGCCGCCAAGGGATTAGCCGCTCCCATATTGGTTATGATTTTCACATTGTTTTTAACACAGTCGGGAAGGCAGATACGCATGCGTTCTTCGAGCAACGGGTCATAACCCATTTTCGGATCAATGGCTTTTCGCTGTTGGGCCAAGGCAGTCGTACGTTCTGCCAAACACTCAAAAATCAAATAGTCGAGATTGCCTTTTTTTGCAAGTTCCAATGCTGGTTCAATGCGATCGCCAGAATAACCGGCACCCGAGCCTATTCTTAGCTTTGATCTTAGTTGTTTGGCCATGTGTTAATTTATTGATCAAAGGGGGATTGTTCCTATTAAGATAGCGACTATTGTCATTACAATGGTAGTGGCAAAGGCATATTTAAAAGTAAATCGTTGATGCTCTGCCAAATCTATCTTGGCAAGACCTATTAGCAAAAATGTGGAGGCCGTAAGCGGACTCAAAGGAAACCCAGTAGTCATTTGCCCCAAGATAGCGGCCTGCCCTACACTGATCTGGGCAACACCCATCTCTCCTGCCACCTCCGCCATAACGGGCAGAAAGCCAAAATAAAAGGAATCAGGGGTAAATACCATGCTAAGGGGCATACTGCTCACCGCCATCAACACCGGTATGCGTTGGCCTACACTTGGTGGGATAACATTTGCAGTTGCCTGCGCCATTTCCGTGATCATTCCCGATTCGGTCATTATGCCCAAAAAAACTCCTGCCGCCAATAAAATACTTGCCATTAATAAAGCGGCTTTGGCATGGGCGTCGATTCGATTTTTTTGTTCCGCAATATTGCCGTAATTGACAACTAAAGCAATAATAGTCCCTAGCATAAATAGAATGGCCGGGGCTATTATTCCAGAAATCAAAATGATGATTACCAAAAGTGTCAGTGCAATATTGAACCAAAAAAGTTTGGGCCTTCTCAATTTTTTTTCTTCCTCGGATAGTGTTCTTACAAAAGTTTCCTTTATTGCACCCTTATGGATTGCACCTAATCTTTTGGCTTCCTTTTTGCCTAAATACCAGGCAACTCCTAAAACAAAAAGCAGCCCGAATAATTGTGGGATTATTATCGGGGTGTACAAATCCGTGACCTTCACTTGAAGAGCTGTAGCGGCCCGTATCGTTGGTCCGCCCCATGGAACCAAGTTCATGGTGCCTGCGCCCAAGGCCACCACGCACGCCAAAACGCGCTTGTCCATTTCTAGTTTTTCGAACAAGGGGAGCATAGCGGGAATAGCTATCAAAAAAGTTACCGCACCGGAACCATCTAAATGTACTATCATGGCCAAAACAGCGGCACCGATCGTAATTTTTACCGGGTCGTTGCCAACAAGTTTGAGGATACGGTCGATTATTGGGTCGAACATACCCGCGTCAGTTAGAATACCAAAAAATAATATGGCAAATACGAACATCGCAACAATAGGAGCGATATTCTTAATACCTGTTATAGCAAAGTTTGCGGTTTCAAAACCAAATCCGGCTATTAAGGCCCCAATGATAGGAACCAATATCAAAGCTGATAAGGCACTTACCCTTTTTGAAAGGATAAGCGCCAACAAAACAATGGTTATCGATATGCCAGTAAAGAGAATCAATTTTCAAACGCCTTATCCAAAAACCCATATCGGGAATCATTCCCTGCTTTTATCAACTTACTCTCAGTATCAATGATCATCACAGGAGGCGCATTGTCTTCTGGTTTGGCCGAATCCCACTGAGGAAGGCCTTCGGCATTCGGGTCACCGGTCTTGATAAAGTTGGCAAAGTAGTTCGACATATCTTCAGCGACCTTGTAGTCGTCAGCCGTCCAAGCATAATCATCTACCAAGTGTAAGTTGCCCATGCAGTATTCGATTTCACAGGCATGTGGTGCACCTACCGGTTTTGGAGCTTTTGGGGCATCGGACTCCTTTTCTATTGTTCCTCCGGCAAATCCCGAAGTAAGGTTTTCATTCCTTAGCGGAGGTCTTAACTTACTATATAGATACCGGTATACGGGTTGACTGCTGTTTTTCCTATGAAGGTCAAACCATTTCCAAGTGCTATAAGCGATAAATCGGTCCGACGCCAATGCTGTTGCCGATAGTACAATTTCCTGTTCCGTACCGGAAGGATATAGCTCCAAAACTTCTTTATGTTTTTTGGGATAAGCCTCTTTCACTTTGGCCACATAATTTTCTTCTGTAAAAGGGCCTTGTGTAAATGCCATACCGGGAATTTCAGCAGAATTCCACCCCAACAATAGAGGGATTTGTGCCTGTTCTTTAGCCTCAAAGATTTCAGGAAGGGTCTTTGGGAGAAAATACCCGTCAAGTACTGCAGGAAAACCAAAGCGTTTTGATTCGTTGTATATCTCATAGACTTCCCTGGTACTTAGTTTTCTTAATTCAGCTAAGGTCGGATAGCCTGCGTTTTTTGCAAATTCCGCTCCTAGTTTTTCTGCTTCGGCCAGCGGCAAGGGCGCCATCGTCGGATGGATTCCCGCCCCACTTTCGCCTATGGCACCTGCAATCAAATCTTTAGAAAGGGGCGAAGCCATTTGTTGACTGACCCCAATAGACCCTGCGGATTCCCCAGCAATGGTTACTTTTTTAGGATTACCTCCAAAAGCCGCAATATTTTTTTGCACCCATTTTAGGGCTGCATTTTGATCTAACAATCCGTAGTTTCCCGATGCTTTATATGGTGCTTCGGCACTCAATTCGGGATGGGCCAGAAAACCAAAAATATTCAACCGGTAGTTGGTGGTCACGACGACCATACCTTTTTTGGCCATGCTTTCGCCATCATAGCGATATTCGGAGGCGTCGCCAGCAACATTTCCTCCTCCGAAAAAATATACTAGAACCGGCAGATTATTGATGTTCCTTGTAGTGGGAGTCCAAATGTTTAAATACAGGCAATCTTCGCTTACTCCGTTCGAGCGTGATTTCATATCGCCGAACACCATGGTCTGCATAGGCCGTGGGCCGAAGGTCTTGGTCTCTTTTACGCCCTCCCAATTTTCCAAGGGTTGGGGTGCTTTCCAACGTAATTCCCCGACGGGAGGTTTGGCAAAAGGAACCCCGAAATAAGTCTGAATGTTTGTATGGGTGTTGTAGTTTCCTTCAATAGTGCCATGTTCCGTTTTCGTTTGAACCGGAAAGGCATTCTGGTTTTGTGCGAAGGTCGTGGTCATTTGGAAAATGAATATAAAGGCTATAAGTGTTCTCATAATATTGGTTATAGAAAAGTTATTGTCTCAATTTGTTACAATAATACTTTGTTTTCTTGAATTATTGTTTTTTATTTGGAAAAACTTTCATCTTTGGCCACGAAAAACCTCATACAAGCACTTCGAAAAGAGGAGTTTATACTAAACCTTTCCTATGATTCCGTTATTTTCGGATTCAATGGGAAGCAACTGAAAATCCTTATACTTGAATACCACAATACGGGCTTATTTGCACTTCCAGGTGGATTCGTAAAACGAAAAGAAAGTTTGGATGACGCTGTAAAGAGAGGGGTAAAAGAACGCTGCGGACTCAATGATATTTATTTTGAACAGTTCCAAACGTTTGGCAATTTGACCCGTTCGAATCCCGATGCCATGGAACGTATCTTGGAGGCGAACGATCTTGATGTAGCAGACCATGATTGGATGTTAGATCGTTTTATTTCCATTTCCTATTACGCCCTGATAAACTACGATGAGGTAACTCCGGTGCCGGATGCACTTTCCGATAGTATCAACTGGTACGCGATTGATGAACTTCCGTCCTTAATGATGGACCACAATAAAATCGTGGGAAAAGCTTTGCAAATCCTTCGAGATAATCTTGAAAAGAAGCTGGTGGGCATGAACCTTTTGCCTTCCAAGTTTACCATGAAACAATTGCAAAAAGTCTATGAAGCTATTTTGGGCGAAGAGTTAAGGCGAACCACATTTCAAAGACGCATTTTGAGTTTGGATGTCTTAAATCGCCATGAAAAATTGTTTCAAGGCAAGGCTCACAAAGCACCATATCTATACAGCTTTAAATCAAATGATAGTAACATATTACAAGAGCAAGAAGTATCAATTCACAATTAAAGAAAATGAAAAAAACAAGAATCAATTTGCTGGTAAAGAACGTAGTCCTGTCCTTTTTACTTATAGGAGGCATATCGTGTAAAGATGCTAAAAAAGAAGAATCAAGTAGCGATGCCGTTACCGAAGACACGAATATAGAAGAGAATAGCAATGCCACATTTGGCGGGCTTGCGCTCTACACCGTCCGTGAAGCGATGGGCGGAGATGCCAAGGCAACCTTAAAGGCGGTAGCAGATGCCGGATACGAAAACATCGAGGCGGCCAGTTATGCTGATGGCAAGTTCTACAATATGTCTCCCGCCGATTTCAAAAGCTACCTCGACGAGTTGGGACTAAACCCCATCAGTACACACCAAGGTACGGTAACTCTAGAAAATGCAGACGCTATGATGGCCGTTGTTAAAGCTGCGGGGTTCGAATATTTTGTAATACCGGTTCCACCTATGGGCAATTTCAAATTTGACCAGGCGACTAGGACCATGAGCATGACGGGCGGGGCAAAAAACTTAGCTGAAACATTGGATATCTTAGGGGAGAAGGCAAATGCCTCAGGACTTAAATTGCTTTACCACAACCACGACTTTGAGTTTAAAAAGGATGCGGAGGGTATTGTGCCTATCGATTATTTATTGGAGAATTGTAATCCCGAATTCGTCAATTTTCAAATGGATCTGTATTGGGTCACAAAAGCCGGGGCAGACCCTTTGGCGTACTTTGAAAAATACCCCGGCCGCTTTAAAATATGGCATGTAAAGGATATGGACGAGCAGGGGAGATTCGCCCCTGTGGGAAATGGGACTATTGATTTTGCCCAAATCCTGGCCCAAAAGGAAAAATCGGGAATGGAATATTATATGGTAGAACAGGATATGACCTTTGACGGTTTGAAGCCTCTTGAGGCCATAAAAATTAGTCATAAAGGGCTTAAGGAATTTGGGTTCGAATAAAAAAATTAATATATAGGAAAATGAAAAAAGCAGCTACTTATTTTATCGCCATTGGAATGCTCCTATTTGTGAGTATTCTGACCGCTCAATCCGAAGTGCGGACCGGCGAGAACATCGCAGTAACAAACACCAATTCAGGAAAAGTCCGAGGATATATCGAACATGGAATTTTTACCTATAAAGGAATTCCCTATGCAAAAGCAAAGCGCTTCGAGGCCGCAGAAAAACCAGATGTTTGGGAAGGTATACGAAGTTCAACGATGTACGGCCCCGTAGCCCCTTTGTTGACTCCCACGACTTCTGTGCAAGACGAACCCGAATTTGTCTTTGACCATGATTGGGGCTATACCAACGAAGATTGCCTGAATTTGAATGTTTGGACCCCAAGCATCAATGACGGAAAAAAAAGACCAGTACTTTTTTGGATTCATGGCGGGGGATTTACCGCCGGATCAAGCCACGAGCTGCCTTCCTATGACGGAGAAAATCTTAGTAATAAAGGCGACGTCGTAGTAGTTTCCATCAACCATCGTTTGAATGTACTCGGCTTTTTAGATTTATCCGCCTATGGCGAAAAGTACAAACATTCCGCAAACAACAGTATTCTTGACATGAAGTTGGCGTTGGAATGGGTTCGCGATAACATTTCCAACTTCGGCGGCGACCCGAACAACGTAACTATTTTTGGGCAGTCCGGGGGTGGAGCCAAGGTAAATACCTTGATGGCCATGCCAAAGGCTAGCGGACTCTTCCATAAAGCCATCAACCAAAGTGGGGCTATGCGAGGCGGAATTCTGGAGAAGGAAGACACCCAAGCCGTTGCCGCGGAAACCCTATCCATTTTAGGAATCGATGCTTCTCAGGTGGATAGTCTTCAGAACATACCATTTAGCATCTTGGCCGACGCAGGTTCAAAAGCCTTGAAAAACGTAGAGGAAAAAATGAAAGCTGATGGAAAACCAATTATGGGTTTTGGCCTAGGTTGGGGGCCTAGTGTTGATGGGGAAGATTTGCCTTTTCAGACGGCTTCCGAAGAGGCACTTGTGCTATCAAAAGATATTCCGTTGATGATCGGCACCGTCAAGAACGAATTTGCGCCTATTGCCAATATGCGTTTTGTGGGTGCATCGGATGAAACCATTATGAACCACATCAAGGATACTTACAAAGAAAAAGCAGATGTCTATATCGCCGCGGTCAAAAAGGCGTATCCCAATGATACGAAAGCAAAAGACTTGATCGATGTCGATACAAGATTCAGGCCGGGATCTGTGTTGCAGGCCAACACCAAATCAAGCCTTGAAGGCGGCGCTCCTGTCTATATGTATCTGTTTACTTGGCAGTCCCCTGTTTTTGATGGGAAATACAAAGCATTGCATTGTATGGAACTACCGTTTGTATTCGACAATATCGCCTTGGCCAACCAAATGACGGGCGGTGGAAAAGAAGCACATGCCTTGGCGGATAAAATGAGCAAAGCGTGGATCAGTTTTGCCAAGACCGGAAACCCGAATCACTCTGGCTTGCCCGAATGGTCTCCATACAATGGCAACAACACCGCAACGATGCATTTTGATACCACTTGTGAAGTTAAACCACAAATGGACAAGGAACTTTTCGAATTGACTGCCAACCAATAAAAACCATAGAAAACTGAAAATGAATACTTCTAAAAAAACGTCTGTACTTTTTTCAATTGCTATCTTATTTCTGATTTCAAGTTGTGATACCGCACCTAAGTTTACCGAAGAAACCAAGGGGGACTATATAGCGGTAAGCAACACCGACGGGGCAACATTGGGGTATCATCCCGAATCCGGCGTAAAGCTATTGACGGTAGACGGATACGCCTTTAAGGATCTAAACAAAAATGGAACCTTAGAGGCCTATGAAGATTGGCGCTTGCCCGTAATGGATCGTGCTACGGATTTGGCCAAACAAATGAGTCTTGAGGATATTGCTGGACTTATGCTTTATAGCTCCCACCAATCTTTGCCTGGTAGAAGCCGTGGTTTTGGTTCATCTACTTATAACGGTAAGACATTTGCAGAAAGTGGTGCAGTTGCCAGTGATTTATCAGACGAGCAGAAGAAATTCTTGACTGATGATCATCTACGTCACGTCTTAATCACTTCGGTAGAGTCTCCTGCGGTTTCCGCAAAATGGAACAACAATGCCCAAGCTTTTGCTGAAGGCCTATATTTGGGTATTCCCGTAAATACAAGTTCAGACCCTCGACATGGGAGTGATTCCTATGCGGAATTTAATGCGGGTGCCGGTGGGGATATTTCCATGTGGCCGGGGACTTTGGGTATCGCTGCTTCTTTTGACCCAGCGTTAATGAAGCAATTCGGCGAAATCGCCTCAAAGGAATATAGAGCTTTGGGTATTGCTACAGCGTTATCTCCTCAGATAGATTTAGCCACAGAACCACGCTGGAGTCGTTTTGACGGTACCATGGGTGAAGATCCAGACTTGGCTGCAGATTTGGCCAGAGCCTACGTAGATGGTTTTCAATCTACTGATGGTGCTGATTGGGGGATGGAGAGTGTCAATGCTATGGTGAAACATTGGCCTGGCGGTGGCCCCGAAGAAGGTGGTCGTGATGGTCACTTTGGCTATGGTGCGTATGCCGTATATCCTGGAAAAAATATCAAGGACCATATGAAACCTTTTACAGAAGGGGCTTTTAAGTTGGATGGCCCTACAAAAATGGCTTCTGCCGTAATGCCGTATTACACCATTTCAACAGGAGAAGGAGAGAATGTGGCCAACGGATATAACAAGTATTTAATTACCGAAGTCTTAAGAGGCACCTATGGTTATGAGGGCGTTTTGTGCACAGATTGGGGTATAACAAGAGATATGACTTCTGTTTCTAAGTTTGAAGGAAAACCTTTTGGTGTAGAAAATCTTTCTGTTGCAGAACGTCATTACAAGGCGATTGACGCAGGTATGGACCAATTTGGTGGTAATAATGATATGGTCCCGGTTTTGGAAGCTTATAAATTAGGAGTTGCTGAACTAGGCGAAGAAGCGATGCGTAACCGTTTTGAGGTGTCTGCCGTTCGTTTGTTAACCAATATTTTTAGAGTAGGTCTTTTTGAAAACCCATATTTAGATGTGGAAGAAACAAAAACAATCGTTGGAAATAGCGAGTTTATGAAAGCTGGTTTTGAGGCGCAATTAAAATCTATCGTTATGCTAAAGAATAGCAACAAGAGCCTGCCGATGGAAACAAAGAAAAAAGTATACGTACCACAGCGCTACATTGCACCAACCACAAACTGGTGGGGCGTAACCACAGAGCCAAAAACGATTGACGCCTTTAATATGGAGGTCATTGCGAAGTATTTCGATATCGTGGACACACCAGAAGAAGCAGATTTTGCTTTAGTAGGTATAGAAAGTCCCAATGGAGGAGTTGGTTATGACGATGCCGATTTGGAGAAAGGTGGTAACGGTTATATACCTATTAACCTACAATACGGTCCTTACACGGCAGATACCGCTCGAGAAGTAAGCTTGGCAGGCGGAAGTCCGTTAGAAGATTTTACCAACAGAAGTTATAAGGGAAAATCGATTACTACCATAAACAATAGCGATATGAAATTGGTAAACGACACTAAGGCAAAAATGGGAAGCAAACCCGTAATTGTCTCAGTTAAAGTGGCTAAACCAATGGTGTTTTCAGAGATAGAAGGAAGCGCTGCCGCAATTCTTGTGCACATGGGTGTTCAAGACCAAGCCTTAATGGAAATCATAACAGGAGCAGCAGAACCTTCTGCGTTGCTACCATTTCAAATGCCTGCCGATATGTTGACCGTCGAGGCACAATTCGAAGACGTGCCGAGAGATATGCAGCCTTACACAGATTCAGACGGTAGTGTATATAATTTTGCCTTTGGATTGAATTGGAATGGGGTAATTGATGATGAACGGGTCAAAAAATATAAGTAGCGTTTAAACCATTTAGGATTAAAAGTGTCGAAAGAGAAAAAACGTTTAACCAATCAAAAAGATCATGCTAAAAAAATTCACTAGCCTATCATCGAATCGATTTCTAAATGCATCTTTCTATGCATTAAACTTATGCGAACCATCACATCTAGGCATTCTTTTGGATTTTCCGCAAACACAATCATGAAATCCGTAGCCATCAAGAATTTTTTGTTCGTATTGTTGGATCCTTGACGTTCTAGTTTTAGATTGCTTCGGTGCAGAAAAGAAGAGATTGTATCCTCTCTGCCGTCCTGGAGTAAGTGCTTCAAAGGCAGTTTTAAAAATTAAGTCCGAATTTAGTTTTAGTTGTAATTCTTCAGGAAAAACAAGGTTTCTGCTTTCTTTGAAGTCGACTTTCAGACCTGCTTTTTCCACCTCAATGGCTTCATAAATATAGGTTTTCAAAATAGCTTCCATCTCAATGATTTGATGCGTATTGGTGAATTTGATGTAGCGAGTGGACTGCGAATTCTCTCCTGGCTTTACGAGAATTCCATCTGCATCATTTAATAACGCACCTTTAAAAAACCCAGGTCCACAAAAGTTTTTTAGTGTGTAAAGTATAAGTACATTGCTTTTACCATAGGTATAACAAGGTTTTCCCCACTTTAATTCTTCCGTCAGCTGACAATCCAAGAGAATTTTTCGTAACAGCTTCATTTCGGCCTGCCACCTATCTTCCTTCCTTAAATATTCATCAACTTTCGGATTCATACTAAAAGTTTATTTTTACCAATATTATCAGTAGCGAATTTACTTTTTTTTCCAATCCTAACTAAAAGCCTACTTAAAAAATAAATGGTTGTTATTCAGGATATCACTTTTGAGCATTTGGATTCCCTCGAGACCATTAAGATTAGCCATAGAGTACTAAAACAATTCACATTCAAGTAATCAATTTGGACGTCTGTTGGCCGAAACTCTGTTGGTTAGGGCTTTATTTAGGTCGTTGACAGATTTTAAAGATGGAGAAAAACTGATTGGAATATATTTAGACAAAACTTGCTAAAACTATAGTAATCGAAAATGAGAAATAACGTTTAAACAATCAATAATATCATGCTAAAAAAAATCTTAATAGGACTAGGTATTGTTCAATAATAATCCAGTTAATCCGTCCAGACAAAAACGAGTCAAATGATTTGACAAATGCTATTTCGACCAAGTACAACGTGCCAGCAGAGGTAAATTCTCTCTTGCAAGTTTCCTGTAACGATTGCCATTCTAATAAAACGGAATATCCGTGGTATTCGAATGTACAACCGGTGGCTTGGTGGCTGGATCATCATGTGCAAGACGGTAAAAAAACATTTGAATTTTTCTGATTTCACTAAAATGCCGCTTTTTGTTCAAAACCATAAGTTTGAGGAGGTTATAGAAATGGTTGAAGAAAAAGAAATGCCTTTACCGTCCTATACCAATTTTGGTTTGCACTCTGAGGCTAACTTAACAGATGAACAACGAAAATTGATAATGGATTGGGCCAAAGCACAAATGACTTATTTAAAAAATACCTATCCAGCGGATAGTTTGGCTTTCCCTAAAAGAGCTAATAGTCCAAGCAATTAATGAGACGAAGTACAATACCTTTGTTAGCTTTTCAATTCAAAAATTGCTTATATTGTTTAAATAAATCTTTTCAATAAATGATAAAAAAAATTGGGTTTGCTTTAATTTTGTTTGTCCAATTAAATACCCTTTTCGCCCAAGAAAAAGTAAGCATTTCTGGGCAACTTTTCGACGCTGAAACCTTGGAAGAATTGCCCTTCGCCAACATAGCAGTTCATGATTTCGAAAACGACAAGCTGCTTACCGGAGCTATCACCGACGATGACGGTAGGTTCGAGATTTTAGAAATCCCTTTGGGAAAATACAAACTGGTTTTTTCATTTATTGGATATACGACCACAGAGCAATCCTTGGTTGCAGGTGGACTGAACACCATTTTCGATTTGGGGAAAGTGATGTTAACTCCGAACGCCGAAATTCTTGAAGAGGTGGAAATAATTGGGCAGGAAGCCACGACGAATTCCGATCTGAACAAGAAATCGTTTAACCTCACTAACAATATTGCACAATCTGGCGGTTCTGTTTTAGATGCCATGAAGACCTTGCCCGGCGTAACTTTTGACCAAGAAGGGAAAGTGGTATTACGAGGAAGTGATAAAGTAGTCGTCCTCATTGACGGAAAACAAAGTAGTTTGACTGGTTTTGGAAATCAAAAAGGTTTGTCGAACATTCCGGCTTCCAATATCGAAAAAATCGAGATTATCAATAATCCATCGGCCAAGTATGATGCGAATGGGTTTGCTGGAATTGTAAACATCATCTACAAAAAAGAAAAACAAACAGGTCTTAACGGGGATGTCGGACTTTCTTTTGGTTTCGGCGCTTTGGGAAAACGAAGAAAAGACACCCCAACCGATTTGGGAAGTTTTTCGGTCAACCCAAAATTGATTCCAAGTCTTAATCTAAACTACAAAAAGGAAAAGGTCAACTACTTTTTACAATCGGAATTCATCTTCCAAGAAGCTTTGCCCAACAACGAATTTACGACTCGTAATTACAATGATGGCCGTAATATCATTTCCCAAGTTCCGGAAAACAGAAAGCAGTTTCGTGCCATAATTAATGGTGGTATTGATTACGATTTGGATGATAATAATAGTTTCACGTTTTCAGGACTTTACGACAGAGAAAAGCACATCGATACCGCACAGGTAGCCTTTATCAATTTAAATACAAATTCTAGAAACCGTTTCTATAATTGGGAAGAGGAAGAAGTGACCCGTTATATCAACGCAGCGGTAAATTACAGACATAAATTTAGGCAAGCTGGGCACACCTTGAGTGCAAACGCCCAATACACCCAAGGTTTGGAAGACGAGACCTATTCCCTAAACGATAGTTCTGCTGTCAGGGTAGGCAGAGATAAGACGAATATTAGGGCGATTGAAAACACTACAAGTATTTCTTCTGATTATGTTCGACCTTTGGCGGACGGTCGCATTGAACTAGGGGCCAAACTGCGCATTCGACGACTACCAGTGGACTATACCATTACCCCTGGCAACCAATCCATAATTTATCCTGATCTAGGTACTTTTTCCGATTGGGGCGAGAATCTGTATGCGGGATATGTCAATTACCTTTTGGAAAAAGAAAAATACGATGTTGAGGCTGGACTACGAGCTGAACAAACCAATGTTTTTTATGATGTGGACCCTGTGAACGGCTATTATCCTGAAAACGATAAATATGATTATTTTGAATTGTTTCCGAGTGTTCGTTTTACCTATAAACTGAACGATAATAATAAACTCTCCGCTTTTTATAATCGTAGAATCGACCGCCCGGGCGAACCAGAATTGAGGGTTTTTCCGAAATATGATGACCCCGAACTATTAAAAGTTGGAAATCCGTATTTACGTCCGCAGTTTACGGATGCTTTTGAATTGGCACATAAATATTCTTGGGGTAACGGCTCTTTATTTTCAGCCATTTACCATCGCATGATTCAAGACCAATACATGCGTATTTTCAGCATTGACGACTCCAATCCTGATTACGATATTGTAAACCGAATTTATCAGAATACCGGTAGTGCAACAAATACAGGGATAGAACTTTTATTGAGTCAGGATATCACAAACGACTGGAAAGTTTCTGGTACATTGAACTGGTATTCAAATGCCATCGATGCCTTTCAGGGGACGCTATTGTTTCCTTTCGAACGAACCTTCGATATTCAAAAATCTACTGCCAATGCATGGGATGCGAAGCTAAGTACAGAGTTTGACTTGCCTAAGGATTTTACTGTACAATTGACGGGAGTATACTATTCCAATCGAAATATTCCTCAGGGCGAACAGCTTGCAAGATCTTCGGTAGATATGGGCATCAAAAAGAGTTTTTGGAATAAAAAGGCCGATTTGACTTTTTCGGCCAGCGATATTTTTAACCGATTCGGTATTCGTCAAAGACTAACTAACGAAGGGTTTACGGCGTTGTATGAAAATTATTTCGAGACTCAAATTTTTAGATTGGGGTTCAAATACAAAATTTGACAATGGCAATTGAGAAGCAGTTCGGAGCATGTAAAAGAATTTTGTTCCGCTTACAAAGTTTTCGAGTATAAAGATATTTTCTTTGGCCCTCAATTCAATTGCCGAAACTCGTTCGGTGTTTTCCCCACTTTCCTCTTAAAAGGCGCATGAAATACTGCAGGTATCTAACGCCGAGCTCATAGTCAATCTCGCCAACGGCCATACTAAAATTAATAAATTCTTCAAACGCAATAAAAAATTCTAGTTTAAATATCTTACGTTTGAATATCTTACTTTTAGATCATGGCGAAAGAAATCATAAATTCCATCCAAGATCTGAACACGACCGACCTAAAACTAAAAGGTTTCAAGGTAAGTGCATTTAGGGCAAAGGCCAGCGGTGCCCCGAAGTATAGCAGAAGGGATTACTACAAAATAGCATGTTCGACAAGTAAAAGTATTATTCATTTTGCCCATAAAAGCATTGAACTTGATGGAACTTATTTGTTCTTTGGGAATCCCAAGCTGCCGTATGCCGCCGAACTGTTATCGGCTGAAATATCAGGGTACCATTGTTTTTTTACGGAAGATTTTTTCAAACCGAACGATCGTTCCGAAGGTCTTCAACAATCCCCTTTGTTCAAAATTGGTGGAACTCCTGCGGTATATATAGACAAAAACCAAGGAGAATTGGTTATTTCCCTCTTTCAAAGACTAATCGAGGAGCAGGATGGGGAGTATCCTTCCAAAGACGACGTTATCCGCAATTATATCCGATTGATCATCCATGAGGGACTGAAAGCACAACCAGCCCATAGCGCAGTGCAACATAAGGATGCCCATTCCCGAATTTCAACTTTTTTCTTTGAGCTTCTGGAAAGGCAATTTCCGATAGAAAACTCCTTGCAACCATTACTGTTAAAGACACCGCAGGACTATGCGAACCAACTTTCCATCCATGTCAATTCGTTAAATCGTTCAGTAAAAGAAGTTACCGGAAAGCCTACTTCAAACCATATAGCCAATCGTATTACCAACGAAGCAAAGGCACTTCTGAAGCATACCGAATGGAGCGTAAGTGAAATTGCGTATGCACTCGGCTTTCAGTATCCCAATTATTTTAATAATTTTTTCAAAAAGAATACCGGAGCTACTCCCAGAACGTTTCGTTAAAAGAGAGTGGATTTTATACTTCTTGGTTTGATATCCTTATTTATTTCCCTATAAATAAGAATAGCTTTGTCAATAATTAATTCTGATTATTATGGTACAACAGCTAAGAAATTCCATTATCGGTCTCGTTCTACTAACTATTCCCACATTAGCATTTTCTCAAGAAAATGAAACCACGGAAGATCCGTTGGAGATAGGCTTACGCCTAGAGGTTACGACCAACGGGTTTTCCTATGTTCCGGCTTTTTCTTTGGGCAAACCTGCAAGTGTTGTTAACCTTTCGATAGGATGGAAACGATTCAGTTTTGAACCCCAAATACGGAATTCCCTTGAAGGAAAACCTTGGAGCTATATTTTTATCTATCGCTATAAACTGATCACCGGAAAAAAATTCCAAGCAACAATCGGGGCTCAAATACCATCGATGGTGTTTACGGAAAAAACGACCGATTCCGGGGATAATACCCTTGCCGCAAACCGTTTTATGGTAGGTGAACTGATAACGAACTACTCGATCAGTCCAAAAATCAGCATTGGAACGACCTATTTTTATTCGCGAGGAGTTCAGGACGATACTTTTAAACACGGGCACTATCTAGCTTTTCGAACAAGCATATCCAATATTAAGCTTTCCGAGCAATTTCAGTTCGACTTTACCCCTCAGCTATTTTATTTAAAATTGGATGAAAACGATGGCACCTATTTCGCTGCTAATATCACTTTTGAAAAAGTAAATTTTCCGATTTCTATCGGAGCGTCAATGTACTCATCCCTACAAACAGATATCGGGGGAAATGATTTTGATTGGAACGTTAGTCTTATCTATTCGTTCAACAAGAAGTTTTTTAAAAAATAAGACAACATTTTAAATTCAAAAAACACAAAATCATGAAGAAAAGAACATTAGGCAACAATGGTTTGGAGGTATCGGAAATTGGCTTGGGCTGCATGGGAATGAGCTTTGGTTATGGCCCTGCCGCTGATAAAAACGACATGATCAAATTGATTCGAAATGCCGTGGAACGCGGAATATCCTTTTTCGATACGGCAGAGGTATATGGGCCTTTTGCCAATGAAGAATTATTGGGCGAGGCCCTAGAACCATTTGGCAATGAAGTAAAAATCGCGACCAAATTCGGGGTCAAAATTGAAAATGGCCAACAGTTGATGAACAGCAGTCCCGACAACATCAGAAAGAGTGTGGAAGGTTCGCTCAAACGCTTAAAAAGGGAAGTCATCGACCTATATTATCAGCATCGTGTAGATCCCAATGTACCTGCTGAAGAAATGGCGGGAGCAGTTAAGGATCTGATACAGGAAGGCAAGGTCAGACACTTCGGAATGTCCGAGGCAGGGGTTGAAAATATACGCAAGGCCCATGCTGTTCAACCCTTGTCCGCACTGCAAAGCGAATACTCGTTGTGGTGGAGAGAGCCGGAACAGAAGATTTTACCGATACTAGAGGAATTGGGGATTGGATTTGTTCCTTATAGTCCATTGGGCAAAGGATTCCTGACCGGTACAATAAATGCGGATACCGATTTTAATTCTTCGGATGTCCGTGGTCGGTTTCCCCGTTTTAGTCCAGAAGCTATTAAAGCAAATATGTCGTTAATCGATTTGGTGGGTAAAATGGCAAAACTAAAGAACGCAACTCCCGCCCAAATCGCTATCGCTTGGGTCTTGGCACAAAAGCCTTGGATCGTCCCAATTCCAGGAACGACCAAACTACATCGTGTTGAGGAGAACATTGGAGGCACAATCGTTAGTCTTACCAACAAGGATTTGAAAGAAATAGAGGATACACTATCTAAAATTGACATCGTTGGAGATCGCTATCCGCCAGCCGCACAAAAGACAATCAACCGTTAGTTTTATGAATGAAATTTCCTAAACTTTTTATAGAACTTACAACTTATGAAACCTAAAAAATATATACTAGTTTTCTAAGTACATGACAAAAATTTGCTAATTTCTATTTCCATTGGTTTCAGAGCGTTCAATAGGCAGTTGAAGATATAGTCTAGGCCATTGTATATCATTTCGAAAATTGAAATTTTAACGCAATCGATTCCGATATTCGGTCGGTGTTGCACCCAAAACCTTTTTCACATACCGCGTGAAAAAAGACCGACTTGAAAACATCATTTTATCAGCAATTTCTGCAATGTTCAGATTTTTGTTCTGCAAAAAAAGTATGATACGCTCTTTGGTGTATCGTTGGATCCATTCAGACGCCGTAACACCTGAGTTTTGCTTGCAAACAAAATTCAAATATTTAGGGGTCACGTTAAGTGTATTGGCATAATAACGTACTTCCCTTTCGGCCATACAATGCTCTTGTACCAGATGAACGAACCGCTCATAAAGGGACCCACTTTGTAAGGTCCGTTTTCGGCGTTCGTATTCGTTCGCAAAGGTGTGCCACATTTCAAGAATGAACAACCGCATTTGCAATTTCAATACCTCTTCATAAAACCGATGTTTACTATCTTTAAATTTTTCGTGCAACCATCTAAAATTTGATAAGACCCTTTGCCTGTCAATCTTTTCATTCAACTGTTTGATTGGGTATTGACGGGAATGCAGGATGGAATCTATACTCCAACTTTGATCAGGGATGTTATCGTATAAAAAATGTTTCTCCACCAGCAAAACCGTTGCTTTAAAGGCCTTGGAAAATATCAAATCCTTCAATTGGCTTTCAGCGAACCAAAACAAAAATTCATTGCCCTTGCATTTCATCTCTGTGTTGTTGAACAAAAAAGAAATACTTCCTTGATGGCAAAACAAATGAGTATGGTAATAGGTATTGAAATCTATCGGAAATCCTGTTTCATTCGATAATTCCAAAAGCACAATACGCGACTTATTTTGACCTAGCTCCTTCAATTCAACTATCGTTTTTACAAAAATAGGTGATATTTGACATTATGTGCGTAATAGATGTTACAAATGTGAATAACGGATTTTTACTTTTGTCTTATAAAAGCCAAAGCTCTTGATGAAAATGAATAATCGGACTATAAAAAATCTCATTGTGCTACTGATTATTTTTGTGAGTGGTTTTAATGTAAAGGCGCAAGAAGAAACAGAACCGTTTCTAGATGATTTTCGGGGTACTGCGAGCATTACCCATAACGGCATTTCATTAGTACCCTCCTTCTCTCTGGGGGATCCAGCTTTGTTGTTTGATTTGAAGTTTACAAAGGGAAGGGTCAGTTTTGAACCTGATATGCGATTCGCACTTGAAGGAAAGCCCTGGTCATTTTTATTCTGGTTTCGGTATAAGGCGGTTCAAAAGGAAAAGTTTTCGCTCCGTATCGGAGCGCATCCTGCACTCAATTTTAGAACGGTTAATGTCATTAGAAACGGAGTAAATGAAGAATTGCTTGAATCTCGCCGCTATCTTGCGGCTGAAATAGTGCCTAACTATAAAATATCTGAAAAAGTAAGTATCGGTGTGTATTACTTGCGCGGACAAGGTTTTGACGAGGGCGTAAAGACAACCAATTTTTTGGTGTTGAATTCCTCCTTTACCAATCTATTTATTTCTGAACAATTCTATTTCAACATTTCCCCACAGGTATATTATTTAACCACCGACGATGATAAAGGGTATTATGCAGTTGGATTTATCACTTTTGCCAAGAAGGATTTTCCACTTGCTATTTCGGCCATTTTGAACAAGGCCATTGATACGGAAATAGTGCCAGAAGATGATTTTACATGGAATATTTCCTTGGTGTATAGTTTTGGCGGTGCGAATAGGCAAATGTCGAAACAAAAAATATGATGGCCATTGTAAATAGTTTACTTTGTAAAAATGGATAAAGCAAAAAACCAAAATGAAAAAAATAGTTCCCGTCCGGCGGATACGGACATTTTTGAGCGCTTAAAGAAAGGAGAAACCATTCCGCCCAACGACCCTCAAGCCTATAGAATGCGTGAGGCCTGCCATAGCTCGAAAAAATTATTGGTGCAGATGAACAATGCTACAGACCCCAAAGAAATCAGGGATTTACTGAGCCAAATCACAGGGAGTGAAATTGACGAAAGCGTCACCGTTTTTACACCGCTCTATATCAACTATGGAAAGCATACTAAAATTGGTAAAAATGTATTCATCAACTTCGATTGTGTCTTTCTTGATTTGGGAGGAATTACTATTGAAGATGGCGTACTGATAGCACCCAAGGTCAGCTTGCTGTCCGAAGGACACCCTATTTCTCCCGATAAAAGACATTCGCTGGTTCCGAAACCCATCCATATTAAGAAGAATGCATGGATCGGTGCCAATGCCACCATTTTGCATGGTGTAACCATTGGGGAAAACTCGGTAGTTGCCGCGGGTTCGGTCGTTTCCAAAGACGTTCCCGACAATGTTGTCGTAGGAGGTGCTCCTGCAAAAATCATCAAGGAAATTTAAAACAGATAAAATGAGAACAATAATGAGAACAAAAATGACACTCGCAGTTGCCCTCCTACTATTGATAGGTCAGGCCTGCAATACAAAAATTGAAAAACAAGAAAATATAAAGTCGGACAACAACGAATTGAATGCCATTTTCCCAAAGGGCAAAAAAGGTTCGGAAGAATGGTTTACAGGGAATGCCTATGCTATTCGATTGGTTGAAGCAGATTCAATACACACAACCCTTACCGGTAATGTTTATTTTGAACCAAAAGCAAGAAGCCATTGGCATACCCACCCCTCAGGTCAAATACTACTCATTACCGATGGGGTCGGCTACCACCAGATCGAAGGGCAAGAAATTGAAGTCATCAAAAAAGGTGATGTGGTAAAATGTCCACCCAACGTAAAACATTGGCACGGGGCAAGCCCTGACATAGGTTTACAACAACTTTATATTATTCCCAATACGGAACAGGGGATTGTAGAATGGATGGAGCCGGTAACAGATGAAGTCTATAACGCTAAATAACCAAACAATAAATCTGATTCAATTGATTTACAGTAACTGTTCAGGTTAATAAACTGAAAACATATAAAAATGAAAATAGTAAAACTATTATTTCTCGTAATTGCCTTCCAGGTATTCCAAACGTCATTGGGCCAAACCTCCAATCCTGTGATTTCTCTTTTCCCTGAGGGTACAATTTTACATGGCAATATACCATACAACAACGATACCTTGCCTAAGCACCTTTTGGATATTTACTTACCACCCAATGTGAAGGACGAGGTTCCATTGGTCGTATTTATTCACGGAGGCGGGTGGATCGGTAACGACAAGTATGCCGACATCGGCTATATGAAAAATACGGTGGCAGAAATCATTAACAATGGGTATGCCTTAGCTTCCATAGATTACCGATTTGCAACTCAGGCCATTTTTCTAGCACAGATACAAGACTGTAATAGTGCAGTTTCGTTTTTATACGATAACGCAGAAAAGTATGGATTTGATACGGAACGAATTGCCGTAATGGGTTTTTCAGCCGGTGGGCATTTGGCTTCAATGATGGGTTTGTCCAAGAATGATAATGTGCCCAACTTTTTTATGCCCGATACGAATACATCATTCAAATTTAAAGCAGTCGTAGATTTTTATAGTCCGGCAGAATTGATATTATTTCCCGGTGCCAATGACCCAAAATCGCCCGAAGCACTTTTGATCGGTGCCACTCCCCTTGACCGACCTGATTTGGCAAAGGTGGCAAGTCCCGTAACTTATGTGGATGAAAATGACCCTCCTTTTTTGATTATTCATGGCGAAAAAGACGATTTGGTTTCCCCAAGACAGTCACAACTATTGAGTTCATGGTTGAATACCAAAGGCGTGGAAAACGAGTTGATTCTTGTAAAGGATGCGCCTCATTTTGGAGAGATGTTCGATGTGGATGACATACGAACCAAGGTTATTGATTTTTTACAAAAACACTTAAGATAGAATGTGTTTGAAATCTAAACATAGAATCATGAAAAATAGAAGACGCTTTTCCACTCGATTCATCGTATTGCTTATGCTGCTATCGAATAGTCTCAATGCCCAATCTGAAGAAGGGAAAACAAAGAATTATCAAGCCAAAGCCCCAGAAACCCAACCTTTCGGAAAGGAAGCCTTTGAAAATTCAGATAAAACTACCTTGCGATGGCTGGGCATGGGAGGTTTTTTCATCAACAGTCGGGGGACCACAATGATGGTAGATCCGCTTTTAAAAGGTTTTGACATGCCCGTGATGATTGAATACCCAATTAAGACCGAAGATGTTCCAAGTTTGGATGCCGTATTGGTTACGCATGCTGATAACGATCATTATAGCATTCCTACAACAAATGATTTAGGAGGCGTTACCAAGACGTATCACAGTACACAATTTGTCGGTTCACTCTTAAAAAATGAAGGATTACCAGGTTTTGGCCATGACATTGGCGATGTTTTTAAAGTGGGGCCGGTAAAAGTCACTATGATTCCTGTGGATCACTCATGGCAAAATGCCTATCCTGGTACAAGTCCACGTAAATTTAAGGATGAGGATTCTTGCGGATTTTGGATTGAAACTCCCGATGGTACCATCTGGGCCACCGGCGATTCCCGTTTGATGCCTAATCACCTGACGATGCCAACGCCTGATGCAATCTTGTTCGATTGGTCGGATAGCGAATGGCATTTTACCTTTGAAGGTGCAGTAAAATTGGCGAATGCCTACCCGAATACGATTCTCTTGTTGAATCATTGGGGTTCGGTGGATGCACCTGATTTTTCACCCTTTAACGCCGATCCTGAAAAGTTGAAAGTTGCATTAGTAAACCCAGAACGGATTGTTGTTTTGGCACCAGGAGAGCCTTATACACTTAAACGTTTGCAAAAGGAATAAAGAAAAGGTAATCTATAATTATTTTGCCGATGTCGTTGCGCCTCAGTTTCGTTCTATCAACTTAAAAGTGACTTATTGGTTAAATTTATAACTAAAATTTTATGGAAAAAAGAACATTAGGAAACCACGGATTAAAAGTCTCCGCAATAGGCCTTGGCTGTATGGGAATGAGTTTTGGCTATGGTCCTGCGAAGGATAAAAACGAAATGATTCCGTTAATTAGAAAAGCTGTGGAAAAAGGAGTTACCTTTTTTGACACTGCTGAAGTATATGGTCCTTATACTAACGAGGAGCTTCTTGGTGATGCACTCGCTCCATTTAAGGGAAAAGTAACTATTGCTACCAAATTCGGATTTAGTTTTGAGAATGGAAAAATGGCAGGAATCAATAGTAGACCAGAAAATATTAGAAAGTCTGCCGAAGGATGTTTAAAGAGATTGAAAGTTGAATCTCTTGACCTTTTTTATCAACATCGGGTAGACCCAAATGTACCTATTGAAGATGTCGCTGGTACCGTAAAAGATTTAATAAAAAAGGGATAACCCCTATAAATAGAAAGCAGCTATTCTTAATGGAAACACCAACGGGAAAAGTGCATCATATATAATAATGTCATTTTATGATGAAAGCTTAAAAACGAAAAGAACACATTTAACAGAAGCAGAAATTAGAAAAGTAAAAGGATTTGAAAATATTTCAGATTCCCAATTACAGGAGCTCAGAGAAACACTATACAAGCTCTCTATTATAACCTATAATATTTTTACAAATGAATGATTTATCCAAATTTGAGTCTTTCGCCAAAACATCATTTATTAAAAAAGACAGTAATAATAAAGTTTAGGTCTACACACGTGTAAGCTCTAAAGAGCAGTATGATAATCATAGCCTTAACAATCAGAAGCAATATGCGATATCCTTTGCGAAAGAAAATGGGTATAAAATTGTTCATGAATTTGGAGGAACCTATGAAAGTGCAAGTGGTGATATTTCCAGAAAAGAATTTCAGAGGCTTTTAGCTGAGATAAGAAAAGCCAAGAAAAGACCGAAAGCCATCCTTCTTTACAAGATTAATAGATTTTCAAGAACTGGGGCAAATGGAATTGCCCTTGCCAAAGAATTAATTGAAGATTTAGGTGTTCATTTGATTGAAGTATCTTCAGGAAAAACGAGTTTTAAAGAAAGAGATAGGTTAGAAATCTATAGCTCTCTATTAAGTGCTCGTGAGGAAACTTTAAATAAACTTGATGTTTCAGTTCCTGGAATGATATCTTTCCTAAAAAAAGGTAATTGGTTAGGTAAAGCTCCACGAGGTTACGACCATTATGGACAAAGAGTCGCTAACTATTCCATGAAAAGAGAACAACAAAAAATTGTGGTAAATGAAGAAGGGAAAATACTCAGAAAGGCATGGTCTTGGAAATTAAAAGGCCTGAGAGACACGGAAATTAGTAAAGAACTTAAAGACAGATTTAATCTGAAAATCTCTAAGCAAAGCCTTTCAAGTATGTGGAGAAATCCTTTTTACTGCGGTGTCCTCACACACAAGCTTTTAGGAGGGGAAGTTGTTGAAGGAAATTGGGAAAAGCTAATTGAGGCCGATATGTTTTTTAAAGTTCAGAATATAATTAGCGGTAATCGTCAAGGGTACATCCATCAAAAACAAAATGAAAAGTTTCCTTTAGCGGGTGATTTAAAATGTTATAAATGTCAAAAAATACTCACCCACTACGAGAATAAAAAGAAAGGCTTATTGTACTACAAATGCAACTATTGTAAGGGTGAAAACATAAATGCAGAAACAACTATGAAATCAAAAAAGAAAGGTGCTCACAATTCTTTTGTTGATGCATTGAGTGGCTTCAAAATTAACGGTAAAGTTATTCCCTTACTAAAGAAGCAATTAGAATTGACTTTTAGGGTTATGAATGAAGAGACTCAAGACGAAAAAGCAAGACTGGATAAAAAAGTTAGGACATTAGAGACTGATTTTAAGATAATTAAAAGACGTTACGCTCTGGGGAAGGTAGATGAAGAGATGTTCGCCGAGCTAAAGGAAGACTATACAAATGAAATCATCTTGCTTAAATCTAAAATAGATAAATGTTCTTCAAAGTTATCTAACCTCAGCTCTTATATAGATAATTCAATCGAAATTTGCAATAATGTAGACCTATGCTGGAAAAACGGAACATATAATGTAAAGAAAGATGTTCAAAAATTAGTATTTCCTGAGGGTGTTATTTACGATAAAGAAAATGAAAGTTATCTAACTACAAGAACCAATACGTTTTTTGAGTTAACGCGCAGTATTTCAAGTAGTTTGGAAAAAAATAAAAAAGGACAAACAAGCAATATGCTTAATTTGTCCTCTATAGTAGCGGGAGCAGGACTCGAACCTGCGACCTTCGGGTTATGAGCCCGACGAGCTACCTACTGCTCTATCCCGCGATATGGAAGGCAAAGATACGAACAAATCAAACTTTTGGGCAAACTTTCCTTTAAATATTCTTAATACTTTCTTTAATGGGTATTAATTTTTATACATACTAAAAGTTGGGTCATAACCAACACGATGTGCATTGAGGTGCAGTACTTCTCCTTTTTTCAAAAGTAGGGGTTCGCCTTGGTAGACCTTCCAAGGTAGTGGAACTTTAATAGGATCACCTGTTTTGACGCGGTTATTTACCGTACTAAATCCCCAGCTGTGAATAGATCGATATACAGAGTCTAAAACAGCAGTTTGTTGAATGCGATACGAAATTGAGGCTCCTTCAGTTTCGCTTTTTAAATAGAGTCTATTCTTTTTGTCAATTACCCTGACTTCAGCCGTTTTTGGAGCTGAGGTGGTATTTCCCCACCATGATTTAATCATTTCTACTTCAGATTGTTCAGAGAGATCGCCCACCTCTGTAAGCCAACTAAATAAGGCTGTTTTGAGTTCGTCTTTTTTTTCGGCAAAGTTTGCATCATTGGCCATATTATATATCTCATCTGGGTCTTTGGAGGTATAGTACAATTCTTCTTCCGGTTTTTCAGGCAAGAACCAATCGAGTAAAAAAGGATTATTGATTTGGCCAGCGTCTCTTTTGGCCAATATTTCTTTCATCGAACGGATACCGTGCCGGTAAGTGATGTCTTGATATTTAGGTTGTTTTGGATTGTAGTTGTAAACGTATCGAAAGTTACCATCACTAATCGACCGAGAGCGATCGTATTTGTCATCGAGACGATCTTTTGCGGCATAAACGTATTTGTTTTTTTCTTCAGCACTATGCTGCCCCAAAAACGCCTTTCCTTGCAGATGGTCAGGAGGCTGAATTCCTGCAATAGATAAAAGGGTTGGTGCGAAGTCAACACTTGAAATCAAATCATTATTGGTGCTTCCTCTTTGTGCCTTGTAGGGCAATTTGACTAATAGTGGAATATGAGTACCTCGTTCTATGATTTCGCGCTTGGTCCAGGGAAGAACTCCTCCATGATCGCTAAAAAAGAAAATATAACTCGATTCATATAATCCATCCGTTTTGAGCATTTCAATTATTTGCCCCACGTGTCGATCCATTTCTTCTATACGAGTGTACAGTAAGGCCATATCTTTTTTTAGGGTCATACTCGGTTCATAGAATAAAGGAAGAGTAATTTTTTCAGGATCATAACCCAAGGAATCTTGATCGCGCATCAATTGAGATTCATGTGTACGCGCCAAATTATAGATGCTAAAAAAAGCTTGATTATCAGCCCTGTTTCGATGTGAGGCTGCAGGACTACTTTCATCCCAAACACTAACGGGTTCTTCAAATTGATAATCTTCTTTGCTGTTATTGGTGGTATAATAGCCTCTCATTCTCAGGTATTCCGGAAAAGCTTTGACCTCTTTTGGCAATACTGCAGAATACCTTGCGGGCACTCCTTCGGGAATAAATTGTGTATTGTAATTCAGGGTTCTCATGTGTTGCGTTCCAACTGAAATGGGATGCATCCCCGTAATTATGGCAGATCTACTCGGTGCGCAAACTCCAGCAGCAGTGTATGCTTTATTATATTGTATTCCGTCAGCTCGTAATGCATCTAAATTTGGAGTACGTACATGTGTATCTCCATATGAATTCAAATAAGGAGAAATATCTTCACAAACAATCCAAACGATATTAGGACTTTGCTGCTGTGCCAGAACTCCTAGAAAACAGCATAGAAAGCTGATGGTGAGAATGTTTCTTTTTTTCATTTGGCTGTATTTTTCGTGATTAAATCTTAAATTAAAGAAAATTCTTTAACTCTAACTCAATGATAAACAAGAAGCTGTTTTTCTTTTGGATGCTATTAGGTACTTTTTTAACAAGTTGTTTGACTCAAAACACCAATCAAAGCTCTCCTAATTTTATTGTCATTTTTACGGATGATTTAGGTTATGGAGACCTCAGTTCTTTTGGTCATCCAAGTATTCATACTCCACATTTAGATCAAATGGCTATCGAAGGCCAGCAGTGGACTAATTTTTATGTGGGAGCCTCTGTATGCACCCCTAGTCGAGCTGCATTGATGACTGGACGTTTACCCGTTCGAAATGGACTTATGAGTGATAAATCAAGAGTTTTTTTTCCGGATTCTAAAAACGGAATTCCTAATTCAGAAATCACAATAGCAGAACAATTGAAAAAGGCAGGCTACGCAACTCATATGATAGGAAAATGGCACCTTGGACATCGAGAAGCCTATTTGCCTACAAATCACGGTTTTGATTCTTATTTTGGAATTCCTTATTCCAATGATATGGATTTTGTGGTGCGTGAAGATTTAAAATCTACGTATTGGGATTTATGGAAAGTGCATTATGATAAACTGAGAACAGAAGATTTTAATGTTCCTCTTTTAAGAGACAAGGAAGTCATTGAGCGTCCGGCAAATCAGTATACTATTGTAAATAGATACACTGATGAGGCCATTAAAATAATCGAGCAACATCAGACAGACGGCCAGCCTTTTTTCTTGTATTTAGCACATAATTTACCTCATGTTCCGCTTTTTGTGTCTGAACAAAATAAAGGCAAAAGTAAAAATGGACTGTACGGTGATGTTGTTGAAGAAATAGACCTTAATATTGGTCGAATTATCAGCGCTTTAAAAGAAAAGCAAATGCATGAAAATACCATAGTTGTTTTTACCTCTGACAATGGTCCTTGGCTACAAACAGACTTATCTGGTGGTACAGCTGGAATGCTCAGAGATGGAAAGGGAAGTACTTTTGAAGGAGGCGTTCGTGAGCCCACTATATTTTGGGGTCCTGGTCATGTTCAACCTGGTCGAATAAATCAAATTGGCAGTACAATGGATCTCTTTGCGACTTTTAGCGCAATTGCAGGAGTGGCTTTACCAGAGGATAGAATTTTAGACAGTTATGATTTGTCTCCAGTTTTAATGAAACGTTTAGAAGGTGAACGTAATAAGCTTTTTTATTATCGAGAGCGAGAATTATACGCCCTGAGATTAGGCGCATTCAAAGCGCATTTCATAACAAAAGGAGGGTATGGAGAGTTTCCGAGAACAGTTCACAATCCACCCTTGTTGTATAATTTAGATAAAGATCCTGCTGAGCGATTCAATATTGCTGAACTACATCCAGAGATTTTACAAAAGATTGAAGCTGCGGTAGATGAACACCAAAAAAACATGAGTATGCCAAAGGATTTACTTATAGAAAGAGATTCGAAATATATACGTAACTAATAGTAAAAACCGACCTTATGAATAAAAACCATTTCATCCTATTGCTATGTGCTTTTGCCTTTGTTGCTTGTAGCGTTCCTAAGGAGAATCAAACACCTCCAAACATTGTATTTATTATGTCTGATGATCATGCCTATCAGGCCATTTCTGCCTATTCCGATAAACTGATTGAAACTCCAAATATCGATCGAATAGCTAAACAAGGCATGCTCTTTACTAATGCGAGTGTGACCAATTCCATTTGTGCTCCAAGTAGGGCAACTATTTTAACCGGAAAGCATACACATCTCAATGGCAAGGTTGATAATCATTTTGCTTTTGACGATAGCAATGTCACCTTTCCGCAAATACTGCAAGAAAATGGTTACCAAACAGCTATGTTTGGAAAATTACATTTTGGGAATAATCCAAAGGGTTTTGATGAATTCAAAATTTTACCCGGACAAGGGGCCTATTGGAATCCGGATTTTATTACAAAACATGAGGGTGAGATTCAGGTTGAGGGTTATGCAACAGATATCATTACAGATTTCACTATAGATTGGCTACAAAACGATCGAAAAGAAGAGCAGCCCTTTTTACTCATGTATCTGCATAAGGCACCTCACAGGGCTTGGTATATGGCAGAGCGTCATTACGATGAATTTTTAAATCGACAGTTCGAAGAACCTGAGACCCTTTTTGAAGATTACAGCACTATGGGAAAAGCAGCAGCCGAGGCTGAGATGAACATACTGAATCACATGGGTTGGACAGGAGATAATAAGCTAAAAACCCAAACCATAGAAGACTTAAATATTGAACCTATAAGTTTTGAAAAAATACGATACGAACGTATGATGCAGCGAATGACTGAAGCGCAAAGAGACGCTTTTGATAAAGCCTATACGCCGGTCAATGAAGAATTCATAAAGGCATATCCTGGTATGAGCGATGAGGATAAAATGAGATGGAAATACCAGCGCTATATGCAAGATTATTTGGGAACTATAAAAGCTGTTGATGAAAACGTAGGCAGAGTTCTCGATTATCTTGAAGCAAACAATCTTATGGAAAATACCATGATTGTGTATACCTCAGATCAGGGTTTCTACTTAGGCGAGCACGGATGGTTCGACAAGCGTTTCGCCTATAATGAATCTTTTAAAACACCCTTTTTAGTCTCTTGGAAGAATCACATTAATCCTGGAAGTGTATCTGACGAAATGGTTCAAAACCTTGATTTCGCCCAGACCTTTTTAGACGCTGCCCAAATTCAGGCTCCAGAAGACATGCAAGGAGAGAGTCTATTGCCGCTATTAAAGCAAGAAGAAGGATGGAGTAGAGAAGAGGTTTATTACCACTACTATGAATATCCTGCTGAGCATATGGTAAATAGGCATTACGCTTTAGTCAATAAAGAGTATAAATTAATCCATTACTATTTTGCCACAGATGAATGGGTACTCATTGATCGAATGAAAGATCCTTTAGAACAGCAGAATTTTTACAATGACCCCGCCTACAGTGTTATAAGAGAAACACTACATCAAAAATTGAAAGACCTAAGGGTGAAATACAAAGACAGTGATGAGCTGAGTAATAAGTATATTGATGATTTCTTGAAAAGTGCAGTAGAAGGTAAAGTTTGGGGGCTCTCTAAAGAGCGTGCAAAGGAAATAATCGAAGAGCGAAATTCTACCGAAAAATAAGTATCCTTATACGATCAAATCAATTCGCTATAGCATGAAAAAATTTGGAATCCTTTTTTTAAAAATCATTTCTGTGGTCTTATTATTAGGCCTCATTGTTGGATTAGGTGGTTGGACCTATTTCAAATCAAACCTTTTGAACTTTGAAAAAGACTACGACGAAAAGACCACCTTTAACACTCTGGCTTCTTACGGAGAATCTATCTTAGATCGAAATTCAAACGGTCGGGTAGATGTTTATGAAGACCACAGAAGAAGCCTTGACGAGCGTGTAGAAGATGTGTTTTCGCAGATGACGGAGGATGAAAAATTACACTTGTTAAAAGGTTCAGGTTTGTCTTCTGCTATGGATATGAACGAATCTGGAGAAGGAATAGCGGGTGCGGTAGGAACAATCGTTCCCACACCGAGATTGGGTTTACCCACTATTTACCTTTCAGATGGGCCCGCAGGATTGCGTATTGAACCTATTCGCGAAGGTGATTCATTAACCTATTATTGTACTGCCTTTCCTATTGCGAGTTTATTGTCATCTACTTGGAATACCACTTTGGTGGAACGTGTTGGAAATGCCATGGGGCAAGAGGCCCTTGAGTATGGTATCGACGTTATTTTAGGTCCGGGGGCCAATATCATGAGACACCCTTTTAACGGAAGAAACTTTGAGTATTTTTCTGAAGACCCCCTATTATCGGGTAAGATGGGAGCGGCAATGGTCAAGGGAATTCAGTCTAATGGCGTTGGAACTTCAGTCAAGCATTTTGTAGCCAATACCCAAGAGACTAATCGCAACTGGAACGATGCGCGTATTTCTGAAAGAGCACTTCGAGAAATATATTTAAAGGGGTTTGAAATTATTGTCAAAGATGCAGCTCCATGGACATTGATGTCCTCCTACAACAGAATCAACGGGCTTCACGTTGCACAAGATGGTAGACTCCTTACTGATATTTTGAGAGGAGAGTGGGGGTTTGAAGGTTTGGTAATGTCCGATTGGTTTGGAGGAATTAATGCGGCGGATATGATTAACGCAGGTAATGATTTGTTGGAGCCAGGTACTAAATGGCAGTGGAAGGCACTAAAAGAAGGTTATGCCAATGGCAAACTCAAAAAAGAAGCAGTAGATACATCAGTCAAGCGAATTTTAAGATTGATTTTAGGGTCTAAAAAAATGCAATCCTATGAATTTTCAAATCAACCAGATTTGGGAAAACACGCCCAACTTACCCGTCAGGCAGCCACCGAAGGAATGGTACTCCTTAAAAACGACGATCAAACCCTACCCGTAAAAGATGATGAAAATCTGGCCTTGCTCGGGGTGGCGTCTTATGCTTTTATTGCCGGTGGAACCGGTTCAGGAGACGTAAATGAGGCTTACTCTATTTCTTTAGAGCAAGGGATGGAATACGCCAATGCAGAACAGAACCTTCAATTAGAAGAAGGCTTTCGCTATCCAAATATCACGCAAAACATAAAGGCCAAAGAATTGTTTGACGCGCACAAAACTGAAAATTCAGAAGCCTTTGTACAACCTCAAGGTTTTGAGGCCATGATCAATCCTTTTAATCCTCCACAAAGATCATATTCTACAGAAGAATTAGAAGAAATGGCAACAGAAGCAACTATGGCTGTCATCACGATAGGTCGTAATAGTGGTGAAGGGGTGGATCGAGTATCCAAAGATGATTTTGAATTGACGTCTATTGAAAGAGATCTTATCGAAAAAGCTTCGGCCGCCTTTCATGCCCGCAATAAGAAAGTAGTTGTGGTGCTCAATGTTGGAGGTGTAATCGAAACAAATTCATGGAAACACTTACCTGACGCCATTTTGTTGGCCTGGCAGGGAGGGCAAGAAGGTGGAAACTCGGTTGTAGATTTATTATTGGGTAAACAGTCACCTAGTGGGAGATTGCCAATGACATTTCCATTGGATGTAGCACATCACGGGTCTCATAAAAACTTTCCTACTCAAGGCGTAGAGATGGATCTCAGCGCTATGCTCTTAAAAACAGAAACACCAGAAGAGGAGTATCAATCAACCATAGATTACACGAATTACGACGAGGGTATTTTCGTAGGATACAGGCATTTTGACAATGAAAATATTGAAGTCTCTTATCCGTTTGGTTATGGATTGTCGTATACTCGTTTTTCCTACGGTGAGCCAGAGATTCGAGTTGAAAACGATACAATTAAAGCGATGATGACCATCAAAAATACGGGAGATTTTTCAGGAAAAGAAGTCATTCAGGTCTATGCGTCAAAACTGAATTCGACCGTGGAGCGCGCCCCTCAAGAATTAGTAAGCTTCGCAAAGACTAAGGAATTAGCTCGAGGTGAGCAGACGAGTTTGTCCTTAGCTATTCCTTTATCAAATCTCTACTATTGGGATGAGTCAAAGTCAAACTGGAACTTTGAACCTGGATTGTACGATTTAAAGTTTGGTGCATCTTCTAGAGATCTCAAGGCAATTATGCGTATTGCTTTAGAAGCAGAAACTAAGCCGTAATTTTTGCAGACCATTCTCGCATTATTGCAAGGAGTGCAGTTTCATCTAAAGCGCGAAGTTTACCCTCAGAAAGCAGGGGTTCACCATTAACCCATGAATCGGTTACTGCAGTTCCACTGGAGGTGTAAACCAATGAGGATTCTGGATGGTAGACGGGATTGTTTTCAATTTTGTTCAAATCAACGGCAATAAGATCTGCTTTTTTGCCTTTTTCTAAACTGCCAATACTTTTTTCAAGCCCCAGTGTTTTTGCTCCTTCAATGGTGACCATACGAAGTGCCTGATGGGCTGACAGGGCACGTGGATCTGAGCTTTTGATCTTGGCCAGTAAAGAAGCCAGTCTTAATTCTGCAAATAAATCAAGCATATTATTACTAGCAGCTCCATCAGTGCCTAAACTAACGTTTACCCCTTGGTCTATAAAATCTTGAACTGGGCAGACTCCAGAGGCTAATTTGATGTTTGAACTTGGGCAGTGAATCACTTTTGTACCAGTTCTCACAATAGCTGTAAAGTCGTCCTGGTCGATTTGTGTCATGTGTACTGTTTGTAGTCTATGTCCTAAAAGACCTAAATCTTCTAAACGCTTAATTGGGCGAACGCCATACTCTTCAACAGAATCAATGATTTCTTTTTCACTCTCGTGTAGGTGAATTTGAATTTCTAAATCGTTTTTTTCTGCAGCTTCAATAACAGCAAAAACGGTTTGATTTGAAACGGAGTAAGGTGCATGAGGTCCTAAACTAAAATCTAGTAATTCGTGTTTTTTGAATTCTTCATAGACCATAAGACCTTTTTCTAAGTGCATCTCCGAATTTGTAGCCCATTGGTTAGAGAACTCCATAATCGGAAAAGACAGCACAGCTCTAATTCCTGCGTCTAGTGCTGCTTTAGCTGCTGCGTCAGGAAAGAAGTACATATCGCTAAAACAGGTGGTGCCGCTTTTAAGCATTTCAGCAATGGCAATTGTAGTTCCTTGATATACAAAGTCGTAGTTAACCCATTTGGCTTCTGCCGGCCAGATGTGTTTTTGCAGCCAATCACTCAGTAAATAGTCATCGGCATATCCTCTGAGAAGGGTCATTGCAGAATGACAGTGCGTGTTGACCAGCCCAGGCATAAGTATGCTTTCTGAGAAATTTTGGTGCTGGGCTTTAGGGTGTTTTTCACGCCCTTCACTACTTTCAACAATTTCTTGTATGATTCCGTTTTTGATGACCACACAGTGATTTTCAAAGACAGTGTCTATGGGAATAATGGGTAAAATGTATTTAGCGTGTAAAACACGGGTGTTATCTATCATAAAGATTTAAAAAAGCCCGCGTGAAGCGGGCTTGTATTTTAGAGGTTGGCTAATTCCCAACCGTTTCTATAAGGTTTGGTTACGAATTGATTGGCTTCATCAAAATTGGTCACTTTCATTGCGTTACCATCCCAATACAATTTGCGTCTTCCGTAATAATCAAATCCTCTACCGTTTTCTCTTGGTCGTCTGAGTTGATGAGATCGAATAGCGAGATTACCCATGAGTACGGTCTCGGTAAATGGTCCTGCGTAGTCAAACGATGAGGTCAGTGCCTTGTGCTCAGCCGAGTCAAAACCTGCTTTTACTGCTTCGGTCCATGACTGATTGTGCTTTAGGTCTAGATTTTCTTGAAAGCTGGTGTCGTAATGAATCATTTCTTCTCCCTCTCTAAACAATTTAGGATTGTTTCCGTAGGTGTCAACGGTAATGATTCCTTTGCTACCGAACATCATGACGCCACTTGAATCTGGACGGAAATTTTGCTCGACTAATAAATCTGGAATTGAGGGTTGAATTCCTCCATCAGTCCATTCAAAAACAACGCCTTCTCTATTGAGCTCGTCTGCTGGAAAATCAATAGTTACACGTGTTGAAATTGGGCAGCCTTCAGGGGTGTAATCTGGAGTCCACATTTGTGAGTAAACATCAGCTACACTGGATTGAACTCCTGATGGATATCCTAGTCCTAAGGCTTTGTAGGGCGCGTCGAATAAGTGACATCCCATGTCTCCAAGAGCTCCTGTTCCATATTCCCAAAATCCTCTCCAGTCAAAGGGGTGTAAACCAGGGGTGTACTTTCGGCTTTTAGCCGGTCCAATCCATGAATCCCAGGCGATGTCTTCTGGTCTTTGAGAGGCATCTTCTTTTTTCATGTTCACTCCTTGGGGCCAAACGGGTCTATTCGTCCATACATTTACTTTAGAGATGGTGCCTACTTTATTGCTTTTTACCCATTCAATAACTTTATTTACTCCCTCGTTAGATCCACCTTGATTTCCCATTTGAGTTACCACTTTTTGAGCACGAGCAGTTTCGGTAAGTAATCTGGCTTCTGCAATGGTGTGTGTTAATGGCTTCTGGACGTAAACGGCCTTACCTCTCATCATTGCATCATAGGCAATTAGCGCATGCGTGTGATCAGGTGTTGAGATGGTCACCGCATCTATACCTTTTTCTTTTTCAAGCATTTCTCTATAATCGTAATAGAACTTCGCTTTTTTGTGTGCCTTGATCGAAGCACCTGCGCGTTTAGGATCGATATCACATAGCGCGACAACTCGGTTTATTCCATCGTTATAGGCGTTCCGTAAATCTGAACTTCCTTTTCCACCTGACCCTACTGCTGCAATTCCAAGTTGGTCACTTGGCGCTATAAATCCAGGGCCTCCCAGAACATTTCTCGGGACAATAAAAAAACCTGCACCAGCGGCGGCTGATTTTTTAATAAAACTTCGTCTTGAATTGAGTTTAGCCATCTATATTTCTTCTTTTTAGTTAGTCTTTTAAAAGTATAAAAACATTTAATTTAAAGCTAATATGAAGAAGTAAACTTCTGAAATTCATTGATGGAAAAAATTTTTTAAAAAAAATGAATTTTTTGATAGGGTATTTCAGTGTAAAGGTGTTTATGTAGTATAAAATTTAATATTCTTATGAAAAATTTTTCCAAATCGATTTTATTAATAGTTCTTATGATTGCATCCTCTTGCCAGGTAGACAATCTAGAAGAATTAGAGTTAGACCCTCAAGGCGACGAAAATCCCTTAAGTGCGAGTTCAAAACCAGTTGCAGAGCTCAGAGGAGTTTTAACTGCTCAAGATATCGATCAAGACGGTATTAACGATTACGCAGATGCAGACACCAATGGCGATGGAACTCTAGATAATGGGACAGATAGTGATGGCGACGGGATAAACGATGATGCCGACGCTGATGCTGATGGCGATGGCGTGCTTGACCAAGGAGCAATTGATACTGACGGTGATGGTATTAAAAACACACATGATGATGACATCGATGGCGACGGTCTACAAAACGACGATGACGATGACATTGATGGTGATGGAATCGCCAATGAAATTGATGACGATATGGACGGTGACGGTTATTCAAATGAGGAAGATGAGGACGAAGACGGTGATGGGTTTTTGAACAACCTAGAATCACAAAATACGAGTTTAAATGCACTAAACGATGCAGTAGCACAAGCGATTCAAGCGTATTTAGATCAAAACTATCCAAATTTAGATGTGCGCTACTTTAAAATCTATCCAACTTTTATCAAAGTAAAACTTTCGAATCGCACCGAGCTTTATTTTGATTACGATGGGCAAATTCTCTATGTAGACGATCACGGGTACAAAGGACGTGGAGAAGAAATCACCATCGATGACTTAGATGCAGAAGTTGCACAACGCATTCAAGATTATATCACCAATAATCACCCCGATGATATGGTAGATAAACTTGAGCGCTATGGCGAACTTGCCATCAAAGTAAAACTCGAGTCAGAATTACGTTTATTCTTTGATGGTGAAGGAAACTTTCTTGGAGCTTATGATGGAGATTTTGATCATAGAGAAGACAACAGAAGAGTTGCAGTGGTCGAATTAGAAGAACTCGATGAGGCCGTGGCAGCCAATATTATAGCCTTCCTCAATGAGAATCACCCAGAGTCTGAGATTAAAAGAATTTTAAAACTGAACGATTATTTGCGGGTAAAACTAAATCCTCGTAAAATTTTATACTTTGATTTAGAAGGTAATTTCATTCGCTACGGAGGTTCGTATCGCAACGGCCATGAAGAGATTTCTTTTGATGATTTAGATGAAGAGGTCAGACAGCGAATCACCGATTACTTGATTGAAAACTATCCAGATAATTACATCACTGACGTTGAAATCAAATTCAATTTTATTATCGGAATTAAACTAGATAATGATGTTTTATTATTTTTTGATCGCAGAGGAAATTTAATTCTAGAGTACGATGGATGGGATTTTGACGACGACCCGTATTACGGAGATGACGAAGATGAAGACGATGATTATTACTATGGTGAAGAAGAAACCCTTTTAGGGTTTGCAGCATTTTTAGGCTTGACCAATTGGAGTGTTTCTAGTTATATCGATGACGGTGTAGATGTGACTGCTGATTTTGAAAATTACATCTTGAGTTTTGCAGACGATGGTGTTTTCCACGCAGTTATCGATGAAAACACTACCGAAGGAATGTGGTCAGTGAGGATATCATCATCTAGAGAATTAGAATTGGTTATCGATTTAGGAGAAGTTGCTCCTCTTGGTGAGCTGTCAGATTCATGGGTAGTTAAATCCCTGACAGATAATAGTATTGAGCTTATAGATGTGAGTGGAGGAGAAGGTTCAGTTGAGACATTGGTAATACAACGAGTAGAATAAATAAAAGTAATAGTTTGATATTTTAGTTTTAGGTTTTCAGACGGATATTGTCTGAATTGAAAAAGTTATGGGAAGGGCCTTTTGGGTACTTCCCATAAATTTCAAAAAGTGAATGTGATATATGGGATTATGTAATAAAAGATATTTTGAAGGGATTTACAGAAACTACTCTGACGAGCTTTATCGCTTTTTGGTATATAAGTTTGGAAACCCTTCTATGGCTGAGGATGTCACGCAGAATGTCTTTTTGAATCTGTGGAAGAACTGTGCTAAATACTCTGATGTAAACATTAAATCACTTTTATATACTATGGGTAGAAACGACAGTTTAAATGTACTTCGCAAAGAAGAGAATAAACGAAAGTTTGTCGCCCAGGTTGACGGTTCAAAACAGGTGCATTCCCCGGAGTTTGAAATGGAAACTAAAGAATTTGAAATTAGAATCAATGAGGTTCTGGATCTTATGAAACCTTTGGAACGACAAGCTTTTTTGCTCAGTCGTATCGAGAAAAAAACATATAAAGAAATTGCTGAAATTATGAAGGTTTCAGTTAAAACTATTGAAAAAAGAATTCACAACGCACTGGTTTTGATACGCAGTGAAATCGTTGAAACAAAGAAATACGTATGAAAAAGGAAGAATACGTTTTAGCCAAATGGCTTTCAGGGGAAGTGTCTGATCAACAACTCAAAGATCAGGTGGGTGATGATCATGTTGAATCGTATCGAGTGATTCTAAATGAATTAGATTCACTCGCTACCCCTGAGCGTGATCAAAAACGAAAAGATGAATTCTTTAAGCTTTTAGATCAGCCTAAAAAGGCTGTAAAAAAGTCGAAAATTATGGTTTTAAGGCCCTTGTCTATAGCCGCTTCTTTGATGCTTTTATTGGGTCTTTTTGTTGGATTGCAAAAAACTACATATACCTCCACTAACAGTCTACAAGTGGTAGTACTCCCTGATGAGTCAAGGGTTACTTTAGAGCCCAATTCTAGTTTTTCCTATAACAAAGTGCTTTATGCATTTAGAAGAACGCTTGACTTAAAGGGGAATGCGTTTTTTGACGTTGAAAAAGGATCTGATTTTCGTGTTCAATCTGACCTAGGTTCGGTAGAAGTACTCGGAACCTCATTTAGGGTATTTGAACGAAAAGGTATCTTTAACGTTCAATGTTTTAGCGGAACTGTCTGGGTTAATACAGATGAGACTCAAGGGGTAATTGAAAAAGGAGAGCAGTTTGGTAATCAGTTAAAAAAAGTTCATGTTCACCAATTAAAAGATCACATAGCTGCCATCGAGCACTTTGACAACGTGCCTTTAAAAACAGTATTAACTGAGTTAAGCGCTATATTTTCTATAGACATTCAATTTGACGATACAAACCCTTTATTTGAGGAAGGGTTTAGTGGGACTATAAATTCTGAGGACCTTGACTTATCTTTGAATATAGTTATGCGTCCATTTGAGTTGAATTATGAGAAAACCCAACAAAGCATCATTGTTTTGCCGAATTAAATGGGTTTTTTATGTTTTCTTTTTACTAGGAATGTCATGTAGCCTAATTGCCCAATCTGATCGTGTTCCTCTAAAAGAAATTCTCAACGAAATCTCTTTGCAATTTGATGTATCTCTGTCATATCGAGCCCAACTTGTAGAGGATGTATTTGTTATGAACCCGATTAAATTTAGTGACATTAAAGCCGCCCAAGACTGGCTTGATAGTAATACTGAATTTGGATTTTATCACTTAGATTCCCGCTATTATTACATTACAGCCAAACGGAATTTTTGGAGTCTGTGTGGTCGAATTATAGACGACTTCACCTACGCTCCCTTATCAAACGTAAGATTAAGTTACGATCTAAAAAGTACTTTTACTGATGAGGACGGATTTTTTCAATTGGATGTTTTTACCAATACACCTTTAATCAAATTTAGTCATCCTGAATATCCGGCAATTAGTCTAGGTTTTAACCGATCTTCAAATTGTGAAACCTTGTATTTCTCAAGGGAAGTCATTGCTTTAAATGAGGTAAAACTCACCTATCAGCTCAAGGGAATACAGAAATCATCTCAACGTTATTTCACTTTTAATCGCAACGACGAAATCATTACACCAGGTTCTATACAGAATGATGTATTTAAAATGGCAGAAACAATTCCAGGGGTAACAAATGCTGATGATGCTACAGGTAATTTATATATTCAAGGAAACGGGCCTGACCACAACGCTATTTATTGGAATGGTATTCGAATGTTTAAAAGATCTCATGTTTTTGGAGGAATTTCAGTTGTCAATCCGTTTTCGATAGATCAAGTAAAATTGAAAAAAAACGGCTTATCTCCTAGATGGGGTGATCAAATAGGAGGTCAATTACAAATGGTCACTCAAGTGCCAAAAAAAGAAACCTTGGCACGAGTAGGAATCAATTTGTTGGATTTTGAATTTGGCACCCGTCTCTCTTTTTCTGACAAATGGTTTGCGCGTTTGAGTTTTAGACACAGCAACCCATTCAGTAGCGCACAATTTGCCTCGCCTTATATTGATAAAATTAAGCAAGGTAGTAGTGTTACGGAGCAAACTAACACCTTTGATTTTTTGAATTACAGCGATTATCAAGTGTCTTTAGAATATCGAATTAATGAAAAGAATAAATTGAATTTTCATCACTTCAATGCGATTGACGAGTTGCAATATAGTTTTAATCAAGTCAATAAAGAGGTTCAAGAGCAATTTGAATCTTCAAATTATGGATGGTCGCTACAGTGGAAATCCGAAAATAAAAAGTACAGCACATTTACTTCCCTATCGCAGAGTATATTTTCTTCTCGATTTAATCAAATCGAAAATAACATTGTTACTTCTGCTCAAGAGGAGTTTGTCAACCAGAGAGGAAATAGTCTTAACTACACTTCTTTTGAAACATTTTTGGAGCATCCGGCAAATGAAAATCTAATTTTATACACTGGTTTAGATTATAATCGAAAACAAATTTTCGAGAAAGAATCCCAATCCTTCAGGGAAGAAAAAACAGATCGTCAAGAGCAATACGATACGCAGATGTTTGCCCTATTTGTTGACGCCTCTTATTTATTAACACCAGAGATACAGCTAGAAACAGGTATTCGTTTACAGAAATATAATACGAGAGATGCCTTGCTTTTGGAGCCTAGAATCCGTTTTCAATATCGATTGGGTAATCGACTTACTTTTCACGGTATATATGAACGTAATAGTCAAAATGCCTTTCAGATACAAGAGGCTATTTCTCAATCATTGGAGAATCAAAATCAAATTTGGGTAGGCGCGAATGGTACAAATTATTCCATTTTACGTTCTGAGAAATGGGCGCTGAATGCAACTTATAATTTTGAGAATACCTTAATTGACCTAGAGTATTTCAACGCTATAAATTCGGGATTAAACGCTTCCTTATTTGGATTTTTAAATGCCGATTTAGGTGCTTTCACCGATGGGGAATTTCGTGCAAATGGAATCAATACTTTAATACGACAAAGGTTTAAATCAGGAACGACTTGGGTCAGTTATACTTATTTGGATGCTGAGCAATCATTGGCTTCTAATCAATGGTTTCCTGCAAATTTTAGTATTCGCAATCAACTGAGCTTAGGAGGACAATACGACTTCAATACTATTACCTTAGGACTAAATGCCGTGTTTAGAAATGGGGTTCCCTATTCTGTGCCTTCGGGAGTCGATGCCAATCCTACTAATCCGAGTGATTACACTTTTACTTATGATGAAGGATTTAATCAACGAACACTTAAAAATTACAGTCGTCTTGATTTTTTTATGAATAAAAAACTTTCCTTAAAATCAATAGATGCCAATTTAAGATTCTCCCTTCAAAATGTATTTTCAACTGAAAATATCATTGCTCGAAAATATACCTTTGACCCCATAAATCAGGCCCTTGATATCGCCGATCGATTCTCGGCAGCTCCTGTGATTAATATGGGATTCTTTTTAGCATTTTAAAATGTTTACCTTGCGAATAATGAATGCAATCGACCAACTTATTTCTGCATTATTGCCCTATACCGAATGGGCCATGCTTTTATTATTACTAGGAGGTGGACTCTATCTGGCAATTTCTTCTGGATTCAAACCCTATCTCTATTTTAAACACGCGATTGACATTACTCGAGGAAAGTACGATAAAGAAGGTGCGACCGGAGAGGTATCGCATTGGGAAGCACTCTCATCGGCTATTGCGGCCACAGTTGGTCTAGGAAATATCTCAGGTGTAGCCATAGCGATATATTTAGGTGGCCCTGGTGTGATTTTTTGGATTTGGGTAACGGCTGTGTTAGGAATGGTCATTAAATATTACTCCTGTTCTTTAGCTGTAATGTTTCGTGCTATAGATGCCTCTGGTACTGCCCAGGGAGGTCCAATGTACTATATGAATGCGGGTCTCAAACAATTTGGAAGACCTTTAGCCGTCTTTTATTCTATTTTCGGTATGATAGGCTTTTTGGCCATTTTTCAAGCCAATCAATTCACACAAACCTTTATGTCGGTAGTAAGTCCTAATGAAACCTTGGCTAATTTTGGAGATTTTGGATGGAAATTAATCATCGGTTTAGTGCTCGCTGGCTTAACATCTTTGGTGATTTTTGGTGGAATACAAAAAATTGCCAAGGTGGCTTCTAGAATTGTTCCAACTATGGTTCTTATTTATATTGTTGCGGTTTTATTTGTTCTTCTTTCTAACCTAGAGGCTATTCTACCTTCATTTCAACTCATCATCACAGAGGCCTTTAATTTTGACACGGCTATTCAAGGTGGAATTTGGGGTGTAGTCATTTTGGGTGCACGAAGAGCTATGTTTTCTAACGAAGCTGGATTGGGCTCGGCCCCAATGTATCACGGGCAGTCTAAAACTGACGAACCAATTCAAGAGGGGTTGGTAGCTATGTTGGGACCTTTCATTGATACCATTGTTGTATGTACGATTACGGCCCTAGTTATTTTATTGAGCGGCGCTTATTTAGAGGCAGAGACTAATGGAATCCTCATGACTTTAATTGCTTTTAAAAAGACCTTGTTTGGATTTGGTGATGTCATTTTAATGATTGTAGTGTCTGCGTTTGCGTTATCAACGATTTTCACATACAGTTATTTTGGAGTAAAGAGTTTAAGCTATTTGACCCGAAGTACAAAGGCTGGCAAATACTTCAATTATTTCTATATAATTACAATTGTGATAGCTGCGATTGCGTCTGTCGATTTAGTGGTTAACCTAATGGATTTAGCTTATTCTTTAATGCTTATACCCAATATGATTGCCGTAATATTACTTTCTCCAAAAGTGAATGCTGCAGCAAAATCTTATTTCAAGCGTTTTAAGGCTAATGAATTGTAATTGAAATTGAATGCACAAAGCGGGCTTTATAAATATTATCGGAAATCCCAATGTAGGTAAATCTACACTGATGAATGTCTTAGTAGGTGAGCGGCTCTCGATTATTACAGCTAAGGCACAAACCACTCGGCATCGTATTCTTGGAATTGTCAATGAACCTGAAGTTCAAATGATCTTTTCGGATACACCTGGAATCATAAAACCTGCATATGAATTGCAGTCTTCTATGATGGATTTTGTAAAAACAGCCATTGAAGATGCGGACGTCATCGTGTACATGGTGGAAATAGGAGAGAAGCAGCTCAAAGACGCTTTATTTTTTAAAAAATTACAAGAGACCAAAACCCCTGTGGTCTTATTGCTAAATAAAATTGATTTGACCGATCAGATCACCTTAGAAGAGGAAGTTTCTTATTGGAAAACACAGCTTCCCGGAGCAGAAATATATCCCATCTCGGCTATTGAAAAATTCCAAACAGATTTGGTTTATCAGCGTTTGAAAGAATTATTACCTGAGTCGCCAGCTTATTTTCCAAAAGATCAGCTCACCGATAAACCAGAACGATTTTTTGTCAATGAAAAGGTTCGAGAGAAGATATTATTGCATTACAAAAAAGAAGTTCCTTATGCGGTTGAAATAGTCACAGAAAGTTTTGAAGAAAATTCAAAGATAATTCGAATTCGGGCTGTGATTATGGTAGAGCGCGAAACTCAAAAAGGAATTCTCATAGGACACAAAGGGAGTAAACTCAAAAGAGTAGGTACCGAGGCCAGAGAAGATTTAGAGCTCTTTTTTCAAAAGAAAATCCACCTAGAACTCTACGTTAAGGTCAATAAAGACTGGCGTTCTAGTAGTAGCCAACTCAAGCGATTTGGCTATCAGCAATGAGGTGATTCTTGACTTCTTAGGTTAATTTGATTATTGATAACTTTGCCGCCTAGATCAAATCGAGTATGAGTGCCATTGTTGCCATAGTAGGTAGACCCAATGTTGGAAAATCCACCTTGTTTAATAGACTTATTCAAAGACGCGAGGCTATTGTTGACGCTGTCAGTGGAGTTACACGAGACCGCCATTATGGCAAAAGTGATTGGAACGGAAAAGAATTCACGGTAATCGATACCGGAGGTTATGTAGTTGGTTCAGATGATATATTTGAAAAAGAAATTGACCAGCAGGTCGAATTAGCAATAGATGAGGCAGATGTCATTATATTCATGGTAGACGTTGAATCAGGTATTACCGGAATGGACGAGGATGTTGCTAAATTACTCAGACGTGTAGATAAGCCTGTTTTTGTTGCAGTCAATAAAGTAGATAACTCAATGCGAGAGGCAGAGGCTGTGGAGTTTTACGCTTTAGGATTAGGTGATTACTACAGCCTTTCGAGTATTAATGGCAGTGGAACAGGAGAATTACTCGATGCGCTAGTAGAAAAACTTCCTGAAGAGACTGAAACTGAAAATGACCTTCCCCGATTTGCGGTGGTTGGGCGACCCAATGCTGGAAAATCCTCTTTTATTAATGCACTAATTGGAGAAGACCGCTATATCGTTACAGATATTGCTGGAACGACTAGAGATGCCATAGACACCAAGTACAATCGTTTTGGTTTTGAATTCAATTTAGTTGATACAGCAGGCATACGAAGAAAAGCTAAGGTCAAAGAGGATCTTGAGTTCTATTCGGTTATGAGATCCGTACGAGCAATTGAAAATGCAGATGTATGCCTATTGATTTTAGATGCTACCAGAGGCTTCGACGGTCAAGTTCAAAATATTTTTTGGCTCGCACATCGCAATAATAAAGGCATTGTTATTTTGGTAAACAAATGGGATTTAGTTGAAAAAAATACGCATTCGGTTAAGGAATATACTACCGCCATAAAAAAAGCTATTGAGCCATTTACGGATGTTCCAATTGTATTTATGTCGGTCACCGAAAAACAACGTATTTATAAGGCAATAGAAACAGCTGTTCAGGTTTTTGAAAATCGTTCTAAAAAAATCAAAACTAGGACCCTAAACGATTACCTTTTACCTCTTATTGAAAAGTTTCCTCCTCCAGCGATTAAAGGAAAATACATTAAAATTAAATTTTGCACTCAGCTTCCTACTCCATACCCACAGTTTGCTTTTTTCTGCAACCTGCCGCAGTACATTAAAGATCCTTACAAGCGTTTTTTAGAAAATAAAATCCGGTCTGAGTTTGATTTTGGCGGGGTGCCGATGAGTTTGTTTATGCGTAAAAAGTAAAAGCTATTACCAACCTCCTGAGGCTCCACCACCTCCTCCGAAGCCGCCTCCGAAGCCGCCTCCAAATCCGCCTCCAAATCCGCCTGAACCCGATCCTCCACTTCTTCCTAAGCTGCTGAGGATAAAAGCGTCAGTAAGTGGATCATAGCCCCTTCTTCGTCCTCTAGGGCCGCCTCTTCCTCCTCGACTTGCTAGAAAAGCAAATACTACGATAAACAGAAAGACATACACAAAAAAGCCCTTTAAATCATCAGAATTGCTCGATTGGGACGAACTGTCAAATGAACCACTTAGTACTTCAAAAATCGCTTCAACACCTGAATCAAGACCTCCGTAGTAATCACCGTTTTTAAATTCTGGAATTATACGTTGTTCAATAATTCTTTTACTTAAAGCATCGGTTAGCATAGATTCAACTCCGTAGCCCGTATTTATGCCTACTTTTCGATCTTGGTCAGCGACTAATATTAAGATACCATTGTCTACACCTTTTTGACCGATTCCCCATGCACTGAGCCAATTTGCTCCTAAAAAATTAATTTCTTCTCCATTGGTACTCGATATACTGATTACTACAATTTGGGTTGAAGTGCTATCTGCATATTGAATTATTTTACGTTCTAAAGCCGACTTTTCAGAGGCTGAAAGAATATCAGCGTAATCATAAAGCGAGGTTTGTAAGGAGGGTTTCTCAGGAATTTCAAATTGTGCTGCTGTAAAGTTCAAGCAGAGTAGAGCTAAAATGGACGTAAAAATGTAGGTGTTCTTAGGCCTTTGAAATGCTATCATCTAATTCGTTTTTGTCGTCGCTTTGGTAGGGAAAATACTTTTTTAGCGCTTGTCCTGAGGCCGAAACGCCATCGATTAATCCTTTTTTGAAATCACCTTGTCTAAAGGCTGCCTGCATTAGATCTCGAATGTCCTCCCAAAAATTGGCTTCAACAGCTTCATTAATACCTTGGTCTCCGTATATACTGAATTTTTTATCTTCATGGGCTAGGTAAAAGAGTACTCCGTTTCGCGCTTCTGTTTCGTGCATTTTAAGCATTTGAAATACTTCAATAGCACGTTGAGTGGTTTCTTTAGATTCTGAACTGGCTTCAACATGAACACGTATTTCTCCTGATGTTTGTGTTTCGGCTTCTTGAATAGCCGTTACAATTTCTTGTTCGTCTTGAACGCTAAAAAGAGTTTGAGCCTCGGCCATGTTTAAAAATTAAATTCAACCTCAGGTGCATCTTCAGCACCTTGATTTGCGCTGAATAAAGCCAGTGCGTTGAAATCTCCCCAAGAGGCGATGAACTTCATCGGGATTTTTTGAATACTAATGTTGTAATCTCCGGCTAAATTGTTAAATCTGTTGCGCTCAACATTGATTCTATTTTCAGTTCCTTCGAGCTGAGATTGCAATTCTAAGAAGTTTTGATTGGCTTTAAGTTCTGGATAGCGTTCTACGCTCACTAAAAGTCGAGATAAAGCTGAATTCAATTCACCTTGGGCTTGTTGAAATTGTGCTAGTTGAGATGAATTCGCCGCATTGATGTCAATTGTTGTGCTAGTGGCTTTGGCTCGTGCTTCAATCACTTCGGTTAGAGTACTTCGTTCAAATTCGGCTGCACCTTGAACAGTTTTGACTAAATTACCAATTAAATCAGATCTGCGCTGATAAGAACTCTCAACATTAGCCCATTGTTTCGTGGCTTGTCCTTTCATTTCTACCAATTGATTGGTGCTCGAGACATACCACGATACTCCGAGAAATCCAATTATTCCGATAACGATAAGTACGATTAATCCTTTTTTCATTTTTGTAATTCTTCTTTTATATTGATGAGCTCTACTTTTAAACCTTTTAGTTTTTCCAAAAGCTGTTTTTTATTTTTTATTTTCTGATGATTGTTACTCAATTCTTGTTTAGCTCCTTCAAGAGTAAATCCTCGTTCTTTTACTAGGTTAAAAATGAGTTCAATGTATTCAACATCTGTAGGGGTAAACCTGCGATCACCTTTTGAATTTTTTTTAGGATTTAGTTTGCTAAACTCTTTTTCCCAAAAACGGATTAGAGAGGAATTCACATCAAAAGCGGCGGCCACTTCTCCAATAGTGTAATATCTTTTTTCTGGTAGGTTAACGATCGGCATTAATCTAAGGCCTCATTTGCAACTTCAGCTCTGTTGCGTAATTTTTCATAATCTTTAGCACTAAGCGTTCCAGCATAAAAGTTTAAAGGATTAATGGCGCGACCATTTTTTCGAACCTCATAATGAAGGTGAGGACCTCTTGAGCGACCTGTATTTCCCACAAATCCAATGATATCTCCTCTTCGAACTCGTTGACCTCTGCGCACATTGTATTTACTCAAGTGTGCATATAACGTTATATATCCATATCCATGGTCTATTCGTATGTGATTGCCGTATCCGGCTGCTCTAGAATCTCGTCTGGTTACCTTTCCGTCTCCAGTAGCGTATATAGGTGTTCCTGTTCGGGCAGAAAAGTCCATTCCATCATGAAACTTTCGAACTTTAGTAAAGGGATCAGTTCGATATCCATATCCTGAAGCCATCCTTCTTAAATCTTCGTTTTTAATGGGCTGTATAGCAGGAATAGCTTTGAGTAATTCTTCCTTGCGAAGTGCATTGTCTTTGATGTCATCTAGTGATTTTGAATGCACAGAAATGGCTTTCTCTAAAAGTTCTACTTTTTTGACTGTTTCTTTTATTAGATCAGAATTTTCATAACCTTGATATTTTTCATAACGATTTACTCCTCCAAAACCTGCGTAAAAATTTTCCTCAGAAATAGGATCCATTTCAAAAATCCTACGGTAAATCTCGGCATCTCGTTTTCTTAAATTTTCAACAGCTTGTTCTATTCGAGTAGATCTTTCTTTCAATAACTCATAATCTTGCTTATAATTCTCATTTTCATATCCAAGTCTTATTTCTTCTGGAGTTCTGATATATTCCGCTTGATTGGCGAGTAAGAAAAGAAGAAAACCGGTTATTGCTGAACTCAGGATAAACCCAAAAGTTCTCAAGTATTTCTTACTTTTAGTATGAGTGACTTCTCTGTATGATAAGCTATCGGGATCGTAGTAAAAATGTGGTTGTTTACCCATAGTTTAGTTTTCAGCTTTAAACGCATGTCCATTAAGAAATGAACTATCTCAAATTTACTAAAAATAGTTGAGTTGGTGTGCCGATGTTTATTTGCTCTTTATAAAGGATGAAAAGCTCGAAGAACTGCAAGGGTGTGCAATTATAATCTTTCTAATTGTTCTATTTTTGACCTGTTTAAGAAACGAATAAACTGGAATTGAAATTACACCGCATGAATTCAAAGGAAATACGACAGACTTTTTTGGACTTTTTCAGCAAAAAGCAACACCAGATTGTTCCTTCAGCCCCAATGGTGATGAAGAATGATCCTACTCTTTTGTTTACGAATGCAGGAATGAATCAGTTTAAAGAATACTTTTTAGGTAATTCTAGAGCTGAGGTTAAAAGAGTTGCAGATACCCAAAAATGTCTCAGAGTTAGTGGTAAACACAACGATCTTGAGGAGGTAGGAAAAGACACCTATCACCATACGATGTTTGAAATGTTAGGAAACTGGAGTTTTGGAGATTATTTTAAGAAAGAAGCCATTGAATGGGCTTGGGAACTCCTTACAGAAGTATATCAAATTTCTAAGGAGAATTTGTATGTGACTGTTTTTGAAGGAAGTGCAGATGAGGATGGTTTATCACTTGACCAAGAGACATTTGACTTGTGGAAAGCCATAATTCCAGAGGAACAAATTTTACTCGGAAATAAAAAGGACAATTTTTGGGAAATGGGTGAACAAGGTCCTTGTGGACCCTGTTCAGAAATCCATATCGACTTGAGAAGCCCTGAAGAAAAAAAGCAAATATCAGGTGGAGAATTGGTCAATAAAGATCATCCTCAAGTGGTGGAGATTTGGAATTTGGTATTCATGCAATACAATAGAAAAGCAGACCGAAGTCTAGAGCCTCTGCCTGAAAAACACGTAGATACAGGAATGGGCTTTGAGCGTCTGTGTATGGTTTTACAATCAAAAACTTCTAATTATGACACCGATGTTTTTACCCCTTTAATTGCGGAATTGGAACGAATGTCATCCAAAAGATACGGCGCTGAAGAAACCATAGATATTGCAATTCGGGTGATTGTAGATCACCTCCGGGCCGTTTCATTTGCCATTGCAGATGGGCAATTGCCCAGTAATAACGGTGCCGGATATGTCATTAGACGAATTCTGAGAAGAGCTATTCGTTATGGATTTACCTTTTTGAATCTCACAGAACCTTTTGTATATAAATTGGTAGACATTTTGATAAAGGAGTTGGGAGGTTTTTATACTGAATTGCAAAAACAAGAACAGTTGATTGTTCAAGTGATTAAGGAAGAAGAACAGTCTTTTTTAAGAACCTTAGAACAGGGCTTAAAATTGTTAGATAAAATCACCAAAAAATCAATAAATGATGTAATTTCTGGAATCACTGTTTTTGAATTGTATGACACATTTGGTTTTCCGGTTGATTTGACCGCATTGATTTTAGAAGAAAAAGGATTAAAATACGATCATTCTGCCTTTTTAGAGGAACTTAAAAAACAAAAGGAGCGTTCGAGATCTGCAGCCGCGACAAGCACAACCGATTGGAATAGTGTAAATCAAGGACAATTTGAATCTTTCGTAGGTCATGATGCTTTAGAACTGAAATCAAAATTGATTAAATACAGAGTGATCACTTCTAACAAGAAGGAAATGACCTACCAACTTGTATTTAATTCAACACCCTTTTATCCCGAAGGTGGAGGTCAAATAGGAGATCGCGGATTTATTGATAATGACAAAGGAGAACAAATACAAGTAATTGCGACCAAAAAAGAGAATAAAGAAATTCTTCATTTTGTAAAGAAATTACCAATACATCTAGATGTAGACTTCACTTTAAAAGTAGATGCGGTAAAACGAAGAAATACCTGTTCGAATCACACGGCAACGCATCTCTTGCATCATGCACTTAGAAATGTATTAGGTTCTCACGTAGAGCAAAGGGGATCTTCAGTCAATGAAAATGGCCTGCGCTTTGATTTTTCACATTTTTCTAAAGTACAGACCGAAGAACTTGTCGAAATTGAAAAGAGCGTGAATACCATGATTTCTGAAGCTATAGAAGTTGTTGAAGAGCGTGAAATTAGCATGCAAGAGGCCCTAGACAAGGGTGCTATGGCACTTTTTGGAGAAAAATACGGTGATAAAGTACGAACGATTCAATTTGGACCATCGGTTGAATTGTGCGGAGGTACGCATGTGCAGAAGACCTCAGATATTTGGCACTTCAAAATCAAAGCAGAATCTGCGGTTGCCTCTGGTATTCGAAGAATAGAGGCCATCACTTCTAAGGAGGTCAAGGGCTATTTTCAGCAATTGGAAGAAGATCTCAAAGCTATTAACGATTTATTTCCAAAAGCTCAGAACACATACACTGCTATTGAACAACTGCAAAATGAAAATGCAGATTTAAAGAACCAACTGCAATACCTATTGAATGAAAAGGCGGCACTTTTAAAACAACAAATGCTTCAAGACGCTGAGACCATAAATGGGATGAATGTCTACACCTCAGTCAATCAATTGGACGCTGCAGCTCTTAAAAATATTTGTATTGAAATTGGGTCTAACGATCCAAACGCTATCGTAGTAATGGGGTCAAATAACAGTGCTAAAGCCATATTGAGTTGTTATATCTCTAAAGAGCTCGTCGAATCTAAAGGCTTGAATGCTGGTCAAATGGTAAAAACCCTTGGCCGATATATTCAAGGTGGAGGCGGAGGACAAGCCTTTTTCGCCACAGCAGGTGGTAAAAACCCAGACGGGTTGGAGAATGCCATCGAAGAAGCTAAAAAGCTAATTGCTTCAATTTAATTCAATAATTCTGGGGGATATTTTTCCAATATTGAACGTACAAAAGTTTCAATGCGTTGACTTCTTTCTTCCGGATTTTCTCTTGGATTGAGCATGCCAGTTCCCTTTCCTTGCCAAATAAGTTGCTTGCTTTTGCTGTCTAGTATATCGATGTACAGACTGCCTTCAATACTGCTGCTTACAGCGGTTTGATTTCCCCAATAGGGAGAACCCCAAAATCCTCTAGAATTCCATCCAAGGGGATTAGCCCATCCCCAACCTATATTGTTGCCCTGAAAGATGTCAACTCTGTTTTGTTCTCGGGTGGACAAACTCACAAGGATATCAGCATTTTCTTGAAGCGTAAATCCTTTTTCTTGCATCACGATTTCGATAGATTTCATCATTCGTCGCTTGTCGAGTTCAGAGATTTTCATTTCATCAATACCAGGTTTAAAGAAGGCAAAACTTTGATAGCTGTTAAAATTCACCTCTGGGTCGTAGTCTGCAAATACTCTTATACTTCCGCATGAACTGACAAGGGTCATTACAAGAGCAATGAGTAAAACTTTTTTAGTTTTCATATATAGTATTTTAAAAGGTATTTTTTTTAACGTCATAACCATAGGGACAATGTCGGCAACCACTGCTGCAACAATAACCCCTCTTGAGATGGTATTGTTCGGTGAATACACGATACCCTCCTTCCATATAATAATCACCTTCTTCTATGGGTACTGATCGATTCATACTCTAAAAATAAGAAGTCAAACTATCTTTAACTTTGATTTCTCAAATTTTAACACGGTTTACAGGCTGTTTTTAACACTATGAATTCTCGTATTCAAAAAATAGATCATCCAGAATTGACCAAAAGGAAAATTCAACTTTACATCAAAAGAGAAGATGAATTACATCCTGTTATTTCTGGAAATAAAATGCGCAAGTTGAAATACAACCTGCAGGCTGCTAAAGCGCAAAACAAAAAGACGCTTCTCACCTTTGGAGGTGCTTTTAGTAATCATTTGCTCGCAACGGCCGCAGCGGCTAAAGAAAATAAGTTTAAGGCTATTGGAGTGGTTCGTGGAGATGAATTGGCGCATCAAGACTTAAATCCAACCTTGTCTAAGGCAGTTGAATATGGAATGCAACTTCGCTTTGTTAGCAGAGATTACTATAAAAATTTGACACAGCAAAATACTGAATTACCTGTTCAGCTCAATGGTTCAGATGTATATGTCATTCCTGAGGGCGGTGCTAATGAACTAGCTGTTCAAGGTTGTCAAGAAATTTTGACTAAATCCGATAGCGACTTTAATTTTATTTTTTGTGCTGCAGGAACGGGAACAACAATGGCAGGATTAGCAAAATCGATTAAAGCACCTCAAAAACTAATAGGAGTAGCTTCACTTAGAGATACCGGTTTGAAAAGGCGTATTACTGATTTATCAGAGCAGTCAGAATTTGAATTGTTAGATGAGTATCATTTAGGAGGCTATGCGAAAATCAATTCAGACTATATTCATTTTTTAAATGACTTTTACTGTCAGACTAAGGTGCTTTTAGACCCAATTTATACCGGAAAAATGATGTATGCCATCTTTGATAAGATGAACTTTGGTAACTTTGATAAAGAATCTCAAATTTTGGCTATTCATACAGGTGGGCTTCAGGGTATTCAAGGAATGAATCAGAGACTCCACAGATTGAAAATGCCGCAGTTGTTATGCGAATAAAAAACTTTTTTCAGCTTTTGATAACAGTTTTATTTCTTGGGTCTTGTGGCTCCTCATATACTGTTGTTCGAAGTGACGAAAGACAAAAATCAAATTTACCCTTAAATACTGAAGGGGATTACGTCGAACGGATAGAGTTTATTACAGAAGAATATAATTTTGATACAGATTACGGATTAGAATTACCTAACGATCCTGGTCTTTTCAAGCGTTTTGAGTTTAGAAGCACAGAAGAATACATCAAAGGCTTTGCTCCGGTTGCTAAAATAGAAATGATGCATTATGGAATACCAGCGAGTATTACTTTGGCTCAAGGGATCCTCGAGAGTGGAGCAGGTAGAAGTAATTTAGTTCAAAAATCAAATAATCATTTTGGAATAAAATGCCATCAAGGATGGAGCGGTCCTTGGGTTAGCCATGATGATGATGCACCTTCAGAATGTTTTAGAAAGTATAATTTACCAGTGTATTCTTACCGAGACCACTCCGTATTTTTGAGAACTAGAAATCGATATGCGTCCTTATTTACCTTGGCGATTGACGATTATAAATCATGGGCGCGAGGTTTGAAAAAAGCAGGTTATGCGACAGACCCGAAATACCCACAAAAATTGATTAGTATCATAGAAAATTACCGACTTTATCGTTACGACAATGAAGTTTTAAAATCTAATTTAAAGAATAAAGGTTGGCTCATTATGGCTGATATGCCCAAAATAAAAACGAAAAAGCCTCCACAGTCGACAGACAAAATTCAAGTGCGCTCAGGCGATACACTTTATAGCATTTCAAGAAGATATGGCGTTAGTGTAGACGAACTTAAAAGAGCGAATGCCCTAGAAGACAACATCATCAGTATCGGGCAAGAACTAATAATTCGACAATAAAATTACCAATGATATATCAACGAAGTAGCGCTCTGTTTGAAGCGGCTAAAAAAGTTATTCCAGGCGGTGTAAATTCACCAGTAAGAGCCTTTAACGCTGTAGGAGGAACACCTGTTTTTGTCAAATCTGCAAAAGGAGCTTATTTGCAAACAGAAGATGATCATCGTTTAATTGATTATATCTCTTCTTGGGGTCCACTTATTTTAGGACATGCTTATTCACCTGTAATTGATGCAATTAAAAACACTGCAGAAAAAGGCACTTCGTTTGGAATCCCAACAGCAGTTGAAACAGAGATTGCCAATTTAGCAGTTTCTATGGTGCCCAATATTGATAAGATACGATTTGTAAATAGTGGTACAGAGGCTTGTATGAGCGCTGTTCGTTTGGCAAGGGGTTTTACCACTAAGGAAAAAATAATCAAGTTTGCGGGATGCTATCACGGTCATTCAGATGCTTTTTTGATTCAGGCAGGTTCTGGAGCGGTTACCTTTGGAAGTCCTAGTAGTCCTGGAGTTACAAAGGGTACAGCCAAAGACACTCTGCTTGCTCGTTACAATGATATTGATAGTGTAAAGGCTTTGGTTCAGGCGAATCAAGATGAAATAGCTTGTATTATTTTGGAACCTGTGGCGGGTAATATGGGATGTATCATTCCTCATGCTGGATTCCTAGAGGAACTCAAATCAATTTGTGATGCAAATGGTATATTACTCGTTTTTGATGAGGTTATGACTGGATTTCGTTTGGCTGCAGGTGGAGCACAGGAATGCTTGGGTATCAATGCAGATATAGTCACCTTTGGAAAGGTAATCGGAGGGGGATTACCTGTTGGTGCCTTTGCAGCTAGATCAGAAATTATGAGTTGTCTGGCTCCAGAGGGTCCGGTTTATCAAGCCGGTACGTTAAGCGGAAACCCTTTGGCAATGAATGCAGGTTTAGCTATGCTGACCGCCTTAAACGAAAATCCAAATGTGTTTAGATCTCTAGAAGAAAAAACAGCTTTTCTTGCAAAGGGTATAGCTGAAGTGCTTACTGAGAAAGGGGTGGTGCACACTATAAATCGATTAGGCAGTATGATGTCAGTGCATTTTTCAGAGGAGCCTGTAGTTGATTTTGATTCTGCAAGCAGAGCTAATAACGACACATTTAACAAGTATTTTCATGGAATGCTTAAGGAAGGTATTTATTTACCTCCTTCAGCCTTTGAGAGCTATTTTTTAAATGATGCTTTATCGTATGCCGACATTGACTTTACGATTGAAGCAGTTAGAAAAGTTTTTTAGGTTAAAAATGATTTCCAATAAAAAAATCGGTCCGAAGACCGATTTTTTTGGGATCAAATAATTAACAAACTATTCACAGTGAGTATTTTCTTTACATCGCAACTTTTCTCCCTCTTTTATTTCGAGAATAAGCTATTCTTTTACGTTTACCTTGTCTGGCTTTAAGTTTTCTAAACAATTTAAATTGATCTTCACTTAATACATTTTTCATTGTTCGTTGAAAAGAGATTTGATGCTCTAAAAATTGGACTTTTCGCCCGTAACTTCTGCCTTGCTTGTCTTTCATTTCCGGTTTAAACTCCTCGAAAGCTTTACGCACCTTCTTTGCCTGTTGTTCGCTTAAATCTAGAGCGAGGGTCAATTGTTTTAGGCGTAGTTCGGTTCGTTGCGCTGGATTCATTTTTTCAGCTATTTGCTTATTGTGCTCTTGCCCATAGCTGTTTATACTGATGAAAGCCAAACTCAAAACAAGAATAATTTTCTTCATAATTTATTTTCTTTTAAAGTATGACCGTAATTTTTGTCTTGGGTTTAAAAGGGATATGCTAATAATGTGTTAAAAAAAAACCACCTCTTAAGGAAGTGGTTTTATAATAGGTTCGATTTTTAATTACTCTCCGTCGAGTAATTCATCTATTCTTGCGGATGCATCTTTGAGATGGTATTTAAATTATCTAACTGATAAATTAATATAATTAGTTTCCACTTTGTAGAACGTTGATACTGTTCATGTTTGCGTTAGACATAGAAACATTAGAAAAGTGTTCTGCACCCATTTGCAGAACATTGATTGAGTTCAATGAACTCATTATCATATTAATTTCGCTTTGATTTGTATTTCCTTTTTGAGTAATAGTTGATGTGTTTCTATTAGACTCGTCATAGTTTACATCAGCGAAGTTTTTTGAACCAACTTGCGAAATACCTATTGTGTTTCTATCGGAGTCATTATCAAGGTATACATCAGTGTCATTCTTCGATCCTTTTTGAGCAACATAGATTGCATTTCTATCAGAATCTCCATTCCAGATGTCAGGATCAGCATCGTTTTTGTACCCTCTTTGAGAAACAACAATTAAATTTTTATAAGATGGGTTGCCTAATATGCCACCCTGTGCATC
>CBFIGE010000010.1:0-101623 GCA_965662045.1 Flavobacteriaceae bacterium
AAGTCGTACTGCTAAATCAACAGATGCATCAAAATTTGATTTGGTAATCTCTTTAACTAAAGCTGCGGCTTCGGTAAGTGAGTAAAGCTTAGAACTATCGATAAGCGCTCTAGCTTCTTTTTGTTTTTTTGTCAATTTTCCCATTACGTCAGTCGTTTATTAAAAAGGTTTAGTTCCAGAAACTTTGATACCCATAGATCTTGCTGTACCAGCAATCATCATCATCGCAGACTCAACAGTGAAGGCATTTAAATCTACCATCTTGTCTTCTGCAATTCCTTTGATTTGATCCCAAGTAACCGAAGCAACTTTTGAACGATTAGGCTCACCTGAACCTTTTTTAACTTTTGCTGCTTCCAATAGCTGAACGGCCGCCGGAGGTGTTTTTACCACAAAGTCGAAAGACTTATCAGTATAAACATTGATAACAACCGGTAAAACTTTACCAGCTTTATCCTGAGTTCTAGCATTAAACTGCTTACAGAACTCCATGATGTTTACACCTGCGGCACCTAAGGCGGGTCCAACCGGTGGCGATGGGTTCGCAGCACCTCCCCTAACTTGTAGCTTAACTACTTTACCTATTTCTTTTGCCATAATTAATAATTAATCGTTTGCCGTTGCATTGTTGGAAGCGATACAACTGAGCGATTATGTAACATTTATATTTTCTCTACTTGTAAATAACTCAATTCAAGAGGTGTTCTTCGACCAAAAATCTTAACCATAACCTCAAGTTTGCGCTTTTCTTCGTTGATTTTCTCAATAGTTCCATTGAAACCATTGAAAGGACCATCAACCACCTTAACTGTTTCACCAAGCACAAATGGAATAGCAACATCATCAGCATTTAGTGCTAACTCATCAACTTTACCTAGCATTCGGTTCACCTCAGACTTACGCAATGGTACAGGATCTCCACCTTTGGTTTCACCTAAAAATCCAATGACATTCGTAATCGAACGAATAACGTGAACCATCTCACCACCTAAATTCGCCTTGATCATAATATATCCAGGAAAATAAGTGCGTTCTTTTTGAATTTTTTTACCGTTACGAATCTGAACAACCTTCTCTGTCGGAACAAGAACATCTTCAAGATAATCACCCAAACCTTGGCGCTCAACCTCGGATTGAATATAACCTCTGATTTTATTCTCTTGTCCGCTTACCGCACGAACCACATACCATTTCTTTTCGAGTACCTCTGACATTGTTGTGCTTCGTTATTATTTGATCAAACTAAAGTATACCTGAATCAAGCGGCTAAATACAGAGTCTACTCCCCAAGTCAATAGGGCAAAAAGGATTGAGAACACTGCAACAGTAACCATAAGGCTAGATGATTCTTGACGTGAAGGCCAAGAAACCTGGTTCTTTAATTCCTCTACTGATTCTTTGATATAATTAATCATCTTTTCTTCGTCTATAATTGAGGCTAAGCCCCGTAATACTTGCACGGGAGGAGAGACTCGAACTCCCGACACCTGGTTTTGGAGACCAGTGCTCTACCAACTGAGCTACACCCGTTTGTAATACGCCAAAAGGTTTCTGCGAGATAACACCCACAGTAACCCTTTGACAATTACTATTACTTATAAGATTAGTCTAAAATCTCAGTTACCTGACCAGCACCAACTGTACGACCTCCTTCACGAATCGCAAAACGTAAACCTACGTTTAATGCAATCGGCTGGATCAAATCAACAGTGATTGTCAAGTTATCTCCTGGCATAACCATCTCTACGCCATCAGGCAAGTTGATGTTACCAGTAACGTCAGTTGTTCTTACATAGAACTGTGGACGATAGTTATTGTGGAATGGAGTGTGTCTACCACCTTCTTCTTTTTTCAAGATATACACCTCAGCTTTGAACTTGGCGTGCGGAGTTACAGATCCTGGCTTACAAATAACCATTCCTCTTTTGATGTCTGTCTTTTCAATACCTCTAAGAAGGATACCAACGTTATCACCAGCTTCACCTCTATCAAGGATTTTACGGAACATCTCAACTCCAGTAATTGTTGAAGATAATTTTTCAGCACCCATACCGATGATATCAACCGCGTCTCCAGTGTTAGAAACACCTGTCTCAATTCTACCTGTTGCCACTGTACCTCTACCAGTAATAGTGAAAACATCCTCGATAGGCATTAAGAAATCTTTATCTACATCACGAGCAGGAAGTTCAATCCAGCTATCAACTGCAGCCATAAGCTCCATCACTGTATCAACCCATTTTTGCTCACCGTTAAGAGCTCCAAGTGCAGATCCTGATACTACAGGTCCTTCGTCACCATCGTACTCGTAGAAAGACAAAAGTTCGCGAACTTCCATTTCAACAAGTTCTAATAACTCTTCATCATCTACCATATCTACTTTGTTCAAAAACACAACGATTCTAGGAATACCAACCTGTCTTCCTAAAAGAATGTGCTCTCTAGTTTGTGGCATTGGTCCATCTGTTGCAGCAACAACAAGAATTGCACCATCCATTTGGGCCGCACCAGTTACCATGTTCTTCACGTAATCCGCGTGACCAGGACAATCAACGTGTGCATAGTGACGATTTTCAGTCTGGTATTCTACGTGAGAAGTATTAATTGTGATTCCACGTTCTTTCTCTTCAGGAGCGTTATCAATTGAATCAAAACTTCTCAATTCAGAAAGACCTGCGTTAGCTAAAACGGTTGTGATAGCTGCAGTAAGAGTGGTTTTACCGTGATCTACGTGTCCAATAGTACCAATGTTTAAGTGGGGTTTGGAACGATCAAAAGTTTCCTTTGCCATTTTAAATGAATTTAATCTTAGTTTATATTAGTGTACAATTTTCTGTCAACTTTAAAAAAGGCTCTCTTATCATTTTCAATCTCTCATTGAGCCAATGACGGGATTTGAACCCGTGACCTCTTCCTTACCAAGGAAACGCTCTACCCCTGAGCTACACCGGCGTAAAGTGTTTAGCTTCCTGACAAGCAGGAAAAGACTTTAGAGCGGGAGACCGGGTTCGAACCGGCGACATTCAGCTTGGAAGGCTGACGCTCTACCAACTGAGCTACTCCCGCTTTTAATTTCAATATTTCAAACTCATTTGTGGGGAGAGCAGGATTCGAACCTGCGAAGGTAAAAACCAACAGATTTACAGTCTGTCCTCGTTGGCCGCTTGAGTATCTCCCCTCAAAACGTTCTTTTTGCCTAGACTTCCTCCACATATTGGAGCCGGTGGAGGGACTCGAACCCACGACCTGCTGATTACAAATCAGCTGCTCTAGCCAGCTGAGCTACACCGGCAAAATCTCGACTTCTTTCACAAAAAAAGTCCGCTATTTCTAACGGACTGCAAATGTAGAGAAAAGTTTTTTTTAAATGAAACATTTTCATGATAAAAAATCACACCATGGATTTGGCTTTCTCTTTATGCTTTATCAGCAGTCTTTCAACTGCGCCAGATGCGGTATCAATAGCCTCTTCGAATGATTTGCATTGTTTTTTAACGACGATTTGTTCTCCTGGAATTTTCACATCGATTTCAGCAAATTTATTCTCCTTCTCAGAACTATTTTCAATTTTCATTACAAGTTCAACTTTTACAATTCCGTCATGGAACTTTAGGAGCTTCTCTAACCGCTTGTGGCTAAAATCTATAAGTTCTCCTTTGGGATTGAAATTTCTAGTTTGAATGTTGACATTCATAGGCTGCAGTATTTAAGGTTAAACATACTATCAGCATCAATCATTTTTACCCCTTGGATGCGCATTTTTGTGAACTTCCTTGAGGAGCTCGATATCCGCGTGTGTATAAATCTGCGTTGCGGCCAACGAACTGTGACCTAGTAACTCTTTGACAGAATTAATATCTGCTCCGTTTTGTAAAAGATGTGTCGCAAAAGTGTGCCTCAAAACATGAGGGCTTTTTTTGATCTTTACTGATACTTTATTAAGATACGCATTTACGATGCGATTTACAAGATTAGGATACATTTTTTGCCCCTTGCCGGTAAGAAAAAGATAAGAGGCTGAGAAACCTTCGAAAAGATTATTTCTCACATTTAAATATTTAGATAATCGATTAGAAGTGTGATGTATAAGCGGTATGTAGCGTTCTTTATTTCGTTTACCGAGCACTTTGATTGTTCTAGCACTTAAATCGACATCAATAAGCTTTAAGTGAATCAATTCTGATTTTCGAAGACCGGTGCTATAGAGTAACTCTAAGATTGTCATATCTCTCAGCTGCTCATAGTTTTCATCATCAATTTCGAGATTGAATAGCGCATTTATCTCTTCTTTTGAAAACGGTAGCATTGTCTTTTTTTCAAACTTTAAAGACTTGTGATTCTCCATGGGATTTTGTGAAATCCATCCTTTGTTTAAGGCAAATCTGAAATACGAATTTAAGGCTGCAGTTTTTCGATTAATACTACTATGGCTCAATTGCTGTCGCATTAAATGAATCAACCAAACTCTCAATTTACTATAGCTTAACGTATTGATATTTTCAAATGATATGCCTTCGCATTCAAGAATGTGCAAACAATTCGTCAAATCACTTTGATAAGCCTTGATTGTATGAACCGATAAATTCTTTTGTACGTTTAAAAATTCAAAATATTCAGTGAGAAAAGCTTGATTTCTAGTTTCCAATAGATTCCTTTATAGGGTACTAAAATAAAAAAATCCCAAACTTTAAAGGCTTGGGATTCTATATCTAGTTCAAAGACAAGTTTAAATTTGTTCTTGATCTCTTAATGTTTGAATATACTGCGCTTTTTGAACTTCTGCTCTTCTGCGCACCGAAGGTTTAGTAAACTGCTGTCTACCCCTTAATTGACGCATAGTGCCTGTTCTATCGAACTTGCGCTTGAATCTCTTAAGAGCTCTATCTATATTTTCACCGTCTTTTACTGGAATAATTAACATTAAAGCACCTCCTTTCTTTATTATTAGGTTGCAAATATAAAACTAAATTATACTTATACCAGCTATTTTAGAATATTTTTTGAAATCACTACTTTTTGGATTTCTGATGTACCTTCACCTATAGTACAGAGTTTTGCATCTCTATAGAACTTTTCTACAGGAAAGTCCTTGAGATAGCCATAACCACCATGAATTTGTATAGCATCATTGGCTATTTTGACACAGCTATCTGAAGCATATAATTTACAGATTGCTGAATTCAAGGTCATCTTGCGCTTTTCATTTTTCAAAAAAGCAGCCTTGTGCAATAACAATTCTGCAGCCTCTATTTCTACACACATATCGGCAAGTTTAAAAGAAACTCCTTGAAACTCGGAAATGGGTTTGCCAAATTGCGTTCTTTCCTTAGCATATTTAAGTGAGGCTTCGTAAGCGCCTTTAGATATACCTAGCGCTAATGCTCCGATTGAAATTCTTCCTCCATCTAGAATTTTCATAGACTGAATGAACCCATCACCTATTTCCCCTAGAACATTTTCATCAGGTATTCTGCAATTTTCAAAAATCATTTCTGCAGTTTCTGAAGCTCTCATGCCTAATTTATCCTCTTTTTTGCCGTGAGTAAAACCTGGAGTTCCTCGTTCTACAACGAAAGCCGACATTCCGCGAGAATCACCTTTTTCTCCAGTTCTTGCAATCACCACAGCTATTTCTCCGCTTTTACCATGTGTAATGAAATTTTTTGCTCCGTTGAGAACCCAATGTTCACCTTCTTTAACGGCTGTCGTGGCCATTCCACCAGCATCACTACCAGTATTGTGCTCGGTAATTCCCCAAGCGCCAATCCATTCACCAGAAGCCAATTTAGGCAACCATCTCTCTCTTTGCTCTTCATTCCCGAATTCATAAATATGGTTAGTACAAAGTGAATTATGAGCAGCAATTGATAAGCCTATGGAAGGATCTATTTTTGTGATTTCTTCTATAATAGAAATGTACTCGTGATAAGAAAGGCCTGCACCACCATACATTTCAGGTATTAAGATTCCCATAAAGCCATACTCACCTGCCTTGTGCAATACTTCTTTTGGGAAAAATTGAGTCTCGTCCCAATCTCTAACATTTGGTGCTAAATATTGTTGCGCAAATTGCTTTGCTGATTCGGCCACTAGGCGTTGAGTTTCTGAATAATCAAAATTCATAACTCCTTTTAATTCTGTAATCATAACTCTAGCTTTGTATACAAATATAAAAGATAAAAATCATATTTGTTTAATCTTTTTTTAAAAAAGTTAGTCAAACTGTCTACTGACTCGGTACTTCTTTTTGTTCTAAATTCTAAATAATCATCAATTAAATTTTCACTCAAAAATGGATATCGTCTCAATTCATACGAATTTGCATCTTCAAGACTAATCTTTTTAACCATTGATAAATCTAAAATAAAATACTTCTTTATACTATCCACTATATTTTCGTTTAAACCATAAACTGCGCTTATTTGATCGATATCTACAAATCCTCCAAGTCTTTTTCTGAATTTCACAATTCTGTTTGAATAAACAGAACCAATTCCCTGAATACGTTTTAATTGTGTAGTATCTGCACTATTAATTTCACCTAAAAGTTTATGGGCTTGATTTTTGTTGTCTAGACCAATTGTCTTTCTTGTTTGTTGAATTGCTGTGGGAAAATTTGACGTTTTTTGGCCAATTGAATTTGATTTTGGGTTTGAATCAAGCACAAGGACCTGAATCGTATAACGAGGCTTAGCCAGTTGTACTATTTTAACTATTTCTCGTTTTAGATGAAATAAAAGGAATAAAACCAGCAGTACTAAAAAAATTCCCTTTCGTTCATGAGAATTGAAGCGAAAGGGAATTTTATATTTCATTCAAAAACTAAATGCTAACCTTTAATTGCTTTTAGATAAGTTCTTAACAGTTGTTTTACTTCTGGAAACAAAAAGTAAAGCCCAATCATATTCGGAAAGACCATGGCAAAAATCATAGCATCAGAAAACGCCCAGATACTATCCATACTTGCCGCAGCACCAATCACAATGAATACAAGAAATAAAAACTTGTACGTAAGGTCTGTGCGTTTTCCTCTACCAAATAAAAATTTCCAAGATTGTAACCCATAATAAGACCATGAAATCATTGTAGAAACAGCAAATAAAACCACCGCTACAGTCAAGAATATGTTAGAGTAAGGAATGTAATTTGCAAAAGCCTTACTTGTTATTCCAGCTCCTTCATATGGTAATCCATCGATCATAACAACTCCATTAACTCCACCGTACTCAAAATATCCATCCATATTGAAAATGACAATGACTAAAGCAGTCATTGAGCAGATTACAACAGTATCGATAAAGGGCTCTAATAGGGCAACAAGACCTTCAGACGCAGAGTGTTTTGTTTTAACTGCGGAGTGTGCAATGGATGCCGATCCAGCTCCAGCTTCATTAGAAAAGGCTGCTCTCCTGAAACCTATAAGTAGCACACCAATAACTCCTCCAACTCCAGCAGCTCTTGGATTAAATGCCTCTCTGAAAATGGTACCTATAGCGTCATCGATTAAGGCGAAATTGCTCAAAATGATGTACAAACAAGCTACGATATACAAGACCGCCATAAAAGGAACGATCTTTTCAGTCACAGATGCAATTCTCTTAATTCCGCCAATAATAATTATACCAACTAAAACGGCTAAACCTAATCCTATCATTGTACCTGCAATTGTGCTTTCTAATCCTAGAAGTTCTTTCAATACAATTGTAGCCTGATTCGATTGGGCAGCATTTCCTCCTCCAAAAGATCCACCAATACAAAAAACAGCGAACAATGCTGCGGCCACTTTACCTAATTGGACAAAGCCTTTATTGGCCAATCCTTTCTTTATGTAATACATAGGTCCTCCAAAGACCACACCATTTTCATCTACATCTCTATATTGAACACCTAGGGTACATTCTACAAATTTTGTAGACATCCCTAAAAGTCCACAAATGATCATCCAAAACGTTGCACCTGGACCCCCTAATGCGATAGCTAGAGCAACTCCAGCAATATTTCCATTACCTACAGTTCCCGATACAGCAGTGGCTAGAGCCTGAAAATGACTCACTTCACCATCTTCGCTTTCATTTTTTATAGTATCTGGAAGATCCCCGTCAACCTCATTCACTTCTGATTTGTGCACTCCACCTTGACCTTCAAGCTCATCGTATTTACCGCGAACTACGTTGATAGCGGTTCCAAAGTATCTAATGTTTGGGAAGCCGAAATAGACCGTAAAAAACAACGCACTTCCCACTAGAAGAATCAGCACGAAAGGTGTACCAAAGACAGGAAAAAAGATTACGGTATTGAAAAAGTCAGATATAGGTTTAAATGCCTGATCTACTTTTTGATCAAAGCCTTCTTCTTGTGCAACTGCACTCAAACTCATACTGACAAAGAACAAGAAGCTCAATAATTTTTTCATAATTAGGTGTTTTATATATCAAAAGCCCAAAGTAACAAATTATTGCTAGAGGCAGATGCTTATCTCATTACTTTTTTGGGAAATTAAAACACTTCTAATGCTTAAAACAAGCAGCTCACATTTCAAATTATAAATCGAACACAGAATTTCTTTTGGTGTAGACCATGTCTTTAATTTTTATCCAAAACGCAAAGAAAAGATACAGTGCAAAACCAAATCCTAGTGTAACAAAAGTCAAATAGATAAAACTGAGTCGAACCACCCGTGCTCGAATACCCCATCTCTCTGCAATTCTTTGACAGACTTCAAAACCTCTTCTTTGGGCAAAATGTATAAGGTGATACAATTTAGAATTGACATTCATGAATGCACTAATTCTCCATTCCATTCTAACATTCCACCGGCTAAATTGTAGGTGTTTGCAATTCCATTGTGATTAAAAACAGCACAAGCCTGGCCTGATCGCTTGCCAGAACGACAGTAGATGTAATAATTTTTTGCCTTATCAAGACCTTCTAAGGATGTCATAAAATCTTGTGGCTCATAAATATCCATGTGAATAGAACTCTCAACAAAACCCTCAGTTCGTTCTTCCGTGGTTCTTACATCTACAATGACCGCATTGTCATCATTTGACAATTGATTTACCCATTTCTCTTGACTTAAATCTGACATTTCATCTTTTTTATAAAATTAATAGTCCTCAACGAATTCTTCATTGAATTTATTTGTTATTTCCAATAAATTTTTTTCCTCTAGAACACCTTGATAAAGCACTGTTTTGTTTTGACCTGTAAACAGAGTTACCGGCAATCCTGCTTTCCAATTTTCATCGATTGCTTGATACCAATTATTGCGTTTAGGTTTATCCAATAAATAAATTTCAGATTGAAGATTTAATTTTTTGAGCATCTGTGTCACTCTGGTCTCCCTTAAATTTTTACGATCGACATTTACAAATTTCAAATTGAGCTCATGTTTTAGAGCAAATTCTTCAATTAAAGGCATTTCTGCAATACAGGGTGCACACCACGTGGCCCAAAAATTATATACTGTTAGTACATCTTTTTGCCGAGTTTTATTCATAGTACTTGAAAATTCCTCTAGAGTTATGATTTGAACATCCCTTGATTTAGAATCACAAGAAATTAAAATCAATACTACAAGTCCTACGAATATTATTCTGCGCATATCCAAAAATACAATGCACTTTCAATATGTGCTATCTTTGTCTAAAAAAGACTATGAAAAGTGAAATTCTCGTCTCTCGAGAGTGGCGGTATGCGGTCAAAACGTACGACAAATCCAAAAATATTAGTATCGAAGAATTGGAGCTTATTCTAAAGGCAATTAACTTGGCTCCAACATCATACGGATTGCAACCCTTTAAAATTATTCATGTTAAGGGTGATAAAGTAAGAGCTGAACTGAAAACAGCAGCCTATAACCAAGGCCAAATAACTGATGCTTCAGATTTGTTGGTCTTTGCGCATGCTACGGCTGTTCATCCCTTGATCATTGACCGCTATTTCAATAATCTTATGATTACAAGGAAGCCAAATTTAAAAGAGGTAGAAACCTATAAAAACCACGTAACCCAAGCCTTGACAAAATGGCATGAAACGCAACAAGCTGCTTGGTGTGACAAACAAATGTATATAGCCATGTCTTACGGTTTACAGGCTGCGTCAGACTTGCGTATTGACAGCTCAGCTATAGAAGGTTTTGATCAAAAACGATTTGCTGAAATTCTAAAAATTAACACCACTTTATGGAAGCCAACAGTATCTCTTGCACTAGGGTATAGGAGTGAAAATGATAGTTCTCAACATTTGGCAAAAGTTCGATTAAGTGAGGATGAATTGATTCAAATTTTTGAATAAAGGATTACAGAAAAGTATTTGTACTTAATCAATATGTTTCTATATTAGCATTGAATATGAAAAATTTCAAAAATATTTGGTGGTGGATAAGCGAACAGTAGTGTCGTGATCTCGTCTTACCATTTATTTAAAAAAGGCTTGTCATCACGACAAGCCTTTTTTAGTTCTTAAAATAGCGCGTATGTATAAATTAAAGACCAACTACAAGAAAATCATATCAGACACTCTTACCCCTGTTAGTATCTATTTGAGACTAAGAGATAAGTTTCACAATGCCATACTTTTAGAAAGTAGCGATTACCATGCCAATGATAATAGTTTTTCATACATCTGCTTTGATCCAATTGCACAATTCAGTGTGAACAACGAAGAAATTAAAATCAACTATCCTGAGGGCGAGGTAATTTCTAAACCTGTTTTGAATCGGAGTGATGTCCTGATAAATTTAGATGAGTTTAAAGCACAGTTTGAATCAGATGATTTAGACTTTAAATTTATTTATAACGGTCTATTTGGATACATGAATTACGATGCGGTTCGGTACTTTGAAGACATAGACATCGATGTAAACCATTCAGAAATACCAGATGTTTACTACGCAGCCTACAGGTATATTATCGCAATTGATCACTTCAAAAACGAAGCCTATCTCTTTTCTCATCATCTCAAAGAAGAGAATCGCTTAGATGAGATTGAACAGATCATAAATTCAGGTATTCAAGGTCAATATAAGTATCACAATGTTGGTCATAACTCAACTACCACTTCAGATGAGGAATTTAAAGTACTAGTTGATAAAGCCAAAGAACACTGCAAAAGAGGTGATGTTTTTCAATTGGTTCTCTCGCGAAGATTTTCACAACAATTTAGAGGTGATGAATTCAATGTATACAGAGCACTGAGATCAATAAATCCCTCGCCTTACCTATTTTATTTTGACTATGGTAATTTTAAAATTTTTGGTTCTTCACCAGAAGCTCAGATTATAATAAAGGATGATCAAGCTGAAATTCACCCAATAGCAGGCACCTATAAAAGAACAGGTAATGATGAGAAAGATGCCGTATTAGCTAAAGAATTGGCCGAGGACGAAAAAGAGAACGCTGAACATGTAATGCTTGTTGATTTGGCTAGAAATGATTTAAGTCGAAACGGACATGCGGTAGAAGTTAAAACCTACAGAGAGGTCCAGTATTTTTCACATGTCATTCATTTGGTTTCAAAAGTCATAGGTAAAATTAAATCAGGGACGTCGAGTTTAAAGATAGTCGCAGATACTTTTCCAGCAGGAACGCTTAGCGGCGCTCCAAAGCATATGGCTATGAAATTGATTAATAAATATGAATCTATCCCTCGAGGTTATTACGGTGGGGCAATTGGATTTATGGATTTCAAAGGAAATTTTAACCACGCCATCATGATTCGTACTTTTTTGAGTCATCAACAAAAATTGCATTTCCAAGCTGGAGCAGGGATCGTGGCTGCTTCAGATTCTTCCTCAGAACTTCAAGAAACATATAACAAATTAGGGGCCCTCAACAAGGCTTTAGAAATCGCAGAAAATTTATAAGTAGGGCATGAAGACCAAAGTAGTTCTTATTGATAATTACGATAGTTTCGCTTACAATTTAGTCCATTATTTGAATGAGCTCAATTGCGAGGTTACCGTCTTTAGAAATGACAAATTTAAAATTGAAGATCTCGAAGAGTTTGATAAAATTTTACTTTCTCCTGGACCTGGTATACCTGAAGAGGCAGGCCTGTTAAAAGATGTCATTGCGCATTACAAAACATCAAAATCCATTATGGGTGTATGTTTGGGACATCAAGCCATTGCTGAGGTTTTTGGAGGTCAACTAATAAATTTAACTCAGGTTTATCACGGCATTGCATCATACATCTCAGTAAAAGAAAAGGAAGGTGTTTTTCAAGGTTTAGAAGATCGCATTAAAGTGGGAAGGTATCACTCTTGGGTCGTAGATCCCGATTCTATTCCTGAATTGGAAATCACGGCGGTAGATGACTTAAATTATGTAATGGCCTTTCGTCATCAAAGCTTTAATATTGTTGGGGTACAATTTCATCCGGAATCTGTCCTCACACCAACGGGTAAACAAATGCTATCTAACTGGTTATCATTATGAAAGAAGTATTAAATCAACTAATAAATCACGAGTCCTTGACTAAGGAACAGGCCAGATCGATATTGATCAATATCGCCTCTGGCACTTATAATTCTCACCAAGTCGCTGCCTTTATGACTGTATATATGATGCGCAGTATTGATGTACAAGAACTTGAAGGGTTTAGAGATGCGCTACTAGAACTATGTGTAGCTGTTCCCTTGAAAGATTACAACCTTATTGACCTATGTGGTACTGGAGGAGATGGAAAAGACACCTTTAACATTTCAACTTTGGCCTCTTTTGTAACAGCAGGAGCTGGAGTTCAAGTAAGTAAACACGGTAATTATGGAGTGAGTTCTAAATGCGGAAGTAGCAATGTACTCGAATCTTTAGGTGTCGCGTTTAGCAACGACGGTGACTTTTTAAAAAAATGTGTTGATGAGGCTGGAATCTGTGTTTTACACGCCCCATTATTTCATCCTGCAATGAAGAATGTGGCTCCAATACGAAAAGACCTCGGTGTCAAAACTTTTTTTAATATGCTCGGACCAATGGTAAATCCTGCTTTTCCCAAAAATCAAATGGTTGGAGTTTTCAATTTAGAACTGGCTCGAAAATATGGCTATCTCTATCAAAACACTGATAAATCTTACGCTATTGTGCACGCATTGGACGGTTATGACGAAATTTCATTGACAGGAGGCTCGAAAATCATTACGCCTCAAAGTGAATCCATCATCCACCCATCAACATTTGGATTAGATACCGTTGAAGCGACTGCGATAGTAGGAGGTGAAACCGTAGAAGATTCTGCTGAGATTTTCACTGCTATTCTCAACGGAAATGGAAGTCAGGCTCAAAATCAAGTTGTTTGTGCCAATGCAGCAGTTGCAATTGCTACAACCGAACATTGTAGTCTAAATACAGCATACGAAAAAGCAGAACAATCACTTATGGAAAAAAAGGCCTTAAATACGTTAAAAAAATTACAAGTCCTCAGTGCTGAATTATGAATATTTTAGAACGAATAACCCAAACGAAGGAAGCAGAAGTCCTAGCCAAGAAAAGCTTGGTGAGCAGCTCAATTTTGGAGCAATCGCCGCTGTATAATAGATCGACTTTTAGTATTGCTATGGCTCTTCAAAATTCTTCCTCTGGGATAATTGCCGAGCACAAGAGAAGGTCCCCCTCTAAAGCTGTGATCAATCAATCTCATCAATTGTTAAATGTGATAAAAGCCTACCAAGAAAATGGAGCTTCAGCGATTTCAGTTTTGACTGACACAAATTATTTCGGAGGTTCTTTAGAAGATTTGTTATTGGCTAGAAGTACTGCCTCAATTCCCCTACTCCGCAAAGATTTTGTTATTGACCCTTATCAAATAACCGAAGCCAAGGCATATGGTGCAGACTTCATTCTACTTATCGCAAGTATTTTGGACAAAGTTCGAATTCAGGAATTCACTGCTTATGCACATGAATTAAATTTAGAAGTTCTGCTTGAGGTGCACAGTATCGAAGAATTAGAAGTTTCCTATATCGAGGACATTGATGTAGTAGGGGTAAACAATAGAAATTTGAAAACATTTGAAGTGGATCTCAATACTTCGTTTGATATCGCGAAGGCCTTAGATCCTCAAAAAGTGAAAATTTCTGAGAGTGGACTTAGCGATACGCAATCGATTAAAAACCTGAAAGATGCAGGCTATAACGGTTTTTTAATTGGAGAAACACTAATGAAAAATAATACACCTGGTCATGCCCTAAAGCAACTTATCAAACAGAGCCAATGAGACAAATTGAGCTTAAAATATGCGGTATGAAAAACAATGTACAGCAAGTAGCTGCGCTTGAGCCAGACTATTTAGGATTTATATTTTGGGAGTCTTCTAGCAGATTTTACGATTTACCACCTTTTGAAAACTTAAATCAAAACATCAAAAAAGTTGGGGTATTCGTAGATGCTGACTACGACTTTATTTATCAAACAGCAATGGACTATCAGTTGGACTACCTTCAATTACACGGTAATGAATCAACCGATTACCTCATTGAACTTCAGGCTAAAATCCCTGAAAATATCAGACTTATTAAGGCTTTTGCAGTAGACAACGATTTTGATTTTAATCATCTTAAATCTTATGAACCTTATTGCGACTATTTCTTGTTTGACACCAAGGGAAAACTTCCAGGTGGTAATGGAACACAATTTGATTGGAGTATTTTGAAATCGTATCCTTCCAAACACCCCTTTTTTCTCAGTGGAGGAATTGGGTTATCCTCTCTTGATGCGCTAGAAGAATTTTTTTGTTCAGCACAATCAAAATATTGCAGCGCTATAGATGTCAACAGCAAATTCGAAAAAGAACCAGGGACAAAAAACACAACACAATTGAAACAATTTAAAGAACAGTTAATCACTTAATATTATGTCGAAATTCCTCGCAGATGAAAATGGATATTACGGTGAATTTGGTGGAGCATTTATTCCGGAGATGCTCTATCCCAACACCGAAGAATTGAGAGTTAATTATCTCGAAATAATGGCGCGCGATTCTTTTCAAAAAGAATTTAAACACTTGCTGAAAGACTACGTTGGAAGGCCTACTCCATTGTATCACGCTCAAAGATTATCCGACACCTATGGCACTAAAATATATTTAAAACGAGAAGATTTATGTCACACTGGAGCGCATAAGGTCAACAACACCATTGGGCAAATCTTAATAGCAAAAGCTCTTGGCAAGAAAAGAATCATAGCTGAAACGGGCGCAGGTCAACACGGAGTAGCTACTGCGACTGTATGTGCCCTTATGGGGATTGAATGCGTGATTTATATGGGTGAAATTGATATTTCAAGACAGGCACCTAATGTCGCACGCATGAAACTTTTAGGAGCAACAGTAAGAGCTGCAACATCAGGTAGTAAAACGTTGAAAGACGCTACAAACGAAGCTATACGTGATTGGATTAACAATCCGGTTGACACGCATTACATTATTGGATCAGTGGTTGGACCTCACCCCTATCCTGACATGGTTGCGCGATTTCAATCGGTAATCTCAGAAGAGACTAAGAAACAACTCCTTGAAAAAGAAGGAACCGAGAATCCCACCCATGTCATCGCCTGTGTAGGTGGAGGAAGTAATGCAGCCGGACAATTTTACCATTACCTCGATCGAGAAGAAGTAAACATCATTGCAGTAGAAGCTGCTGGTAAAGGAGTGCATAGCGGAGAGAGTGCAGCTACCTCAGCCTTGGGTAAAGTTGGGATTATACACGGCAGTAAAACGCTTTTAATGCAGACTGGCGATGGACAAATTACAGAACCTTATTCCATCTCTGCTGGGCTAGATTATCCAGGAATTGGACCAATGCACGCTCATCTTTACAGTAGTAATCGCGCTCAATTTGTTTCCATCACAGATGCTGAAGCGATGGCTGCTGGAAAACGACTCTCTGTACTAGAGGGAATCATCCCGGCTATAGAAACAGCCCATGCATTTGCCGTTCTTGAACAACAAACCTTTAAGGCAGAAGATATTATCGTTTTCAATTGTTCTGGTCGTGGAGATAAAGATTTACAAACCTATATAGACTACTTCGAATTATGAGCAAAAGAATCAGTGAGCTGTTCGAGACAGATAAAAAATTGGTGTCCATTTATTTCACAGCAGGGTTTCCAAAATTAAACGACACTGTTGAAATCATTGAAAAGCTAGAAAAATCTGAAGTAGACCTTATAGAAATTGGCCTTCCATTTTCTGATCCTTTGGCCGATGGACCTACGATTCAAGAGAGCTCAACTAAGGCACTTCACAATGGTATGACTACAGAATTATTATTTGAACAGTTGTCTAACATTAGACAAAAGGTCAGAATCCCACTCATTATCATGGGATATTTCAATCCTGTGATGCAATACGGAGTTGAGGCTTTTTGTCGAAAATGCGAGGATATAGGGATTGATGCGCTTATTCTTCCAGACTTGCCGCTTCGTGAATATCAACTGCATTACAAAGAAATATTCAACCGCCACGGTCTGGATCTCATTTATTTAATAACACCTCAGACCCCAGAAAAACGCATCCGAGCAATCGACCAAATAAGTAACTCTTTTATTTACATGGTTAGCTCATCCTCAACCACTGGAGCGAAGGCAGGTTTTAGTTCAGAAAACCAAGAATATTTCAAGAGAGTTGCAGAAATGAAACTCAAAAATCCTACGCTGGTCGGTTTTGGAATTAGTGACCAAAATAGTTTTGACCAGGCTACAGCCCATAGCCAAGGAGCAATTATTGGATCTGCCTTTATCAAGCATATCGAAAATAAAGGGATTGACCAAATTCCATCCTTTGTTCAAAATTTAAAGGCATGAATAAACAACGACTTCGACTGATTATAATACTAGTTTTAACCTTAGGATTTGCCCCATATAGTCCTGAACCACATCTCTTTGGGAAAATAAGATGGCTCAAAGGTGGTGCAGTAGGAATGCAGCCTATGGACTGGTTCGATTTGGTACTGCACGGATTTCCTTTTGTTTTGTTATTAGTGTATATTGTTTTGAATGTTCGCAAAAAAGAATCATCATGATTAGAAAATACTACTTCTTCTTATTACTATTTTTCGGCTTACAACTGAGTGCCCAAGATTTAGCTAAGAGCCAATTGCATACTAAGGTTAGAAATGCTATTATAGAATTAAAATCTTTTGTCGCACTTCCGAACGATGCGCAGTTCAAAGATGATATTGACGATAATCTATTTTGGCTTCGAAAAGCTTTTGAGCGAAGAGGATTTAATACGGCTCAATTACCCAGCGAAAATCTTGATTTGTTTTTTGCAACGACTCCATTTATAGAAAACCAACCAACGCTATTATTTTATATGCACCTAGATGGACAGTCGGTAGAACCTTCGAAATGGGATCAAGCCGACCCCTATCAAATGATAATCAAAAAACCAGTTGACCAGCAATTTCAATCCACTACAATGCAAGATCTGGATTCACAGGGACAACTGCCGATGGATTGGAGACTTTTCGGACGATCAACATCAGACGACAAGGGACCTATTGTTATGTTCCTACAAGCTATTGATTTAATTCGTGAAAATCAGCTTAGTATTCCCTTTAACATAAAGGTTATTCTTGATGGAGAAGAAGAAAAAGGTAGTAAACCTCTTAAAGGTGTAGTAGTTCAAAACAAAGAATTGCTAGAAGCTGATTATCTCATTATTGCAGATGGGCCAGCCCACAGGTCAGGCCTACCAACAATAGTTTATGGCTGTCGAGGCATAACGACACTTAGTTTAACCACATACGGACCTATTTTACCTCAACACAGTGGTCATTACGGTAATTACGCACCAAACCCCGCATTAGATTTAAGTCAACTTCTAGCGAGTATGAAAGACAGAGAAGGAAGGGTCTTAATTGACGGATATTATGAAGGAATCACAATAGACGAAGAAACTGAAGCCATATTAAGGGAAGTTCCCGATGACGATCAGCAAATTAAAAATCAATTACAGATTGGACGAACAGACTTAGTAGCATCGTTTTATCAAGCCTCTTTGCAGTATCCATCATTGAATATTAGGGGATTGCAATCAGGTTGGGTAGGTAGTAATGTGAGAACCATCGTGCCCAATACGGCCACCGCTGAAATAGACCTTAGATTAGTGCCGGAATCAGATGGAAATCGACTCAAAGGTTTGGTGAAAGATTATATCAAAAAAAAGGGCTATACCGTCATAGAAGAAGATCCTGACCAAGAACAGAGACTTCAAAATGATCGATTGATAAAAATCAATGAGCGAGGGGTAACTGATGCTTTTAGAACAGATTTAAACCACCCCTTTGGACTTCACATCAAATCCATGCTCGAATCTGAGTTTGAACAAGATGTGGTGCGCATTCGAATTATGGGAGGAACTGTTCCCATTGCGGCATTTATCAATACATTAGATATTCCTGCTTTTATTTTACCTATGGTAAATCACGATAACAATCAGCATAGCCCAAATGAGAATTTGAAAATAGGACAATTGGCCTACGGTATTAGCACCTATTATCGACTCTTAACGGAACCCTTTAACAACAATTAAATCTGTAGTAATTAGTCTTCTAAAACAATAATTAAATCATCAGATTCAACCAAGGTACCTGCCTTTAAAACAATTTCTTTTACAGTTCCTTCTTTTGGAGCGGTTACTGTAGTTTCCATTTTCATGGCTTCAATCACAAATAATGGTGTATTTGATTTGATGCTTTGACCTTTTTTCACCAAAATGTTCGAGAGCAATCCTTGTAGCGGAGAACCTACATGCTGATCATTGTCTGTATCGGCTTTTCGGTTTTGTGGGCTTTCGGCAACAATCGACTGATCTTTTACTCGAATATGGGAGAGCTGACCGTTGATTTTAAAAAATAAATCGACCATTCCGTTTTCGTCAGGTTTTCCCACCAGCTGCAACTGAACTAAAACGTTTTTCCCTTTTTCGATTGTCACTAAAATTTCCTCTCCTGTTTTCATTCCATAGAAGAAATTTTTGGATGGAATGACCACGACATTTCCAAATTTTAAGTGATGTCGGTAGGCCTCTTCAAAAACTTTTGGATATAGTTGGTAAGACAAGAAATCTGTTATTTCCAAATCCCTTCCCATACCGGCTGAGAATTTGCTTTTAAACTTTTTAAATTCTTTCTCGATATCCAAGGCTGGGATGTGGGCATTTGGACGATCTGTATATGGGTTTTCGTCTTTCAAAATCACCCTCTGCAAGTCGGAATTGAACCCACCTAAAGGTTGTCCTAAATCACCTCTAAAGAAACTTTTAACGGAATCTGGAAAGGCGATGTTTTGTCCCTTGGTCAAGACTTCGTCAGCGGTAATTCCGTTACTGATTAAGTATTGAGCCATATCCCCAACTACCTTTGAACTCGGTGTTACTTTTATAATATCACCAAAGAGTTTATTTACCTCAGCATACATTTTAGTCACCTCAGGAAACTTATCCTCTAATCCCAATGCAATGGCCTGACCCTTTAAATTTGAATACTGACCTCCAGGGATTTCATGCGTATAGACTTCTCCAGTTCCCGATTTAAGTCCAGATTCAAAGGGGAAATAATAAGACCTCATCGTTTCCCAGTACCTCGAGTGTTCTGCCAAAGATTCAATGTTCATTTGACGCTCGCGCGGATGATACCTCATCATTTCTACTACTGAATTGAAATTTGGCTGTGAAGTCAATCCTGAAAGACCTCCAAGCGCTACATCAACCACGTCTACTCCTGCCTCAATCGCTTTTAAATAGGTAGCTGTTTGAATTGAAGATGTATCGTGTGTGTGTAAGTGAACAGGCAAGGCTACGGTATCTCTCAGTGCATGAACAAGTTCATAGGCCGCATCCGGCTTTAAAAGGCCGGCCATATCCTTTAATCCAATGATATGGGCTCCTGCATTTTCGAGATCCTTAGCCATTTGTAAGTAGTAGTCTAAGGTATATTTCTTTTGATCTGTATTTCTAAAATCGCCGGTATAGCAAATTGTTCCTTCAGCAATACCAGCAGTGTATTTGCGTACATGTCCTATACAGGGTGCAATGGATTCCATCCAATTGAGGGAGTCGAAAATTCTAAAGACATCAAGACCTGTTTCAAAGGATTGCTCTACAAATTTGGCAATAATATTGTCTGCATAAGCCTTGTAACCTACTGCATTTGAACCTCTCAGTAACATTTGTGTCAAGACGTTTGGCATGGCCTTTCTCAATAAGGATAAACGCTCCCAAGGATTTTCTTTTAAAAATCTCAAACAAACGTCAAAAGTTGCTCCTCCCCAAATTTCCATGGAGAAAATTTCAGGGTTTTGTTTGGCATAAGATTCAGCTACAGCCATCATATCGAATGTTCTCATGCGGGTCGCCAAAAGACTTTGATGTGCATCTCGCATGGTCGTATCCGTATAGTGCACTTTGTCATCTGCTCTTAACCATTTAGAAAATTCATCAGGCCCAATCTCGTTAAGTAGATCTTTTGTCCCGTGTGGGTAGACTATTTTTGGCGTATCTGGTAGGGTGATTTTAGGTAATTCTATATTTTTTGGAATGCTCTTGTTGGCTAAATCTGGATTTCCATTTACAATGGTTTCTGCCAAAAATCGCACCAACTTATTTCCCCTATCTGCAGATTCTTCTAAATCAAATAAGGAAGGGTTTTGTTCTATAAAGTTTACCGTGATCCTACCTTCTTGGAAGGCATCGTGCTTCAATAAATTTTGCAAAAAAGGAATGTTGGTTTTAATGCCTCGAATTCTGAACTCCTGCAAAGCTCTCAACATTCTTTTGCTTGAATCTTCAAGTGTTCTTGCCTGAGCTGATACTTTAACCAACATGGAGTCAAAGAAAGGTGAGATACGTACTCCTTGATAAATACTACCTGCATCGAGACGTATTCCAAATCCTGAGGCAGATCTATAGGTAGTGACTACGCCATAGTCAGGTTTGAAGTTATTGGCTGGATCCTCACTGGTAATTCTACACTGAAGAGCATAACCGTAACAACCTATTTCTTCTTGAGATCCAATATTTATTTGTGGGTCAGAAAGCTTGTATCCACTGGCAATAAAGAGCTGTGTTTTTACCAGATCAATATGCGTGATCATCTCTGTAACCGTATGCTCTACTTGTATTCTAGGATTTACCTCAATAAAATAAATGCTCTCATCATGGTCGACAAGAAATTCTACTGTTCCGATATTGTTGTAATCAACTGCTTTACAAATCTTTTGAGCGTAGCTGTAAAGTGCTTCTTTGGTCTCTTCTTTAAGATAGATAGAAGGTGCAAATTCAATTACCTTTTGATAACGCCTTTGAACAGAACAATCGCGTTCGTATAAATGCACCATGTTGCCATGAGCATCGGCAACAATTTGTATCTCAATATGTTTTGGGTTTTCTATGAATTTTTCAAGAAAAACGGTAGGGTCTCCAAATGCGTTTTGAGCTTCTCGCCTTGCTTCCATATAGGCCTTTTCTAACTCTTGATCTGAGCGAATTACCCGCATTCCTCTTCCTCCACCTCCAGAAGCCGCTTTTAACATAATAGGATAGCCGATGTCTGCTGCTTCTTTTAGGGCGATTTCAACGCTGCTTAAATCGCTCTCGCTAGATTTGATGATAGGCACTTGCTCTTGAAGAGCGACTTCTTTCGCTGTGATTTTGTCACCCAAGGCTCGAAGAACAGATACCTTGGGACCTACGAAAATAATACCAGCTTTTTCGCAAGCCTCGGCAAACTCTGCGTTTTCAGATAGAAATCCATAGCCAGGATGTATAGCATCCGCATTAGATTCAATCGCAACACCAATGATTTCATCAATGTCGAGATAAGGTTTCAAAGGATCCTCGTCTTTACCGATTTGATAGCTCTCGTCTGCTTTGTATCTGTGAAGGGAATACCGATCTTCGTAGGTGTAAATACCTACTGTTTTAATACCTACCTCTACACATGCTCTAAAAATACGAATAGCGATTTCTCCTCTATTCGCGACGAGTACCTTTTGAATCATTTGATAACAGAAAAATTAATATGGGTGCAAAGAAACAAACATCAACGCACAAAGACCGGATGTAGCTCATCTTTTGAATATTCCTCAGAATATGCATAACCTTCTTTAGAAAATTCTAAAATATCATCCATATTTTTGGCATTATTCACAATAAGATATCGAGACATCATTCCTCTTGCCTTTTTGGCAAAAAAGCTAATGGTCTTTAAACTGCCATTTTTAAAGTCCTTAAACTCGGGATGCACAACTTTATTTTCAATAACCCTAAAATCAATTGCAGCACTGTACTCCTTGCTAGCTAAGTTCACTAGCGTTTCACCGTTTTCTAACAATTCGTTGAGCTTTTGAGTCAAAATGGGCTTCCAATAAGCTACTAAACTAGAAGCCTTTGCCACTTTAATACTAGTTCCCATTTCAAGGCGGTAGGCTTGTATTAAATCCAACGGTTTGAGCATACCGTATAAACCTGATAGAATCAAAAGCATTTCTTGCATACTAGAAATTTCTTCTTCTTTAAGTGAAAAAGCATCTAAGCCTTTATACACATCTCCGTTAAAGGCAAAGACAGCTTGTCTAGATTCTCCTTTTGTCATCGGCCATGTGAATTCCTGATTTCGCTCCCAATTGAGCGAAGCAATTTTGTCTGAAATTTTCATTTTGCTCTGAAGCTCTGAAGCTTTAAAAGATTTTAAGCGATGCTGCACTTCTTTTACAGCCGACTCAAACATCAAGTCAGAGTGATTTGTTACCGGAATTGGTGTTTCTAAATCTAGAGATTTGGCGGGTGATATAAGGATTTTCATAAGGGTCTATTTTGTGTGTATTCTCTCCATTTTGTTAAACAAGCACTGAAATCTTCGGGAAGTTCTGCGGTAAAATGCATTTTTTCACCGGAATGAGGATGTATAAAGCCTAAAGATTCAGCGTGAAGTGCCTGACGCCTTAAAAGTTTAAAGGTATTCTCAACAAATTGTTTATACTTAGTAAAGGAGGTACCTTTTAAAATGCGATTTCCTCCATAGCGTTCATCGTTAAAAAGCGGATGTCCAATGTGCTTCATGTGGGCTCTTATTTGATGTGTTCGACCTGTTTCTAATCGACAAGAAATCAAACTTAAATAACCTAGAGATTCTATTTTAGTGAAGTGAGTTACAGCGTGTTTACCGATACTTCCATCTTCATAAACATCCATCTGAAGTCGGTTCTTTAAGCTTCGTCCTACATGACCTTCCACAGTTCCTGAATCCTCTTTTAAATCGCCCCAAACAAGAGCTATGTATTTACGCTCTATAGACTTATCTAAAAACTGTTTAGCCAAATGCGTCATGGCTAATTCTGTTTTAGCAACGACTAAAAGCCCAGAGGTATCTTTGTCAATTCTATGCACTAAACCTGGCCGATCAGAAGAATTCATCGGTAATTCTTCTTTGACATGGTGTAAAACTGCGTTGACTAAAGTACCTGAATAATTCCCATGACCTGGGTGAACCACCATACCAGCTCTTTTATTGACCACCATAAGATGGGAGTCTTCGTAAACAATATCTAAAGGAATGTCTTCTGCCACGAGTAGAAATTCATGGGGAGGATGTTCAAATAGTACTTGAACTTTTTGACCTGACTTAATTTTGAAATTAGATTTTACAGGATGGCCGTCAACCCAAATATTGCCATTTTTAGCTGCCTGTTGTATTTTATTTCGCGTTGCATTTTCAATAAAATTCATCAAAAATTTATCCACTCTAAGCGGCTCTTGACCTTTGGCAGCTTCGAAAGTGTAGTGCTCGTGCAATTCGTTAAGTTCCGAATTAACTTCAATTCTATTCATGAACTATAATGTTATCGCCGACCGTTTCCGCAAACAAGGACGACATCAGAGGCTTTTTGAATCAGAGTTCCCGGAGGAATTCTACGCCCATTTTGTTTGACATGGTAAACCATTTCTTTTCCAATTTCTGGGATGTACTCTACATCAACTACATTTAATCCCACTGAAGATAATTTAGCAATGGCTGATCTTCTTGTAATTTGAATGACATTAGGTAAACTCAACTTAGCATAACCTGAAGGATTCAGAGTAACATAGATTTTACGATTTTCTTTAACCTGTTTTCCCGGTTTGGGGTTTTGGTCTAACACTGCTCTTTTAGGAAAAGTGGGATTATAGGCTGCAGAATCCATCACTTCGAATCGCAACTTTAAATCTTTGGTTTTTTGAGAGAGTTCTTGCACAGACATTTTCTCAAAATTTGGAACTTGAATACTGTCATTGTGATTGGTATATAACTTTAGCCATCCAAGGGTAACCCAAATAACTAAAAACACAAATAGGAATCCCAACCCTACTTGGATTAAAAACATTCGACTTTTGAGAAATGATAACAAAGGCATCATAGACTTTTTTAAGTATTCAAAGATATGAAAACCCTTTATTTTTAGTTAATTTGATCAAAATTTGAGCAGATGAAAAAAAATATTGCAGTAGTAATGGGCGGTTACTCAGGTGAACGAGAAATTTCACTGGCAAGTGGCAAAGTTGTTAGTCATCATCTTAACAAAGAAAAGTTTAATGTTTATTCTATCATCATCAATAAAGATTCTTGGTATCACCGCGACGAATATGAGCAAACCCACCTCATTGATAAATCCAATTTTAGCCTTCTTGTAGATGGAGAATGTGTTCAGTTTGATGTAGTTTTTAATGCCATTCACGGCACCCCAGGAGAAGATGGATTATTACAAGCTTATTTCGATTTAATTGGGGTCAAACACACTAGTTGTGATTTTTATCAAGCCGCCCTGACTTTTAATAAAAGAGACTTATTGGCAGTTCTTACTCCACTATCTATTGATATTGCTCCTAGTTATAGTCTCAACAAAGGAGATGAAATTGATACAGTAGCTATTGTCAAAAAAGTAGGGCTACCTTGTTTTGTCAAAGCAAATAAGGCTGGCTCTAGCTTGGGCGTCTCAAAGGTTAAAGAAGAAACCCAAATACACCCAGCTATTGCAAATGCTTTTAGGCGCGACGATGAAATTTTAATAGAATCATTTATTGAGGGACGTGAATTTTCAGTAGGGGTATGCAACTTAAATGATGAAATCGTCGCCTTACCCATTACTGAGATTGTAACTGAAAATGAGTTTTTTGATTACGAAGCCAAATACCAAGGTAAAGCTCAGGAAATTACTCCTGCAGCGATAGAAGAACCATTGCGACAAAAATTAGCAGAACTCAGTGTTTTCATCTACAAAAAACTAAAATTGAAAGGGTTTTGTAGAAGTGAATTTATTGTAAAAGACGATTGTGCATTTCTTTTGGAAATCAATACAACCCCTGGACTAACTGCTGAGAGCATTATACCTCAACAGGCTATTGCGTACGGATTGAGTTTGGAAGAATTTTTTGAGTCTGCCATCGATCAAGCACTTAAGCCCTAAATTTTTACTACTTTCAAGATATGAAAAAAGGCATTTTTCCAGGATCATTTGATCCCTTGACCTCTGGACATTTGGATATCATTGAGCGAGGTTCAGAACTTTTTGATAAACTTTATATTGCTGTTGGAGTCAACTCCAATAAAAACTATCATTTTTCACTTGATCAGCGCATCGAAATGTTATCTGCTGTTTTTGAAGATAATTCCAGTATTGAAATTGTTCATTACGGTGGATTAACAGTTGATTTTTGTAAAGAATTAGGTGCTGACTACATTTTGAGAGGGCTTCGAAATCCTGCCGATTTTGAATTTGAAAAATCCATAGCACACACCAATAAAACCATAGCAAGTATCGAAACCGTATTTCTACTTACAAGTGCCGATAAATCCTATATCAGTTCATCTATAGTCAGAGATATTCTGCGAAATAACGGAGATGTAAGTGCTCTTGTACCCCAAAAAGTCAATGAAAAAATTAGATCATGGAACTAAGATTATGCAGATTGTACTTCTTGCTAACAAGTTTTGTCATTTTGAGTTGTACAAATCAAATCGAGGAAACAAAAGAAGAATTACTCACCCCTTATGAACTAGGAAATCAAAATCAAACTACAACATACCAAGAATGCATTGCTTTTTATAAAGAACTGGCTAGTATCAGCTCTAAACTCAATATACAAAACATAGGAACCACAGATAGTGGTTTGCCTTTACATTTAGTCACTTTTAATCCTGACTCTGAATTCAACTTCAAAAAATTGAATTCGACAAAATCCATTGTTTTAATCAACAATGGAATCCACCCTGGAGAACCTGATGGAATTGATGCGAGTATGATGTTGATTCGAGATTTGGTATACTCAAAAATCGAGTTGCCCAAAAATACCGTCTTAACCGTTATTCCTATTTATAATGTTGGTGGTTCCTTAAATCGCAATACCAGCAGTAGAGTCAACCAAAACGGTCCTGAAACCTATGGTTTTAGAGGTAATGCTTTGAATTATGACCTCAATAGAGATTTCATTAAAAATGACACAGAAAATGCGAAGAGCTTTCAGCAGTTGTTTCATATGGTCAATCCAGACTTTTTTGTAGACACCCATGTCAGCAATGGTGCAGATTATCAGTATACCCTAACCCATCTTTACACCCAAGAAGATAAGTTAGGCAAACCCCTAGGAGCGCTTCAAAATCAGTTAAAAAAAGACATCAGTACCCTTTTAAAAAATCAAGACATTGATAATACTCCTTATGTTAATGTCTTTAACCGAAGTCCTAAAGAAGGTTTTTCGCAGTTCTACGACTCTTCTCGATACTCCACGGGTTATACCGCTCTTTTTCACACTCCAGGTTTAATGATAGAAACACATATGTTAAAACCCTATGCGCAACGAGTATCACAGACGTATAGTTTTCTGAAAACCATTTTGGGTTACGTCGACCAGAACAGTTTTAATCTTAAATCAACCCGTGTAGCGCACGAGGATTATTGGAAAAACAAAAGCCATTATCCTCTAACACATCATATCGATAGCAGTAAATCAAAGCAGTTTTTGTTTAAAGGATATGCCTCAGAATTTCAAAAGAGCAAGTTAGGTGATTATCCAAGATTAAAATACCTACAGGATCGTCCTGAAAACACAGTGATTGATTATTACAATCGTTTTGAAGTTAAGGATAGCGTGCGTATACCTAAAGCATTTGTAATTCAAAGTAAATACGATGAAATTATAAATCATTTAAAAAGGAATCAAGTCATCCTTGAAACCATTGAAAAAGACACCGTAATTGAGGTTCAAGTAGAATACATACAAGACTATAAAACCTCCAGGAATCCTTATGAGGGTCATTACTATCACTATCAAACCCAAACGAAATCAAAAGCAGAAAAAATCAATTTACAAAAAGGGGATCTCATTGCTTATACTCAGCAAAGGTCGCTTAGATACATGATGGAGAGTTTGGAAGCACGAGCACCAAATTCTTTTTTTAATTGGAATTATTTCGACCCTATTCTTCAACGAAAAGAAGGTTTTTCCCCCTATGTTTTTGAAGATCTCGCTTTTGATTTATTGCAAAAAGATGTCATACTTAAAGCTAAGGTTGATAGCCTCAAAGGCCTAAACTCGGATCTTAAAGGTTATCCTTTACTCAACTTCATATTCAAAAATTCAAAATATCTCGAAAAGGACTTTATGAGATACCCTATTTATAAAATCCCTTAATCATTAGGTTATCGTATTAAAGTAAATAACTTCGAAATGTTCTTGTAGGTATTGCGCAAGGCTATTTTAGTTTGATTAGTATTTAACCATCTTACAAAATCAATACCTTCTTCTACTTGCCCCTTTAGTTTTCCATTAAAAAGCGTAGTCATTTCATACCAATAAGTGACTTTGAAGTGATACTTTGATTTCATTTTATACATGTGATAAGTTGCATTCAACAGTTTTCCGCAATGGACTTGTGGTAATCCTGTTTCTTCTTGAACTTCACGAACAGCCGCAAAACGAGGTCCTTCGTTTTTTTCTAATTTGCCCTTTGGCAGATCCCATTTTCCATTTCGAAAAATAAAAAGAAGCTCGTCGTGTTCATTGCTCACAACTCCTCCAGCTGCCTGGACAATTTTGAAGTACTCTCCCATTTTTGTCAAGGGTTCCTCATCGTGGTCAAAGAGAATTACCCCTTCACTTAGAATTCCTAAGTTCAAATCTTCAACAAGCTTCAAAACAGCCTTCTTTTTAGAAAAACAAACCTGTCTCTCAGAAGTATTCACTTTTTTTTTACTCAACAGAAGAAGTTTTTCATTGACGAAAACTTTGTACATTCGCACCATGGTTTTAGATAAAGAAACAGCACAAGAAACTGCTGAATTCTTGTTGCAAATTAAAGCAATAAAGTTAAATGTTGAAGACCCTTTTACATGGGCCTCTGGCATCAAATCTCCGATTTATTGCGATAATAGAATTGCACTTTCTTATCCTCACGTTAGGAATCACTTAAGAGATGCTATGCGCAAAAAAATTGAACAGCAATTTTCTCGACCAGACGCCATAGCAGGAGTGGCTACCGGTGCGATAGGTCTTGGCATTTTAGTTGCAGAAGCGATGGGATTGCCTTTTGTGTATATCAGACCTAAAGCAAAGGAGCATGGACGAAAAAACCAAATAGAAGGTTATATTGAACCTGGGCAAAGTGTCATCGTAATTGAAGACCTAATATCCACTGGTAGAAGTAGTTTTCAAGCTATTAGCGCGCTTAAAGATTACGGCGTTCAAGTAAAGGGAATGGTGGCTATCTTCACTTACAACTTCGATATCTCTTCTTCGCTCTTTAAAAAAGAAAACATTGAAGTTCACACCTTGAGTGATTACAACAACTTGATTGAAATGGCTTCAAAATCCAATTACATCGCCGAAAATACTTTAGATTCTCTATTGAGCTGGAGATCTGACCCTATCCACTGGAAACCCTAAATAATAATTATCCCTATGAAAATTGAAGGAGAACTTGTTCATCTAGCAAAAGCTAATCTCGAAGTTTATCAGTTCTTAAGCACCCTTGAAAACTATAGTTTAATCATGCCAGAATCCAATAAGGTGTTTGAAATTCTTGATGACAGACGTTTTAAATTTGGTCTAAAGGGAATGCCCGAAATCGTTCTGAAGTTAGTCGATAGCACCAATACCAATGCTGTAGTCTTGAGTTCAGATAACGATAAATTTCAATTTACACTCTCTGGCCTACTCTATACTATTTCAGAGCAAGAAACCCATGTGAAATTGGTTTTTGAAGGTAATTTCAACCCTATGATGGAGATGATGATAAAGAACCCTTTAACCGCTTTTGTCAACGATCTAAGCAAGGGTATAAAACTTCAATTATCTTAAGAAATCGTAGTTCCATTTGAGTTCTTCAAAGGAGGCGTGAAAAACTCCCAGCTCCTCTTCTTTTACTACCAAGCGGCCAAATTCATCTACACCTTGTAATTCTACTTCTAATCGCTTGTTCTTGTATATCACCTCAATTCGTTGTTTTAGTTTAAATAAACGTCGTTGATATTTCTCAAAAATTTCATTCCAATCATCGAGTATTGGTATAGTGCGCATTTTTTTTTCAATACGTTCAATGAGGGTGTTAAAACTGTTTTCAATGGAATAGTGTTCACCACTAATTTGTTTCAAAGAGACTGCATGCACTAACTGATTTGGAAAATCGGTATTATTTAAATTTACGCCTATACCTATGACCATTTCATTAACTACTCGTTCACTGCTTTTAGTTTCTATGAGAATACCCGCACACTTTTTATTTTCTGACATAATGTCATTAGGCCATTTGACATAAAAATTTATTTCTTGTTTGGTTATTTCAGTTAAAAAATCAAGCAGAGCAATGCTTACACAGACATGAATTTGAAATACTTGCGCGAAAGGGATTTCAATACCTTTAAACAACATACTGAAAGTCAAACTTTTGCCCTCTTCTGCGTGCCAAAAACGACCACGTTGGCCCTTACCATTTTTTTGGCACAAAGCTAATAGCGCTATTGTTTCTTTTGATTGATTTTCTAAAGCGTATTCACGCAAATCATCATTAGTACTTGAAGTGGTATGACATTTGATTATCTTCATTGAAAATAAGAATTAAAGATAAATTGGAACTTGAGTAAGGCTCAACAAAAAAACTCTAAATTTGTGTTGAATATAAATTGTTTGAATGCAAGAAAAAAATAATAATTCAGAGACGACGCTGTCTTTGATTATTGAAAGTATTGAAGATGTAAAAGGTTTAGACTTAAACCTATTAGATTTAAGAGCTATTGAAAATACAGTTTTTGATTTTTTTGTGATTTGTACGGGTACTTCTAACACGCATGTAAACGCTATCGTTTCTTCTATTCAAAGAGGAGTTAGTAAGAAACTTAGTGTTAAACCATTGCAAGTTGAAGGAACTCAAAACGCCGAATGGGTACTTATGGATTACGCAGACATTGTAGTTCATGTTTTTCAAAAACAAATACGTGAAAAATATGATATTGAAGGATTGTGGGGTGATGCAGAACTTACCGAAATTCCCTCAAGTGTAACTAATTTATAAAAGTTAAGTTTGATTTCTCATTATGACTGAAAAACCTAAAAAACAAAATCGATACGGGTGGATATTTTACGCTGTGATTATCCTTTTTATTGCATTTAACTTCATTGGAGGCTCTTCATTACAGTCGTCTAAAAAAACGACGATCTCTGAGCTTCAAGAGTTTTTGCGAAATGGTGATATTTCTAAAATATTAATTATCACCAATACAAGACAGGCAAAAGTATTTCTGACACCAGAGGCTCAAGAAAAGGAAATACATAGTGAAACGACTCAAAAACCTGTTCTTCCCACTGCAGGAGAAAATCCTCAGTATGTACTGGACTATGGAGATCTTCAAAATTTTGAAAACAGCATTAACACCATAAAAAGTGAATACGACCTCGAAACAGTTGTCGACTACGACAAGGAGAACAACTATTTCATGGATTTCATTTTATCACTACTCCCGTTTATACTAATTATAGGGATATGGATTTATTTAATGCGTCGCATGTCAGGCGGAGGTGGTCCTGGCGGAGGTGGTCAGATATTTAATATCGGTAAATCAAAAGCGAAACTCTTTGATGAAAATACTGATACACGAACTTCTTTTAAAGATGTAGCTGGACTAGAAGGGGCTAAAGAAGAGGTACAAGAAATTGTTGAATTTTTAAAAAATCCAGATAAATACACATCTCTAGGGGGGAAAATTCCAAAAGGTGCTTTACTGGTAGGACCTCCAGGAACTGGAAAGACCCTTTTGGCAAAGGCAGTTGCGGGTGAAGCTAAGGTTCCCTTTTTCTCGCTTTCGGGATCAGATTTTGTTGAGATGTTTGTAGGTGTTGGTGCTTCTAGAGTTCGAGATCTCTTTAAACAGGCAAAAGACAAATCGCCTGCAATTATCTTTATAGATGAAATTGATGCCATTGGTAGAGCGAGAGGAAAAAACAATATTACAGGCTCAAATGACGAACGTGAAAACACCTTAAATCAGCTATTAACTGAAATGGATGGGTTTGGAACAAACACTAACGTCATTGTTCTTGCGGCTACGAACAGGGCTGATGTTCTTGATAAAGCTTTAATGCGAGCTGGTCGATTTGACCGTCAAATTTATGTCGATTTACCTGATCTCAATGAACGTAGAGCCATATTTGAAGTCCATCTAAGGCCTCTAAAGACAGATGAAGAATTAGATACCGATTTTCTAGCCAAACAAACCCCAGGATTTTCAGGAGCAGATATTGCCAATGTCTGTAATGAAGCGGCTCTTATTGCTGCTCGAAACGACAAAAAAGCAGTTACTAAACAAGACTTTTTAGATGCTGTTGACCGTATTGTAGGTGGTTTAGAAAAAAAGAATAAAATAATTACTCCAGAAGAGAAAAAGACTATTGCCTTTCACGAAGCAGGACATGCCACTGTTAGTTGGATGCTTCAATATGCAGCACCTTTAGTTAAAGTTACTATTGTTCCTAGAGGTCAATCTTTAGGAGCGGCATGGTATCTTCCTGAAGAAAGACTTATTGTTAGACCAGAACAAATGCTGGATGAGATGTGCGCCACTATGGGTGGTAGAGCAGCTGAACGTGTGATGTTCGACAACATCTCAACAGGAGCTCTGAGTGATTTAGAAAAAGTTACAAAGCAAGCCCGAGCCATGGTGACGATTTATGGTTTGAATTCTAAAATCGGTAATGTTACTTATTTTGATAGCTCGGGTCAGACTGATTTTAATTTCTCTAAACCTTATAGTGAGGAAACGGCACAGATTATCGATGCAGAAATTTCAAAAATCATAGAAGGTCAATACAAAAGAGCCATTGAAATTTTACAAGACCACAAAGACAAATTAATTTTACTTGCTAACAGATTGTTAGAAAAAGAAGTTATTTTTAAGGATGACTTAGAAAAGATTTTTGGTACACGACCTTTCGATAGTGAAACAATTGAAGAGGTAAACATCGAAAATTCTGAGGATCATGATAAGACAGAAAACACTTTAGAAAAACCCACGGATTGATGCAATGAGTTTAATGGATAAACTTTTTAGCGGAGGTAAAGAAATACCCAAGTCTACTCGTGAGACTAAAGGAGAACACAACCCATCACTGGACTTACCTATCGACGAGAAATTTATCATTGAATTCAAAAAAAGTGGAGGAAAATTTGTCTACTGTGAAAACATTAAAGAAGTTAATATTAGTCTAGCCCATATTCTCATGGAGAATCAATGGCAACATCAACAATTGCTGTGCGTTGACCCTTCGCTAAAAGTCCAATTTGAGAGTTTATTGTTTTTTACCGAACACGCCCAAGACAGTGAAATACTTTTTACGCAGTGCGAGAACCTAATTGCTGAGAATGGAACAATTTTGGTCTGTTCGCATCAACTCCATCAACTTCAACCTTCTAGATTTCCGGAGAATTTTATTGTTTTTGCAAGAACAAGCCAAATTTTAAAATCACTTAATGAAGCTCTAAAATATATACGGCAGAAGTATAATACATTACCCGCAAATATTACTTCTCTTAAAAACAATACTGTTACAAAAGATAACGAGCAGGATTTTATGAACTACGGTTCAAAAACCAAAAATTTATACTTGTTACTTTTAGAAGATTTTTAGGTTTGAATAAAGTTTTGCCCCAGAGAATTGGAACCGGATTGATTTATGCAATTAGCCTTTTTGCAAGTCTATTTTTTGCACCTAATCTATTTATATTCATTACTTTCATACTCGCTTTAGCTGCAGTTTTAGAATTGCATCAAATGAGCGAGAGCACTCCAATTTTCATGATTTTGTGCTTGAGTTTATACTTCGGTAGTTGTTTTTTCTTTAGAAACAATGAAAACTTTGCCTTAAGCCTCATTGCGGTATTTTTTTCTTTTTTCATTTTCCTTGTATTCATACTGTTTTTTCGCAATCAACAAACGCTTGAATTCAATGCACCTCTAGTAACTTCAATATCTCTTTTCTACATCAGTATGGGGATGAGTTTTTTAATTTTTATTGCTGAAAACCAAAACTATGAGGGAGCTATTATGTTAGGTTTTGTTTTTCTTATTCAGTGGTCTAACGACAGTTTTTCTTATCTAATTGGTAAATGGATGGGAAAAAGAATTCTGTTTCCCGCTATTTCACCAAAGAAAACAATTGAAGGATATGTAGGAGGTTTAATATGCACTCTTTTATTTGCATTATTGATATGCAATTTGGTCGATCTAGATTACCTTCAAGCAATGACTGTCGCTTTTCTAATTTGTCTAGGTGGTAATGCTGGAGATCTAATGGAAAGTAAAATCAAAAGGCTTTTAGGTAAAAAAGACAGCAGCCAGTTATTACCTGGACATGGAGGATTTTTTGATAGAATTGACAGTATTATTCTCTCTGTACCAATTTCCTATTTATTTTTGCACCTGATTTATTAAAATTTAAATTATGTTTCACAGAGAAGGAAAAAGCATTATCATAATCTCAACTATTATTTTCTTATGCATGTTCTTTTATTCTCAATATAATATTGAGAATGAGTTGATACAAAGAGGAATTCAAATTGTCATTGCTGTTTTTTTGTTTCTCATTTTACAGTTCTTTAGGAATCCTAAAAGAAATACCCCACTTTCTTTAGATAGCATTATAAGTCCCTGTGATGGCAAAGTGGTTGTAGTTGAAGAAGTCTTTGAAAATGAATTCTTTGAAGAGCAAATGACTCAGGTTTCCATCTTTATGTCACCTATTAATGTGCATGTCACAAGATATCCCGTAAGTGGATCTGTTTTGTATTCAAAATACCATCCTGGAAAATACTTGGTCGCATGGCACCCCAAATCTAGCACCTTAAATGAGCGCACTACTGTAGCCATTAAAACCCCTAAGTTTGGAAGAATTGGCTATAGACAAATCGCAGGCGCCTTGGCTAGAAGAATTGTCAATTATGCGATAAAAGGCGATAAGGTCGTACAAGGAAGTGATGCCGGATTCATCAAATTCGGATCACGTATAGATTTACTCTTACCTACCTCTGCCGTAATTAATGTGAAAATAGGTCAACGGGTTGTAGGAGGTGAAACCGTAATTGCCACAAGTTTATAAAATGTACATTACAGATGTTGATTTAAATAGAGACTTTAGTAATGCTGTTCACTTTATAAATAGTTATAATGAGCCTATTCAATCGGATATATTACTGCGGTTATACGCATATTATCGCTTGGCCCATCAAAACACTAGTCATTCCAAAAAAAGTGAAGAGCCTATTATAAAAGCCTTCAAATCCAATGCAATTCTTCAAGTTTTACATATGAATTCTGCCGAAGCCAAAAAAAATTACGTAGAACTCGTTAGAGAAGAATTTGACTTCAATATGTCTTGAAAGTTGTAGAAGGTAAGACTCCAACTCATAAGTATATAGATTAACCAAACTATAGCAACTGGATTCATAAATACCGGCCAGATTAAACCATCTATAAAGAAAAGTGAAATACCCAATATTAATCGCATACTTTCAAAGATTAAAGCCAATGGATTTTTATCCATCAAACTAGAGTAGCTGCCTATCCCAAGAAATAATAAAATCCCAATAATAAATTGTGAACTTGAGTTAAAAGAGGTCCACTTTGCTAAGAGCATAAATAAAAGAACAGTGTTAACAGCAAATTGACCAATTACGAGATATTTAACTTGATTCGAAACTTCAGTCTTGTATTTTCTATACTTGTAAACATCTGAAATGATTTCCCTGGGATATTTAATAATTACATCAGCAGGACGCCAGCCCGTAGGCATAAACCATATTCTAAACTTATCCCAAATCGATTTAGTGCGCCAAGCATCAATTAATAAGCCCCAAAAATGCTGGAAATTGATTAGAATAGGGTTCCATGTTTTGGCTGGTTTTAGCACTCCATATCGAGGTGGAACTTCATCTAATTCTTCTTGGAATGTACCGAACATGCGATCCCAAACACAAAAAATTTGACCTAAGTTTTTGTCGATGTATTCTTCGTTAATGGCATGATGCACTCGGTGTTGAGAAGGTGTAACAAAAATGTATTCCAACCATCCTAGTTTACCGATGTGTTGTGTGTGATACCAAAACTGCCCAAACAAATGTAATGGACCTAATACGCTGATTACGCTTTGAGGTACGCCTAACAAGGCTGCAGGAATTAAGAGTACTGCTCCATATCCAATGACGTTAGATATCGATTGCCTGAGCGCACAAGCCAAATTGAATTCTTCCGAAGAATGATGGATTACGTGTTGATTCCAAAATATATTAACATGGTGGGAAAGTCTGTGGTTCCAATATCCCGCAAAATCAATTATGACGAATGCCACAACCCATAGTAAAGGCCCGGATTCCAATTCTACAAGCATGATTTGTTCTTTGACAAAAGGATAACTGACTAGAACAAATGCCAATCCCAAGGAATCTTTAATGACATTGGTCATACCAGATGACAAACTACTTAAGGTATCAAACAAATTGTAATTTATCTTTTTGACCCTGTAGCCGTAGATTAGTTCTATAGCGACTAAAACAAAGAATGCTGGTATTGCAATTAGAAGTGCCTGGGCATAATATTCCATATCATAAAATTAAGCAATATTTTCTCCTAGGCTTTTGAGACTGCTTTTTAAAGAATCTATTTTGAGTTTTGCATCCTCCTCTTTTTTCTTTTCTATCAGCACCACTTTCTCCGGAGCGTTATTTACGAAGCGTTCATTGGATAATTTTTTTTGAACCGAAATCAAAAAACCTTCAGTGTAGGCGAGTTCTTCTTTGAGTTTAGTGATTTCATCTTCTACATTAATTGCTCCGAGAATAGGGATAGAAAATTCATTACTTTTTACTCTAAAACTTATCGCTCCCTCAGGAGTTTCATCCACATTCGATATCGCACTTATATTACCTAATTTTTTAATAATGGATTCTAATTGAACGTGTTTTTCATTTTCGAGATAATAGAGCTCTAAAGCTTCTTTTTGCGGTATTTGTTTTTCTTTTCGGATAGTCCGAATTCCACTAATAACCTCTGCAGTGTAATCAAACTCATGTAAAATGTCTGTTTCAACCTCCTTGGATTCTGGCCATTTCGCCACACAGATAGACTCATGGCTTTCTCTTTTTTTCAAATGCTGCCAGAGCTCTTCACTTAAAAAAGGCATAAATGGATGTAATAGCACCAATAAGTCTTCGAGTATGGCTAAAACCTCATTATAGGTCTTTTGATCTATAGGTTTTTGATATTCAGGTTTAATAATTTCGAGAAGCCAGCTGCAAAAGTCGTCCCAAATGAGCTTGTATATACGCATTAGGGCTTCTGAAATTTTGTAACGCTCAAAAAGTTGTTCAATTTCTTTTAGCTCTGCATTGAATTTTTGTTGAAACCAAAAAACACCTTTCGCACTATGCACAGGTTGCTCAATCGTATTAGACAACTCGAAACCTTGAATTAATCTAAAGGCGTTCCAAATTTTATTGGCGAAGTTTTTTCCTTGTTGACATAGGGCTTCATCAAAAAGAAGGTCGTTACCTGCTGCAGAGCTCAATAGTAGACCTACTCTTACACCATCTGCACCATGATTTGAAATCAATTCAAGTGCATCCGGAGAATTCCCCAAAGATTTGGACATTTTTCTTCTTTGTTTGTCCCTTACCAAACCGGTCAAATACACTTTAGAAAAAGGATGCTTGCCTCTGTACTCATAGCCAGCAATAATCATTCGAGCTACCCAGAAAAATAAAATATCTGGACCTGTTACTAAGTCTTGAGTTGGATAATAGTACTTTATTTGTTCATTCTCAGGCTCTAGTATTCCATTAAAAACTGAGATGGGCCATAGCCAAGAAGAGAACCAAGTATCGAGAACATCTGAATCTTGCCTCAAATCTTGGGTGGTTAGTTGTCGATTTTCTCCTCTGTCTTTAAGCTTTTCTTGTGCCAAGGCCAAAGCTTTTTCAGGAGTTTCAGCCACTACAAAATCTTCTTTGTCATCTGAAAAGTAGTAGGCTGGAATTTGTTGACCCCACCACAACTGTCTTGAGATGTTCCAATCTCTTATATTTTCCATCCAGTGTCGATAGGTGTTTTCAAATTTCTCAGGAACGAGTTGAACCTCTTTGGTTTCTAAAACAGATTTAAGAGCGGGTTTTACCAATTCTTGCATGCTCAAAAACCACTGATCCGATAGACGAGGTTCTATAACCGCCTTGGTGCGTTCTGAAGTACCAAGATTGTTGATGTATTTCTCTCTCTTTACAAGTACTCCTATCTTATCTAAAGTTTTTACAACATTTTTACGGGCTTCAAAACGGTCTTGACCCTCAAATTGCATTCCATAACTATTCAAGGATGCATCCTCATTAAAAATATCGATGACCTCTAACTTGTGTTTTTCCCCTAGGGTTTTGTCATTCACGTCGTGTGCTGGGGTAACCTTTAGGCAACCTGTACCAAATTCCATATCAACGTACTCGTCGAGAATAATTGGAATTTCTCGATTGCAAATAGGAACTATTGCTTTTCTGTTGTGCAAATGAAAAAAGCGCTCATCATTTGGATTGATGCAAATGGCAGTATCTCCAAATATGGTTTCAGGACGGGTTGTAGCAATGATAAGTTGTTCGTCACTATCGACAAGTTTATAGGCTATTTGAAAAAGCTCTCCCTGACGCTCCTCATAGATAACTTCCTCATCTGATAGTGTCGTTTTGGCAACAGGATCCCAATTTACCATTCTATAACCCCTGTAAACATGTCCTTTCTGGTAAAAATCTACAAAAACCTTAATTACCGAGGCGTACATATCGTCATCGAGAGTAAATTTAGTTCTGGACCAATCGCATGAACAGCCAAGTTTTCGCAACTGCTTCAAAATGGTGCCTCCATATTCATCGGTCCAATCCCAGGCGTGCTTCAAAAATTCCTCTCGACTGAGATCACTTTTAGCTATACCCTGTTCTTTTAGTCGTGCCACAACTTTTGCCTCTGTTGCAATCGAAGCGTGATCAGTCCCAGGCACCCAACAGGCGTTTTTTCCAGAGAGTCTAGCTTTTCGTATGAGAACGTCTTGAATTGTATTGTTCAACATGTGTCCCATATGTAAAACTCCTGTAACGTTTGGAGGAGGTATTACAATTGTGTAAGGTTCTCTATCATCTGGAGTAGATTCGAAGAGATGGTTTTCCATCCAAAAGTCGTACCACTTGGCCTCTACCTCAGCGGGATTGTATTTTGTAGATAATTCCATATTGGTTTCTATCTGAGTATTTTCAATTAATATTCAAAAATAGTCAACGTTGCACGTTTTATAAAAGTATTTTGACCTCAGATCAAATTCTTGTAAATTCACTCGTTCATAAAATTACTTTTAAATGAGAAAAGCATTTCTATTACTCGGATTTTTATTTACAACTTTTTTAGTAAGTGCTCAAGAAAAAGCAGAGATTCAATTTAAAGAAGAAACCATCAATTATGGAAAAATTAGTCGCGGAAGTGACGGCCTGAGAGTTTTCGAATTTACCAATACAGGAGATGCGCCCCTTGTAATCACTAATGTTCGTTCAAGTTGTGGATGCACTATTCCTAAAAAACCTGAAGAACCTATTTTGCCTGGTCAACAGGGAAAAATTGAAGTTCAATACGACACTAATCGTGCAGCTGGCCCATTTAGGAAAGCGATTACAGTAAGCTCTAATGCTAGTAATCCGACAAAAATATTGAAAATCAAAGGTGAACTCATCGAAAAATAGTTTATGACTAAACCTTTTTTATCTAATCGGGCCAAACATATGCCCGCATCCCCTATTCGTAAACTAGTTCCCTATGCGGATTATGCGAAATCAAAGGGTATTGAAGTAATACATCTCAATATTGGTCAACCGGATATTGAAACCCCTCAGCAAGTACTCGATGAGATTCAGCACTACGCAGATAAGGTTTTAGCTTATGGCCCATCTCAAGGTCTACTCGAATTACGAACAAAACTCAGTTCTTATTACGCACAATTCGGAATTGAGGTAACTACCGAAGACATTGCAATCACCACAGGAGGATCTGAAGCGCTATCAATTCTAATGGGTAGTTTATGTGATTCTGGGGATAACGTCGTTATACCTGAACCCTTTTATGCCAATTACAATGGTTTCGCCTCTTCCTATGCGATTGAAGTTCGGTCGGTTGCTTCTACTATTGAAAACAATTTCGCGCTTCCGGATGTAGCATTGATAGAATCACAAATCAATGAGAAAACTAAGGCTATATTAATTTGTAATCCAGGAAACCCAACGGGTTATCTCTATACAGACCAAGAATTAAATGCATTAAAAGCACTCGCTTTAAAGCATAATTTATTTTTAATAGCTGACGAAGTGTATCGAGAATTTGTTTACGAAAATCAAGAGCACACTTCAGTTCTCAATCTAGAAGGATGTGAAGAGCACGTTATTGTGGTAGATTCATTTTCCAAACGTTATAGTATGTGTGGAGCGCGTGTTGGTTGCATAGTATCAAAGAATAAAGAACTCAACGAAGCCGTATTAAAATTTGCTCAAGCGAGACTTTGTCCTCCTACTTTGGCTCAACTGGCATGTATAGCTGCATTGGATACCGCTCCTTCCTATTTTGAAGCTGTAAATGCAGAGTACGACAAAAGAAGACAACTCCTTATTAGATTAGTTTCAAATATTCCAAAACTAAAAGTTGCTTTTCCAAAAGGAGCATTTTACTGTATGATAGAAATTGAAGATATAGACAGTGCAGATGATTTTGCACAATGGCTATTAGAATCCTTCAGCCTAAATGGTCAAACTGTAATGCTCGCTCCGGCCTCTGGATTTTACAGTCATCCCGAATTAGGTAAACGTCAACTTAGAATTGCATACGTTTTAGAATCATCACGTTTAGAGCAAGCTGTCAATATCCTTCACAAAGGTTTAGAACAATACCGTAACCAAATTTAGATTTGAAAATAAATCAATTCATATCGCTTAAGAATTACAATAGCTTTCAATTAAATGCCCAAAGCCAGCATTTCGTAGAACTCCATGAACGAAGTGATTTTAAAAAGCTTTTAGACGAGTATGGAGATCAATCTATTTTTCCTCTTGGTGGAGGCAGTAATATCTTATTAGTCGAAAAAGAAATTAGTGTTTTAATCGCCCATATTAATACAAAAGGAATACAAATCGTCAATGAATCAGATCGACATGTGCAGGTAAAGATTGAGGCAGGTGAAATATGGGATGAAGTTGTGCAGTGGACTGTCGAAAGAGGGTATGGAGGAATTGAAAACCTCACCCTTATTCCTGGCAAGACTGGTGCTGCACCTATCCAAAATATTGGTGCTTACGGTGTTGAATTAAAAGACAGTCTTATAGCTTGCGAATTTATTGATAAAAGCACCGGTGAGTTAAGAGAGGTTGACAAGGCCTATTGTCAATTTGGATATCGTGATTCAATTTTTAAAAATGAATTAAGAAATAAAGTAATTATTACAGCAATTACGCTAAACTTGAGTAAAGACGGTTTTCACCAATACAACACCTCATATGGGGCTATCTCAAATCATCTTCTTGAAAATTTTAGCAACGAAATAAACCTTAATACCATTCGTGAAGCGGTGAGACAAATACGAACATCAAAGCTTCCAGATCCCAAAATTATTGGTAATAGTGGAAGTTTTTTCAAAAACCCTCTCGTAAGTCAACAGCAATTAAAGTACATTCAAGAACAGTTTCCAGACATAGTGCATTTTCCTGTAGATAAAGACAAGGTTAAACTAGCCGCAGGCTGGATGATTGACAAACTCGAAGGCAAAAAATGGACAGTCGGTGGAGCTGGAGTTCATCACAAACAGGCATTGGTTTTAATCAATAAAAAAAATGCCACAGGAATGGATGTATTAGAACTTTCCAAGCGTATTCAATCCAATGTTTTTGAACACTTTGGTGTGTATCTAGAAACTGAGGTCAATATAATTGATCATAAATACACCTGTCAACTTTGAGCCGCTCCTATTCTATTGATGAACAAATTATACACCTTCTAAAAGATAGAGATGAAGACTCCTTGAGGTTAATCTACTATCATTATGCGAGTCATCTCAAAGGAATTGCATTTCAAATTGTTCAACAGGATTCCCTTGCTGATGACATCGTACAAGAAAGTATGGTAAAGATTTGGAATAAATCAGATTCATATGACCCGAAAAAAGCAAAGTTCTTTACTTGGATTTATCAAATTACCAGAAATACGGCTTTAGATAAACTGCGACAAAGAGAAAATAATTTCTCACAAAAAATCCAAATGGAGAAATCAAACGTATCACTTTTAGAGGAATCTTTTTCTGGAGAGCATATAGATATTCAAAAACACATCTCCCAATTAGATCAAAAGTATCAAGAGGTTATCGAGCTGTTGTACTTCAAAGGTTTTACCCAAAGTCAAGCAAGTGAACTATTGAACATTCCTCTGGGTACTGTTAAATCAAGATTGAAAATTGGTTTGAGAGAACTAAAGAAAATTTACGATTACAAAAGAAAATTAAACTAAATGAGTGCATTAGACCCCAAACTTGATAATACTCAGCAAGATGAATTTCACAAAGCATTGTTTGATAGTAATCGCGATGAATTGAATTCTTCTAGGATAGACGAATTGGTTTCAACCCACCCGAAATTACAAAAAAGTTATGACGACTATCAAGAGGCGCTTAAACTTCTTGTAAGCTCAAAAGCTATACCATGTGATTCAGGACTATTAGAGGATACACTTAATACCATAAAAGCGCAACAAGCTTTCAATTTTGACAAATTTATGCAGTACGCAGCTGCTTCTGCAGCTTTGTTTTTGGGGGTCTTATGTTTTCAATTATACCAGAATAATTTGGAATTAAAAGCAGAACAAGCTCTTGTTCAGTCTCAAATAGTGAATTTAGAAGAAGACGTCAATGTGCAACTTGAAGATTTAAGAAATGAATATATCGTACTGAACAGTCCGTATACAATTAAGAAAAACATCACAGGAAATTCAAGAGCAAAGCAGTTCAAAGCGATTGCCTATATCAATCCTATTAAAAAATTGTCATACATCAACGTTCAAAATTTACCTCAACTTACTGCAGACAAATGCTATCAAATTTGGACGGAAGTAAATGGCGGATTGGTTAGTCTCGGAGTGTTAAAAAACCTTGAGGATCCTAAAAAAATGTTGAGAATGCCATATGCTGAAAATGCACTGAGTTTTATCACTATTGAAGATGAAGGTGGTAATTTCACACCAAACCTAATCGATCAAGTAGCCAAAATTTCCTATCAAAATATAATTGCGTCTGATAAAGTATCTTTGTAAAAAAAGAATGAAAATTATTCTACTAACCATAGTGCTGCTATTACTTGGTTTTGCAGGCATTTCTATAAAACTCTGGGCAAAGAAAGATGGTGAGTTTGCAGGAACTTGTGCCTCCCAAAGTCCTTTTTTAAATACTGAAGGTGAAACCTGCAGTCTTTGTGGAAAAGCACCTTCGGAAAATTGTCAAAATCAGACAATAGACCAGGCTTGAATTACCAAGACACTATACCTTTAGCCCAGCAAGGCGATCAAACCGCTTTTCAACATTTATTTGATGAGCACTGGAACTACTTGTACAATTTTCATGCGCAGAAAGAAATATCTGATGACGAAATTGAAGACCTGTGTATAGAAACTTTTTCTAAAGCCTTTGAAAAAATAGAAAGTTTTAATTTGAATTACAATTTTAAAACTTGGTTGGTTTCCATTTCGAAAAATTTATACATCGATCAAAAAAGAAAAAAGTCAATTGACCAAAGTACATCACATATTAATGAATCTGTGGAATATCCTGATGAGACACCCTCAATAGAAGATCAGCTTATTGAAAAACAACGTCTTAAAGATTTGCGACAAATGATAAAAGAACTTAAACCTCAGTACAAAAATATTCTTATTCTTCGGTATTTTGAAGAATTGACTTATTCTGAAATTGCACAACGCACAAATATTTCTCTCAGTAATGCCAAAGTTTTGGTAATGAGAGCACGAAAAAAGTTGTCTGAAAAAATTGAGAATAAGCCTTAAATTTGTTTACAAGAAAACACGAAATCATGGAAGATGTTAAAACAGCTCCAACGGTGAAAACCCCTGTCCAAAAAAAACCCAAATGGTTAAGGGTTACCTTACCAACAGGAAAAAAGTATACTGAACTTAGAGGCTTAGTGGATAAGTACAAACTCAATACAATTTGTACTTCTGGTAGCTGCCCTAATATGGGTGAGTGCTGGGGTGAAGGAACAGCCACTTTCATGATTCTAGGTAATATTTGTACGCGGTCTTGTGGGTTTTGTGGGGTACAAACAGGAAGACCAAATGCTGTGGATTGGGCCGAGCCAGAAAAAGTTGCTCGTTCGATAAAAATAATGGGGATTAAACACGCCGTGATTACCTCTGTGGATAGAGACGATTTAAAAGATATGGGGTCTGTGATTTGGGCTGAAACTATTTTGGCTATCAAAAGAATGAACCCAAATACTACACTAGAAACATTACTTCCTGATTTTCAGGGAATAAGTGAGCATCTTGACCGAATTTTAAAAGTAAAACCCGAGGTCATTTCGCACAACATGGAAACCGTAAAAAGACTCACCAGATCAGTGCGTATTCAAGCTAAATACGATCGCTCATTAGAAGTTCTAAAGTATTTAAAAGAAAATGGTGCACATCGCACAAAATCTGGTATAATGCTGGGTTTAGGCGAAGAGAAAGAAGAAGTTTTTGAGAGCCTAGAACATTTGAGGGATGCACAGGTAGATGTAGTTACACTCGGGCAGTATTTACAACCCAGTAAAAAACACCTATCCGTTCAACGCTTTGTGTCTCCTGAAGAATTCAAAGAATTTGAAGAATACGGAAAGGCTCTAGGATTTAGACATGTAGAATCTGGACCTTTAGTGCGATCTTCGTACAAAGCACATAAACATATTGAGTAGAATACGTGTAGGAATAAACGGTTTTGGTCGAATTGGTAGGACCTTTTTTAGATTGGCGTTCGACAGAGCCCCTCACTTGGAATTGGTTGTTATCAATGACCTAGGGCCTGCAAATACCCTAGCACATTTACTGAAATACGACAGTATTCACGGAATGTGGGATAAAAACATTTCAGTTGAAAAAAACAGCATTTTAGTAAATCAATCTCCCGTTGTTGTACTAAACAAAAAAACAATTGAAGAAATACCCTGGGATGAATATAAGATAGATGTTGTAATTGAATGTACGGGGAAATTCAAAACCTATAAGGAATTAAGTCCTCACATTAAGGGAGCGGTACAAAAAGTAATTCTTTCAGCACCTAGTGCAGATGACAGCATTAAAACAGTGGTTTTAGGTGTTAATGAAAGAGAATTAAACGCCTCCGATGTAATCATTTCTAACGCCTCTTGCACCACCAATAATGCCGCACCAATGATTAAGATTATTGACCAGCTTTGTGACATTAATCTACTTTATATTACAACGGTTCACTCCTTTACTTCTGATCAGTCTCTTCACGATCAAATTCATCACGATTTAAGGAGGGCTCGAGCAGCAACACAATCAATCATTCCGACTACTACAGGAGCAGCAAAAGCCTTGACTAAAATTTTTCCTCATCTCGCACAATCTATGGGTGGATGTGGCATAAGAGTACCTGTTTCAAACGGTTCCTTGACAGATATTACATTTGTTGTTGACCAACAAATGGACGTACAAACCATCAATAATGCATTTAGGATGGCTGTAGGGAATCAAAATTACGATATCATTAATTATACAGAAGATCCTATAGTTTCTTCAGACGTAAACAATAGTTTGTTCTCTTGTACGTTTGATTCTATGATGACATCAGTAATTGGTAATATGATTAAAATAATCGGCTGGTACGACAATGAAACAGGTTACAGCAGCAGATTAATTGATTTGATAGACCATGTTGCTGTGAACAAGTAAAACATGTTTATTCAACGGTACTTAACGCTTTTCTTTTTATTGATTTACACGTATTGGTCAAATGCTCAAAATGAATTTGATCAATACAAAGAAGCTTTTGATAAAGTTGAGTTGTACTCCATCGAAAATGAGGTTGATTTAGGTATATTGGAGTTGGAGGCTGTTTTGCAGAATGCAGAAAAAAATGGTGACAGTAAACTCCTTATCGCGGTGTACCATAAAATTGCAGAACTCTATTTAGAAAATAAAAATATAGAATCTGCAAATTTCTACTTGAGCAGAACCAGACTAATGCTCAGTCAAAATTTATATCCTTTTGCAAATTCATATCAAAAATATTTAGAAGGACTCAGGGAATATAGAGTGCAAGAAAATAGTTTAATTGACCAAAGATCTATAGCTCTAGCAGAGGCTCTAATCGAGGAGTCACAAATGACGAGTAACGATATCAAATTGTTGGAAAAACGCCAATATCTAAAGGCAAAACTGCACACACTTCAAGACGATAATAATAAGTCTGAAGAATTACTAAATGCGCTGGTGGTTAAAAGTGATGATTTGATCAAATTAAAAGCTTCTCGTGATTTGGCCCAGTGGTATTTATCGCAAGCTAGGTCTAAGGATGCGATCTATTTCGCTAATCTCGCTTTAGATCTCTCGCTAAAATACAATTTGAAAAATCTAGGTTTAGCCTTAAAAAAAGTACTAATTCAAGCCTATTACGAAACTAAAAATTACCAAGAAGCTTTAGATTTAACTCTGGAACTTATTGAATATTCAGATTTTTCTGTGGTCTCTTCAACGCAAATATCGGATAGTACTATTACTAAAACTGTACAACTGCAACAAGGATACATTGAAAACCTACAGGACCAAATTTCTGAATTGAATCTATCCAATTCTAGATCAGAATTGACGGCCATTTTGAGTTCAGCGATTCTAACTATAATCACAATAGTCACCTTCACATTATACAGAAATAATCAAATTAAACTAAAGACTAATGATCTTCTAGCCAATAAGAACAGAGAGCTCATAAAGGCCAGAGACAACGCTCTGACTGCAATGAAGACAAAGATGAACTTTTTGTCCACAGTGACTCATGAATTGCGCACTCCACTTTATGCGATAACAGGTCTTACTCATTTGCTCATAGAAGAAGAACCTGATAAATCCCAGATGGAGCATTTGAAGTCATTGAAATATTCAGGAGATTATTTAATGAATTTCATCAACGACATTCTTCAAATCAATAAAATTGAAGCAGATGAGATTGAACCACTAAAAATTGAATTTCAATTAGAAAAATTATTGAAGGAAGCCCTAGAAGGTATCCGTATTAACGCCAAGAAAAAAGGGATTAATCTTCAGCTTCACTACGACGCGGCTATCCCTCATAAATTATTAGGTGATCCGGCAAAATTGACTCAGATTTTTATGAATCTGCTTATGAATGCTGATAAATTCACCAAGGAAGGACAAATAGAAATTATAGCTAAAATCAAAAAACAAGATGAAAGATTTGTCACCGTTTACTTTGAGGTTTCTGATACAGGTATAGGGATTTCAGAAGAACAGCAACAATACATATTTGAAAGTTTTAAGCAGGGATCTGTTCAAATCAATCGAAAATATGGCGGAACCGGTCTAGGACTCACTATTGTAAAATCTTTACTAGGTCTTTTCAACAGCAACATTCACATTGATAGCGAATTAAATGTGGGAACAACCTTCTTTTTTGACTTAATTTTTGAATATGAGTTCAAAACAGAAGAGGAACAAGAAAACAAAGTAGGCAATGACTATGAAATTCTAAAAGACAAACATTTGTTATTGGTGGAAGACAACAAAATCAATCAGGTTATAACCAAAAAAATGCTTACTAAAAAAGGAATGGGTTGTGATATCGTAGCTACTGGGAACGATGCCATTGATCATGCGAAGAATACCAAATATGACGCTATATTGATGGACATACACATGCCTGGTATAAGCGGAGAAGAAGCTACAATTCAAATTCGCAAATTCGATAAAAAAACTCCAATTATTGCTCTCACAGCTATTTCGCAGGAGGACAGTCAAGATAATTTTTTCAAGGCCGGTTGTAATGCCGTAGTAACTAAACCCTTTAAACCTGACGTTTTTTATGACACCATTAAGGAATTTATTGAGTTAAATTCACGTTTAGTTTAGCACTTATTTTCTCAAAAAATTCACTTTCCTTATCAAATAGAAAATGATGTGCTACTTTAATCATTTGCATTTTTGTTTCCAGATATGATAATTTTACCTCATCCTTTTCAGTAGTCAAAACACATTTGAACGTATTCAAGGTCTTTAAATCTTTTGCCGTGTACTTGTGATGGTCTGGAAATTTCAACAAGGTAAAGTTCAAATTCATTCCTTTCAAGTAAGCTTCAAGTTCTTCAGTACTGGCTAATCCAGTTGCTAGAGCCAGTTCATTTTTTTGATAAGAACAAAGCTCTTCAAGATTTTTTGGATTTATTTCGTCATATTTTAGGCAACAAAAATAAACCTGATCAAACGGAGTATTTAATTCAGATTTAAATCGTTCAGCATCGATTGTAGTCAAGCTTTGAGGGCATTTTGTAACAATGAGTACATCTGCTCGAGCTGTTTGATTTTTGTGATCGCGTAAACTTCCTTTAGGCAGGTAATCATCGTTAAAAAAAGGATTGCCAAACGTGGTTAGTAAAAGACTTACATTGGCTTTTATTTTACGATGTTGAAAAGCATCATCGAATAATATCAAAGAATTAGGATGCTTTTGATATATATAATTTACCGCTCTAGTTCTATTAGCATCAATGATTAGTGCGATATCTGACTGGAATTTTTTCCAAATCTGAAAAGGTTCATCCCCCAAGTCCTTTACACCATGTTTTTTATCCGCCACAATCATTCCAGTAGATTCTCGTTTATAGCCTCGAGTTACAACTGCAATTGAACCTTGAGCTTTAAACATTGTAATTAGTTTTTCAACCATTGGGGTTTTTCCTGTTCCACCAATAGATAAATTTCCAACACAAATTGAAGGCTGATTTACTTTAACTGAAGTCAAAAAACCAATGTCATAAAAATAATTTCTTGTAAAGACAACTGTTTGATAGACTTTAGCCAATAAATAAAAAACCATAGATATCATAGTTAACATTAAAAGTATGCAATCTAAATTGTTCGGTCTCTTAAGTTTTTGTGAATTTAAACAAAGTTATTATCGGCGAGATAGAAATCTATTTCTAAAAGACAAACGACATGCTGTTCAAAAACTTGTGCGATATTTGAATTATCTTGACACTTACCTTAAAACGTATGACCATGAAAATATCTCTTTTATTGGAAGAACTCAATGAGTGGGCGCCATTTAAAAATGCAGAAGATTACGATAATATTGGATTGTTAACTGGACAATTAGATACAACTGTGACGGGAGTTCTAGTAGCCTTAGACAGCACTGAAGAAGTAGTTCAAGAGGCTATTGCTAAAAACTGTAACACAATCATTGCATTTCATCCTATTGTATTTAAAGGATTGAAACAACTAAATGGACAGACATATGTCGAAAGAGCTGTAGTCAAAGCAATACAAAATGACATCAATATTATCGCATTACATACAGCATTAGATAATGTGGCACACGGAGTTAGCGGTCGAATGCTGCAAGAACTGAATGCAGAACCACTTCATATTTTGGATGCTAAATCTGAAAATCATGGCCTTGGAATGGTTGGTCAATTGCAAACTCCACATTCCGAAGAAAATTTTCTCAAATTATTGAAAAATACTTTTCACTTAAAAACCTTAAGGCATTCTAAACTATTGGCTAAACCGATAGAAAAAATTGCAGTTTTAGGGGGAAGCGGTTCTTTTGCTATAGAACTTGTAAAGAAATGTCAAGTGGATGCATACATAAGTGCAGATTTTAAGTATCACGACTTTTTTGCAGCAGACAATCAGTTGCTGTTAATCGATATTGGACATTACGAATCTGAGCAATTCACAAAAAATTTAATTGTCGAATTCCTTACGGAAAAATTTAGTAGTTTTGTGGGCATTTTATCACAAACAAAAACTAATCCCGTCAATTATTTTTAGGTATGGCAGCAAAGAAAGAACTCATCGTAGAAGATAAACTGAGAGCGCTTTACGATCTTCAACTCATAGATTCGAGAATCGATAAAATCAGAAGTTTACGAGGAGAATTACCCATGGAGGTCCAAGATCTAGAAGACGAGGTTACCGGCTTGAAAACGAGGGTAGACAAGCTCAAATCCGAAATCGAAACACTCAATTTTGAAATCGGTGCAAAAAAGAACCTAATTGAGGAGTCCAAAGCCCTCATTAAAAAATATTCGGAGCAACAAAAAAATGTCCGTAACAATCGAGAGTTTAACTCTATTTCAAAAGAAATCGAATACCAAGAGTTGGAAATGGAATTAGCAGAAAAACACATCAAAGGTTTTAAAGTCCAAATAGACGAAAAGAAAGAGGTTATCAAAGAGACCAAAGACAATTTATCTGCTAGAGAAGAACATTTAAAACATAAAAAAGAAGAACTAGATTCGATTTTAGCTGAAACCGAAAAAGAAGAAGGAGATCTTTTGAAAAAAAGTGAGGAGTATAAAACAAAAATCGAAGACCGGTTAATCAACGCATATTCCAGAATCCGCGATAATGTCAAAAACGGCTTGGCTGTGGTTTCAATAGAACGAGGAGCCTCTGGAGGTTCGTTTTTTACACTTCCTCCACAAGTACAAGTGGAAATTGCAACGCGTAAAAAAGTCATTACTGACGAGCACAGCGGAAGAATTTTAGTTGACCCTGAATTGGCTCAAGAGGAAGAAGCTAAAATGTTAGGTATTTTTTCTAAAATCAAATAGATTCATCCAGTCTTAAATTTCAATATCTTACTAAAGAAACAAAACAGGTTCATAACTTTTGGTAAGGTTTTTACACAAATAATGAACAACTAAATCTTGGTGTTTCCTTTTTTTGTTTAATAATTTTGTAATTTTATTAAACAAATGATATATACTTTAGATAATATTCAGCATCTTCCTTCACGGCAACGAGCAAGTTTAATTAATCATTGCTGTGGAATCCGTTCGGCCAATCTAATCGGAACGGTAGATACAAAACTACAAGAGAATCTTGCTGTTTTTAACTCTGTTATGCACCTAGGCAGTGATCCGGCACTAATTGGATTTATTCTACGACCACTCACAGTGGAACGTCACACTTACGATAACATACAGCAGACCAAGTTTTTTAGCATAAATCAAATTCCGAAAGACTTGTATACTCAAGCACATCAAACTTCAGCGAAATACAAAAAAAACGAATCCGAATTTGAAGCCTGCGCTATTGAGCAAGAGTATTTTGATGACTATACCATACCATTTGTCAAAAAATCTAAAATAAAAATAGCCTGTCGATATGAGAGTGAATACAACATTAAAGAGAATGGCTGTGTGATGATTATCGGAAAAATTGAAATGATTGCAGTGGACGACTCGGGTGTCGGCCAAGATCTCTGGATTAATCACGAAAAATTAAATTCAATAGGTATTGGAGGACTTGATACTTATTACAGCCTGAAATGCATGGATAGGCTTACGTATGCTCAATCTCACCAAGATTCAAAATCGATTTATGGCGCACAAAAAACTTCATCTTGAACAAAAGATATGCCCTCGATGTCAGCGTCCTTTTGAATGGCGTAAGAAATGGGAAAAAAATTGGGAAAATGTAAAATATTGTTCTAAAAAATGCAGCAAAAACAAATAAATTCACTTTTGTGGTTTACCACGGACCTTAGGCCTTATGACCATGAAGGTATTCAAATGGCTATTCGAGAAAGTTCAGGGATTATAGGAGTCTACTGTATTGATAAAGAAGCTTATACTATTAATAACGAATTTGGTTTTAGCAGGCGTTCTAAATTTCAGCTGGCATTCATTTTAGAAGCTTTAGAAGAGCTAAAAAAAGGACTACAACTACTAAATATACCTCTTATCGTTTTTGATAAATCTGCTTCAGAATGCATTCCCCAACTTCTTGATGAATACCAAATCGAACAAGTGATTTTTCAAGAAGAATGGAGTTTTGAAGAGCAAAAAGAAGTGCAAAATCTCAAATCACAATCACCTCATACTATTTTTAAGACTTATTTAGGTCAGTTCTTGTGGCATCCCGAAGATGTTCCTTATAATTTACATCAAAAAGAAGTGCCTGATGTTTTTACCGTTTTTCGAAAAAAATGCGAAAAACAAGCACGAGTAAGACCGTTAGTCGAAAACGATTCCTTACCTTCTAATTGTATTGAGCCAGTATCAAATGAAATCCCTACGCTTAAGAGCTTGCGGATATCAGAGGTAAGCAATCATCCTAATGCTGCCTTTAAATTTCATGGCGGATATCAAAAAGCCCAAGAGAGATTACAGGCTTATTTTTTTGAAAATCACCGGATAGCTCAATACAAGAAAACCCGTAACGGTCTGTTGGGAACTGAATATTCATCTAAATTTTCACCCTGGCTTGCCATTGGTGCTGTAAGTCCACGGTACATTTATCACAAAATCAAAGCATATGAAAAAATGCATGTCAAAAACCAAGATACCTATTGGTTAGCATTTGAACTGATGTGGCGCGATTATTTCAAATATATTTCATTAGAGCACGGAAACGACCTCTTCAAACAAACGGGTATCAAAAAAAGACAATATCACTGGAGACATGATACAAGTATATTTTTAAAATGGGTAAATGGTCAAACTGGGGATTCTTTTGTAGATGCTAACATGATAGAATTACAACAAACTGGTTTTATGAGTAATCGGGGAAGGCAAAACGTGGCTAGTTACTTAACCAAAGATCTCCAAATAGATTGGAGATGGGGAGCAGCCTATTTCGAAAGTATTTTGATTGACTATGATGTACACAGTAATTGGGGAAATTGGCAATACGTCAGTGGAGTTGGTAATGACCCAAGAGATCGAAAATTTAATACTAAACTTCAAGCGGAACGATACGATCCAAAACAAGAATTCCAAAAACTATGGCTCAACCACAAACACTAAGACTTATTCTTGGGGATCAACTCAACACAGAACACAGTTGGTTTAGACAAAAAGAAGACCATGTCTGTTATCTTATGGCAGAGATAAGACAAGAGACGGATTATGTCAAGCATCACATTCAAAAAATCACTGGATTTTTTGCAGCCATGCGTTCATTCGCTAAACATTTGGAAAAACTTGGACATAGGATTATTTATATTCCTATTTCTGAAAACCCAAACCATTTATTCGACTCACTTATTACAGAACAGATTCAACTTCAGAATATTCAAAAATTTGAGTATCAAGAACCTGATGAATATAGGTTAGACGCACAACTAAAAAGTCTTTGCGAGCGCCTTGCACAAAAAAATATAGAAACGCACATGCAGAGTAGTGAGCACTTTCTCACGCAAAGAAATACCTTAACTCTATTTTTCGAAGGGAAAAAACAAGCCCTCATGGAATCATTCTATAGAATGATGAGAAAAAAGTCAGGATATTTAATGACTGGAGATCAGCCAGAGGGAGGGAAATGGAATTATGACGGTGAAAACAGATCATCTTTTAAAGATCAAGTCCCTATTCCAGTCATACCACTTTTAAGGAACGACATAAAGGCTGTAGTAGATGAAATCAAGACTGAAAACATCCAGTATATCGGAGAAATTGACATCAATAACTTTAACTGGCCAATAAACCGTCAACAAGGAATTAAACTTCTTAAGCATTTCTGCGAACATCTTCTGCCCTATTTTGGAAAATATCAAGATGCACTTTACAGTGAAGATCCTTTTTTATTTCACTCTCGATTGAGTTTCGCTCTTAATCTTAAGATGATAAGTCCCAAAGAAGTAATAGAGCACAGTATAGAGTCGTATTGCAAAAACAGGGACCGTGTTAGTGTGGCCCAAATTGAAGGATTCGTCAGACAAATTTTAGGATGGAGAGAATACATGAGAGGAATGTACTGGAGAGAAATGCCTGAATATGCCAAATTAAATGCATTAAAACATCGCAATACCTTGCCCTTGTTTTATTGGACGGGAAACACCAAAATGAAATGTCTAGAAAAGGCAATTTCCCAAAGCCTAAAACATTCCTATGCACATCATATTCAAAGGCTCATGGTTACAGGAAATTTTGCTCTTCTCACACAAATAGACCCTGACCAGTTGGATCAGTGGTATTTAGGAATTTATATTGATGCTATTGAATGGGTAGAAATGCCTAATACAAGAGGGATGAGTCAATATGCAGATTTTGGGAAAATCGCGACTAAGCCCTATATCAGCAGTGCAAACTATATCGATAAGATGAGTGATTACTGTAAAGGCTGTCATTACAATGCTAAAGCCAAAAAAGGAGAGGAATCCTGCCCGTTCAACAGCCTATATTGGAACTTTTTAGATTATCACAGAACTAAACTTTCCAAAAACCCGCGCATGGGTATGATGTATCGTTTACTAGACAAAAAAAATCCTGAAGAAATGGAAGAAATAAGAGATCGCGCTTCAAAAATTATAGAGAATCCAGATCTCTTTTAATCGATAATGTGATCTGCAATACCGTAAGCCAAGGACTCATCAGCATTCATCCAATAATCTCTATCGAAATCTTTCATGACTTTATTAAAGTCTTGACCGCAATTATCCGCCAATATCTTGGCCCCTATTTCTTTGGTTTTGATGATTTCCCTCGCTTGAATTTCTATGTTTGACGCTTGACCTTGAGCTCCACCACTAGGCTGATGAATCATCACTCTAGCATGTTTTTGAATGTAGCGCTTTCCTCTTTCTCCTGCAGAAAGAAGAATACTTCCCATTGAGGCCGCGAGACCAGAACAAACCGTTGCTACAGGACTCTCAATTTGCTTAATGGTATCGTATATAGAAAAACCTGAAGTCACATAACCACCAGGGCTATTTATGACTAATGAAATTTCATCGTAATTTAAATTGTTCAAATACAAAAGACGGTCAACTATATGCTTTGCAGATTCATCATTCACCATTCCCCAAAGAAAAATTTTGCGCTGCTCAAGTAAGTTTCTGTCAATTAAATCCTGTGTATTTATATCAGCCATATTTGAAAATTTGTTCTTACAAAATTAGTGTATTGTTTGCATTCTATGCGAACATCATTAGTATCTTTAACTAAAAAAATGACGAAGCATCTCTACTTTTCCTTCTGCGCCGTAATCGTATTTGTATTCTCATCTTGTTCAAATAAAACAAAAGAGCAACCTGAGGTTGAAGAAGTTCAAAAATCTATTGTTGAATTATTTACCGATAAGGTCGCAGAGGCACATGGTTTTAAGCAGTGGTCTGAGGTGGAAGAAATTAGCTTTAGTTTTAATGTGAGCCGAGCGAACGGAAACACCTTTAGTCGTTTTTGGATATGGCAACCTAAATCAAATACAGTCGGGAGCATACAAGAAAAAGACACGATTTGGTACAATAGAAACCAAGCTCTAGATAGTATAGAGAACCGACTTAATGCCGGCTTCACCAATGATAAATTCTGGCTACTCACTCCATTTAACCTCATTTGGGATAGAGGTAATTACAGGGCGACCCTATCAGAAAATATCAGTTCTCCAGTTGAAAACAAAAGCTATACAAAGCTCACCATAGTCTATGGACAAGAAGGAGGATATACACCAGGAGATGCTTATGATTTTTACGTGGATGATGAGCATATCATAAGAGAATGGTCCTTTCGCAGAGGAAATCAAACAGAACCTAATATCAATTCAGCCTGTAAAGATTATATCGAAATTGGAGGATTGCGACTCGTACAAAACTACGCTCGTGCCAAAAAAGAGCGTGCCCTTTTCTTTAGTGATTTGAAGGTGGAAACTTTGCAAAAATAATAGCAAAGAGCATTGCTATAGCCACGACAAACATTAAACTAAAACTCTCGGTCAAGGAGTATTGTTCTGCAATAAATCCTAATATAACTGGGGTAAAAAGAAATCCTAAATAGCCAGATCCTGCAATAAAAGAAACTCCTGTAGAGGCGGGTACAGCTTTCATTTTTCCGCCTATTCGAAAAAGTTCAGGAATGATTACAGAAAAACCTAAGCCACCCAGCGAAAATCCAATAACACTATAAACCTCGTGTTCTTGAAGAATAAATACATAAGCTAAAATGGAGACTGTAGAACTTATTAACAAGGTTTTTCTAGAGCCAACTCTAGAGGAGATTCCATCACCTAAAAAGCGTCCTAGTGTCATACAAACAGAAAACATGATAAAACCCACACCTATATACTGTTCAGGAGCCTGAACCACCTCTTTCATAAATAAGGTCGACCAATCTATAATCGCACCCTCACTTCCCATGGCCACAAAAGAAATTACTGAAAGAAGAATCATAGCTTTAAAAACTTGTATTCCAACTTTTGCAGTAGTTTTCTCTTTTGCTGATGCTCTAATCAAAACGTATTGGTTCTTGAGCAAAAAATTGACCGCAATTAAAAACAGAGAAAGTGTTAGAACATGAAGTACAGGATTTCCAATAATTGGTATAAAGAACGATCCTAAACCCGCACAAACGCCCCCTAATGAAAAAAATCCGTGTGCCGAAGACATGAATTGTACGTTGTCAATTTTTTCAATTTCAGATACCAATGAATTCATAGCAATATCTAAAAATCCATTACACAATCCGAACACAAATAAAGCTGCACAAAGGCTAAGATAACTAGGAGTAGAAAGTGGAAAAATAAAGCAAATACAACCTGCTACTATGGCATACCAAGTCGATTTACCAGCTCCAACCCGCTGAATGATACGGGAGGCAAAAGGTAAAACCGCAAAAACTCCAAAAGCCAAAAAGAATATCGCAATGCCGAGTTGATCTTTTGATATATCAAGAGTTTCTTTTACTGTGGGAATGTAAATCGCCCAAGTTCCAAACCAAAAATTTAAAGTAGCGAAAGCGAAGGACGCCGCAAAGTACTTTTTATTACTTAAAATAAGTAGAAGTGATTTCATGAATGATATGCTACAGCTTGCATTAAAAGTTGACCAAAATTATAGATGTCTTCAAACGAATTATACATAGGTACAGGAGCCATTCGAATTACATTAGGCTCACGCCAGTCTGGAACACAACCATTCGAGGTGAGGTATTCGAAAATAGATTTATTCTGTCCGTGTAAATAGATAGATAATTGGGCTCCACGCTGTGACGGTGTAATTATTTCAAAATTTAAGTCGAGTTCTTTGGCGATATCCTTCAATACGAATTCTAAATATCCAGTTAATTGGTCACGCTTTTCAATGAGTGCTGACATACCCGCTTTTTCAAAAAGGGTCAAAGAAGCCAAAAAGGGAGCAAGAGAAAGAATCGGAGCATTACTCACCTGCCAGGCATCTGCAGTTGGCATGGGATCAAAACGGTCTGTCATTTTAAAACGCGTTTCTTTTTTATTTCCCCACCATCCTTCAAACCTATGAATGTCTTTATCATTCAAGTGCCGCTTGTGAATGAAAACACCTGAGGCATTTCCTGGTCCAGCATTGAGGTATTTGTAACTGCACCAGGCTGCAAAGTCAACTCCCCAGTCATGAAGAGCTAATTCAATATTACCTGCTGCATGGGCTAAGTCCCATCCAACTATTACATCATTCTTCCGAGCCACTTCTGTGATTTTCTGTATATCAAATACTTGACCGTTATAATAATTCACTCCTCCCAAAAAGACAAGTGCCAATTCTGAAGCATTGTTTTCTATGGCTTGAATGAAATCCTGTGTATGATAGAGGCCGTCTTCTCTTTTAGGAACCTGTATGAGCTCATCTTCAGGATTGAGACCTCGAAAGCGTAGTTGAGAGTCCAAAATATACTTATCCGATGGAAAGGCCTTTTCCTCACATAAAATTTTAGTTTTTACTCCCTTAGGTCTAAAAAAAGAAACCAAAAGAAAATGCAAATTCACCGATAACGTGTTCATCACAGTTAATTCTTCTTGCTGACATCCCATGATTTTAGAAAGTGTGGGGACCAACTTTTCGTGATATTCCCACCAAGGACGATCTCCGTTAAAATGTCCTTCTACGGCAAGTTCACCCCAAGCATTCATTACCTCATCTACATAGGATTGGCTCACTTTTGGCTGAAGACCTAAGGAATTACCTGTGAAATAGAGTACATCTCTTCCGTTAAATTGAGGAAATATAAATTCCTTTCTCAAGTAATTCAATGTATCATTTTGATCACAGGCTAAGGCAAAATCTCGGGTGTTTTGCATAAAAAGATTTATTTTCGAGTTCTGATTAAAACAGTGATGAAATTAATTCATCTCTGAAGAATACAAAACAAGAAAAGTGCATTTCTTCTCTGAATCCCTTGAAAATTATATTACACAGCACGCTGAAGAAGAATTTGAATATCTTCAAGCCTTAAGAGCTGAAACACACAGAAAAGTGATTCAGCCACGAATGATTAGCGGACATTATCAAGGGCGTCTTTTATCTTTTATTTCAAAACTATCGAGGCCAGATAAAATACTTGAAATTGGAACCTATACTGGATATTCTGCTCTGTGCTTAGCTGAGGGACTTAGTGAGCGCGGCCGATTAGACTCTATTGAAATTAACGAAGAACTGATACATATACATCAGAGATATCTGCATCAATCTCAATATGCAGATCAAATACAAGTGATTTATGGTGATGCCTTAACTGTGCTTCCCCAACTAAAAGAGTCATACGATTTGGTATTTATAGACGCAAAAAAAGCCTTGTATAATAGCTATTTAGATTTGGTTCTTCCGCTGATGTCCAAAAACAGTCTATTACTTGCGGATAATATTCTATGGTCTGGTAAAGTAGTCGAAGAAGTGGCGACAAATGATAAAGCTACACAAGAATTATTAGCCTTTAACCAAAGGCTACACGAGGATATAAATTTTGAATCGATTATACTGCCTGTTCGTGATGGTTTGAGTTTACATCGAAAAAGAAACGATTGATTAAGGCTATGTGCAAACAGGCGCTTAGAACACCTACAAGAGCTCCAATAAAAATATCTGTAGGATAATGAACCCCTAGATACAAACGGCTGTAAGTAAATAAAGCAGGCCAAATAAAAACGAGTAGTCCGTATTTAAAATTCAATTTGTTAAAATAATACCAAGTAAATATGGCAATAGCTACAGAACTCGCAGCATGACCAGAAAAAAAACTATAATCTGTAGGCTTTATAAGTACTCTTAACAATTCGTTAAATTCAGGATCGTTAACCGGTCTTAAACGTTTAAAAAAGGGTTTAGACAAAAACATTAAACCTAAAACCGTGGCCACATTGAGCAAGGAACACAATAGCAAAATGCTAAAAATTTTTAGTTTCAATCGATAGAAGAAAAAAGCAATGCAAAAAATAAGAAGTGGAATCCAAGTGGTAAAACGAGTAATGACTAGCCAAAATTGGTCGTACGCTGGGGTACCTAATTGATTTAAAAATAAGAGAATTTCGCGATCAAGTGTTTCGATCAAATTCACATTCCGCCTCTTTTGATACTGCCACCTACATCTTCAACTGATTTTTTAACCTCGTTGATTTCTTTTTTGATTTCTTGGCCCAGATTGGCATCTAAACCTTGATTATCAGCGGTTTTTTTTATTTCCCTTTTAATGTCTTCGGTGGCGTCTTTGAGTTGTCTCATACCCTTTGCTAGACCACGAACAATTTCAGGCAATTTGTCCGAACCAAATATCAGTACTGAGACAAACACGACAAAAAATATTTCCGCTCCGCTAATAAATAATACATTCATATTACAAAAGTAAAAAAACCCATGACTGAAATATACTTCAGTCATGGGAATTTAACTTAACCTTTGATTTCTTCTCTTAAACTATCAAATTCTGACTTAGGCGCTTCTTTGGGCCATGCATTATTGGTAGTATCAATATCTGCAGTCTCAGCTTGTGGATCTACTATAATTCCTGCTAGCTCTTTTTCAGAAGCAAATACTCTTTTCACCTCAGCATCATTCTTTCTCCAAATCTCTGGTGGATAAGTAATACGTTCTTTTGTGCCGTCAACATAAGAATATTCGACAATAAGTGGCATTGGAATTCCTCCGGGTTTATCAAAAGTAACCTCGTAAAAATACTTTGGCTCTTTTACAGCAGAGCGCTCTGCTGCGGTCATATTATCAAGCATGAATTCGTTTAAATTTTTAGAAGACTCAGAAGGTGATTTACCTTTTAATTCTTCAGAGAAATTTGGTGATTCTTCACTTGCGAGATACACTAGTGGAGGAAGATCTGCCTCTGAAATGCCCTGGGCAGCCATGTAGGCTTTCATCTGGTCGCTGGGTTCTGAAGAGACGTAATACTTTTTGACGTCTTTTACACCTATATCAACGTAGTCTGTAGTGTAAAACCATCCTCTCCAAAACCAGTCCAAATCAACCGCCGAAGCATCTTCCATCGTTCTAAAAAAGTCCTCTGGAGCAGGATGCTTGAACATCCATCTCTGAGCATAGGTCTTAAATGCGTGATCAAAAAGCTCTTCACCCATTACCGTTTCTCTCAAAATATTAAGTGCTGTTGCTGGTTTCCCGTAAGCATTTGGGCCTAAACTGTATACGTTTTCAGGATTAGACATGATCGGAGCGATATAATCTTGGTCACCTGACATGTAAGGAACAATCTTTGAAGGCTCACCTCTTCGAGAAGGATACTTTTCTAATTCGCCAATCGCATCGGGAAATACCTGACCAAACTCTTGCTCTGCGATATATTGCATAAAAGTGTCTAAACCTTCATCCATCCATCCCCATTGTCTTTCATCAGAATTTACAATCATCGGGAAGAAATTGTGTCCAACCTCGTGAATAATAACACTCATCATACCATATTTTGTGCGCTCTGAATATGATCCATCTTCGTTTGGACGTCCGTAATTCCAACAAATCATTGGGTACTCCATACCTTGATTCTTAGCGTGAACAGAGATAGCCTTGTGGTAAGGATAATCAAAAGTGTGTTCACTGTAGGTAATAAGTGTTGAAGCTACTGCTTTGGTAGACCATTCTTCCCAAAGCGGGTTTCCTTCTTTTGGATACATCGAAACTGCCATCACATCTTTATTACCAATTTTAACGGCCATCATGTCCCAAATAAATTTACGAGAACTAGCAAATCCAAAATCTCTTACGTTTTCAGCGTAAAACTTCCAAGTTTTAGTTTTCTCAGAGAAACCTTTTTCTGCTGCTTCTGCCTCTTCTTGAGATACAATCATGACCGGAGTATCGTAAGACTTCTTAGCCTGATTGTATCTTTTCATCATAGTTTTAGAAAAGACGTCTTTTCTGTTTTGTAAAATTCCTGTTGCGTCTAAAACGTGATCTGCTGGGGCAGTGATTTCAACAGTATAATTACCGAAAGGCAACGCAAATTCTCCGCTTCCCCAGAACTGATGGTTTTGCCATCCCTCTACATCACTGTATACCGCCATTCTTGGGAAAAACTGAGCTATTACATAGGCTCGGTTACCATCCTTGGCAAAATACTCATATCCAGATCTAGCACGATTAACTGTATGATCTGGAATATTATACCACCATTTTATGGAAAATGAAACCTGGCCCCCACTTTGAAGTGCTGAAGGCAAATTGATTCGCATCATAGTTTGGTTGATGGTAAAAGATAACGGTTTGCCACTTGCATTTTTGACATAATCGATATTAAATCCTCCATCAAAAGCCTCTGTCATATAGGTTTGTGCAAAATTGCCTGCGGTATAAGCCATATTGACCCCATTACCATTTCTGAGTGGTGACTTAGAATCTGCGGCTCTAACATTTTGATCTAATTGTACCCACAAAAATTCTAATGCATCAGGAGAGTTATTGGTGTAAGTGATGGTTTCTTCCCCATAGATACGAGCATTTTTGTCGTCAAGGGTGATCTTCATATCGTAATCGGCCTGTTGTTGATAGTAATCTGGCCCTGGGGCACCTGAGGCTGACCTGTAAGTGTTAGGCGAAGAAAACTCCTCGTATAATTGTTTGAATTTACTCTGATTGTAATGCCCTGGCTTTCGCTGTTCTTGACCTTCTTCTTGTGCCTGAAGATTGATATTAAAAAGCAAACCTAGAGCCGTAAGTATTAAAAGACTTTTTTTCATAATGGGTTTTGTTATTAACTGCTGAAATTATTAAGAATTAAAATGATTTAAAAATTTTAAAGCATTAATTTCAACGCACTGTTTCCTGAAATTAAAACTGCACTCTTTTTGAGGTTTGACATTCTTAGATGAATGAGGTTTTTTTGTTCTTCAAACAACTCCATGAGAACCTTGTTTTCGATTTCAAGGCATTTGCCTTTAACATTTTCAACCGTTGTCGACTGCAGTAAAATGATAACTTGATCACCTTTAAATGTTTTTCCTACGTAATTAAGATTTACTTTTTGACCATTAAGACGCAACTCAAATTTCTGCGAAAAATAGCGTTCAAGATAAAAATCAATTTTAGGTGAAAGAAGTTCGGGATCAAGGCTAAGGGTGTTTTCATAGCGCATTTGCAAGACTTCTTGCACATCATCTATAAAATAACGCCCTATGATTTCAAAAGTTGCTTTTTCTTCATTGAAATTGACTTCTGAAACACTTAAATAAAATTTGTGATCGGCAGAAAAACTCGATATTAAAAGTAGGATCGCCGTTAGTATACTGTTCTTGATGTGCTTATTCAACTGCATCATTTTTAAATACTATAGATTTTTGTGCTACAAATTCTCTAAAGGCCAACCAATCACCTCTTTCCATAAGTGGATTGTACAAAGAATCTGCCTGACAAAAATACAAGAATCTATTGCGATCATTATACTTGATATTTAATTCTTCCCAAAAAAGTGAATCGTTTAAATGCTCGCGTATGCTATTCATTCGATTTCTTGCTCTGTCTATACGAATTCGTTCTTTCAACATTTTTGTTCTTCCACTTATGGCATTAAGAATTGGATTTAAGGGAACTATTCCGCCACCAGTTGTTGCTTCGTGAAGCATGCGCTCACTTTGTGTAATGATACGAACGTCTGCATTGGGCAAACCCAATTGTTGAGCATCATACGTTTTGGCAGTTACACTTTTTTCGGTATCTAAAATTGGGTTTCCAGTCAAATTGTATTGTGAGAGCGTTACTCCTTCTAATCGATTGACCTGTATCTCAAGAGACACAAAGATTTTGGCGGCCTTAAGCATGGCTTCATCTACAACCAGTTCCTTTTGTTTCAATTGAATAGATGAAAAAACAATGGTGTCTCCTATTGACGCTTTAATTCGGAATTGTCCGGCAATGTCAGTGATTCCGGCAATTGATTTTTGCAGGTTTTGAACTGCTACTCCGGAGCGATCAATTTCTTGAAATTTCACTTCTCCATTTAAATACCCTTCTTGCGCCATACCCATTTTAGCATGAAAAATGATCACTAGCACAACACAAAATCTATAAATCGATTTCACTCTTAAATTTTACACTCTGATTGACTAGGTATTCAATCAACTCGAATTCGTTTTCTTTTTTGATTAGACTTGGGTCTAATTCTTGAGCGTCACAATAACTCAAAAAGGCTTCTACTTCATCGGGCTTTAGTTTTAAATCCAGTATGAAAAATTCAGGTTCGTAGACCGTGCGTAAAACTTCACTTAATTTTATAGTCATTACTTCCTCGCTCTCATTTTCTGAGGTAAGTAATTTTTGCATGGCTCGGTATATAGAAACGAAATTTAGACCGTTTTGTATACCGCGCACTGATTTTGACATGGCGACATTTTGAGTCTTACTCCCTCGGTCTGTCTCGTATTCATAGCCTTTAAAACGTTCATTTTCGACAGACAAAAAAGCCTCTTGGTTTTCAGGACGTACAACGACTTCCTCCAGTGCAGTCACCTTTTCTTCAACGTTGACCACCAACCTTCTATTAGTCAACATTTCTTGGGTCACTTCTATTACTTTAAGCTCGTAATTTACGGCCGTAAAAACGAGGTCGTCGCCCAAAGAAACTTCAATGGCAAAGGCCCCTTTTTCATCTGTAATAGTCATGGTCTCTTTAGAGGCATTAATCACGTTTTGATTCATTACAAAACTATTTTGATATAAAACCTGACCTCTTAAAATTTCACTTTTTTGTGCCAAAAGTGTTGAACTCAAACCAATAAAAAGTACAAAAGCGTAACATCCTAATCTCATAGACTTAAAAGTACTAATTTTATCGACAAATGAAGGAACTTATCAAAGAGGTTAGTGCAAAGGAATGCTTTCCAGTAAGACATGCCGTTTTAAGAAAAGGAAGGCCATTATCTTCTTGTGCTTTTGAAGATGACCAAAATGAAAATTGCTTTCATTTAGGTCTTTTCCTCAAAAGTGAAATTGTCGCAATTGCGAGCTTTATACCCAGGGGATTTCCTGATCAAAAAATGATTAAAACCTCTTTTCAACTCAGAGGAATGGCAGTTTTAGAAGCTCATCAAGGAAGAGGTTTTGGCGGCCAATTATTGAGACACGGTCTAGATCTATTAAAAGAACGAGGAGTACACATTTTGTGGATGAATGCGCGAATAGGTGCGGTTGCGTTTTACCAAAAACTTGAATTTTCGTCAATTGGGGACTTATTTGATATACCACCTATTGGGGTGCACCAAATGATGTACAAAGTAATACAAAATGAATAGAAGAGATTACCTTAAAAAACAAAGCTTAGCGAGTATTGGTCTGCTGTTTACATCAACTCTTTGCGCAAATCAACGAGAAGACTTTTCTTTAGATCAACTTATGGGCATAGCCACTTTTGAAGGAATTTCAACACCAGAAGTGCAGCTTTTGCGCAAGGCATTTGAAGCCTATACTCAAATGCAAAAAGCAGCCCTAAAAGAAGGACTCTCTATAGAGTCTGTTTCAAGTTACCGAAGTTTTGCAAGACAGAAAGCCATATTTGAACGAAAGTATTTGCGATTTACGCAAAACGATGGATTAACACCTCAGGCAGCTTTTGAAAAAATAATAGAATACTCAACAATACCCGGTACAAGTAGACATCACTGGGGCACTGAAATCGACATTATAGATGGCAGTAAACCTAGGGTAGGCGATGTTCTCCTCGAAGAGAAATTTCACGATAACGGACCCTATGTGAATCTGAAAAAATGGATGGATGTCAATGCCAAGGATTATGGCTTTTATTTGGTTTACACCAATGATATTAATCGCAAAGGGTTTAACTACGAACCATGGCATTACAGCTTTAAAGAATTGTCAAAGCCCATGCTAGACACCTATTTGAGCCACGATCTTAAATCTGTTTTGCGCAAGGCTAATTTCGAAGGAGCTGCTCTTTTGAGCGAGGACTTAATTGAGCGCTATATACAAGAGCACATCAAGGATATAAATCCTGAATTGCGTTCTTAATTTTATGCTGAATCCAGTACATTTGCAGCATATTTAGCACAGATGAACAAGAATGTACTACTAATGATTTTAGATGGTTGGGGAATTTCTCCTGACCCCAAAGTTTCTGCCGTCACCCAGGCAAACACTCCATTTTACGACAAGGCTCTAAAAACCTATTCCAACGCCACACTAAAGACTTATGGAATGGACGTTGGATTGCCTGAAGGACAAATGGGTAACTCTGAAGTTGGACACATGAATATTGGTGCAGGAAGAATTGTTTATCAGGATTTTGCAAGAATAAATAAGGCCATTTCAGAAAACACCTTCAAAGATGAAAAAAATTTGAAATCAGCATTAGCTTACGCAGCTCAAAATAAAAAGCCAATTCATTTGCTTGGGCTCCTTAGCGATGGTGGTGTACATTCTCACATTAACCACCTCAAAGCACTTATCCAAATATGTGAGGCCAATGGGCATCCGAAAACTTATATACACGCTTTTACCGATGGACGAGATGTGGACCCCAAAAGCGGAAAACAATTTATCGCTGATGTATTGGCCGCCTCTGATTCCTCGAAAACAAATTTAGTCAGTATTATTGGACGCTATTACGCCATGGATAGAGATAAGCGATGGGAACGCGTCAAGCAGGCCTATGACTTATTAGTCAAAGGAGAAGGCGTATCAACTGAACATCCCATAGAAAAAATGGACTCCTTTTATTCCAATGACATTACAGATGAGTTTATAACTCCAGTTACTGTAGGTGACAAGCAACTTATTCAGTCTTCAAGAATGAAGTCAGGAGATGTAGTTATATTCTTCAATTTTAGAACCGACAGAGGTCGAGAACTCACCGAGGTACTCACGCAATTAGAACATGCCGACCAGGATATGAAGCCTCTTGATTTGAATTTTCTAACCATGACAAACTACGACGAAAACTTCAAAGGTATAGAAGTTATCTACGATAAGGATAAACTCAGTGATACCCTAGGAGAAGTCATTTCAAAGGCTGGATCCTCACAATTACGTATCGCAGAGACTGAAAAATATCCTCACGTCACCTTCTTTTTTAACGGTGGTAGAGAAGAAGAATTTGAAGGCGAAAAACGTATTTTATGTCCTTCACCAAAAGTGGCTACCTATGACGAAAAACCCGAAATGAGTGCTTTTGAAATTACTGAGGCTGTCATAGAAAGTATAGAAAATGACCATCCTAATTTCATATGTTTGAATTTTGCAAACCCAGATATGGTAGGGCATACAGGAATTATGAGTGCAGCAGTTAAAGCTGTAGAAACAGTAGATGAATGTACTTCTAAAATCGTCGAGAGTGCTTTGCAACAAGACATGAGTATTATTATCATCGCCGACCACGGAAACTGTGATACCATGGTTAATGAAGATCAAAGTCCGAACACGGCACACACCGTTAATCCTGTTCCGATTATTCTTATCGACAAGGAAGGCACAAAAATCAAAGATGGAATTCTTGGAGATATCGCACCGACAGTGTTAGATTTAATGGGTATTGATCAACCTGATGAAATGACTCAACACTCCTTAATCACAAATTAAGATCTAATGGTACTTAAGTCAAAAGAAGAATTAATACTAATGCATGAGAGCGCAAGACTCGTTTCTAAAACGCTAGGGATGTTGGCTAGCGAAATCAAGCCCGGAGCTCATCCGCTAAAGCTTGATCAAATGGCCGAAGAGTTTATAAGAGATCACAAAGGATCTCCAGGATTCTTAAATATGTATGGATTTCCAAACACCTTAAATTGGAGTCCTAATGAGCAAGTCGTTCACGGAATTCCTGGAGATACTCCACTTCAAGAAGGAGACGTGATTTCTGTGGATTGTGGTGTACTCAAGAATGAATTTTATGGAGATCACGCATACACATTTGAAGTTGGTGAAGTTGATAAAGAGGTTAAAAGACTATTGCAAACCACACGAGAATCTCTTTATGTCGGAGTTTCTCATTTTAAGGTCAACAACCGAGTGGGAGATGTAGGCCATGCCATCCAAAAATATTGTGAGGATGCAGGATATGGTGTTGTTAGAGAATTGGTCGGTCATGGCTTGGGAAAAAAATTGCATGAGAGTCCAGAAATGCCCAATTACGGTAAACGTGGATGGGGAAAAAAATTTCAAGAAGGCCTTGCGGTAGCAATAGAACCAATGATTAATATGGGAACACATCGTGTTGTGCAACTTAAGGATGGCTGGAGTATTGTAACTGCGGACAAAATGCCTTCTGCGCATTTCGAGCACAATGTAGCGATTGTCGATGGTGTTCCAAAGCTCTTATCAACATTTGACTATGTGCACGAGGCGCTGGGTATTTCTACAAAAGAAGAGGACCCCTATCGATGGGAAATAACATAAACTATGCTTGTTAGGCTCGTTAAAAGTATTTTAAATAGTATACCTAGACCCCTACTGATAAAAATCAGTTTATGGCTTAGACCTTTTATTGCTTTTTTCTATGCAGGAACGACCTATAAAGACCCTATAGACCAAAGAAGCTATCGCAAGTTCTTACCCTATGGGTATAAAAAAATTCGAGAAGGAGTTCTCGCCCCAGGAACCTTTTCACTGGAAAGACATCGATTTCTTTGGTTGTTTTTAAAAACAAAGACTAACTTTTTTAATCTGTCTACTCCTATTAAGTTGTTGCATATGGCGCCAGAACAAGCGTTCTACAAACGTTTTAAAAACCTTTCGCATATCGATTACATCAGTTGTGACTTAGATTCTCCAATCGCCGAAGTCCAGGCAGATATCTGTGCTTTACCTTTCGAAAACAATTTCTTTGATGTGATTTTATGCAATCATGTTCTCGAGCATATTAAAAAAGATCAAGACGCGCTTACTGAATTGTATCGGGTATTAAAACCTGGTGGATGGGGAATATTTCAAGTACCCATTGACTACAGCCGTAGCAAGACTTTTGAAGACGATTCTATTGAAGATAAAGAAAAACGAACAGAAATTTTTGGACAGTATGATCACCTTCGTATTTATGGAATGGATTTTTTCGATAAGCTTGAAAATCATGACTTTTTGGTTCAAAAAATCGCCGTGTCAGAACTCTACAACAAGAAAGAAATTGAAAGGTATAGACTAGATAAAACTGAAATACTGCCTTTTGTACAAAAATCAATCGATAAGTAAGGCTTCAAATTCTGGAGAAAACCACTCTTTAATTTCTCCTTGCTCGTCACTGTAAATGATGTAAGCCCATAAATCGGAACGACCTTTTAAAATAGAAAGTGACTTTGGCAAATCCATCACCATGAAGGATGTGGCCCAAGCATCAGCAGTAGCGCAGTCATTAGCAATCACAGAGGTCGCTAAAACGTTAGACATTTTGGCCGCGCCTTTAAAAGGGTCTATGGTGTGTACATATTTGTTACCCTTTTCATCCACTCTAAATTTTCTGTAATTACCTGAGGAAGCCATAGCCTTATCGCTAAACTGAATTTTTTGTTTGAGTACTCGTTCTTCAAAGTGCTGCGGATCGTCAATTCCAACAGTCCAAGCTCGCAATGAATCAAGATTTTGTCCTTTGGCTACGATCTCACCTCCCAATTCAATCAAATAATTAGCACCACCACTTTGAGCTAAATAGGATGCAATTAGGTCTAAGGTGTAACCTTTAGCAATGGCATTAAAATCAAATTGTGTGTTGGGATTCGCTTTTAGCAGGACATTTTGTTTCAAGGCTAATTTATCAAAGCCAACATATTGTAAAAGACTATCTCGTAGCTCATCTGTCACATCTATTGGCTTATCTGCTCCAAAACCATAGGCGTTTACAAATATGCCAACAGTGGGGTCAAAATAGCCGTCAGTTTCTTCGTGAATTTGTTTGGCTAGATTAAATACAATTTTGAATTGATCGTCAACAACTATATTTTCTTCACCTCTATTAATTCGACTTATCAAAGAATTGGGTCTATAGGTCGACATTGAATTATTTGCCGATTCCACAATGGAATCTACCGCATTCTGTAAGCGAGATGGCTGGATGTTACAATCGTAACACACAATGCCATAGGTGGTTCCTAAAGCGCTGCCTTGTATACGAATCACTTCGTTTTTTGGGGTACAAGAAATCCCGAGAAATAAAGCAATTAAAATATACGTTCTCATAAAAATTCTTTAATGGGAATCATCCCCTTAAAATTAATTTCATAGGGTTGATTTAACAGTACAGCTTCGGCTTTGTCATCAGCATTATACAAACCCACTCCAGCGTAATAAGACATAGCCTCAAATTTCTCAGCATGGTCTTTTACTTTGGTCAACAGCTTGAGATCGGGTGCAAGAGGATCCTCAGGATAGGGAACTGCCCGCACGACGATAAAGTGTGTTTTTTTCTCCTTAAGACAAACAAACTGTGGGTTTTTCTTAGGTTTAGAATTTACTGCTAAAAACTCAAATCCATTCTGCTCGAGTTCCTTACCCACAATATTCATAGCTAAGTTATGCAACTCTTGTTCGGTTAATTTTCGCACCCTTATCTTCTAAAACCTGATTCCTGTAGCGGGATTATCCCCCAAAATCATCAAATCGAATATGCTCGTCTGGAATACCGAAATCTTCTCCCATTTTTTGAACTGCTTGATTCATAAGTGGAGGGCCACAGAAGTACAATTCAATATCTTCTGGACTTTCGTGATTATTGAGATAGTTATCGATTACACAATTGTGAATGAATCCAACAAATCCGTCTCCATCGTTATCATTGATGTCTTTCTTCACTTTCCAATTGTCCTCTTCTTGAGGCTCAGAGAGTGCCAAATAAAATTTGAAATTTGGAAATTCTCGTTCTAAGGCTCTAAAATGTTCTAAATAAAATAATTCTCTTTTGGAACGCCCTCCATACCAATAGGTTACTTTTCTGTTGGTTTTTAGCGTCCTGAAGAGATGATATAAGTGAGAACGCATTGGAGCCATTCCTGCACCACCTCCAACATAAAGCATTTCAGATTCTGATTCATGGATGAAGAATTCACCAAAAGGACCAGATATCGTTACTTCATCACCTGGTTTGAGTCCAAAAATATACGATGAAGCAACTCCAGGATTTACGTCCATCCAATCGCCTTTAGCACGATCGAAAGGAGGGGTCGCTATTCTAACATTTAACATAATTTCTCTTCCTTCCGCAGGAAAAGAGGCCATTGAGTATGCACGCTCGACGAGTTCTGTGTTTTTCATCACCAAAGGCCAGAGCTTGAATTTATCCCATTCAGCTTTAAATTTCATCGGTGTTTCGTGCTCCTCTGGGTGTGCTGTGATATCCATATCAGCATAGCGCACCTCACAAGGTGGAATTTCGATTTGAATATATCCTCCCGCTTTGTAATTCATTTCCTCTGGAATCTCAACCACGAATTCTTTGATGAATGAGGCTACATTGTAATTACGGACCACCTTGGCTTGCCATTTTTTGATTCCAAAAACCTCTTCAGGAATGGTGATTTCCATATCCTGTTTTACTTTCACTTGGCAGGCTAAACGCGCACCGCCATGTAACTCTTTTTTAGAAAAGTGTGGTGTTTCAGTTGGAAGCGCTTCTCCTCCTCCAGCTAAAACATGACATTCACATTGAATGCAAGATCCACCACCTCCACACGCCGAAGGCAAAAATATTTTTTGATTGCCTAGTGTTGTCAAAAGTGAATCTCCTGAAGCCACTTCAATTTCACGCTCTCCATTGAGAAGAATTTTAACTGGCCCAGAAGGCGCTAATTTTTCTTTCGTAAATAACAACAAGGCAACCAACGCTAAAATTAACGTCAAGAAAGCTGCCACTGTAATTGCTATTGTACCACCTATTGCTGCTAAAGTCATTTGAACGGTATTAAGGATTTAGTACTAAGTCTTTGTTTGTTTCTTCAGTCTCTTGGTCTATTTCGGTATCATCTTGATTCTGAGCCAACACCTTGATGTCAACCGGAGCAATTGATTCAACTACCTCTTCGGCTGCTGGAGGTTCATTATCTCCTGTAAGCATCCCACCAAAACTTTGGAAACCAATCCCCATAAGTCCAGTAATTATAAAGGTGATTCCCAAACCTCGTAATGGCCCAGGAACTGCTGAATATCTAATTTTTTCTCGAATTGCTGCGATTGCTAGAATAGCTAGAAACCATCCAATACCAGAAGAGAAACCGTAATTTAAAGCGAGTGCAAAACTCGAAATTTCACGAGCCTGCATAAAAAGTGAACCCCCTAAAATAGCACAATTCACCGCAATTAGTGGTAAAAAGATACCCAGCGAGTTATACAGCGCTGGAGAAAACTTCTCTACCACAATTTCGACCAACTGAACCATAGTTGCAATCGTAGCAATAAACAAAATAAAGGACAGGAAACTTAGGTCGTAATCTATAAATTCAGGTCCTAACCAGATCAATGCCCCTTCTTGAAGAATATATTGGTCTAAAAGCCAGTTTAATGGAACAGTTACAGTTAAGACAAAAATAACCGCTGCTCCTAAACCAACTGCAGTAGCAACTTTTTTTGATACGGCTAAATAAGAGCACATACCTAAAAAGACAGCGAATACCATGTTGTCAATAAAGATTGATTTGAAAAATAATTCTAAGTGTTCTAACATAATTATTCTATTTTAGGCCTCTTCAATTAATGATTTATTCTGTGCGCGTTGAATCCATATTAAAACTCCAACAACAATTAGGGCAGCTGGAGGAATGATCATAAAACCATTGTTTTCGTAACCGAAGCCATATAATCCAGTTTTAGCAATAGGATCACCTAGAACAGGAATGCCAAATAAGGTTCCTGAGCCCAATAACTCTCTTAAGAAACCGACGATGATAAGAATAACTGCATAACCAAAAGCATTTCCGATACCATCTAAAAAAGAACGCCAAGGACCATTACCTAAAGCAAATGCTTCAAATCGCCCCATGATGATACAATTGGTAATGATTAGTCCGACGAAAACCGATAAGGTCTTGCTGAGTTCGTAGGCAAATGCTTTTAACACCTGATCAACAATAATCACCAAAGCAGCGATTACAATAAGTTGTACGATAATTCTAATTTTTGAGGGAATGAGATTTCTAAGTAAAGAGATAACTACATTACCTATACCCATTACAAACAAGACTGAAATAGACATAACTACAGAAGCCTTGAGCTCTGCAGTAATGGCTAATGCTGAACAAATTCCGAGTACTTGGATGGTGATAGGATTATTGTCCGCGAGTGGATCTAGTATTAAGTTTGCGTCTTTTTTTGAAAGTAGTGCCATACTAATTGGTCATTATTGATTGTAAAAAAGGCTGATAGAGTTTCACACTTTCTTTGATCATGTCTGATACTCCGTTACCTGTTATGGTTGCACCTGCTAAAGCATCTACTTCAGCATCTGATTTGTCTTTATTGAGTGGGTCATTATTTCCTTTGACCACACTGATTCCACCAAACTTTCCGTTTGGCGCAATAGATTCTCCAATAAAATCGTCCATGAAATAACGCAATTTGATGTTCGCACCTAGTCCTGGTGTTTCTGCTTTATGATCAAAATAAACGCCTTTGATGATCATATCTTCATCGACGGCCATATATCCCCAAATGGCATCCCAAAGTCCCTTACCATACATTGGAATGATGTAATATTTCTGATTGTCATTGGTTCCGACAAAAAGTGGAAGGTTTGCCTTATCTCCTTTTTTAATTTTATTTATTTCTTTCTTTAGGTCAATGAGATAGGCTTCTTCTTGAGCTTGGATTTCTCTTCCTGAGAGCACGTATTGCCCTTCTATAATATTATTAAAAATAGATTCGACCTCTGTGGTAGGGATAAAATTAACAGAAGACTCGTCTTGATTTCGATTTACACCCATTGCATAAAGAATATTTTGCTGTTTTTCGAAACGCTCATTCTCTTTGATTTTAGATTTTAAGCCTGAGGCCATTAAAGCTAGAAGGGATCCCACAACAGCAACCATAATGACTGCAAAAACAATGGTGTATGAATTTTTTTCAGTATTGATTGACATGCTTAGGCGTTTTGTGTGTTAAAGTTTGAGTTGGCTTGTGCGAGTGAAGCTCTTTTCATTCTTCTCTTTACATTGGCTTGAACTACGTAGTGATCAATAGTAGGTGCAAAAACATTCATCAACAAGATTGCGAGGAATACACCCTCTGGGTATCCTGGATTGAAAACGCGTATCATCACAGAAATAAATCCAATTAAAAATCCGTAAATCCACTTTCCCCTATTGGTTTGTGCTGCAGTTACTGGATCAGTTGCCATAAAAACAATACCAAAGGCCAAGCCTCCCACGATTAGATGTTTCCAATAATCAAAGGCCATCAAACTGTAAAATTTGCTGTAAGAACCTATCCATCCGAAATCGACAACAGCATTGAAAATTAATCCCATGGCTAGTGCTCCGAGAGTACCACTAAGCATAATTCTCCAACTACCGATTTTTGCAAAAATTAAAAATAGTCCACCCAAGAGGATTAATAATGCAGAGGTCTCTCCCACCGAACCAGGAATAAAACCGTAGAACATATCTGCGAGTGAATAGGCGTATTCTTCAGTTCTATTTTGAGCGAGATAACCGAGTACAGTTTCTCCTGAAATAGCATCTGCACTATTTGCTTTAGTCACTCCGTTTACCGCATCGTGAACCCATACCTTGTCTCCACTCATCCAAGTTGGATAGGCGAAAAACAAAAATGCTCTTATGGTTAAAGCTGGGTTTAAGATATTCATTCCTGTTCCTCCAAAAACTTCCTTGCCGATAACCACACCGAAAATTACAGCGATAGCAAGCATCCATAATGGGGTGTCAATCGGTACAATTAAGGGAACTAGCATTCCAGTAACTAGGTAACCCTCCTCAACTTCGTGACCTTTAATAACGGCGAAAACAAATTCAACCGCTAATCCTACTCCGTAGGAAACAATTAGAAGCGGAAGTACGGTTGTAATCCCTAAGATGAAATTTTCCCAATTGATAAAGTGTTCAAAAAGTGAAAATGACTCTGGAAAACCATTGATAGCACTGTAATGCTGGTATCCTGCATTGAATATTCCAAAAAGCAAACAAGGAACAAGCGATAAAATAACCGTGTTCATTGTTCGTTTTAAATCATCAACCGCCTTCACATGTGTCCCTTTTTGGGTCACCTCATTTGGGGTGTACAAAAAAGTGTGTAACGCATTAAATGCTGGGGCCCACTTATTGCCCTTAATTTTTTCTTTATAATTGTGTAATGCCTGCTTCATGCTTTATCCAATTTCTTTAAGTAATAGATCTAATCCCTCTCTAATAATTTGTTGATGCGGTTGTTTTGAGATGCAAATGAACTCTGTTAATGCAAAGTCTTCAGGTGCCACCTCGTACAAACCTAACTGTTCCATTTCGTCTAAATCTTTGACCATACAAGCCTTGAGTAATTGCATTGGATAAATGTCCAGTGGAAATACTTTTTCATAACTCCCTGTAACGACAAATGCCCTGTGCTCTCCGTTTGTATTGGTAGTCAAATCATATTTTTTCTTGGGGGTTAACCACGAAAACGTAAATGCTCTCGTACTTGAGATTTTATCAAAAACGGGTTTATTCCAACCAAAAAACTCGTAATCATCACCCTCAGGTATGGCTGTAATCTGAGTAGTATAATATCCAACAGCTCCATCCATTTCAGAAGTATAGCCGGTTAGGACATCACCATTAATATAGCGATGATTGCCTTCTTTTAGTACACAGCTCGCAATGGAATTTTCTAAAGAAGCTCCGTAGGCAGTTCTCACGTACATGGGTTCATTAAATGAAGAACCTGTTACAGCTACAATACGCTCTGGATTGTATTTTCCGCTAAGAAGTAACTCGCCGATGATTAGAAGATCTTGTGCGCCAATAGTCCAAACCACCTCACCTTTGTTGATAGGATCGATATGTCCAATTTGAGTGCCAACCAATCCCGCAGGATGAGGACCAGACACTGCGTGTAAGTCTATATTTTTTATGGCCTCAAATACAGAACCCTCTTTGTTGGCAACAGAGACATGAACCTTTCCAGGTGTCAAAATGTTAAACGCATCAATGGCGACTTGGATTTTTTCTTCATTTCCTTTGAGTATATATTCTAAGTCTGGTTGCAAAGGACCGGAATTGAAAGCTGAAATAAATACGGCCTTGGGATTTTGATCTGGTCTTGCAATTACATCATAAGGTCTTTGTTTGATATATGGCCAACAACCAGATTTCAAAAGGTGCTGTTTTACATCTTCTGAACTTTTGCCTGAGAAATCGAAAGCCTTATGGTCAATAGATGTATTCTTACCGTCAGCTTCAATTGAAATATTCAGAACTCTTCTTCGTGCTCCCCTTTCAATCTCTGTAATGGTTCCACTCACTGGTGAAACAAATAGAATTTCTTCATTATTTTTGTCGAAAAAAAGTGGTTCACCTTTAGAAACTTTCGCGTTTATTTTGTGAATTAATTTTGGAGTTAACCCGTGAAAATCATCTAGTCTCATCTTAAAGGTTTTACTGTCTTTGGCGTTTTCAGTGCGCATTTCAGCTTCTCCTTGTAATGAAATAGACAATCCTTTTTTGATACGAATGTCTTTAGACATAATTTGGTTAGAAAAGTTTATATACTATTAAGCGCCGCAAAAATAAGACAGGAAAGTGTACTAACACAATTTTGTTTAAATAAATTATTGTATTGTTCCTTTTCAAAATGCGCTTTTAATTTTGTTTTTTTACATTATGCAAAAGCATATCCGTATTCTATCCTTGATTTTTAGTCTGATGCACTCCGTGGTTTACAGTCAACAAAAGCAGCTACATACAATTATTTTTAGGGGAAGTGATCAGACTGAAGTACTGCCTGTAGTAGCCCTTGGAGAAGCCCTGCACCTTAGTTTCGATGACCTGGCAAATTTAGAGGAAGATTATTACTATTACATTGAACATTATAACAAGGATTGGAGCAAATCAAACTTATTTCAAGCTGAATATATTTCTGGTTTTGATGGACAGCGAATTATCAATTATCAAAACAGTTATAATACCTTAATCTCTTATTCGAATTACACACTGAACATTCCCAACAATCAAATTCGAATTACCAAAAGTGGGCACTATAAAATTTTAATTAAAAACAATCAAAATGAGCTCGTTCTAGAACGAAAATTTCTCGTTTATGAGCCTTTAGCTCAAATCGCCGGAATAGTTAAGCGACCGCGAAAAATAAACTTGATTAATGAGCAGCAGCGAATTGAGGTACGGGTAAACATCAATCGAAATGCACTGATTGACTTCGAACAGCGCACTTCCCTTTCTATTATACAAAACTTTCAGTGGAGCAGTCAAAAGACATTCAAAACTCCTGATTTTCAAAATAGCAATCAGCTCATTTATAACCGTGATGAAATTCAATTTTTTGGTCAAAATGAATTCCTCTTCTTTGATACCAAAGATATCAGAAGTACCAATAACAGCGTAAGAGAAATTAATTATGAGACGCCTATTCTCATGAAATTATACACCCAAAGAAACAGACAACTCCTACCCTATACTTACAACCCAGATATCAATGGTGATTTTGTGATACAAACCCTACAAGGTACAAACGCTTCAATAGAAGCCGACTACGTGAATGTTGATTTAAGTTTGGAAAACGTTGGAGATTTTGATGAGGTCTACATCATCGGAGGGTTCAACGATTTTAAACTAAATAAGGAGTCCCGACTTGAATTCGATGAACAATCTAACATCTGGAAGACTAGACTTTTACTTAAACAAGGCATTTACAACTATCTTTTTGTTTCCAAAAACAAAGAAGATGTATTAGACGCTAGCAGTATAAATGGCAGTTTTCTAAGCACTGAAAATGCTTATCAGATTTTATTTCATTACAAGGATTTTGATTTGAATTACGATCGGGTAATCGGATATCAAAAAATTTATTCGTCCGACCTAGGACTTTGAGCGTTTGTCCTAAATTTAGAGCCTTAATCGAAATAATATTTCTATTTGACCAAATGCAACAGTTTTGGCCTACATTGAAAACATGAACGCTGAAACTAACCCACTTATATTTATCAAAAATTCCATCAAAAACGATGAGGTTTTTTACAAAGATGACAAACCTTTATACGGCTATAGTTATAATACGACCATTAGCAATGAGAGTACTATAGCACTTCGATTTATCAGCGTTAAGTGGAACGTCTACGAATTAAATAAGAATTACGAAATCTTCAGTTCATCTCTTAGAGGTCAAAAACCTTTAATTCTTCCTCAAGAATCATTTTCTTATAAATCAAATTTGGCGATTGAATCCGAATTTGGCGCTATTGAGGCTTTCTTCTTATTCCAAGACGTCATCTCAAAAGACTTCATTGAGATAAAGTCTGTTCTGATTCAGTTACACCCTGAATATTACATGAATTAATGCGTTAAAACCTCTACCTTTGAGACATAACTTATGAATTAAAACGTCATGTCTAACGCTCTATTTAAGATTCCAGAAATTGCTAACGAAAAAGTTCTGGACTACAAAAAAAACAGTATTGAAAAACAAAATGTTTTACAGACCTATAAATCACTGTATAAAAATCATATCGATATACCGATGTACATTAATGGTGAAGAAGTACGGACTGGATCATGTAATCTTATTACCCCTCCGCACGACCACAAACACGAAATCGGAAAATATCATTTAGCTTCTGAAAAAGAAGTTAAACTCGCTATTGACAGCGCCTTACATGCAAGAGAGAAATGGGGACAGACACCATGGCAATCTCGTGCTGCGGTATTCTTAAAAGCGGCTGACCTTTTAGCCGGACCTTATAGAGCACGAATTAATGCCGCCACAATGCTCGCACAATCAAAGACCATTCAGCAAGCGGAAATCGATGCTGCTTGTGAGCTTATTGACTTCTTGCGATTCAATGCGAGCTTTTTAACTCAGATTTATTCAGATCAACCACAGTCAGCTTCAGGTATGTGGAATCAAGTTAGCTACAGACCATTAGAAGGATTTGTATACGCCATTACACCTTTTAACTTCACCGCTATTGCAGGAAACTTACCCGCATCTGCAGCTCTAATGGGAAACACAGTTGTCTGGAAACCAAGCGATTCTCAGGTATACAGTGCTCAAGTTATTATGGAAGTCTTTCAAGAAGCTGGATTACCAGCTGGAGTAATTAATATGATTTATGGAGATCCTGTAATGATTAGTAATCAAGTATTAGGCCACTCTGATTTTTCTGGTTTACATTTTACCGGGTCTACAGAGGTTTTTAAGAATCTTTGGAAGCAAATCGGAAGCAATATTCACAACTACAAAACCTATCCGAGAATAGTCGGAGAAACTGGAGGAAAAGACTTTATCATAGCGCACCCTTCTGCGAATAGCAAACAAGTTAGTACGGCTATCGTAAGAGGAGCTTTCGAGTTACAAGGTCAAAAGTGTAGTGCTGCATCTAGAGTATACCTTCCAAAATCAAAAGCCAATGAAATTTTAGACTTGGTAAAAGAAGATATCGATAAAATCGGTAAACCGGGAAGTCCTGAGGATATGACTCGTTTTGTAACTGCCGTAATTCATCAACAAGCCTTTGATCGTAATGTACATTTTATTGAAAGAGCCAAAAAAAGTAATGAGGCTACTATTCATGCAGGTGGTGGCTACGATGATAGCTGCGGCTTCTTTATCAATCCTACGGTTATCGTGACCACAAATCCGAGGTATGAAACCATGAGAACTGAACTTTTTGGCCCGGTAGTTACTATTTTTGTATACGAAGACGATCAATGGGAAGACACCCTCAAACTGGTAGATTCCACCTCAGAGTATGCGCTAACCGGTGCAGTATTTGCAAAAGACCGTTACCTCATCAACGAGGCGCTAAAAGCTTTAGAAAATTCAGCAGGAAACTTTTACATCAATGACAAGCCTACGGGTGCTGTGGTGGGTCAACAGCCTTTTGGAGGAGCTAGAGCCTCTGGAACAAATGACAAAGCAGGATCAGCACTTAATCTACTCAGATGGGTTTCTCCACGATTAATAAAAGAGACCTTTGTAAGCCCTGAAGATTACACTTATCCTTTCTTAGAAAGTTAAAAAGGTAGATATACTAATTTCTTCGTTTGGAATTCTTCTTCAGGAATCCAATCGAATAGCTTATGGATTTGACTTTGTGGATAGGTTGAAAGCTCTTCTTCTAGGTCCCCGCCTTTGAGATATAGAATTCCATTAGCGACAGGGTGCGTATTCTTTTTTGAAAGTAAGTGCTGCGTCCAATGCACAAATGTTGGCATATAGGCAACTGCTCTAGAGACCACAAAGTCAAATTGACCTGCTGTTAAATCCTCTGCCCTACTGTGAATGGTTTTTACATTGGAGAGTTTTAAACCTGAAACTACTTCTTCAACAACTTTTAATTTTTTACCGATGGAATCAACAAGGGTAAAATTCACCTCAGGAAATAGAATGGCAAGAGGAATTCCTGGAAATCCACCTCCGGTGCCAATATCAATGACATTTGAATTTTCTTTAAACGAAATGAACTTCGCAATACACATTGAATGTAGTACATGTCTAAGGTAAATCTGCTCTATATCTTTTCTAGAAACTACATTTATTTTAAGATTCCAGTCATTGTATAATCGTTCTAAATCGCTAATTTGCACTATCTGTTTTGAACTGAGTTTGTTGAAGTATTTAAAGACTTTTTCTTTGGACATTAAAAGTATTTTGCGCTAAATTAATCATTCTAAACAGGCTAATTAACTGAGTTATGAAAAAGAAGAATATTCGATTCGAACGAGCGGACCAACGCAAGTTCTTTAACACCCTGAATAAAAGAGTAAACGATTATTTCAGACAAAAATCATTGAAAAAGACGGGAAATTTCAAGTTGTATTTTAAAACACTTATCATGTTTATACTTCTTGTGACCCCTTATTTTCTAATTACCATTTTCAATTTTCACTTCGCCTTAGATTTCGCGCTATGCATCATCATGGGAATTGGAGTCGCTGGAGTCGGCATGAATGTTATGCACGATGCAAATCACGGTTCATTCTCATCAAAAAAATGGGTGAATAAAATTATGGGAAGTAGCATTTACCTATTAGCAGGAAATGTCTACAATTGGAAAGTGCAGCACAATTTACTGCACCACACCTTTACCAATATTCACGAGCATGACGAAGATTTAGAGGCTGGTAGAATTTTGAGGTTTTCAAAACACACACCTTGGAAAAAGCACCACCGCTATCAACACCTCTACTCCATTCTTCTATATGGTTTACTTACAATCAACTGGTCACTAACTAGTGATATTACCCAAATGATTAGATACAGAAAACAAAAACTATCGGTTGGAACTGAGAAAAGTGACACGTATATGTGGAGTATATTGATCTTGAGTAAGATGTTGTACTTCATCTTCTGGATTGTGTTGCCTATTGTTGTTTTTGACATTGCTTGGTATCAAGTAGTTATTGGATTTTTTGTAATGCATTACATCGCTGGACTCATTTTGAGCATGATATTCCAATTGGCGCATATTGTCGAAAAAGCAGAAACACCGACTCCAAACGAATCTGGATTCATGAAAAATACATGGGCTATTCACCAGTTGTTTACTACGGCAAATTTTGGCACCAGAAGTAAATTTTTGAACTGGTTTAGCGGCGGATTAAACCATCAAATCGAACATCATATTTTTCCGAATATTAGTCACGTACATTATTCCAAGATTGCAGAAATTGTCAAATCAACGGCGAAGGAATTTAATCTACCCTATCACGAATACAGTTCGATTTGGATAGCCATAGAATCACATTTTAATCATCTCAAACATTTAGGAAACAAACCTGCAGTAGCAGTTTAATCACTCAAAAATGAATAATCAAGTATCCGAAAGATTACAAAAAATGTCAACCTCAGCCACGCTTGCCATGGCTGCAAAAGCGAGAAGTTTAAAAAATGATGGCGTAGACGTCATTGGCTTATCTCTAGGAGAACCAGATTTCGATATTCCAGACTATATCAAGGAAGCGGCCAAACAGGCTATTGATGACAATTACAGCTCATATACCCCTGTAGACGGCTATGCCGATTTAAAAGAAGCCATAATACATAAGTTTAAAAGAGATAATCAAGTCGAATACACACCAAATTCAATTGTAGTCTCTACTGGTGCAAAGCAATCGCTTTACAATGTAGCTATGGTGGTACTCAATAAGGGTGACGAAGTTATTTTACCAGCACCGTATTGGGTGAGTTATAGTGATATTGTCAAACTAGCCGAGGGTGTTCCCGTTGAAGTTCCAACTTCAATTGAAAATGATTTTAAAATGACGGCTGAGCAATTAGAAGCCGCTATTAATGATAAGACTCGAATGCTTTGGTTTAGTTCACCATGTAATCCTAGCGGATCTTTTTACAGCAAAGAAGAATTAGAAACCTTAGCTGAGGTGTTAAAAAAGTATCCAGACATTATCGTGGTTTCTGATGAAATCTACGAACACATTAATTTTAGCAGTGGAGGTCATACCAGTTTTGCAACTGTTGAAGGTATGCAAGAACGGACGGTCACGGTTAATGGAGTCTCTAAGGCCTTTGCCATGACTGGATGGCGAATCGGATATATCGGAGGCCCTGAATGGATTGCAAGAGCCTGTAACAAACTACAAGGTCAGGTGACTAGTGGAGCCAATGCTATCGCTCAGCGCGCTGTTATTACTGCACTTCAAGAATCTCCAAGTAGAATTCAATACATGGTAGATGAATTTAAACAGCGAAGAGACTTAGTTCTTCAACGATTAAATGACATACAAGGATTCAAGGTCAATGTACCTGAAGGAGCATTCTATGTATTTCCTGACATCTCATACTTTTTTGGAAAAACACTTAAAAACAAGAAAATTTCAAACGCTTCTGACTTCTCCTTGTACTTGTTAGAAGAAGCACATGTGGCTACTGTTACGGGTGAGGCTTTTGGAAATCCAGATTGCATAAGAATCTCTTATGCTGCATCAGAAAAAGAATTGCTAGAAGCATTAAGAAGAATTGAAGAAGCCGTAAGCTAAAATTTTCTCCAAAAAGAGGGGCTGACAAGTATCAAAATAGTAAATAGTTCTAGTCTTCCCAATAGCATAAGCACACTGAGGCAGATTTTTGCAGCTATGGGCAAGGCAGCATATGTACTTACGGGATTAATTTCTCCTAAGGCTGGCCCAACGTTTCCTAGGGCAGATGCAGCACCACCAATAGCTGTTTCAAAATCTAGTCCGCACAAGGCTAAAACTGCTGAACCCGCTATAAACAGCAACATATAGAGCACAAAAAAGCCAATTACATTGTCTACAATCTGTTTGTCAACAGCTCTTGAGTTGAAACGAACTGGAATAATCGCATTTTGATGTAAACTTCTTTTAAACTCTAAAAGACTGTTTTTGATAATAAGTAAGTGACGAACAATTTTAACTCCTCCACTAGTTGATCCTGAGGACCCTCCTGCAAACATCAGTCCGAAAAAAAGAACAGTCAAGAATGAATTCCAGGCTGTAAAGTCGGAGGTGACAAAACCTGTTGTGGTAATCACTGCAACTACTTGAAAAAGTCCGTGTCTAATAGCCGTTTCAATAGACTCCCATCCCGCATGAGCTGATGAAAAATCGCTGTAGTAACGAATTCCCAATGCGGTTATTATGGCAAAAACAAAAATCAGTTTAAAATAAAAACGAAATTCATCATCTTGGAGAACCTTTTGTACTTTACCTGTGAGGGCGTAATAGGATAAAACAAAATTTGTACCGGCCAAAAACATAAATACAATGATGATGTATTGAATCAAAGGCTGATCATTCCAAAATGCGATACTGCTATTTTTTGTTGAAAAACCTCCGGTTGACATGGTCGAGAGTGAATGGTTTAGGGCATCGAATAAACTCATTCCAGCAGCCCACAACAAAATAGTTTCTATTAGTGTATAACCCACATATATATACCATAGGCGCTTAGCGGTATCTGTAATTCTAGGATGTAATTTATCTCCTCCTGGTCCAGGTGCTTCTGCTGCGAATAACTGCATTCCTCCAATTCCCAATAATGGAATTATAGCAATAGCTAAAACAATAATACCCATGCCACCAATCCAATGCGTTAAACTTCTCCAAAGTAAAATACCCTTGGGAAGAATTTCAATTTGATTTATGACTGTCGCTCCAGTAGTGGTATAACCTGACATCGTTTCAAAAAAAGCGTTTTCAAAACCCTTTATAGTATCACTAAAGACATATGGCAGTACTCCGGAAAAAACGAGCAAAAGCCATCCTGCCCCTACAATAAAAAAACCCTCTCGTTTACGAAGCTCTTTTTTGTGGTTGCGAAAAGCATACATTCCTAAAAACCCTAATGATAAGGTCAATAAGGCTGCCATGAGTATGTCTGTAGCTACATCATCACCAAAAGCAAAGCTGATTATACTGGCAAGTAACATGAAGCTCGCATTACAAACGAGCAACAATCCCATAATGTACATAATGATTCTGCTGTTCATCCCTTATCTAAACAAGCGTTCAACTTTTTTAATGGCGTTCGAAGTAGCGCAAACCAGCACCTTGTCTCCTTCAATAATTTTAAAGTTTCCAAGCGCAATTTTTCCCATTCCTTGTCTTATAACCCCTCCAATCACAGCTTCTCTCGGAAAATCTAAGTCTTTGATAAATCTATTTTCAATTAATGTATTTGCCTGCACTTCAAATTCCAAAATTTCTGCTTCCAAGTTATTTAACATGGCCACTGCCAAAACCGTTCCTTCTCTGACGTATCTAAAAATGGCGTTTGCAGCAATGAGTTTTTTATTAATCAGGGTATCAATTCCTATGGATTGTGAAAGTTCAAAATAATCCATGTTTTCAACTAAGGCTATCGTCTTTTTGACACCTTTTGTTTTCGCCACTAAACAGGAGATAATATTGGTTTCACTATCTCCAGTGACGGCGATGAAAGCATCCATAGAATCTAACGCTTCATCATCTAATAATTCTACATTTCGACCATCTCCATGTATAATCAAAGTATTGGGAAGCATGTCGGTGAGCAGCTCTGCCTTCTCTTTTTTTCGTTCAATCAGTTTTACGTTAAAACGCTGCCCAGCTAAATCTTTTGCTGTGTTGACACCAACGCTCCCTCCTCCTAGTATCATTACCGTTTTAATATTCGTTTTAATATTACCAATCAGCTTATTGATTTCATTAATACCTTCTGAATTTGTGATGAAGTTTACGGTATCTCCTTCATTTAAAATAGTATCTCCTCGAGGTATGATTGTTTGTTCGCCATCACAGCGCTTCATTGCCACAGGCATGAAATGTAAATTGGGATATTCTTCAGCCGTTTGCTTGATAGACTTGGCATTGAACTTTGAATTGGGAGGTAAGGTCAAACCAATCATTCTCAATAAACCACCTTCAAAATCATGTGCATCGTTAAAGGCTGATTGGTTAAGTAGTTCTTTAATTTCGTCTGCAGCAAGCTCTTCAGGTGAGATTAGCTCATCAATTCCTAGGCTTTGGTAATTAACTCTTTCTTTATGTTTAATAAATGAAGTATCTCTAATGCGCGCAACTGTTTTATGACAACCCAATTGCTTGGCCAAAACACATAGAGTAAAATTGGCTGCTTCGTTAGAGGTTACTCCTACCATCAAATCGGCTGTATCAACCTGAGCTTCGAGAAGAGTTTCAATAGAAGTGGCATTCCCGTGTATAGTTCGAATATCGAGCTGTGATTCTATGACAGTCAATCGCTCTCGATCATGATCAATCAGGATAATATCTTGTGCTTCAAAGGAAAGGAGTTTAGCAAGATGAGTGCCAACCTCCCCTGCTCCAGATATAATAATTTTCATTGGTTTCGTTCAGTAAACTGTCAATTTGCTTTATTTTCTGACAGTCAATCGAAGAATAAAAGTACAATTTTTATAACTATTAGAAAGATTCTTCTCAAAATCTGACTAAATATCAGGGGCTTTTAAAGATGCCCTTTTGAAGCTTTTGTTAAAACCTAGTTTTGCTGAGAATACCCCCTTATCTTTGTACAAAATACCATTTATGCCAAAACCTGTTGTTCCTTATAATAACTCAGAAGCATCCAAAAAACAGCAAGTGCAAAAAATGTTTGATGGAATTTCTGGAGAATACGATGACTTAAATCGTGTGATTACTTTCGGTATTGACTTAAAATGGAGAAGAAATTTGATAGAACAAATTGTAAAATCCAATCCAAATCAAGTATTAGATGTCGCAACAGGAACAGGTGACTTAGCCATTGAATTGGCGCAAAGAGGTATTCCTGAAATTACAGGTTTAGACCTATCTCCTGGTATGCTTGAAATTGGAAAAGATAAAATAAAGAAGAAAGAATTAGGCACATACATTGAAATGCTTATCGGTGATTCAGAACAATTACCTTTCGAGGACAATACCTTCGATGCTGTCACCGTTGCTTTTGGGGTGCGAAACTTCGAAAATCTAAAATTGGGCCTAAAAGAAATTTTAAGAGTATTGAAACCCGGAGGAATCTTAGGTATTCTTGAGACTTCAGTTCCTTCAAACCCCATTGTAAAACTGGGTTATATGTTACACTCGAATCTTTTACTTCCTGGAGTCGGTAGACTGTTTTCAAAAGATGGCAGTGCCTATGGCTATTTATCGAAATCTGCCGCCAAATTTCCATATCGCTCTGATTTTATCAGTATTTTAGAATCTGTAGGATTTATAAATTGCAAGTATAAATCTCAAACACTGGGTGTTGCTTGCTTGTATTTTGGTTCCAAATTATGATTAAAAAGTTCTTTTTTTCTCTTATCGTTTTATGTTGTAGCTTTTATTCTTTCAGCCAAGAACGAGGTATTAAAAAGCTTTTAAATCGAATTAAATATTCTGATTATAACTATGGAGGTGACAAACCCATGTTTCGTCAAAATACAGATTTAAAAGACTTCAACTTTGGATATTATTTTGGGGCTTACCAGTTGAATTATAAATTAAATTACAATCAATTATTAGGCAGCAAACTAAGTTCAGGATCTAATCCGGCATACAACGTTAAAGAGATTATATTTGAACCTCAAACAGGTTTTGGAGTTGGTTTTATTGCAGAATTAAGACTTGCCAACTTCATTGATTTGCGATTTGAACCAGGTTACCTCTATGGGAGAACCAATATCGATTTCAATTCAATTCAAGTAAACTCAGCACTAGAAGGCAAGGATGTAATTCTTCAATTAAAACAAAGTATGCTCTACTTACCACTTCTCATTAAATTGAGCAGTGCGCGTTTTGATAACTTTAGACCTTTTGTAGTGGCAGGAATCTCTAAGTCGGTGAAACTTGGAGCTAAAAATGATGAGGTTAGACGTAGTATTATAGACTTAAGATCAAATGTAAACCAATTGGAGGTGGGCTTGGGCATTGACTTATACTTACCTTACTTTAAGTTCACACCTGCTATTAGAGCAATATACGGTAGAGAAAATGAACTTTTGATCGATAGTGATGGGAGCCATTGGAGTCGGAGAATTGTGGAAGAGGGTGTTACAAGAAGAGGGCTCAAAAATAGAGGTGTTTTCTTTGTACTGACCTTTGAGTAGTTATTTCTGTAATGCACTGAGTATAATTGATGCTGATACACCTACATTTAAACTCTCAGCTCTAGAATTTTGAGATTTTGGTATGTGCACAAAACGATGAATTGTATTTTTTAGATCAGGCGATATTCCATGGGATTCGCTACCCATTAATAAGATTCCTGATTCAGGCCATTCAACTTCATGATAATATTCTCCTTTAAGATCAGCCGCAAATACAACTTGTCTGCTTGATTTTAGCTCCAGACCTAAATCACCATAATAGCAACGAACTCTGGCCAATGAACCCATCGATGCCTGAACAACTTTTGGATTGTAGCAATCTACAGTGTCCGATGAGCAAAGGATTTTATCTATTCCAAACCAATCGCAGGTTCGGATAATAGTGCCTAAGTTTCCAGGATCATTAATGGCATCTAGGGCCACTGTCCAACCGTTAAAATTCAACTTTTTTTTGATTGGCATTTCAAAAACAGCTAAAAGACCTGGACTTTTTTTAAATGCACTTAATTGTTCCATTTGTTTACTTGCAATTCTGTGAAGGAATGTCGATACTTTTCCCTCATAAGTGTGATCTGCAAATAATTTAATTGGTTTAAAGCCCTCTACAATAAATTCTTCCACCACCTTTACCCCTTCTGCGATAAATAGTTGCTCAAGTATTCGATGTTTTTTTTGATGTAGCTTTTTGAAGCGCTTTAATTCCTTTGAAGTAAGCATTAAATAACTAATTTTGGTGCTTATGCCGAGCAGCCTAAATATATCAAAAGCTTTTGCCATTTGGCCAAAATATTGGATTCTTTTTTTATTTCTTACCACAAGCTGTAAAACCACAAAAAAAGTTCTTCCAAATGAAGAACTATTAATCAAACAAAAAATTGAACTCAACGGAAAAACAAAAGACCAAAGCCAGCTCAAAGAACTCCTTACTCAGAGCACTAATAGCAAGATCTTAGGTATCCCTCTTCGATTGCACCTTTACAATTTCAGCAGCAGTGACATTCAAGGTAATTATGAGAGATGGTTGAATAAAAAACCAAATCGAAGCGACCGATTAAAGCGCTTATTGTCTCAAAAGCAGTTCGAAAGGCTTTCAGAGTCTTTTTTTGTAAGCGGTATCCATCAATTTTTGCAAAATGTTGGAGAAGAGCCTGTCTTGGTCGATTCCTCCGCTATAAAAACCAATGTGAACCGACTAAAGTTGTACCACAAAAACAGAGGCTATTTTAATGCGAATATCAGGTATGATAAAAACACTAAAGGAAAACAAAAAAGTCAAATAACTTATAAGATAGATACTGGCGAACAATATACAATCGAAGACTTTGACACCAATATTGCTTCAAACGTGATCAACCAAATCTATTCAAAAGAAGATGACAGTACCTCAGTAGTTCAAATAGGATCTCCTTTTTTGGTTAAAAACTTTAGTGACGAGCGCAAGCGCCTTACTGCATTGTTTAGAAATAAAGGCGTGTACAACTTTCAAGAGAGTTCTATTTCGTTTGATATTTTGGGAGACACAACAGCAGTTGCTTCTGATTCTAAACCAAGGGTTAAAGTACTTTTGAATATTGACAATCCAAGGGGAATCTCAAATGAAGAATACAGCGCCTACACTATAGGTGACATCAATGTTTATACTGATTTTCAACCAGCGGCTGAAAATCAAAATTACGCGTCCTTAGAGCAAGAGGGCTCTAACTTCTTTTACATTGAAAAGATGAAATATAAACCAATGTTGTTGTCTCCATTTATTTTTCTGAGAAAAGGTGAGGTCTATCAAGAAATAAATCGAACCTTGACCAGTAGACAGCTCAGTAGTTTGAACATTTTTTCCTACCCTTCAATTGAATTTATTCCAAATGAAGAGACCAAAGAGCTCAATACCAATATTTATCTGCGACCAAAATCAAAGTATGCATTGAGCTTAGACTTTGATATTACACATTCAAACATAAGACCTATTAGTACCGCCTTTAGTAGTTCAATTCTCTCCCGTAATGTGTTCGGCCAAATGGCCAATTTAGGTTTATCGATTAGAGGTTCTGTTGGTGTACTAGGAGACAGTGGCCCGACCCAAACCAATACATCAGAATTTGGTGCAGACATCAATTTAACTTTTCCTCGATTTTGGATTCCATTTACTAAGAAGTCACTGGTTTCATCTGAGAAACTACCAAAAACACTCTTTTCAATAGGTACGAACTTTCAAAATAATATTGGGTTAGACCGGCAGCGCTTTAACACTATTTTTAGTTACAACTGGCAAAAAGGAACAAATCGAAAAAACTTCGAATTGGCTAAAATTGAATATGTAAGAAATTTAAATCCTGCAAACTTTTTTAGGGTATACGCCAATACTTTCGAAGCTTTAGACCAAATAGCTAACCAGATCGAAGACCAAAGTCAATACCAAAACCTTTTTGAAACGCAAGGAAATCAGCAAGTGCTAACGATTCCCTCTGGAGCAAATTTATTTATCGAAGGTGTTCAGAATAACGACATTGTAATAGACGAAAAGGCAGTGCAAGAAGTTAATCGTATTGAGGAAAGAAGAAGTCGACTCACTGAGAACAACCTTATCGTATCAACAGCATATACCTTCATTTCAGCGATTAACGGCACCACATCAAGTGATGACTTTAGACAATTTAGGTTCAAATTGGAAGCTGCAGGAAACTTGTTGAATAATTTTTCTATTAATAAAGCTGATGTACGACAGCGCCTATTTGGAGTGGCTTACTCTCAATATGTCAAAGGCGAATTGGATTATATCAAACACTTTCGTTTTGCTGAAAATAAGCATTTGGCCTTTCGTTTTTTCGGTGGAATTGCAGTACCCTTAGGAAATGCGCAAAATATTCCATTTGTTCGTTCTTATTTCGCTGGAGGATCAAACGATAATAGAGCTTGGAACGCCTATGGTCTTGGTCCCGGTACGACCCAAAGCACCAATGAATTTAATGAAGCAAATTTCAAGCTCAACTTAAATGTAGAATATCGCTTTCCACTGTTTGCCAATTTGAGAGGTGCACTTTTCGTAGATGCTGGAAATATTTGGAACGTATTAGACAACCAACAGAATGAGTCAGCTATTTTCAAAGGTTTTTCATCCTTGAGAGATACCGCAATTGGATCAGGATTAGGACTTCGATTTGATTTTTCTTACTTCATTTTTCGATTTGATACGGGATTTAAAACTTACAACCCTGTAAGACTTCCTTCAGAAAGATGGTTTCGAGATTTAACTTGGAAAGAGGCTGTATTTAATATCGGTATTAACTATCCGTTCTAATCTTTATTTATTAGTACATTTGCGGGCAAAACAAACCAAATTATAATCAAATGTCAATTCAAATCAAAGCCGGAGTAGCCACCGGAGATGAAGTTCAAGCCATTTTTTCACTTGCTAAACAAAAAGCATTTGCGCTTCCTGCAGTTAATGTTGTTGGGTCTAATTCGATTAATGCTGTTCTAGAAACGGCCGCAGAGTTAAATGCTCCAGTTATTGTTCAATTTTCAAACGGAGGATCTATTTTTAATGCTGGAAAAGGACTTTCCAACGATGGTCAGAAAGCCGCTATCTTAGGTGCTGTCGCAGGTGCAAAACACGTTCACGGTTTGGCCGAAGCTTATGGTGCATCAGTAATTTTACACACAGACCACTGTGCTAAAAAACTATTGCCTTGGATTGATGGATTATTAGATGCCTCTGAGGCTCATTTTGAACTTACAGGAAAACCTCTTTTCAGTTCTCATATGATTGATTTGTCTGAAGAGCCCTTAGAAGAGAATATCGAAATTTGCAAGCAGTATTTAGCGCGAATGCACAAAATGGGCATGACCTTAGAAATCGAATTGGGTGTAACAGGTGGTGAAGAAGATGGCGTAGACAATACTGATATTGACAGCTCAAAACTCTATACCCAACCCGAGGAAGTAGCTTACGCCTATGAAGAGCTTTCTAAAGTTAGTCCGCGCTTTACAGTAGCTGCTGCTTTTGGAAATGTACACGGGGTATACAAACCAGGTAATGTTAAACTCACTCCTGAGATTTTAAAAAACTCTCAAGAATACATCAGTGATAAATATGGCGTTGCGCATAATCATATCGATTTTGTGTTTCACGGAGGATCTGGATCAAGCCTAGATGAAATTCGTGAATCCATCGGGTATGGCGTAATCAAAATGAATATAGATACTGATTTACAATACGCGTTTACAGAAGGTATCAGAGATTACATGGGTGATAAAGCCGAATACCTAAAAGTCCAGATTGGTAACCCAGAAGGAGACGATGTGCCGAACAAAAAATACTACGATCCTAGAGTTTGGTTAAGAAAAGGAGAGGACACCTTTAGAAACAGATTGAAAAAATCCTTTGAGGATTTAAACAATATTGATACATTGTAACCCTAAATTTATAGGACTATGTCATCTGCTTGGTTCAAAAGAAAAGAAAAAGGTATCCAAACCTTAACCGAAGAAAAAAAAGACACCCCAAAAGGTCTTTGGTACAAATCACCAACGGGAAAAATAGTCGAATCTGAAGAACTAGCAAAGAATGACTTTGTAAGTCCTGAAGACGATTATCACGTTCGTATCGGATCTAAGGAATACTTTGAGATTTTATTCGATGGGGAATACAAAGAACTCAACGAACAAATAAGCTCAAAAGACCCGCTTGAATTTGAAGACACCAAAAAATACAGTGATCGACTCAAGGCTGCTAAAATAAAATCAGGTCTTCAAGATGCCGTAAGAACGGCGATTGGAAAATCCAATGGTAGAGATGTGGTAATTGCCTGTATGGATTTCAGTTTTATCGGAGGTTCTATGGGTAGTGTTGTAGGAGAAAAGATTTCAAGGGCTATAGATACTTCTCGAAAAAAGAAAGTTCCCTTCGTTATGATTTCGAAATCTGGAGGAGCAAGAATGATGGAAGCTGCATTATCTTTGATGCAAATGGCTAAAACTTCTGCGAAGTTGGCTCAGTTAGCCGAGGCTAAAATACCTTATATTTCGCTTTGTACAGATCCTACAACGGGTGGTACTACCGCATCTTATGCCATGCTTGGCGATGTCAATATAGCTGAACCAGGAGCACTAATTGGTTTTGCTGGCCCGAGAGTAGTTAAGGATACAACAGGTCAAGAATTACCAGATGGGTTTCAAACCTCTGAATTTGTTAAAGAGCACGGGTTTTTAGATTTTATTGTTCACCGCAAAGAATTAAAATCAAAAATTAATCTCTATATCGATTTGATTCTAAACCTTCCCATTCGCAATTAGAAAGTTGCAGTTTAGAATTAAAGTATTACCTTTGCCCTCTCATTGATGTTCAATGAAATACATAAAAATCATTTAAATAATATTAGCATGTATTTATCAAAAGACAAAAAACGCGAAATATTTTCAAATTTCGGTGGAGATGCAGGTAACACTGGATCTACAGAAGGTCAAATCGCCTTATTTACGTTCAGAATTAACCACTTAACAGAACATCTTAAAAAGAATCACAAAGATTTTAATACAGAAAGATCGCTTGTTAAACTGGTAGGAAAGCGTAGATCGCTGTTAGACTATTTGAAAAACAAAGACATTCAAAAATATCGTGAGCTAATTAAAGAGCTCGGTATTCGAAAATAATCTTGAAAAGGTGTGTTTTTTATCAAAACACACCTTTTTTTGCCTCGGTCTTTTATTGGTCAACACAACCCTTAACGTCAGGATGACGTACGATCAATTCATCAACGGAGTGTTAAACTCCAAAACATCGCATATGCGAAAATTTTATGATTCCAAAAACGTATAATGAGGTCATCGACCTCGGAGATGGTAGAAGCATCTCTATTGAAACCGGCAAATTAGCCAAACAATCTCATGGCTCGGTTGTCGTAAAATCGGGCAACTGCATGCTGTTATGTACTGTAGTATCGAACTACAAAGCTTCTGACGTAGACTTTCTTCCGCTAACCGTAGACTATCGCGAAAAATTTGCATCCGCTGGACGCTTTCCTGGTGGCTTTTTTAAACGTGAAGCTCGACCAAGTGATGGAGAAGTTTTAACCATGCGAATAGTGGACCGTGTGTTACGTCCATTATTCCCTAAGGATTACCACTCAGAGACACAATTGATGATTCAAATGATGTCTTATGACGACAGCATCACACCTGATACCCTAGTTGGTATAGCTGCTTCAACAGCAATTCAGCTTTCAGACATTCCATTCGAATGCCCTATTTCTGAGGTAAGAATTGGAAGAATAGATGGAGAGTTCATTCTCAATCCTTCACTAGCCCAACTCAAAGAATCTGATATCGACATGATTATCGGTGCTTCTGAAGATTCAGTAATGATGGTTGAAGGAGAAATGAAAGAGATTTCAGAAGAAGAAATGGTAGAAGCCATCAAATTCGCTCATGAAGCTATTAAGGTGCAATGTGCTGCCCAAAATAAACTCGTTGCTCAAGTTGGCAAGAAAGAACAACGCGAGTACGATCATGAAGCACAAGACCAAGAATTAGAAGAAAAGGTAAACTCAATAGTTTATGATAAGGTCTATGAAGTGGCTAAACAAGGTTCTTCTAAAAAAGAAAGAGGAAGCGCTTTTTCAGAAATCAAAGAAGCTTTAATGGTCGAATTCTCAGAAGAAGAATTGGAAGAAAAGAAAGATTTGATTTCAAAGTATTACAGTAAAACTGAAAAAAATGCAGTTCGAAATTTAACTTTAGAAGAAGGCCTTCGACTAGATGGTAGAAAGACAGATGAAATTCGACCAATTTGGTGTGAGATTGACTACTTACCATCTACACATGGTTCTGGTATTTTTACCCGTGGAGAAACACAGGTGTTATCAACAGTGACTTTAGGTACCTCTAGAGATGCTAATATTATTGACATGCCCTCGCTTGAAGGTGAAGAGCGTTTTTATTTGCACTACAACTTTCCACCTTTCTCAACTGGTGAGGCTCGTCCTTTGAGAGGAACATCAAGAAGAGAAGTTGGACACGGAAATTTAGCCCAACGCGCCTTAAAAGGAATGATTCCTGAAGACTGCCCTTACACTGTTCGAGTAGTTTCTGAAGTTTTAGAATCAAATGGTTCATCATCAATGGCTACTGTATGTTCGGGAACACTGGCTTTAATGGATGCTGGGGTACAGATTAAAAAACCTGTCTCAGGTATTGCCATGGGTCTCATTACTGATACTGATAGTGGCAAGTACGCCGTACTATCAGATATATTAGGTGACGAAGACCATTTAGGTGATATGGATTTTAAAGTAACCGGAACAGCCGATGGTATTACGGCTTGCCAGATGGACATTAAAGTAAAGGGATTGTCATATGAAATCTTAACCAAAGCCCTTGTACAGGCTAAGGATGGTAGACTTCATATCTTAGATAAACTTGTAGAAATTATAGATACGCCTAATACAGAGGTTAAGTCTCATGCACCAAAAATTGTTACGACTATTTTACCGGGTGATTTAATCGGAGCCTTTATTGGAAGTGGCGGTAAAAACATCCAAGATCTTCAAGCAGACACTAATACGACTATTGTTATTAATGAAAATGAGGATGGTGAAGGTGTTGTTGAAATATTAGGAACTGACCAAGAGGGAATCGACAAGGTTTTAAAAGCAATCGAATCTTTACAGTTTAAACCTGAAGTTGGTGAACGCTACGAAGTTAAAGTAATTAAACTCCTAGATTTTGGTGCAGTCGTCGAATACACAGAAGCTCCTGGAAACGAAGTTCTACTTCACGTTTCTGAATTGGCATGGGAAAGAACAGAAAATGTTACTGACGTGGTAAACTTAGGTGATATCATAGAAGTAAAATATTTTGGTATTGACCCTAGAACCAGGAAAGAAAAAGTTTCTCGAAAAGCTCTTTTAGAAAAACCTGAAGGATATCAAGAGCGTCCTCCAAGATCAGATCGTGGTGGTAAACCTAGATCAGGTCAAAGAAGAGACCATAGAAGGAGAGATTAACATACCTTTTTTAACGAATTCACGTTAAAATATTCTACTGGTGTAACCTTTTGCGTTTTTCTACGTATAAAGGTTACACGGTAAGAATTAATTCACAACTATGAGACAGCTCAAGATTACAAAACAGGTCACCAATAGGGAGACCGCTTCACTTGACAAGTATTTACAAGAAATTGGTAAGGTAGACTTAATTACTGCCGAAGAAGAAGTCGAACTCGCTCAAAAAATAAAAGCAGGTGACCAAATTGCCCTTGAAAAACTAACCAAAGCCAACTTAAGATTCGTAGTATCTGTAGCAAAGCAATACCAAAATCAAGGCTTAACGCTTCCTGATCTTATCAACGAAGGAAATCTTGGACTCATTAAAGCAGCTCAACGTTTTGATGAAACTAGAGGATTCAAGTTTATTTCCTATGCTGTTTGGTGGATTAGACAATCAATTCTACAAGCACTAGCTGAACAATCGAGAATTGTGAGACTTCCACTAAATAAAATTGGTTCTATCAATAAAATCAACAAAACTTTTGCCCACCTAGAACAGGCGCATGAGCGTATTCCCTCGGCAGAAGAGATAGCCAAAGAACTTGACATGACAGTAGAGGACGTAAAGCAATCTCTCAAAAATTCTGGACGTCATGTTTCTATGGATGCGCCTTTAATAGATGGAGAGGACTCTAATCTATATGACGTATTACGCTCAGGCGAATCACCTAATCCAGATAAAGAGTTATTACACGAGTCTTTGAGGACAGAGATTGAGCGTGCCTTAGACACTTTAACACCTAGAGAAGCGGACGTTGTAAGATTGTATTTTGGGCTTGCTGAACAGCACTCTATGACACTTGAAGAAATTGGTGAAACCTTTGATTTAACTCGTGAAAGAGTTCGACAGATTAAGGAAAAGGCCATCCGAAGGCTTAAGCATACATCAAGAAGTAAAATACTCAAAACTTATCTCGGTTAAAAAAAAATGATTACTTTGCAAAAGACAGTTATAACTGTTCGTTTTTTGATTGATGATTTAAACTCCGACTTAGGTCGGAGTTTTTTTTTGCTTTGTCGTAATTTTACAACATGAAACAACCCTTAATTGCACCCTCTATTCTAGCTTCTGATTTTATGAATCTAGAAAAAGAAATTAAAATGATCGAAGAATCAGATGCAGATTGGATTCATGTCGATGTTATGGATGGGGTATTTGTTCCAAATATATCTTTTGGAATGCCTATTATCAAACAACTAAAACCCATAGCGAAAAAACCACTAGATGTTCATTTAATGATTGTTGATCCCGATCGCTACCTCGACACCTTCGCGGATTTAGGCGCAGAACACATTACTGTTCATCTCGAAGCTTGCAATCATTTACACAGAACCCTCAATCACATTCGTCAACTTGGATTAAAATCGGGTGTAGCTCTAAATCCACACAGTGGTATTGATTTAATTAAAGATTGTATAGAGGACATAGATATCATCTGTTTGATGGGTGTAAATCCAGGATTTGGAGGTCAAAAATTTATTCCCAGAACTATAGATAAAATAAAGCAATTAAGAAGTCTTCTAGATCAAAATAATTCCAATGCACTCATCGAAATCGACGGAGGAGTAGATTTAGGTAATGCACACACAATTCACCAAGCAGGTGCAGACGTTTTGGTCGCAGGAAGCGCTGTATTCAAAAGTGCAAATCCAAAGAAAGTCATTTTAGACCTTAAAAAAGGCTCATGACATTTACTGAGGTTGTTATAGTTGGTGGAGGTCCCATAGGCATTGCCTGCGGAATTGCGCTGCAAAAAAGAGGTATAGATTATACCATTATCGAAAAAGGAACGCTTGTCAATTCACTATTTAACTATCCCAAAAACATGCGTTTTTTTTCATCCTCTAAAAAATTAGAGATCGATCAGATTCCTTTCGTGTGTGATCAAACTAAACCCACAAGAGACCAAGCTCTTGAATATTACCGAAGAGTTGCCCAACAGCATCAGCTAAAACTTCACTTATTTGAGAAAGTTGAAAGAATTGAAAATCAAAGTCTCTCGACACAAACAAAATTCGTAGTTCGCACGGATAAAAACACCTACAGCGCCCATCAAGTAATTTTAGCCACTGGATTTTTTGACATTCCAAAGGCATTGAATATCAAAGGTGAAGAGCTACCAAAAGTCAGTCATTATTTTGATGATGGATTTTATTATGTCAATCAAAAACTAGTTGTCGTAGGTGCAAGTAACTCAGCCATTGATGCTGCCTTAGAATGCCATCGAAAAGGTGCTGATGTCACTTTAGTCATCCGAGGAAGCGAAGTCGGACAGCGTGTTAAGTACTGGGTTAGACCTGATATCATCAATCGCATTAAAGAAGGCAGTATAAAGGCTTATTACCAAAGTGAGCTTATGGAAATTACCGCAGATCAGGTGATCATTCAAACGCCTGAGGGAAAATTGCATTTGCCTAACGATTTTGTTTTGGCCATGACGGGTTATCAGCCCAATTTTGAATTCCTCAATGAATTAGGTGTAAGTTTAAGTGAGGATGAACATAAATCACCTTCATACGACGAGCAAAGTATGCAAAGTACTATTCCTGGAATTTATCTCGCTGGAGTTATTGTAGGCGGAATGAAAACGCACAAATGGTTCATCGAAAATTCTATTGTACATGCGGACCTGATTGCTCAGCACATTGCCACAGTGAAAGATTAGTCATTGCTTTTTAATACTGCACCTTGTACTTATAAATACCAGAACCATAGGTTGATTTTATTGAAAAAGGTGATTTGATCTCTTTTTTGTGCTATGTTTGATCTAGATATATCCTCACCCATTTGCCAAGAAAACTCAGGAGAAGCTACATCAATTCCTAAAGGCTCACTTAAGTATTCTGTCTTTAAACGTTCTACAGTATACACCCTTGTTTCGCCTTACGCCTGAATTTGAAAAAGACAGTAAAACAAGATTAAATTGAGAAGCAAACGAATTTTTATCTTTAGAATTTGAGCAAACGAATTTGTTGTTGCTCAGCATTAAAGGTTTCTACTTGACTGACTTCTTTTGAGAGTGTCAAAAAACGACTGGATTGCGACATAAACCCATCTCCGTAAAACTGTTCTATCTTTTGTACACTACCATCGCTAAAATTCACTAGAGCTGTTACTTCCATCGCATCTAATTTCAAGTAATTGCTTTTTTGATTCGCATTGTTCCATACGAAGCTTTGAAGACTATCATTATTGACAGAAGCCAAAACAACAGGGTCTTTTTCTCTAAAAACAGTTGTAAGGGCACGCGCATTACCTGGTACGTGAAAAGCAGTCTCTTCTTTGGGGACTACTTCGAAAGAACCTTGCTGATCGTTGCGCAAAACTAACCCGTTAAAGGCGTCTGCAGGACCTTGCTGTACTTCCATGCCGAAGTCATTTCCAACCAATAAAATGTCGGTATATCCATCAGCATCAATATCGGTGGTAAGTGTACCGAATATAGGTGCGATTTGCGCTTCAACATCGAGATAATGGATTTTAAATTTTCCATTGGACAGGTTTTCGATCCAAACCGAATTCATTTCATTCAAGGTATATACATCAGCATCTACTAATAAGCCATCCTCAAACATATCTGGCACAGATAATTCACCGAATTTTCCATAGGAATTGAAACGTTTTCTTATACCTACAAATTGCTTTGATATATCATCCCAAGGGTGATAGAGATATTCTTTCTTTACTCCTAAACTGTCTCTTAAAAAATAGGAAACTAAAGGATCTATTGTTCCATTTTGATCTAAATCTTTAGCGTAGATTCTAATGGGTTCATCTGCCTTTGCTTGAGTATTGATGTTTCGACCAATATTTCCAACCACATAGTCCATATCACCATCGCGATCGAAATCTGCTGCACTTAGACTACTCCACCAACCTAAATGTTCTTCTAAATCTGAGTTTTTAAGACGTTTAAATTTCCCTTTGCGATTTTCTAAAAAAGTAATAGGCATAAAGTCACCTGCGAGAAGTAAATCTACCCAGCCATCATTGTTGTAATCGGTCCATAAGACGTCACTTAACATACCTATATCGTTTAATACTGGCGCGATTGACTGATCGGCAATAGAAAATTTTAATGATCCTGAATCGAGTTCATTGATGAGAATGTAATGCGAATCGCCATAAGGATAAGTAAATGGCTTTACAGAGGCAGTAACAATGAGGTCTAAATCACCATCTCGATCAAAATCTGCCGCCTTGACTGCGGAGGTGTTTGACAAAAATTCTGGAAGTATATCTTTACTAAGAGAGAAGTTTCCAGCTCCATCGTTCATCCATAACTCATCTTTGTAATAGGGATGATTTTCGGGATATTGCGCGCATCCTCTTGCAATGTACAGGTCTAAATCTCCATCTTGATCAGCGTCGAAAAGTAAACTCGAAGAATCTTCTTCTTCTAATTCTATATTAGCCTTGTAGTTGACTTCTTGTTTGGCATAGCTTCCATCAGACTGACCCATGAACCAAGCTTCTTTAAAATTTCGACTGGCCGAAATGAAAAAGTCGTCTATACCGTCTGCATTGACATCTCCAACTGCAATTGAAGGCCCATAAGAAGAAAATTTGTGTGGTATGGTTCGCTGAAAATTAAAATCAACAAAATCAATGTCTCTTGAGAAATAATCCAAGCCTAGTTTTTGATTTGCAATTGCAAATTGTGGACTATTTGTGGTGTTAAGGGTTCGCTTTTCAATTTGATCAACATCATATGTCAATGTATTCAATCCATCAATCGTTAGCTCATAAAACACTTGGCTTTTGTTACCAGGCCAGTTCACAAGTACACTGTCAATTTGATTTGAAGTTCCCAGTCCGAAATGAAGTTTTAAATCAGATTGAGATAAATAGCCTCTATTAGTCAGTTGATAACGAGACTGAATACCATTATTAGTGTAGAGGCTTAATTCAGCGCCTATTCCGTTTTTATTCGAAGATGGACCTTGCAGTTTAAATGCCGACCAATGCGTCTTAGATTCGGTTGTATTGAGCTGATTGACCAAAACACTTGCCTTCTCATTCATATTGTTGACCACCAAGTCTAAATCACCGTCTCCGTCTAAATCACCGTATGCAGCGCCATGAGAATAGGTGCCAAAATCTAGACCCCATTTTTGAGTGTAATCTTCAAAATCATAAGCTCCTTTATTTTTAAAAATAAAATTTGAAACCTTAATCTCGGGTATAGCTGCCAAAAGTCGTTCTTTTGTCTCCAGACGACTTGCTGCCACTCGGAAGTCTCCAAAATCACGATCGGTAACATCTTTAGGAAAACCGTTGGTTACAAATAAATCTTGCAAGCCATCATTGTCTGCATCCATAAAAAGAGGAGTCCAGCTCCAATCGGTTTCTTGAACCTTGGCCATCATACCTAAATCACTGAAGACAGGTAGTCCATTAGCCGAAGAAACACCTTGGTTTACATGCAAAACATTTCGTGCATACTGCTTTTCAAATCCGTAGCGCTTAGTGAAAATTTCTTTTTGATAATTACTCGGACCCTGAAATAATTTTTTTCTTTTGTTGTAGAAGGGTTGCATTTCTGTGACATATAAATCTGCCCTTCCATCACTATTTATGTCACCAATGTCACTTCCCATTGAAGAAAGACTCAAGTGTTTAAAACTATCGCTTATTTGATTTCTAAAAGTCCCGTCTTGATTGTTAATGTATAAGAGATCATTGCTTAAAAAGTCATTGGCAACGAAAATATCCAAAAATCCATCTTCATTAAAATCATAGGTTAATGCCGAATGTGTATATCCGTGGAATTTGATACCAGCCGTTGCTGAGACATCTCGAAAGTTTATTTGACCCTGCTCTATAGAATTAAGTAATAGTCGATCACGACTTGGGGAGGTCCCATCGTCTTGTTTAGGTCTAAATTCATTCGGATTAATCCCATCGATTTGATTGACACCAATAAAAACATCTAAATCTCCGTCATTGTCCGCATCAAAAAATTGAGCATTTGAAGAATAAGAATCATTGTCTAGACCGTATTCAGCAGCTTTTTCAATGAACACGGGCAAGCCCTGCTCATTTAAACCTTGATTGATATACAACAAGTTTTTGCGAAGTTTACTTTGCTTTCTAAACGTATTACATACGTAAATATCATTTAGTCCATCTGCATTAACATCTATAACACTCACCCCTGCAGACCACATTAAAGAATCAGGTTTTAAAAAACCCGCTTCTTTTGAGATATCTGAGAATTGAAGTTCTCCCCTATTGAGATATATTTTATTTGCAACTTGATTTCCGGTAAAAATAAGGTCAGGTAGTTCGTCGTTGTTAAGATCGGCAATAGCTACTCCACTTCCGTTGTAGACAAACTCATTATCTAGAATATTAATGGTATCATCTTCGACTAATCTATTGTTAAAGTCTATTCCTGAGGCCTCTGCATTTAAAACTTTGAATAAAGGCGGCTGGGTTCGGTTTGTACAAGAAAAAGTAAATGCTCCTACTAATAATAGTGCTAAATATCTCATGTTCATCATTGGTCTTAATCGTTCAATAAACTTAATAAAAAAAGCTGCCTAAATCTAGGCAGCTTTAATTTTATGCTAAGAATTATATTTCTTAGTATCCTGGGTTCTGAGTTAATACTTCAGTTCCTTGAATATCAATCTGTGATTGTGGAATTGGGTAGTACTCGTTTTTACCAGTAGTAAATGAGGCACCACCAAACTTAGTCACCAAATACTGAGACTCGTAAGCTAGGTAATCATTAAGAGCTGAAGCAGCAATTCCCCAACGAACAAGGTCAAAGAAACGGTGCCCTTCACCTGATAATTCTAATTTACGCTCCATTCTAACAGCGGCTCTAGCCGTATTAGCGTC
>CBFIGE010000011.1:0-66203 GCA_965662045.1 Flavobacteriaceae bacterium
GCACCGCTATCTAGGTGTCTTTTTGGGTATACAATTTTTATTGTGGACCATTAGTGGTCTGTATTTCAGCTGGACTGATATCGACGAAATTCACGGAGATCATTTCAGAAATCTCAATTATCAGCCAAAATCGTTTGAGAATATAATCGGTTTATCGGCTATTGAATTGGATGAAGAAATCTACCAACTCGAATTAAAAGAAATTGCAGGAAACCCGTATTTCTGGATTAATGACAAGCATCTAATCAACGCTTATGATGGAAGTCAGAAAATGGGTGTTGATCAGCAAGAAGCCTTAGCGGTTGCCAAAAATCAAATGGCTACCGATCTTCAAGTGATTGCAGTTGAATTGATTAACGAAACAGATGCTCATCACGAGTACAGAGGACGGCGACTACCGGCCTATGTCATTTCATACGATTCAGCAGAAGAAATAAAGGCTTACGTCTCTGTGGCGGATGGCTCTTTTCAAACCGTTAGACACCGCGATTGGAGATGGTTTGACTTTTTATGGATGACACATACCATGGACTATGAAGGAAGAGATGACTTCAATACCACAGTACTCAGAGCATTCTCACTGTTGGGATTAATTACAGTGATGAGCGGATTTAGTTTGTGGTTTACCTCATCGCCTTCTATTCGCAAAATTTTTGATCGAAAAAAATAACGCATTATGAAAAATAAAAATCTTTTTATTGCAATCGGTTCGGTAATTATCGGCTTAGGTATCGGTTATTTGTTGGCAGTCAATAGCAGTGAAGACTCAAGCACAGATCACGTTCACCATTCACAAGAGGCCTCTTGGACCTGCTCAATGCATCCTCAAATTATGGCCACTGAAGCTGGTAGCTGTCCGATATGCGGCATGGAGCTTATCAAAGCCGATATTGACGGAGCAATAAGCAACACTCAAATCAAGTTGACTGAAAACGCCATGCAGTTGGCCGACATTCAAACTCATGTAGTACGTTCGACCAATCCTAAAAACGAAAAAGAAGTTTTAGAACTCTCTGGAAGTATTGAAATCAATTTGAAAAACAAGCTGACGCAAGCGGCTCACATTGATGCTCGCATCGAGCAGATTTATATCAATACCTTGGGAGAACGCGTTGTTAAAAATCAAAAATTAGCCAGCCTATACGCTCCTGAATTGATTGCGGCTCAGCAAGAATTGCTCACTGCTTCAAGTCTTAAAGAGCAACAACCTGAGTTGTACAATGCGGTACGAACAAAATTAAAAAATTGGAAGTTGAGTGATGCTCAAATCAATGCCATAGAATCTTCTCAAACGCTGATAGAAACCTTTACTGTTTATGCTGATGTCAGTGGTATTGTTACAAAAATCAATGCCAAAACTGGAGATTACGTCAAAAAAGGGCAATCTTTATTTGAAGTCTCAGACTTGGGCACTGTATGGGCGGTTTTTGATGCTTATGAAAACCAAGTAGCCGCTTTTGAACTCGGTCAGAATATAGAGGTCAAAACACAGGCTTTTCCCCGTGAGACTTTTATGGCCAGGGTAAGTTTTATCGATCCCATATTTGATCAGCAGAGTCGAACCCTTGAAGTACGTGCGGAAATTCGCAACATCAATGGAATGCTCAAACCAGGAATGTTTGCTATGGCGGCTATTGAGGGAATAACTGAAGTTACTGCTGCACTTAAAATACCAGAATCTGCAGTGTTATGGACCGGAAAGCGCTCTATTGTCTACGTAAAACCCAGTGAAGAACCCGTATTTGAGCTGAGAGAAATCATAATTGGAACGCTAAATAATGGACAATACGAGGTTTATGAAGGGCTGCGTTTGGGAGAAGAAATTGTAAGTAATGGCGCATTTACCGTGGATGCTGCAGCTCAGCTTCAAGCCAAGCCATCTATGATGAGTTTAAAAGAAGAAACGATAGGTCAACGAATTGATTTAAGTGACGGGCTTAATGAAGATTTCAATCCTTTCTTTGATGCTTATTTTGATTTAAAGGATGCGCTAGTCGCTTCCAATAGAGATTTGGCACAAGATGTAGCGGACAGAGCCCAAAACACCATACAAAAAGCAATTAGACAGCAAGGCTTAGATAAGGAGAGCAAAGTCTATTTTGAAGGTTTGAGCGAACGATTAGCACAGATAAAATCCCAAGCTGATTTAGAAAAGCAACGCGATGTATTTCGCTTAGTTTCTGAGGAGGTAATTTCTCTCGCTAAAGGAATTAAAGATGCAGGGGCTAACTATTACGTGCAGTACTGTCCAATGGCAAACAATAACAAGGGAGCAAATTGGCTCAGTACAGAGCGATTAATAGCCAATCCATATTACGGAGATATTATGCTCAGATGCGGAAAAGTGACTGACAGTATTGTAGCCGACTAGCCTTAAACGACTAATTGCCTTGCCTTAATCTTTTACTGTAAAAAATCAAAAACAAAGCGACTCCTAAAATAAAAAGGGATCCTATTGAATTTTGAGAAGTAAGCTCTAGGTCTTTTTGAATATAGAAACTGTAGATATTCTGTCCGATAACGCAAACAGCTGAGAATACAAAAACCGGATGCGACCAGGCTTTACGCATTAAAAGTCCAATACTTGCAATGCTTGCCGAAAACACGGCCAAAGCAAAGGCTGCTGTTACCCATGCGGGTTCATTGCTGATATAGCGCTGCATTGGTTCATCTAAGCTGTTAAAGGTTTCGGCAGACATATAAGCCATGCCTAAATACTGAAAAACACCAATTAAATTCCAAATAAGGGCAATTGATGCGATAACATAAAATGATTTTGGTTGTTGGTTCATAGACTAAATTTAATTGTTCAAATGCTTTCGTCAATTTATATCATTTTTTTAATTGAAATGCCTCTAATACTATTTTTCTGAAACTAAATAATTCACTATTTCTTATCTTAAATGCAACTAAGTTGTATTGAAATGTGATTTCCTTTGCCTTTTCCGAAGAATTGAGATAGTTTCGCGTTTGATGTCGATATAAATCGATGATTAGTAAATCTTTTAAACCAATGTTTAAAAAAAACCCGAGTGCTAAGGCTCCAAAACTGTTTTATTGTCTTTCGCTTTTGTGTATAAGTATAAACTTGAACGCTCAGAATCTAAAGACATTAATTTCTGGAAAAGTCCAATCAGGAAATAGACCCGTACCTTTTGCAAGCATTTTTATACAGAATAGCCCAAGTGGCACAACCTCTGATGCAGATGGAAATTACATCCTTGAAGTACCAGATGGAGAGTTTACTGTAGTAGTGCAATCTCAAGGGTTTAGAACTTGGGAAGAAAAAGTATCCATAACCCCCTTATCAACCCTAACCATAAATTTCAATTTGCTAGAAGATGCTCTTGGACTGGAAGAAGTTGTAGTCAGTGCCACAAGAAATAGAGTTGAACGAAAAGTAACTCCTGTTGTAGTGTCTTCAATAAAGCCTAGATTATTGACAGCGACACAATCGCTAAGTTTAGCAGACGGGTTGAACTTTGCTCCTGGAGTACGAGTAGAAACTAATTGTCAAAATTGTGGATTTACACAAGTACGATTAAATGGATTAGATGGAAGCTATTCCCAGATTTTATTAAATAGTCGCCCAGTTTTTACCTCCTTACTCGGCGTTTATGGATTAGAACAAATACCAACGAATATTATTGAAAGGATTGAAGTTGTACGTGGTGGTGGTTCTGCGCTATTTGGATCTAATGCCATAGCGGGAACTGTCAATATTATTACAAAAGACCCCATTTTAAATACGTGGGAAATAGGATCTAATCTAGCCATTACCAAAAACGATGCCCAAGACAAGAATTTAACATTCAATTCATCCTCGGTTGCGGATGATCTCAATAGTGGTGTTACTATTTTTGCTACCTCCCGTTCTAGAGATGCTTATGACGCAAATAATGATGGCTTCACAGAAATCACTGAACTGCGAAACAAAACCCTAGGTGCTAAAGCTTTTTTACGACCGAATGATAAATCTAGAGTTGCAATTAACTTAAACGTTATTAACGAATACAGAAGGGGAGGTGATCGCCTAGATTTAGCACCCCAATTCACAGATGTTACAGAAGAACTTAATCACGATACTTTTCTCGGAGGTGCTCAATATGAAGTTTATAATTCAGAACGAACGGAAAAACTCCAGTGGTATACTTCTGCATCATTCACCGATAGAGATAGTTACTACGGAGGCCTTGGTGGTGAAAGAACTCGACAAGACAGTATTACTGCGAACAACGCATATGGATTTACAAAAGATTTGGCCTGGGTAAACGGAGTACAGTTTACTAAAAACTTTAAAAATAACGACGTTTTGACGGCGGGCACTGAATATAACCTAACAAGGACTGAGGATGAAATAAAGGGTTACAACCGTTTAGTAGATCAAAGCGTAAATTCATTAGGCACATACATTCAATATGAATGGAAACCTACTGAAAGTTTTACGGCTCTTGTAGGAACTCGTTACGATAATATTAAAATTGACGGAAACTATAGAATTGGTAATATCACAAGAAAAAACGACGTCAAGCAAACAGCATTTTCTCCGAGAATAACTTTGTCCTATGCTGTAAACAACGACTGGCGTTTTAGAGCAGGATTTGCTCGAGGCTTTAGAGCACCTCAAGCCTTTAATGAGGACTTACATATTTCTAGCGTATCTGGTGAACAGCAATTCGTAATTCTATCTGAAGATTTAAAGGCTGAATTTTCAAATGCATTTACAAGCTCTGTAAATTTTGCTAAAACAGTAGACCTTCTGCAAATTGATTTTCTCTTAGAGGGTTTTTACACGGCTATTCAAGACCCTTTTACAACAATAGGTACAGGGGTAATTGCCGAAACGGGCTCCCTATTGAACGAAGTAAGAAATGGTGAGAATGTAGCTGTTTATGGTTCGAATTTTGAATTTGGTTTATCTCCTGATCCACGATGGCGATTTCAACTTGGAGGTACTATTCAAGGTACAGAATACAAGGAACCTCAAGTATTATTTGAAAATAACGGAACATCTGGTGAAGGTGATATCCTCATAGACGAATTTGTAAGAGTCCCCAACTTATATGGTTATTTAAGTGCAAGTTGGATTCCAAATGAACGTTTCAATTTAGATCTAACTGGAACCTATACTGGAGAAATGACCGTGCCTTTTGTAATAAGCGATACAGGATTTTTGAGATTGAATAAAACACCTTCATTTTTTGATTTAAACATCAAACTTGAGCACCATTTCGACTTTACTGATGAATTTATGTGTACATTAACCGGAGGTGTCAAAAATATATTTGATAGCTACCAAAATGATTTTGATACTGGTGCAGGTAGAGACTCTGATTACATTTACGGGCCTAACCTTCCGAGGACTTTTTTTATCGGTTTAAAATTTGGCAAATTTCATTAGTTTATCAACCTTTTTATATTCGTATAGTTGAAATAACTAAAGATATGTGTGTATCTATTAACAGCATCTTTAAAAAAAAAATTAGAACAGTACTAGTATGCCTTTTAATGGTATTGACGACTTCTAATTCGATGGCACAAGAAAAAAATAGTATTCGATGGCTGACTTTTGAACAATTAGACGATTCGTTGTCAATCAAACCAAAAAAAATCTTTATCGATTTCTACGCGGATTGGTGTGATTATTGTAAAAAAATGGATCAGGTTGCATTTCGCGATACGGCTATTGTATCTGAGCTAAACAATCAATTCTATGCAGTAAAAATGAATGCCGAGAGCAAAGACAGTTTATACTTTGGAAATCAAGTCTACATCAATCAAGAAGTTGGAAAAAAACGAAACCCTACACACCAAATGGCCTTAATTTTGGCTTCAAGGGAAAATCAACCTTTTTCGTTACCCGCTATTGTTATCCTAAATGAAAGATTTGAGGTTGAAAGAAGGTTTTTTGAGTATTTATCGCCAAAAAAATTAATTCGAATACTCAACGAGAATTAGGTATTGTCAACATGAGAAATACTGTTAAAACTTATACCAGCTAGTAATTGAAACACCTAAATTTTACAGCTTAAGTTTAAAGCCCCCGTTTACCACGAATCCATCGACTGGAGCGTAGATATCAAGAAACTGTGGGCTTGTAATGTTTCCACTGTAAATTGCTCCAAACCTTGTTTGGCGAGTATCTAAAAAGTTTTCAAAATTTAAAAAAACTGAAAATTTATCTCCTAATTTTTTTTCGCTCATCAGACCTACAATCCAAAATGACTGACCTACATCGCCATTACTTAATTGTTGAGGACTGTAATAATAGGCTTCAAGACCAACCCAAAGATTTTCTTCTTTTTCAAACATTAAGACATTGTTTAAACGATGCTTAGCTACTAAAGGAAAATTTGAAACTAATCCGTTTTCATATTGCTTGACATCGGCTTTGGTAAATCCTGTGAACAACTTAAAATCTCCGTACTTAATTTTTAAATTGACCTCTATACCTTGAGTATCGACATAACCTCCATTTTGCTGAAAAGAATAAAAGCCGTTATTACCTAGAATTAAAGTCATCGGGGCATTAATTTTTGTGTAAAAAAGAAGAGTATTTATTGACATGGATACTCCTGAAAACGGATTCCACCTATAGTTCAAATCAAAATTACCGCCTAGAGAACGTTCTAGGTCAGTATCACTTGTGTTTATGGGTAAAACGTTTACGAACTGAAGACGTTCAGCATCTTCTGTGAAAACAGTTGGAGTTTTATAGCCTAATCCACCTCCCAATCTAATGGTCAATGCATTGGTTGGCTGATAAAGCAATGAAGTTCTAGGGAGTATAACAGTTCCGTAATCCGAGTGAAAATCGGTTCGAAGTCCTGTTTCAAGGGAAACACTTTTATCTAATTTCCAAAGGTTTTGAGCAAAGAATCCAACAATCTGATAGGATTGATCTAAGGCTAAAACTTGATTATTTCCAGTATCATTGAAGTACTCTGTCCATAAATTTGCCCCGAGTATCCATTCAACACCTTTTTTTGTGGTCGTTAAAAAATTGAATTCGCTAAAAGAAGAACGTTGGTAACCAGTAAAGCTGAATTCTGGAATCTGTATGCTTCGATCGTAAAAATTAAAACTGTTTTTGATCTCCAATCGACTGTGTTCAGTTAAATCTGAGTTCAGTTGAAATTGTGTTGAAATACGCTGAGTTTCATTAGATTCAAAATAGGGATTGACAACGTTATCACCTTTCGCATAGTCAATATTGCCCCCTAGTCGGTTTTCCCAAATAGTATTCATACCAAAGCGAAGTGTTGTTTTTGGGTTGAAATACCAAAATAATTTTGGGTTGAAAGTAAGTCGGTTGAATTCTGGTATAGCCGTCAATCCGATATTTGCCGGATCATAGGGTGTACCCAAATTGTAAGAAGCAAAGACAGTTGTGCCTACTTTATTGGTTTTGTTAGCGTAAAAACCACTCAAATCAAGACCAAGAGCAGAGGTTGTATTAAGCATAAAACTCAGTTCAGGTTCCTCCTCAGGGGTCTTAGAAATTAAATTGACCAAGCCAGAAATGGCTCCACCCCCGTATAATGTAGAACTCGATCCCTTGACAACTTCCACTTGTTTTAAGTCTAAAGGTGTAATTTGCATGAGACTTAGACCACTGGCAAATCCTGAATACAGCGGAAAACCATCTCTGAGTAGCTGGGTGTATTTTCCATCTAAGCCTTGTATACGAATACTTGAATTGTAACTGGTAGCAGATGTTTGTTGAGTTCGAATACCTGTACTCTCATTGAGAAGCATGCGAATATCACCAGGTTTCATATTTCCTTTTTCAGAAAGTTCTTCTCCTGCGATAACTTCTACTCTTGTTGGTACATCAGCTATTGTTCGACTACTCCTAGTAGAAACTAAAATAATCTCCTCCATTTCTTCTGTTTGAGAATGGAGGTAAACAATCTTTTGCTGCAGTTCTTTACTAAGTTCAAAATTGAATGTATAGGCCTTCGAAACATATCCCACATGGCTTATGTTCAAGGAAAAAACACCGCTGTCTAAGGAATCGAAATAAATCACACCTTGTTCGTTTGAAATCGCTCCTTTATTGATTTGCGCTATAAATGCAGTGACTCCGATCAATGGCTCACTACTCAAAGTATCTTTTACTGTAATCTTAAGGGTGTTCTGTGCGATTACAGGAATTATACTGAGTATGAATGTAACAATGAATAATCGAAACCTCATTTATATTTTATTTTAGCATTTTATGGATACCACAAAGTAAAGTATTTCAACTTATTAAATTTCAATACAAGTCATGGGATAAAAAAACCTCGCGATTTACGAGGTTTAGGGCTGTACCTTGGGTGGGAATCGAACCCACACTTCCGAAGAAACTGGATTTTGAATCCAGCGCGTCTACCAATTCCGCCACCAAGGCTAGGAGGTATAAAATTGGAGTGCAAAAGTAAACTTTTTCAATTTACAGCACACAAAAAAGGGTAAATTTCGCGGTTAAGACTAAAATTTAATTAAATTTGCGCTCCTTAGAATATACTGAGTATCACATATATGTCTTATCAAGTTCCAGAACCGAAAATTTTTGCCTGTAGACAAAGTCAAGTCTTAGGGGGAAAAATTGCACAATCTTATGGCGCTAAACTCGGTAATGTCATTTTCTCAGAATATGCCGATGGAGAGTTTCAGCCGAGTTACGAAGAATCGATTCGCGGGGCAAGAATTTTTATCATTGGATCAACCAATCCGAGTTCGAGAAACTTAATGGAAATGTTGCTGATGATTGATGCAGCTAAGAGAGCCTCAGCGAGACATATTACGGCAGTAATGCCATATTTTGGTTGGGCTAGACAAGATCGAAAGGACAAGCCAAGAGTTCCAATTGCGGCCAAACTAGTCGCTAAAATGCTTGAATCTGCAGGTGCAACACGAATCATTACGATGGATTTGCACGCCGATCAGATTCAAGGTTTTTTCGAAAGGCCTGTGGATCATCTTTTTGCTTCAACCATATTTTTACCCTACTTGCGCAATCTAAATCTCGATAATCTCTGCATCGCATCTCCTGATATGGGAGGTTCAAAACGTGCGTACAGTTATTCAAAAGCACTGCAATCTGATGTAGTAATCTGTTACAAACAAAGAGAAAAGGCCAATATCGTGACCCACATGGAACTTATTGGAGAAGTTGTAGGCAAGAATGTGGTTTTAGTTGATGACATGGTTGATACAGCAGGAACCTTAACCAAGGCTGCTGACCTTATGATTGAACGAGGCGCCAAAAGTGTGCGTGCCATTACTACACATGGAATTTTATCGGGAAGTGCCTATGAGCGTATTGAGAACTCTGCACTTGAAGAATTGATTATTACTGATTCTATTTATAAAGAACATCAAAGTGACAAAATCAATGTATTGAGCTGTGCCAATTTATTTGCAGATGTGATGCAACGGGTACACTCGAATACGTCGATATCATCAAAGTTTATTATTTAATTTTTATACATGCAAGCAATTACTATCAAAGGATCCGAAAGAGAAAGCGTGGGCAAGGTGTCAACCAAAGTCTTACGTAATGCTGAAAAGGTCCCTTGCGTACTTTACGGAGGGGAAACACCAATACACTTTTCAGCTGATGAAATTAGTTTTAAAGGATTGGTTTACACTTCAAATGCGCATACTGTCGTAATTGAAATGGAAGGTCACCAACCTTACGAAGCTGTACTGCAAGACATTCAGTTTCACCCTGTAACCGACCGAATTATGCACATCGACTTCTTCCAATTATTCGAAGACAAGGCGATAAACATGAATATTCCTGTTCGTTTAGAAGGAAATTCTCCTGGAGTTCGAAACGGTGGACGTCTACTCTTTAGAAAAAGAAAACTCACTGTTAGAGCATTACCTGCCAATCTTCCTGATGGCATCATGGTGGATATCTCTAAACTCAGAATTGGAGGTACAATTTCTGTGGGTGACGTCAAAACAGAAGAGTATACCTTTTTACACCCTGACAACACTTCTATAGTTCAAGTAAAAGCGTCTAGAAATGCCGTGGACGATGAAGAAGATGAAGAAGGTGCTGAAGGTGCTGAAGGTACTGAAGCAGCAGCAGCTCCAGCAGCAGAATAAATCATTTTACATTCATATAAAGCACCTCTAAAAATATTTAGAGGTGCTTTTTTTTGGCTAATTTGCAGCTCATGAAAAAGTTTTTAATCGTAGGACTAGGAAATGTAGGAGCCGAATACAGCAGAACACGGCATAATATTGGTTTTGAGGTCCTAGACCAACTCGTAAACGACTTAGGCGGAACTTTTGAGACTCAAAAACTTGGGGATATCGCCAAGGTAAAGTACAAAGGCAAAACGCTGATCTGTTTAAAACCCAGTACTTACATGAACCTAAGCGGTAAGGCTGTTCAGTTTTGGATGCGAGAAGAAAAAATTGACAACGCACAATTACTGGTGGTTACCGACGATTTACACCTTGACTTCGGTACCCTACGGCTCAAAGCTAAAGGAAGTGACGGCGGTCACAACGGTCTTAAAGACCTGCAAGATAAATTGCAAACTACCGTCTACGCTCGACTTCGTTTTGGTATAGGTTGCACCTACAATAAAGGCCGACAAGTTGACTATGTTTTGGGTAAGTGGAAACCAGAAGAATTAAAGGCACTTGATGAGCGATTAAGCCGAGCAGTAGATTTGATTTATTCATTTGTATTTGCTGGGCTGCAACAAACCATGAATGCATATAACAATACCTAATATTTAGCGTTTAAACTTTAGGTTTTAACCGAAATTATGGCCTATTCTAAAAGCGTCACACTCGATACTGCAAGTTTGCTTTGGTTCAAAGCATCAAATTCCTATGTCTTGGTTTCTGACAAAATCAAGCAATTGATCGATTCGTACCTTAAAGGTGAAGAGGCTTTAGATGAAGAGCTCACGAAAGAAATCAACGCATTTTTAGCTGAATGTAAGGTGCCTCGCGTACATTCAGAAATTTTGACTAAGACTCCTAGTATAACTTCAGCAATCAGCACTTACTTTCAGATTGCCGATAAATGCATACGAGTTGATTTTGACAAGGAATGTTACCCCCTCTTCTATCCGATGATTCAAAGTTATGCTGTTGAAGAACGTGTAGTTGTCGATGCTTTTTTTAGCATTTCAAAACAAGCAGATGTGATCAGTATTAAAGAGGATGATGAAAATAAATATAGCAACACGGTTGACCACATGCGTACACTCTTTGGAAAATTCAATTACTTTTTACTTCAAAAAGTACATGAGGTTCAGGGTGATTTAACGGCTACACTTCACGGTTCAGCGGCGATCATTAATGACACGCCCCTTCTTTTTATGGGAAGATCTGGAAGTGGTAAAAGTACCTTTGCCGCCCTTTTAGCGTTGAATGGATATTCGTTTATTTCAGACGATATGATTCCCTTCGATGGAAAAGCCAATAAAATGTATTGGAATCCTTCTCAACCTTCTATAAAAATAGGTTCTCAAGAAATCATTCACCAATTTGAAACCTCATTTGAAATCGACCGGTCTAAAGAAATACAATACCTAGCTTTAAATACTCCTGAACAAACTTGGGTGAATATGAGTAAAAAAGTAGTGCTTATCAAATACGATTCAGAAGTAGAGACCTCTATTTCAAAAGCAACTTCCGAAGAAGTTGCGCAAATACTCATTGAAGATTCATGGATCTGTGCTGATGAAACGCACGCCTCTTATTTTCTAAGTTGGCTGGCATCTATCGAAGCCTATCACTTGCGTTATTCGAACTTTGAATCAGCAGTCGAAGCCCTAAAATCTAATCTTTGCTGATGCCTACTCATTTTGACATACTCAGGCAGATTGATGCTATTGTAAATCATAACACTGAACTTGAGCATACAGCACTGCTTAAGTTTGATTGGGAGGCTATATTAACAATCACTAGTGCAGGGCTCATTCTTCCTCATGTTTATGTAAGTTTACGAAACCAAAAGCTACTTGACTTTCTTGAAGAAGATTTTTCAGCATATTTGCAGGAGATTTACCGTCTAAATAAGAAGCGCAATGAAGCCCTTATATATCAGGCTCAAGTCATCACTGATTTACTACAAAAAGAAGGTATTGAGTTTGTGTTTTTAAAAGGAACTGCTCTTTTAGTCTCCAATTATTACAGCGATATCGGTATGCGTATGGTAGGTGATATCGACCTTTTGGTCAATGAACAAGATCAAGAACGTACAGATGCTGTATTTCGAAAAGCTGGCTATGTAAATAATGTTGCTAAAACAAGTATAGGTAAGCTCGAATTAGCAGATCACAGGCATTTAAGCCGATTGGTGCACTCAGACTATATCGGTGCGGTAGAAATTCACAAGAGAGTCATTGATCAGACTATCAAATCTTTAGAGCCAAAAGCCATACTCAGATACAAGCAAGAATATGACGGTATGCCGATACCCAGTTTAACACACTTGAGCTTGCATAATATCTACAACTGGCAACTCAACGATAGTGGTTATCTTTTTTCAAAGATTGGATTTCGCTCATACTGCGATAGTTTAGTCTTTATTCAAAAAGACAAAGCGCTTCTAAACGCCCTTTTTGGTACGGATAAAAAAACTAAAAAATACGCCAGTCTTCTAAGTACTTTTTCATCAGAATTTGAAAGTTATTATCCTTTTGGGTTTTCTAAAGCACTCTTCTTAGCAGCACAAAAAAATAAAGCCATTAATCAGTCTTTGTATTGGATGCGACTAGTTGCTTTAAAAGCACTCCCATTTTTAGCGAACAGAAGTTTCTTGTTTGTTACTCATAAAGGGTATCGCACAGCAGCATGGAAAGATCGACATCGTATTGCCGATCAATACACAAAAATTATTTCCAAGTAGTATTTCCTGAAGGAGGTGTGTCTATACCACCACTATGAAATGGTCCGTATTGAGCATCATTTGAGAAAGGAACTCGAAAACCTTCGTTTTTAGAACGATTGTATCGCTTGTCAGATCCCCAGATTCCAATGCCGTTTTGCCGTTGGGGTTGAATTTTTCGTTTCCGAATGGCCCTTGATCAGAAAAAGCTTGAGCCATTTGTGGATTTAAAATCGCAAAAGTTCCAAAGGCAGTCAACGCAGTAAATTTACCATATTTACCTAATTTTTGAATCGCCTCTTTACGACTTATTTTATTGTTCATTTTTACCTAATAATTATTTTCTTTGAGGTTTTCTTTCCTGAGCCTCTATATAATTCAACAATGTAAACTCCTTCTGATAGGTTATATGGTAATTGTATCGTATTATTTGATGAATCTAAATCTGCAGTTCTGGCAAAGACCTTGTAACCATTAATATTAAATAAGTTCACTTTAACTTGTTCTTTTCTATTAACGCCCTCAAAGTATAGAATATTGTCTTTCAAATTGAAAAAGTCAAATGCTTTAGTTGCAATACCATCCGCCAAATCGAAAACACTATCGTCTTGAGCATCATCTTCTGTGTTGTCTTCAATCCAAAATTCCAATGGTTTAGTATGTAAATAGAAGCGACCATGATTATTGGTGCCTTGTGACACTTTTAATACAGCTGAAGATTCTTTCAAATTGTAAAACCTATTATTTTGTCTGTCTTCAAGATAAACCTCAAGTGCAGATGGAATAGATTCGTAATCAGCACTAAATTGTAATTTTTGGTCTACTTCTGAAGTAATAGAAATCGGAATTTCTTGCTCTTCATAACTTAAATTAGAAATTGCTTGAATGGTATAATTTAAATCTTCAGATTCTTCAATTAATCGGGTTTGAATATCCAATTTATTAGTAGAATAAGCTGCCGCATCATACCCTGGATCTAAGCCTTGAGTCCCTGAAGAGATGTAATAAATTTCTGTCTTTGCTACTCTTTTATTTTTTTCAATATAAAGACTGATTTTTGACCTTTCAGTTTCTCTCCCATAGAAAACTTCGGAGGTTTGATGGGTTTGATAAGATTGAGGGAAATCTAAAGTCGTAGATTGGAAATCTTTCAGTTTTATTAAAAACCCTTGACCAGGAGCTAAATTATAATTACTTAAATTATTAATAACAATCCACTGCGATCCATCCCACAAATAAAGGGCCTGATAATTATCGTCTAATTTGGAGCCATTTAATTTTAAAAAAGAGTTTACACTTGTACTCGTATTTGTTCAGGGAAAGTAAGACATAAAAGGATTTCCAACAGAGCGCCATTTTTGAAGACTTGATCCAGTAAAAGACTCAACATTAAATGAGATTTGATTTGAAGAAATAGCAGGGAAATTACCTGTAAAAGTAATATTACCGGCTGCAGTTCTCATAATGGCATATCCTTTAGCAACATTAAAATCAGTGTCAAAATTTCCTGGTGCATTCGGATTATAATATTCCCATCTCTGACCAAGACCACGCATATACTTGTGTTCTCCTAATGCCGCAAATGATCCAAAAGTATTTAGACTATTAGCTGAATTATTTACAAATGAAGCCACATTTTGATCACTTACTGGAATTGAAAAAATTCGACCACCAGAATCAGGAATATACCTGTTATAAGTAAACGCATTTGAAACTGATGATGTGACTGTTCCTGTGGCTATAAATGAGCCACTATTTGTTGAGTTTGAATTCACCAAAATATTACCTCCATCAACTGACATGTTCGTTGTAGTAAATGCTGTTCCTGCACCGACAGTTAAAGTTCCACCTTCAAAACGAGCTCCTCCGATAGAGGCTTTTGATGTTGTAACTGATTTAGATTTTTTGGATGCTGATGGTATATTATATGAATTCAAAGATTCTACTTCAATGTTATAGGATGTATTAGGAGTTAAACTTGAAAAAGATGTCGTATTTGAAGAGGTAGTATTAACAAGTGTCCCGCCCTGCTAAACCTTATAACTAGTCGCATTAGATACGGCATCCCAGCTAATGTTAAAACTAGTCGGATTAATATTGTAAGCTATAATTTCGTTTGGTGCATCTGTTGGTGTAGCGTATACCTTAATATCTATCAAATCAATGTATACATAATCAGGAGCAGGGTTTCCTGTAATAAGGTCTATAGAAAATTGTGTAGTTGATGAAAATGTTGATCCTGCAGAAGGAAGGTGTAATGGATATAGTGCCAGATGAAGTAAAACTTGTTCGAGCAGAATTATATGTTGCCTCTCCTGTCCAACCACTGCCTGTATTACTTTCAACCACTAACCTATCTCCATTTTTAAATTTGTTACTTGCATTAGTCTTATAATAAAAGGAAAGATCAACTTGGGTAACACCACTTAAATCTAATACATCGGTAATAATATAGCTATAAGATCCTCCTAGATAAATGGATCTTGATCCGTCGTAAGCAGTTGAGGTCGTTTGGATAACACTTGATGACCCTGAACCTGAATTCCAAATACCCAAGTCCCCTGCTGTTTCAAAGCTCTCCGAATTATAGTCAACTTGAGAAAGAGATAGAAATGGCACTAGGCCAAGAAAAAGAAGATATAAATACCTCATAACTCTTAATATTGGTTAGATAGTAACATTTCTAACCTCGATATTCTTGCCTCCAAACCTTGATTCGCTTTTTTGGCGTTTTCCAATTCTAAATTTTGCTCCTTTAAAGCATTAATTAATACAGGAATTAGACCTTGATAATTAACGGTTAACATTCCATCTTGACGCTCAACTACTAAATCAGGGAATTGTTCTTGTATTTCTTGAGCCAATACTCCAACGCTCTTTTTGCCAGAATTCTTAAAGATGTATTATTTACCGTCAATCTGAAGAAGCTTAGACATTGTAGCTCCAAGTGTCATAATATTAGACTTTAAACGCATATCTGAAGCCAAAGTCAAATCACCGTTGACAGTAACTTGTCCAGAAGCTAGGGTAAGTAAATCGGCATCACCTGATGGGCCTACCTCATCTGCAGTAACAGATGTTTGACCATAAGTCAACATAGTAAAGCTTAGAAAAGCAATTGAAAGTGAAAAGAGGTTTAAATATTTCATAATTGTAGGATTATACTTTCAAAAATTTATAAGACTAAATACGGAAAGGATACCTATAGGTTCAAAAAAAAACAATAGATTATCGATGTAATGCATTTACTATCTATGAATAGTAACTACGTGCAACTAATCTTATGAAATTAACTTTTATTTTGACTCCGATTAAAAGAGCAAAAGGTCAGATGTATAACAAGTTGTTGATGTGATTTTGGCTCTTAAAACTCTAATATTACTTTTTAACTACCTTAAAATTGAGCTCGGCATTTGATGACCTTAAATTCAACAAATACAAATTAGGTGGTAAACTGCTAAAATCGATATCCAACTCAGGAGAGAATTGATCGATTAAATTCGTGCGTAAAAGACGTCCTTCGAAATTGAAAATTTTAACGAGTAGCGGAAAATTCACCTCCTTCGACAAAATCACTTTTGCATGATCTTGAATTGGGTTTTTAAGCAAACGAGAATTTCCAGAAGTAATGATGTTTAAATCAAAGGGAGCTAGGCATTCAATAGCCGAAAAGACTTGTATTTGGTTGAGCCCTTCTTCTAAATTTAAGCTGATTTGTCGTGAATTAGTGGTTTGTTCATCACCGTTTAAAATGATGCGATAAGGCGCCTCACCATCCATAAATAAAGTAATTCGATTTAAATCTCTATTGTAATAATAGGTTAGGCCTAGAGCTTCAGGAGCACTCAAATCAAAATTAAAACACGAGGGCTCATATTGAATATCCCCAGACTGACCTGTAATACATAAATTATAAATACCAGCTGGCAAACCATCAATATCAAATAGACTGCCTGAAAACGTTCCTTGTCGAACTATATTTTGACTTTGATTGGTTAGGGTATAACTGAAATTAATCGCTGAGAATTCAGGTGCGATTTGAATCACGCCCCCTGCTAAATCATCACAGGTTTCGGCTCTAGACGCAAATGCAAAAAACTCAGGGGCAAATCGGTATACTGGGCAACCATCTACATCTACTTCTTGTGCTTGCGGCGTATCAGGGCATAAATCATTGGAATCAAAAATACCATCTAAATCTTGATCAGGCTGAAAAGCTCCTTTTGCACAGAATTTGATAAAAAACTCTTGTAAAACCCCGGCATCACCAATAGAGTCATCTTCGACTTCGAGCCTCCAAATCCCTAGAGTTGATTCACCATAAAGCTTAGCAAATGATACCGCAGGTCGAACTACTCCGGCTATTCCTGTAGCACCTAAACAATCTAAACTTTGACCGTTATCTGCAAAGCTCACATTAACGTTATTTCGCTCGGCACAGGAATTATACAATAAGGGTACGATTGTTCCAGAAGGTGAGATAAGTCTCATTTGTAAGTCACCCACATAGGTATGCGTTAAACGCACACCTACCTCTATTGATTCGATCGGCAATTCATCATTGATGCTAATCTCAGAACTAACTGTATTCGGAATTTGGGCCACAATACTTTGAGGTAAATCTGCAGCATATTGTATTTTACAGTCTACTACAGCAGTTGTAAATGAAAACACATCACTTTCTGAAGTATTTTCGCATGAATTTAAGGCGCTCACCCTCCAATAATACGTTGAATTCGCAGTTAAATTTTCGAGTTCATAAGCAGTGTCATATAATACTATAGTTGACGAATTTTCAAAAGAAAGGCTTTGAGACCATTCTAGTAGATAACGCTCAGCAGATTGGTTTTCTTGCCAGGCCAAGGCGACTCTAGACCCTAAATTTTCTGATAAATCTGCAGGTGCTTGAAGTATTGTAACCGCAGGTGTAGCATCTGCTTTTTCAAGCTGGATTTCAGTATTAAAAATGGTTGAAGAATTGGAGTCTACTAAAGACAGCTCAACCGATTCAGTGGCCTGTATATCCAAAGCAGAAAGATCAAAACTCAAGGTCGACACTCCACTTTGACTAAAAGCGTCTTCACTTAGCGTCACCGTAGTGTTTTCAGAAGAAACACTGAACTCATAAGGCCCTGCGCTAGTATCTTGAATTGAAATATAGGCATCAATAATCAACTCATCTTCGCAACTCTTATAACCTGGTTGAGGTAGATTAATGGTTGCAGTTTGGCTTTGAATTACAAGGTCTGCGGTGTTCACATTAAAGTAGACACTATTAGCTGCCTTGAGCATAATTCGACAATTCGCGCAGTCTTGATTAGGTAATTGAACTTCTGCTTGACCTATATTCGGCAATATATTGGATACTTCAGTGTCTCGCCTAATTCCACTATCATCAATGAGATACCATTCTAATTCTTGGGTATTTATAGGCGGTAAATTAGTTTGGGCTACTTCCCAAAGCAGCGTAATCCACTCTCCTGCCGTAAAAGTTTGGGAAGCAGATTGTGATAAAACTCTAAAGGGACCTTTTTCGGCATCTACAGTTATAGTTGTTTCAACAGAACGTTGTAGGGATTGTTCTGGATTTTCGTCTCGCACCACTAAAGCAAAATGCATTGACTTATTAATTGCTGTCAAACTCTCCCAATCGTCATTCAGCCCTGGACTAGTCTGAGTGAATTCTTGTGCAAATACTCGAGTAATATTCGGAAAATATCGGGTAGCATCTGCATTGGGAGGTTGGGCTCTAAAATTTGAACCACTCATTGAAAGCGGTCCAAAGCGAGCTGCATTTACCACACCATTATCGATTTGTTCTATGCTGTGTTGAAGTGCATCTCCTTCTGCATCAAAGGCCTCTGTACTGAGTAAAAATGGAGTTAAAGCTGGAATGTTAGTGTCCTCAATAGTCACAATCTCAGGTGGATTATTCGCGATGAGTTCGTCAGTGTAGCAGCTGAAATTTTGCATATAGTTCTGCATCTGTACCACACTCCCAATGTGAAAATAGGCATCACCCATTTCTTGTAAATTCTCTCCTGCAACGATTCCCGCATAGGCCATGATAGTGGAGCCTGAACCAGGTTCAAATTGCACTCCCGTATTTTCAGATTGAAAAGACCAGGTGTGATTTGCCCCCATTTGGTGACCGATCTCGTGACAGACATAATCGATGTCAAAGAGCGCTCCTTCGGGATTCACCCCTGAAGAATAAGCACTTCCTTTTTTTCCCGTTTGACAGGTGGCGCCAACGAATCCGGCATTTCCGCTATTTCCATCTTGATGAAAGAGGTGGCCTATATCGTAATTTTCATCACCTATTACGTCGTCTAAGACTTCTTGCAAATCCCCACCTAGGTTTTCAAAATAAGGATCTGAAAATCTATTTAGATAAATGAGTTGTTCGACCTGTTCAATAAGTTCAAAATGCACGCCAATTTCATTTTCATAAATACCATTTACTCGGGTCAAGGTCGCATTGATTGCCGCAAGAGCACCACTGATGTTTTGACCGTGATAGGCGGTGTATTGTCCTGTAGTGGAAATAGCTATACGATAGGTTTTAAGATTAGCTGGTGCTGTAAATTCAAAAGAAGTGGGTGTTTCAGTTGATTCTTGCAATTCACAGGCCCACTCCGGTAATTCAAAATCCTCAATAGTGTAAACCACATACCACTTTTGTTGGGCCTTACTGCTTTTTGAACTTAAAGGGGTGGCACCGACCTGTTCGAGAAAAAAGCGCTGTTTACTCCCCAAAGCAGTGTACATGACTGATATTTTTTCTTCTGAAGAACTCAAAACGATTCTATATTTTCCGTCACTAGAAATACCCTTATACGCTCTAATATTGGGATATTTTTTTTGTAGGTTAGGATGAAAATTTGAGGCCTCTTCAAGAGAAAATTTCAAAAAAGAAGAAGTATTGGGCGCCGGAAGTACAACATTGGGTTTACTACTGAGTTCACTTGAAAAAAATTGAAGTTCTAAGTCATAAAACCGAGGGGCTGATCGAAGCTGTTTAGACCACTTTTGAGGTGCGACTTTTGGTAGCCAATAGTCTTGTTGTGCATAACTACAAAAGCTAGTAAAAAGTAGGAATATTAGGCCAAGTGTATGTATTTTAGTGCGCACTAAACAATTTTTTATTCTAAAGATACCCCTTAAAGCAAAACTGTGGAAATTATCCAAGGAGTTTATGAGTTTAAAAGTGATAAACCGACAGTGCTCACCATTGGTACTTTTGACGGGGTTCACATTGGACACCAACAAATCTTAAAGCACCTCATTGAGACGGCTAAAGCCAATGACCTGTACTCTTGTTTGCTGACTTTTTATCCGCATCCTCGAATGGTTTTGCAAAAAGATAGTGGTATCAAAATGATACAGAGCATCGAAGAAAAAATTGAAAAACTTCGAGAGATTGGTCTTGATTATTTGGTAATCCATCCCTTCTCCAAGGAATTTTCGAGACTTACTGCGCAGACCTATATAGAGGATATTTTAGTCAAAAAACTGCAAACCAAAAAAATTATCATTGGTTACGACCACAGATTCGGTAAAAACAGAGCGGCAGATATAAATGACTTAAGAGCCTATGCCAAAGAATTTGATTTTGAGGTAATCGAAATTTCAGCCCAGGCCATTGAAGAAATAACAGTGAGCTCTACCAAAATCAGAACGGCTTTAATCGATGGACATATTGAAGAGGCCAATCGTTTTTTGGGTTATGAATTTCACTTTAGCGGTACAGTCGTCAAAGGAAAGGCTTTGGGTAAACAAATCGGCTTTCCGACTGCTAATCTCAAATTAGAAAATCCCTTTAAACTCATTCCAAAAAATGGAGTTTATGCCGTTCGAGTCTTGGCAGAAGAGAAGTGGTATGATGGCATGATGAATATCGGGGTGAACCCTACCATTTTAGAGTCGGATTTATCTAAACTTAAAATTGAAATTCATCTCTTTAATTTCAATCGCGACATTTACGAAAAACAGGTAAGGGTAAGCCTGTCAAAATTCATAAGAGATGAACATAAATTCGAGAGTGTCGAGGCCTTAAAACAGCAGATTATCACTGATCAACAACAGATTCAATTTCATTTTGACACGTATTAACGACTACTTATTTCGACCCACTGACAACATCAGCCTTGTTCTTTTTAGAATTTGCTTTGGTTTTTTAGTAGTCGCTGAATCTTGGGGAGCACTTATTACAGGATGGGTTAAAAGCACATTTATTGATCCGGAATTCACTTTCAATTTTATAGGATTTGATTTTTTACAGCCCCTTCCTGGAAATGGCATGTACCTCTACTTCTTTGTCATGGGGCTTTGCGGATGGGGAATTTTACTCGGATATCGCTTTCGATTGAGCAGCTTTTTATTCGCTCTGATGTGGAGTGCCGTCTATTTAATGCAGAAAACATCCTACAATAATCATTACTACTTACTGATGATTCTTGCCTTTGCCATGTCCCTGAGCAATGCTCACAGTGATTTCTCTTTAGACGTAAAACAAAACAGAACGGCGAGAAGCAATCAAATGCCGGCTTATATTAAACTTTTTGTCATTGTTCAATTACTGATTGTGTATGAATTTGCTTCTATCGCCAAACTTTACAGCGACTGGTTAGACCTCAGTTTTATAGACCTCTTACTAGGCAGTAAAAAGGACACACCCATTATTGGTCCTTTACTGCAATATACTCTAGCCAAATACAGCGTGGCCTATTTTGGAATTATTTACGATGCCCTAATCATTCCCGCCCTATTGTTTAAGCCCACACAAAAAATAGCAATCGCGCTTTCATTTTTCTTTCACCTCTTTAATAGCATTGTTTTTCAAATTGGCATTTTCCCCTATATGTCATTAGCATTTATGTTGTTTTTTATAGATTCCGATTGGCTAAAGTTAAAAACTCAAAGACTGTACCTTCGTTTTAATCAGCAGTATCAAAACTTTCAACCCAAGAAAACCATAGTTGTCAGCCTACTACTATTAGTTCACTTTGTCGTTCAATTAGCACTGCCTCTAAGACATCATTTTATTCAAGGTGATGTGCTTTGGACTGAAGAAGGCCATCGCTTGAGTTGGCGTATGATGCTTAGAACAAGACAGGGCAGTATTCAATTTTTTGTCACTGATGTCAAAACCGGCAGAAGAGAAACGGTCGATTTAAATCAATACCTCACCCCCAAACAAATCAGTCGATTGAGTACCCTACCCGATTATATTTGGCAGTTCAGTCAGCGACTAAAAAAAGAGTACAGCGAAAAAGGCAAACAAGTAGCTATTCACGTGAAATCAAAGGTCAGTGTCAATAGAGGACCTCATGCCGAATTCATAGACCCAAATGTAGATTTAGCAGATACAAAATGGTATTATTTTAGGCATAACCCATGGATTTTGCCTAAACCCCTTTCAAACTAAAATTAAGGTTTTACTTTTGTCAAAATTTCTGCGGCATGTTAGAACTTCAAAACATAAGACAACACAAAAAACATTATGTTGACGCCCTTCAAAAGAGAGGCATTGATGCACAAGAGCAACTTGATGCCATCGTATCACTTGATGCAGGAAGAAGAGGTATTCAAACTGAGCTCGATGAATGTTTGGCTAAATCCAATCAACTTGCTAAAGAAATTGGAATGCTTTTTAAAAGCGGCAAAGCCGAAGAAGCCAATACCCTAAAAGCAGAAACCGCCACCCTCAAAGAGTCGAGTAAGCAACTCCAAGAGCAATTGAACAAAAAGCAAGCTGCCCTTCAAGAGTTGTTATATCAAATACCAAATGTGCCGCATAAGGACGTTCCAAAGGGGCAAGACGATAGTGACAATGAAGTTGTTTTTGAACATGGTAAACCAACATCACTTAACGAAAAGGCAGAGCCTCACTGGGAACTCGCTAAAAAATACGAGCTCATTGATTTTGAATTGGGCGTAAAAATATCTGGAGCAGGATTTCCAGTCTACACTGGTAAAGGAGCCCGATTACAACGCGCGCTTATCAGCTATTTTTTAGATAAAAATACCGCTGCAGGATATCGCGAAACACAGGTGCCGCATTTGGTCAACGAAGCCTCTGGATACGGTACTGGTCAACTTCCTGACAAAGAGGGTCAAATGTACCATGTTGGCAATGATGATTTATATCTCATTCCCACGGCCGAAGTACCTATTACCAACCTACTTAGAGACGAATTGTTAAACGCAGAAGAGCTGCCTATCAAATACACCGGATACACTCCTTGCTTTAGAAGAGAAGCTGGTAGCTATGGAGCTCATGTAAGAGGGCTCAACCGATTACATCAATTCGATAAGGTTGAAATCGTTCGCGTAGAGAGCCAAGAGAACTCCTATCAAGCCCTAGAAGAAATGGTAGAACATGTCAAAGGTATTTTGGCTGAACTTGAACTCCCTTACCGCATACTCAGGCTCTGTGGTGGAGATTTAGGGTTCACCTCTGCCCTGACCTATGATTTTGAGGTTTGGTCGGCAGCCCAGCAGCGCTGGTTAGAAATTTCTTCGGTCTCGAACTTTGAAACCTTTCAGGCCAATCGTCTAAAGTTGAGATACAAAAACAAAGAAGGCAAAAAACAGTTGTGCCATACCTTAAATGGAAGTGCATTAGCCCTACCCCGCGTTTTAGCAGCGCTTTTAGAAAACAATCAAAGTGCTGATGGTATTGCTATCCCTAAAGCACTTCACTCCTTCACGGGTTTCGAACGCATCGATTAATTCTTCATTTTAAAAAATGATCATCTACAATATAACAGCAGTCTTAGAGCCTAGTCAGCTCGATTCTTGGGAAGCATTCACCCCGTCTTTTTTAAAGGGTTTGATGAATACAAATTTTTTTACATCCATCAAATATTGTAAGATCTATGCACCTTCAAACGAGGCGCCTTCATTTTCAATTCAGTGTACGACCAGCTCACAAGAAAGATTGCTCTCGTTTTTAGAAGAGCACGCCCAAGGTTTTGACCAAATGGTAGCAGAGGCCTTTGGTGATCAGGTGCTTCTTTTTAAAACAACTTTAGAACAAATTGAACACTTGAGCTCATCATGAAGCGTTTCGATAAAAAAGGTGATAAAGTAAGTGCCAAAAAATACTACGGACAGCACTTTTTAAAAGATGAAAACATCGCTCAAAAAATTGCTGAGACCCTCAGTGAAAACACCTACGAGCATATATTAGAAATTGGTCCAGGCATGGGTGTGCTCACCAAATACCTCATTGAGCGAGAGCAACAAATTGTGGCCTTAGACATCGATAAAGAGTCTATTGCCTACCTTCAAAACAATATGCAAGCAGCGAATCTAAGCATTGTAGAAGGTGATTTTTTAAAGCTCAATTTGAAGGAATTGTTCGGAGAAAAACCCTGGGCAATTACAGGCAATTTTCCCTACAATATCTCCAGTCAAATCGTATTTAAAGTTTTAGAATTTCGTTCTAGTATTCCCGAATTCAGTGGTATGTTTCAAAAAGAGGTGGCTAAGCGAATTTGCGAGAAGCCAGGCAGCAAAACTTACGGCATACTAAGTGTTTTGACACAAGCCTTTTACGAATGTGATTATTTGTTCACGGTTCATCCTCAGGTTTTTGATCCGCCCCCTAAGGTGCAGTCTGGAGTTATACGTTTAAAACGCAAAGAAAATTACGTGCTTGGCGTCGATGAAAGACTATTCTTCTCTGTAGTTAAATCAGCGTTTAATCAAAGGCGTAAAACCCTGCGAAACAGTCTGAAATCCTTTGGTATAAGCCCAATTCTAGCAGAAGAACGTATCTTTGCTGCCAGACCTGAACAACTCGGTGTAAGTGAATTTGTCGAGTTGACCCAAGCCATTGCAAATGACACCGTTTAAACTGACATCAGTATTTCTAACTGAGATTCAATCAGCTATAAGCTCTAAGAACAAGAAAACCTTATTGAAGCATACCGCTGATTTGCATTATGCAGATTTGGCAGAAGTTATTAATGAGCTTAATCCGCAAGAGGCAACCTATCTCGTCAAGCTCTTTCCATCTGAAAAAACAGCTGACGTTTTTACCGAACTTGATGAAGATTTAAGAGAACAAATTCTAGCCAAATTAACCTCAGAGGAGATTGCAGCAGAAATTGCAGAACTCGATACCGATGATGCTGTAGATATTATTACTGAACTCGATGAAGAGATTGCCAAAGAAGTCATCTCAAATCTGAATGATAGAGAGCATGCTGCTGAGATTGTAGAACTTCTTAGATACGATGAAGATACTGCTGGTGGATTAATGGCAAAAGAATTGATTCGGGTCAACGAAAACTGGAGCATTAACAACTGTGTTCGAGAGATGAGAGCCCAAGCCGGTGAGGTCACCCGAGTGCATTCGATTTATGTAGTTGACAACGACAACACCTTAAAAGGACGGCTGTCATTAAAAGACCTTTTGATGGCTCCAGACAACGCACACATCAAAGATGTTTACATCAAAAAGGTCGATTACGTCGAAGTTAATGAAGATTCAGAAGAGGTCGCTAAAATCATGGCCAAATACGATTTAGAAGCCATACCCGTTGTGGATGAGATGCGCCGACTAGTGGGACGTATTACCATTGACGATATCGTAGATGTTATCAAAGAAGAAGCTGATAAAGATTACCAGCAAATGGCTGGTATTACCCAAGACGTTGAGGCCAGCGACAGTATTTTAGAACTTACCAAAGCCCGATTACCATGGTTAATCGTAGGGCTAATAGGAGGTCTAGGTGCAGCTGTAATTATGGGCGGCTTTGAAGACATGCTAGCCAAACACGCCTTACTCTTTTTCTTTACCCCCTTAATTGCAGCAATGGCAGGAAATGTTGGAGTACAATCTAGTGCTATAATCGTTCAAGGTTTGGCCAACAACGACATCAAGGGTGGTATACTTCCGCGGGTACTTAAAGAAATGTTACTAGCCCTTTTTAATGGTATCATTTTAGCCGTATTACTATTTGCTTGTACTTGGATTTGGAAAGGAAGCCTACTTAGTGCTATTGCGATTTCGATTTCACTCATTGTCGTGATTATTATTGCAGGAATTATCGGAACTTTTACCCCTATGTTTTTGCACAAAAACAAAATAGACCCTGCACTTGCGACAGGACCTTTTATAACGACTTGTAATGACATCTTCGGTATTTTAATCTATTTCTGGATTGCAAAACTCATCTTGGGAATTTGAGTAAAAAAGTCTTGCATATTGATGAGAATCATCCCATTCTTCGCGAAGATTTAGCCGCACAGGGATTTGAAAATCACTCTGACTTTCACTGCTCAAAACAAGAATTAATCGATAAAATCTCAAGCTACCAAGGGCTCATTGTTCGAAGTCGAATACCCATTGACCAAAGCGTATTGGCAGCCGCTACCAATCTTGAATTCATCGGGCGTGTAGGTGCGGGATTAGAAAATATCGATATCAACTTTGCCAAACAACAGGGTATACATTGCATTGCAGCCCCTGAAGGAAATCGAAATGCGGTCGGAGAGCACGCTCTAGGGCTTTTATTAAACCTATTGAACAAACTCAATAAGGCTGATAACGAAATCAGAAGTGGTCGCTGGGATCGCGAAGGCAATCGAGGTGTAGAGCTCGATGGAAAAACAGTTGGTATCATCGGTTATGGCCATATGGGTAAACAGTTTGCCCGAAAACTCAGAGGTTTTGACCTAGAGGTTTTGTGCTATGACATCAAGGCCAATGTTGGAGATGACTTCGCTCGACAAGTTGAAATGGCTGAATTTTTTGAAAAAGTTGAGATACTCAGTTTGCATTTGCCTCATACGGAGCTCACTCATGGCCTCTGCAATTTAAGTTTTATCGAGAAGTTTAAACATCCCTTTTGGCTCATTAATACAGGTAGAGGGTCTGCAGTGGCTACCGCAGATTTAATTGCCGCTCTAAATTCAAGTAAGATTTTAGGCGCTGGTTTAGATGTGTTGGAATTTGAAAAAAAATCTTTTGAAAACTTCTTTGAGCAAGAAAACCTTCCAGATGCCTTTAACACGCTTCTAAAATGCGACCGGGTTATTTTAAGCCCGCATGTGGCTGGATGGACTGTGGAGAGTCATAAAAAACTCGCCCAGACCATTACCGAAAAAGTTCGAGCATTATACGCTCTATAATTTCTCTGAGAATCCTATACCTTTGTACTTGTCTTAATCTTTAATCTTACACTCTTATGGATGGTAAAAGAATCATCGCAGGAATCACCGGAATCTTTTTTGGAGGATTTGGCATTCATAAATTCGTATTGAATTACACACGAGAGGGGCTCATATTATTGGGAATAACCATTGCAGGATCAATTCTGTCTTGCCTTGTAATTGGGGTAGTCTTTGTATGGATTCCTTCAGTAATTGGCTTTATCGAAGGGATTGTATACCTCACTAAATCAGATGAGGAATTTCACAATACTTATGTGGTAGGGCATAAATCTTGGTTCTAGCCCTTAAGGAAAAAGACTCCATTTTTTGATTAGCATTACACCCAAAAAAACGTAAAGTATTAACCCTATAAGCACTATGGGATTATGGAGGCATGCACTCAGAATAAAAAGAAGGCTAAAGAAAAGTACCATAAAACCATAACGAAAAGTTCCTTCGAATTCAGCTTCATCGACAAGCTTAGCGAAGGTCAACTTGTAGAGTGTAAACGGCAGGGCAAACCACAATTTATGTATTGCTCTTTGTAACTGAGAATTTGACTTTCCTTTAGGTCTTTCTGATGTTTGATTTAATACATTCCCAACCTGTTCGAGATCAGACAAATCGACTTGTACATCCTGTAAATACTTTAATTCTCGCTCATAGGTTTTGGGCTCTAAGTGCAGAGACAAGGTTTTAAAGGTTTTTGTAAAACCTTGAACTAATTCTTGAGTTTGCTCGGCATCCATTACCTTGTGAGGTAAATTGATATAGTCTGAAAAATGAAGGCTCATTTGATCACCTAATTCTTGAGGGGCGTGATAATTGACTCCAATTAAACAGGCTGCTATGGGCTCACTCCGCTCAAGCTGGGCGTGTGCATTCAAAATACGCGTAAACCCTTTACTTATGTTCCGAATTCGTTTGTCTAAACTGTGACTGGCTTCTGGAAAAATGAGTACTGATTTACCTTCATGCAAGAGTTGTGCTGTTTTTTCAAAAATAGCATCGTTTAAAGCCAACTGCTTTCTTCCGTCGCGAACGCGATAAATTGGAATCATATTTAGGGTTCCAAAAATCCTTCTCACTAATGCATTGGCAAAAACATCCGCCCTTGTTAAAAAATAAATGGGTTCTTTTATTCGTGTGGCTATAATTAAAACATCTAAAAGCGCATTTTGGTGATTAGCCAAATACAACACCCCTTTACCTTTACGCTTTGGCTTATAGTTAACCCTATGAATTTTTTTGTAATAACAAAAAAGGGTTAGGATATTAAAATATTTTACAAAGGTGTAAAACATCAAAAATTGATTAGGAATTGCGAATTTACACTTTTGAAAATAAAGCTATTCATCGTAATTTTACGATGAAATATTTTACTATGATCCTACAAGACTTTTTATCACAACTGGAACTCAATAGAGGAAAAATATTGAGTGTTGAATATCTGCCAAATGCCTATACCGAAATTGATTTTCACATCACTGAGGTCAAAAACTGCACTGTTGAAAGTGTAGATTGTGGAGGCAAGAAACACCAGTGGACTGAGGTCATCATTCAACTTTGGGAAGACCCAAATCCCAACCGAGAAAAACGAATAATGCGTGTTACCAAAGCCATACAGATTTTGAAAAGAGTTCAAGAAGTGCAATATTTTGACCTTCAAGCAATCCTTAAAGTAGAATACGGAAATGCTCGTTTTCACACCGCTATTCAAAAGATTTCGGCGATGGTTGCAACAGACCAAAAACTGATAATACAATTGGGAGAGGTGGCCTCTGATTGCAAGGCCAAAGATGTGTGTGGAGTTGAAATTCAAGCTAGCACTGTTCAAGAATCTTGTGCCCCAGGTTCAGGATGTTGCTAATTCCTTAGCGAGCTGCTCTACCTTTTTCTCAAATTCTTCCATGACGGGGCGAACCGTTTCTTCAGGAATATCAGACACCTTGATGTACATCAATCCGTCTACGGCATTATTAAAAAGAGGATCTACATTAAAAGCGACCACCCTAGCATTCTGTTTGATGTACTTTTTAATCAAAACAGGTAAGCGGAGATTTCCTGGTTCTACCTCCGCGATTAAACGATCAAATTTATTCAGATCAGCCTTGGTACTGTCAAAAATAAATTCCTTGTCCTCAGATTTCAACCGCACCTTGAATTCTTTTTTCGGACGGATGTACTTGGCTACAAAGGCATCCCAGTAATGAGATCGCATGAATTCAATCATCAAAGACTTGGAAAAATTCGAAAACTGATTGCTTATACTGACTCCACCCATGAGGTATTTGTGATTCGGAAATAGTAAAGTGGTATGAATAATCCCCTTCCACAATAGAAATAAAGGCATTGGTTTTTGCTGATAGGCTTGGGCAATATAGGCTCTACCCATCTCTATGGTTTCAGACATCATTTGATGCAATTCCGGTTCAAAACGAAATAAATCAGAAAGGTAAAAACCTTGCATGCCGTAGGAGGCATAAATGTCTGCGCCCAAACCCATTCGATAAGCGCCAACGATGGTTTTTTCGTTATCATCCCACAAAAAGAGATGATGATAGTAACTGTCAAATACATCTAAATCCAAAGCCCTATTGGTTCCCTCTCCCACAGCTCTAAAGGTCACTTCTCGCTGTCGGCCAATTTCGAGCAATATAATTGGCATCTCAGATTCTTGAGTCAAAAATACCTGAAAATGTCTGTGTTCAAGCAACATTTTTTGGGCTGCTCTCAATTGTTCAATTTCCTTTTGAAGGATTTCTTTAGGTATCGCATCGACAACCTTTTTTTGCGTCCTAGGTATTTTGAGTGTCCTTGGCACCCTGTCAATCAACCTTCCTTTTTGGTAGACATTCGACAACAAATAGGTCTTGCGTCTGAGCAGTTCTGTATACTGCTCAAGTGATTCCGCTTTTTTTTGTGCGCCCACACTAATCGGAACTCCAATGCGAACAATGATAGGGCGTCGTTTCTGGCTGTAAAGTTCCGAAGGTAATTTAGCCGTTCGCAGCAATGGGCTTATCTTAGATAGCCTGTAAAAAAATCGACTATTTCGCCCGTGAAAATAGATGGGAATGACCGGAACTTCTGCCCTTCGAATCAATTTGATTACAGCCTCTTCCCAGGGCTTGTCAACCACCAGTTTATCTTCTTTATAGGTGGATACTTCTCCGGCAGGAAACACACCTAAGGGTTTACCTTCTTTGAGATGTAGCAAGGCTTGCTTAAATCCAATTACACTGCTTTTGGCATCTCGATGTTGCTCAAATGGATTAACTGCCATAATGTATGATCGAAGAGGGCGAATTCGCTGCAAAAGAAAATTAGCGATAATCTTGTAATCACTTCTTCTGTCTAAAACTAATTTCATGAGTAAGATGCCATCTATTCCTCCTAAGGGATGATTGGATATACTTATAAAGGACCCCGTGGCAGGAATGCGCTTGAGCTCTTGGGCATCATACTCAAATTTGATGTTGTAATGAAGTAATAAGGCCTCTAGAAATGAACAAGTGTCGAGATGTTTTGTCTTTCTGTAGACTTTATTAATACCACTTAGTTTGGTGATTCGCATAAAACACCAAGCGATGCCAATACCGATATATCCCCATTTTGAGAGCTGAAGTACTTGGGCTACTTCTCTGGCGGCAATAAGATTCATCTCCTATCGATTTTTCACCGATAAAAGTACGTATTAAGCCTCTTGCTTTACTACCAATTGTAAAGTTTCTCCATTGCGCTGTTCAACCAAAACCTCATCATTTTTTTGAAGCACTGTTTTGGTTGAATTTTCATTGGCATGCCGGATGGTGTAAAGCGAAACATCTTGATGATATTGCACCTTAAACTCTTGCTCTAAATCAGGTAAAAGTTGTTGAAAACCTTCAAACCTATTGTCGAGACAAACACTAAAACTAATGGCTGAATTTTGAATTAAATCAACCTTGAGTCGGTGTTTGGCAAAGAGTTTAAACAAGGCGCTAAAGTGTTCTTCAACCATAAATGAAAAATCCTGGCTTGCGAGTTGTAAAAGCACCTGATTGCGCTTTAAAATGTAACAAGGTGTCATGGGGTCCAGGGTCAGCTCGTGAGATACTTTAGTTCCAGGATTTTCTAAATCTGAGAAACTTCGAACAATTAGCGGAATAGACTTTCGCTGCAGTGGTTGAAGTGTTTTTGGATGAATGACTGTAGCTCCGTAAAAGGCCAATTCAATGGCTTCTCGGTAAGAGATCTGATTTAATAGTTCGGTTCGTTCAAAATACCTAGGGTCTGCATTGAGTACACCTGGCACGTCTTTCCAAATACTCACAGAATCTGCATTTAAGGCATAAGCTAAAATAGCCGCTGTATAATCTGAACCTTCTCTACCTAAGGTTGTAGTAAAGTTATGTTGGTCACTCCCCAAAAATCCCTGAGTGATAAAAAGCGTGTTTTGCTTTTGACCTATATGCTGCTGAATCTGTTGTTCGGTCAGGGTCCAATTTACTTTTGCGTCCCTATAATTTTGATCTGTTTTGATGAGCTCTCGAACATCGATCCATTGATTCTCAATCTTTTCTTTGGTCAAATAGGCACTGATTATGGTCGTGGAAAGCAATTCGCCATATCCTACAATTTGATCGTATACAAAGGATTTATTCCAGGATTTATTCCAGGCCAAAAATCCACTGATTTCGTCGAATAGAAGGTCGACCTCAACCATGACATCAGAGGATTCTCCATTGAAGAGTTCTTTGACGATCTGCTGGTGAAAGGCCCTTGAAGGTGCCAGTACTTTGGTTACTACTTCTTGGGTGGGTTGCTTTGAGGTCTTTGCTTTTAGGTAAGAGGTGACAACTTCTTCGATGGCGTTGGTAGTTTTACCCATTGCTGAAACGACCAAAGTAGTGTTTTCGACTCCTTGATGCCTTAAAACTTTAACGAGGTTTTGAACGCCAGCCGCATCTTTGACTGAAGCTCCCCCAAACTTAAATATTCTCATTTACTCCTTTGCCTTTTGGGCATTTTGCGCTATAGTTTGCTGATTCATTTGAACAATGTGCCAGTTCTTTAAGAATTGAGCCCCTTTGGATTCGTACAACTCAATGGCTGGTGTATTCCAGTCTAGAACCTCCCAACAAAGACGTCTAACGCCCATTTGATGTGCGTAAGAGGTCACGTGATCGAGTAGAGCAGTGCCAATTCCATTTCCCCTAACCTCTTTTTTTACAATGAGGTCTTCGAGATGAATGCTCTTTCCTTTCCAAGTGGAATACCGAAGGTAAACCAAGGCCATACCCCATAAATCTGAGGTTTTGAGGTCTCTCGCTACAAAACAATGGTATAGTGGATTGCTTCCAAAGCCATCATTGCGCAGTTCTTCTTCGGTAATTTCTACTTGCTCAGGTTCGTTCTCAAATTCAGCTAATTCTTTGATTAGGCTTAAAATCTGGGAGACATCAGAGACTACAGCATTTTCAATTTTAAATTCCACAGGCAAAAATATCTAGATATAAATGAAATACGAAAGGTATTAAACAGAACTAACATTTTGGTCATAAAATGTTAAAGCCCTTGTTTTCGAGGCATTCTAATCTCAACCGATTATAGAGATTTGTTGTAACTTCAACTCGCTATGAAAACTCCTTTGCTTCAATTTACATCTAAGGGGATTTACTGTGCTCAGGCCGGAGTTTATCTCGACCCGTGGAGACCGGTAGACCAGGCCATTATTTCGCACGGCCATGCCGATCACTCGAGATACGGACATCAAAAATATATCACCCACCACTACAATCTACCAATCATTAAAAAAAGACTTGGAGCCATAAACGCCAGCAGTGTGGGTTGGGGCGAGCGATTTACGGTCAATGGGGTTGATTTTGAGTTGTACCCAGCGGGCCATATCGTGGGCTCCTCACAAATTTTGGTGAGTTATAAAGGAGAACGCTGGATTTTTACAGGTGATTACAAAGCACATTATGACGGTATTTCTGATGCCTTTGTACCCCAAAAATGCCATGCAATTATTACAGAGTGCACTTTCGGTATTCCCGCTTTTAAATGGCCAGACCCCAAAGAAATTCACGATGAAATCAATAGGTGGTGGTTCGATAATCAACAAAACGGATTGAATTCTGTGGTTTTCGCCTATAGTCTAGGCAAGGCACAACGCATACTTAAACACTTAAATCCAGAGATCGGTAAAATTTTTGTGCATCCTGCAGTGGGAGCCATGAACGATATCATTGCTGAATTTAAAACCCTTCCGCCCTATACCATATTGACCAAAGAGGTCAAAAAAGAAGACATTCAAGGCGCTCTTATCATTACCCCTGCAGCGGTTCAAAACGGGAGTTGGCTTAAAAAATGCCAGCCCTATACCGATGCTAGTGCAAGTGGTTGGATGGCCATTCGCGGAAACAAGCGTCGACGTTCAATAGACCGCGGCTTTGTTATTAGCGATCACTGTGATTGGGATGAACTTTTGCAATCTATCGAAGCCACAGGCGCAGAAAAAGTTATTTGCACACATGGCTACACTGATCTTTTTGCAAAATATCTCAGCGAACAAGGTTATGATGCCCGCACTGAAAAAACCCAATTTGAAGAAACCGATAACGAGTAATGAAAGCCTTTGCCGCACTCATAAAAGAACTGGATCAAACCACCAAAATCAATCCAAAGATTGAGGCTCTTGCGGCTTACTTCAATTCGGCTGATGATTTAGATAAGATTTGGACAGTCGCCCTGCTTTCACATCGAAGGCCAAAAAGACCGCTCAGCACAACGCTCATGCGAAGCTGGGCTGCAGAAGAAACAGGCGTACCCACTTGGCTATTCGATGAGACCTATCACATTGTAGGAGACCTGGCAGAAACCATCGCCCTGTTTTTTCAAAAACAAAAAGTGTCACACGAGCAAAAACTACACGAAGTGATTCATGAACTCATCGCACTCAAAGAAAAAACAGAAGAGGAAAAAAGAGCCTACCTCATCAAACAGTGGAAACAATTAGACTTCTATGAATGCTTCGTATTTAACAAACTTCTCACGGGCGGATTTCGCATCGGAATAAGTCAAAAGTTAATGACAAGAGCACTTGAAAAAGCAACAGGTATTCCAGTAGACCAACTGGCCTACAAATTAATGGGAAATTGGAGCCCACAAAACAGCAGTTTTCAGGGGCTTATTTTAGACCCCAAAGAAGGCGAAGACACCTCTAAACCCTACCCTTTCTTTTTGGCCTATGCTGTAGAATCTCCTCTTGAAGAACTCGGAAAGCTCCGTGATTGGGCGGTTGAGTATAAATGGGACGGCATTCGCGCTCAACTTATTTTAAGGGGAGGAAATATATTTATCTGGTCAAGGGGAGAAGAGTTAATTACCGATCAATTTCCAGAATTAGAACCTTTAAAAGAACGCTTTCCTGACGAACATTTAGTCTTTGATGGTGAATTTTTATGCTATAATGAAGAGGGAATTCAAGAATTCGGCAGCCTTCAAAAACGCATTGGTCGCAAAAAAGTGAGCCAAAAAACCTTAAAGGAATATCCCGTGGTGCTCATGGCCTACGACTTGCTAGAATACCAAGGCGAAGACATCCGTTATAAATCATACGCAGAGCGAAGAGCCCTCTTAGAGTCTTTAGATTTTGAAATGCCACTCTTGTGTTCAAAGCGACTTGAAGCCCCCTCATGGGACAAGGTAGAAGCCCTTCGATCTGATGCGCGAGCACAACGATCTGAAGGTTTGATGCTTAAAAGGATGGATGCTCCCTACGGAGTTGGTCGTAAAAAAGGAATTTGGTATAAACACAAGGTAGAACCGCTTCAAGTCGATGCCGTACTCACTTACGCCATGCGGGGTCACGGACGTAGGTCTAATCTTTACACTGATTACACCTTTGCTCTTTGGCAAGAAAATGAAGATGGAGAGCGCTATCTGGTCACCTTTGCCAAAGCCTACTCCGGCCTAACCGATAGCGAAATAAAGGTCCTTGATCAGTGGATCAAAAAAAATACGCTTCAGCGTTTTGGCCCTGTTCGCGAAGTGACTCCGTATCACGTTTTTGAAATTTCGTTTGAAGGCATCAGTAAATCCAGTAGACACAAAAGTGGATTTGCCACGCGTTTTCCGCGAATCAGTCGCTGGCGAGAAGACAAAAACATAAACGAAGCCAATTCTATTGAAGATTTAACTGCCCTTCTTCTAGAACTCAATTCTCAAAACAATGCTACAAACTAAAGAAATACAAAATTGGTTTGAGGCGAAGTCTTGGAAGATACATCCTTTTCAAGAAGAGGTGTGGAGACATTTTGAAAACGGCAAACACGGATTACTCAATGCTCCTACGGGTAGCGGTAAAACCCTGGCGCTTTGGATGCCCATTTGCAAGCAAATCAGTCAACAGCCATCCAAAAAATTTGGCTTAAAAGCCTTGTGGATTACACCCTTAAAAGCACTGGCTCAAGAAATTAAACTTTCAACTCAAGAGGTCGTTGACGATTTAAAACTCGATATCAGTATTGGCATTCGAACTGGGGATACGCCCACTGCAGTGCGAGCCAAGCAACGCAAAAAAATGCCTGATTTGCTGATTACCACTCCTGAGAGCCTACACCTTTTGATGAGCTCTAAGCAAATGCAGCAACAATTTAAGGACTGCTGCGCCATTGTGATTGACGAGTGGCACGAACTCATGGGTTCTAAAAGAGGAGTTCAAATCGAACTCGCCTTATCTAGACTCAAAAACTGCTGTTCACAATTGAGAATTTGGGGAATCAGTGCAACCATAGGCAATATAAATCAAGCAAAAGAAGTGCTTTTAGGCCCTGAAGGGGCTTATATCGAAGAGGCCGTCTTAGTCAAATCCGCACTCGATAAAAAGATCGAGGTGCAAAGTATTTTTCCTGAAAAGATGGATCGATTTCCTTGGAGGGGACATATGGGTCTTCAGCAAATCGATAATGTCATAGATATCATTAATAACAGTAAAAGCACCCTGATTTTCACCAATACACGATCTCAATGTGAAATCTGGTTTCAAAAATTATTACAACGTGTTCCTGAATTTGCAGGTGAACTTGCCATGCATCACGGAAGTATCGAGAAAAAAACACGACTTTGGGTAGAGCAGGCCATCCGAAATGGCAATCTCAAAGCGGTTGTCTGTACATCTAGTCTTGACTTAGGTGTAGATTTTAGCCCTGTAGAATCTGTGGTTCAAATTGGAGGTCCTAAAGGGGTTGCTCGATTTTTACAGCGTGCTGGTCGAAGTGGTCACCGACCTGGAGCAGTTTCAAAAATCAACTTTGTACCTACTCACGCTATTGAACTCGTCGAAGCTTCAGCGCTGAAAAAAGCGACACAACAGCAGCATATTGAAGAGCGAATACCCTACTTAAATAGTTTTGACGTATTGATTCAATACCTTTTGACTTTGGCTATTGGTCCAGGCTTCTATCCTAATGAAATTTACAAAGAGGTAAAATCTACCTTTTGCTTTCAAGCTATAAGTAATGAGCAGTGGAATTGGGTACTGAATTTTATCACTGTAGGGAGTCAATCACTGAGCAGTTATGACGAATACAAAAAAGCAATCCGACTTGAAGACGGAAAAATTGTAGTTGAAAACAGGGGTATTGCAATGAGACATCGTCTGCAAATCGGAACTATTGTTTCTGATGCTATGGTAAACGTGCATTATCAAAACGGCCAATTTATAGGAACTGTTGAAGAGTGGTTTATCTCTCAGCTCAAAGAGGGAGATGTTTTTATTTTTGCCGGAAGAACCCTAGAACTCATTCGCCTGCGTCACATGAAGGCAAAAGTGCGCAATTCAAAACGTAAAACCTCACGTGTACCCGCATGGATGGGAGGGCGCTTGTCGCTTACCGCACATCTATCTGAATTACTGAGGCAAGAACTGTATTCACTGCACGCTGAATCTAAGGATCAGACTATCGAAATACAGGCCTTAAAACCAGTGGTAAGTCAACAGCTCAAGGAAAGTATCATTCCCAAAACAGACGAGTTTCTTGTTGAATGTTTTGAAACTAAAGAAGGCTTTCACCATGTTTTCTATCCTTTTGAAGGGCGCTTTGTACACGAGGCTTTTGCGAGTTTGTTGAGCTATAGAGTGGGTCTATTACAGCCTATAAGTTGTTCTATCGCTTATAACGATTACGGCTTTGAGCTTCTTTCTGATCAAAAAATTGACTTAGAGGATGTATTTGAACAAAACTTATTGAGTCCTATCGATTTAGTTTCTGACATTAGGCAGAGCCTCAATATCAATGAAATGGCGAAACGTTGTTTTAGGGATATTGCGGTCATTAGTGGACTTGTGTTAAGCAGTCATCCTGCAGCTGCAAAAACCAAACATCTGCAAAGTAGTTCTCAACTGCTCTACAAAGTTTTTAAAGACTTTGAACCCGATAATTTACTCTACCAACAAGCACATGCCGAAACCTTTGAACATCACCTGGAAGAAGGGCGACTGCGATTGGCCTTAGATCGAATTTCAAAACAACATCCGTGTATTGTTTATTGCGATTATCCTACCCCACTCTCCTTTCCAATAATTACAGACAGATTGCGTGCGAGCATGTCTACCGAATCTCTTGAGGATCGCATCGCCAAAATGATTGAGAATATTTCGTAAACTTGGTAGTAGGATGATTGAAATCAATTGGCAAAATCTAAAAATAAATCTTCACCATTCAGGGTCTATTTTCATTGAAAAACACTCCCTGCTCTTAATCAGTGATGTACATTTAGGAAAGGTGACCCACTTTAGAAAACACGGGGCAGCAGTTCCTCAAAATGCAGTTTTTCAAAACTTTAAAAATATGGATGAGGTCATTGAGACATTTAATCCTTTCCAAATCTGTTTTATGGGTGATTTGTTTCACAGCGATAAGAACAGAGAGTTCGACTTATTTTCAAATTGGATTGCAGGTGTACCAAGCCAATTTTATCTCGTACGTGGAAATCACGATAGCATATCAGATGAGATTTACCAAAAACTTGGTATTGAAACCCAACTCAATTTTGAATTGGAGGAGAACGTTTTTCTCTACCACCATCCAAAAGAAAAAGCGGTGAATCACATCTGTGGGCATGTGCACCCCGCAGCACTAATGAAAGGAAAAGGAGGGCAAAAATTAAGGCTTCCCTGTTTTTGTGTTTCCCAACATCAAATCATCATGCCCGCTTTTGGAACATTTACAGGGAAATTCACCATTTCAGTTGAAGACTATGAACAAATCTATCTTATTGCAGGAGAATCAGTAGTGGCTGTATAAGAACAGTATATTTTAAGGGAGTATTACTCATGAATAATAATGGTCATAGAGCCAAAGACCTGTAAGTACAATTATAACTTCAATAATTAACCAAATCACATACTTCTTTAAATACTTGGATTTCTTCATAAATTCAGCTGTTTTAGTCTTGGATCTCTTTGAGGTAGTTAACTAGATTTTGATTTTTGACTAAAATTTCTTCGAGTAAGTTTTCGAGTGCATCTGTTTTAAGGCGTCTTTCATAGAGCAATTGTTGAAAACGTCCTACTGAGAGTTGCTCTTCTAAAACCTCTATTTGTAAAGAAGCCTCGTCACTACTTTTTTCATCTGTTCTCAATACTCTCAAATTGTGCATGCCTACGCTACTTAAGTAAGGTCTAACTTTGTTGTGCACGATATGGACATACTCCAAGAAAATGTCTAAAACATCATCTTCTTGCAGAAAATAGTTTTGAATTTGTTGGCGCGTCAAATCGTCTTTTAAACTGCTTACTGCAATGCTGTGATTCCGTTGTGTGATGGGTCTGAAATCTGAGGAATAGCGCAAAAGACCAATTTTATCCTCCTCTAAAGGGTAGCTCGAATTAAAGACCTTGGCAATCAAATCATCAATCAATTGTTTTTGACGCTTCACTTCGGATAAGGACTTATTGATGTGAATGGTATCGAGATTCAAATCTTCAATAATATGCCCGATGAGAACCTTTTCTTTGTTTGCGTTTTTTCGTTCTTCATTCCAATTATTGGTCTGTAAGGCGATGAAAAGACCTATTGAAATAATTAATATTTCTCCTGCGGCGTATTTGATTTTGGTAATCCACTTGCTTTTTTTCATAATTACTCAGTCATTGCCTTAAAATTAGGATTCAGAAGGACATATTCAAAACTTGATCCAAAATTATCGATTAATCTGTGCTTCTTCATGACTAATCCGCAAAATTCTACTTGAAAAAGCATCAGAAAAACTGCTTATTTGCCGTACTTTTGTACACCAAAACAGCACATCTATCTTTTTGATTTGAACGCCGGTTTTAACGACATACTACGACGATTCGAGACCTCTGAAAACTTCAAAAGGCTGGAGAACCTTATTGTCCAAAAAGAAGAAATAAAGCTGAATGGTCTTGTAGGTAGTGGATTGTCTTTTATTGCTGCCGCACTTTATCAACAAAGAAAACAGCATACGGTAGTAGTCGTAAACGACAAAGAAGAAGCGGCCCACCTTCTCAATGACCTTGAAAAAATCAAAGGAGAGCGCCGTGTATTGTTCTATCCATCAAGCTACAGAAGGCCTTATGAAGTAACTAACCTGGATAACGCCAATGTTTTGTTGCGAGCTGAAGTACTCAATCGCCTCAAGCAAAAGAGTGAACCCCTCATTTTAGTGACCTATACCGATGCGCTGCTCGAAAAAGTGGTAACTCGTCAAGAAATTCAAAAAAACACCCTAGCGCTTAAATCGGGCATGAAGATGAGCTTGGACTTTTTAAACGAAGTGCTTTTTGAATACGAATTTCAACGGGTAGACTTTGTCACCGAAGCTGGAGAGTTTTCTGTTCGCGGAGGAATTGTGGATGTCTTTTCATTTTCGAAAGAGCACCCCTACAGAATTGAATTTATGGGTGACGAAATCGAGAGTATTCGATTATTTGATATCGAAACGCAAACTTCAATCCGCATTGAAAACGAGATGAATATCCTTCCCAACCTCGATCACAAAACTGATTTAGAAGAGCGTATTGGGTTTTTTGATTTCATTGAAGACCAGGTGCTGTTACTGCTCTACCAAGCAGATCAAATTGAGGCCAAACTCGATCAGCTTTACCTCAAAGCCATTGAAAACTTTGAAAAGATTGAAAGTCCTATCCAAAGAAAAAAGCCGAGCGAATTATACCTCAATGCCTCTACCTTTAAAAGTCAATATCAGAAGAAAAAGCACCTTCAGATCAATCGCTTTAACACTTCGGATCTTGATTTCGGACAAGTTCCTCAACCCGCCTTTAACCGAAGATTTGATCTTTTAATAGAACACCTTGAGGAGCACAGTGAAATGGAGTACAGCCATTATTTACTATGTGCTGGTGACAAACAAAAACAGCGCTTTTATGATATTTTCCAAGAATTAGAGAACAAAGTTTCTTATAATGCCATCAATGAAAATCTCTATCAAGGATTTTTAGATCGCGATTTAAAGATCAGCTGTTACACAGACCACCAAATATTTCAGCGCTATCACAAGTTCAAGCTCAAAGGAAATCGCACACAAAAACAAGCCATCAGTCTAAAAGAATTGACCAAACTAGCCGTTGGTGATTACGTAACTCATATCGATCACGGTATTGGTAAATTTGGAGGACTGCAAAAAATAGACGTAGAAGGTCAAAAGCAAGAAGCGATTAAATTGGTTTATGGAGATCGCGATATCCTTTATGTCAGCATACATTCCCTGCATAAAATCTCAAAATTTAACGGCAAGGACGGTCAGGTACCCCGCATATACAAATTAGGATCAGGGGCTTGGAATAAAGTCAAACAAAAGACCAAAGCAAGAGTTAAAAAGATCGCCTTTAATCTCATTCAAGTTTACGCTAAACGAAGACTTGATAAGGGTTTTTCCTGTAACGAAGACAGTTATTTACAACACGAGCTTGAAGCTTCGTTTCTCTTTGAAGATACTCCTGACCAGGAAAAAGCCACCAAAGAAGTCAAACAAGACATGGAGAGCAGCAGACCCATGGATCGATTAGTTTGTGGTGATGTGGGATTTGGAAAAACCGAGGTTGCCATTAGGGCAGCTTTTAAGGCTGTGGATAACGGAAAACAGGTGGCTGTGCTCGTGCCTACCACTGTGCTTGCCTTTCAACACGCCAATACCTTTAAGAAACGATTGGAGAATTTTCCAGTGCGTATCGATTATTTAAATCGATTTAAATCCGCCAAAGAAAAACGTGAAATTATCGATGAATTAGGTGAAGGTAAAATTGATATTTTGATTGGAACGCATCAACTAGTCAATAATAAAATCAAATTCAAAGATCTTGGATTACTCATTGTTGATGAAGAACAAAAATTTGGAGTTTCGGTCAAAGAAAAACTCAAATCCATCAAAGAAAAGGTAGATATTCTCACCTTGACGGCTACGCCAATTCCGCGAACACTTCAATTCAGTTTGATGGCTGCTCGCGATTTGTCTATCATAAATACACCTCCTCCGAATCGCTATCCTATTGAGAGTCGTGTAGTGCGATTTGATCAAGAATTGATTCGAGATAGCATTTCTTACGAAATTCAAAGAAACGGGCAGGTGTTTTTCATCCACAACCGTATCGAAAACATCAAAGAAGTGGCGGGAATGATTCAGCGCTTAGTTCCAGATGCACAAATTCGAGTAGGCCATGGTCAAATGGAGGGTAAAAAGCTCGAAGCCCTGATGCTTGCTTTCATGAATAACGAATTCGATGTACTGGTTTCGACCACTATTATTGAAAGTGGATTAGACATACCTAATGCCAATACCATTTTAATCAACAACGCCAATAATTTTGGACTCAGTGATCTGCACCAAATGCGCGGGCGTGTAGGTAGAACCAACAAAAAGGCTTTTTGCTATTTCATTACTCCGGGCACTGAAAGTATGACCGCAGATGCGCGTAAACGCATGGAAGCCCTTTCTCAGTACACTGAACTCGGAAGTGGTTTTCATATCGCTATGAAGGATTTAGAAATACGCGGTGCAGGAGATTTATTGGGAGGAGAACAAAGCGGATTCATCAATGAAATGGGATTTGACACCTATCAAAAAATTCTGAATGAGGCCATTGAAGAATTAAAAGAAAATGAGTTCTCTGAGCTTTATCAAGATGAAGAAAAAACCAACAAAAACTTTGTCAAAGAAATTCAAATTGACACCGATCTTCAACTATTATTTCCTGATCACTACATCAACGTTGTTGCCGAGCGCTTAAGACTCTACCAAGAGCTCAATAGCCTTAAAAATCAAGAAGAACTCGATGCCTACAAAGACACCCTAATTGATAGATTTGGCCCACTTCCGTTGGAGGCTGAAAACTTGTTACTGACCCTTCCTCTAAAGTGGATGCTAAAGGCGCTTGCCATTGAGCGAATCGTTTTGAAAAAAGACACCTTACTAGCCTATTTCATCGCTGATCACGACTCTGAATTTTTCCAAAGTGAAGCCTTTCACCATGTACTCAAGCAAACAACACAAGTTAATTTTAAATGTCAACTCAAAGAAAAGCAGACCAAAAACGGACTTCGTCTCTTTTTGAGAATTGACCAGGTCGGTGATATACAAACCGCCATTTCTCGTATTAGCGTGTTAAGAATAATTGCTGATACAGCAACTTCATAAAGTCTGGTGCTTTTCTGGGCTCAAGCCATCTGAGCACAACTACTAATTCTTCTTCTTGGTCTACAATGATAAAATTACCTCCAAAACCAGCCGCGTAAAAAACGTGTTTTGGTACACCTTCCCAATAACGTCCACCCTCTTGATTCAACCACCACATGAATCCATAATTCGGATTGGGTTCTGATGGTGTAATCGCCTTTTCAATGAAAGAGCTGCTCAAAACCTGAGTAGTGTTCCAAACTCCATTGTTGGCATATAACAGGCCAAGTCTTGCCAAGTCTTCGGCGCTTATAAACAGTCCTCCTCCAGAATGTCCTCCTCCAGTTACCGATTGCATTTGCACACCATCGATAAGGGTATAGGCCTTTTCGTAACCAAACCATCGCCAAGTGTCACTCGCCCCGATTTGATCCATCAAAGGCTTTAAAACTTGAGGCAGTGGCTTTCTATGTAGATGCGTGAGTGCATAAGCCAGTACATTAACGCGAACATCGTTGTATTCCATCACCGTGCCAGGGGTCCGTAACTCGCGATACTTCCAATCGTCTATACCTCCTTCTCGAGGTGGACGGTCAGCCCAATCACGAATACCCCAAAGGCTACCCGACCAGTCAGAAGTTTGATGTAGTAAATGCTTCCAAGTGATTTGCGCGTTGTGGACACCTCTAAAAGTGCCATCCCAAATGTAGTCTTTCACCTGATAATCAAAATTGGGTAATAAGCCTTGGTCATAGGCCAATCCGGCAGTGGTTGCCAAGAAGCTCTTAGTGACACTAAAGGTCATGTCGACACGATTAGTCGCTCCCCACTTTGCGACGATTTTTCCTGACTTAATGATCATTCCTGCAGGGCCACCACGTTTTTTGGTCGGACCCAAAATTTCATGAAAAGGTTCACGAGCGAATCCTTTCAAAATAGCGATTCTTAAATCTTTGTCTCCAGAATATTCATTGGCTTGTGCAAAATCGATTAACTCTTGCAATTCTTTTTGATGCTTTTTTGCAAATGAACTGTTGATTTCCCACTCGTGTTTTGGTGGATAATATGTATCCTGTCCAAAGGCAAAATGATTGTTGCTCGTACAAATGAAAACTGTTAGTACGGCTATTAAAATCTTTTTCGCTCTAAAATTTTGTTTTCTGCGCTGTAGTATCTCCATAATCCTTGTTGTTTTCCTTTTCTAAATTTTCCTTCGATTTTCTTTTTACCGTTGGGGTAGAAACTCACGTAATCACCATTGAGTTCGCCATTTTTGAGTTCTACTTTGATTCTAATTGCTCCATTGCTGTAAAAGAGCTCGTATTTCTTGGCTTCCATGTCTGATGGATGTAAATCTCCTACATAAAAAGCGTCTTCTTCATTTTCGGGCCAATCGTAAATATCTTCAAAGTGATAAGTCTCAAAATCTTGTATTTCTTCAAGATCTTCAAAATGAATATACGAGGCTTTCATTTCACTTTCAAACCCCACCTCTTTCGTTTTCAATTCTACTCCAATTTGAGGAAAACTCATTAGGTAGTTTTTGTTTTTAGTGAGGCTTTGCCGCATTTCATAATCAGCATACGAGAGTAGCGTTTCATATAGAATAGGTGCGTTGACATAGGCGAAAACGGGCGCCTGATCATTAAAACGCTGATTAAACTTGGTGAAGCTTTGTGAATAGTCCATTGTAGTTTCTTCCACATGAGCTTTTATCATTGTCTTTAAAGCATTAGGATTATCAGCAAAAACTACTATATCATTGATTAAGGTGTAATAAGGCTTTTCAAAATTTTGAAACAGTTTTCCAAAGAACACCTTAAAAAATCCTTTAAGGGCGAGGTATCTGATTTGGTGATTGTAATAATTAATCGTTTCAAATTTGATTGGTGTTTTTCGTCTGATTTGACGCTCAAGCCGGCCTAATTCCTGCGCCGCTATTTTCTTATCTTTTACGCGAAGTCCCAATACCATTTCAATTTTGTTGACTTCAAAAGCAGATTCAAATTGAAAAATGGAAACTTCAGAATCAACCCACTTAATTAAACTTTGCATTAAATCGAAATCCAAATATTTGCTCAACTTTTTGATGTTTTCTTCGTACGAATTGACCTCTTTTTCATCTACCATAGAAGAAGCTTTTAGGTTTTCGATAAACAATTCCAAATTGTCAAAAGTATAACTCAGATAAAGTCCAGTTCTTATTGGTGCTATGTTATATGCCGTTCGCTCAGATGAACCAGAGTTGTGCAATGCTTCTATATACGATTTAGAATTTTGGGCGATGAGGGTACTTCCTTCTGCTTGAAGCACATTGTCTTTGTCTATACTAAAATTCAAACCACTGAAGGTGAAGTTTTGGCCCAACTGCGCGGTAAAACCAGAATCTTCAGCAGCGTATCTATTTAAAAAATCCTCTAATTCTGAAAATTGAATTAGAAATCGCACTCGATCTTCTTCAAGTTCAAGATGTAATTCTTCAAAGTTATCAGCCTGATACCAGTCTCGAATTTTGTACCCATCTAAGGCTTCTTGAAGAAGTTTACGTTCATAACTGACCACCAATTGACGGTCAATAATGGCCACAAAAAAACGTTCGGCAGAATTAGGTTCGTAGATTTCTATAAGGTCATGAGAATTTATAGTAGTCTCCGTAACCAAGTATTCAGGCTCAAGCCAGTTTTTTAGTTGTGTTTTAAATAGCGCTAAACGAGATAAACTCTTTAAATCAACTGCGTAGAGATAGCCCAATTCTAAATTTGGCATCAAATGCATTGAGAAATAAACCGTTCTATCGTTAAGCAACTCCATGAGGTTTTCATTTTTTTGAAAAAGAGTGTCGAAGTCAGACATTCCTTCCATCATTTCTTGTAGGTAGGGATGGGTCTGAATGTACTGCCAAGGTTCAGAGTTTCGAACCTCTTGCCAATTATTCCAAGGGTTATTGGTCTCTGCGATCACTATTGCATCATTTGGAATTAATGCTAAAGGATTATTCTGTTCCTGTTTTGCAGGAAGAATGATGTAAATAATGGATACTCCTACAAGTAAAACAAGGATCAGAAGTGGAATGAGTATCCACTTTATTTTGGATTTTTTCATAAGTTCTTCAGCGCTTTGATGATACTAAAGGCTTTATCTGCCTGTATGTCATCTACCAAAATAGTAAATTCATTGGTTGTAGATATCACTTGGTACAACACAATTCCTTCACAGGCTAAGCGTTGAAAAATAAAATAATAGATTCCAGGAACCGTAACATTCTCTGAGGGGAGCTTTACACTTACTGAAGCCAGTTGCTCAGCCTTCTGCGTACATATTTCATTTTTAAAAATACGCTCAACAGTCTTCTCCAATCGAGTTGACACAACGATATTGATTTCATTTACTCCTCTAGAAGAAGTGTAAAAAATATCTGGCATATTTTCAATCTCACGCATAAGGTCAAGCTGACTAGATAGAATCGAAGGGGTCAGTTGAAAAGTGTAATCAGTCAACGAAGAGCGCACTGTAATTTCACCAATATCTTTGAGGACTTTTACAATTTTATGTGTAGCTAAGAATTCCAGATTCTCCGAAAGTCGTTTTAGTGCCATTACAATTGCCCCATCTCGCACTTCTTTTCGCAGTACTTCTTCGACCTCTGGTTTGATATAACGAGAGAGTGAAGTGAGATTTATAATACCTTCGGACAAGGCTGTTTGCAGAAAGGGTTTACGTCGAATATAACTTTCTACAACAGAAGATATAGTTTTCATACAGTTTGTGTTATTTTCTCGAAATTGTTACAAAAATAACAACTATCCGATAAAATACTGTACATCCTTAGTATGTTGAATATCAATCTCTCCATCTGTAATGACAACGCCAATAAAATCAACTTGCATTTCCTTATGGATTCCATTGGTTTTCATAAAGTGATATGTCGCTTTTAGAATACGCTGAAGTTGCCTTGTCGACAATCTATAAATCATCTGATTAGCATAGGCGCCTTTCGCTGTAGTTTTCACTTCGTAAGCAATAAGGTGATTTTTACAGAGTCCAATGATATCGACCTGGCATCTTAAAAACCGATAGTCAACAGCCAGAATCCGTACATTATTCTTTTGCAAATAAGCTTTGGCAATTTCTTCACCTTCGAGGCCAATTTTATTTTTTTGCACAAGCTAAAGTTCGCTCGTAAGAGCAGTACTATTCGTATACTAAACATTTATAAACTTTTAATTAGACCTAAAATTTACTTTTCTCCCTATTTGAGTATCATTGTATGTCGAACATCACAATACAGCATGAAAAAAATTTTAGCGCTCTTATTGTTTTCTTTGCTTGCCTGTAGTGAGGATAAAGACGAATGTCAAGGTAGTCCGCGCCTTGATATACCATGCCCTGCTATTTTTGATCCCGTCTGCGGCTGTAATGGGGTTACTTATGGCAATGCCTGCACAGCGACAGCATTTGGAATTCTCTCTTATGAACAAGGAAGTTGTGCCGATAAGCTCTAAGCCTCTTATAAAGCATAAGAATTGTCTATTTTTGAACTGCCAATCTAAGATGATGAAGGACACTTCTATGAAACTGAAGAACAGATACACCATAACCGCTGCACTACCATACACCAATGGCCCCATACATATTGGACATTTGGCTGGAGTCTACGTACCTGCAGATATTTTTAGTCGTTATCTAAGACAAAAAGATAAAGATGTCGCTTTCATTTGTGGAAGTGATGAACACGGAGTAGCCATTCCGATGCGTGCTAAAAAAGAGGGCAAGGAACCTCAAGATATTATCGACACTTATGACAAGATGATTCGTGAATCTTTTGAGGACTTTGGAATAACTTTTGACAATTATTCTAGAACTTCAAGAGCAATTCATCACGAAACAGCCTCAGCGTTTTTTAAAGAGCTCCATGAAAAAGGAGTCTTCGAAGAGCAAGTTTCCGAGCAACTTTACGATGATCAGGCGCAGCAGTTTTTAGCAGATCGTTTTGTGACTGGTACTTGTCCAAAATGTGGGCACCACGAAGCTTATGGAGACCAGTGTGAAAAATGCGGTACTTCTTTAAACGCCACAGATCTCATCAATCCAATCTCTACACTAAGCGGTAGTAAACCCAGTTTGAAAAAAACAAAGCATTGGTTCTTGCCTCTCAATAATTTTGAAGGATTTTTAAAGAACTGGATTCTCAATGATCACAAAGAAGACTGGAAATCCAACGTTTACGGTCAGTGTAAATCATGGATTGATGACGGGCTCAAACCTAGAGCCGTGACTCGTGATTTAGATTGGGGAATACCTGTTCCAGCGGCCTATGAAGGAGCCCAAAAAGTGCTCTATGTTTGGTTTGAAGCCCCAATAGGTTACATTTCCTCTACCAAAGAATGGGCCGAACGTGAAGGAAAAGATTGGCAACCCTATTGGAAGGATGAACAAACAGAATTAGTACACTTTATAGGTAAAGACAATATTGTCTTTCATTGCATCATCTTCCCCAGTATTTTAAAAGCAAAGGGCGATTATATTTTACCCACACAAGTTCCCGCCAATGAATTCTTAAATCTTGAAGGTCAAAAGTTGTCGACTTCTAAAAATTGGGCTGTATGGTTGCATGAATACCTAGAAGAGTTTGAAGGAATGCAAGACGTTTTGCGTTATGCACTAACAGCGAACGCACCTGAAACCAAAGACAATGATTTCACTTGGAAAGATTTTCAAGCGCGTAACAACAATGAACTAGTTGCCATTTTCGGAAACTACGTGAATCGCGTCGTGGTCCTCATGCACAAATATTACCAAGGAGAAATTCCTAAAGTTCAAGAATTAAATGCGCACGAGTTAGAAATTTTGGCTCAGCTCAAGAGCTTTCCTTCAAAAATAGAATCTTCTTTGAATCGTTACCGATTTAGAGAAGCCTTAGGTGAACTCATGAATCTTGCGCGTTTTGGCAATAAGTACTTGGCCGACGCCGAACCTTGGAAACGCATTAAAACAGAACCAGATCATGTGGCTCAGATTATGTATACGGCTATACAGATAGTAGGTGCGCTTGCGGTGCTAAGCGAACCCTTCTTGCCTTTTACTTCAGCCAAACTAAAGGGTATTTTAGGTCTAGAGCTCAATCAAATTCATTGGAATGAAATCGCTCAAGAATCACACTTTATTAAGAGTGGTGCAAGACTCAATGAAAATCAACTCTTGTTTCGAAAAATAGAAGACAGTGAAATCGAAAAGCAATTGGAAAAACTAAACAATACAAAATTGGAAAACGCCTCTGAACAAAATCAATCAGCCATAGCTGAAATAAAACCTACAATTAATTTTGATGACTTCTCAAAATTAGATTTACGCGTAGGTCATATCATTAGTGCTGAAAAAATGCCAAAAGCAGATAAACTATTAGTCCTTCAAGTTGACCTAGGTATTGAAAAAAGGACAGTAGTCTCTGGCATAGCCATGTACTTTGAACCAAGTGAAATTATTGGTAAACAAGTAACCCTTGTAGCCAATCTAGCTCCCCGAAAATTACGAGGAGTAGAGAGTCAAGGAATGATACTTATGACAGAGAACGCAAAAGGTGAGCTTGTTTTTGTGAATCCTGATCAAGACGGCATTCCTGCCGGTAGCGACATTACCTAATGATACGTATAGCGTATCACCCCTGCTACTACCTCGATCTTCCTGAAGGCCATAGATTTCCTATGGACAAATATCGCCTGCTTCCCGAGCAACTTTTATACGAGGGATTATTTCAACAGGAGAACTTTTTTGCACCAGAAAAAATTGCACTAGAAAAAGTCTCCAGAGTGCATACCCAGGCGTATATTGACAAATTGCTATCGCTGCAATTGTCTAAACAAGAAATTCGCAAATCTGGATTTCCCTTAAGTCAAGCACTCGTCGATCGCGAACAAATCATTGCACAAGGAACTATATACAATGTGCATTACGCTATCGAAAGTGGCGTCTCTATGAATATTGCCGGCGGAACACATCACGCTTTCAGTGATCGTGCAGAGGCCTTTTGCTTCTTCAACGATCAGGCCATTGCTGCTCAGTATATCTTAGACCAAGGAATAGCTCAGAGAATAACCATAATAGATTTAGACGTTCATCAAGGAAATGGCACTGCCGAAATATTTTCAACAGTGCCTGAAGTTTTCACCTTTTCGATGCACGGTAAGGCCAATTATCCTTTTAAAAAAGAACAATCTGATTTAGATGTTGAACTCGAAAGTTCAATTACCGATGACGTCTATCTTCAATTACTTGAACAACACCTCAAGGAAATTCATCAGAAATTTGAACCTCAGTTTATCTTTTACCTCAGCGGCGTTGATATACTCAAGTCAGATAAACTTGGCAAACTCAATCTCAGTATTCAAGCCTGTAAAAGACGAGACGCAATTGTCCTTTCTTACGCAAAACACTATCAAATTCCAATTCAAATATCCATGGGAGGGGGTTACTCACCTCAACTCAGGACAATTGTTGACGCTCATACCAACACCTTCAGAGAGGCACACCGTATTTTTACATAACTACTCTTCTACCAATTCTTTTTCTAAGGGTTTACCCAACAATAAAACTTCGCTGCACTTCACCTCTGTGATGAACTTTCGCTCACCCTTAATATCTTCATACGAACGTGTTTGAAGCTTTCCCTCAACCACAATCTCCTTTCCTTTGCGAACGTACTTTTCTACAATTTGCGCGAGTTTTTCCCATGCAACCACATAGTGCCATTGCGTATCGGTAATTGGTTCGCCTTCTGAATTGGTGTACGATTCATTGGTGGCCATAGAAAACTTCGCCTTTTTTTTACCGCTTTTTAATTCTGATACTTCGGGATCGTTACCCACGTAGCCAATCAACTGTACTTTGTTTTTTAATGCATTCATGTATAAACTATTTTTTCGAAAGGTCTGAATTGAATATAGCTTTATCTGTAATTTAAACATGTACAAACGTTTTTATATATTTAAGAATCTAATGCAATAACTACTAAACAAGATAAATACTATGAAATCAAGAGGCTTACTTACATTGATACTAAGCTTAATCGCTAGTTTTACTTTCGGTCAAGAAGTCACTAGTGAATCCCTTAGCAATGCATCATTTAAAGGAATGAGCTGGAGAAATATTGGACCTTTTAGAGGAGGGCGAAGCGTCACTTCAACTGGGGTGCTCAAACAGGCGCACACCTATTACATGGGGTCTACCGGAGGTGGTATTTGGAAAACTACTGACGATGGTTTAAACTGGAAAAACATCTCTGATGGATTTCTAAAAACAGGTACGGTGGGAGCTATTGCAGTTTCTGAATCAGACCCCAATGTGGTTTATGTCGGAATGGGAGAACACCCAGCTCGAGGTGTTATGACATCTATGGGAGACGGCATGTACAAATCTATGGATGCCGGTCAAAGCTGGTCTCATATTGGACTAGATTACAGTAGACACATTTCTGATGTTATCATTCATCCGAGTAATCCTGATGTGGTTTATGTCGCCGTTCAAGGAGCGCAATACGGAGACTCTGAAGACCGAGGTATCTACAAAAGCCTAGACGGTGGAAGTAGTTGGTCAAAAGTGCTGTACGTCGATCAGCGCACCGGAGCTTCTTCTTTGACTATGGATATGAATAATCCCTTAGTCCTCTACGCATCTATGTGGGACCATCGAAGATATCCTTGGAAAATGGAATCTGGGGGAGCTGGTTCAGGTTTATACAAATCGGTTGATGGAGGAATGAATTGGACTAAAATGAGTTCTGGCCTACCCGAAATAATGGGTAAATCTGGTATCTCCGTGTCTAGAGCTAACTCAAATCGAATCTTTGCAGTGATCGAAGCCGAGGGCGAAAAAGGAGGAGTATACCGTTCTGACAACCAGGGAAAATCATGGACGCAAACAAGTAAAGATCGTATTCTGATTACCAGATCGTGGTACTACATGGAAATTTTTGCAGACACCCAAGACGAAAACACAGTTTATGTACTGAATGCACCAATGCTTAAATCCATTGATGGCGGAAAGACCTTTAAACCCGTGAGAACTCCTCACGGAGACAACCATCACTTGTGGATTCACCCTGAGAATAATTCAGTAATGATTAACTCCAATGATGGTGGGGCTAATATTTCCAATAATGGAGGGATGAGCTGGAGTACACAATCCAATCAACCAACTGCACAATTTTATAGAGTTATTGCAGATCGTAAAATGCCCTATTACGTTTATGGAGGGCAACAGGACAACAGTTCTGTAGCTATTGCAAGTCGCACTGATGACGGAGGAATAGATCACAAAGATTGGTTTTCGGGACCTGGTTGTGAGAGCGCTTTTATCGCATTTGACCCTGACAATCCTGAGATACTCTACGGAGGATGTTATCAAGGTATACTCGAACGATTTAATGTAAAATCATCGACACATAAAGAAATTAAAGAATATCCCGAATTAGGATTAGGAAAATATCCGAGCACCTTTAAATACCGCTTCAATTGGAATGCGCCTCTTTTAGTTGACCCTTTTGATGCAAGTGTAATTTATCATGCAGGTAACGTAGTTTTCAAAAGTACAGACAAAGGACAATCTTGGACAGTAATCAGCCCAGACCTTACTAGGGATGAAAAAGACAAGCACAATGAAGGAGGAGGTCCATTCACCAATGAAGGTGCTGGAGGAGAAAACTACAATACCTTGATGTCTTTAACTGCTTCTCCTCATGAACAGGGCGTAATGTGGGCTGGATCAGACGACGGACTAGTACACCTGACACAGGATGGAGGAAAAACTTGGAACAATGTGACTCCAAAAGGTATTTCAAATTATATCATCAACAGCATAGAAGTATCCCCTCACGATGCCGCAACCGCTTACATCGCGGTTATGGGATATAAAAATATGGATCTCACACCTCATATTTTTAAAACCACTGATTACGGAAAAAAATGGAAAAGTATCACAGACGGTATTGAAGGCGAGCACACTTTTGTTAGAGTAGTGAGAGAAGACCCTATACGTAAAGATTTACTTTACGCCGGAACCGAAACAGGATTGTTCATAAGTACAGACGGAGGAACACAATGGAATTCATTTCAATTAAATCTACCCGTGGTTCCGATAAACGATTTAACAATTGCAGATAATGATCTAGTCGCCGCGACTGCAGGAAGATCTTTTTGGATCTTAGATGACCTCGGATTTCTTCAAGGTGCTGATAGCGATTCTAAAAGTCAACTATTCAGTCCGAAGACGACCTATAGAATTATGGGTGGTCAAAGCAGGTCAACTACTCAAGGAACAAATCCGCTTCCAGGCGCAATTATCGATTACTACCTCAGCGCAGAAGATGCTGAAAAAGAAATTAGAGTTGAAGTGCTCAATAAAAAAGGAGATCTAATTAGAAGTTACAGCAGTGGAGCTCCTGAAAACTTCAAAACTTGGCCAGGAGGCCCAAGCAAACCTTTAAGCCTTAAGAATACCGAAGGTTTTCATCGTTTTCATTGGGATTTGAGACATGAACCCCTCCCTAGCTTAGAAAATATTTTTGTTTTTGGAGGTCTTAGTGGGGCAAATGCTGCACCTGGAACCTACATGCTAAAGCTCTATATCGGTGATGAAATGCAAAGCACTGCTTTAGATCTTCAAGCAGATCCAAGAGTTGAAGCTACACTCGCCGCATACCAATCGCAGGAGGCTATGCTCAGTGCACTTGATCAAATGCTCACCCAAATGCATGATGATGTCAATTACGTTCGAACCGTAAAAAAAGAACTCAAGTGGGCTCAAAAGCGTCTAGATAAAGTTGACGAATTGTCGTCTGAAGCTCAAGACCTCATGGATAAAATCGTGGTTTGGGAAGAAAAAATCATCCAACCCAAACAAAAAACCTTTCAAGATGTCATCAATTTTCACAATAAACTTGGAGCAGACATGATTTATTTGAAGTCCTACATCGACTCTGACGATCCTGAACCAACACAGGGTGCACAGGAACGATTTGATGACCTCATCAATAAGTGGGATGCCATAGTCGATGAGAAAAAGAGCATTGATGAAGCTATTGCTAAGTTTAATACGGCTTACTTAAAAGCAGAAGTACAACCCTTGAGCTCAGAAGAGTAAAAAAGCACATCCCTTTCTGTTTTAAAGCTGCAGAGAGGGATGTTTTCTTTTGTCCAAAAAAATGATTCAATTTTGCGTGCAATGCCAACAAGAACTAAGAGGTCGAATTGATAAGCGTTTTTGTTCTGACAGTTGTCGAACTCAATATCACAATGAGGCGAATAGGACAAGAAACCAGCGCTTCAACTATGTTCACCGCCAGCTTAAAAGGAATTATGCTATCTTAGAAACATTCGCAAGAAAAGAAAAAAGGAAAGTGCACCTCAGAGAGTTGTGGTTACTAGGCTTTGACTCAAAAAAGGTTACTGGGGTTAAGCTTGCAAAGACAGGAAAAATATCATTTGAACTCTACGACTTGACCTATCATATATCTGATAAAAATCAAATTGAATTTGAAAAAACATCACTGACTAAATCGCATCTATGCTCTTCAAATTACTCAAAGAAAATTTAGGTATTCTCCTTATTTTTTTAGCTTCATTTATAAGCCTAAACACCTTAACACCATCAGCAGATCTCAACGAAGAAGTTGCTGCTGACACCTATTCGCTAAAACGTGCGTTTACCCACGTCGAACAAATGAGTCAAAACCCGCACGGTTTGGGTTTCGATGCACATTCTGGTGTTCGGGAATATTTAATTCAAGAACTTGAAAAATTAGGTTTGGAAGTCCTTCTTCAAAAAGGATATACCTCGGGTGACTGGGCTAATGTGTCACAACCCATCAATATAATTACCCGAATTAAAGGAAGTTCTGGGGTGCCAGCACATGCCTTGTTACTTCTCTCGCATTACGATAGTTCACCACACTCCTCTTTTGGAGCTAGTGATGCTGCAAGCGGAGTAGCGACCATTTTAGAAGGAGTTCGAACGCTTCTCGCCTCAAATGAACCTCTGAAAAATGATGTCATTATTGTTTTTACAGATGCTGAAGAATTGGGTTTAAATGGTGCAGATTTATTCGTGAATAAACATTCTTGGGCAGAAGACGTTGGCTTGGTTTTAAACTTTGAAGCTCGAGGCAGTGGAGGTCCAAGTTATATGTTAATCGAAACTAACCAAGGAAACAGCGGGCTGATCAAACATTTTGCAAAGGCAGATATTTCTCATCCCGTGGCCAATTCCCTAGCCTACAGTATTTATAAACTCCTACCTAACGACACCGACCTCACTGTTTTTAGAGAAGATAAAAACATAGATGGATTCAATTTCGCGTTTATCGATGATCATTTTGATTACCATACCGCCCTCGATCGCGCTGACCGCTTGGATGCGGAGAGTTTAGCACATCAAAAAAGTTATTTAATGCCCTTATTACAATATTTTGGTAATGCTGATTTATCCGATTTAAAGTCTAACCGAGATCGGGTTTATTTCAATTTACCTGTAATCGGATTCGTACACTACGACAACGCCATGATTTGGCCCTTATTTCTAATTGTTCTTGGACTTTTCAGTTGGGCAGTTTTTAAAAGATTTACAACTGTAAATTGGAATAAGATTATTTTAGGCAAAGCTTCGCTTTATGTAATCCTGAGTATTCTCATAAATGGGGTAATTGGGTATTTTTTATACGATGTACTGCAAATCCTTTATCCCTCTTACCAAGATATCCTTCACGGGTTTACCTATAACGGTAAATTATATATCGCTTCTGTGGTTGCCTTAAGTTTAGGGATTCAATTGCTAATTCTAGCGCGATTTAAATTTGAATTTGAAAACTTGGACGTTCTACTCAGTGTAATGACATTGTTTTGGATCGTTATTACCGGACTTCTTCAGTATTATTTACCAGGCGCTAGCTTCTTTATTTGGATTCCCTTTTTCATGAGTTCGACCTTACTTCTCTCTCACTACTACCCAGAGCATAAGTGGATAGCACAACTACTCACCATTCCATCTGTACTGATTTTGACTCCAATGATTGAAATGTTTCCTATTGGTCTTGGTCTTTCTATGTTGGTTAGCGTGAGTATATTGGTAAGCCTTTTGTTTTTTGCTTCTATCACCACGGTATTTCAAATCGGCTCTCACAAAAAATGGAGCCTATTGGCATTTGCTTTGTTTGGACTTTTAATGAGTAATGCACATTTCAATTCAAGTTATAATGAGGAGCGTCCTAAGCCTACAAGTCTGGTTTATTTAAAAAATGAAAATGGAGCGTATTGGGCTACCTATGATCACGTGCTTCACCCTTGGAATGCGCCCTACTTCGATGCTGCGGATACATCCCAAGCTACACCACAATTTGCAAGCAAGTACGGTTCTCGATTTCAAAGCGTCAATTCAGCACCTGAAAAAGCCATAGCTGATTTCGAATTACACATCAGTAAAGACAGCATTATAGAAGATATTCGACAACTTGAATTCGAAATCAAAAATCATAGAAAGGTTCATCGTATCGAAGTTTTTGCTGAAGGTGCTTTGGTCAATTATGTAGAGGTGAATGAAAGCCCATTATCACCTCTATTTTTAGCATATAGAGGTAAGCGTTTATTTACGCATTATGTCAGCGATGGAGCAAGCACTAAAATCTTATTACAATTTGATAAAAACGAATCTTTAAATCTAACGATCAACGAAATATCAAACGATCTTTTAAGGCACCCAGAATTCAGCATTTTGGATCGACCTGCAGAAACGATTCCAACGCCTTTTGTAATCAATGATGCTATAATTCAACAAAAATCATTTCAATTCTAATCAAAGACTATAATCTTCTTTAATCTCAAAATTGTTTATTACTTTCAATCCCTAATTCTTAAATATGAAAAAAGCGATCATTTTTGGATGTTTCTTCTTAACCAGTTTGAACTTTGGATGGTTACAAGCTCAGGACAATGCAACTTTACTTTCTCATTATGAAAAGTTTTATCGACAAATGCAATTGCAAAATGATGTTGGCGGTATGATCAATGCATTAACTCATTTGAATGTTCTTAGCCCGTCTGTGGAGCGCAGAGACACTTTGGCTTACATATATATGAATAGCGAGCAGCACGTACAAGCGATAAGTATACTTGGTTTAAACTCAAGTGCAGCAGACTCGGATGTCGCCTTATCTGCCAGAGCTATATCTCTTAAAAATCTAGGGGATAACCAAAGAGCATTAAATGCTTTTCAACTTTTATTTGACAACAATCAGAGTCCTTTTACCGCTTACGAGGTGGCCGATCTCAAAATATTAACCGGTAATACGCAGGCGGCGATGGAAGATGTTGAGTTTGGTTTGTCGAATGCTACAGACGAAATGAATTATGCTTTTTTTGAAAGACAACAGCCCTATCAGGTTCCGCTTAAAGCAGCATTTATGCACTTAAAGGCTTTAATTACATTTAACGGAGACAACGAAAATATAGACGAGGCCGTAGCAATTTTTGATGAAGCTATCAAAATGGCCCCTAATTTTAATTTAGCGAGCTTAAGTCGTCAAGCACTTTTAGAGCGCAAAGAACAAAACCAAGCGCAATAATTACTTTTTGCGCAGTGCATCAATTAGACTTTGATCGTGTTCTTTTTTGAGTACTACAAGCTGATCAACATCTTCATTGGGTACTGCAATAGACAATACATAGTGTCTAATTTTCCAACCTTGGTCCGTTAACATTAGAATTCCAGAGCCTCGACACAGTTCCATTTGTGTACTCAACAACTCATCAAACCAGGCGTATTTTTGGTTTTCGTCCATGTAAATATTGCGTTCAACTGAGGAGAAACTCCAAGCCTTGCCTCTATCGAAGTAGGGTTTAGCAAAATCCATGAATTCCTGTTTATTCCATAGTTCTTCAGGGTCTGTGCCTATAAAGATGGACTGCTGGTCCATCAATTTAAAATAGGCGTTAAAATTGGCATCTGACGCGGCTTTATGCCACTGATTAAGTACCGAGTTAATTTGTTCTTTTACGACCTGACTTTGCTGGGCCTGGATAAAAATTGGAACTAGGAGTGCTAGCAGTAATCGACGTTTGTTAAGATTTATTTTCATCTTTAAGTTGGTATTTTAATTGAGTGCTAAGGGAATTCATAAATTCAATCCATTGATTGTAACTATCTAAGAAATTAGTTCCCGAATTGGTGATAGGTGTTTTATCTAATAAATCAGCTTTAAGTTGAAGTAAAAAAGTTCGAACGAGTTTTTGACGGCTTTTAATCATTTGGTGATTGAAAACCTCAGGATAGGTTGAATTGGATAGTTCAGTCTCCTGAACTATTAAATCTTCAATTGCCAAAAGCATCTCAGATTGATTTGTCGCTCTCACTAGGTTTTCGAGCCCGAGTTGAAATTTCATAAAAGCGCCCCAATTTTCGACTAGATTAAAGGTTTCTTCATCCAAAAGACTAAGGTCGTTACGCTCAAGCTTCCAAGCAGAAACTTGATTTTCAGTTTCTTCGAGTTCTGAAACTGCCGGGCTTAGGCTAAGCTCAGTGGTATTGGTTTTTGCTTTGCATCCAAAAAGCAAAAGAGCCATGTTGAAAATCAAAAATTTTCTCATATACCAAATGTACTGACAGAATTTGAATTAATTTTAGCAATGCTAAACTAACTAAATCCCCATGAACGATAATCGAATTTTAATTATCGGCAGTGAAGGTCAATTGGGCATAGAGCTCTGCGAGGCACTTCAAAAGTACTATCCCGACGAGACTATCATAAGAGCTGATATTCGTTCTAGTACTCACCTTTCTAATACTCCTTTTGAACACCTTGACGTGACCGATGCAGATGCCATTAGAGCGCTAATCGATAAACATCAAATCACAGAGGTCTATCTTTTGGCTGCACTATTGAGTGCATCTGCAGAAAAAAATATAAAGCAAGCCTGGAAAGTCAATATCCAAGGCCTTTTAAATTTGCTTGAATTGGGCAGAGAAGGAGTCATTCAAAAACTATTTTGGCCTTCGAGTATCGCTATTTTTGGTTACGAAAGTCAACGTGAACAATGTCCACAAAATGGAATTCATAAACCAATTACTGTTTATGGAATTAGCAAACTTACAGGAGAGCACTGGTGTCAGTACTATCACCAGAAATACAATTTTGATGTTCGAAGTATTCGGTATCCTGGCCTGATCAGTTTTAAGAGTCCACCGGGTGGAGGTACTACCGATTACGTTATGGACATGTTTCGAGCAGCTACTGCAGAGACAGAAATAAATTGTGCCATTAATCCCGAGAAGGTGCTCCCTATGCTTTATATATCAGACGCTGTTGAGGCGACCATACAATTAATGCATGCAGAATCTTCTAAAATAACAATTAGAGATTCGTATAATATCGGAGGTATGTCTTTTTCACCCAAGGAATTGACCTTGGCGCTACAAGAGCAATACCCACATTTTAGTCCTGAGTATCAAAGAGACTTCAGGTATGATATTGCCGAGAGTTGGCCCGATAGCTTGTCCTACAAGGAGGCTAGTTATGACTGGAACTACCAACCCAAGATAGACTTCGAGAAAATGATGACTATTATGACTAATAATATAGGAGTTATAGCGAATTAAGTAACCCTCTTTAACTTAATTTTTAAATCATAGTTGTAATTTTGACATATGATCGCTGCTATGGAAATCATTTGGTCTAGCATCAGAGGAAGTGCAAACTGGTTTATGCGCTCGGTAACCTTTGACGTGCCTTGGTATCAAAACTTTTTTTGGGGACTAATTCTCATCTCAGTTTTGGTTTACAGCCTTGAGTTGCTTTTTCCTTGGAGAAAAAATCAAAAATCCATTCGAAAAGATTTTTGGCTAGACCTCTTATACATGTTTTTCAACTTCTTCGCCTTTAGCATTGCAATCAGTGGAATTTACAGTTTGCTGCGAGAACTCTTTAGTATCATTGGAATACAATACTACAGTATTCAACTTATTGATCTCGATGGTTTAGGTGTTTTTTGGAGCCTTCTCATTTTCTTTGTCTTACTAGATTTTGTGCAGTGGCTTACACATATCGCTTTGCATCGATTTGAGGCCTTGTGGAAATTTCATCAGATTCACCACAGCGTAAAAGAAATGGGCTTTGCAGCACATATGCGTTATCACTGGATGGAAAATATTTTATACAAGCCCTTAAAGACAATTGGGGTTATGCTTTTGGGTGGATTTGAACCTGAACAAGCTTACATCGTTCACTTTGTAGCTATATCCATCGGGCACCTTAACCACGCCAATGTAAAATTGGACTACGGAATTTTAAGGTACGTATTTAACAATCCTGTAATGCACCTTTATCATCACGCCTATCACCTACCTAAAGAAAAAAATCAGGGCGTAAATTATGGAATCAGTTTGAGTGTATGGGACTATCTTTTTGGAACGAATTACATCCCTGATCAAAACGGTAGTATTGAATTGGGCTTTCCGGGAGATGAAAATGTTCCAAAAGGATTTGGAAAACAATTCGTACACGGTTTCAAATCTAAGAACTCTTAACCCTTTCCAAGTTGATTCAAATCGATGACAAAATAATATCCCAAGACCTGCTTGAAGAACACTTTCTATGTGATTTAAAAGCTTGCAAAGGAGCCTGTTGTGTCGAGGGAGAATACGGCGCTCCTCTTGAAGATGAAGAACTTTCAATCCTTGAAAGAAATCTACCTGAAATCAAACCTTTTTTAAGTGAAGAGGGGCTTGAAATTATAGCCCAAAAAGGGACCTTTGTCAAAGGAGAAGACGGAGAGTGGGAAACTCCATTAATTCGAGGAAGAGATTGCGCATATGTGGTTTACGACAAGCATAAAATCGCAAAGTGTGGGATAGAGGCCGCTTACAATGCAGGAAAGATCGACTTCAAAAAACCCATAAGTTGTCACCTCTATCCGATTCGACTCACCCGCTACAACTCATTCACTGCAGTAAATTACCATAAGTGGCATATCTGTAGTCCCGCCTGTGATTTGGGGAAAACTCAAAAACTGAAAGTCTTTGAGTTTTTGAAAGAAGCCATCATTCGCAAATTTGGTACGGAATGGTACGCCAAGCTCGAAGCCGCTTCTAAAGTTAAACAAAACCGATCCTAATTCGAGCAAATAAATTTCGCTCCAATTTTGTCAACTTTATTGAATTCTTACTGTCGTTGACCTAAGGGTACATTTCAACAATTTCTGTTAAAAACTTCAGAGCAATTCTCGTTAAACAGTCCAAAATCAATGCATGTCTTTTATCATCTTTGTTAGTCTCGAGAAATTTGAAATACTAAAAGAATAAGAATATGTCAACAGTAATTGAACCCATTTTAGAAGACAACAAAGACCGTTTCGTGATTTTTCCAATCCAGCATCACGACTTGTGGCAATGGTATAAAACGGCTGAGGCCTCATTTTGGACTGCAGAAGAAATTGACTTATCTCAAGACCCGCACGACTGGAGTAATAAACTCTCCGATGACGAGCGTTACTTTATCAAACACATCCTAGCCTTCTTTGCAGCCTCTGATGGTATCGTGAATGAAAACCTAGCTGAAAACTTTGTAAATGAGGTGCAATACTCTGAAGCAAAATTTTTCTACGGATTTCAAATCATGATGGAAAACATCCATTCAGAAACCTATTCACTTTTGATCGATACCTATGTCGACGACGAAAAAGAAAAAGACGTATTGTTCAAAGCACTTGAGAATTTTCCTGCAATAAAGAAGAAAGCGGACTGGGCCTTGCGATGGATCGAATCTCCAAGTTTCGCAGAACGTCTTATTGCTTTCGCTGCTGTCGAAGGTATTTTCTTCTCTGGTGCGTTTTGCTCTATTTTCTGGTTAAAGAAAAGAGGACTTATGCCAGGACTAACCTTCTCCAACGAATTGATTTCTAGAGACGAAGGATTGCACTGTGATTACGCGGTACACCTTCACAACAAACACCTCATCAACAAGGTGCCAAAAGAGCGAATCAAGGATATTCTTGTAGACGCACTCAACATTGAAAGAGAATTTATTACTGAATCGCTTCCTGTTAGTTTGATTGGAATGAATGCTAAGTTGATGACACAGTATTTAGAGTTTGTAACCGATCGACTATTAGTTGAGCTCGAATGCGAAAAGATGTATAATGTGAGTAATCCATTTGACTTTATGGATATGATTTCGCTTCAAGGAAAAACAAACTTCTTTGAAAAGAAAGTTAGTGAATACCAGAAAGCTGGAGTGAAAAATTCGGCAACTAAGCCAAGCACAGAAGAGTCATTCTCTTTTGATGCAGACTTTTAATAGAACAACAATAAACTTAACCTACTTTAACACCCCCTGAGATATGCATGTAATCAAAAGAGATGGTAGAAAAGAGCCTGTAATGTTCGACAAAATTACAGCTAGAGTCCGTAAACTTTGTTACGGACTAAACGATTTAGTCGATCCTGTAAAAGTTGCGATGCGTGTCATTGACGGTCTTTACGATGGAGTGACTACTTCAGAATTAGACAACTTAGCAGCTGAAATTGCCGCTACCTTGACTACCTCTCACCCTGATTACGCAAAACTAGCAGCTCGTATATCTGTTTCTAACCTTCATAAAAACACAAAAAAATCGTTTTCTGAAACGATGAAGGAGCTTTATGAATATATCAACCCAAGAACAGGTAAAGCAGCACCTCTTCTTTCGAAAGAGGTACACGACGTCATTCAAGAGAATGCTGATAAACTCGACTCTGCGATTATTTACAATCGCGATTTCAGTTATGATTATTTCGGCTTCAAGACCCTTGAGCGCTCATATCTATTGAAATTAAACGGAACTATAGCAGAACGCCCCCAACACATGCTAATGCGTGTTTCTATCGGAATCCACTTGAACGATCTTGATGCTGCTATTGAGACCTACGAGCTAATGTCAAAGAAGTACTTTACACATGCGACACCTACTTTATTTAACTCAGGGACACCTAAACCACAAATGTCTTCTTGTTTTCTTTTGACCACCAAAGATGACAGTATCGATGGAATTTATGACACCCTTAAGCAAACGGCTAAAATTTCACAATCTGCTGGTGGAATAGGCTTATCTATTCACAATATCAGAGCAACAGGCTCTTACATTTCAGGAACCAACGGTACTTCTAATGGCATCGTCCCTATGCTCCGAGTTTTTAATGACACCGCTCGCTATGTAGATCAAGGTGGAGGAAAGCGAAAAGGAAGTTTTGCGATTTACTTGGAACCTTGGCATGCTGATATTTTTGATTTCTTAAACCTGAAAAAGAACCACGGAAAAGAGGAAATGAGGGCTCGTGACCTGTTCTATGCGATGTGGATTCCAGACTTATTCATGAAGCGCGTGGAGGCTAACGAACATTGGACCTTGATGTGTCCAAACGAGTGCCCAGGTTTAGCAGATTCTCATAGCGATGATTTCGATAAACTTTACCTCAAATACGAATCTGAGAAAAAGGGCAGAAAAACAATAAAAGCGAGAGAGTTGTGGGAAAAAATCCTCGAGTCACAAATCGAGACTGGAACTCCTTACATGCTCTACAAAGACGCTGCGAACAGAAAATCGAATCAATCGAATTTAGGTACCATACGTTCTTCAAATCTCTGTACAGAAATATTAGAATACACTTCGCCAGACGAAGTAGCTGTATGTAACTTGGCTTCGATTGCCCTACCCATGTTCGTTGAAAACAACAGCTTCAATCACGAAGAATTGTATCGTGTGACCAAACGCGTAACTAAAAACCTCAACCGAGTTATAGATCGCAATTACTACCCTGTCATCGAAGCAGAAAACTCCAACATGAGACATAGACCCATTGGTCTTGGAGTGCAGGGCTTGGCGGATACCTTTATAAAACTCCGTTTAGCATTTACTTCGGATCAGGCTAAAGAATTGAACCAAGACATATTTGAAACTATATATTTCGCAGCTGTAGAAGCCTCCATGGAAATGGCTAAAGAAGAAGGCGTTTACAGTTCATATAAAGGTTCTCCAATTTCTGAAGGAAAATTCCAATACAACCTATGGGGTGTTAATGATGAGGATTTATCAGGAAGATGGGATTGGAATAAACTCAGAAAGGAAGTTAAAAAATCTGGAGTGCGAAACTCTTTATTAGTCGCGCCAATGCCAACGGCTTCCACTTCACAAATACTAGGTAATAATGAGTGTTTTGAGCCTTATACCTCGAATTTGTACACTAGACGTGTGCTATCAGGAGAGTTTATTGTAGTCAACAAACATCTATTAGAAGATTTGGTTGAGTTAGGATTGTGGAATGAGGATTTAAAACAAGAACTCATGAGAGCCAATGGTTCTATCCAACACATTGACGGTATTCCAGAAGACTTAAAAGAGTTGTATAAGACAGCTTGGGAATTAAGTATGAAAGATATCATCGATATGAGTAGACAGCGTGGTTACTTTATCGATCAGAGCCAATCATTGAATCTATTTATGGAAGATGCAAACTTCTCTAAATTGACTTCAATGCATTTTTACGCATGGAAGAGCGGCCTGAAAACCGGAATGTATTACTTGAGAACTAAAGCAGCCACAGATGCAATTAAATTCACTCTAGATAATACTAAAAAGAAAGCCCCAGAGCCAGCGAAAGTGGCAGAAGCAGCAGTAGTAGCAGTCAAAAAAAAGGAATCCTCTGCTAGGAGTCAAGAAATTAACACACAACCACTAACTGCTTTGGAATTAAAAGAGATGATTCAAAAAGCTAAAGAAAGTGAAGACAATGACGAAGACTGCCTAATGTGTGGCTCTTAATAAGAAAAAACCTCGCAAAAGCGAGGTTTTTTTATGAACCTAATATATGAAATTACTTTATTTTGATCCATTCAACTGGGTGACTGTAGCTGAATTATTTGATCCTATTTCGCTTATACTACTGGTGTGTAGTAATCCATTTTGATTAACGATTGCGATATTGGCGCTGCCGATTTGTATTATTCGATTCGAATTCAATGTTCCCGTCTGAGTCGAAAAAATAGTGTTAGCGTCTCCTTGTTGAAGCGTGTAATTGTAATTGTCATCTCCATTTTGAACAGACAGCACTAAATTTGAGGATCCTTCTTGCTTTTGAATACTGAACTGGCTATTTCCATCTTGCATGAGTGAGGCAATATTAGCAGTTCCTTTAATCTCAATATAACCCGCAGAAGAATCATCATTTTGATCTATGTTCGCTTCATTTAAATTACCTTCAATACTCACAATTGCAATAGACTCTTTACTTGAATCGTCTTGAAAAATCCAAACTACATTCTGGTCTCCTTCTATTTCTACAATGGCTGTAGATTCATCTCCTAATTGATCAATTTTAGCAGTATTTGAATCAGAATCTGCAATAACAAAATAATAAGCCGTATTCTCATCACCTGTTTGATTCGTGTAAATAGTATTCCTATCACTTTCGTTAAGTGCGACAACTACTGTATTGCTATCACCCTGTTGAGTCGAAATTAATGTGTTACTATCCGAATTATTCAGTTTCACAACACTTTTGTTGTCTTCAGATTCTTGTAAACTGTAAAATTGATTGCTTTTAGAGTTTTCTGCGTATGCATCAAATTCTTGGTAATTTCCTGACTGATAGACAGTCATAATGTTATCTTCTGAATAAGATACCAGTTCAATATTTAAATTGTTCTGATACCCATTATATTGCTCTGTATAGATATTATTGTCGTCGGACTCTGTGAGTTTAACCACACCATAAGACCTTTTGGCTCGATTTTGTGTCATTCCAATCGCATTATTTTCAGATTCAATTAAAGATGTACCGCTAAAGGCATTAACCGATTTCTTTTGATGTTGAGAAATATCGTTCGAACTTGAACTTCGAAATTGTTGCACAATAGTGTTGGCATTGCCACTTTGAAATGCACGAATTTTATTCCTATCACTCATCATCACAGTGAGTAAAGAAATATTTCCTCGATTGCTTTGTTTAATGGTATACTGATTCGCTAAAGCCTCTCTAGCTGATATATAACTTTTATTTACTAGACCGTATTGCAAAACTAATAGTCTGTTCAGATCACTGTAGAGCCCATTTATTCTAAGAGTATTTTGATTTCCCTCTTGAAATAAGCGTATTCGATTCATATTTGACAAGGCCCAAATAGAAGTCATACGATTCAAGAACCCTTTTTGAATTGACTGTAATACATTCTCATTGCTCAAAAAGAGGCCATTTAGTGAAGCATTGAAATAACCCGTTTGATTAAACCAGAGTTTATTTTGGTTTGAATTTGCCTCTAATGTTGAAAAAGCTCTATTGATTCTTCCGTACTGTGTAGTAAGCTGAGAATTCGCCTCAGAGTTGAAAATAGAATTTACTACTCTGTTTAATCTCCCAATTTGAATGCTTTGATTTCTATTGTTGTTCGAATTGCGTTCAATTAGTGTCCCACTAGAATTAAAACTCCCCAATTGCTTAGAGATCGCAATACTCCCATCTGAACTCCCTG
>CBFIGE010000011.1:66213-77354 GCA_965662045.1 Flavobacteriaceae bacterium
CTGTTCCTCGTTGTACACTGAGTATTTTAGCAAAGTCAGAAAATGAAATAATTTGAATGCCAAAATTGTTATCTCCTTTTTGAACACTTTTAAATCGTGAAAAGTCGGTTCCTTTGAAAGCCAGGGCGTATAGATTATTACGCAGACCTAATTGTCTAAACTTAAAACTATTGTTATCTGAGTTATCTATGAAGAATAAATCGAATTGATTTTCAAAACCCTCTTGAAAACTAGACACAAGATTGAATCCACTTTCTTTAACTGAAGTATTTGATTGGTTAGCTGTTCCCTTTTGAGAAACTGTAATGTCGTTACTACTTGAACTGAGTAATACAACATTTGACTCATTCTCTTGAGCAAAAGTCCCTGCAAAACAAAAAAATATTAAAAGAAATGTACGCATCATAATCCTATTAAATATATAGAATCAATCTCTTGATGTGCAGAGAATTACGAGCATCTTGTCAGAGAATTATTAACACAGAGTATTATAATTTTTTAATCCCCTTAAAAACAAGGCTTTTCGCACTAGTTTAAAAAAATTTATACGCTAATTAGACCTTGAGATAATTCTTACCCAAGTACAAAAGTATTTATTCCAAATAAAAAAAGCCCCTCGATGAGGGGCCTTAAATAACGACATTCTGTCGAAATATTTACAAAGTGATGTTCTCTTTTAGTTCATCTGACTAACAGTAACTGCGTTACCGTTACCTACAATATTAACTGAACTTGAGTGCAATTGACCCATTTGAGAAACACTTGTTGAATTCATCATTCCAAACTGTGAAATAATACTTAGGTTAGCTGTACCATCTTGAGTTGCGTCAGCCTCATTAGACGTTCCTGACTGAACAATGAAAGAAGCATTAGCAGTACCCGTTTGCTCACTTGAAGCATCGTTACTTGCTCCATTTTGAAGCGTAACAGCTAAGTTGAACGCTCCTTCTTGAGTTGAAGATGCAGTATTTTCAGTTCCTGCCTGAGCAATAGCTGCAAAGTTAACTGGACCTTGCTGATCAATTTCACCCTCATTACTAGTACCTGCTTGAGCAACAATTGCGAAAGATGTATCTGACATACCTCTTTGAACGATTACAGCTCTGTTCTTATCTCCTGTTTGAAGCGTAACTGCTGCACTAAATTCTCCTGCTTGTCTAATTCGTACTCTGTTTTTGTCACTTCCTGGAGCAATAACAGAAAGAGCTAAGTTATCGTCTCCTGTTTGATTGTGCTTAGTAGTATTGCTGTCAGAGTTAGCTAAAGGAGCTGTGTAAGACTTATTATAATCACCTGATTGTAAAACAGTAACGGTATTCATATCTGAGTCTCCTAAAATCCAAGCTCTAGCGTCATTTTCCATTCCTGATTGACCTACAAACACATCGTTTTCATCTGAACTGCCTGCAATAATCAATCCTGATGCGTTTTCTTCACCTACTTGAACAACAGTTACAAAGTTCATATCTGAACCTGCGACTAAAATTCCTGAGTACTCAGAAAGACCACCCTGGTCTGTATACACGTCGTTACCATCTGAATTAAAAAGTACAGTATTTGATTGTGATTCCTCATCGAACCATTGGTACGTTTGAACAAGATTGTCATCAGATCCTGCTAAAACAGTTAATGCACTTGATCTTAGTGAAAAATCTTGATACGACAGAATATCGTTACCGTCTGATCCGCCTGCTAAAACAGTGTTGTCAGACCCTCTTGAAAAATCACTAAAACTACCTACAGAATTTCCGTCAGAATTCACTAATGCTGTTACCTGTGAAGTATTTCTAGAATCCCATGCAGTTTGATATACATTATTACTATCAGACCCATATACTCCAATAAATGAAGATGTTCTGTAAGAATCATAAATTGGAAAAGCGCCAAATAATAAAAAACCTTGCTCTTGCTCGATAGTATTAAAATCTGATCCAGCTAAGTCAATCACGCTCTCATTTCTGTTTCCAATTTGAGTTTGATTGATAGAATTTTCATCAGAGTCATAAAGACTTAAACCATTGAAGTTTCTATTTCCGATTTGGAGTGCATAAGAATAGTTATCATCAGACATGTAATAACCTGTTAGTGTAATATTTCTATTACCATAGGAATCTGCGCCGAAAACTGTATTTCCATTTGATCTCCACATTTCGATAGCATTGATATTACGATTACCAAATTGCCACTGAGAAACGATATTGTCATCAGATCTAGTCATACTTTGTATACCCAAGTTAAAAGTACCAACTTGTAATGCTTCATTGAAATTACCATCTGATCCTCTACGCACAACAATACCTGAAGCATTTGCTGAACCATCTTGTTTTACGTCTACTACATTAGCATCAGAGCTTCTTGCTACCCTAACACCTGAAGCGTTAAATAGCCCATTTTGTAAAACAGACACAGCATTATCATCAGAACGAGCATGAATTCTTACCCCTGAAAGGTTGAATCCACCATTTTGAGAAACTGATACATCATTATTATCAGATCTTCTTGTCAACAAAACCGCAGAACCGTTTGCCCCTCCAGTTTGATCAACTGTTACTTCATTATCGTCAGAACTCCAAAAAGCTCCTACGTAAGAGCCATTAAATAGGCCCAATTGGTCGACGCTCACAATATTTCCGTCAGAAACAATGTCAGCGATTGATGTGTTTGAATTTCCAGATTGCATTACATCAACCTCATTGTCATTACCGACAATGTCTACATCAGAATCATTGTTCTGTGCAACGGCAAAAGCTGCCATGAACACAAAAGCAAATGTCATTAGATTTTTCATATTTAAGTTTTAATTAAGGTTTATAGGTGACAAGAAACAAACTTTAAATACCAGTAAAAAAACTTTTAGTTGATGTTTCAAAACATTTTATTCACCGCATGTTTATAAAACACTTGAATAACCAGTATTTACAGGGGTTTTTGCGCAAAAATATGAGTCTTAGAATTGTGAATAATTGTAAAATTCAAGAAAAAATTCTTACACTATTTTGTAGGTCAATTAACTCGTTAATTATGAATTACACATTTTAGCGATGAAAGACCAAACTGAATTTAAAAGAGCAGTTTGTATTAACTAAAAAACCATTTGGTATAAAAAAGCGGCATGTTTAAATCATTATTTATAATTAAATACCGTTTGGTATAAAAAAACCCGAATCATGTATGATTCGGGTTTTTAGTAGAAATACTATCTCTTTATAATGACCAGGCTCGTCCTTGAGTCAATTCCTGAACATCTGCACAGCCTACATAAGGACCTGGTACTGGCAGATAAGCCAATACTTCTTCACCTATGTATTCTGTATTTTTATATGCGCTGATCGCAAGGTTTCGAATTTCATTCGCAAAACTTCGCGCTGCAACCTCCTCTTCTAAAGAAGCTGTTTCGCCGTTCATCTTTGCCATTTGATAGACCTTTGAAGCTTCAGCGTGCTTTTGAGCAGTTTCTTCGTCTAGCTCTCCATAGAACTCAGTCAACGCATTAGCAATCATTTCGTCGCTTAAGTCATTTGCACTATCAACCTCGGACATAGATAATGTCTGATTCATGCATGCATTAAGTAACATTTGAACATCTGCCTTTCGGGCATCGTCAAAAGTGGCATTGGCCAACTCATCGATAAAAACGTGAACATTGAGTTCTGTTGCGCTAGGTGTATCTGTCTTTGGCAATAAGACATCTAACATCCTACCTACAAATTCTCCCTGATCTTGAGTAAAGAATTTGGGTGACCAATCTGCAAACTGGCTATTTTGACAACTTTCGAGAATACTTAAGAAAGTTGGAGTAGCCACGGCAAAGCCAAAAACTTTACCCATATTTTTAAGTGCGGTTCTTCTTTCCATAATTAAATGTTTCCTTTTTTGAGTTCATTTACGGCATGATCAGCAGCTCTTGCTGTAAATGCCATGTAGGTTAGTGAAGGGTTGACACATGCTCCTGAAGACATAAATGCTCCGTCCGTTACATATACGTTCTTCACAGCATGTAATTGATTGTTTCCATTAACGACTGATGTTTTGGCATCTCTACCCATACGAGCAGTTCCCATTTCATGAATTCCATTTCCGAAGCCGTAATGCGCATCATAACCCATCACATCCTTGGCTCCAGCTTTTTTCAACATTTCAACACCTTGATCTTGCATGTCCTTTCGCATGGCAAGTTCATTGTCTCTAATTTCAGCGTCAAAGGTCACTGTGGGAAGTCCCCATTGATCTAAACGATCATAATCTAACATCATTTTGTTATCGTGGTATGGCAAGATTTCACCAAAAGCAGTCATTCCGATATTCCATTCTCCAGGCTGAAAAATAGCATCTTTCAATTCGGCACCAAATCCTTTTGTTTCTGCAATTAACTCAGTGAAATTACCTCTAGATCCTCCTCCTTGATATCCATAACCCCTTTTAAATTCTTTTACATCAGTGCCGCCACCAATGTTTCTAAAACGAGGAATATACAACCCTGTAGGTCTTCGACCTTTGTAATATTGATCTTCAAAACCATCAAAGCGACCCATCGCACCTGCTTTAAAATGGTGATCCATGATGTTGTGTCCTAATTCACCAGAATCATTACCCATTCCATTGGGAAAACGGTCTGATTTTGATTGCATTAAAATGGCAGTTGAGGCCACTGCTGATGCACATAAGAAAACGACCTTAGCTTTAAATTCAAAAGTCTCTTTGGTCTCTCTGTCTATAACTTTTACACCTGTTGCTTGTTGAGTATCCGCATCGTACACTATTTCATGTACAATAGAATCTGGACGCAATGTCATATTCCCCGTAGCTTCTGCTGCAGGTAAGGTAGAACTATTACTGCTGAAATAGGCTCCAAAAGGACATCCTCTGATACAACGGTTACGAGTTTGACAGCGAATACGTCCGTCTCCCTCAAATTTCTTGTCACTATTGATGTGCGCTGTACGACCCATGGTCACTACTCGGCCATCACCAAATCCTGATTCTACTTTTTCACGAAAAACCTTTTCAACACAGTTGTATTCAAAGGCAGGCTCAAAAACACCATCAGGTAATTGCTTTAGTCCACGGTTTTCACCTGAGACTCCAATATAGGCCTCTACTTTATCGTACCAAGGCTTAATGTCTTTGTATCGAATCGGCCAATCAACTGCAATACCTTCTCTCTTATTCGCAGTAAAATCAATATCACTGTGTCTATAAGATTGTCTCCCCCACATAATTGAACGACCACCTACATGATAACCACGCATCCAATCAAATTGTTTGATTTCGTTGTATGGATGATCAATGTCATCTACAAACCAATGCGCAGAAGACATTCTAGTGGTGTATCCCGTGCGCGATTGTTTAGGTTGCCTTTTGAGCATTTCCTGAGTTGGAGTCTCTCCATGTGGATAGTCCCATGGATCATTATTGGCAGTTGGATAATCTTCTCTGTGTTTTACCATCGGCCCTCTTTCAAGCACCAAGGTTTTTAATCCTTTCTCGCAGAGCTCTTTAGCGGCCCATCCTCCACTGATTCCAGTTCCGACTACAATTGCGTCATAAGAGTCGCGAGGTTCGTTGTAATAGAATTTATTCATGCTTAGTCTTCGGTTTAGAATATTAAATGTATAAATTCTTGCTTAAATTTTCTACATTTATTTAGAAATCTGTCTGTACAATTGAAAACCTTACAATTTTCAAGGCTTATTTCTGAAATATCAACTTTAAAAAAATTAACAAATTAAACCGATGCTTAGCACTAATTTAACCTTAAAAAATCTGCTCATTGCAGTACTTATATGTTTTACTGCTTGTAAACAAAAAGAAATAACAGCCTCATCTGAAGAGACCACTCCAAAATATCAAATATCACTTGCACAGTGGTCAATGAACAAACAAATCCGAAACGGCAGTATGGACCCCTTTGACTTTGCCAAAAAAGCAAGTGAAATGGGTTTTGAAGGTATTGAATATGTAAATCAGCTCTACAGACCACATTTTGAAAACGCAGAAAGCCCTGAAGCAGGTATGCAATCCTTCATAGAAAAATCACTTGCAGAGAGTCAGGCTCATAATATTCGCAATGTATTAATCATGATTGATGGAGAAGGCAACCTTTCAGCTGAAGATGAAGCAGAACGTAATGAGGCTGTGGAAAACCACAAAAGATGGGTTGATGCTGCTGCTGCTCTAGGATGTCACTCTATTCGCGTTAATCTACATGGAAGTTCAGATCCGGAAACATGGATAGAAACTTCGGTGCTTGGCATGAAAGCACTTGGTTCTTATGCCCTAGAAAAAAACATTAATATCATCGTAGAGAATCACGGTGGACTTTCTTCAAATGCGGCAAAACTCTCAGAAGTCCTAAAAGCCGTAAATATGCCTAACTGCGGTTCACTGCCTGATTTCGGAAACTTTTGTATGGCCTCAGAATACGGAAGCACAGGGGAACGCACATGTACTGACGAATACGACAAATACCTTGGTGTTAAAGAATTAATGCCTTATGCAAAAGCGGTTAGCGCTAAAACATACACCTTTGATGAGCAAGGTAACGAGCGCAATATCAATTACGCTAAAATGATGGAAATTGTCAAAAATTCTGATTACCAAGGTTTCATTGGTGTTGAATTTGAAGGTGATGAATTATCAGAAGAAGAGGGTATCATGGCAAGTAAAGCCCTTATTGAAAAATCACTGCTTCAATGAAAAATAGTACGCGATTGCAATTGTCCTTGATGATGTTTTTAGAATTTTTCATCTGGGGCGGATGGTTTGTAACCTTCGGTATTTTTCTCAGTGAAAATTTAGGTGCTAGTGGTGCAGAAGCTGCAAAAGCTTTTTCTACACAATCTTGGGGTGCTATTATCGCCCCCTTTATTATAGGCCTTATTGCAGATCGATTTTTTAATGCCGAACGCATTTTGGGCGTACTTCATTTAATGGGGGCTTTTTTGATGTATCAAATGTCACAAATCACTTCATTTGAAGTGTTTTACCCCTATGTACTAGGTTATATGATTGCCTATATGCCTACTCTGGCCTTAGTAAATTCGATTTCATTTCACCAAATGAGCGATACTGCTAAAGAATTTTCAAGTATTAGAGTTTTTGGAACTGTAGGTTGGATTTTATCTGGAATGGCTATTTCGTATCTATTTCAATGGGATAGTCAAGAAGCAATCGCTCAAGGGGCAATGAAAAACACTTTTTTAATGACGGCTGCTGCCTCAGCTGTTTTAGGTGTTTTTAGTTTTACCCTTCCCAAAACCCCACCATCTACACAGAAAGAAAATGTAAGTTTAGTTAAAATATTAGGATTAGATGCCTTGAGTCTATTAAAAGAGCGCAACTTTTTAATCTTTTTTGTTGCCTCTGTTTTAATCTGTATTCCGCTAGCATTTTACTATCAAAACGCAGCTCCTTTTTTAAGTGAAATTGGTATGGCTAATCCCGCGGCTAAAATGTCTATCGGTCAAATTTCAGAGGCCCTATTCATTTTAGCGCTTCCTGTTTTTTTTAAACGATTTGGTTTTAAAAAAACCATTTTAATCGGTATGCTTGCTTGGGGAATTCGCTACATGCTTTTTGCCTATGGAGATATCGATGAAAAAGCTTTTTTGTTACTAATCGGTATAGCGCTTCACGGTATTTGTTATGATTTCTTTTTTGTTTCAGGACAGATTTATACCGACGCCAAAGCTAGTGAAGAAAACAAAAGTGCTGCTCAAGGTCTTATAACCTTAGCTACTTATGGAGTAGGAATGCTCATAGGATTTGAGATAGCTGGAGGTATAGCTGATTATTATCTGGTCGATGAAATACACGATTGGAAAAGCATATGGCAGGCACCTGCACTATTTGCCGTTTTGGTGTTTGTACTATTCAGCCTTACTTTTAAAGACGAAAAAATAGACTATAACTCTTAATAAAAGAAACATGCCCAAAAGAATAAAATTAGGAATACTTGGAGGCGGTGGAGACTCCCTTATCGGAATCGTACATCGAATTGCCGCATATATGCACGATGATTATGAAATCATCGGAGGTGTTTTTAATCCAGATAAAGCCATCAGTCTCGAGTTTGCAAAAGAGATTGATATTCCAATGAATCGCATTTATGCCACTGTTGAAGAGCTTGTAGAAGAAGAATTAAAACTACCCGAAGGAGAACGGGTTGAGGTAGTCAGTATTTTGACGCCCAACTTTCTGCACTTTCCAATGGCTAAAACCATTATGCAGGCGGGAATAAATGTCATTTGTGAAAAGCCGATGACAATGACTCACGACGAGGCTAAAGAACTGTTAGCGATTCAGCAAGAAAAAAATGTCCTTTTTGCACTTACGCATACCTATACAGGGTATCCAATGGTTAGGCAGATGAGACAAATGATTAAAGCCGGTCTTATCGGCGAGGTGCAAAAACTAGATGCGCAATATTATCAAGGCTGGATTAACCCTATCATTCACGATGAGGAAAAACGCAAGGCCACTTGGAGACTAGACCCTAAAAAATCAGGTGTCAGTTGTTGTATCGGTGATATTGGTACGCACGCCTTTCAAATGCTTGAATACACTTCTGGCCTTAAGATAAAAAGTGTTTTAGCTGACTTTAACCATGTATACGGAGACAATGAAATGGACGTAGACGGAACCATTCTCGTACGTGTTGAAGAGCATGTCAAAGGGGTTATCCGTGCTTCGCAAATAGCAACCGCCGAAGAAAATAACTTTACTGTGGCCATTTACGGTAAAACAGGAGCTTTAAAATGGGAACAAGAAAATCCTAACTACCTCTATTTCTTACAAGAAGGTAAACCTCTACAAGTACTTAAACCCGGTCATCAGTACAATTTTGAGCAATCCTTAGAAGCGTCTAAAATCCCTCCTGGACATCCGGAAGGTATTTTTGATGCCATGGGTAATATCTACCGAGGAATGGCCAAAGCGATCAGAGGTGAAGAAGTAGATTCAGGAGCTTATCCCGGCGTTCAAGATGGTGTACGTGGATTGAATTTTATTGAAGCAACCGTTGCTTCGCACGGCCAAGGCAATGTTTGGATTAAACTAGACGACTAAATATAAATTATGAAAACAATTAAAGGACCTGCAGTCTTTCTGGCGCAATTTGTCGACAGTAAAGCGCCCTTTAACACCTTGGACGGAATGTGCAAGTGGGCGGCAGATTTGGGCTATAAAGGAATTCAAATCCCGACATGGGAGCACTTTTTAATCGATTTAGATTTGGCCGCCGAAAGCCAAACCTATTGCGATGACTTAAAGGGGAAAATCAATTCCTATGGACTTGAAATCACAGAACTTTCTACCCACCTTCAGGGGCAATTGGTTGCGGTGCATCCGGCCTACGACATCATGTTTGATAATTTTGCGCCTGATTCGGTAAAAAACAATCCTAAGGCTAGAACTGAATGGGCTGTTGAAACCGTGAAGAAAGCAGCAACAGCCTCTCGAAGATTGGGTATAAAAGCACATGCTACTTTCTCTGGAGCTTTGTTGTGGCATACCGCACACCCCTGGCCGCAACGTCCGCCTGGTTTAGTAGAAACTGGATTTGCAGAACTTGCAAAGAGATGGATGCCTATTTTGAATCATTTCGATGAGGAGGGTGTAGATGTATGTTATGAAGTTCACCCAGGTGAGGACATTCACGATGGAGACACATTTGAACGTTTCTTAGAAGCTACAGGAAATCACAAAAGGGTAAATATTCTCTATGACCCTAGTCATTTTATACTCCAACAATTAGACTACATAACCTATATCGACCACTATCACGAGTTTATCAAATCTTTTCACGTGAAAGATTCAGAGTTCAATCCTACCGGAAAAAAAGGAGCATTTGGAGGTTATAACGACTGGCAAGATCGAGCCGGACGTTACCGTTCTCTAGGTGATGGTCAAATAGATTTTGCAACTATCTTTTCGAAACTTACACAGTACGGGTGTGATGTTTGGGCGGTAATGGAATGGGAGTGCTGCATTAAAAGTCCTGAGCAGGGGGCCCGTGAAGGCGCACAATTTATCGCAAAACACATTATAGAAGCCACAGAAAAAACATTCGATGATTTTGCTGGAGGCGAATTAGATCAACAAAAACTAAACAACATTTTAGGTATATGAGAACAATAGTATTAAGCACATTAGCCGCTTTAGTGCTGCTAGGATGCAAGAACAACGCAAAACAAACAGAAGAAAACACATCAATGGCCGCTGACAAAAAAACAACCTCTTTAGAATGGGAAACCTTGTTCGATGGAACTTCTTTCGACAACTGGAAAGTCTACAATGGAGGTGAAGTGGTTGAGCCATGGAGTATTGAAGAAGGTGCAATGGTATTTAATCCTCCCACTGAACGACCAGAGGGTGCAACCTATAACTTGATTTCAAAAAACACCTACACCAATTTTGTACTCTCAATGGAATGGATGATTGCCGAAGGGGGAAATAGTGGAATATTTTGGGGAATTCACGAATCTAAAGATTTCTTTGCACCCTATCAAACCGGTCCTGAAATTCAAGTTCTCGACAATGAGAGACATCCAGATTCAAAAAATGGCCTCAACAGACATGCAGGAGCACTTTACGACATGGTAGAACCAAGTGAAGATGTCACTAAACCTGCTGGCGAATGGAACACTTGCACCTTAAAAATTGATCATGTAAATAATGTTGGTGAAGTTACGTTAAACGGAACCTTAATTGTAAGTTTCGCTGTTGACGGAAGTGAATGGGACGAAATGGTCGCCAATTCAAAATTCGCAACTTGGGAAGGCTTTGGTGGGTATCCTGATGGACACATCGGTGTACAAGATCATGGAGACCGCGTGGCTTACCGAAATATTAAAATTGCGAAATTGTAATGAAAAAAGAATTTGTATTGCTAAGCATAGGCTTAGGATTATTTTTCACCTCATGTGGAACAGCACAAGATGAAGAAGCTAACAGTAATGTCAATACCTCAAACCCTTTTGGATTGTTCGAAGGTGAGGAACCTACGACTCCAGATAAAACAGAGTTTTATGAGCCGGTTCCTCCTAGAGTGCGTCCGGGAGAGATGGGTCTTCCGCCATCGGATGCCATCGTTTTATTTGACGGGAGTGATTTAGAGCAGTGGCAGAGTTCAGTGACCGAAG
>CBFIGE010000012.1:0-64746 GCA_965662045.1 Flavobacteriaceae bacterium
TGCTTTTTGACCTTTAAAAAATCCTTGTTTGAGCGCTACAGTATCCCCTGATTTAAAACAGCCTATGTCTTTAGCGTCTATAGCCTCATCTTCGATGTAAGAGCGAAGTGTGTTTATCTCTTGCTCAGGTACAACAGCCGGTTTTTTAAGCCAAAATAAATAGTTGAGTACACCAGGAAAATTAAAAATTTGATTGCGCTGTTTTTCTTCTAAACGCACAAAAATATATCTTGAAAATAGGGGAGAGCGTACTTTTTTCTTTCGATCACTCCATTGTTTGACACTTACCGTACTTGGACAGTATACCTCAAAGCCGTTTAACTCCAATTGACGAGCTACCTTAAGCTCATAACGGGCTTTGGTGCATACTACAAACCAGTTTTTCATGGGTAATTAAGGTAAGAATGAGCGTAAGGCCATACCTAGTTGAGCCTTCCAATTTCGTTTTTCTTCTTTAGACATCACAGTGCTAGTGTGAATAACTCTGAGCGCAATTACGCTTAAAGCGTAAAATGAAACCACGACCAGGTTCATACCTAGATTTGTCAAATACTGATCTAAGTAGAGATAAGCTAAAATAAATAATACATTGACAATTCCTAGAGTTGCCGTTGCCTGTTTGTGACTAAGACCAGCGTCAATCATCACGTGGTGTAAGTGGTTGCGATCTGCCACATACACTTTTTTGCCTTCTCTTAATCGTATAACGATGACTCTAAAGGTATCTAGTGTTGGCAAAAAGAAGACAACCAGTATAAAAAGTGCAACATTATTAGGCAACCAGCTCTCAGCGAATGGTAAGGCGTCTCCGATTGAAGCGGCTCTTATGATGAGAAAGGCAAGCACATAACCTAATGTTAGTGAGCCTCCGTCACCCATAAACATCTTAAATTTTCCTGAGCTGAAATTAAATCTCATAAAACTGATCAGCATCGCAATAATACCTAAACAAACAACACCTAAAAGCTCATTTCCACTAAACCAAAATATAGGTAGTAGTGAAGCTGAAACTATAATACCGATGGTTGATGATAAGCCGTCAATACCATCGATTAAGTTGAATGAGTTAATTATAAAAAGTACACAGTAGAATTTAAATATTACAAAGCCCCATTCTGGCATTGATTTTATTCCGAAAGCGCCGTGAAGACTGTCAAATTGAAGTTCAGGTAAAAATATAATCAGGGCTGCACCAAAAAACTGTGTGACTAATTTCATAATAGCCGATGAAGCCATGAGGTCATCTTTTATACCTGAGATAAAAATAAAGCTGATACCGATGATTAAAAATCCTGTTGTAGGGTCTAGACCAACCGCAATTAAACCCGCGAATAACAACATAAGCACTAAGAAAAACGATACTCCGCCAAAAGGTGGAACAGGTGTTTTGTGCGACGAGCGGTCATTTACCTCTGTCATCAGTTTTTTCGATTTGGTAACCAATAACACTTTTGATGACAAATAATGGTTTAGAAATAAAACGGTAATAAAGGTTATAGGTAAGAGAATAATTGGGTTCTCTTTTAATAAAAAAAATAAATCATTTAAATCTTTCATGAGCGGGACATCTCAATTATAATGTAAAGCTAAAAAAATATTCTGTTGAACCATCATAAAACTCGACTAACTGTATAAAAATTTCAAAATGAATTAAATGCAGAATTGCAATCAACAAATTAATAATATTACTGTTAAAAAATTTCATATTTATAATTTTGTGAATAAAGTGATTGTAATTTTCTAAATATCATGGTCATCAGTCATTCATAAGTTTTTTCTTTCTTTGTATCTCTTTATCAGACTGTATTTATACACTCTCTATTTAAAATTATAGCATAAACTATATCTGATCAAGCATTTTTAAGTTTCAACCTAATTTACGAGCAAAAATTGCTTCTGATAAAAGTTCTTTTTTAAAAGAATTATCTAATGTTCTTTTCTCTTTAGATTTAAATTGATTTTTAGAAACCTACTTTTCAGTTTATAGCTTGGAAATGCTGAATTTCTATCCCCTAAAATAATTTGAAGTTCTAAGAGTAATTTATACAACTCATATTAAAGCAAAGACAAAATTAGCGTTGTTTTCAATCACTAAAATTTTAACGATGTAGTTCTGTAAAGCGCAACAAAACCATATCTTCAATAAATTGTTTACCCTAATTCGTTAACAATAAAAAAACAACAAGCCTTATTTTTGTTTCACAAGCTGATTTCATGACTATACTCGAGAGACCTTTAACAGATACGCTTCTTCTTCAACCTGATGTTTTTGAAGATCAAAGAGGCACCTTTATTGAAACCTATAAAGAGAGGCAGTTTAAAAAGCTCGTTCCTGGGGTGGCTTTTGTTCAAGATAATGAGTCAACTTCGGTCAAAGGAGCACTCCGAGGCTTACATTTTCAAAGCCCTCCTCATGGGCAGACTAAGCTCATTCGAGTGGTGTACGGCAAAATACTCGACGTCATTGTTGATTGCAGACCACAGAGCCCTACCTATGGGCAGCATTTCGCTGTTGAACTCTCTTCAGAAAATCACTTGCAGTTATTGGTACCTAAAGGATTTGCCCACGGGTTTTTGACCTTAAGCGAAACCGCGAGCGTAAATTATAAAGTCGATGACTACTACCACCCAGAATGTGATGCAGGTATTGTATTCGATGACCCAGATTTAGGTATAAAATGGCCTCTTGAAAATTGCATCATCTCAGATAAGGATCTTGCCCTTCCAAGGCTAAAAGACTTAAAAAATCCATTTTAAATGAAGGTCGCAGTAATTGGTAAAAACGGCCAATTGGCTAGGGCGCTGCAAGAAGAAATTCAAAATGCCTCTTACCATTTTATTGGCTCAGAAGACCTAGACATTACAGATGCAAAAGCGGTGCACTCCTTTTTTAAGCAACACTCCTTTGATAGTATTGTCAACTGCGCAGCTTATACTAATGTCGATGGGGCAGAAGAGGATAAAATTGCTGCCATGGCACTTAATCAAACCGCTGTAGCCCATTTGGTTGAGGCGTGTAACTCCAGTCAAATGCGCCTAATTCATATATCCACGGACTATGTTTTTGATGGAAAGGCCAATACGCCTTATAGAGAAGATGCTCACTGTAACCCGCTATCTTTCTATGGAGAAACAAAGCGTGGGGGAGAACTCGAAATATTAGAATCCAATATAGATGCCCTTATCATTCGAACCACATGGCTTTACAGTGCTTACGGTAAAAATTTTGTCAAGACCATGCTAAAGCTCGCTGAAGCAAATCAGCAACTAAAAGTAGTAAATGATCAAATTGGCAGACCGACTTTTGCCAATGACTTGGCTAACTTTATTATGGAGCTTGTGAACCGAACAAGAGAGTGGTCAAATGGTACTTCAATTTATCACTTTAGCAATTCAGGGCAGTGCAGTTGGGCCGATTTTGCTCGAGAAATTTTTAAAATACAAAAGCTCAATGTAGAAGTGGATAACTGTGATTCAACTACCTTTTTAACCAAGGCGCAAAGACCTCACTTTTCAGTACTTGATTTGGGTAAGATTCAAAGAGATTTTGGGGTAGTACCACGGCCTTGGCAAAAGGCCTTAGATGCCTGTTTAAAGCAATTGAACAAATGAGTATCGAGCTTGTTTCTATACAGCAGAAGCACCAAACTGCTTTAATCGATTTACACAAGGCTGCTTCAGCAATCCCTAACGGTACCTTGCGTGAGCCCGAAGAAGTTGACGCGTCTTATGTCAATGATTTTATTTCGAAGGTCAATACCGACGGGCTGGGTTTTGTGGCCTTAAAAGAAGAGACCTTAGTGGGGAGTATTTATGCGTACCGCCTGCCACTTAAAGCCTTTACCCATGTCTACACTTTTTTGAATATAGTTGTACATCCAGATCATCAAAGCAAAGGGATAGGCACCTTATTATTTTCCGAATTTTTAGAAACCATAGAAGAGCAGCACAGAGACATTTATAGAGTCGAACTTTTTACGCGTTCTGAGAACAAAGCCAACGTTGCTTTTTACCAAAAAATGGGATTTCAAATCGAGGGACCTTTAAAGGATAAACTATATATCGAACCAACTAAATTTCAAACTCCTATTCATATGGCTTGGTTCAATAAGAATTACCTCAGGATTTAATCCAATAATGCAACAAAAAAGATACTACAAACGGTTGTGAGATTATAGTGTATTATGTGTAAGGGAAATTGTTACTCTTAGGTTTGCTATGTGTTTTATCGATGATTTTTTAGCTTGAACAAAATAGTCTTTCCTGCTTACTGTACTACCTATAATTTAGAATTATAACTATGGAGAACTTTACATATCTTGTGATGGGTGTTATTATTTGTGCACTTTTTAATCTTTACAGCAAGGGTTATAGTAGATATGTCTATTTAAATACTATTGACACGCTCAAGTCTAAAATACTTTTGAAGCAGTTCAAAACATTTTACACTTACATCTCCTTTTTTGGACTTATGACACTTTTTATATTAGTGAGAAGTGTTGTTTATCAGAATAAGCTTTTGCCTCTGCTCGGCTTCGCTCTTGTATTAAATGGTCTAGCAACTGCTTTTAGATTACAGTTTTATAAACAACATGTTCAAGTTGAAAAGATATATATGTATGCTTTGCAAGCAGCTGTTATTGGAATTCCCTTGATCTATTATGGCTGTTATCAATTTGAAATTTTTCAATTCATCAATAAGTTTGGAATGATTAATAAGAATGAATCATTTTTAGTCGGTGTTAATTTTCCAAGAGGGATAGTTCCTACTGTGATGTTGTCAATGGTTTTTTATGTTGAAGGTGGAGTACTTATCTTTCAGCATTGGATATTAGGGCAAAAAAGAAAATCTAAGGATATATTTGTGCTTAAAGACTTGCAGCAAATATCATACGTACATAATATACACGCTGTAATTCTGGTTTTTGGTCCAATTCTAGTTAGCGCTAATAACAGTATCTATTTTTATCAATGGGTAATTGTTCTCAATGCACTTTATTTTTTTACCATGATTTTTCGTCATGAAACAAATATTCTTTTCATGAGTTATAAAAAACCAACTCGTTCTAAAAAGATGCAATTGGTCTTGTGCCGTGATGTATGGAATAAGCTGTGTTCGGAAATGAATAACAAGCTCCCTTTTTTAAATTCGGCTTATGCCCTTTCTGATCTGGGAAAAGCTTTGAATATTGATGATGAGAATGTAACAAAACTGATTAGAATACAATGCGATATGAGCTTCACTACGTTTCTAATCAAGCTCCGACTTTTGTACTTATTGCAAAAGGGCTCAGGTCTAAGCAGTCAGTATCAGCATACAGAAGAATTGATTAGAGCATTGGGCTTTTCGTCTACATTCGACTTTCAAAAAGAGGTTTTGGTTACTTTCGGTGTTTCTTATAAAGCTTTACTATACGAACCCAAGAAATTCAATAAGCATCTGTATAAGTTATATCCTTGGCTCATTGATTTTAATTTTGAGCAAGTGAAATCTAGAAAAAAGACCAAATCAACTATAATTTAATTTCCAATGTGGTGTAAATGGTTCGAGGAGCAGCAGGTATAATTCCTGGACCAGGATATCCAGTAGCTCTGCGAGCGAAATAATTAGTGTTTAGTAAATTATTGACTCCTGCCTCAATTTTAAATGGAGAAAAGGAGTATGAAAGTGAAAGGTCTAAAATATCATAGGCTGGAATACTTCCTTCTATACCTCTTTGGTTATCATTGAGATTTTGCGGAGCGTTTGTCGCATCCGTAAATTGCTCAGACAAATACGTGAACTGAATGCTTCCTAAAAAATTATTAAACCCAAAATTCAAACCAGTTTTTAAGTTTATTTCTGGTATAAATTCAACCTTATTTCCAACCACATTATTTTCTTGAGAATCCAAATACTCAGATTGCGTGTAGGCAAAATTTACGAAATGGTTGAGTTTGATATTTTGATTTCTAATCATTAAAAGAGATTTGAGATTTAAATCAAATGAACTTTCCAATCCGTATATAAAAGCTTTTCCGATATTTCCTCTATAACGAATAACACGTCCTGTTTCTACAATCTCTCCTAAAGCATTCTGTCTTGTTTCGTTTTTTAAAATTTCTCCAATTCGGTCGTTATAATTTAACCCAAACGCGCTCAAATCAAACTTCAAGATATTTTTAAATGTACCTCTTAAACCAAAGTCTGCTGTATATCCATTTTCATCTCTAATCTCTGGATCTATTTGATATGACGGATTAATAACTCGAATATCGTTGAAGGTAGTTGAGCGATAATTTTCAGAGAAATTGGCATATAGCTCTGTTTTAGGATTGATTTTAATTGTACTTCCTATGCCTAGTAAAACAAAATCTCTTCGTAGTGTTCTCTTGTCTTCAACTTCTTCATTTAATAGCGTATTTCCTGCTAAATCATTAATGATGTTTTTGTAAAAACCATCGCTTTGTGTCTTTATATATTCGTAACGAAAACCGGGAGTAACAGACCATTTAGGATTCAAATCAATGGTGTTTTCTCCAAAAAAAGCAACATTTAAATTAGGAAATTGAAATTGAGCTTGGCGCTCATAGTTAGGAAAATCATTTGATTTAAAACTAAAATCAGCTTCACTGCTCGCGCTACCTGGCCCTTGTTCTTGAATATTGGATGCTTGATACAATTTGCTTCCCAATAGTGCTACTGCATTTTTTTGAAATAATTTGTAACGAATTAAAAACCTTTGTTCAAGGCCCCAATTTCTGAAGTTATCTTTCAAGAGTTCTCTTGGTGCCGTTAAATCATCTGTCTGTGAAACCCTATTGGTTCTAAACCCAAGAGCACTTCTTCTCGCATTGAGATTATTTAAAAGTAAACTGTAATCTAATTTTGAAGAAAAACGATGTTTGAATGTCAGTGCGTATAATTTCCAATCTACATTAAACCAATTACGTGTGCGATTACTAAAATATGGATCAATTAAAAACTGGCTATCGGTTAACCCCCCTCCTTGTTGCGCTAAATAATTGAAATAAGTGCTTTCAAGAGTCAATGAAGATTTTTTGGATAATTTAAAATTGAACTGTCCAAAAAAGTTACGGCTATTAAAACGTGAATTTGGACGAAAACCATCACCTTCTTTATAATTAAAAAAGGAGTAATAACTAAAATTATTTATTGTGCCACTTACACTGTTAAAACTTGTTTTGAGTTGATTTGAACCTGCAGTCTGTCTAGAGATGAGCTCCACATTCTTCTCTTTATTCGGGGGGTTGAACACAAAATTTATTAAGCCGCCAAATTGGGGTCCATATTGAAGAGAAGCCGCTCCTCTTATAACTTGAATTTGACTTAATGCCTCTGCGGGAGGTGTATAATAACTCTCTGGATATCCTAATGGATCTGCGCTAATATCATATCCATTTTGTCTCGTATTAAAATGTGCTGTGCGGTTGGGGTCAAGTCCACGACCCCCAATATTCAACTGTAAGCCAGCATCTCCATTATCAAAAATATTTAAACCTACAACTTGAGCATATATTTGTCGCGCATTGTTTGCAGCCTTATTTACCGCCAGATTATTTATAAGTACTAATTCACTTTTTTTCCCTGAGTAAAGCGCAGTTCCTTCAATTCGTCTTAACCTTTGCATGCCAAAGGTTTTTTCTCGTTCCTGAATTAATACTACTTCAGATAATTTTTGTGTAATAGGATTTAATTGTAATTCAATAGATTCAGAAAATGGAGCTTCTATACTTGTTTCTAATACGCGATAATTGTAATAAAATGCGATTAAATCACTTTTTTGGGCAGTTATATTTTCAAATCCAAATTCTCCATTAACGTCAGTGTAGGTTAGTTCATTTTTCACCTTAAGAAAAACCTCGACTCCTTCTAATGGATTATTACTTTCGTCATAGACTGTACCTTTCAATGAATATTGAGCAGTGGACCATTGGACTGCAAAAAAGAGGAGTAAGAGATTATAGACCTTTAATTTCATGATTAAATGGAAGTATCCAGTTTTTTGGTTTGAAGGATTCTTTTTCTTGGGTTAGGTCTACATTGGGGTCGATAAAGGGCTGACTTGGTCGTCCATTTAAGCTGACATAACTCTCTACATAAATGGATATGTTACGATGACCGTCTTTATAAAAGTGTTCCTTTAAATAATGTGCATATTCTATAATAAAGTCTGGTTGAAAAGACATTTGTTTTTCTTGAAAAGGAGTTAAAAAATCTGAATTATTAACATAAAACCACTTTTTGGTTTGTGTATCGACGATTTTAAATTGCGCATATCCTGATTTTTCCATGAGCATTACACGCCATGAAAAGCGATACCCTTCTTCGGTCCAAAATAATTCTCCTGGATAAAGTAGATATCTCCAAGGAAATAAAATATGGAACACAAAAAAGAGCACTAGCACTGGTTTTGTGATCTGCTTGAGTAAAGAAGATTTTATATTATTTTGGTACTGATTGGGGTTTTTAACTTGTTTTAAACGAAGTATTTTACTAAAATAATTTAGAATTTGTTGATGAAATTTTGCCTCAAAAAATATCAATGTTGCAATGATCATGACATATGGAAATATTCCTATTGGGAATAAAATTCGAGTCATCACATGAAAGGCAATCACCACGACAAACGCAAAATAACGAGTTCTTGAGTACAATAGTAGAAAGGGAATCATTAAATCATAGAGTGTTCCACCCCAGCTAAAGAGATAATGTACCCATTGTTTTGTGAGAAGAGGCCCTATTAGAAACAAATCGTACTTTGCAGGTAACCAAATACTTAACGGAATCGCGTGTACAAGCCAATCGGAGTTGAGTTTGGCCAGACCCGCGTAAAAGTAAACTAAGCCAATTAGAAGTTTTACACTATCAACAGTCCATCTTGAAACTTGAGGCGCGACTTTTGAATCATATAATTTTGAATCGATTGAAAAGTAACGACCTGCTGGCAGAAAGAATAGTAAAAAAGCCAAGGAACTTACAAAATAGTAGTGATTCAAGTATGTCGTTTTATCCATTAATTCTATATAGGTAAAAGACAGGAAAAAGAGTAGTACAGACAATCTATACTTGTAACCTAAAAGTATTCCAATACTTGAAATAAGACTCAGCAAAAAAACAAAATGAGTATAAGCTCCTATTGGTGTGATCCATTCAAAACCATAGTATTTAAAATGAAAACTAGGCTCTATATAGAATTTATTTACCCAGCCATAAAACCAAAACCTGAGTGTGGTAATCAGCATTAAAAACCCAAAACATACTCTCAGAACAATTAAGGGTGCAATTTCTGTTTTTTGATATGGGCGGTAGAGGATTGACATTTATCTAGTCCCCATCTGCATCAACATAATCAATGTTGATACTCATTGCTGAAACCATATCTACTTTAAAAAGAGGAACTAAACTCTGTACCTTATCATATGCCATTAGCATATTAGTAGGAGGATTATTTAATTCGATTTCACTTTTAAATGACCCAAGTGCATCAACTGCTGCTCTAGCGATGTCAAATTTTTCATTCATCAAATCTGCGAGGTTCTGACCTCCCTTAAAACTCTCAAGAGCAACTAAATAAGAAGCAAGACTTTCTCCGCTTTGATTCGAGTTATAATGTACCCCATTAAAAAAATCTTGGATGGCATTTAAGCCTTCTAAAAACATTATCTTACTTTGTTCTGGTGAATAATAGACCTCTATTGTTTGTGGGGCAGGGGAACCGATAAAAACTCCCAATGGAATCCCCATTTTACCTGCTCTTAGGTGTTTTTCGTAGTAATAAATAAAATCGTTTACGAACTTATCAACTGATGCCGATGCCGATGAACCAGAATTTGAAATAAAAGAATCTCTGTAAGAGCCATTCCAAGTGTCTATTACATAATTGGTTTTGGAAGACATATCTACAAGAATATCCTCAATATATTGAATATACTTTGGACTATCTTGATTTTGTGTGAGCGTACTTAAAAGCTCCGTATCATTGGAGTTAATTCCATTTAAAATGTAATCTAAAGCGGCAAAACCTTTAGCGTCTCTTGTTGAAGGTAATTCGAAATTATAAGACGTGCCAATTATGTTAGATTCGATTAATTCTTTATCTGCAGGATAGGTGTTCATTTGCAATCTATATCCTATTTCCTCTGCTGGTCCTATTTCAAATATGCTTATATGTTGCCATTCTTTATAGCTTAAAAGCCACTTTTCTTTGAAATCTTGTAAGGCGACTACAGTTCCTTCTATTTTAAGGTTTTCAAACGAGTTATTTAATACTTTTAGCGATGATGAAAATGAATTGTACCCAGGCAATATGATGTTATCTGCCCAATTAATCAGCATGTTTTCTCGATTGAAAACATTTGTTATCGGTTCGGGGTCGTTTCCATCAATATTTTCAATGCCTGAGTCATCTGTTGAACACCCGACAAGTATAAGAAAAAAAGTTACTGCTGTAATAATATACTTTTTCATCTGTATTTTTAATTATTCTAAATAAAGACAAAAATAAAAATAGAAAGGTATACCATCCTATACCTTTCTTTAAATATTTTATCGATTTAACTTCCGGCTTGTTCAACTGAAAATGGAAAACGTTCAGCTATACTTTGTGAAATTGATTCTAGTGTAGCTGGTTCTACATCCCATAAACCATTATCTCCATCGTCGAGAAGGTCGACTAAGAAGGTGTCTATCTCTGCTTTTGTGAAATAAGGATCGTTAGAATCTGGTTTTCTTGTGAATTGAAGACTATATATAAAACCATAACCCTCAGATAAGTCATGGAAAGCGCCACCAAAATCTGGATTTTCTTGATCAATAGCATTCTTACCAGTTTGTAAGTAATAAACGGCACGAACACCAATAATAGTGGATATAAGTTCTCTCAAAACGTCGGCTTGCTCGTCTCGGACACCATAATCTTTAGCTACGATGGCAGCTCGGCCTAATTTAAAGGCCTGAAATATACCGTTCGTGATTCCTTCAAAATCAGTGTCACCTTCTACTCTACCAATGTATTTATTTAGAAAACTATCGTCATTACCAATTGTTGGCCTAGGATCTTCGCGATCAACGGCAGTACCAAAAGCATATCCGTAAGCTTCATCCCAGTCATGCTCTAAATCTGTGTAGTTTTTATTAGTTACAAGTATGTCTGAGTCATTTGCTTCTTCAAATTGGCTTAGCTGGTTTGAACTGGTATAGTTATTTAATATTTGATCTACCATCATTCCACCAATAAGTGATTTGTTAAAAAGTTGATTCATTTCTAATCCCCTTCCATCGATGTATCTTGTAGAAGAACCATCAGCAATTTGACCTGCGATTCCAGGTGAAGCAGCTTCGTTCCATCTTGGGAATACTTCATTCACTTGTATTGTGATCCAAGATTCAAAATCTGCTCTAATCAATGCTTGGTCAGTTGCATTATTAGAATAGTAATCTTTTGAACCGGCTGTCTTACTTCTTACATTTTTATTTGATCCATTTAGATCGATATTAAAAGCGTTGTCGTCGCTGAAGTCGATTTCTCCCTCTTCGTGCGCGAACATACTATTGAGAATCTCTGAAGATGTTGTTTCATCTTTCATTTTACTAATAATCTCTTGGGCCATTAAAATTCTAGTGGTTTGTCCTCCGAAACTAACTGAAGTGTTACCATCTCGTTCAAAAACGTAGGTAGTAGGGTTATCTATTACTGGGTCAAGGTCTGGATCTGGATCAACGATTATTGGGTCAGGTGTAACGGGTTCTTCATCTTTTTTACATGAGCCTAATACTACTATTAGGGCTAAAATTGAAAATGTGATTTTTGTTTTCATTATAAATTTTTATTTAGACTGAATAAAAATAATGAATCAAATATAGTCAAGAACTTCTAATAAAAAAATCTATTTAGATTTATTCTAAATAATTTTTTTAACTCACAATGTTATTTTAAGTTTGTCCGCATGAAGAACATTTTTTCCTCAACGACAAAGACAACTCGGCTTACTTTTTTGTTTGTTGCCTTTGGTTTATTGTTGGATTTATATTTGATTCAACATTATGAAGATTTTCTTCAATTACTTCCTATTGCTGGTATTTGGAGTCTTCTAATAATTTTTGCTATCGGTAAAAGTTCATCTAATGATTTTATTAGCATTTTAATGTTTTGTTCAATTATAGTAGTAGCGATAATAGGATTATTAGGAGTGTTTTTTCATTTAAAGGCAAATTTTGAATTTGAAAAAGAAATCTACGCCAACGAAACAACAATCAATTTGCTTATCAATAGCCTCTCAGGTGCATTACCCGTATTTGCACCTGGAAGTTTACTCATTCTTTCCCTCTTGGGAATACTTTATTTACAATTAACATCAAAAAATTAATCCAATGAAAAATCAATTGACCCTTGCATTATGTGCTCTTTTAGCATTGTCTTCTTGTGACTTTAAAAAAGAGGAATCGAAAACAGAAACCGAAGAAGAGGTTCAAAGCACAGCAGTAACAACAGCTGCCTTATTAAACGCAAATTTAGCTTCAGAAGCCTCTTTATTAGAAGCTGGATTATCACAAGAGGTAGTCACTCAAATCATCAACGAGCGTCCATTTTTAGCGATTGAAAGCTTTGTTGAACTTTTAGGCTCTTCTGCGGATTTAGAGGTTGTATTTGCAAAAGTTTTCGTGCCTTTAAATATCAATGAAACAGCTGAAGACACATTTAAACTCATACCAGGGGTGGGAGATCGTATGGCACATGAGTTTGAAGAATACAAGCCTTATGTCAATTTGAATCAGTTTAGAAAAGAAATCGGAAAATACGTTGACGAGCAAGAGGTTGCTCGTTTAGAACAGTACATCTTTGTTCCTATAGAACTCAATACGGCTCAAGAAGAAGACATAAAGAGTTTACCTGGTGTAGGTTCAAAAATGACGCACGAATTCTTGGAATACCGTCCTTATGAGATTATGGCACAATTCAATAAGGAAATTGGAAAATACGTGGATGAGGCTGAGTTGAGTAGATTAGCTCGTCTGGTGTATCTACAGTAAGTCACTTTCTCAATCTTTAAATAGCGCAAGAAAGTTTTATCTTCGTTTTATGATGAAGGGTATTGTTCTTGCGGGGGGATTAGGTACACGTCTGCATCCTATTACAAAAGGAATCTCTAAACAGCTGCTACCTGTTTATGACAAGCCGATGATTTATTATCCGATATCGGTGTTAATGATGGCTGGTATTAGAGAGGTGCTTATCATCTCAACCCCTGATGATTTGGGAGGCTTTAAAAAGCTATTGGGTGATGGTTCGGACTTGGGAATGTCTTTTATCTATGCAGAACAAGCCAAACCTGAAGGCCTCGCCCAGGCATTTATTATCGGCGCCTCTTTTATCAAAACAGACCCAGTCTGTTTAATACTGGGGGATAATATTTTTTACGGAAGCGGGTTACAGCAAAAGATGCAAAGGGCTTGTGAGCTTGCTTCTCAAAGTGATTACCCCAAGGCTACGGTTTTTGGTTACTATGTAAATAACCCAGGTCGTTATGGAGTGGCTGAATTTAATGCTGACAACGAGCTTTTATCTATAGAAGAAAAACCGCTCAAACCAAAGTCTAATTACGCCATAACAGGTCTATACTTTTATCCAAACAGTGTAATTGAAATTGCCAAAACGATTGAACCCTCAGCCCGAGGTGAATTGGAAATCACTTCGGTCAATGAACGTTTTTTGCGGCAAAACGAATTACATTGTGAACTTCTTGAAAGGGGGTATGCTTGGCTAGATACAGGCACAGTAGATGCTTTATCTCAAGCTTCTGATTTTGTTGAGGTTATTGAAAAGAGACAGGGTTTAAAAGTAGCAGCTTTAGAAGAGGTCGCTTATGAAATGGGTTTTATTACTAAAGAAGAAGCGCTTCAATTGGCTAGGGTGCTCGAGCACTCTGCCTATGGACAGTATTTGATAGAACGATTTAATTAAAGTTAAACATGGCTGGGGAGAAGAGAACAATTTTGATAACTGGAGGAGCAGGATTTATTGGCTCTCATCTGATTCGCCACTGGTTAATAAACCATCCTCAAGATATTGTATTCAATTTAGATGCACTGACCTATGCTGGAAATTTAGCCAATACAGAAGATTTTAAAGGGTATGCAAATTATCACTTTGTTCAAGGCTCAATTACAGATGAGTATTTAATCAATCAACTTTTTGAGCGGTATCAGTTTGATTGGGTTTTTAATTTAGCCGCTGAATCACACGTTGATCGCTCTATACACGATCCTTTGTCGTTTGTTCAAACCAACGTATTAGGTACAACTGTGCTCTTGCAGGCCTGCGTGAGGCACTGGTCATTATCCGATCAAAACGTACCTTCAAAAAAGCATTTGTTTTATCAAATTTCAACCGATGAGGTATATGGAAGTTTGTCTGCTGGAGCCTATTTTACAGAAGCTTCAAATTACGCACCGAACTCACCTTATTCTGCTACCAAAGCGGCGGCTGATCACTTAGTTCGATCCTATCACAATACGTATAATTTACCTGTACTGATTTCAAATTGCTCTAATAATTTTGGCCCTTTTCAGTTTCCTGAGAAGTTAATTCCTTTAATGATTTTAAATGCTATAGCAGAAAAAAAACTTCCTATATACGGCGATGGTAGACAAATACGAGACTGGTTATTTGTAACAGAACACTGTCAGGCCATTGATGTGATTGCTTACAAAGGGAAATTAGGAGAAACCTACTTAGTAGGAGGAAAGAATGAGTATCAGAATATAGATCTTGTACACCTCATTGCTGAAATAATTGACGAAAAATTAGATCGAAAAAAAGGAACTACTGCAGCTCTTATTGAATTTGTTCAGGATAGACCAGGTCATGATGTAAGATATGCTATTGATGCTTCAAAAATTGAGCGTGAATTGGGCTTTAGTCCTGGTCAAAATTTTGAAGTAAAACTCAAAGAAACTGTTGACTGGTATTTAGCCAATCCGCAATGGATTAAAGATGTAATCTCAGGTGAATACAGACGTTTTTACCAGCTGAATTACGGTACAAATTGAAAGTTCATGAATGAAATCACTTATCATATTGAGGGTTTGACCTGTATGGGCTGCGTGAAAGGAGTAGAGCAAAAATTAAGGAGTGTCGATAAAATTCAGTCTGCAGCTGTTGACCTTAAAAGTGGCGAGGCTAAAATCACCGCATCGTCTGTGACCTTGTCACTTGAAGTACTGCAAGAAACCTTAGGTTCAAAATATCAAATCTCTTTACCCAAAATGTATCGAGAGGTGTCGCCAGGCACTCCTTCAAAATGGACGCAGCTCAAACCACTTTTTTTAATTTTTGGGTATTTGCTGGTTACTTCTGTTTTGTTGCATTGGAAAACTGTAGATTACAATGCTATGATGCTCGATTTTATGGGACTGTTTTACGTAGTATTTAGTTTTTTTAAGTTTCTTGATCTAAAAGGATTTCACATTTCATTTCAAATGTATGATCCACTGGCAAAACGCCTATCTGTCTATGGTTGGATTTATCCCTTTGTAGAACTTCTACTTGGGCTCTGTTTTCTAATGCGCTTTCAACTGAATTGGGCTTTAGTTCTAACTCTTTTGATCTTAGGTTTAACCACTATTGGTGTTGCTAGGGTATTACTCCAAAAACGTCAAATTCAATGTGCTTGTTTGGGTACTGCACTAAAACTACCTATGACCGAGGCAACTTTTATTGAAAATGCGGTCATGATTGCTATGGCCCTTTTTATGCTCAGCTAATCAATTCAAAGCGAAGTTTACACTTAAACTCGCACTTACTTTTATTTTTTCAAATTCAATTTGTAGTGTTTCTTCAGATGCTTCTTCTTCTAGAGCACTCATTTGCAATTTCATTCTTCGGTTGTAAAACACTGGATTGCTGTTGCTGTTAAAATCTGAAATATACAAGGCTTTACCAACGGACTGACCAAGAGGTTTTGCCATCGCTTCAGCTTGTTCTTTGGCTTTTAAAATAGCTTTGCTTTTGAGTTGTATTCTAAGCGCATCCATTGCCGAATACGAAGTTTTAATCAAATTTACATTTGAGATTCCAGCACGCTCTAAAGCGGTGATTACCCTACCTGCTGTTACTGCGTCATATACCTCTAATTCATAAGACTTTGATTTTTTAATGTCTTGACGACGTAAAATATAGTTTTTAAAGTTGCTGCTTAAATCGGTAAGCTTGAGTTGTTTTGTAATATCAATTCCCAATTTTTCTAAAGTTTTACCCATTTTTAATTCTAGGCTTTCTACATTGGTTTTTCTACTGTGATCTTCCTCAGAGATAAAAATGCCTAAGGTGATTTGGTTGGGAACTACAAGGGTGTCAACCGAGGCTCTGGTCTCGATATATGCTTGATCAATAAAATTCTTTTGCTGTGCTTGAAGCACTGCTATTTGACTTAGCATTAGCACGGTAAATAAGATATTTTTTCTCATAGTATTTGAATTTAATAGTATTGTGATGCGTATACATTCTTTAAGTTCAAAGAGCGTGCCAAAGGGAAATTGTTATAGCCTATAATTCTAAAAACAAGTGCTAAAGAGACCTTACAATGACCTTATCATTACCACTACATCGACTTATCTCAAGTTGTAGAATCCCCGCTAAAGTCACATTTCAGCACCAATTTTTGAGAATTTAAAAACTGTATATATTTTGTAGTGGGTTATTCTTATTAATTGGGTATACTCTTTAGTATTTTGCTAAAGTATTGAGCATAAATTATGCTGTAAATCAAATTCAATTTTTAAAAAATAAATGAGCGATAAAGCGATTTACTTAGGGTCAAAAGCACTGCATCAAAATGAAGCTGAAGTCCAACTCTTAGAAGTGGAGAAAAATGGAGAGTTGTTTTATAAAATTGAAAATAGCAACGAGATGTCTGCTTTCTTCATGAGCATCGTAAGTGCTTCAAATCATTGGTTGTTTGTGTCAAGTAATGGAGCATTAACTGCAGGAAGAAAAAATAGTGAGCATGCGATACTGCCTTACTATACAGATGATAAGATTACTGAAGGTTTAGAAACAACTGGCTCTAAAACAATCTTTTTGGTAACTAAAGATGAGCAGACCTTTTTGTGGGAGCCTCAAAGTGACCTCTACAAAGGGATTTATAACATACAGCGCAATCTGTATAAAAACAAATTGGGTAATAAAGTGCTTTTTGAAGAAATCAACCTCGATTTAGGTTTGATTTACAGTATAGAATGGACTACTTCTGATATTTTCGGTTTTATTAGAAAGTCTGTACTTAAGAATACCGACTCTACAAGGGTCGGTGTTCGTTTTATTGACGGCTTGCAAAACGTACTTCCATACGGCGTTGGAGAATGGCAACAGATGGCCATGAGTAATTTGGTAGACGCTTACAAAAAGGCAGAGCTAGAGCCCGACACTAACATTGGAATGTACGCACTGAGTTCGGTCATTGTAGACCGTGCAGAGCCTTCAGAAGCTTTGAAATCTAATGTAGTTTGGTCTTTGGGTAGACCAAATGCTAAAGTGCTCATTTCGGCCAAAAATATCGCTGCTTTTCGTAAAGGAATGGACCCAGAAGTTCATCATGAGGTCAGAGCCAATAAAGGGGCTTATCTCTTAAATGATTCCCTTACTTTAGCCGCAGGAGAAAGCCAATCTTGGAGTATTGTGGCTGATTTAGGATACGGGGTAACAGAAATTAAAGCCCTTAAAGCAAAAATCAAATCAGAGGCTGACGCACTTCTACGTGAAGTAGCTCAAGATATCGATGCAGGTGGCGAGGCGCTAAAAGCATTGGTCGCTACAGCAGACGGACTACAATGTACTTCAGATACGAAAAGAACGACAAGACATTTCGCCAATACCTTATTTAACATTATGCGTGGTGGAGTTTTTGATCACAATTATGAGATTGAATCCGCCGATTTAAAAAATTATATCAAACGTTCAAACAAGTCACTGTATGAATCGTATAGTTCTAGTTTGAATAAACTACCAGAGATTATAAGTCTTCAAGAGTTGAACCACTGGATTGCACAGGTCGAAGACACAGATATAGAGCGACTTTGTGCTCAGTATCTTCCGCTTAAATTTAGTCGTAGACACGGAGATCCATCAAGACCTTGGAATAAATTTTCCATTAAATACCAAAAATGAATTAGACGGATCTAAAGTGCTTGATTTCCAAGGAAATTGGAGAGATATTTTTCAGAACTGGGAAGCCTTGGTCTTCTCCTATCCACAATTTATTGAAGGAATGATTCATACCTTCTTAAATGCGACCACCTTTGAAGGATACAACCCTTATCGCGTTACCAAATACGGTTTTGACTGGGAAACCATCGAGCCTGACAATCCATGGAGCTACATTGGTTATTGGGGAGATCATCAAATCATTTATTTGTTAAAGTTTTTGGAGTTTGCTGAAAATTATCAGCCTGGTATGCTGCAAAAGCAATTTAATCGCGCTGTCTTTACCTATGCAGATGTTCCTTATCGCATAAAGGCTTACAGTGAAATCGTTAAAGACTCAAAAAATACTATAGACTTTGATGTGCAGGCAGATCACGAATTAAGAACGGCTTGTGAAGCTAATGGTTCTGATTCCGCGCTTCTTCGTTTAAACGACCAAAGTATTTACAAGGTTAATTTCATAGAGAAAATATTAGCTACACTTTTGGCGAAACTATCCAATTTCATTCCTGATGCGGGTATTTGGTTGAATACTCAGCGCCCAGAGTGGAATGATGCCAACAACGCTTTAGTAGGTAATGGGGTTTCCATGGTCACCTTGTATTATTTGAGAAGGTTCGTTTGCTTTTTTGAAGAATTACTACAATCAAATGAAGCTTCCGTTGAGGTTTCAGAAGAATTAATGCTTTTCTTTGAAACGGTTCATCAAATTTTCGAGCATAATAAAACAGTCAGCGAATTAGGATTCTCTGATTTTGAACGTCAAGAGATGACCAATGCACTTGGTGAAGCTGCTTCGGTCTACCGATTGGGTATATACGATCAAGGCTTTAGCGGACAAAAAAGAAACTTAAAACTCAGTGATATTGCTACTTTTACATCAAAAGTCAGAGTGATTTTAGAGCAGAGTATTCGAACTAATAAAAGACAAGACGGATTGTACCATGCCTACAATCTGATGCAGATAAATCCCGAAGGTATTAGCGTTCATTATTTAGATGAAATGCTTGAAGGTCAAGTGGCTGTTTTAAGTTCAGGATATCTTTCTCCAAAAAAGTCTCTTGAGGTTTTAACGGCGATGAGAAATTCTCGCCTCTGGAGAGAAGATCAACATTCATACATCTTGTATCCCGATAAAAATTTAGGCTTATTCTTAGATAAGAACACCCTACCAGAATCGGCTAAATCCTCAAGATTACTGCAACAAATGCTCAAAGATGGCAATTCGCAAATTGTCAACCAAGACCTTGAAGGTCAATTGCATTTTAATGGAAATTTCACCAATGTCAATGGATTGAAAGAAGCTCTCCATGGTCTAGGGGAATCATACAAGACTATGGTTGCTGATGAATTCGAGACCATATGTACTTATTACGAAGAGGTGTTTAATCACAAAGCATTCACTGGTCGTTCAGGAACCTTTTTTGGATACGAAGGCCTAGGGTCTATTTACTGGCATATGGTCTCAAAGCTTCTTCTAGCTGCACAAGAATGCTGGCAAAAAGCTATTTCTGAAGAGGCAGATGAGGCTACTATCGAGGGTCTGAGAACTTTTTATTTCGAAATCAACAAAGGAATAGGTGTGTATAAGACTCCGGAAAACTACGGAGCATTTCCAACAGATCCTTATTCTCATACTCCTGCTCACAAAGGTGCTCAACAACCAGGAATGACAGGTCAGGTAAAAGAAGATGTCATCAGCAGATTAACCGAAATGGGTGTGCGTTATGCACAAGGAAATTTAGCCTTTGATGCGAGTATGCTCGACGACAGAGAATTCATTAGCACAGCACAGTTTTTCGAATATTTTGACGTCCTGGGCCGTAAAGGTGAAATAGAATTACAACCAAATAGTTTGGCATTTACCATTTGTCAAACACCAATACTATATTATAAAGCTTCAGCAAATGAGATGAAAGTGTATTTGTCCGATGGTACTGTAGAGGTTTTTTCAAGCCTTCAACTTAGTTCAGAGGTAAGTACAGCAATTTTCGAAAGAAATGGGAAAGTCCAACGCGTTGAGGTTCATTTAAAAAGAGATTAATGAAGAGAGTAGTAAAACTTATAGTAGCCCTATTTTTTGTGGTTACTGCCTTAGGATACTTGCAGTACCAAACCCCTGTAAATAATACAAGCTCTAAATCAGCGGCTGAGCTATTGGGTAAACCAGAGTACAAGGCTATTTCCTATGGGGGATACCGTGCAAAGACAAGAGATATTCAGCCTACACTGACTGAGATTAAAGAAGATATTCTTTTACTTCATGCCATGGGTTTTCGTTTTCTGAGAACCTATAATGTGCATTTACCTTTTGCCGAGAATGTGCTAAAGGCTATATCGGAACTTAAGGCAGAACGCAAGGGCTTCGAGATGTACGTAATGCTGGGTGCTTGGATAAATTGTCAAGGTGCTTGGACACCAAGTCCTAACCACGAAGTTGAAGATTTTGAGGTCAATACCAAAGAAATTGGTGAAGCAGTACGATTGGCTCAAAGCTATGCAGACATTGTAAAAGTGTTGGCCGTAGGTAATGAAGCTATGGTTCACTGGGCACAGTCGTATTTTGTGCGCCCTGCTGTCATCTTAAAATGGGTGAATTATTTACAAGATTTAAAAGCCAAAGGCGACCTAGATTCTGGCTTATGGATAACCAGCTCAGATAATTTTGCGGCTTGGGGTGGCGGTGATGCTATTTATCATCAACCTGATCTCGAGCGCTTAATCAAAGCAGTTGATTACATTTCAATGCACACCTATCCATTTCACGAAACTCACTACCAATCTCATTATTGGCATCAAGATCCTCAAGAGGTTACAGAACTCAGTGAAGTAGAGCAGGTTGAAATGGCGATGCAGAGAGCAGCTGATTATGCCAAAAACGAATACTATAAGGTTAAAAATTACATGGAGAGCTTGGGGGTACAAAAGCCAATTCACATTGGAGAAACAGGCTGGGCAACCACATCAGACGGCTTCTATGGACCAGAGGGTTCTAATGCCGCTGACCAATTCAAACAAGCAAAATACTTCAAGGCCACTCTAGATTGGACGGCAGAGTTGGGTGTCAGTTGCTTTTTCTTTGAGGCTTTTGATGAAAAGTGGAAAGATCAAGGAAATCCAATCGGTTCTGAAAATCATTTCGGCCTATTTACTGTAGACGGAAATGGTAAGTATGCACTTTGGGATTACATTGACAAGGGTGTGTTCGATGGCTTCGGAAGAGCCGGGAGTCCGGTCGAAAAAACTTTCCAAGGAAATTTAAACCAATTATTAGAAGAAGTTAAATCTCCTCCGATGGCCGAATAATACAACTAAACTAACTAACACGAATAAACAATGAGTACTCAACAAACAACAAATAAGGTCTCCATGGGGCAAAAAATAGCCTGGGGATTTGGTATGCTTGCCAATCAAATGTTTCCAGCTGCATTGGGAATTTTTATGGTGATTTTGGTTCAAAACCTCGGATTTTCACCTTGGCTTTGGGGATTGATCTTCTTTATCCCTCGATTTTTTGATGCGATTACCGACCCAATCATGGGCTTTTTATCAGATAACACCAAATCTAAATGGGGACGACGAAGACAATATGTGTTTATAGGAGCCATCATCATGGGTCTTGCATTTATGGCGATGTGGCAACTCTATGCTGAAAATGGTTTAGAGTACAATTTTTGGTGGGTATTGTCTTTTTCAATCTTATTTTATTTTGGCCTTACCATTTTTAGTGTGCCTTACGTAGCTATGGGTTACGAGATGAGTGATGACTTTCACGAGCGCACACAAATCATGGCTGTGGCTCAATGGATTGGTCAGTGGGCCTGGGTAATTGCTCCGTGGTTTTGGGTGATTCTTTATAAGCCAGAATGGTTTCCTTCTGCTGAAGAGGGCGCGCGCGAGTTGTCGATTTATATCGGTTTGTTTTGTACGTTCTTGGCTATGGTTCCCGCTCTGTTTATAAAAAGTCAATCCACGCTCAATGACGATAATTTAAAGCCTTTAACCCTTGGCAATTTTGCTGGAAGTTTTGATGGAATTATTCAAGGTTTCAAAGATGCAGCTCGCAGCAAGCCATTTAGAAAATTGTGCTGGGCAACCTTTTTAGTTTTTGGTTCTTTTCAGACCATTGCGGCCTTCACATTTTTTGTGATTGTCTATTATATGTTTGCTGGTGATGCGGGTGTAGCTGGAATTTTTCCTACCCTTCACGGTTGTGTTGGAGCATTAGCCACGACATTTATCGTTATTCCTATTGTTACTCGACTATCGAGGAAAATAGGTAAAAAAAGAACTTTCATCATCTCTCAATCTATAGGTATTGTTGGATATATTTTATTCTGGTTTTTGTTTGACCCGAATCAACCTTATTTATTCTTAATCGCACTTCCTTTTCATTCTTTTGGAATAGGCGGACTTTTCACTTTAATGATGAGTATGACTGCTGACGTCTGCGATTTGGATGAATTAGAAAATGGGCTTCCTCGAAAAGAAGGAACACTTGGTGCTATTTATTGGTGGATGGTAAAACTGGGTCAGGCAGTATCAGGACTCTTAAGTGGTTTAATTATGACTTTTGTTGGTTTTGATGCCAATCTTGCGGTACAGCCTGAAGGTGCAATTACAGGATTGCGCTTGTTTTATTCAGGATTTCCAATTCTTGGAACCTTGATCGCCATACTTATTATGAAAAATTATTCGCTTTCTGAAGAACGCGCAATTGAAATAAAAAAGGCGCTCGAGATCAAACGAGCTGCTCAATAATTTTAAGTTGGATCTATTTAGTTAGGTTAGTTTAGTCGGTTTGACCTCCCTTGTGGAGGTCAAACTTTTTTCACCCTTTATTGTTTGATAATACGCCTCAGAAATTTTTTGTACTTTTTAGTGCGTTGTTAAATAGCGAACTATGAATGTACTTGATCGACCTTACGAATTATCTCAAGAACAAATAGCCTACTATCAAAAGAATCGGTTTATCAAATTAAAACAGGTTTTTGATGCTGAGACTATCGCCCATTTTAATGTTGTTATAGGAGCGAAGGTAGATGAGCTGAATACGGAGAAAAAAGAACTCAAAGATCGCAGTACTTATGAAAAGGCCTTTTTGCAGCTCTTTAACCTATGGCTAGAGGACCCTGAGATAAAAACACTTATTTTTTCAAAACGCTTGGGTAGAATTGCGGCTGAACTTATGCAGGTTGACGGAGTCCGCCTCTATCACGACCAAGCGCTCTTTAAAGAAGCTGGGGGTGGATATACGCCATGGCATGCAGATCAATTTTATTGGCCATTACAAACCGATAAATGTATAACAGCATGGATTCCGTTGCAGGCGGTATCCTTGAATATGGGACCACTCGAATTCAGTGCGCAAAGTCATCAAATCGTTGAAGGAAGAGAGCTCGAAATAGGTGAAGAAAGTGAAGATTTTATGTCAAAGAGATTACGCATTACCGATTTTGAGCATCTTGTTGAACCTTTTGATTTAGGAGAGGTTAGTTTTCATTCGGGCTGGGTTTTTCACAGGGCAGGTCCAAATCAAACCGATGAAACTCGAAAGGTGATGACCATTATTTATATGGATAAGTCGATGCGATTAAAAGACCCTGAAAATGATTGGCAAATTAATGACTGGAACACCTGGTGTCCAGGAGCTAAAGTGGGTGAACTTATCGATACTCATTTGAACCCTGTACTCTATCCTTAATGGTTAGCCAGACTTTTGTCATCGATTATTTCGATGGTGTGTTGCATCTCTTCAATGTACTCATCATAGTTGACCACATAACTTGAACGGAGAATAAAAACGTAGTTTTCAAAAAGGTTCATCACTCTTTCGGCTAAGGTATCCGAATGCTTCCAAAACATCATTCGTTGCTCTTCTGGATTCACTTGTGCTAAATTTTCATTCGCCTCAGGAAAGCTTTGCCAATTGCGTACATAATTTTTATTGAGCCACTTGAAATTGTAATACTGATGCATCATGGGTTGCAAATAATTTAGAAAATACTCTTGTTCGCGTTCTTGTCGATCCATCAATAATAAATTGCGAGATTGCATCATTCCGATTTGATGAATGAGTTCGTCATCTCCTAAATAGCGGAGTGCTCCGGAACTGATAATTTGCTCAATATTGGCTGTGTTAGGCTCGAAGTAGGTCCAGTTGAAAATAGCCTTGGCGAACAATTTCTGTTGTTTCATGTCATTTTCTAAAAGTCCACGTTGTTCGACATCATCTATAAAGTTGTAGACATCGTCGATGAGTGTTTTTCGTAACTCTGTGAATTCTTCAAAGCGAACGATATCACCTTGCAGGTCGATATGCAAAGAGTTCAACAATCTTTCTGACCGTGTTTCTTCGAGATAAGTCTCACGATAGTTTTCTACTAAAAACCCCATAGATATGGCTACAAATAGAATAAGGAGTTCCAGTAGACTCGACTTGAGACTGATTTTTGAAAGGAATGTAGTTCTCATGTTTTTGGTTGCTGTCACTCTAATGTAAGCATTCAATTTGAATTGAATGTTTTGGAACAATTTTTAATTTCAAAAAGCAATTATTATCATTTTTTTGGTATCTTAAAATCGAACTTAACTTAAAAACACTTTAAAATGGATACTTCGCGTAGACAATTTTTTGCCACTATGGCTTTAGGGGTAAGCGCTTCTGCTTTTCCAAATATGGTCAACTCTTTTGATCAAATGGAATCGATTTCAGATGCCAACAACGCCCTTGATTTTGACAATCAAGAATTAGACAGCTGGTTTGATGGAATCAAAGGAGACCACCGTATCGTATATGACGGTAGTCAACCTCACAACACCTTGCCAATTGTTTGGAACTGGGCCTTTTTAGAGTCAAATAATTCCACAGGAATAAAAGACGATAATATTACTGCAATGACAGTGCTTAGGCATTCAGGAATTGTTTTTGCCTTTAATTCTGAGGCTTGGAATAAATTTAAACTCGGCGCACTAGTCGATTTCAAAGACAATAAGACAGGAGAGCACGCGCTTCGAAACACGGTTTTTGAACCTCAAGAAGGGGATATGCCGCTTCCTCCGATTCAGGGAATTAAAGATTTACAAGCTAGAGGTTCTATGTTTTGTGTATGTGACTTAGCGACAAAGGTGTACAGTTCTGCGGTAGCGGCAAATATGGGGTTGAATGCTGATGATGTCTACAAAGAAATGGTCGCTTCTATTCTTCCTGGAATAAAATTGGTACCATCAGGGGTTTGGGCCTTAGGTCGCGCTCAAAACCGAGGTTGCGGATATATTTTTGCAGGTTAAAGCGCCTTAAAAGATAATTGAGTTGAAACGGCCAGGTGATCAGAGATCCAACGGCCGTTTTTTCGTTTGTCGTCTAAGTGTTTATAAGACTTGATTTCAAATCCATCTGAGAAAATGTAGTCGATTCGTCTATCGGGCTGCATGCCCACTTCAAAGCCGTTGAATGTTCCTTTGGGTCCTAGTAAAGCAGTATCCTCAAGAGAGTCTCGAAATAGTTTTTTGAGCTCTACAATGGGCTGCTCTTTTGGAAGTGCATTAAAGTCACCACTTAAAACGACAGGAAGTTGTGCCTTATTCACCCTTTTAATCTTTTCTCTAATCAGAATGGCAGATTCAATTCGAGCCACTTGTCCTATGTGATCAAAATGTGTATTAAAATGCCAAAATTGACGCCCTGATTCGATGTGTTTGAATTTTGCATAGGTGCAAACTCGTACAAAGGCGGCATCCCATCCTTTTGATACGCGCTCAGGAGTAGTTGAAAGCCAAAAAGTATCTGCTTCGATGATCTCTACTTCAGCTTTGTGGTAGAAAATAGCGGAGTACTCTCCTTTGGTTTTTCCGTCATCTCTGCCCACACCTACATAAGTATAATTAGGTAGGTTTTCATTTAAATACAGCATTTGATTATGAGTAGCTTCTTGAACACCAAATACCGAGGGTTTTTGAGCTGCAATGTGTTCGACAACTTCTTTTTTTCTCAAATCCCATAAATCATCACCGTCATTGTTACTGTTGTATCGAATATTTATCGAAACGGCAGTCAGTTCTTGTGCACTGAGTGTTACTGTAAAACTCAATACTAATATGTGAAGAAAAAGTTTGAAATACATACTTTGCGTTTAATACAATAAATGTTTTTTGGAATTGCTATTCCAGCCTGCTTGTCCCTTGTATTCCACAAAAAATATTTTTAGATCTGCTTGGGATTCATAGTCGACGTAAAAGATGGTTTTATGAGCCTGACCACTGTATTCTGTAAAATACCATAGACCTTCATTTCCCGAAGCTTGACCTGAGTAATCCACCTTAAATACTTTTAAATCAGCACGAGAAGCATAATCAACTACAAAGACTTTTACATCGGCTTGTGAGGCATAGTCGACAGCAAATATTTCTTGTGCACTGATAAAGGTGCTACTCCATATTGATACAAGAAAAAGGATATTTCGCATAGGTCTTGATTAATAATGTCTTTTCAAGGTACTAAATTGCTTCAGAATTTGCGAATTATTTGTAATTTCCGAATATGAAGTATATCGTATTTTCAAAAGTTTATATTCGTCCACAGCATATTCTTTTGCTCATTTTTTTATTTATTTTGAGTTGTTCAAAAGATGTAGAGGTAGAGATTGACGAAGAAGAACCTAATTCAGGGCCTATTGTTTATCCTCCTTATACTTTACCTATTGTATCGGTAGATACATACAATCAAGAAATTCCAGATGAACCCAAAATCCCTGGGATTATGCAAATTTCAGATCGAGGGAACCAGTTGTTTCAAGGTCCAATTGGAATAGAACGCAGAGGTCAATCCTCACAGTCTTTTCCCAAAAAACAGTACGGCTTAGAAACTAAGGACGGTAGTAATCAAGATCTCGATGTTTCTCTTTTAGACATGCCTCTTGAGGAGGATTGGATCTTATACGCGCCTTACAGTGATAAGTCACTTATGAGAAATGTTTTGGCTTATGACATTTCACGAAGTATGGGTCGATATGCTTCTAGAACCCAATTTGTGAATATGAAGCTAAATGGATTGAATGAAGGCATTTATGTGTTCTTGGAAAAACTTAAGAGAGATAAGGAACGAATTAACATCAATAAATTAAAGCCCGATGAAAACGAAGGTGAAGATTTAACCGGAGGCTATATCCTAAAAATAGATAAAGGGCCTGATAACGATCCGCAAACTCATTTCGTGTCTAATTATTCGGATGTGCCTGGTGCGAGTATTCGGTTTTTTTACGATACCCCAGATTACGATGAGATTACAGCAGCTCAAAAAGACTACATTGAAAGCTATATGTACGATTTTGAGACGGCTCTTCAGTCAGAGAATTTCGATGATCCCGAAACGGGATACCGCGCTTATATTGATGTTGAGAGCTTTGTTGATTTTCTTATTGTCAATGAAATTTCAAACAATGTAGATGCTTATCGAATTAGTACGTGGATTACCAAAGACAAAAACGCCAAACTTGCTATGGGTCCTGTATGGGATTTTAATTTGGCTTTTGGAAATGCAAACTATTGTGGCGGAGGACAAACTGACGTTTGGTCTTATGAATTCAATCAACGCTGTGCTGGTGACTACTGGAATGTACCTTTTTGGTGGGAAAAACTGATGACAGATCCTTATTTCAGAACTCAACTTAAAAATCGATGGGAGAGTTTACGCTCTGGAACATTGAGTACTGGGCAGCTCATGGGCACCATAGATTCGTATTATGACACCTTGAATAATCTTGAAAATGCAGAGCGCAATTTTCAGCGCTGGCCTGTCTTAGGCGAGTGGGTTTGGCCTAACCAATTCGTGGGTTCAACCTATGAAGAGGAGGTGAATTATCTCAAAGATTGGCTCAGTCAACGTTTGAATTGGATGGATGCTCAGATTTCACAATATTAGTTGAGGCTTTCGCATTGAAATAGATTTTTACTTTAAAGAGAATTTGAAAAGTGCTGTTTACAAAAACTAATGCACCTAATTAATTTCCATTCTCACAAGTACTACTCTAATAATATGCGAGTCCTTCTGTTTCAGCTGAACAAGAATTTGCATAGGTCACATAATTACAGCCATATACGGAATCGTATTCTGTGGTGCAAATTAGGTCTGTTTGAGGCTCTAATACACATTCGTGGTAAGGCTCTGGCCCGCATTTTGAAGACTAAAGGAGAATTGAGGCTATTAAGAAAAAACCCTTTTAAATGGATTTAAAAACTGTCGCCAAAATAATAAACGTTAATACTATTCCAATAATAAAACCAATACTAATAGAAGTTAGAATAGCTTTCATAACTCAATTTAATTCGGGAATTTGACACAAAAGATTAATTTTCTTTTGAAATTGAGTTTCGTTTTGAAACAAACTGTTGATGACCTCTTGGCGCTCTTTTTGGGTAAGAACAAGTTCTTGAAAATCAGTATTTACGCCCTGCGCTTTGATCATTAATAGAGATTTATGTAATTGGTCGATGTTAAGATACACTTAATCGATGTTTTTGAGATTATAAATCACCCTTTTTTTTCTAATCAAATGAAAATGAGCAGATTAAAATAAAAAATATATTGAATAGCCGTGATTTTTCTTACAAATAAATTAGTGTATTTTATTTTGAAATTAAGCTAGAGTACGTAAATCACTAAAAACCCTAAATAGGTACCTAAAGCGTTTCCTAGTGTTCCAACTAAGATGGCCGGTAGGATTAATTCATCTCTTTTAAAGGTTTCGGCTAGTGCTATAGCTGTTGTTCCGCCACCGACATTAGCTTGACTTACAATGGCAATCATTTGCCAGTCTCTGTAGAACAATCCTCCAATCAGTACAGTTCCAATGCCGTGTAATAATACGGCTATGGTTGTAAATAGTAATAAGCTAACACCTATTTCTTTTAAAGCGCTCACAGCGGAGAGTTCACAATACGCTCCAATAACGGCGAGAAATAAATTGACCAAAAATAGACCTAAGGTGTGACTTCCTTTGAGTTTTGAAACTGCTGGTATTTGTGCGAGTAAAATACCTAGGGTAGATAAAATCAAAATAAACGGGATTTTTGGAAAGTATTCCGATAAAAAGTCTGACACTAAAAAAGAGGCTACCCCTAGGAAGCTCAACCAGATTAAAGAGTGCATATCAATGGCAGACTCTGTGCGCTTTGTTACCGTATGGGCTTTTGCTTCACTTTGTTTTTTAGATTTCCAAATTTTGTGCATAAATATGGGTATGGTCAAAGTGACAATAATCCATAAGGTGGTTACTACATTGTCTACTGCAATAGTTCCTGCGTAGAGTACTCCTTTTTTCTGAAAGTCGTATTCTAATGCGATGGCATTGAAATTGACACTTCCACCTGTGTATGTGCCTGTTAACATACCTGCAATAATGCGAGCGTCTTCACCTATTGTTTTTTCGGGGGAGATAATCATCCATGCCAATAAAATGCCCAGGGTTGTCATTACTGATCCTATGAGGAACAAGCCAATCATAGGTAAGCCTGCCTTTCGAATAGAGGCTAAATTCACATTGAGTAAAAGAAAAAAGATTGAAATCGGAGCGATGTAGGTGAATATACTATCGTACAGTGGTATGCTGTTCGAAGCCGAGGGAATTAACTTTAAATTGGCTGCTATAGCTGTAAATACAATAACTAATAATGATGCACCGACTCGTTTACCCCACTTTGTTTTGGCCGCTTGTGATGCCAAAATTAGCATTAAAAACAGCACGGCTAACACATAAATGATATTAGATGTAAAGTTCATAATATTCTTTCTTAAGAGTATTCTTTATTGAATTTTTCTTTCCAGGTTTTTTTGGCCACAAGCTCAATTTTTAAGTGTTGACTTAAGGAAAAGCCGATCAGCAATCTGCGAATTGAAAATGATTTCGTTGACTATAAAATCAGTGCCTTGACCATCTTTAAGCATATCTTTATAGTTGATTTTAGTCGGATACCAACGGCCTTGAATTTTTTTTACTTCGCTCAAACTCGTTTTTTTAAGGAGTTTTCCACTCTTGGCATAAAGCTCTTCTTTGAGTGGAACATAGCGCTCGGTATCAATCCAAAGTATTCTTTTGTGATAGCTCAAGTCTTCTACTTTAGCCAATAATTCCATTTTGTAGGTTTGACGATTATCCAATTCTTCATTACCTAAAACACTAGCGTTGTACAAGGTTGTTAATTTTCGCTCTTCCATCATGTCTTCGTAGGATAGATCAGAACCCATAACTGATTGTCGAAGTAAATGACCAGAGAGTTGAATTATACGATCTGTAGCTGGTGAGTAGATCCAAAGTCGATCTTCTAACTTGAGCATTTTGGTGCCTTTTTCGCGCTCAGGTGAGAGGTATTCAGTAAAATGCTTATCACTACCTCTTGAATAGCCTTTTGATTTTATAGTTCGGCTTTTTCGCTTGCCGTAGACTATCATTTCTGAGCTTATAATTTGAGTATCAGCAATCATATTTGCATCTACCTTATCAAGAATTTCATCTGCAGTCATACCCGATTCTTGTCCTTGAAGAGAGAGGGGAAGGCTAAAAATGAAAAGAAGTAAAAATTTTAAAAAGTTGCTCATAAGTTCTAAAGTTAAACCTCTAATTCGTTAAAAAGTCTTGCGGTGTCTCTTTTGAAAATAGCTCGACCGGAGAGCATTGTTCCAAAAAGCATGGAAAGTAAACCTGGAATAAAGCCGATAAAAAAGAGATTGCTTGTCACTCTTGCCCTGATTACAGAGGGCATAATCATGGTTGAGTTTTCAATGTATTTAGAAATATCAATACCGACGATTTGAAGATAATACGTTCCGGCAAGTCCTAGGGATGTTCCTATAAGAGAACCTATTACTCCTATAATACTCGCCTCTGTCAATAAGAGTCTGTATACTTTTCGCTTGGATTCTCCTAGTGCTAATCGAATCCCAAATTCTTTATACCTCCTTAGACCACCTATAAGTCCTGTATTCCACAAGACAATCGACATTGCAAAGACGAAAATGAATATAAATAATGATACCACTGTTTGAGAATAATCAAGGGTAGAGCCTAGGTTATTTTGCTGTTTTAAGGTGAGCATTACCGGAGCATAATAATCCTCGCTATTGTCGTATTGAGCATTGAATGTTGTTGCAATTTCGCTGGCTCTTGCATCATCGTAAATTTCATAAGGTAAATAACCTAGAAGTTCTCCACTGCCATCTTGCATGTCTAATATGCGTTGAGCATCGGTGATATCTATAACAAATGCCCCTTTATCCATTGCTGGCATACCGAATTGCACTGTTCCGGTTAAAGTGAATTTGTAGAAAACCATACTGCCTTCCATGCTGGAGCCAAAAAAGGTCAATTCATCACCTAAATTAACTTCAAGTTTTTGAGCAAAAAATTCACTCAATACCACTTCACCTGGATTTTCAGGTAAACTTCCTCTGACTAAAGCTCTGTCTAAATTTAGACGTGAGCCCTCACCTGAATTCGGATTTAATAAATTCACGGCCAAGCCCATTCCTGGGCCTTGACTTTTGGTTTCTCCGTTTTGGTCAGGGACATCTAAGATTCCTCCAAAACGAATTCGAGGTGTCCATAGTACATCTGGAAATTGGGTTTGCAATGAAGTAGTGAGTTCTTCAAGTCCTAATAGCGCTAAATCATTTGGAACTTGGTCCTTGTTTTCTGCATAAGGCTTAGTCATGACCTTAAGATGCCCGGTATCGAGTTTAGCATTTTGATCTATGATATCTGAAAGTGCACCTGTTATATACCCTGTAGTTAAAACCGTTAAAGTCACCCCTATACTTATGATTACAATGGGAATCAAGCTTTTACTTCGATCTCTTAAAATACCTTTAATCAAAAATGAAATCATTGTATTTTTCCTTTAAGGGCCGAGACCGGATTGATTTTCGCGATTTTTTTGGCTGGTAAAAAACTCACTATTGTAGAGGCTAGTACAACTACAATTACAGTTCCTAAAACAAGAGAAAATCCATAAATGGGAAAAATGCGTTCTGCAATAGCTAATCCCACTTCTTGATCTGCTGCTGCCACAGGGATTCCAACTTTCTTAATAAAAATGAAAAAAGGTGCACCGTATAAACTAGCCAATAAAAGGGCTAGAATACTGTACATACTTCCTTCTACTGTAAAAAGACCTACGACTTTACGCCTTGTCATTCCGAGAGCTACATAAGTACCAATTTCTTTTTGTCTTCTAAAGATAGAAAGCACCTGAGTATCAAAAATAGCCAAGAGTGCAATGGCTAGTAATAGAATATACATGATAGACGAACTGATTTTTTTGGTGGCAATGATCTCTTCAATGGTGCTTAATAATTCTTTTTGGCTAGTGAAATTCCAAATTGTTGATTCAAGTGGAGTAGAAGTCTCATTTAGGACTAAAAGTGTAGCTTCATTAACTTGACTAGTCATTTGCCACAAGTCATTAATATTTATCCAAATTTGACCGTCGTCAATGGTCGGTACATTGGAGTCAAAAATGGCTGATATGTATACTGTATTGGCGTCATAAGTGCCGTTGACATCCCTCCAGCGCAATAGAACTTCATCTCCTACATTTAGTTTTGAAGAGTCTGCAAAGCGTTTTCCAATAATGACAGGATATTGTTTTTCTTGTTTGTTCAAATAGGAGGTGGGTAATAACAGTGTTTGTTGGTCTGATGTAATTCCTTTCAAGACGATATTCATCATTCGTCCTTCAGGATAAATAGAAGCTTGGTGAATGAGTATTGGAGTCAGGTCAGGACGATTCTCTGGAATTGGGGCGTGACTATCGAGAATGGTATAAGGATCAAAGGGGTCGTAGTCTTTATGGCGAAGCTGGCCAGAGCCGTATTCCCATTCTATTGTATCTTTTTTTGCCTGTGCATTCCAGCCGTCCATTACACCGTTTAAAAAGATGATGATGACAAAAGAAAACGAGAGTACAATTATGTTGAGTATAGTACGTAAGCCCGCTCCGTAGATGTTTTTAAAAGCTAATTTGAGAGCGAGTTTCATGTGAATTTAGGTTTTGAAATTTCCTCATCATTTTCGATGCGACCATCTCTGAGGTGAATAATCCTATTGAGGTATCCCATTACTTTTTCGTCATGGGTGGAGAAAATAAAACTTGTACCCAACTCTCGATTTAAGGTCTTCATGGTTTTTAAAATACCGTGGGCGTTTTCAGCATCTAAATTAGCTGTGGGTTCGTCGGCCAGTAAGAGTTCTGGTTTTTTAACCATTGCTCTTGCGATGGCTACTCTTTGACTTTCTCCACCGGATAATTTATTTGGCTTTTTAGCGGCTTTGTCCGTGAGTCCAACCCATTCAAGGGCTTGCATTACTACTTTTTTGCGCTCACTTGAGCTTTTTTTCTGTAAGAGTAAAGCAAATTCAACATTCTCAAAAACAGTGTAAACGGGTAAAAGATTAAAGACTTGAAAAATGAAACCTATATGGTAGTTTCTTAAATTAGCACTGTTTTGGTGTGATAGATTAGAAATGTCACGCCCTAAGACTGTTGCAGTACCTGTGGTAGGTTGATCGAGCGAACCTAGTATATTGAGAAGGGTGGTTTTTCCAGATCCACTAGGCCCAACAATACCGGAGAATTCGCCTTTTACAAACTGAGTCGTGACGTTCTTTAAGGCGAAAAATGAATCGTCGGCTACAGGATAGCTCTTGCTTAAATTTTTAAGTTCTATGATTAGGTTTTCTTTCATATTTAATGATTGTAAATCAATAGTAGTTGAAGGCCAGGTCCTGAAAAGGTATATAAAATTTCATTTTGTTGTGCAGCCTCGAATTGATTGGAGTTGTAATAAGCGATAAGATAAGCACTTATTTTATTGAACTGTTCTTGATAGTTTAACACCAGAGAATTTTGATTTGTAGACCATTGGTGGTATACTAAAAAACTTATTGAGTTAAATAACCCTAGTGGATAGTTGGCATTAATTGCAGTAACATGTGAAGCTTGATTTTCAAAGGCGTGTTCAGCTCCAAAACTACTAATTAAATGTTCACCGATCAGGTGTAATCCGTTTCCAACACCAAAGGTGTAATCAGTCCCCAGCGTGCTCAAAAATTGATGTTTGAAGAGGCCTATGGGTTGGATTCGTTTGATGTACGTAGATTCGGTCCATAGTCCGATGCCTAAATCCCATTTTGCATCTAAGCCCAAGCGATGTTCAGGACTCTCACCGAAGTAATCAATAAGGGTATTTTCCGTGAAATCAGTGGTTCGGTAGTGGTAGGTTAGTCCCCACTCTCCCTTGGGTACTAAAAACTGAAAACGACCTCCCCATTCTGTTTTTGTTTTAGAAGAATCAAAGAGATCGAAACCTCTAGGTTTTTGATTTCCGTATAAACTCCACAACCAAAGATTAGTGTTGTTTTTAAAATAATATCGTATGAGCATTGCATAAACCCCATTAGTGAGCGCTAGCGGGTCTCTGGGATCAATTTGATTAAACCATTGTAATGGTCGAAGAAGAGAGGCCGCACCAAAATCAATTTTTTGAAGACCTAATCTAAATTCCCATTCTTTGTTAAGGTATCTGATCCAAGCTCTGTACGGTGCAATATCAGTATTGAATTGCTGAGCTGAAGTCAATGATTCAAAGGCATTTAAATTAGCTGCTACCTGAACACTCCAGGATTGAAGACTGTCTTGTGCTGACTCAAAATTGAATTCTGGCAGATATCGTCCTCCCCAAAAAAACGAGCTATTTTCTTGTAAACCTTGATTGGTCTGAAGTTGAATCTGTCCATCAAATTCTATACGTTGGGCGTTTAAAGCTGTTGAACTTAAAAACACGCTAAGCATAAAACTGATAAAACCATTCTTAAACTTAAAGCCTATATGTTTTAACTGTATTAGAGTCAAAAATTAGTTGTTTAAATAGCGATATCTCCTTCGAATTAGATTTGTTGCTTTTCGCTGTAAGGGTTGTGCAAAGGCTTCGAACATTTCTTGAGGTGGGGGCGGAAGCAACTCTCGCTCTCGAGATAATCGGAGTTCTTCTTTGTTCAAGGCGCGCTTGTCACCCTTGTAGGTTGCCCACTCATTAATCCAAGCATAAGTGCTGGGAATTTTTTGTTGTAGCAAAACCTCGTCTGTATTTGGATTGACAACAACAACATCTAAAAGACCACCGCTTTCTATTGTCTTACTAAAAATTCTCAAATCTGCTTCTACTGTGCCGTATACATCGAATGTATTACCAAGACTGTCTTTGACTTCTCCGATTCTCACACTGTCTTTTGAGACCGTTTCTCGCGTTTCTTTGAGATATACTTGTCCGACGTAGTAGTCATCAAAAGAGAGTTCAATGACTTCGTCAGGCATTCGCCTTTGGTTTCGCAATTCTTCGACATCATAAAATTGTGCAAATTCAAAATTCATTGCGTTTAGACGCTGGAGTAGTTGTCTAGAAAATAGTCGACTGTTGACCTCTAAGCCTTTACTTCTTACAGGTATTTTAGTGATGCCGATTATTTCAGTACCCATAGCTCTGGCCTGACCGATGTAATTGTCAATGTTAAGGAAGTCAACCTTGTACGATTTGGCCTTCACAAAATAGCGAAAAGCTTGCCTGGCTGCTTCTTTGTTTTGTTGTTCGAGCTGCAGTTGACCTTCTTCGACATAAACCTGAGCACCTATATTTAAGGCTTCGTTTAATTCACTTTGGTAATTGACGAGTTTTACCTCAGTTAAACATCCCGGACATTGCATTAATTCTGTATACAAGCGCTGCATTTGGGTGTATTCTCGAATGATATCATCCCATTTAAATCGATTTTGACTTGCTTTATAATCCATTACTTTTCGTTCTGTGAGTTGAACAGCAAGCGTATAGGCAGATTTTAAAACGGCTTTCTCTTTTTTGTTGGATGCTTTTTTGCGCAATTTTTTAATACTGATTTCAACAGCCGCCGCATAGTTCCCCTTTTCAAATTGATTTTTAGAACTTTTACAGGCCCCTATCAAAATAACAAAGAGTAGAAGATATAATGACTTTTTAAGCATAATTAGGTTGTTATTTGTTGTAAGATACAATCTAAAATCTGAAAATCCACCTCACTAATACCCTTGTTCTTATTTTGAATTTCTTAATTTCAATGCCCTACATCAACAACAAAAGCTAATGAGGTCTTACTTTTCTTTTCTTATTATAATTGTTTTAATACTTCAATCTTGTACTGAATCTGAATCAAGAATACACGACACTTATGTACTGAGCAATGTCAATTTAATTGATCCTGTAGATGGATTGTCGTTAAATAAGTCTCTTTTGATTAGAGAGGGTAAAATAATTCAAATTGTCGAGGCAAATAACAAAAGCGCTTTTGATGGCTATTCACGTTACGACCTCACAGGTAAATTTTTGATTCCTGGTTTGTGGGATGCACATGTGCATTACGCGTTCAATGATTCGCTGAGGTCTTCAATGAACAGGCTTTTTTTGGCACACGGAATAACAAGTGTCAGAGATACCGGTGGTCCTATGGAAATTGTAGGTGAGGTCAAAAAATATACATCAGAACACAGCACAACATCTCCAAATGTATTTTTAGCAGGCCCTTTAATTGATGGTACACCCAATGTGTATAATAATTCAAGTCCAGCCTATCCATTACTTTCTATAGAAAATAAAGACCAAGAAGAAATCATACATAATACAGCAGGTTTGATTGCTTCAGAGGTCGATTTTTTGAAAGCTTATGAAATGCTGACTGAGAAACAATTCAAGAGCCTGACAAAAATTGCCAAAGCACATAAACTCAAAGTCACAGGACATATTCCGTTGAGTATGAATTTATTTTCAGCCGTAGAGGCAGGATTAAACGGTATGGAGCATTTGAGAAACTTAGAAATGACGGTAGCCTCAAATGCTGAAGATTTGCAAGAAGAACGTTTAGAACTGCTCGATAATAAAGACGACCTAAGTGGTGGACTTTTGAGATCATCAATTCACCAAAGACAGCGAATTCCTGCGATTAAAGCTGAAGATACTGAGCGTTTTAAAAGAGTGGCTAAATTGCTTGAAGAAAAGCAAGTGTTTCAAACCCCAACTTTAGTTCTTTACAGGAATTACGCAATCAAGGCGTTTAAAGATTCTTCTTTTTTGAAGGAGTTAAATAAATTACCTGAATTTGTCCGCAATGAATGGACTTCACAATTAGCACTTATCGACACCACTACTAATAAAACCTACTCGAATTGGATGTTGAATACAGTAAAGAAACTAAGGACATATGACATACCATTTATGACTGGTACAGATACGCCTATAGGTTTTTTGATTCCGGGTAGAAGTCTGCATCTAGAATTAGAACTTTTTGTAATGACAGGGTTTTCAAATTTAGAAGCCCTTCAAGCGGCAACGATTAATCCAGCTTCGTTTTTTGAACTAGATGATGAGCTCGGGCGAGTGAAAGAGGGTTACCGTGCTGACCTGCTCATTCTTGATTCCAATCCTTTAGAGGATATTAAAAACACTCAAAAAAGTTATGCGCTTGTAAAAAATGGCCGCTTTTATTCGAAAGAAGAATTGAATACGATGCTGAATTTGAAGTAAATTATATTCGCATTTATGCATTAAAACATGCCTCTTGTTTTGATGTCATCAATTAGGCGCTCTAGAAATTCAATATCATTTTCAACCCCGTAGAGTTTGTAAATTTCATTTCTACGGCGATCACTTAATAATTTTAGAAGCTTGAAGTCTTTGTGTTTATCAAAGATGAGGTCGTTGTTAAGGCTTTCTTCAATGAGGGCTTTTTCATGAAACCAGGCGCTAATACCCTCTGATATTTTCTGATTGCTACTGTAGTAATTCCTATTGATGAGTGAACCTACGGATTCAATTTCGTTTCTCAATTCTTTACGCTCAATTTTAAGAATTAAACCAGAGTTTTGAAGTGAGTTGAAATACATGTTCTTCGCAGAAAACCCGTAAGAATTTGATAGGATGAATTCAATTCTTTCATTGTTATCATACAAGTTGTCTTGATGATATTTTTTGATTTTCTGTGAGGAGATTTCATTCCAATTTGAGGTGGTGCTGTCCGAAACCTCAATAACAGATTTTAGTGTTCCTCGTAGTGATATGAGCGAAAAATAGTTTTGCTCTAATTCGTATAAGAGATTGTTTTCAAGTATTTCAAGTTCAGCCTGTTCTTTGTTGAATTGAATGTATCGTTCTACAGCAAAAGAGCCCAATATGGAAATGAAAATAGCAAGGGCATTGAAAACGGTCTCCTTTTTCAGAAATGAAGTATACATGGTTTTAATCAATAGATTGCTCCTCTAATATAACATTAGTTCTTTGATCCTGTTGAAAACAAACAGTTTAGGATTCTTCTTCTTCTATAAATGGATAATTATATCTAATTTAAATTTATGAGAATGAATGCTTTTATAGTTTTATCCGTGTTTTTTTTAATGAGCTCCTGTCAAAAGCAGAAGGATCAAACTCCAAATGTTATTGTCATTCTTTTGGATGATCTAGGTTATTCTGACGTTGGTTTTAACGGTGCTAAAGATATTTTTACTCCTTTTATTGATGAATTGGCGAAGCAAAGTGTTGTTTTTGATAACGCCTATGTGTCTTATCCTGTGTGCTCACCGAGCCGCGCAGGTTTGTTGACGGGTCGATATCAAGATCACTTCGGTTACGGTCTCAATGTGCTATTTGCTCCGAAGGATGAACATATGGGATTACCCAAAACTGAATTTACCCTAGCCGACCTATTTAAAACCAAAAATTATAGGACATCAGCCATTGGAAAATGGCATTTAGGTGCGCATGAATCTCTTAGACCACGGCAACGTGGTTTTGATGAGTTTTTTGGATTTTTAAGTGGTGGACATCGCTATTTTCCGCACGAATGGATTTTAGAAGATGAAACAGCCGTAAAAAGTCAGTACGATGCGTACAAAACAAAATTGCTTAAAAATGGCACTAGAGTTGAGGAAAACGAATACCTCACAGACGCACTCTCAAGAGAAGCCGTTGATTTTATCGGGCGTAATTCGAATCAACCCTTTTTTCTTTATCTCTCATACAATGCACCTCATAGTCCTTTGCAAGCAACTCAAAAATATCTCGACCGTTATGAACATTTACCCGACGGTAAACGTAAAACCTATGCAGCAATGGTTAGTGCTGTAGACGATGGGGTAGGTGCTATAGTAAAATCTTTAAAAGAACACCAACTCAAAGAGAATACCATCATTTATTTTTTATCTGACAATGGGGGTTCTAGGTTTAACGGATCTCAAAATACGCCACTACGCGGTCATAAAGGCGAATTGTTTGAGGGAGGAATTAAAGTACCTTTTTTTATGCATTGGCCAACAAAATTAGAAGGAGGGCGACGCTATCAAAAGCCCATTATTACACTAGATATATTCGCTACACTTAAATCTATAGTACATCCTGACCTTAGACTTCCTAATGAAATTCAAGGAACCAATTTAATGCCTTTTTTGACGGAGGTTAACAAAGAAGCGCCACATCCATATCTTTTCTGGAGAAACAACGGTCATCAGCCCCCACTTGAAAACGGAACTCGCCCGAGATACATCACCTGGTCGGTGAGAACACCAAATACTAAACTTCTGATACGCAAAAGTGATACCATGTTATTTGATATGAAGTATGATCGCTCTGAGACGATTAACCTCAAAGATTCATTAAGTCGAGAATTAGAGTTGCTAGATCATGAAATTCAGAAGTGGAATGCTTTTAATATAGATCCTGTTTTTATGGGTCTAAAAGACAATAAACGTTACAATGAATTGCACCCTGATCGATTTACTCAAAACGATTAATTCAGAAAGCCGCGATTTTTATTGAATTTTTAGTAGGGTATAATCCCTTTGAGGTGTTTATGTAATAAATACTAAGCTTAAAAACGCTATGAAACTGTCCCAAATCTTCCTTTTTATTACCGTACTCTCATTTTTCGCCTGTGACAAAGGAGAGGAATTAACTCCAGACGAAGCGCCCGGAAGTACCATGTTACTCATTGGAAATAGTTTTTTTAGACCCTATGCGAGTAATCTTGAAAATGTAGCCTTAGATGCTGGTTTCAGTAACCACAATGCTAATGTTGTATTTCGTGGGGGCGAATATGGGCGTCCTATCAACTTTTGGAACGACGCTAACAGTGCAGAACATCAGGAAATTAAAGCCATTCTCGATGGAGGTGGAATCGAGATTTTTGGAATGACCGCTGGTGCAGGTATAGAGAATAACACTATTGATGGTCATCGTTCATGGATAGCCTACGCATTGCAAAACAACCCTGAGGTTAGTGTTTTTATCGCAATACCACCTATTGACTTTCCTGCAGGAGAAACCAATGGACCTCGACCAGATTGGCAGACATTCGCTGAAGAAAATGGCTTTAATAACGTAACAGAATTGTACGACTATTACGTAAATGATATTGTACACAAACAAATAGTAGACCCCTTGCGAGTTGAATTCCCTTCTACTAAAATATTTACCATTCCAACAGGTTGGGCTACATTGAATTTAGCTGAAATGAATCAAGAAGGTTTGCTTTTAGACGAAATCGATATGTTTGGCCCAAAACCCACCTCAATCTTTACCGATGAAAAAGGTCATCAAGGTCAAATAGTAATCGAAACAGGTACATTAGTGTGGCTTGAGGCAATCTACAATATTGATCTTAATACCAATAGCTACGAAACAGGATTTACCACTGACCTGCATTCAATAGCTAGTGAAATCAGTAGTAATCACGACTCGAACTACAAATAGTTTTTAGACCTGAGCAGAATTTATTATGAAACTGCCGTTTCAAAGCCCATAAATCGCCCTTTTTTGGCCTTTGACAAGCGATGGATTAAAACATCTCCAAGTCCAGTAGAGGGGGTGAGGATTCCCGCTTTATGTGAAGATGCACTGTGATCGTCTAATGCCAAGCACAACCCAAGTTCTGCTAACATTTTTGATGTTGCTCCATAACCTGGATCTCCTTTGCCTGATATTTTGATTTTTGCGCGTTTTGAGTGGCTCCTAGCCATAAGTTCGATTTTAAAACCTCCACTACGAAGTAACCAAGGTGGTGGACCTTCTCCAGATTTTGGCTTGAAATTGATCGGCTGACCTAAAAAATAGCCAAACCCGCTGATGGCGTACATCAGAAATATACGAACCCACATTCCTAGAGAGGCACATTCACTGTAAGTTGTATTTACATGCTCTTCTCTGAGTGCGTAGCTTCGGCGAACAACTCGTGCATTGATCGGGGCCATAAAAAATTTATGGACCATTCCATATCTCCGATCTAAAGCTCTTTTGAATTTTCGAGGCATACCATCGGCTGTGGATGAATCACTTGTTTCAATACCGGTAATGCCTGGTGTTAGAACGTATGGATTATTGGCCATAATATCTGTAAATCGACCTGATTTTCGAGCTCGAACACTTACCTTACCTGAATTTAAGGTGCCGCCAGAAAACGAGCCCGTGTATTTGGTATAGACTGCGCGAATATTAATTTGACTATCGACTTGGTCTTGTACTGCTTTTCGTGCGATGTATGCACCCAAATCTGATGGTATAGAATCTACACCGCCACCGAGTATGATTTTTGCTCCTGATTCACATGCAGTTTCGTGAAACGCCTCAACCATTTCAGCTTGCCAAAATCCTTCTCCAGCCAAATCAGAATAATGAACACCTTCGCGTGCGCAAGCTCCCAACAATTCCGCTCCGTTGTTTGCAGCATAAGGTCCAGCGCAGTTTAGAATCACGCTACTTTTTTTAACCATCTCATTTACAGCTTCACTATTTTCAAGATCTACGCAAAAAACCTTTGGCTCGCTTTTAAGTGCTGCTGCAAGTTTGTCGAGTTTAGTTTGAGTTCGACCGGCTATAGCCCATTGCTTATCTTGAAGTTCGGGATGTGTATCTAGATAGTGAGCGACCAGTGTTCCTGTGAATCCAGTTGCTCCATATACCGTTAAGTAGCGTGATGCTTTAGACATATAATTATACTTCCTTAGGGTTAGGGCCGTATTTGTTTTCTCCTGGATTACTGTTTGTGAGATATAACACCAATAACCAAATGGCTCCTATCAGGGGAATGAGTGCGATTAAAAGCATCCAACCACTCTTACCCACATCGTGGAGTCTTCTTACGGCTACGGCAAGACCTGGAATGAAAACCAATAAGGCATAGACCACATATAAAATACCTAAATCGACGCCATCATTGGTTGTTAGTGTTATATCTAAATCGAGGCTATCAATGGTTGTTCCCAACCTATAATCTAGGAAAAATAATAGTCCACCAATGATTGAATTGATGATGTTGTAAATCCAATATTCTTTTCTTCTTGCTCGACCGTTAAAATCGGCATACTGTTTTAAAACTTTAATGTAATAATTCATAAGGTGTAGTTTATGGTTTATTTATTTTGAGTGTCTTGAAGCATTTCGTCAATGGCACGCTCGAGCTGTTGATCTCGACCTGTATCAATGACCCCTGGCCAATTTTTGACTTTGATGCTTGGTTCAGTTTGTAAATTTTCCATCCAACGGCCGGCTTTGTCTTTCGCACTTACAGGAACTACTCCCCAGCGTGATCCATTGGGCAAACCTTCCCATCCCGCAAACGAACAGGTTCCAGGAACAGGCATTCCAACCGTTTTACCAATTTCTAAATCGGTGTATCCTTGTGCAAAACAGTGACCGTCACTGTAATTTGATTCGTTGAACATGACAAGAGTAGGTTTAGTCCAGCGCGATGTCGGTTCTCCACCTACAACCTTAGTTGCTGTTGCATAGGTAATGAATCCTTCCCCTGTGAAGAACATGGCTAAATCTGCAACAAGATCTCCACCTCCGTTAAAACGAGTATCAACAATGACGCCGTCACGGTCGAAATACTTGCCCATCATATCGTCGTAAATGGATCGATAGGGTCCATCTGACATGCCGGGTATGTGCACATAACCCAATTTACCTTGAGACTTTTGCTCAACCTCTTTTTCGTTCATTTTCACAAATCGATTGTAGAGTAAGGTTCTAAGTTTACGCAGTGAAATGGGTTGAACCGTAATGCTTTCGGTTTTATTGCTCGAAGGATCGAAAAGCTCTAAAAGGGTATAATCTCCTGCTTTCCGATTGAGATATGTTGCAAAGTCTCGTTCAGGTGTTACACGCTTTCCGTCGATACTGGTAATAATCATACCTGCCTTGACTTTAAATTTTGCCTTGTCTAGTGGTCCACCTTTAATGACTTCAGTAATCTTAATTCCGTCTTTTTTGTAGTTGTAGTCAAAGAAGATTCCAAGTGATGCTGTAGCATCCGGGTTTTCTGCCTTTGTGCTGTATCTTCCTCCTGCATGGGAAACATTTAATTCACCCAATAATTCAGAAATCATTTCGGCAAATTCATGTCCATTAGAGAGGTGTGGAACGTACTTTTGATATTCTTCTTTTAACAAATCCCAGTCCATACCGTGAAAGGTGGGCTCATAAAAAATATTTTTGGTTCTAATCCAGACGTGATCAAACATGTATTGGCGTTCTGCTGCTACATTGAGTGTCATTTCACTGCGTATGGCAATCGGTTTTTTACTGCCTTTTTCAGGATCTATTTTAGTGATTTTTCCTCCACTTAGCAGGTATAGATTTTTCATATCCTTATCCCATGAAAGCGATCCACTACCATTGACCTTTATAGCCAGTTTGGTCTCTTTAGTTCTCAGGTCAGTCATCCACAAGTTTTGTTTGCCTTCAAAGGCAGCCATATAGTACAATTTATTGCCGTCTTTGTTTAGAACTGCATCACCTAAACTCGAAGAGTGAATAGTAAATCTTGCTTTTCGTTCTTTGAGGTCTTCCCAATCGAATTGGAGTGGTTTCTCTTCTTTTGTTTTATCGTCTTTGGACTTCTTGGCTTTTTTCTTTTTTGAACTTTCTTCTGGCTTATCTTCTTCGCTGCTTTGTTCTTCAATGGCCTGCATCAATTCGTACTCTTCTTTATTTAGGCTGTATTCGTCCCAACCTTCTTGGGTAAAGAACATACTGTATACATCTCTTTGAGAACGACCACTGGTGGCATAACTTTTTAAACCGTTGCGATTGCTAAACCAAATCATTTGTTTGCCTTTATTCACCCACTTTGGTCTAGAATCGTAATATCCACTTTCGGTAAGATTCATGCATTTTGAGCCATCAGCGGCCATGAGTAGTATTTCGGAATTACTGAGACTTTTACTCCAGTCAACAAGTAACCACTTAGAATCAGGGCTCCAAGTGAAATATTTATCGCCGTCTCTCATGTGGAATAAGTCTTCATCGTTGAGTAATTCAACCTCATTACCTGTTGCGATATCTCTGACTTTAATAAATCTTCGATTGGCAACGTAGGCCAATTTTTTACCATCAGGAGAGAACGAAGGCAGGTAATTGTCAACGGTATTACTGATCATGGACTCTTCTACAATTAATGTTGAGGCAAAGAAGAAGGGCTCTTGAGCTTCTCGCGATCTACGTGCTTTGTAGATACTCCATTTGCCATTTCTCTCAGAAGCGTAAACCAAGTGTTTGCCGTCTGCTGTCCAAGTTAAAAATCGCTCTTGTTCAGCAGTACTTGTGATTCTTTTGGTTAAGGCCCCGTCAACAGAAGTTACAAAGACTTCACCTCTGGCGATAAAGGCAATTTCTTTTCCGTTTGGAGAGATGGACATCTCTCTCACGTCTCCTTTTATAGTGACTACGTTTTCGCTGTTTTCTACATCTTGACGAATGATATTGACTTCTACCTTTTTAGGGGTTTGCCCTTCTTGTAGGGTATATATTTGCCCATCATACCCGAAGGAAAGAGTGCCACTACCCATACTGAGAAAACGCACCGGATGCAGGTCAAACGAAGTTAATTGTTGATTTTTTTCAGGATTGTCAATGCTTGTTTTGTGCACATTAAACGTTCCGCTTTCTTCACTGAGGTAATAAAATCCTTTTTCATCAGCGGTAAAAATAGGTTGCCGATCTTCTCCAGCCCGACTAATGAGCATTTGGTGTTTATCGGTTAAGGCGTCGTACATCCAAATATCTCTTGTGATTGCACTTACATGATGCTTTCTCCATTCATTTTCTCCTCCTTTTTTGTCGTGATAAAGCATTTTGCTGCCGTCTTTACTGACTTGAACGTATTCTGCTGGAATTGTGAAGACTTGATTTACTCGGCCACCATCAACCGGCACAGCATAGAGCTCAGGTTGAGAACCTGTGGGATATTGTCTATGTTCTTTATTGTCCATGCGCTGGCCCCCAAAAACAACACTTTTTCCATCGTGTGAAAAACTATAAGGAGATTCGTTGTTTGAATGGTAGGTTAAACGCTTGGCATTTCCTCCAACGGCTGGCATAACAAACACATCAAAGTTGCCGTATCTGTCAGAAGAAAATGCAATTTGCGTTCCGTCTTGACTCCAAACAGGCATATAATCATGTGCTTTGTGAAAAGTGATTTGTTTGGCATCGCCACCACTTGAAGACACGGTATACAGATCACCCATATAAGTAAAGGCAATGGTTTGACCGTCTGGTGAAATAGCTGGATATCTCATCCATCTCGGCTGGTCTTGTGCATACGTTTGAAGTGTTATAAAAACAAAAAGAAATAGAATACGTTTCATGAAGTTTTGATTTTGTGGGAGAAGATACAAAAGGATATGCAACTTTAAATACCAAGTTGTTGAGCCTTTGGTCCACTTCTGCACTTAAAAATTATTCGTTATTTTTCAATGGCCAATTAAATTAGAATTAACCTGACTAAGGCGTTTAGCGAATTCTTTGGACATCAGTAGTACTGATCAAAAACCTATGCAAAGCGCCTAATTATAAATAAGCCTAATGAACTTTTCTAAAATTTACTTTGGATTGCTACTACTTTCTGTGATTTCAGTTTTACTGTTAGGATGCACCCACAAAAACAATAAGACCAATACTATGCCACAAGTGACTATTGAAAAAAAGCAGTTTGGAACAACCAAAGAGGGTCAAAATGTTGATCAGTACCTACTAAAAAGTAAATTAGGTATGCAAATTAGCATTATTACTTATGGTGGAATCATTACTTCTTGGACAGCGCCTGATAAAAACGACGACTATAAAGATATCGTCTTAGGCTATAATACCCTTGAGGAATACGAAACCGAAACTCCCTATTTTGGGGCTCTTATAGGACGATATGGTAACCGAATTGCCAATGGTAGATTTAGTTTAAACGATACCATATATACCTTGGCGGTTAATAATGGAGTAAACCATTTACACGGTGGTTTAAAGGGGTTTGACAAGGTGGTTTGGGAGGCAGAATCCACGACTTCAGACACCGAAGCTTCTTTGGTTTTGAAATACTTGAGTAAAGACACAGAAGAAGGTTACCCAGGAAACCTAGCCACTACAGTAACCTACACCCTTAATGACCATAATGAATTAGAAGTAAAGTATGAGGCCATTACCGATAAAACCACAATCGTCAATCTCACGCAGCATTCGTACTTTAATCTTACTGCTGATTTCAATCAAACGGTATTAGATCACGAGCTTACTATTAATGCAGATTCTTTTATTCCTGTAGATGAAACCCTTATTCCATTTGGTAATTTAAGTAATGTATCTCAAACACCTTTTGATTTTAGAGCATCTAAAAGAATCGGTCAAGACATTAATGAAGAAAATACACAGTTAATAAATGGATTGGGTTACGATCATTGTTGGGCGCTAAACGACCAAGACAAGGGTATGCGATTTGCAGCCTCCGCTTATGAGCCTGTTTCTGGACGATTACTCGAGGTGTTCACTGATGAGCCGGGTATACAGTTTTATTCGGGTAATTTTTTGGATGGCAGTCTACCGAGTAAATCAGGCGGAGTGTATGAGCAACGAACAGGATTTTGTTTGGAAACCCAGCACTACCCCGATAGTCCAAATCAAGAAGACTTTCCATCGGTTGTGCTGCATCCCGACGAAAAATACGAGTCGACTACAACTTTTAAACTGTCTGTAAAATAAAATCAGCCTAAATAGAAAACGATTAAAATCAAAACATTATGGATTTTTCAACTAAGGATTTTGTGGTATTTACGATTTATGCGGTAGTTATTTTGGCTATTGGATTTTTTGTTTCTCGACAAAAAAAAGGAGAGCGTAAAAGTGCTGAAGATTATTTTTTGGCTGGTAAGTCTCTTCCGTGGTGGGCTATTGGAGCATCGCTCATTGCTGCAAATATTTCTGCAGAGCAGTTTATTGGAATGTCGGGTTCTGGTTTTGCACTTGGATTGGCTATAGCTTCTTATGAATGGATGGGCGGAATTACCCTTTTAGTTGTTGGAAAATACTTCTTACCTGTTTTTATAGAAAAAAGACTCTACACCATACCAGAGTTTATAGAAAAAAGATACAGTACGAATTTGAAAACCATTTTAGCTGTGTTTTGGATTTCACTATTTGTATTTGTCAATCTCACTACAGTGCTGTTTTTGGGCGGGAAAGCTTTAGATACTATTTTGGGAAGTGGAGATGGCAGCATACTTTTAACAAGTATTGTGGGATTAGGACTCTTTGCCGCCGCATACTCTTTATGGGGTGGCTTAGCAGCTGTTGCCTGGACTGATGTGGTTCAAGTAGTACTTCTAATTATTGGAGGTTTTTTGATGACTTATTTTGCGCTATTGAACGTTACAGAATCTGGTAATTTTATAGAAGGATTAAAGTACGTTTACGAGGTTGTGCCCGAACGATTTTCGATGATTTTATCTAAAGGTGAGATCATCACTCCTAACGGAAGGGATGCTTGGTTAGATTTACCGGGACTCGCCGTGCTTATCGGAGGAATGTGGGTTGCTAATCTCTATTATTGGGGGTTTAATCAATATATTATTCAAAGAACCTTAGCGGCTAAAAGTCTCAAAGAGGGCCAAAAAGGGATTGTCTTTGCTGCATTTCTTAAGCTACTTCTTCCTGCTATTGTTGTACTTCCTGGTATTATCGCTTATGTAATGAATTTAGATGCCGAATCGGCAACGTTAAACATGGAATTGATTGAAAGTGGTGGTTTTCTTGGAGTAGATGGAAATATAGCCAATGATAATGCGGCTCCATGGTTGATTAAAAACTATATTCCTGCTGGTCTCAAAGGACTCATACTTGCGGCCTTGGCTGCAGCTATCGTTTCATCATTGGCATCGATGATTAACTCGACTTCTACCATCTTTACTATGGATATTTATAAATCCATCTTCAAAAAAGATGCTTCTGATGCTGAAATGGTTAAAGTTGGCCGTTTAACTGGTCTTGTGGCCTTAATTACTGCTATGCTTATTGCACCACAACTCGGAAGTCTTGGACAAGTATTTCAATTTATTCAGGAATATACAGGAATTGTAAGTCCTGGAATATTGGCCGTATTTATTGCAGGATTATTTTTTAAAAGAGCAACAAATAATGCGGCAATTTGGGGTGTAATTTTATCCATTCCTATAGCGATGTACTTCAAGGTTTCTCCTAACGGTTGGAGTCAGTCTATTTTATTTATTGACCTTCCTTTTATGCATCAGATGATGTTGACTTTTGTTGGAACCCTTTTTATAATCTTAGGAGTAAGTGCTCTTGAAGGTAATCAAGTGAATGACAAAAGCATTGTGCTTAGCAAAAAACTATTTTCCACAGATAGTTATTTCAACATTGGGGCTTTTGGAGTGTTGTTAGTTACTGCACTGCTCTACGCGCTATTTTGGTAATGGACTGCGGTTAATTGAGATTTATTCTAGTATTTCTGTGAAGAGTTTAATTTCTTTTTAATGAAAGGGCTTTTTATTTGAAAAGCAAGTGCTAATGATACCAGATTTTTGAAAGAGAATTGAACTGCTCTTTTTAAAAAGACCGTGAAAATAACTTGTTTGTATTACCTGTGCTAAATTCTCAATTTATCAAAGAAATTTAATTTTCATAAATACTCATATTGAGGTTTTGTGAATCTAAATATTCAATTCTATGTCTATTAACGCTTAAAATCGCATCTCTCGTTTCACTTGAAATTCTTTCCGGAAAATATCTCACAGCAATATATAAAGGCATTAGCTCAGCTAAGTCTTCTCTAAATGGATGATTTTTAGCATAGGTTGATATATACTGTTGATTATCATCTTCAGTAGCTTTTGTCCAGCCTTCTCCATCGCCGTATCCACTATTTGTCCAACCGCCATTTGGATAATGATATGCATCTAAAGAGGTATGTGCCGCCTCATGAATTAATGTTTCTTCGACAATGCCTGAACCGTAATTTTCATAAACGGTAGTCATTCCTGTATGTACTAAAATATTGTTGTTTCCTCCTCCATATGCCTCTTCTCCTTTGTGAATCCACATTGTTTCGACATTTCTTCTTAGTTCTGTAGAAAGTTGACCAATTAAAAATGCATATTTAGATGCTTCTAAACTAGCATTTTCAAATGAAAATTCAGGATTAACTTGTATTTCTGTTTTTAGACCATCTGTAAAATCAACATCAAATAAGTAAGGTTCTAAATTTACCCATCTACCTCCATTTCTTCTGTCATACATTTGCCTTAAACCAGTTCCTTTGTATAAAATGTTAGTGTATAAACTAGGATCTGTTGATGTAATAATATCCCCTGTAATCCAAGTTGTCCCATCAAAAGGAGGGTTGGTAAGTGCAAGTTTATTGTACTCTTTTCCTTGATAAATGTATTCTAGATTTTCATCTAATGCAGGGGTCTCTTCTTTGGAGGAACAACCTAAAAGAATTAAAACTAGAAACGTGCTACTTTTTAAGGCTGACTTTTTCATCTGACACAGGTTTAATTACAAAATTCAGAATTAAAAACAGTTAATGCTTAAATATATAAATGTTAAGGTAGACATTGATTATTCTTTAGTTTCTTTTTATCCATTTTCCGGGTAGCTGACCTGTTAGTTTTTCTTGCTCTAACACAATTGTACCATTCACTAAAACATATTTTATCCCACTTGGAAAATGATGTGGATCAGTATAGGTCGAATTGTCTTTGATGGTTTGAAAATCGAAAATAACGAGATCAGCAAATGTACCTTCTTCAATTCGACCACGGTCTTTCAAGCCTATTTTTTCTGCTGGTAAATAGGTCATTTTATGTATCGCATTTTCCAGACTGATGATTTTTTTGTCGCGAACATAATGCCCAAGTATTTTTGGGAAAGCACCATAACATCGCGGATGTGGATGTCCTTGACCAAAATTGAGTAAATCTCCATCAGAGTCAATCATGGTTCTAGGATGTTGAAGAAATCGTTCGATGTCTTGCTCAGACATGGCATGGAAAATACCAATAAACCCACCTTGCAATTCCAAATCAAGAATTAGGTTTATGCCTGTTTCTAAAGTAAGAGGTAGTCCTAAATGTTTAGCGTAATCAGCAAGCGTTTTGCCGCTAAATGCAGGATTTTGTTTGAAACTTCTAAATTGAATTCTCGTTAAATCTTCTCCACCAGCATCTCTTTTAAAAAGTTCTGCCATTTCCTGTTTTATTTTAAGAGAAACAGTTTTATTATTAAGTCGTCTTTGCAAGCCTTCACGACCTCCTTCCATGGCCCATTGTGGAATCAAGATTGAACTGATCGTACTAAAGGCTGTGTAAGGATATATATCATGGCTTATTTGAATGCCAGCTTGTTGAGCGGAATCAATCAAAATCAACGCTTTTTCGGCCCATCCCCATTGTGTCTGTCCAGTCGCTTTTAAATGATTGATTTGGACTGGAATATTAGCCTTTTTACCAATATTGATAGTTTCTCGAATAGATTGTAATAGACCACTTCCCTCATTGCGCATATGCGTGAAATAAACTCCATTGTATTTAGCGGCAACTTTAGCCAGTTCTACAATTTCAGATTCGTTTGCATAATTTCCTGGAACATATTCCAGTCCAGTAGACAAACCTAAAGCTCCTTGTTTCATACTGGCTTCAACATAATACTTCATACTATCTAAGGCTTCTTTTGAAGAGACTTCATTTTTTAAGCCTATAACCTGTTTTCGAGTCCATGAGTGACCGGCAAAATAGCCAACGTTAGGAGCCATATTAAGCGTATCAGCATAAACATCCAACGGAAAAGCTTGGTCGCCACTGTGTAAGCTTGCCATTAAGGTGGTCACCCCCTGACGAATAAAATTTTCAGCATTTGGATAATTTTGAATATCTACAGTAACATTGGTATGCATATCAATAAATCCAGGAGTTACAATTAAACCACTAGCGTCAATGTTGTTACTAGCTTTACCTGTGTCAATAATTTTTCTTGAAATTTTTACAATTTTATTATTCTTTATTGCGATTGTAGCACTGTATGTTGGTAGGCCCATACCATCAACGATAGTAGCGTTTTGAATGATTAAATCATAGATTTTGCCGGGTTTATTGCAGCTAGAAATAATGATCAATCCGACTATGAGAAAAACAATTGGTCTGATAATTTGCTTTTTCATTATGAACTATTTCTTTCATGGAAAACCTCCTGGTTCTCACGTTTTTGTTTTAAAATAAGCAGAAGTAATTATCTAAGAGTAGTTAATGTAAAGAAGTAATACTCAAAATAGTCATTTAACTTCATTTTTTTGATAAAAAGAGCACAAACATTTTATGGTAGTAATTATCTTGATATAGTGGAATGTCATTGTAAGTTATTTATTTTTGGAGTTCACGGATGATGATATTTCACATGAAGCGCAAATCTATTTTTGAACGAATTCCTCATGCTATCACAATGCTATTTGGAATCATTGTGTTGGTTTCGATATTAACCTATATACTTCCTGCCGGAACTTATGAGAGAATAATTATTGATGGTCGAAGTAGGGTGGTGCCTAATTCATACAAAATCATTGCTTCAACACCAATAAATGTATTAGACATGTTCAAGGCTATTCCACTTGGTTTCAAAGCAGGGGTAGAAATTATATTCATAGTATTAGCTGGTGGAATCATGTTTGGCTTTATGGAAAAATCAAAGGCCATAGAAAATGCAGTTGGAACACTGATTAACAAGTTGGGACTTGAACGTAAGAATTTGATCATCGTTATAATGACTTTTATTTACGGACTTTTAGGAGTAACTGTTGGTTATGAAAATAATATTGCTCTAATTCCTATTTCTGCTATGTTGAGTCTTGCTTTAGGTGGTGATTTGATTCTCGCTGCAGGTATTTCTGTAGGAGCAATGACTATTGGATTTGGGCTGTCTCCAATAAACCCATATACGGTTGGAACAGGGCATAAATTAGCCGAGTTGCCTATGTTTTCGGGAGCATTATTACGAAGTGTATTGTGTTTTTCAAGTCTAAGTGTTATGGCTTATTACAATGTGCGGTATTTTAAAAAAATAACAAATCAACCTGATAAAAGTTTAGCAATAGGTCTCGATACCAACAACTTAGAACTATCAAAACCGCTTAAAGACTATACCTTAAATTCTAAAAATTGGTTAGTCATAGGTATTTTTCTTTTGGGTTTAATCGCTATACTCTACGGTGTCTTTAATTTGAACTGGCATATTAACGAACTCTCTGCGGTTTTTTTAATTATCGGGCTACTCTGTGGAATAGTTTCAAAAATGACTGCGACTAAAATCAGTGAGACATTACTCGAATCGGTTGCTTTTGCAGCGCCAGGTGCATTCTTGGTTGGTTTTGCCACCTCTATCAAGGTGCTCATGGAAATGGGTAATATAGGTGATACAATATCTTATCAGCTCTCAAATATCTTAGAAGGACTTCCATTGTATTTGGCGGCTATATGCATGTCTATTTCTCAAACCATTATTAATTTTTTTATACCATCAGGAAGTGGTCAGGCTCTTGCGACATTACCTGTGATGCTGCCTTTGGGAGAGTCACTTGGTCTATCGCAGCAAATCACTATTTTGGCTTTTCAAATTGGAGATGGTATTTCAAATCTTGTCAATCCAACTCTTGGAGGATTAATTGCAATGCTCAGTATGTGTCGTGTTCCTATTGATCGCTGGATACGATTTATTTTTCCTGTTCTACTCATTATACTCATGTTTGCATTCGTGATAATGATTATAGCAGTAGCGACGAATTATAGTTAATTACACCATGAATATGAATGTAGAAGAAGTCTTAGCAAAACTAGTTTCATTTCCTGTTTTAGGAGGTCAAAGCAATCTCAGTATCCTAAATTGGATAAAAACATATGTTGAATCACACGGAGTTGAGGCTCACTTAGTCCCAAATCAAGAAGGAAATAAAGCTTCTCTTCACTGTAGAATAGGTCCTGCTGTGGATGGAGGTGTGATTCTCTCTGGTCATATGGATGTTGTTCCGGTTGAAGGACAAGAGTGGTCTACCGATCCATTTACTCTTACTGATAAAGGGGATGAAAATCTATATGGTCGTGGTTCATGTGATATGAAAGGCTTTATTGCTTGTTGCCTAGCGGTCTTACCAGAGATGATTCAAACTGATCTAAAAAAACCCATATATTTCGCTTTTTCTTATGATGAAGAAGTCGGTTGTCTAGCGGGGCCAGATTTGGCTAAAGCAATTAAAGATGATTACAGCGAGACACCAAAATACGCTATAATTGGAGAGCCCTCGATGATGGAGCCTATCATAGGGCAAAAAGGGATTTATATCATGGAGACTTATGTAAATGGATCTGCTGGTCACAGCAGTAGAATAAAACAAGAAGTAAGTGCTATTCATGAAGCCATGCGCTTAATTTTATGGCTTGAGAAAAAAATGGATACTTTGGTCGAACAAGGTGAAAAAGATGATCGTTTTCATCCGCCGCATTCTACCATTCACATTGGAATTGTAAATGGGGGTATAGCGCCTAACGTAATTGCTGATAAGGCCCATTTTTTTTGGGACTTAAGAACAATTCCAAAAGATAGCATGGGAGATATTATTGCTGAATTTGAGGCTTTTTGTAGAGAGCGTGAAAAAGAATTGCGTAAAATTTATCCGAATTTTAAAATAGAGAATGTAGAGAATCACCCTTCTGTGCCTCATTTAGATACACAAATCGACGATGAGGTAGTGGATTTGATTAAAAAGGTATCAGGCAATTCAAATTGGTCTACAGTATCGTATGCGGCAGAAGCTGGGCAATTTGCAAACGAAGGCTTTCAGTCTGCAATTTGTGGACCAGGAAGTATTGCACAGGCTCATAGAGCTAACGAATTTGTGGCCAAAGTCCAACTAGAAAAAGGGGTAAAGATGCTTCTTAATCTGACTGAAGAATTGTCTACAGAAGAATTTTCATAGGAGATCCCATAATTAAAATTCTCAATTTATTGTTTCGGGAGTTGAGGTAATAAGTCTAAGAACCTTTTTTCACAAAAGCTTTTACCTCTTAGGTAATGCCATTCTCCATCCTTCATCGAGTTGACGTGATAGTGTATTTAAGACCTCACTCATATCTTCGCGCTCAGCTAGATTTTGTGTTTCGAATTCATCAAACTCTTTATCGTAGAGCTCATAACTTTTAAACTTTCCTCTAGTGCCTAAATCAGAGTCCCATTCATACCACGAAATGAAGTGGTATTTTGTTGTGTTCATCGAGTAGCCCATATATCGTTTTCCGTCAGCAGAAACTTTTGGCCTGCGATGGAACTGACTAAAGGCGGCTTCCTTCCACGGTAATTCAGGATTCTCAATTAGAGGAACAAAACTTGTTCCTTGCGCATAATTGGGAACATCAATTCCCGCTAATTCGCAGATTGAGGGAAATAAATCAACCAGCTCAATCATTCCATCTGTTTGAACTCCTCGATTTTTTTGATTTGGATATCGCACAATTACGGGTACTTTTAAATCAATATTGTAATTGGTCATTTTACCCCAGCTATTGTGGTCTCCTAATTTCCAGCCATGATCTCCCCAAATTACAATGATGGTGTTTTCGTAGATTCCGAGATCCATTAAATGTGTGAATAGGTCTCCGAGTAAAGCGTCCACGTAACTTACGCTTGCGTAGTATCCTTGCCTCAATGTCCGTATTGTGTCCTCTTCCATTCTGTAAGAAGAAGTGGGATGACCAATATGCGAAAAACCATCGTAATGTCTTAGTTCATACATTGAATTCATTGAATAAAGAGGCGCTCCTTTCGGTATTTCTTTGTTCTTAGCTAGTGGTATTTCGTTTGGGTCATATAAATCCCAATATTTCTTTGGAACCGCAAATGGTAAATGAGGACGAAAAAACCCCAGTCCCATGTAGAATGGTTGGTTCATTTTTGCTAGTCGTGATAGTGTCTCTTTGGCTAATTTTGTTTGTGCCCCGTCATAGTACATAGTGTCATGCACATCTGCTGCCTCCCAAGCTGGTCCGGTATTCCATCCATCAGCGTATCGAACAGGTCGAATTTTTAATAGCGAATCTCTTTTAATGGCTTGTGAAGCATTTACCTCTTCACTGATATAAAAAGTTTCTCCATCTCTTTTTAGCCATTCTTTTTTCTTGTAGCGAGAAGGCCTAAGATCTGGTTCATCCCATGAAACTGAGTCAGGCATATAATTGTGGAAGATTTTTCCGATGTTAACCGTATGATAACCAAATTTTGAAAAATACTGAGGCATAGTTACGGCCTCGGGATTTAGTTCTCTGAATTTATCCCCAAGATGCCAAACACGAGTAGAATCTGGTCTTATACCAGTCATTAAGCTAGCTCTAGAAGGTGCGCACACTGCTGCCTGACAATATGAATTTGTAAAAGTTATTCCCTCCCTCGCAAATTCATCAATATTGGGAGTGACAGCAATACTATCCCCATATACTCCTAAACTAGGTCTTAGATCATCAATGGAAATGAATAAAACATTCGGTTTAGATACATTTTTCTCAGTCTTACTGCAACCAATTGATAGTAAGCTTATACATGTGAAAAGTAAAATTGTGTTGAAGTGTGTATTTCTCAAATTGGTCTTATTTCTGAAATTTATTGAATTCAACTTTTGTAATTGTATTTCGTACTATTTTGAACTAGGTTTTTATCTCGAAAAAACGAAACGCCTTAATGTTCGATAGTTGTTTTGGTTCTTATTAGTCGTTCGTGTTTTTTGAAGAGTGCTTCTCAAACCACGCATTGATATAACCGTGAGTTCTTAGAAAGTTTGATGGTTTAGAACTCGTTCCGTGATATTCTTTATTAAATCTGATCATCACTGTAGGCACCTTGTTCATCTTTAAGGCTTGATAATACTCTTCGGTTTGTGAAATTGGTGTTCGTAAATCTTCTTCTCCACACATAAGCATAGTTGGAGTTTTTACATTTCCTACATACATTAACGGAGATCTTTTAATATGTTCACTCGGATCTTCCCAAGGATATTTTTCAAAATTGTGGTACCAGCCCGATCCGTCAGTAGTTCCAACAAATGAGAACCAATTTGTTACGGGATAATTGACTGAAGCTGCAGCAAACCTATCCGTTTTTCCAACAATCCAGCTCGTAAGAACTCCGCCGCCGCTACCACCATATACATACATCTTATTCTCATCTATATATCCTTTCTCAATAACTTCATCAACACCAGCCATTAGATCATCGTAATCATTGCCGGGATAGGCATTTTGAATAGCGTTTGCAAAATCATAACCATAGCCCGTAGACCCCCTTGGGTTTGTGTATAAGACAACTTGGTCTTGAGCTGCGTGCAATTGAAAATTATAGTTAAATCCTACATGATACATGCTGTGAGGGCCTCCATGTATTCTAAGAACCAAGGGATACTTTTTATTGGGGTCAAATTGTGGTGGTTTCACAATCCATCCTTGTACTCTTTTTCCATCAACTGAAGCATAATTAATTTCTTCGACCTTGCCGAATTCGACATTATAGAAAATATCTTCATTGACATTAGTAAGACGTTTGATGTTTTTTGATTTTTCAATTGAAAAAGTAACAATGTCACTGGGATTCGATGGATCAGTCCAAGTTGCCACCATTTGGGTACCTACCAAGTCACTCATGCTCAGCATGTGATTTCCTTCGGTAATTTTTTTCACTTTACCTTTAAGATTTGCAAAGTATACGTTGCTTTGACCAAACGCTCTCACATTGAAATAAACACCTGAATTATTGTTTGCCCAAAAAGCAGAACTTGGTGTTTGATCTAAATTAGAGGTAATGCATTTGAGATTTGAACCGTCAGTATTCATTACATACATTTTGCGATCGTTGTAAAAATTCGTCGAATAGGTGGAGCCCACAAAAGCAATTTTAGTTCCATCCTTCGAAATCTTTGGCGAAGACTCTGTTCCCGCTCTAGTTGTCAATTCATTTATTTCTAGGCTGCTGACATCAACTGAATACAGATTTGATTGTCCTCTGGCGTATTCGGCTTCAGGCTTTTGATAGCTGCTAAAAATTATTTTTTTACTGTCTCTTGTCCAAGTGATTCCCCCAGAAATATCCTCATATTCTCCAGATGTAATTTGTCGGGCAGTTCCACCCTCTGATGGTACGATGAATAATTGTTTAAATCCTCTTTCAAGAAAACCAACTCGATCTTGACTGTAATCAACTTGATCTATGACTTGAGGAGCTTTTGTCCATTTAGCATCCTTTGGTCGAGCAGGAATTCCAATTGGTTTTAAAGCTGGGTCGGATGAAACATGCATTAAGAAAGCTATGTGTTTGCCATCTGGAGACCATTCCATGCTAGATGGTGATTTTTCGAGTTTGGTTATTTGTGTTGGTTCTCCTTCAACCCCCAAATACTTAACGAAAATTTGAGTTCCATTGGGTTCTCCTTTTTTGGTAAAAGCAATTTTATTTCCGTTTGGTGACCATTTACCATTTGATCCATTTAGAAAAAATCGATTCGTAGAACCATCTCTATTCATAATCCAGAGGTCAGTTTCTCTCTTATCGTCAATTAAATTAATCCAAGTTCTAGAGTAAAGGACTTGGTTGCCGTCTGGAGAAAGTTTTGGATTTGAAGTCCATTCATAATTTTTATAGTGTTCTAAGGATAGCCTATTGTTTTCTTGACCTTGAACAAAAATTATGCATGCAATGAATAGAAATGATAGAGAACGCTTCATAGTATTGTAATTAAATTTTGTGCCTAACGTTAAGGTACAAATTTGAATTTATTTAGATTAAACATAAAAGACCAATTGAATTGACTAACAGCATTTTATAATGACTTTTGCAAGGAACATTGCAATTTAAATCTTGATGTACTATTATTCTCTATCTCAACTTGAATTATAGAACTTAATTCACGAAATTTACCCTCAGAATATTAAGGGCCTTTATTATGAAAATTACAATGCATTTGTTTTTCTTGTTGCTGACATTTTTGTCATTCTCTCAAAATTCTGAAAAAGAAGGTAAATCTGAAATTAACTTTTTTGGTGAGCAATTTTCAATTTCAGAAGAATCTGTTGAACTAACAAAAGGACAAATTCTCTCAAGTTGTCCAAACAAAGGTTGCTGGGTTAAAGTAATCTCTGGCAGGGAAGAGCTGTTTGTAACCTTTAAAGACTATTCATTTTTTGTTCCCAAAAATGGAATTACTGGAAAAGAAATCATTATTAAAGGTGCAGTCGAGGCAGACACAATTTCAGTTGCTCAGTTAAAGCATTATGCTTCGGATGCTGGTAAAACAAAGGAGGAAATTTCGAAAATTAAAAATCCTCAAATCACCAAATCTATTGTTGCCGATGGTGTGGCAATTTTTAATTAATATTGTTGCTAAACCAGCAGATAGATGAAAAAAGGTTTTTGTTATTATTAACACCTTTATTAATGGCTTTTCAATGTGAGGAAGACCCTTATTTTGGAACGGAATACGGAATTCAAAATAATTCTAGTTACAATTTAATTATTCTTTTTGAAGAAGCTGGAGAGGTTTTAATTGAAACCCAGTCCTATCAATATATTTCAAAGAGTTCAAATTCTAATTCCTTCGTCCCTCCATCTGAAGCTTCCTGGTTTAGAAGTAACCAAATAAAGCTTTACCGAGAAGATGGTAACGGAGATTTGTTATTAACCTATGAGCAAAACCCAATTTTAAATGATTTGTGGACACCAGAAACAGACTCACAATTACCAGATTATTTCTATTATAAATTGATAATCACAGACGATTTGCTTCAATAGAAAACGATAATAAATAAGTGGATAAAGAATAGTTAAAAACAATTACATTTTTTATTAATAAAAGCCGTTTAACGTATGATTATTTGAAATATCGAATTATCAGTTTTACTTCAAAAGATTTTGAGCTAGAAACCTATCTAAAAGAAAACTTAAGTCATAGGAGTACTAACAATTTTAGATTTTCTTTTCCTTTAGTGTAACATATATTAGAAAAAAAGCTCCAAATACCATTTCAATAATCCCTCCTGTTATTGCTCCTAAATAAAAAGCTTGATTAAAAATCAAACAGAATACACCCGCAATAATTAAAAATAGACCCAAAATCCAATAAAATTTCATTCCGTAAATTGTTTGAAATACGAAATACCTAATGCCAATGGTCATTAGCATGATTGGATAGAACCATAGTTTTTGTAAGTGGAAAACAGAATAGGCTATAAGCAGCCCTACAAATAAAATTACGGTACTTTCGGTAGCTAGTGTAGCAAGAGGATTATTTTTTTGATGTTTTCCAGTTCTGCCTAATAACATGCTAAAGACCACACTAAAAGGATAAATGAGCATTCCACCTAAAAAAAAGATTAAAATACTTGTTTCTTTAGATAAGTACATACCGCATATTCCAGAAATCATCCATATCATACCCGAAATAAAGATTCCTGTTCCTCCGCCTAAATAGGCGATTCGCATGTCTTTCTGTAACTCCTTAAAGTGCATTGAATAATAGTTTAAAAACAGGTGTTAAATAATTTTTTAAATATTTTAAAAGCCTAATTACGATTAAAAATTAAACTGCTGCACTGTAAAAGTATAACCGTTGTATTGTTTTAGTAGATAACTCATTGCGTTTATTGAACGTTGGTTTTACAGCAAAAGATTTTGAATTGACTATCTAGACGATATAGCAAATAAAAATATTTAGAATATTAAAAGATCAAAGGTTATTCCATTAATATTTCTTTGATAAATTCAATTTCTTTTTGGTCAAAAGGAGTTTTATCTGGTAAATAAATATCATGATGCCATATTTTTGGCAAAGAATCAAATTGTTCTTGCCAAGAAGACCATGGAAAAACCGTATTTGTCTTACCGGCTACAAAACCCCAGTTTATAGCTGCCACTTCTTTTTCTTTAAACAAGGGTAGCATATTTTGGAACTTGTTTTCTTCCCCTCGTGCTAAATATTCAGTACATAAAAGAGGTCTATTATATTTTTCTAAATCTTCTATTTTCTTTTTCGTTTCGTTTAAATCTCCATAAGCATGAAATGAGATAACGTCTGAATTTGACACTGCAAATTGATCAATTGGTGATAAGCTGTTTAGAGAACTCCAGGTATTAGGCTCTTTCCATAAACCTACAGTTAAAGGCTGAGACGGGTTAACCTCTCGTGCCCATTTAAATATTTTTTTAAGTAATGATAATGTATAAATATGTTTTTCTTTTACTTCAGGTCCTCTATCAGGGTATCTTGGATCTGAAGGTGAAACATTATCTGGTTCATTATATAAGTCCCATCCGACAACACGTTTATCGTGAGCAAAATGACTTATAATTCCTTTAATGTAATTCTTCACTTCAAAATGACGTAAACTATCCCCTAAAATAGCTGAACCTGGGGCTTGAACCCAACCAGAATTATGTACAAAAGGAATAGGTTCTGGTTGTTTTCCTAATTTGGGAACAGGATGCCAAACATCATCTAATAAAACAAAAAGGGTTTTAATGCCCTTATTATTAGCGGTTTCTAAATAAGCATCGAGCCGGTTTAAAAACCCTAAAGAATCTTGATTCCAAAGCAAATTATGTAGGTACACACGGTGTAAATTCATACCTAATTCAGCACTCCATTCTAACTCTTTTTCAATTGTTTCAGGGTCAAAGGTATCTTCCTGCCAAAATTCCAATTGATTTATGGAAGTGCTTGGGTTGAAGTTTGTGCCTACCATCCATCCGTTATTCTTTTTCCATTCCCATGCTCTTTCTTCACTCCATCTATTTTTAAGTACTGAAGAAGGTCTATTTTGGCATTGAGCAAAAAAAACTAGAATGATCGTTAATAGACAAAGATTTGGTAGTGCTCTCATTTGCCTAATTTAGTTAAAAACCCTGAACATTGTTCCGTATTTAATTAAAAGACTAATTCATTTCAATTTCTTAACCGTTTAATTTTGTGTTAATTGAAAAGGTAACGTTTCCACAGCACGATTTACTTTTCTTTCAACCTCTTCAATTTGTAAGTTGTCTGTAAAAGTATCTCTCAAAACAATTTGATAAGAAGTGGTATTTCCCTCTAAATTAAATGCAATAGTTCCGTTGTCTTCATTCAGCTAAACATCCAAAAATCCACCATTATTATTGGTAATTGCTATATTTTCAGGATTGTAAATTGCTTGAATAAGAAACAAACATTTTAGTCTTTTAGACATTCAGGGGCAATAGAAATCTTTAAAAGAATAGGCTTAATTATTAAGCTTCAGAAAGCTATAGGACATTAATCTATAAATGTTAGTTTATCCTAATTATGCAGATTATAAATAGCTGAACTGAAGGAGGAAGATATGCTTATGGTTAAGTCTCTAAGCCCTGTTTGTTTTCAAAGAAAATCTAATAGATGCCATTAAACCTATAAGTGAAAATACAGCTAACATAAAATAGACGTATTGATGACCAACAATTCCAGGGTTTTCATCTAATAAATATCCAATTATTGGGCCTACAAAAATATCAGGACTGTATCCGACAACTGAAATTAGTCCAACTGCAGTGCCGGTTAAAGCAAAAGGAACTTTAGCTTCTTTCAAAACAGCAAAATATAATGCGCGTATTGAATAAGTTCCAACTGCTAAAACTATCAAAGACAGGTAAAATATAAAATTCATATTAGATTTAATAAAACCTAAAGAAAAAATCACAGCTCCTATTAGCATAGTAATGAAGCCAAAAATTATCCAAAACAAATTCTTAGTTTTATCTGCTAATAATGCAATGGCTATGCAGACTATTGGGCGTAAATACAATTGCAAAGCACCAACTTCTGACGCTTTAATTTCATCAAATAACAGTATCTCTGAAGCATATAACGAATAAATATCAGTAACCTTGTAACCCACATAGGCACACATTATTATTAACATTACTAACCATATTGATTCATTCTTTAGAACATTCTTTATATTGGTATAAGAATTTAAATTAGATTCAATAGTTGCGTTTTTTTCATCAGAGTTTCTAAGAAAAATTAGAACCAACAATCCAATTAAAGCAACCATAAAAGACGAGAATAATATAACATACCTGAACGCTTCTTGTCGTTCAAGCATTGAAGCAGACTCTATATTTTTAGTTAATATTATTGAAAAAATAAATACTCCAATGCTACCCATTGAAGCGGCTACAATCCCCCTTCCTCCATCTAGCAAACCAAATGCTTTGCCTTGATTACTATCTCCACCCCACTTGATTACTATCTCCACCCCACAAGCGAGTGGCTTTTATCATAGCTCCCCAAAATAAAAACACACTTGTAAACCCCCAGTATCCATATAAAATTTGTAAAGTTAAGTATGACGGATATGAGGCTAAAACAATACCTCCAAGTGAGGTTAAAATCAAAGCTGAGGACATTAATTTTCTAGTTGAATATCTATCTGTAACAATACCTCCATATATATAAGATAATAATGCAACAAACCCATAAACGGAGAATAAACTACCTAATTGAAAGTTGTTCAATTGAAAAACATCTAAAAAGGTTGGTCTAAAAACTCTTGATAAAACGTAGGGAAGAAAATATATAAATTCTCCTGAAAGAATTAAAAGTATTAGGGTTAAAATTTGTTTGTTATTTATTGAATTTTTCACAAAAACTTAAAATATATTGTATGGCAGTGTATTCGTATTATAGCCTCCAAAAATTTCAGTTCCCACAAAAACTCCACTAAATAAAAAAAAGTGAATAAGTGATGTTTTAAGTATTATTCTAATTGTTTTTTTCATTTTTTCAGCTCAATGTATAAAAGACAAATGCCACAAATTACACCACAAACAATTATTACTTTGGTTGTCCAATCTAATTTTTTCATTTTTTATTATTAAAGTAAATACTCAATGAAACAGGAAGCAGTATTAAAATCCCATAACTTATATAAGTTAGTTCTGCATTTGAAAATTTAGGCAACCAATCATAAGATGCATCAATCAATAAAAGCATTCCTAACATCATGGTTAACCAATAACCATTATTAATGAAAAACTTTTTCATACACTAAATGTGAGTTTTACGTTTTCAAAAGAGCTTGAAATAGTTGAGCTGAGAATAAACTTTATTCAAAACTGTTTTTGAACTGTTCCAATAATCTTAGGAAGATAGTGTATTAATCTTTGAATGTGTTTGAACGACGTCTTTTAATCAAAAAGCGAATAACTATATAATAGTATAACCGTTTTATTGTTTTAGTAGATAACTCTATTGAAATATCGAACATCAGTTTAACTCCAAGAGATTTTTTAATCACATTAAAAGTGATTAATCTTATTTTGGAAGATGATTGTTGATTATGATTTAAACTTTTTTATTAACCAACCTTGTTAAGATAGGATTCAATTGATTTTGCAGTATCCAAAACAGTCTTTTTAAAGGGTATGGGATTCCAATCAAATGTTTTCATTGTCAAGGATACATCACCATTATATGTTTTGCCAATAAAAGATCTCATACTTTTTGCTTCTCTATCAAAATTACCAATAAAATTTAGTAAAAAGTTTGGAGCTAATCTTGTACTTACTTTATCATACCCATTGGATTTAAGTATTTTGGCCACCTCCTGAAAAGCGAAAGGTTCTTCAGTTGTAACAATAAATCTTTTTCCGTTTGCTTTTTCATTTTCAAGAGCCAGTGCATGAATTTTAGCAATATCTCGAACATCAGACATGTTAATTGCAGCTTGTGGAACCATTGGCATTTTTCCTGACATCATTTGCTTAAACATACCCATTGAAGCTCCTGATAAATCACCCGTAAGAGTTGGACCAAAAACAGGCCCTGGATTCAAAATCCAGTTCCTTTGGAGTGTGGGTTCGATTCCCACCTCGAGTACTTAAAGGGAAAGCCGAGATTTATGTCTCGGCTTTTTTGTTCCAGGTACAACATAGGTACAACAATTGATTAAATTATGTGAATTATCTTATGTGATTGCATTTGATATCTTTTGGGATGAATCTGTAACTGGGTAGTGCCTCTTTTCTTCCTCTTCTTGACTTTTTTTGAGAGTATTGATGTGACTGATTTCAGCTTTGTTTTCAAAATGTTGTTTAAGCATTTATGTATCATAA
>CBFIGE010000013.1:0-63013 GCA_965662045.1 Flavobacteriaceae bacterium
ATTTGTAAAATATTTTATGGAAAAATGTTAACAATATGAAAATCAGTTGTTCAGCTTTTTTCTTGTCCTAAATTTCTTACACAAGAGCCATTTCAAGGGACCCCAGACTCAAGATTATTTCATTCGAAGCTTATCTAGCATTCACATCTCTTATATTTGGTTGCATAAAATTCACTTTGCACTCCATCAGTATAGTACTATATTTGCGCACTTAAATGAGCAATTTACCACAATGATAAAAATTGGATTACCAGACGGAGCTATAAAAGAAATGCCTACAGGAAGTACAGCAATGGATGTGGCTCTTTCTATTAGTGAAGGTTTGGCCAGAAACGTTATTTCAGCATCGTTCAATGCTAAAACAGTGGAAGTCAACATGCAACTTTGTGAAGACGGAGATTTAGTGCTCTACACTTGGAGAGATGATGAAGGTAAAAAAGCATTTTGGCACTCAAGTGCGCATATTTTGGCCCAGGCAATAGAAGAAACGTACACAGGTGTGCATCTTACCATAGGTCCTGCTATTGAAAATGGTTTTTACTACGATATAGATTTTGGTGATCATTCGTTTAGTGATAAAGACTTTGATGCAATCGAAAAGAAAGCGCTTGAGATTGCGAGAGAAAAACACGAATTCAAACTAAGAGAAGTTCGAAAAGTTGATGCCCTATCCTATTACAAAAACAATCCATACAAAACAGAGCTGATTGAAGGTTTAGCGGATGGGGAAATTACGTTTTGCGATCATTCTTCATTTACAGACTTATGTAGAGGTGGTCACTTACCCCATACCGGGTTTGTAAAAGCGTTTAAAATCTTGAATGTTGCTGGGGCTTATTGGAGAGGAGATGAGAAAAACGCACAGCTCACAAGAGTGTACGGGATTTCATTTCCAAAACAAAAAGAACTGAAAGAATATTTAACACTTATTGAAGAGGCCAAAAAAAGAGATCACAGAAAACTTGGTAAAGAACTAGAGCTTTTTACATTTTCTCAAAAAGTAGGTCAAGGATTACCTCTTTGGCTGCCAAAAGGAGCCGCATTAAGAGAACGTCTTGAACAATTTCTTAAAAAAGCCCAAAAACTAGCAGGCTATGAAATGGTTGTAACTCCTCATATTGGTCAAAAAGAACTCTATATAACTTCAGGTCACTATGCCAAATATGGAGAAGATAGTTTTCAGCCCATCAAAACTCCTAAAGACGAAGAGGAGTTTCTGTTGAAGCCAATGAACTGTCCTCACCATTGTGAAATTTACAAAGCAAGCCCCTTTAGTTATAAAGATCTGCCTAAACGTTTTGCAGAATTTGGAACAGTATACCGCTACGAACAAAGTGGGGAATTACACGGATTAACAAGAGTTCGGGGATTCACGCAAGATGATGGCCATATTTTTTGTACACAAGACCAACTACTTGAAGAATTCGAACAAGTAATCGATCTCACACTATATGTTTTGAGTTCGTTGGGATTCGAGAACTTTACCGCACAAGTGTCAGTGCGAGACATGAACAATCTCGACAAATATATAGGAGAAGCAGACGTTTGGGAAGAGGCTGAAAAGGCAATCATTCAAGCCGCGGCAAATAAAGGTTTGAAATATCTTATAGAAGAAGGAGAGGCTGCTTTTTATGGGCCAAAACTTGATTTTATGATAAAAGACGCATTGGGAAGACAATGGCAATTGGGTACCATCCAAGTGGATTACAACTTACCAGTACGTTTTGACCTTACCTATAAAGGCTCTGATAATCAGCTCCATAGACCTGTGATGATTCACAGAGCTCCATTTGGCTCTATGGAACGATTCGTAGCACTTTTATTAGAACACACTGGCGGAAACTTTCCGCTATGGTTAACTCCTACACAGGTAATGGTGTTACCTATTGGCGAGAAACAAGAAAAATACGCTCAAAAAGTTTTAAAATCATTAGAAAATTACGAAATTCGCGCCCTTGTTGATGCTAGAAATGAGACTATTGGGAAGAAAATTCGGGAAGCCGAAATGCAAAAAATCCCATATATGGTAATTCTTGGAGAGAAAGAACAACAAGGCGAAATGTTGTCTATTCGAAAGCACGGTGGTGAAGATTTAGGATCAATGAGCATAGAAGATTTTGTAAAAGAAATCGAGGCGGAAGTGTCAAAAACACTGAAGCCATTTAAAAATTAAGTTTAACTAAAATTTAGAAACAATAGCAATACGTAGAAGATCAAGACCGCAGCCTAGAAGAGTAAATGTTAAGCTGCATCGCACAAATGAGGAGATTAGTATCGCCCAGGTGAGATTAGTTGGAGACAATGTAGAAGTCGGTATTTACCCTACAAAGAAAGCCTTAGGCATAGCTCAAGAAATGGAGCTCGATCTGGTTGAAATTTCGCCAAAAGCCGATCCGCCAGTATGCAAAATCATCGATTATAAGAAGTTTTTGTATGAGCAAAAAAAGAGAGATAAAGTACTTAAAGCTAAAGCGACCAAGGTCGTGGTCAAGGAAATCCGATTTGGACCTCAAACCGATGACCATGATTATGAATTCAAAAAGCGTCATGCTGAAAAATTCTTAAAGGAAGGGGCAAAGTTGAAGGCTTTTGTCTTTTTTAAAGGACGTTCAATTGTTTATAAGGATCAGGGGGAGATTCTTCTATTGCGTTTAGCTCAAGAATTAGAAGAGCTCGGAAAGGTTGAACAAATGCCAAAATTGGAAGGTAAGCGAATGACCATGTTCATAGCGCCAAAAACAGTAAAAAAGTAATTTCCTAGCGGAAATAAATTATATAGAGTTATGCCAAAAATGAAAACAAAATCCAGTGCCAAGAAAAGATTTACCATTACTGGTTCTGGAAAAATTAAAAGAAAGCACGCTTTTAAGAGTCACATTTTGACCAAAAAATCTAAAAAGCGTAAACTGAGACTTACACACTCTGGATTAGTACACGACTCAGATGTGGATAGTATCAAAACACAATTAAGACTGAAATAATAATTTCGTAAGGTCAATTTATTAACCATGGAGTAGCGCTTATTAAAGTATCTAAAAACTAAGATCGCCTATTACAAAAAATAATTAATTATGCCAAGATCAGTAAACGCAGTAGCGTCAAGAGCAAGAAGAAAAAAAATAATGAAGCAAGCCAAAGGTTACTTCGGAAGAAGAAAAAACGTTTGGACTGTAGCAAAAAATGCGGTAGAGAAAGCATTGTCATACGCCTACCGTGACAGAAGGAATAAAAAGAGAACATTTAGAGCTTTATGGATTACCAGAATTAATGCTGGAGCTCGCCAACATGGCATGTCTTACTCACAGTTTATGGGTGCCTGTAAAAAACACGGAATTGAATTAAATCGTAAAGTCCTTGCCGACTTAGCGATGAATCATCCAGATGCTTTTAAAGCAGTTGTAGATAAGATTAAATAAAATTTTCCGCTAGAAATCATATGACCCGGTGCCAAAGCATCGGGTTTTTTATATTTTTAAAGCATGCAATTACCCAACCGACCTATAAAGTATATCGTCTCTGATATGGATGGTACCTTGTTAGACAGCAAGCATCAAGTTAGTGCCCTTTTTTATGACCTATACGAGCAACTAAAAGAACATGGTATTGGCTTTATCGCAGCCAGTGGACGGCAATACAACAGCATGTATAACAAACTTGCACCAATCGCTCGAGATGTCATTTTTATTGCAGAGAATGGGGCCATGACCATGCATAAAGATGAATTATTAAATCAGTGTCCGCTTCAAAAAGAAGATGTATTCAAAATTATAGACAGGATAAAACTCCAAGAAGATATTCACTCGGTATTGTGCTGCAATGGCACTGCACTAACAACAAGTGTATCGCAACGTTTTTTAACCTATTTAAGTGAGTTTTATATCGGATATGAGCAGGTGAAATCCTATGAAGACCTTAGGCATACCGTTTTAAAAATTGCGCTTAATCACAGAGGAAATGCAGAACAACAAATCTATCCCCATGTCAAATCTTTAGAATATGATTACAAGGTAAAGGTTTCGGGAAATCATTGGGTGGATATTTCTCATGTTAATGCACACAAGGGATTTGCACTAAATCAATTTTTAAAAGATAAAGGAGTTCATCCAGAAGAAATTATGGTTTTTGGAGATTTTAATAACGACATTGAAATGCTTGAATTGACACCATGGAGTTATGCTATGGGTAATGCGCATCCAAATGTAATTGAAGCCGCCAATTTTCAAACACTCAGCAATGAAGAGCATGGCGTAGAACATGCATTATTACAATTACTTCAGCAAATAGAACAGTAAAAATTAAAAAGGCATGCCATCATCAGAGCCGTCAAAAGCGTCATTTGGATTGGTTCTGAAGGTAGATTGATCAACATTGTCATTCATTTTAGACTCAAATTCAAAAGGCATATCAAAGTCCTCTAAATTTTCAAATCTACCGAGTTCACCAATAAACTTCAGTCGGATATTCTCTAAACCTCCATTTCTATGCTTAGCAATAATGAGTTCTGCTTGTCCTTCCGTAGGCGACTGATCTTCATCATCCCACTCGTCAATTTTGTAGTAGGCTGGTCTGTAGATAAACGAAACGATATCTGCATCTTGCTCAATGGCTCCGGATTCTCTTAAGTCAGAGAGAAGTGGACGTTTTGACCCTCCTCTTGTCTCTACAGCACGAGACAATTGAGATAAGGCTATAACTGGAATATCTAATTCCTTAGCCAAAGCCTTTAGATTTCTAGAAATGGTTGAAATTTCTTGTTCTCGATTGCCTCCTTTTTGGCTACTACCAGCAGTCATCAACTGCAAGTAATCAATGATAATAAGCTTGATTTTATGTTGCGAGGCTAACCTTCTCGCCTTCGCTCTCAAATCAAAAATAGAAAGTGACGGTGTGTCATCGATAAATAAGGGTGCAGACTCAAGTGCTTTTGCTTTTACGTTGAGCTGCTCCCACTCGTGCTTTTCTAATTTACCGGTTCTAAGCTTTTCAGAGGTCAGTCCCGTTTCTGATGAAATCAAACGTGTAATCAGCTGAACCGAGGACATCTCTAAAGAGAAAAAGGCCACTGGAATATTAGTGTTTACCGCAATGTTTCTAGCCATTGAAAGAGTCAAAGCTGTCTTACCCATCCCCGGGCGAGCAGCGATAATGACTAAATCGCTAGGTTGCCATCCAGAAGTGAGTTTGTCGAGCTTGTCATATCCTGATGGAATACCACTAAGCCCATCCTTGTTCGAAATCTCTTCTATTTTCTGTTTAGCTTGAATTACTAAGTCTTGAGCAGTTTCAACAGATTTTTTTAAGTTGCCTTGGGTCACTTCGTAAAGCTTGGCTTCTGCCTCATCCAGCAAATCAAAAACATCTTTATTGTCAGCATAAGAATCTTCAATGATTTCCGTAGAAATTTTGATTAAAGAGCGCTGTACAAATTTTTGCAAAATGATTCGAGCATGAAATTCGATGTGAGCAGAACTACCCACTTTTCGAGTGAGTTCTATCAAATAGTAATCTCCTCCAGCTACATCGAGTTTCTCATTCATTTTGAGCTTGTTCGATACAGTCAATAAATCAATAGGCTGGGCCTCTTGAAACAATTGAAAAACAGCCTCAAAAATATGTTGATGCGCCTCTACATAAAAGACATCTTTATGCAAGATATCAATGACTTCATCAACTCCTTTTTTATCAATAAGCATGGCACCCAATACTACAGCCTCGAGGTCAATAGCCTGAGGAGGGATCTTTCCCTTTTCTAAACTCACCACAGAGGGGTTTGTTTGCTGCATTGAAGAATTTGGAAGCCGTTCTGCCATTTATTCTACTATTCTTGGTATACACCCATTTCAAAGTACTTTTCCATGCGTTGCTTGACAAGTTCTTTGGGGGTAAGTGCTGCTAAGGTTTTATAATATTTGACAATTGTATTTCGTACAGTATCAAATGTTTTTTCTCGATTTGAATGTGCACCACCTAAAGGCTCGTTGACAATCTCGTCGACTAAAGACATTCTCTTCATATCTCTTGCCGTTAACTTCAATGCTGCGGCAGCCTCTTCTTTATGTTCCCAACTTCTCCATAATATCGATGAGCAAGATTCTGGAGATATCACAGAGTACCACGTGTTTTCAAGCATAAGAACTTTATCTCCTACTCCAATACCCAAAGCACCACCTGAGGCGCCTTCACCAATAATAAAGCAAATGATTGGGACTTTTAGTCTAGACATTTCTAGTATGTTTCGTGCTATTGCTTCACCCTGTCCTCTCTCTTCTGCCTCCACTCCTGGATAAGCCCCTGGAGTATCTATAAATGTAACTACAGGGATTCCAAATTTTTCAGCAGATTTCATCAATCGTAGTGCTTTTCGATATCCCTCAGGATTAGCCATTCCGAAATTTCTGTACTGTCTGGTTTTGGTGTTGTATCCTTTTTGTTGACCAATGAACATAAAGCTCTGATCTCCTATTTTTCCTAATCCTCCGATCATGGCTTTGTCATCACCTACAGTTCGATCACCGTGCAATTCTAAGAAGGTATCTCCACACAAGGCCTCAATGTAATCCATGGTATAAGGACGATTAGGATGTCTGGAAATTTGAACACGTTGCCAAGGCGTTAAGTTCTTGTAGATGTCTTTTTTGGTTTCGTCTAATTTCAGTTGAATTTTATCACAAGTTTCAGTGACATCAATTTCACTTTCTTCGCCAATAGAAGCACATTTAACTAATTGATCTTCAAGCTCTTTAATGGGTAGTTCAAACTCTAAATACTCCATGTGATGAATGTTTTTATCGCTAAAGTTGAACGACAAATATAGTGATTAACGCTTTGCTCTCTGCAACATAATGAAGGCTAAAACTCCAAAAAGTACATTGGGAATAAGTATGGCCATCAAAGGAGAAAAATCAGCCTGTTTTGCGAGTACCCCGAAAATGCGTTCAAAAAAGACATAAATGAATCCAATGAACATTCCGAAGGCAAGGGTAGCTCCCATTCCACCTCTTCTTTTAATCGAGGCAACTGAAACCGCTATTATAGTCAGAATGTAGGCCGAGATAGGTAAAGCCCATCTTTTGTACTTAGCTAAAACATAAACATTGACATTGGAGGCCCCTCTTCGCTGCTGATCGTTAATAAATTCATTGAGTTCAAATAAATTTTTGGTCTCAGCAATGTATGACACAGGCATTAAATCATCAATAGTGAAATTGAATAAGGTGTCTAATTTTCTCTTTTTTTCAATTATTTCTTTACCCTGTCTAAATTTTCGTTTGGTATAAGAGGTCAAACTGTAAATTGTATCCACTGGCACCCACTTTATATTGGTGGATGTTATTTTATAATCTAGTGTTTGGTCTTCATTAAAGTGTTCGAAGGTAAAGTAATAGCCTATATTTCGATTGGGATCAAAAAAGCTTACATAAACATAATCTTGGTTGTTGATTTGATTGAATATGTTTCGCGTTTGTCTGTCGTTTCGTCCCTTGTGAAAGTAATCATACTCAAATTCATGGTATTGCACACTTGCGTTGGGAACAATAAATGACCCCATTAAAAAAATGAGAATAGCAACAAAAGTAGCTCCGATGAAGTAGGGTCTTAAAAATCGATTAAAAGAAACTCCAGAACTCAGCATTGCAACAATTTCGCTTCGTTCTGTCAATCGAGTGGTAAAGAAAATAATGGATAGAAAAAGTAAAATTGGCATTAAAATATTTCCCAACACCAAGGTGAAATTTCCATAATACTCAAGCACCTCCAACAAAGGGGCTTTATTGTCTAAGATTTTATTGATTTTCTCAGCAAGACTTGCGAGTATACTTATTGGAATGAAAATGATAAACATTCCCAAGAAACTCGTCAAATACTTTTTCAGTATATATTTATCTAATATTGTCAGTCTCACAAACGTTTATCCATTTTTAAAACCATCTTATTTTTCCACTGGTAAAAATTTCCTTCCAAAATATGTTTTCTGGCTTCTTTGACCAACCAAAGATAAAAAGCCAAATTGTGAAGAGAAGCGATTTGTTTACCTAAAAATTCATTAGCTACAAACAGATGTCTTAAATAAGCTTTTGAATAGGAGGTATCTACATAGGAGTGTGCATTTTTATCAATAGGCGAAAAGTCGTCATACCACTTTTTGTTTTTGATATTTATGGTTCCTTCTGTGGTAAAAAGCATACCATTTCGCGCATTTCTTGTAGGCATTACGCAATCGAACATATCTATACCTAGAGCAATATTTTCCAATAAATTTATCGGGGTGCCCACTCCCATTAAATATCTCGGTTTTTGTTCTGGTAAAACATTGCAAACCACCTCACTCATCGCATACATTTCTTCAGCAGGTTCTCCGACAGATAAACCTCCAATGGCATTACCAAAGGCATCTGCTTTTGCGATGTACTCAGCAGACTGAATTCTCAAATCCTTGTAAACGGATCCTTGAACAATCGGAAAAAAAGCCTGTTCATAATCATAGGAATATGGAATTTTGGCTAAGGCGTTAATGCAGCGATCCAACCAGCGATGTGTCATGTGCATAGAATCACTAGCGTATTTGTAATCGCAAGGATATGGAGTACATTCATCAAAAGCCATTATTATATCTGCTCCGATATCGCGTTCAATTTGCATTACGCTTTCAGGTGTAAATAAATGCTTTGAGCCATCAATGTGTGATTTAAATTGAACCCCATTTTCATTTATTTTGCGATTATTCGCTAAAGAATAGACTTGGTAACCACCACTATCGGTGAGAATACTTCTATCCCACCCCATAAAACGGTGCAGCCCTCCAGCTTTTTTGATGACCTCTATTCCAGGACGAAGATACAAGTGATAAGTATTACCAAGAATAATCGGTGCTTTGGTATCTTCTTTAAGTTCGTGTTGATGAACCCCTTTTACTGTAGCTAGGGTTCCAACGGGCATAAATATTGGTGTTTGTATTTCGCCATGGTCTGTTATTATTGAACCCGCTCTTGCCTTACCCTCAATTTTTTCTAAACTAAATTTCAATCGTTTTTCTTTATAGGGCAAAGATAAGGTGTTACTTTTATCGAATATTAATCATTCAACATGAATAACCTACACGACTTAGAAAAACTTGTTACCCAAGTTCGAAGAGACATCTTGAGAATGGTGCATAAAGTAAACTCCGGACATCCCGGCGGATCATTGGGTTGCGCTGAATATTTTGTCGCCTTGTACAATGAAATCATGACCCAAGACACCTCTTTTGATATGGATGGAAAAGGCGAAGATCTCTTCTTTTTATCCAATGGACACATTTCTCCAGTATACTACAGCGTTTTGGCCAGAAGAGGCTATTTTCCTGTGGATGAATTAAATACTTTCCGATTATTGGACTCAAGGCTTCAAGGACACCCAACCACACACGAAGGCCTGCCAGGGGTAAGAATTGCATCAGGCTCATTGGGCCAGGGAATGTCTGTTGCCTTAGGTGCCGCACAAGCTAAAAAACTCAATGCTGACACAAGTCTTGTTTACAGTCTACACGGAGATGGTGAGCTACAGGAAGGTCAAAACTGGGAGGCTATAATGTATGCAGCGGCTAATAACGTCGATAACCTTATCGCTACCATAGATCGAAACGGACAACAAATCGATGGAACTACAGAAGATGTATGTGCACTTGGCGATATCGGCGAAAAATTTAGAACTTTTGACTGGACCGTTCTGAGCATTGAAGACGGAAACGACCTTAGTCAAGTTGTTGAAGGTTTCAAACAGGCAAAATCAGAAACTGGAAAAGGAAAACCCGTATGCATTGTCATGAACACCGTTATGGGTAATGGTGTAGACTTTATGATGCACACTCATGCATGGCACGGTAAAGCACCTAATGATGAGCAGTTAGCAACAGCTCTTGCTCAAAATCCGGAAACCCTTGGAGATTATTAATCATAACGACCTCAAGAACATGAATACTTTTACAGATCAAGGAAAAAAAGATACAAGAAGTGGTTTTGGTGATGCCATGACTGAACTTGGAAGAACCAATCCACAGGTAGTGGCGTTATGTGCTGATTTAGTGGGTTCTTTAAAAATCCAAACCTTTATTGACGAAAATCCCGAACGTTTCTTCCAAGTGGGAATTGCAGAAGCCAATATGATGGGTATTGCAGCGGGGCTCACCATTGGAGGCAAAATTCCTTTTACAGGAACATTTGCTAACTTTTCAACAGGACGGGTATACGACCAAATTAGACAGTCTATAGCCTATTCTGGTAAAAATGTAAAAATTTGTGCTTCACATGCTGGTTTAACCTTGGGTGAAGACGGAGCTACACATCAAATCTTAGAAGATATTGGATTGATGAAAATGCTCCCTGGTATGACTGTTATCAATCCATGTGATTACAATCAAACCAAAGCAGCAACACTGGCTATTGCTGAACATCAAGGACCAGTTTACTTAAGATTTGGTCGACCAAAGGTAGCTAACTTTACCCCTGTAGATCAAAAATTTGAAATAGGAAAGGCCCTAAAAATGGTTGAAGGAACCGATGTCAGTATTATGGCAACAGGCCATCTTGTGTGGGAAGCAATACAAGCGGCACAAGCCCTTAACGACCAGGGCATATCGGCGGAAGTGATTAATATTCACACGATAAAGCCTCTGGATGAAAAGACTATTATCGATTCAGCTCGAAAGACTAAATGCGTTGTTTCAGCGGAAGAACACAACTATTTAGGAGGACTAGGTGAGAGTATCTCTAGAACTTTGGCACAACATTTGCCCACAATACAAGAGTTTGTCGCAACGCAGGACACTTTTGGAGAAAGTGGTACCCCAGCACAACTCATGGCAAAGTATCAAATAGATGCTAAAGCCGTTGAGGCTGCTGCCCTTCGTGCGATTTCACGTAAATCTTAAATATTACTTACATGAAAAAAATCAGTTTTTTTGGATTATTACTCGCCTTTGCAGCTTTGAGCGTAAATGCCCAAAAGGGCAGTTCTTTTGGTATTAACGCAGGCTTGAATTTTAATTCAAACGGTGAAATTAGAAGTGAATTATCAGATCTGAATCTCTCATCAGCAACTAAGGGAGGTTTCCACATAGGAGTTTATGGCAAACTTGGCAACAAGATTTTTCTAAGACCAGAATTGTTGTACACACAAACGCAATCTAATTATGATGACGCTGTGGACTTAAAAATTTCGAAACTTGATGTTCCTGTTTTAGCTGGAATAAAATTATTTGGCCTCAATTTCTTTGCAGGTCCTTCAATTCAAATTCTCTTAAACTCTGATATTGAGGGCCAGAATCTTCTTGATGAGGCTGAGGCTTTTACAGTTGGTACACAGTTAGGTATAGGAATTAATCTCGGAGAAAAATTAGGACTTGATTTAAGATACGAAAGAGGCATGAATGCTAATGAAGTAAATCTTCTCAGTGGAATTACAAGCATAAGTGCAGACCGCTTAGATCTTCGTCAAAAGCAGCTGATACTCAATTTATCCTTAAAACTTTAATTATCTTCTTCTTCGGCGCTCGGAGGCCAGCTGTCGGCATCCAAATGGTCGAAAACACCATCGTTATCTGTGTCTAGGAAAACAGGATTACCTTCTTGATCAAAGGTAATTTCCAGGCGAGTTCTATACCCATCTCCGTCGTCATCGGTATCTAAAAAGTCTGCAAATAGATTCGAATTAATCTCATTCTCATAATCGCCGTCAGTATTATCGTCATATAAGTAACCATTACCATTTAAATCTTCTTGAATCGAGGGAATTCCATCACCGTCGTGATCAGTGGCATTATAGGTTAATAAATCTACTTGAAATATAAGAGGTGCATATTGAGGTATCCTTTCCGATAAGCTATTAAAAGCTCCTAGTCCGGAGGGAAAAATAAACATTCCTACCCCGTAGTTTTCAACTGAAAAAGTACCATCGTTATTTACTACAGGTGTTCCACCAGTATTGAAATGTTGCATTCCTTCTGTAAAACCTCTAAAGCCTTGAAGTGGAGCTTGGATTTGGGCCAAATCAAACCATACACCTCCATCAGTAACTTGGTCAAAGATGTTACCGTTTAACAATTGCCCTTTATAGCGAACAAAGACAGAATCAGCTATGCTTGGCTTTGGACCCTCTCCGTCTCTTGCTGCGAAATAATAATAGGTATGTTCAACATCGCTCTCCTCGTAATCTAGAGTAAACTCAAAAGAACTCACAAGAGCTGTTCTACTTTGCACAAATTCAGAGAGTGGTCTCTTATCGCTGTTGTCTCCAGCTATAGTATCGAGAATAATTCGATAATCAAAGTTTGCCGGTGGATTTTCAAATTCCTCATAGTTGTAAAAATGTGAATCGAGAAACGCTCTTATTTCAGCATCATCCTCAGGAACTACCTCTGATAAAAAGAGGGGTGGAACGATTATCACTGAATCGTCATCTTTTTTACAAGCTACTATTAATAGCAGCAAACCTAATGTCACTAAGACCTTACGCATATGGATTTCTTATTTAAGCGCGAAGATACAATTTTCCGCTATTTTTGTAAGAGACCTTTAACAAAGTTTTGCGTTATGCGTATCGATAAATTTTTATGGTGTACCAGATATTATAAGACCCGTACTCAAGCTACAGACGCGTGTAAAAAAGGCAGGGTCTTATTAAATGATGAAAATACAAAACCATCAAGAGAGGTTTTTGCTGGAGATATAATCAAAACGCGGATTAATCAAATCGAACGTAAATTAGAAATCATAGCTATACCAGAATCAAGAATGGGAGCAAAATGGTTAGACCAATTTAGAAAGGATTTAACCGAAGCCGATGCTTTTTCTAATGCAGAACTCTCTACAATAGCCCAAAAATACTATAGAGAAAAAGGTACAGGGCGACCAACAAAAAAAGACCGAAGGGATTTAAAAGACTATACTGAAGATCAATCATGAAAGACATCATACTTGCCCATAATCAAATCACTCACATCATTAAGAGAATAGCCTACCAAGTTTACGAAGACAATATTTCTGAACAAGAATTAATTGTCGCAGGAGTGCGAGGTGAAGGGTTCATTCTCGCTGAATTGATAACAGAACAGCTGAAGCAAATAAGTAATCTGAATATACAATTGCTGGCTATAGAGATAGACAAAAAAAATCCCATAGAAAACGACATTGTTTTAAACCCTTACCTCGATTCGCAAGATTTAAACCGAAAATCAGTTGTAATAATTGACGATGTCCTCAATTCTGGCTCAACATTATTGTTTAGTTTGCAGCCATTTCTAAAACAACCTATGCGGCAGATAAAAACGGCTGTTTTGGTCAATAGAAATCATAAAAAATATCCAGTAAAAGCAGATTTTAAAGGAATTTCTTTATCTACCTCTTCTCATGAAAATGTTCGAGTAAGCTTAGATCGAGATTCCTTTCAGGTGTTATTAGAATAATAGTTTCACCAATTCTACAACTGACTGCTGAACTCCTTTTTCATCAACATTGTATTGCATCTCTGCTTTTTCATAATAAAACCTGCGTTCAAATAAGTGCTTTGCAATGAATTCAGTTAATTCAGATTCATCAAATCTAGAGATCAATGGTCGCTGTGCTTTTTCATTTTGCAAACGGCCGACTAAGATTTTAAGTTGTGCTTTAAGATAGACTGTTAACAGATTTTGCTCAAGTAAAAAATCCATATTATTGGTATAACAAGGAGTGCCGCCTCCAAGGGCCAAAACAAAGTTATCATTTTTGGATATGAACCACCTTAAGAGCTCAGCTTCTCGTTTTCTAAAATACAATTCGCCTTTAGTTTCGAATAGTTTGGAAATAGCTTGACCTTCTTGATTTTCAATCAAATCATCTAAATCGTAAAATTGTAATTGACGCTCTTGTGCAAGTTTTTTTCCTATTGTGGATTTACCACAACCCATATAACCTAATAATACAATATTCATCTAAAATAGAATTTGAACACTAAACCTACAGAAAGTGGTTTAAATGGACTAAGTGCAAAGTTAAAAGCTAAGTCACTTATTTCAAGTACTTAAAATTCAAAATTATTTTTGTGGTTAAGAGTGTTGTTTTATCGACAAATGACTGTATATTTGCACCCGAATTTTGACCTGATAGCTCAGTTGGCAGAGCATCTCCCTTTTAAGGAGAGGGTCCTGGGTTCGAGCCCCAGTCAGGTCACAGAAAAGTTAAGGCGACTGTCTTAGCTTTTTTTGTATCGGCTCACGTGGCGGAATTGGTAGACGCGCTACCTTGAGGGGGTAGTGTCCTACGGATGTGCTGGTTCGACTCCAGTCGTGAGCACTTGATAAAATCCTATTATATTGATATTCAATATTTTAGGATTTTTTATTTGTAATTAAAGCAACATATTTATTGCGCTTTTTTCAATTATACCAAAATCATTAAAGTATTTGATTATTCTTTCCAATCTATCCCTTGCGAATAGAAAAACGTGAAAATATCTGCAAAATAGTATCTGTTTTTGTTTAACTGGTGATAATTTCATGAGTTCTATAATAACTAATATGATTTAAGTATTATCAGTATAACGGCTATTTTTTAGGGATTCCATTAATAAATTTTGATATCTGCCAATAATAATAACTAATATTCAAAAAATTGAAAAATTATATCATAATCATAAAATCATTAAACAAAATTAAATAGTACTCAAAATGTAAATTTTCGCTTACTATTTTTAAAAAACTGATTGTGATTGAACAATTTAGATTAAAAATTGAAAGACCAAATCGAACTAGTATGTGAATAACCATTAATAATCTCGATGTCTCTATGTCTATCGCGGGATGAAAGGATTTATTTATGAGATAAACTGGACTTTAAAATATTATTTCGACTTTAATTAGCTTCATCTCAAATAAATGTGTACTTTTGTTTAATTATTTGTGAAATACAATGAACAATAATATTAAAAAGAGTTTTAGCATTAGAGACCTCGAAAACCTGTCGGGTATAAAGGCTCACACTATTCGTATATGGGAAAAGCGATATCACCTGCTGCAACCTGAACGAACAGCCACAAATATTAGAACTTACAGTTTAAATAGTTTGCAAAAGCTTCTTAATATTACACTTCTATACAATAATGGCTACAAAATTTCTAAGATAGCCAAACTCGAAGAGGATAATATACCGCAATTAGTCAATGAGATTATTGCGAGAAATTCTGAAAAACATCATGCCATTAACGCTTTTAAATTGGCGATGGTCAACCTTGACAGCGCTCATTTTTTCCAGACTTTTAATAGCCTTATGGTTGAACGCAACTTCAGAGAAATTTTCAATAAAGTTTTCATTCCATTACTCAACGAATTGGGTCTTTTGTGGCAAACCAATACTATTAGTCCTGCCCATGAGCACTTCATAACAAGTCTGATTAAGCAAAAAATTTATATACACACCGAAAAATTTCAAAAACTAGAACCTACAAAAACAGATAAAGTTTTTGTAATGTTTTTGCCCGAAAACGAAATACACGAAGTCGGATTACTATTTCTAAATTATGAGATTGTATCTCGAGGATACAAGTCTATTTACCTCGGCCAATCTATGCCTTTAGAAAACATGGTAGATTTATTAAACTACTATGAAAACCTACATTTCGTATCTTATTTCACAGTAAGCCCTAATAAGGACGAAATAAACAAATATTTAGAAGATTTTTACAAAATTTTAAACACTAAAGGTAATTCTAAACTGTGGCTTCTTGGCTTTCAATCTCAATACATCACAAACCAACAAAAATTAGAAGGGTTGAGAGTTTTCAATAGCATTGAGCAGTTTACTACCGCATTGTAGTAAGTATGAGTACAGCTATTGTTATTGGATCTGGATTTTCCTCACTATCTGCAGCCAGCCACCTTGCAAAACAAGGATACAAGGTGCAGCTTTTTGAAAAAAACAGCACCATAGGCGGACGATGCCGACAACTAACCAAAAACGGATATACGTTTGATATTGGACCCTCTTGGTACTGGATGCCAGATATTTTTGATAAATATTTTGCAGACTTTGGCAAAGAAACAAGTGACTACTACGAATTAGACCGTCTAAATCCGGGATACAAAATTTACTTTCAAAACCAAAAAGAACTCACCATCGGCGATAGTGTAAATAAAATAGCTGAAGAATTTGAACGAATTGAAAAAGGAAGTGGTAAAAAGCTCAAAAAACTTTTAAAAAAGTCTGCGAAAAATTATGACATCGCGATTAATAAGATAGTTCTTAGACCAGGATTATCGCCATTTGAATTGATCACCACCGAAACGGCCGTAAGGGTAGGTCAATTTTTTAAATCTATACAGCAGATTGTGCGCAAAGATTTTAAAAACCCTATGCTCGTGGCTGCTCTTGAGTTTCCTGTACTATTCTTAGGAGCAAAACCAAGTCAAACACCATCGTTTTACAGCTTCATGAACTACGCAGACTATGGATTGGGAACTTGGCACCCTAGAGGAGGAATGTATGAGATCATCAAAGCCATGAAGGCGCTTGCTGAAGAATTAGGGGTTGAAATCCACACAGATGCCCCAGTGACAAAAATTAATGTCAACAGCAGTGCAAAAGCCATAGGAGTAGAAATAAACGGAACTCAAAATTATACTGCAGATCACATCATTAGCGGAGCGGACTATGCACACAGCGAAACGCTATTAGACCGTAAGTACCGTCAATACAGTGATGCCTATTGGGAGAAGAAAGTCTTTGCACCCTCTTCACTATTGTTTTATGTGGGTTTCAAAACTAAAATCACTGGTATTGAACATCACAACCTCTTTTTTGACACTGACTTTGATTTGCACTCCAAAGCGATATACGACACTAAACAATGGCCTGAAGACCCATTGTTTTATGTGAATTTTCCTTCAGTGACTGATCCTTCAATGGCTCCAGAAAACTGTGAGACTGGATTCTTTTTAATTCCAATAGCACCTGGAATAGAAGACACAGAAGAACTAAGAAATCATTATTTCCAATTAATTCTTAAGCGCCTTGAGCAAAGGGTTAACCAAGAATTGAAATCACATATAGACTTCGTGGAGAGCTTTTGTGTAAAAGATTTTATAGAACAATACAATTCATACAAAGGGAATGCCTACGGATTGGCAAATACGCTTAGCCAGACTGCCTTTTTACGACCGAAACTTATAAGTAAGAAAGTAGATAATCTTTACTTTACAGGGCAGTTAACAGTTCCCGGCCCTGGGGTTCCTCCTTCTTTAATATCTGGGAAATTAGTTGCTGAATTAATCCAAAAAAAGAATTAAATTAGGGATCATGAAAGAGCTATACGATCAAGTTTCACACAAATGTTCAAAACTAGTTACTGAAAATTACAGTACTTCTTTTACCCTTGCTACAAAAATGCTTTCCACTGACATTAGGGAAGATATCTTTAATATTTACGGTTTTGTTCGCTTTGCAGATGAAATCGTAGACAGCTTTCACAATTTTGACAAGGAAGTATTACTCAATAGATTTGAAGAAAACTTAGAGCATGCTCTCAAACATCAAATTTCACTTAATCCCATTTTAAATGCATTTCAAACTACTTTTCACAAATATCAAATCCCTAAACATTTAGTGGATGCGTTCATGAAAAGTATGAGAATGGACTTGCACAAAAAAGAATATCTAACTAAAGAAGAATACAAGGAATACATATACGGTTCGGCAGATGTTGTTGGGCTAATGTGTTTAAAAGTATTCGTTAAAGGAAATCAAGAGCTCTATGATGAATTAAAGGATTCTGCAATGGCTCTAGGATCAGCTTTTCAAAAAGTGAATTTCTTAAGAGATTTAAAAGCTGACTTTGAAACTTTAGAGCGAACTTATTTTCCAGACACTAATCTGGCCGACCTAGACGAAGGCTCAAAAGTTAAAATCATCAAAGAAATAGAAGAAGATTTTGAAAAAGGTTTGTCTGGTATTGTGCGTCTTCCTGTAGAAGCTAAATTTGGAGTCTATACCGCGTACAGATATTATTCAAGATTACTTGTTAAACTTAAAAACACCGAACCAAAAGAAATAAAAAACACTAGAATAAGAGTACCCAACTACGAAAAGTTTGGACTACTAGCTCAATCTTATGTGAATTTTAAACTTCAATTGGTATGATGTGGCTTGGTTCCCTAATTTTTGTTTTGACCTTTTTACTTATGGAATTTTTAGCTTGGGCGACACACAAATATGTGATGCACGGCTTTCTGTGGCACTGGCATGCAGATCACCACAAAAAAGACCACGATAATTGGTTTGAGCGAAACGACCTGTTTTTTATTTTCTATGCAGTAGTTTCCATGAGTTTTATACTCCTCGGAGATAACACACCTATGTGGTATGGAATACCTATCGGATTTGGAATTCTCGCCTACGGAATCGCTTACTTTATGGTTCACGACATTTTTATCCATCAGCGTTTTAAAATATTCAGGAATGTTGATAACAAGTATGCTAGTGGAATACGTCGAGCACACAAAATTCACCATAAAAACATAGGTAAAGAGGACAGCGAAAACTTTGGAATGCTGTGGGTGCCCCTCAAATATTTTAAAAAATAATGCCTAAAGCAATTGTCATTGGAGCTGGAATAGCTGGAATAGCAGCTTCATTACGATTAAGGTCTCAAGGTTTTGATGTAGAGGTTTATGAGGCTAATCCCTACGCAGGAGGCAAACTACACGCCATTACTCAAGATGGGTATCGATTTGATTTAGGACCATCACTGTTTACGATGCCTCAATTTATAGAAGAATTGTTTGAATTATTTGGAGAGGAAGTCACAGCTCATTTTGAATATATACAAAAGGAGATTATTTGTAACTATTTTTGGTCTGACGGCACTACCTTTTCTGCGAAATCTGATAAGCAAGAGTATGTCGAAGAACTTTGTGAAACATTTGATGAATCTCCTGCCAAAGTCAATGCATTTTTAAATCGAAATCAACAGAAATACGAGCTTACTGCCCCACTTTTCTTAGAAAACTCTCTGCATAAACTTAATACCTATCTCAACACTAATACACTTAAATCTATTGCACAAATCTATAAGTTGCATATTTTTCAAAGTTTAGATAAAACCGCAAAGTCATATTTCAAAAACAAAAAAACAGTTCAACTGGTCAATAGGTATGCCACTTATAACGGAAGTAATCCTTATAAGACACCTGGCATCATGTCCCTTATTCCTCATTTAGAGCAATATTACGGAACTTTTTTTCCCAAAGGTGGAATGCATCGCATATCGCAATCCTTGTATGAACTGGGTCTTAGACAAAATGTATCGTTTAATTTGAGCTGTAAAATTCGTTCTATTTTAACCGATAAGGGCCAAGCTATTGGGGTAATGCTCGAAAATGGAGAAGAGCAAAAAGCTGATTTGGTGGTTTGCAACATGGACGTATTTCCTACCTATAAGTCTTTATTAGCTGATCACAAGGCCCCAAAAAAAACATTAGCTCAAGAGAGATCAAGTAGTGCCCTTATCTTTTATTGGGGTATAGAGAGGTCTTTTTCCAATTTAGATTTACATAATATTTTTTTTAGTGATAATTACCAAGAAGAGTTCGAATATCTCTTTGATAAAAAAAGTATTTGTGATGATCCAACTGTGTATGTAAATATCAGTAGTAAGGACAATCCGGATGACGCACCTAAAAATTGCGAAAACTGGTTTGTGATGATCAATGCTCCTGCAAATTACAATCAAGATTGGGATGTACTTGTTCAAAAAACCAGAGCGAATATTCTTCGAAAACTTTCTGGGATTTTAAATACGGATATTGAAGCATTCATTTCGACCGAATATATTTTAGAACCTACAGGTATTGAAAAAAACACAAGTTCGTACAGAGGTGCTTTATACGGTGCGGCAAGCAATGACACTATGGCTGCATTTTTAAGGCATCCTAATTTCAATAAAAAAATTAAAAATTTATATCATTGTGGTGGTTCTGTGCACCCAGGCGGAGGTATTCCCTTGTGCATGCTTTCAGCAAAAATAGTTTCGGATTTAGTTCGTCATGATTTCAAAACTCAATAGTACCCATATCGCCATCTTTCTGCTATGGTTGTTTCACCTTTCTGGAATGATTGGAATACTAGCTGGTTATGAACAATGGTTTTTTGTTAAAACTCCCCTAAACCTCGGCGCTTGTTTTGCTCTTTTTATTTTAAGTTTTAAGCGAACTGATCTCAAGTTTTGGATGGTATTCTCATTACTAATGTCCTTAGGAATGTTTATTGAATGGTTAGGGGTCCATAATGGATGGTTTTTTGGCCTCTATTCTTATGGGCAAAACATGGGTCCCAAACTTGACGGCATACCTTTTCTAATCGGCGTCTATTGGGCAGTTTTAGCTTTTTGCGGATATGCTATTTCAAGTTTTTTAACCCAAAAAATGAACTGGAGCAACTCGTTTACACTAGTGTTTGGTGGATTTCTAATGACGCTTTTGGATGCTTTTTTAGAGCCTATTGCGCCAATTATGGATTTATGGACTTTTATTCCATCAGCCCCAATAGAGAATTATGTGAGCTGGTTTGTTTTCGGATCTGCTTTTCAATGGATTATTCACTTTTATTTCAAAAAAGAAAAGCTCGAAAAAAACATTCTATTTAGCACGCATCTTTACGCGGTACAATTTATATTCTTTGGTGTATTAATTCTTGCTTTAGACTAATTCAGGTTTTTCGCTCCAATTACCTACAATTCGATAGGGTTGAAAACGACTAAACAACTCTTCAGAATACCAATCTCTTTTTCTTGTAAGTTTTATAGCCTGGGCATGAGACGAATCCTTATATGCAAATTCAAATAGTGCGTCTTTATCATTCCATATGCTAAATGTAGCCATATTTTTAAAGGGCACCTCTCCTATTCCAAACTGAAACATAATGGCCTTTGTACGTTTTAAATAGTCTTGCGATTGAGGTACATATTTCCAGAATGGTATGAGTTCAGTCCATTTGATAGTAGCACGTGTGAGTACAGCCATGTATTTTGAGTCAGAATCAATATTTGATGATTTTTGAAAAGGCTTTTTATTGGACCATTCGCCATGAGCCTTGATATTTTTCATGTAAACCACCATTAGTTCATCGCTGTTTTTAACGTAATCGAAATACACTCCTTTTCCTTGAAAAAAATCCTTCGCTGCCTTTTCAGAATCCCATACTTGTAAAATGGCATAGGTGGACCAATCAGGAAAAGGATTAAATCCTGACTTTCCGCTACCCATAACCTTATAAAAACGCAGACCCGCGATTGATCGAAGTTTTTGTTGTGTGATAGGAACATTAAAAAAAGCCCATATCTTTCCTTTTAAGGAATGAAATCTATAAAACGATAATGTAGTGATTTGTTTACTCATTTTCCCTTAGAAACTCTTCTATCGTTTTGAACCATTGACCTGAATTCCACTTTTGAATTTGTCCTTCTTCTGAGCGGATGTTTCGATTTAAATCGATCAAGTAAGAATAATTCAACTTATACGCCAATGGAGCGCTCTCATCTAAAATATAGTACATTGGAGAAAATCCAAAGTCATTCTCTTCAAAATAAGCCACAACCGGTTCACGCTCTTCATTCGTGACGATGTAGAAATCAATTTGAGTGTGAAACTTTTCGTAAAACTCATCTATCATATGTAATGCGGCTTGAGACCTCATATCCCAACTCGCAAAAAAGAAAATAAAAGCAGGTTTTTGAAAACTTTGGTCAAATTCGAAAGCAATACCATTTTTGTCCTTGAGACCCCAAGGTTCAAACTTTAGCTTTGTATCAGCACTAAAAATCACCGGTTTGGGAGCAAAAATTTGATTCGCCTGAAGCTTTAAATGATAAGTCAAGGGGGTAAACCAATAGAGAAGTAATACTCCAACTACTCCTATATTGATCCACTTTTTTTTCATTGACTTCTTATGACTTAGCGCTTTCCTTTTTAATCACATTTAGGGCAGAACCTTCATGAAACCACTTGATTTGAGATGAGTTGTAGGTATGATTCGCTACAATCGTATCTTTTGTGCCATCTGCGTGAGACACTTCGATATGTAAAGGTTTAGACGGTGCAAAGTCCTTGATATCGATGAAATTAAAGGTATCGTCCTCTTGAATTAGATCATAATCAGATTCATTGGCAAAAGTAAGGGCCAACATTCCTTGTTTCTTGAGGTTTGTTTCGTGAATCCTTGCGAACGATTTAACAATAACTGCAGCGACTCCTAGGTGTCTAGGTTGCATAGCCGCATGTTCTCTTGAAGAGCCTTCACCGTAATTATGATCTCCGACAACCATTGAATAAATACTCTCTGCCTTGTATGCCCTTTGTGTTGCAGGTACTGCACCGTATTCCCCACTCAAATGGTTTTTCACCATGTTTGTTTGTTGATTATAGGCGTTTACAGCACCTATTAAGGTGTTATTAGCGATGTTGTCTAAGTGACCTCTATATCGCAACCACGGACCGGCCATAGAGATGTGATCAGTTGTACATTTACCGTGTGCTTTAATCAATAATCTTACTTCTTTCAAGTTAGCAGTGTCAATTGGCACAAATGGATCTAACAATTGTAAACGCTGTGACTCTGGGGATACTTTGATTTGAACTCCACTTCCGTCTTCCATAGGAGCGACAAAGCCAGCGTCTTCGACAGCAAATCCTTCCGGAGGAAGCTCATAACCTCTTGGCTCGTCTAAACGAACTTCATCTCCCTCTTCATTGATAAGCGTATCTTTTAATGGGTTAAAGTCTAGACGTCCTGAAATAGCAATAGCCGTAACCAACTCAGGTGATCCAACAAAAGCTAAAGTATTGGGATTTCCATCTGCACGCTTGGCAAAATTTCGATTGAAAGAGTGTACTATTGTGTTACGAGGACCTTCGGAGGCATTATCACCATAGCGATCCCACATACCGATACAAGGTCCACAGGCATTGGCAAATACCGTGGCACCAATATTTTCAAAGGTGTTAATGAATCCGTCACGCTCAATAGTATAACGCACCTGCTCAGAACCTGGGGTAATTTTAAACTGTGCTTTAGTTTTTAATTTTTTCTCGGCTACTTGTTTTGCAAGAGAAGCTGCTCTTGATATATCTTCATAAGATGAGTTGGTACACGAACCTATCAAACCTACCTCTACATTGATCGGCCAGTCTTTTTCAACAGCCACTTTAGACATCTCTGAAATTGGTGTTGCCAAGTCTGGCGTAAAAGGTCCATTTAAATGCGGCTCTAGATCATTTAAATCAATTTCGATGACCTTGTCAAAGTACAATTCAGGATTAGCATAAACCTCAGAATCAGCCGTTAAATGCTCTTTAACAGCATTTGCAGCATCTGCAACATCTTCACGCCCTGTCGATCTCAAATAACGATCCATAGATTCATCATATCCAAAGGTAGAAGTAGTAGCACCAACCTCTGCTCCCATATTACAAATGGTTCCCTTTCCTGTGCATGACATGGATTCGGCTCCCTCACCAAAATATTCAACGATAGCCCCAGTTCCTCCTTTTACGGTTAAAATTTGTGCTACTTTCAAAATAACGTCTTTCGGCGCAGTCCAACCCGAGAGTTTTCCAGTTAACTTAACACCAATCAGTTTAGGGAATTTGAGTTCCCAAGCCATTCCTGACATTACATCTACAGCGTCTGCTCCACCCACTCCAACGGCAATCATACCTAAACCACCAGCATTTACGGTGTGGGAATCAGTTCCTATCATCATTCCTCCAGGAAATGCATAATTTTCTAAAACAACCTGATGAATAATTCCAGCTCCTGGCTTCCAAAATCCTATTCCATATTTGTTTGATACAGAAGCTAAAAAGTCAAAAACCTCGCTGCTAGTGCTATTTGCTCTTTGTAAATCTTCAGCAGCTCCTTTTTTAGCTTGAATAAGGTGATCACAATGAACGGTTGTTGGAACTGCAACTTTTGGTTTTCCAGCATGCATGAATTGCAATAAGGCCATTTGTGCAGTCGCATCTTGGCAAGCTACTCTATCTGGAGCAAAATCAACATAATCTTCACCTCTTTTAAGAACCTTCTCAGGATTACCATCCCATAAATGAGAATAGAGTATCTTTTCTGCTAGGGTTAAGGGTTTTCCAGTAAGGTTACGCGCACTATTTACACGCTCTCCCATTCTAGCATATACTTCTTTGATTACTTCAATGTCAAAAGCCATGGTTTAAATAATTGGTTGTTAGCAAATGTATCTCGTTCTGAAGAATTTTAGTAAAAAAGATTCAAAAAAAACTTAAACTTAAAAGAGGTGAATTACTCCTTCACCCAATTGTTGGCAAAATCGCAATCCGCCTTACTTTCGTTTATTTGAATAAATGTATCTTGAATTCTTTCGTCAATCCACTCTTCGATTGTCTTTAATTGTTTATTTGAAAGCGCTAATTCTTGAATTTTCATGTAATCTCTTGCAAAATCAGCTTTGTGCTCGTCATAACGATTAGTCACCTTCATTATCTTATATTCTGATGGACCTCCTTGAGGATCGCGCTCAACGATTGGAAATGAAATCTCACCTTCCTTTAATCTGCTTATTTGATTGTATAGAGTTGGATCCATTTTAGTTAATTCAAAACGAGCACTAAAATCAGCAGGGTTTCGAAGAACACCTCCATCAAATTTTGTTTCTTTTTCGTCTGAAAATAATCGTGCAGCTTCAGCAAAATCTAAACGATTTGCCTCAATTTCAGTACGAACGCTATCCAATTGGCTTTTAGCCAGCTCTACAGCATCATTATCAATTTCTGGCGCAATCAAAATATGTCTCAAATCAACCTCTTGTCCTCTAATACGTTCGACCAATATGATGTGAAATCCAAAATCAGTCTCAAACGGTTCTGAAATTTCACCTTCTTTTAAGCTAAAGGCAACATCTTTGAACTCCTTGACAAAAGGCGTTTGTTTATCCATCGTGTAAGCACCTCCATTAGATTTTGACCCTGGGTCTTGCGAATACAAGATTGCCTTGACACTAAATGAGGATCCGCTAATTTCTACATCCTGTTTGATTTGCTCAAGTCGTTGAATAACTTTTTGCTTGTCTTCTTCTGTAGGTTTGGGCTGTTTGACTATTTGGGAAATTTCTAATTCAGCACCGAAAACCGGACGTTCTTCTTCTGGTATTGAGTTAAAAAATTGACGAACCTCTTCTGGAGTTACTTCGATATCAGTAATGATATCATTTCGCATCTTGTCAGCCAACATTCTTAGCTTGTTGATCTCGAAAAGTTCGTCTTTAAAAGACTGTAAGTCGGGCTTTTTGTAAAATTTCAAAACCTTTTCAATAGAACCTACTTGAGCGGTTAATTGCTGAACTTGATTTTCAATCATTACGTTTACTTGATCATCTGCAACCAGCAAACTATCTTGAATAGCGTGGTGCGCATAAAGACGATCTTCCATCAGTTTACCCATCAACTGGCAATTGGTAATCTCTTGTTTTGATACACCTTGATTTTCTAAATCAATACTCAATTTGTCAATGTCGGATTCTAAAATCACATAGTCACCAATAACGGCAACAACCCCATCAACTTTAATTCGCTTTGGAGGGGCCGTGTCTTGACCTACTACATAGGAGGTCATTACTAATAGGGCTAGGACAACAGGTTGTAATGGTTTAATCATAAATTTCAAATTTTCGTTCAATTTTTGCTTGATTAGTGGCTTCTTTCTTACGTTTATTTAACTCTTCAAATTTCTTGCGATTGAATAGTATTTTCCTCAGCTCTGGAGCTACGAATTCAAATGGAGCAATTGACTTAGCTGTCAATGCTTCTGAAACTTTCCCCAAATAAATTCCACTACTATCTCTCAAATCAAAAACGTATTGATTGCGTTGTAAACGTCTTTTATTAACGTCTTTTAAAGAAGGAATTGTCATAAACAAACTCCTAGACTTAAACCATCTTCGATCATCTAAATTAGCGTCTATTAAATAGTTATGAGTCAGAAGTGAATCTAAAAATACGCTGTCACTTACACTAAATCGAATTAGGGCTTTTTTGACCTCGTCTACTCTGCTGTAAGAGGTCTCTAAACTTAAATATCGCAATCTGTAAATATCATCTTCTAGCACAAAGTTTTTGCGCTCTTTTTCGTGAAGTGATAAAAGCTCCTCATCGTTGATTAAGGTATCTATGCTTTGGTCATCTACAAGCAAATCGTAATAATACTTCGTGTACAAATCGTGTCGATACTGATTCACAAGTCGATCTAGTTCTTCTTTCTTCTGCTTGGGTAAATTGATGACTGCATCATCATAAAGTAATTGCTTAGTAGCCCAGTCCTCAATAAAAGCCCTTCTCGTTTTAAATAGCTCCAAGCTATCCTTGATGTAACTAAAGTCAGGAATGTCTATTTCATAGAGTTTTTCTTCCCCTACCCTTGCAATGACATTGTCGGCTTCACTTGTGTTACTTACGAACATTTCACAAGATGCAAGTGTCAGCACCATTGCAGTGATTATAATCAGTTTAGTTTTTCTTATCATACGAAAGGCAAAAATATAAATAAACTAGTATTTTAGTCGATTATTCGAGGGATTTAAGGAAATTTTAAATCTTTAAAATCTGACCAAAGCTAATTTTAAACAAAAGAAGAGTTTGAAGTACGAGATTGAGATACCCATTCATTGTAATAAAGAGCAAGTCCTCGCCCTTTATACTAATCCTGATCTCCTGTCAAAATGGCAAACTGATCTGACTTATTATCAAACTGTAAGTGGAGAAATTGGGCAGTCTAATGCGCAAGCCATTTTGTATCAGAAACACAACAATAAGCAGGTCATTATTCAAGAAACTGTGCTCAAGCGAAAAGGGTTGGAAGATTTACACCTTCGATATGAAAATTCGAGTATCGCCGTAATCGAACGACATCATTTCAAATTACTAACAAATAATCAAACCCTTTGGACTGTGTTATATGACTTTCGATTTAAGCCAATTGGATTAAGATTGTTTAAATGGTATTTCAAACATTATTTCAGAGAAAAACATCTCGCTTTAATGATGTCCTTCAGTCAATTTGCAGAAACCTATGTCGAATCAGAAAATTAGATTAAAATGGGATTTCAGAGGTCCAGAAGCTAAACAGACTGCGAAACATTTTTTAACGCATTTGATTGAATTTCTTAACAAAGAAAACTTATCGCATTATAACAATGAATCTTGCCAAGGTCTAGAACAAGCTTCAACCAACTTCTGTAGCGTTTTTTTGATAATCGAATCGAAAGAATTAACTTTCTTTAAAGAACACTTAAAACCTCATCGTGCTTTTTACGAAGAATCTTAACTTAATCAGTACTTCTGCGATTGCATTACTCTTCTTAGCATGTTCAAAATCTAATTCTCAATCGCACTGTACTTCTTGCCCTGATTCTAATTCATCAAGCCTGCAATTTCAATCTAAATCCGAATATACAAAAACGGCAAAAGCTTTGTCAAAATGGATTTCTGATTCAGAAAACAATAGCATTCAAGAAATAATTTCACAACCAGAAAAATTTGAGTTACAAATTCGATATAGCAGACGCTCTTCAATAAATAATATTGAGTTTGAAGACTATTATTTTTCTTATGCTCCAAAAGAAAAAAAACAATATTTCTATCCGGCCAGTACGGTAAAATTGCCAGCGGCTATTTTTACGCTTGAAAAACTAAATGAGTTTGAGAACATCAATAGAAATACTCCTTTTCTAGTTCAAGGTGATACCTTACCTATTTCAGCATCACGGTGTATAGAACAAATTTTTGCCGTGAGTGATAATAAAGCCAATAATTTACTTTTTGAATTGTTGGGTGCTGATTATTACAATCGTCGATTTATAGAATTGGGTTTTGAAAACAGTAGAATTGGTCATCGCTTGAGCACGTTGAATTCGGCTGAACGAACAACTCTTCCCATATACTTTTTCGAAAATACAGATACAATTTTAAGTATTGCTTCACAGACAAATGCGCCCATTGTGAAGCTTGATTTACTAGGTGTTGAAAAAGGAATTTCTTACATCGATGATAATGGTGAGCGAAAAGAGGGTCCTTTTGATTTTAGTTTAAAAAACTGGTATGATTTAAAAGACCAAATGCAAACCGTCAAGAGATTAATTCATCCAGAATTGTACCCAGAGAATTTGCGCTTTAAAATTAATGATGAGCAGCGTACTTTTTTAATCGAAACCATGGCTAAAACCCCTAAAGATTTGGGATATGATCAAAGCGCTTATTTTGATAGCTATGTGAAATTCTTAATTTTCGGTGATCAGAAACAACTAAACAATCCTTTTCTAAAAAGTCACAACAAGGTTGGTTTGGCCTATGGAACACTTACAGATACAGCCTATATAGTAGATAACGAAAATGAGATTGATTTCTTCTTGTCAGTTACTGTACTGGTGAACAAAAACAATCAATTCAATGACGGCGTTTATGAATACGACGGGTTGGGCATCCCTTTTATGGCTGCATTGGGCAAACGTATTTTAGCTTTTGAAAAAAACCTTAAGTAGAACTAAACCGGCGTACCGTATAAATCAAAGTCCTCGGCACTATCGATGCGCACTTGTATAAAATGTCCAGGCTGTAAATAGTGATTCTCTGAGGAAATCAAAACGTGATTATCAACCTCAGGAGAGTCAAATTCTGTTCTGGCGATATAATACCCCTCTTCCAATCGATCGACAATGCATCTAAAGGTTTTTCCTATCAGTTTTTGGTTTTTTTCCCAGGAAATCTGAGATTGAATTTCCATAATCTCGTTTGCTCGATTGATTTTCACTTCTTCTAGAACATCGTCCTCAAGCTGATAGGCGTGGGTTTGTTCTTCATGGCTGTAGGTAAAACATCCTAAACGATCAAAGCGCTGTTCTTTAACCCAATCTTTAAGAACCTTAAAATCTTCTTCTGTTTCACCTGGATAGCCTACAATAAGAGTCGTTCTAATAGACATTCCCGGTACACTATCTCTGAACTGCATCAATAGTTTGTCTGTTTTAGATTTGGTAGTACCTCTACGCATACTTTTGAGGATGGGGTCAGCTATGTGTTGCAACGGGATATCGATGTAATTGCAAATTTTTGGCTCCTCTCGAATTAAATCAAGCACCTCCAAAGGAAATCCGGTAGGGAACGCATAATGCAGTCGAATCCATTCAATTCCATCAACTTCACAAAGGGCTTTTAAGAGTTCTGCTAAAGCTCTTTTCTTATATAAGTCAAGACCGTAATAAGTTAAATCCTGAGCAATTAATATCAATTCCTTCACCCCATTTTCAGCTAACTTTTGACTCTCAAGTACCAATTTTTCTATTGGCTTTGATTTATGTTTACCACGCATCAGGGGTATCGCACAAAACGAACAAGGACGATCACATCCCTCAGCAATTTTCAAGTAGGCGAAATGCGGTGGAGTACTATTTAAACGCTCTCCAATGAGTTCCTTTTTATAATCCGTACCCAGAGCTCTAAGTAACTGTGGTAGGTGATGAGTGCCAAAATACCGATCTACATCAGGGATTTCTTTTTCTAAATCGTCTTTATAACGCTCGCTCAAACAACCCGTAACAAAAACTTTTTCAACTTCACCTTCGTTTTTGAGTTTAACGTATTCCAATATTGTATTGATACTTTCCTCTTTAGCATTGGCAATAAATCCACAGGTGTTTATAACCACTATGTCCCCATGCTGCTCATGAACGACTTCTTTTCCTCCGGCCCTTAACTGACCGGTTAACACTTCAGAATCGTACAAATTCTTGCTACATCCTAATGTAACCACATTGATTCTTGACTTTTTTATGCTTTTGGTCTTCATACCTAGAGTGAAAAGAAAGAATTTACAAAGGTATGCGCATCAAATTCTTGAAGATCTTCTATGCCTTCTCCCACTCCAATATATTGAACTGGTATTTGGAATTGATCAGAAATACCAATGACCACCCCTCCTTTAGCAGTTCCGTCTAATTTAGTGATTGCTAATCCACTTACTTCCGTGGCATTAGTAAATGCTTTAGCTTGTGCAAAGGCATTTTGTCCTGTAGATCCGTCTAAAACCAATAAGACTTCGTGAGGAGCGTCTGGAATTACTTTTGACATCACTCTTTTAATCTTTGACAATTCATTCATTAAATTGACTTTGTTATGTAGACGACCCGCAGTGTCTAAAAGCACCACATCAGCTTTTTTGGAAACAGCTACTTGAAGTGTTTCAAAGGCCACGGATGATGGATCTGTATTTGGTTGCGAGGTGACGATTTCACAATTTACGCGCTGCGCCCACGTTTTGAGCTGGTCAGAAGCCGCGGCTCTAAATGTGTCTCCTGCTCCCAATACGACTTTTTTACCTTCTTTTTGAAGCTGATAAGCGATTTTTCCTATTGTTGTAGTTTTACCAACTCCATTGACTCCAACAACCATGATGACCTGCAATTCTTGATGATTTTTCTCATCAGATTCACGATCTTGATGGGGTTTTAACAATTCATTGATTTCTTGCCGCAGGTATTGTGCTAAATCCTCAAGTTTACTGTATTTGTCTTTTTGAACCCGATTCTCTAATCGTTCAATGATTTTCAGCGTGGTTTCAACTCCAACATCAGAGGAGATTAAAACCTCTTCTAATTCGTCAAGCAAGTTATCATCTATAGTCGTCTTTCCTATTAAAACTTGAGTAAGCTTATTGAGAAATGAACGTTTTGAGACCTCCAATCCTTTGTTTAAAGACTGTTCTTTTTGTGTATTGAAAATCTTTTTTAAATCACTCATACCAGAAACTATCTTACAAAGATAGGTGATAAAAAAAAGCCGCTCAACAGCGGCTTTTATAAACTATAAATCTAAATATTAGTTTTTACCAAAAAAGTCTTTGACCATTTCAGGTGGCATCACAGACTCTACAAATGTATAGGCTCCTGTCTTAGGAGACTTTACCATTTTGATTGCTTTAGTTAAACGCTTTGACTTTGACTGAAGTGTTGCTACTGTTTTCTTTGCCATCTTACTTTATCTCTTTATGAACGGTCATTTTTTTCAATATCGGATTAAATTTTTTAATCTCGAGTCGATCGGGACTATTCTTTTTATTTTTAGTTGTTATATATCTTGAAGTACCCGGCATACCTGATTCTTTGTGCTCAGTACACTCTAAGATTACCTGTATGCGATTTCCTTTTTTTGCCATGTTTTGATTCCTTTAAATCTTTACCAACTTAGCCGATAAGCCCTTTTGCTCTTGACTCCTTTAAAACGGCAGATATACCCTTTTTATCAATAATTTTGACCCCTTTCGAAGAGACGTTTAGCGTTACCCATTTACCTTCTTCAGGAACATAAAATCTTTTCTTAGAAATATTAACGTCAAAACGTCTTTTTGTCTTGTTAATGGAAAACGACACGTTATTACCAAACATTACTTTCTTGCCTGTAACTTCACAAATTTTTGACATTTTAAATCGTTTTAGTTCTTCTGTTTTAAGAGTGTGCAAATTTAGATATTATTTTGGTTATCACAAATTAATATCCGCATTATTTAAAATTTCCGCATAGAGCATTTCTAAGCCTTTGTTTATGGCTTTCTCGGTGATTCTTGTTCTGTGATTTCCGAGGTAAAAAACATGGGATTCGCATCTCTTTTCTGTGCTTATTGCTATAACAGCAGCACCAACCTCTGCGTCTGAATCTCCCTTTGAGGGACCAGCATTTCCAGTTGTTGCGATGGCAATATCACATTGCAACTTTTGTCGTAATCCGTTGGCCATGGCCTCGGCCACTTCTTTAGAAACTACACTATACTGGTTTATCAGTCTTGAATCTACATTAAGCAAGGATTCCTTAATTGAGGTTTGATAAGCCACTACACTGCCTTTGAATACGTTTGACGCACCTGCTACAGAAGTTAGCCGTTTAGCAATACCACCACCTGTAAAACTCTCAGCACTAGCTATAGTCACTTGTTTTATCTGCGCCTCCTCGACAATGAGCCGTTCTATTTCAGCGACCCCTTCTAATCCAATGTAATGTGTACCTAATCTTTGAGCTATAATCTCAATGAGCTGATTGATTTCGGCGATCAATACTTCTTCATTTTGTCCCCTAGCAGTTAGGCGCAGTCGAACACGACCCAAATTGGGCAAATAAGAAAGCGATATAAACTTAGGCAGGGTTTCTTCAATATCTTGAATTCGTTCAGCAATTAAACTTTCTCCTATTCCATAGACCAGCATGGTTTTGTGAACGATAAAAGGTAACGCATAGCGCTCTTGAAGTCTTGGAATGACTTCGGTACGCATGAGTTCTTTCATTTCAAAAGGAACACCAGGTAGAGAAATAAAATCAGTCTTTTCTTTGCGTATCCACATTCCAGAGGCCGTTCCGTATTTGTTTTCTAAAAGTGTAGATCTCGAAGGCAAATAAGCTTGTTGCTCATTGATTTCAGTCATTCTAATTTGCAATTTTTGTTCAAAAAAGCGTCTCAATTTCTGTAAGAGCTCTTTATTTTCGACCAGTGTGTCCTCAAAAAAATCGCAAAATACTTTTTTAGTGATATCGTCTTTGGTGGGGCCCAGTCCCCCAGTAAGTATTGCTACATCAGCGTTTTTTAAACTGAAATCTAAGGCTTCAGTGATCGAATTACGACAATCACCTATTGTGAGTATTTGAACAACCTCAACTCCAATACTAGTGAGTTGTTCACCTATAAATGAAGCATTGGAATTTACAACCTGTCCGATGAGAAGTTCGTCTCCTATACTGATTAAAACAGCTTTCATTAGAGACTGAAATCGGCAACTATTGCTTTGATCATTAAATTTGTTTGCACCTTCAATTCTTTAAAACTCTCAGCAATTTCATCAAAAGACTCTTCAGCCTTTCCCATTTTTTCAATAGAAAGGGCTAAAACCATTAAATCGCTTCGACCAAACATCATAAAGTTGGGTTTCATTTTATGAGCCATCTGATACGTTAATGCATGGTCCTTGACATTGACTGCTTCTTCTAAGGCCTGAATGTCTTGTGGAATTTCTTCTACAAATGCCTTTACCAGTGTTTCTTTAAACTCGTTATCCCCTTCTGCGAGTTCTTCAACCTGTTTCAAATCGTAAGCCATAATTGCTATTTAATAATTGTCTTTAAATATACTTCTTGCTCAATTTTTCCTACTAACACATCATTTTCCTGAACTTGACCAACGCCAGCAGGTGTGCCTGTAAAAATCACATCTCCTTTTTTTAACATGAAGAACTGAGAAACGTAAGCAATAATTTCATCTATTTTCCAGAGCATTAATCCTGTGTTCCCAGCTTGCACTTGAACACCATTTTTTTCTAACGAAAACGAAATATTTTCTAAGTTTTCAAATTGTGCTTTAGACACCCACTTTCCTAGAACTGCAGAACCGTCAAATCCTTTCGATTTCTCCCAAGGTAAACCTTTTTGCTTTAATTGTGTTTGTATGTCTCTAGCTGTAAAATCAATTCCTAAACCTATTTCATCATAATAATTCGGTGCAAATTCTTTCGCAATATGTTTTCCTACTTTATGAATTTTAACCAAAAGCTCCACTTCATAGTGGATATTATTACTGAATTCAGGACGGTAAAAATCTTGCTCTTTAGGCAATACCGCTGAATCAGGTTTTATAAAAATCACAGGTTCTTTGGGACGTTCATTTGAGAGCTCCTCAATATGATCTGTATAATTTCTGCCTATGCAAATAATTTTCATTGGTCTAAAGTTTCCAAGTTCCCAATTTAATTTGTGTTAACACCTTTTGGGTATATTTTGGGAAATCAGCATTGAGCATCCATCCAAAATATCCGGGTTCTTGCTCTAAAACATCTTTAATTCGCTTTCCTTTAAATTTTCCAAAATTAAATATGGGTTCTTCTTCTTTATTTAAAGAAAGAAATCCAGCAAAATCAAGTGTTTCTCTCCTTTTAGTGAATGATGAAAGTGATTTAATATCATTTTCAAGATCCTCGTAACGTTCAATCTGGGATAACAGCACCTCATACGTAGCCATGGTATCTGCTAATGCAGAATGAGCCTCAACTAATTCCTTATCGCAATAAAATTTATAAGCTGCTGAGAGGGTTCGTTTTTCTTTTTTGTGAAATATGGTTTGCACATCTACGGATACCATTTTTTTAAGATCAATATCCACACCTGCACGAAGCAATTCCTCAACTAAGAGTGGGATGTCGAATCGATCAGAATTGTATCCACCTAGGTCGCTGTCTTTAAGAATGTCGTACACCTTTCTTGAAAGCACCTTAAAGCTCGGTTCATCTTTGACTTTTTCGTCAGTGATACCGTGTACTTCAGCCACTTCTAACGAAATGGGAATTCCGGGATTGACTAGCCATCGGTATTGTTCCTTATTGCCGTTAGGAAAGACCTTAAAGATGCCAATTTCTACGATACGATCTTTGACCACATTAGTACCTGTAGTTTCTAAATCAAAAAAACAGATTGGTTTAGTAAGGTTTAACTCTAAAGGCATAATTGCGTTTTAAATTTTGGCCGATACGTCCCAAGACTCGAGATATTCAGCTATGAACTTTATAAAAGATCCTCCCAAAGCTCCGTTAACAATTCGGTGATCGTATGAATGAGATAAGAACATTTTAGATCTTATTCCAATAAAATCTCCTTCCTCTGTAGATATTACAGCTGGCATTTTTCGAATAGCTCCCAAGGCTAAAATTCCTACCTGAGGTTGATTGATAATCGGTGTACCAAAAACACTTCCAAAAGACCCTACATTAGTAACGGTGTAGGTTCCATCCTTGACATCATCAGGTTTTAACTTTGCATTTCTGGCATTGTAGGCCAATTCATTAACTTTTTTTGCTAATCCTACAAGGTTGAGTTGGTCGGCATTTTTAATAACAGGGACGATTAAGTTTCCGTCTGCTAACGCAGCAGCCATTCCTATATTGATTACCGACTTTTTAATAATTCGCTCTCCATCAAAGCTAATATTGAGCATTGGGAAATTTTTAAGAGCACGAGCTACCGCTTCTATGAAAATTGGTGTGAATGTCAACTTCTCGCCCTCTCTCTTATAAAATTCATCTTTAACCCTATTTCTCCATTCGACAAGGTTGGTTACATCTACTTCAATAAAACTTTGAACGTGTGCAGAAGTTGCTAAACTCTTGGTCATATGCTCCGAAGTGAGCTTACCCATGCGGTTAAGTTCAATGATTTCATCTGAACTATTGATGTTGAGCACAGGAGCTGAAACTACAACTGTTTCTCGAGTTTGCTTTTTAGGTTGAGGCGCCTCTGTTGAAACAACTTCTTTTTGTGGTGATGCTTCAAAAGCTGGTCTAGAGCTAACATATTGAAGAATGTCATTTTTAGTTACACGACCCTCTAATCCACTGCCTTTAATTTGATTGAGTTCAGCCTCAGAGACATTTTCTTCTCGAGCTATTTTACGCACTAGTGGAGAGTAAAATCTTCCTTCACTATTTGCTGTGATCGGCGATTTGAATTGAGTTGTAGTATCTGTGATATTTTGTTCAATCTCTCTTACGTGCTCTACTACGTTTGTTTCTTCTGGTTTTGTTTCTTCTGGTTTTGTTTCTTCTCGAACAAAGGTATTTGCAGGGGCTTGTTCTACAGTAGTGTTTCGCTCAGTATTTGGTTGGAGTTCTGAACCCTCAGCAGAGTCTTCGACATCACTTGTTTCGATTACAGCAATCACATCTCCAACTTGAGCAACTTCTTCTTCGCCATAATTAACTTGTACCAAGGTGCCCGAAACTTCTGAAGGGACCTCTGAATCGACTTTATCAGTAGCTATCTCAACTATAGCCTCATCTACTTCAATGGAGTCTCCAACATTTTTTAACCAATTTGTTATGGTTGCTTCCGTAACGCTTTCTCCCATTTGAGGGAGTACAACATTAAATTTAGCCATTTAAGTCTTGTCGGTTTTAAGTTTTAAACAAAAGTAAGAATTTAATACCGGAGTGGTATACGATTACTGATACTTCGACCTAAAGTTACTTCGTCAGCATATTGCAATTCATCTCCTATGGATACACCTCTAGCTATGGTTGAGAATTGCAACTCTTTATCCATTAATTTTTTATAAATATAGAAACTGGTGGTATCGCCTTCTGGAGTTGCACTTAGTGCGAAAATGACCTCGCTGATTTCTTCGTTTTCAACCCGTTTTACTAGGGCTTCTATTGTAAGATCCTGAGGACCTATACCCTCTATGGGTGAAATCAATCCACCGAGCACGTGATATTTTCCACGATATTCGGCTGTTGATTCTATTGCCATTACATCTCTAACATCTTGTACCAAACAGAGTGCTTTGGATTCTCTTTTCACATCATTACAGATTTCGCAAACCTCTTCATCGGTTATATTGAAACAATTCTTGCAATGTTTAATCTTGGATCTCAAATCTACAATGGCCTGCGCGAGATTAACACTTTGAATTTCAGGCTGTCTCAATAGAAAAATAGCCAAGCGCAATGCCGTTCTTTTACCGATTCCAGGTAACTGAGCAATTTCGTCTACTGCGCTCTGCAATAATTTTGAAGAAAAATCCATAATGAATTAGAGGTAGTTTTTCAAAAGAAAGATTTGTATTTTCCACTCGAATTTATAAAACAACTTAGGTGTGAATTCCTCGACCATAGCTATACTTCTGATCTCCTATTTTTTAGTATTACTATTAATAGCCAAATTTACCTCGAAATCCGATAGTAATGAAGACTTTTTCCGTGCCAATAGAAAAGCACCTTGGTATTTAGTCGCATTTGGAATGGTAGGAACATCCTTATCCGGGGTCACTTTTATTTCAGTTCCTGGATGGGTAGGAGAAACAGAAATGACTTATTTGCAAGTGGTATTCGGTTATTTGGTAGGATATCTCGTAGTGGCTTACGTCCTACTCCCCTTGTATTACAAACAAAATCTCATCTCCATTTATGGCTACCTGGGCAACAGATTTGATGCCAAGACACAACAGATTGGATCATTTTTCTTTTTTGTTTCTCGTATACTAGGTGCAGCTTTTCGCCTTTATTTAGTAGCTATTGTGCTTCAAGAATTTTTGTTCAGCGACATGGGACTTCCCTTTGAAGTTACAGTAATCATCTCTGTCTTTTTAATATGGATTTACACGCATAAAGGAGGAATTAAGACCATCATTATTACCGACACCTTACAAACGTTGTTTATGATGGCTGCTGTGGTTTTTGCCATTAGCAGTATACTACAATCTTTAAATCTTTCCCTAGTGGAATATTTGCAAAGTCCTGCTTTCGAAAATTACAATCAGCTGTTTATCTTCGATAGTCTACTCTCTAAGTCGCACTTCATCAAATCCTTTATTGGAGGGATGTTTATCACAATTTGCATGACGGGATTGGATCAAGACATGATGCAAAAAAACCTGAGTTGTAAATCACTAGTTGACGCCCAAAAAAATATGGTATCATTCAGCTTTGTTCTGGTCTTGGTAACTTTTTTGTTTGTGTTTCTCGGAGGTCTTCTCTTCCTCTACAGTGAACAAAATGGGGTTGGCATTCCTTTTATGGATGGAAATCCTAAAACAGATTTGCTCTTTCCTGAAATTGCTCTTTCAGGGGATTTAGGTATTGGTCTTTCTGTTTTTTTCTTACTCGGTCTTATCGCCGCTGCCTATTCAAGTGCTGATTCAGCATTGACAGCATTGACAACTGCCTTTTGTATTGACTTTATTCAAATTGAAAACCTCAGTGAAGAACGTCAACAAAAAACGCGTAAAAAAGTTCACATAGGCCTGTCATTTTTATTGGTTTTGGTAATTGTGATTTTCAATAGAGTCATTAGTACAAATGTAATTGACAGTCTTTTAGTGGTCGCGGGTTACACTTATGGACCACTACTAGGTCTCTTTTGTTTTGGCATGTTCACAAAACACAAAATAGCAGCCAAAAAAATTATGGTAATTTGTCTTTCAGCTGTTGTGATTATTGCAATTATAGCACAAATTCCTGCTGAAAAAATTGGAGGATATGTCATTGGATACGAATTGTTGCCTTTAAATGGTTTGCTCACATTTAGCTTGTTGTATCTCTTTAAGGATCGATCATAAAATGACTACCACTTCATAATGACGCTTCCCCAGGTGAATCCACTTCCAAAAGCTGCAAGTACTACAGTTGATCCTTTTTGTATTAGGCCTTTTTCCCAAGCCTCCGTTAAGGCAATGGGTATAGATGCCGCAGTAGTGTTTCCATAACGCATAATGTTATTGTACACCTGCTGGTCCTTCAATCTGAATTTTTTTTGAATGAATTGAGCAATTCTCAAATTTGCTTGATGTGGAATAAGCATATCAATATCTGCTGGTGTCATTTGATTAGCACCTAAGCCCTCCATGATAACTTCACTAAATCGAACAACTGCATTTTTAAACACAAACTGGCCATTCATATAGGGCAAATAAGATTCATCATCTGGATCGTTATCATCTAAAATGTCTGTAACCCATCGTGAACCCATTCCCGGGGCTAATAATGCCAATTCTTCTGCGTGTTGTCCTTGTGAATGTAAATGAGTTGATAAAATAGCAGACTGCTCATCTTCTGATCTTGAAACTACTGCTGCTCCTGCTCCATCTCCAAATATAACTGAAACTCCCCTGCCTCGAGTTGTAAAATCTAATCCTCCCGAGTGCAATTCAGAACCTATCACCAAGATGTTTTTATACATTCCAGAACGAATGTACTGGTCTGCTACAGAAAGAGCATATACAAATCCTGAACATTGATTTCTTACATCTAGGGCACCGGCGGTGTGAATTTCTAAATCCCGCTGTACCAAAACACCAGGTCCAGGAAAATAGTAATCGGGACTCAAGGTGGCGAAGATAATAAAGTCGATTTCGTTTTTATCAATTCCAGCTCTTTCAATTGCTATTTTAGCAGCTTTAACCCCCATGCCAGTGGTCGTATCTTCACCTCTTATAGCAAATCTCCGTTCGCGAATACCTGTGCGTTCCTGAATCCACGCATCATTGGTATCCATTAATTTCGACAAATCATCGTTGGTGACTACTTTAGGAGGCACATAGAATCCCAGGCCTTTTATATGAGCTTTATGCATTAGTTATTCTTTTTAAAACTGTTAAAGCCTTCAAATTAAGGATTTAAATCGATTTACCTCAATCTTAGAATTTAAATCATTCAACAAGCTATACAATCCAAAAAAGGTTCTATTGACGTAAATAAAGTGTTTAGAACCTCTGTTATTGTTCATCTTCCGTAGTTCTGACTGATTTGTAAACTGCTGAGCAAGTGCACCTATTTCGTCCCAAAAAGTAGCATCTCCAAAGTCGAATTCTTCAGATTGAAATGGCTTTGTAAATAGAGTTAACATTTGATGAAAAAGAGCAATGAAAAATTTACGCTCTTCTTTGCTATCATTTTTTGTCAAAATTTCTAGAGCTTCAAGTTTTTGTTCGAAGAGTTCTGGCTCATTTAACACCTCAGCACTTGATAAATCAAAATAAGGTACATAAAAGCTATCGGGTATTTTTTTGATACAACCAAAATCAATAGCAACGAGCTTACCTTTCTTGTTGATTAAAAAATTACCCGGATGAGGATCGGCCTGAACTTTGCGCAATCCATGTATTTGAAACATATAAAAATCCCATAGGGATTGACCTATAGCATTGCGCTCTGCCTGAGATGATTTATTATTTTGAAGATATGCTCCGAGGGGTTGGCCTTTCATGAAATCCATGACTAGCACTTTTTTAGACGAATATTGTGGATAGTACTTCGGAAACTTTATATCGAGTACCCCAGCGCAGGCCTTACTAATCTCTACACTATGTTTTAGTTCAATTTCGTAGTCTGTTTCTTCTAGTAATTTCTTCTCAACCTCGGCGAAATAGTGCTCAGCTTCATTCAACTTAATATTGAACATTTTTGATGCAATAGGTTTAACCAATGAGAGATCACTGCCTATACTTTCTGCTACACCCGGATATTGAATTTTAACAGCAAAACGTTTTTTATTTTTTACAGCAAGATGAACCTGTCCTATACTTGCAGCACTAATTGCCTCATCAGAAAATTCATCAAATAACTCCTCCGGGATTTTACCCAGATGTTGTTTTATGGTTTTACGAACTAAAGGTCCAGAAAGAGGAGGCACACTGAACTGGGCTAACGAAAACTTATCCACGTAAGCTTTTGGCAAAATATTGCGCTCCATACTGAGCATTTGTGCCAATTTTAAGGCACTACCTTTGAGAGACTTTAATGTGTTATATATATCGTCGGCATTATCTTGATTAAGTTTTTCTTCTGCTCTCTCTGCATCAATCAACTTTTCACCGTAATATTTGAGATAGTTCGCTCCGATTTTAACGCCTGTGCCCACCAATTTAGAAGCCCTTTGCATCTTCGAAACCGGAATAGAATCAATACTTTTCATGCAATTTGTTATAGTTTAAAACCCTCCTTAACCATGAACTTTCCCAAATCGATCCATTTCTCTAATGGATTGGACTGCAGCAGATCAAAAACAGCTTGAACAGACTTTTCGATAGCAATGTCTGTCTTTTCGAATTTTGGAGATTCATCTTCAATCCAAAATTTTAGTAACACTAAAAATTGAATCCAAGTTCCCTCTGAAAATAATTTGTCATTAAATTCTTTTAGTTTCGAATCATTCTCGGTTGATATGAGAATGTCTTTGACAAAATTCAAGTAATGCGTTCTAAAATCTTTTAATTGCCTTAAATTTTGGAGGCGTTCCAAAGAATGTCCTGTACTCAACACATAAAGGACATAAGAACGATTGAGTGTCAAAACCTCAAAATAAGAAAACAAGTACGCCAAAAACTTTTCTTTTGAATCATAGTTGCTATAAGATTTATTTTTCTTGAGGACCTTTTTGCAATTTTTGTGAAAAGCAACCCATATATAATTCTTTACAGCATCAAGAGACGCAAACCCCTCATAAAATTCGTTTTCTTGAAAATTATGCTTTTGGCAAAATGCGTAAACAGACTTGGGAAAGAGTTCTGAAGATAGTACCTCTTTTGTGTAGGCTTCGGCAATTTTTGATTTTAATTCAGATTTCATAAATCAATTGTGTTTAGGTAAAGATACAATATCATTAAACACTACCTACAGCAACGCAAAAAAAAGAGAGCGCAATTCTAGTGAATAACGCTCTCAACAACCTAACCAATAAATAAACAAATTTGTTGAGTTCTTTTCTCTTTCATAGCAAAGTTTTACTCAACAGTTCAAATATACAATTTTGTTTAGTTTTTCCAAACAAAAGGTAAACAAAATTTAAATTTTAACATTTTTGCTTAAAAATTAGTCGTGTCATAATGTCATAAAATGCAGTATTGGTACCTTTTTTGACCTTCTGTAATTAAATTTTTTAAAATTTATTTAAAACAACATTTATGGAAAAAGGAAAAATTAATGTTTCAGTAGATAACATTTTTCCCTTGATCAAGAAATTTCTTTATAGTGATCAGGAGATTTTTTTAAGAGAACTTATTTCAAATGCTACCGATGCAACTTTAAAGTTAAAGCACCTTTGTGATATTGGTGAAGCTAAAGTAGAATATGGTAATCCCCAAATTGAAATTAAGGTTGATAAAAAGAAAAAAGAAATCCGAATTATTGACCAAGGGGTTGGAATGAATGAAGAAGAAATTAAAAAATACATCAATCAAGTCGCATTTTCGGGGGCTGAAGAGTTTTTAGATAAATACAAAGACAGTGCGAAAGACAGCGGAATTATTGGCCATTTTGGTTTAGGGTTTTATTCTGCCTTTATGGTTGCTGACAAAGTCGAGATAATCTCAAAAAGTTATAAAGAAGACCCTGCGGTTCATTGGTCATGTGATGGCTCTCCAGAATTTCAATTAAATCCAAGTGAAAAAATAGAAAGAGGTACGGAGGTTATTCTTCACATCGCTAAGGATGCAAAAGACTTTTTAGAAGATCAGAAAATTACTGAACTTCTCAATAAGTATAACAAATTCATGCCTGTTCCAATCAAGTTTGGTAAGCGCACTGAAACCCTCGACAAACCTGAAGGAGCAAAAGAAGAAGATCCGGCACCAACCCAAGAGGTAGATAACATAATCAATAATACTTCTCCGGCATGGACAAAAAAGCCAGCAGATCTAGAAAGCAAAGATTATGCTTCTTTTTATAGAGAGTTATATCCGATGCAATTTGAACAACCGTTGTTCAACATTCATTTGAATGTAGATTATCCTTTCAATTTAACAGGAATCTTGTATTTTCCTAAGCTGAGTAATGATCTGAATCTACAAAAGGATCGTATACAACTCTATCAAAATCAAGTTTTTGTAACTGATAATGTTGAGGGAATTGTCCCTGAATTCCTTACCATGCTCAAAGGGGTGATCGACTCTCCTGATATTCCTTTAAATGTTTCTAGATCTTATCTTCAGTCGGATAGTAGTGTAAAGAAAATCACCTCTTACATCACCCGAAAAGTAGCAGATAAGTTGGCCAGCTTGTACAAAAAGGATCGCGCTGATTTCGAATCAAAGTGGAATGACATCAAGGTAGTTGTAGAATACGGAATGCTTACCGAAGATAAATTTTACGAGAAATCAGAAAAGTTCGCGCTTTACCCTACTGTGGATGATAGCTATTTGACCTGGGAAGAATTAGAAAATCAAATCGGCGAATTGCACAAAGACAAAGACGGTAAAACAGTCGTTTTATACTCTTCTAATAAGGAGGAACAATATACTTATATCGAAAAAGCGAAAGAAAAGGGATACACCGTATTACTATTAGATTCTCCTATAGTACCGCATTTAATACAGAAAATTGAACAACAAAAGGAAGGGGTTAGCTTTTCAAGGGTTGATAGTGATAGTATTGAAAAACTCATCCAAAAAGAAGAAAATCAAGTATCAAAACTATCTGAAGAGCAACAAGAAACCTTGAAATCAACATTAGAAGAACAATTAAAAGAACAAGGCTTTATTATACAGCTCGAAGCTCTTGATAGCAATTCAGATGCCTTTATGCTCACAGAACCGGAATTTATGCGGCGAATGAAGGATATGCAGCAAACCGGTGGAGGTGGAATGATGGGTATGGGATCAATGCCTGATATGTATAATTTGGTCGTTAACACCAATTCAGAAATCGCTCAGCACATTTTAGACACTGAGAATACTGAGCAAAAGTTAAGCCTTATCCATCAAGCCTTAGATTTGGCAAAATTGTCAAAAGGCTTACTCAAAGGGGAAGCTCTCGCAACTTTTGTTAGTCGATCTTATAAATTGATCAAATAGCAGAAAAGAAAAAAGCCCTGCTATGCAGGGCTTTCTAACTAAACTAACTAAACATTACAGAAGATTAACGAACTGTAAACTCTTCTTCGAACTGTAATCCGTTATCGTAAACGCGAATGCGATACGTATCCGAATAGGCAGAATCGAAATTAAATACCTTTGAAATAGAGAATTCTCCTTTTAAATTCTCGCGAAAAACCTCTCTGTTTTTTGAATCGAGAACTACGATGTAAACCTCGTTTAAGTCCCAATTAATAAACTGCATTTTAACCTTATTGTTTTGCTTGCTAAAAACAGGGTCAAAAGTTAAGATTTCTTTTGAAGGACCAGAAGAAAGTGGGTTAGCAAAGAGAGGTTGAAGCATTGCTGTCATTAGAAACAGAGAAACTACTCTTAATTTTAAATTTGTCATAACGTTCGTTTTTTTTTATTTGATGATTACAGTACAAATGTACTTCTGAACAACATGGCTGAACAACATCAAAATTGCTCAATGTGTGTGCTATTTTAACCTTATATTTGCAACTACGTTAATTCAATGTTAATTAATAACACAAATTAAGTAAAATGCTCAAGCCTTCTTTGGAAATAGTAACTCCGAGTTTTGGAAATTCTTTTGCACTTAACAGTTTTGACAAAAGACATGTAAATACCTATAAGAGTTGGCATTATCATCCAGAAATCGAATTGGTATACATCAATGGTGGGAGTGGTAAAAGACAGATAGGAAGTCATGTCTCCTATTTTAATGACGGTGACCTTATTCTGATAGGTTCTAATCTTCCTCATTGTGGATTTACAGATGAATACACCGGTAATGAAAAAGAGACATTGGTTCAAATTAAAGAAGATTCATTAGGAATGGATTTTTTAAACGTTCCTGAAATACAGCCCATAAAACTATTGTTTGAGCGCGCTAAATCCGGATTAGCTTTTAGTGGAAAGACCAAAGTAAAAATTGGAGAAAAAATGGAAATACTCGAATACCAATCTGATTTTCAAAAATTGATGAGTATTTTAAATATTTTTCACGAACTGGCACAATCAAAAGAGGTAAGCGTATTAAATGCCTTGGGGTTTTTTATGAATCCAGAAATCTCAGATAATAACCGTATCAATGATGTTTTTAACTACGTAAAAAATAATTTCCAGCACTCTATATCTCTTGACGAAATAGCATCTGTAGCTTTTATGACTGTTCCTGCTTTTTGCAGATACTTTAAGAAAGTCACCAATAAAACCTTTACGCAGTTTGTCAATGAGTACAGACTGGTGCACGCCTCCAAATTATTAAGTGAGGAGCCATTGAGTGTTTCTGACATTGCTGATGAATGCGGATTCAATAATTTTTCGCATTTCACCAAACTCTTTAAAAATTTTACTGGACAGTCGCCTTCAACCTATAGAAAAAACTTAAAACAGTCGATATGAAAAAAATAGAATTACCCGAATTAAAGGTTTGGTATAAGACTGATTTTTTATCCCATGAAGAAGCCGAGTACTTCTACAAACTATTTGAAACAACCATACCCTGGAGACAAGACCCCATCGTAATATTCGGAAAACAATTCATGCAACCTCGACTGACCGCATTTTTTTCAGAGAATTGCTTGAGCTATGGTTATTCTTCAATACGAATGCAACCTCATGCGTTCACCACTGAATTAAAAAACTTAAAAAATAAAGTTGAGCAATACACTCAAATGACCTTTAATTGTTGTTTGTTAAATTTTTACAGAGATGGTAATGATAGTAATGGGTGGCATAGCGACGATGAAAAAGAGTTAGGAAAAAACCCAGAAATTGCTAGTGTAAGCCTTGGTGGGGAGCGCTTTTTTCACTTAAAGCACAAGATAGATAAAGATTTAAAGGCAAAGATTTTGCTTGAAAAAGGAAGTTTACTTTCTATGGGGGGTCAAACGCAACACAAGTACAAACACCAGATTCCAAAGTCAAAAACCTATATCGCCCCAAGAATTAATTTAACCTTTAGGCGTATCTTTGATGTGCTATGACAAGAGAATTTTCTGAGAGAGAACTAGACCGCATTATCGAGATGGCCTGGGAAGATCGAACTCCCTTTGAGGCGATCAAATACCAATTCAATATTAGTGAACAACAGACTATTCAGTTGATGCGCAAGTACATGAAACCCTCAAGCTTTAAAATGTGGAGAAAACGAGTGCAAGGTAGAAAAACAAAACATGCATTAAAGCGAGGTTCTTCGGTTGATCGTTTCAGATGCAGTCGTCAGCGAAATATCAGCAACAATAAAGTCTCTAAACGTTAAAATAATTCCTCGAGTAATTTAGCTAAGCGATAGCCTCCTTTTCTCAATTGTTCAAAAAGTAAACTATTGTGATCATAACTGTAGCGATAGCCCAATCGATCTCCGTCTTCAGCAGAATTGTATACATCTAAAGCAATTTGGTGAGATTCTTCAATCCATTCTATCGTATTTCCTTTGGTAAAAGAACTGCGCTGGCTGACAGTAGTTCCTCTCATGAGTTCTTCACTTAAGGTTTTTGCATCCATTCCCCAGGACTCTATGAGATTTGAATCCCAGACTCTGTGAAGATTAGATGAAGTTGAAAACCACTTTACTTTTATATTATTTCCTCCTCGGTCTTCAGATTGACCCACATGTAAAGGTTGATGAGCATCTCCTATAAAATGAATTAATAATTTTAAGTGAAATGCCTTTTCTTCTTTGGAGGTATCCTGACTTTGAATCACCTGAATACAAGTGTTAATACCTTGAACTAGGTCTCCTTTTTCTGAAGCTTCATCTGGTTCATAGGTCTCGCTCATCGGATAGTTCACGTAGTGCCATGGACCGAACTTATTGTATGCTCTTTCACTTTTGATTTCGTCTGCATACGTGGAATAATAAGCGATACTATGATCTCCGAGCAGTTTTTTAATTTTTTTAAGCGCCCTCTTAGATAAATTAGCTTCGGCTATATAACCTACAACTCTATGTCCTGTTTGACCCCAATTGTCATTTTCAATTAAGGGTGTAGCATTTAATTTAAGTGCCACGCAACTTATCATCACAACTATAATTTTGATGCTTGCTAATTTCATCTTCAATATTTTTTGCGAAAATACGTCGATTCATTTGACAAAATCTTAGGGGTCAGCTAAAACTTAAAAATTACTACCTTAAAGCCATTAAATAAATCAAAATGAAAGACCAAACCAAGAATTCAAAATTTGAAAAAACAAAACGACCAATATCTGGTTATATAATGGTGTTTTTATGCCTATCCATTATGGGGTACTCCATTTATCAAGTCATTACATTTAGAGATGCACTTTATATATTGTCATTCGTTATTGGATTGTTCATGATTACAGGTACTATATTGATTAATCCAAATACAGCTAAGGTGCTACTGCTCTTTGGTAAATACAAAGGAACAGTTAAAAAAAATGGCCTGTATTGGGTTAATCCTTTTTACGCCAGGAGAAAAATCTCATTGCGTGCAAGTAACTTTGACAGTGAGCGCTTGAAAGTGAATGACAAAATAGGAAACCCTATTATGATCAGTACTATACTTGTGTGGAGAGTGACAGATACCTACCTCGCAAGCTTTGAGGTAGACGACTATAAAAATTTCGTTCGTGTTCAGACCGATGCCGCAGTGCGAAAATTAGCGAGTATGTACCCCTATGACAATTTTGAAGACGGTACAGAAGACATCCAAGTTACGCTTAGATCAAGTATTAACGAGGTCAGTGAAGCACTAGAAAAAGAAATACAAGAGCGCCTTAGTATGGCAGGCATAGAAGTATTAGAGGCTCGTATTGGTTATTTGGCCTATGCTCAAGAAATTGCAAACGCCATGCTCAAAAGGCAGCAAGCCACAGCTATTGTAGCTGCAAGACATAAGATAGTTGAAGGAGCAGTGGGAATGGTTGAAATGGCCTTACAACAACTCAGCGAAAAAGAAGTGGTCAAACTCGACGAGAAAACAAAAGCATCAATGGTGAGTAATCTTATGGTAGTCTTATGTTCTGATAAAGATGCAGCACCTATTGTAAATACCACGACATAATCAATTTCCACTCATGAAAATATACACCTCTTTATTGTTATTGGTGCTAAGTGGGCTATCTCCTCTTTTTGCACAAGAGACGGTGCAACATGAATCGTTTGAACTCTACAATAAAGAGATACAATTACTCGGACAACTGGACCTTCCAAAAGATAGCAACACATTTGAAGTAGTCCTCTATGTGCACGGCTCGGGAAATATTGACAGAGATGGTAATCAGGGACAATTCATTCAACCTGCCTATATCAAACAACTCAGCGCAGAACTCAACAAGCAAGGTATTGGAGTTCTGCGTTATGACAAACGAACGGCTAACCTTAATAACCGGGAATACCTTTCAGGAATTCAATTTACAGATTATGTCGATGACCTCCGAATTATTATAAAAGCTTTTGACACGGATGAGCGCATCAGTGGAATACATTTAATAGGCCATAGTCAGGGTTCTCTTGTAGCTGCACTTGCACTTACAGAAAGTGATCTGAATATCAAAAGTTTAATCTCTCTTTGCGGACCTGCAGATAGAATTGGAAAAGTTATTGTAGATCAAGTAAGTGCTCAAAACGAAGGCTTGGGAAAAATCGCCCAAAACCACGTTGATGAACTCATGGCAACTCAAGAAATCAAAGAAGTTAATCCCTTTCTTGTATCGGTGTTTAAAAAAGAGAACCAATCCTTTTTTTACTCTTGGATGCAATACGACCCCACAGAAACCATAGCTCAAATTGAAATTCCATTTTTGGCCATTGGTGGTGGATATGACAGCCAGGTTCCTTTAACTGATGCCGAAAAGTTGGCTCAGAATACCAAAAACGGAATGCACATTATAATCAAAAACATGAACCATGTTTTAAAGGAATTAGACCAAGAGTCAGATAATCTAAAATCCTATCAAAACGATGATTTTCAAGTGCACGCTGAGTTGGTAAATATTCTTGTTGCTCACCTTAACCAATATTAAAACTTATGTTTCCTATAGAAAACGACACTGTAATTTTTGGTATCATTACCTTTTGTTTGGCTTTTGTCTTTTTAAGTGCACAAAGTCAACATCACTTTTGGAAAAAATTTTATGGAGTAGTACCTACACTGCTGCTATGCTATTTATTACCCGCGCTTCTGGTCAATTTAAAAATAATCGCTATAGATGATTCTAAGCTTTATTTTGTCAGCTCGAGATACCTACTTCCCGCAGCGCTCATTCTAATGACCTTAAGTATTGATTTAAAAAAAATAGCACATCTTGGACCAAAGGCTTTGCTTATGTTTTTTACAGGAACATTTGGCATAATCATGGGAGGACCCATTGCCCTTATGATTGTCAGTTTGATTGTACCTTCAGCAGTTGACGGTGTGGGATTTGATGCAATTTGGAGAGGATTGGCAACCATTGCCGGAAGCTGGATTGGAGGAGGAGCTAATCAGGCTACAATGCTCGAAGTATTTCAGTATACCCCGAGTAAATACGGATCTATGGTACTGGTCGATATTTTAATGGCTAATATTTGGTTGGCCATATTACTTTTTGGAGTGGGTAAAGCCGAGCGCATTGACCGGTGGCTCAAAGCAGACACCTCACAAATTCATGCCCTTATTGAAAAGGTTTCTCAGTTTAGTCAAAAAGTGAATCGTACGCCCCAGACATCAGACTATGTTATCTTAACCGGCATCGCATTTTTGGGAGTGGGAACAGCACATTTTTTTGCTCCCCTAATTGTAGACCTTATGGCACTTATGATTAACGAAGATTCCTCTTTGGGAATTTTTGAATCCCTAAAAAGTAAATTTTTATGGATGGTTGTCATCGCAACTGTTTTTGGTATTGCACTTTCTTTTAGTCGTTTCAAAAGTTATGAGGGTGTTGGTGCAAGTAAAATCGGAGGTGTTTTCATTTACATTCTTGTAGCCACCATAGGAATGCAAATGGATCTGAGTAAAATACTTGAAAACCCTGGATTACTATTAATAGGGTTTGTTTGGATCTGTATTCACGCTGCCCTGCTTATCCTCGTTGCAAAATTGACAAAATCTCCCTTTTTCTTTTTAGCTGTGGGCAGTCAAGCTAATGTGGGAGGAGCAGCTTCTGCTCCAGTTATTGCTGCTGAGTTTCACCCCTCTTTGAGTTCGGTAGGCATCTTATTGGCAGTTTTTGGATATGTAGTTGGAACAGCTGGAGCTTATTTTTGCGCTATTTTAATGGAAATAGCAAGTACCATCTGATAAAGTTTGCGATATTCGTGTTTGGAATTTACACCTATGAGAAAATACATTCTAATTATAGTAGCTGGAATTGTAATGACAGCTTGTCAACAAAATAAAGGGCTGAACCTTCAGGTCGAAGTAGACGGCTTGAAGAAGGGCATGCTTTATATCGAATCGATACAAGACACTGTTTTAGTACAACTAGACTCTGTAGAAGTTCTGGGTAACAACCAAATAGAATTCGATGTAGCTCTCGACCAACCTCAAATGCTGTACTTACATCTGGATAAAAACGATGAGAATGCATTTAACGACAGGTTGTTATTCTTTGCTGAACAAGGGCAGATGAGCATTCGATCTACCCGTGAGGCTTTTGAAAATGACGCTCAAGTAAAAGGTTCAAAAACAGATTCTATATACCGCATCTATCAAGAGGTGTTGACCTCCTTTTCAAAGAGAGATATAGAACTTTTACAATTGAGTATAGACCCTGCCTACGCCACAAAACTAGATTCAATATCTAATCTAGCGGCTAGCAATGGACGAAGAAAATTTTTGTACGTTTTAAACTTTGCACTCAACCAGAACACTACCATACTTGCTCCCTACAGTATTGTTTACGACGGTGACGGATTAGCTCCCAAATGGAAAGATTCGGTCTATCAATCATTGACAAATGACATCAAAAAAAGTCCTATGGGAAAATCATTAAAAGCTTTACTGAGCAATTAAAGCTTAGCTAGCTTAGTTTTAATTGCTGCAGATTTCTCAGCTAAGACTACTCTAACTGCTTTATAATGTTTCTTATGAGATTGCTCTGACTTTTGACTAATCATAGCCATAAGCTCATCGAAAAGCGAGATACACTCGTCTATAAGAGCCGTACCTTCTTCTGAATTGGTCTTAGAAGATTTTTTTTCCCATTGATATATTTGTTCAATAATATCTCCGAGAACGTAATTAACTTCCTTTTTCAAATTTCTAACATTAGCCATAACCCTAAATTTTGATGTAAAAGTATTGATTCATTCGCGAAAGCAAAACTCTTTTATTAAATTTTAAGACGCAAAACATAAGTATTAACACCATATATTCAAAGTATGAGTATTTCTAAAGGATTTAAAGAAGAGCAAGGTCGTTTGCGCAAAGAATTGATTTTTAGAAATTTTGAAGTGGCTATTGCTTATATCAATACGGTTGCACAAATCGCAGAACAGTATAATCATCATCCCAAAATAACCAACACATATAATCAGGTCATTCTCGAGTTGTGGACACATGACGAAAATGCCATAACCGATTTAGATTGGAAGTTGGCTAAAGCGATTGACGCGCTAGATGTAAATTTCGAGTAATTGGGCCCCAGAAGATTGTAATTCAAGTTGTTCACAACATGCTGGAATCATCAGGGTCTCTCCTTTTTTCATAGGCATTTGCCCATCTTCTGTTCGAAGCACAACTTCGCCTTCTATACACATGTAAATGCTAAAACTGTCTCTATTGGCTAATTTGATGTTCATCTTATGATTTACAGGAAGAAAGTTGGTTTTAAAATACTGATTGTGTATAAGCTCATTTGAGGTGTTATGCTCACGTTTATAGCTCTTTTTGTAATCTGTTTTGGCCCTGTAATTAATTGCATCAAGTGCTAAATCTGTATGCAATTCTCTTAAATTTCCATTCTTATCTCTGCGGTCAAAGTCATAAACGCGATAAGTAATATCTGAAGTCTGTTGAATTTCAGCCAATAATACTCCTGCTCCAATCGCGTGAATTGTCCCTGTTTCAATCATAAAGGCATCTCCTTTATTGACAGGTGTATAATTGAGTAATGTGGTCAGCTTTTTTTCTTCTATGGCCTTTTGATAGGATTTTTTAGAGCAATCTTCTTGGAAACCTAAAATTAAATTGGCATTTGGGTCGTTATCCATAATAAACCACATCTCATTTTTACCAAAAGATTGATGTCGTCGGGCTGCCAATTCGTCATTTGGATGAACTTGTATAGACAAATCTAGCTTGGCGTCAATGTATTTGATCAGAATTGGAAAATCTGAACCAAACCGATTGAAGACAGAAAAACCAAGCAGTTCTGAGCCAAAATGTTCAATTAATACATCGAGATTTTTTCCACTATATGGACCTTCAATCACCTCAGAAACATCTCCTTTAACGGCTGATATTTCCCAACTCTCTCCAATACCATGTGCACTGTATTCTTTATCTAAGGATGTTTTTAACTTTTCACCCCCCCAGAGGCGTTCTTTATAGATTGGTTGAAATTTTAATGGACCTCGATACATCACTTTGCAGGATAAGTAACAAAGTTTCTCGGTGTTTCATATAAGACTACTTCAATTTCTTTACTCGAATCAATATGCGGACGCAGTCGCTTATATATAACCATTGCTATATTTTCAGCTGTGGGAATCAATGTCGCAAAATCAGATACATCTAGATTTAAATTCTTGTGATCTAAGTGATTTTCAACTTCAGATTTAATCAAATCTTTCAAGATTTTCATATCCATGAGATAACCTGTTTCGGGATCTACTTCGCCTATAACACTGACGATTAAATCGTAATTATGTCCATGATAGTTTGGATTATTACAAAGACCGAATACCTCTTTATTTCGCTCATCACTCCAATTGGGATTATGCAGGCGATGTGCAGCGTTAAAATGTGCGCGGCGACTGACTTTAGTTTTCATGTTGATTGGCCTTTAAATGATCGTAAAAACGTTCAAAAATGATTTTGAACCATGCGGTGTAGAGATCGGGATTAACCTTAATGTCTCGATCGACTTTATCCAAGTCCATGTACTTGAAGTCTTCTACTTCTTCTTTATTAATTTGAGGGAAATTATCAGAATAACCGATCATTACGTGATCTAGTTCATGTTCGGTAAGACCATTGTCAAAAGGAGCCTTATAAATAAACCAGAACAACTCTTTAAGTTCAGTTTGCATTCCCATTTCTTCTTCCAAGCGTCGAGCTCCGGCAGCGAGATTAGTTTCTCCTTCTCTTTGGTGAGAACAACAAGTATTAGTCCATAAAAGTGGAGAGTGGTATTTGTGAGCTGCCCTTTGTTGAAGTAACAACTGCCCCTTTTTATTCATAACGAATACCGAAAAAGCACGATGCAAAACAGCTTTTTCGTGCGCCTCCATTTTGGGCATTGTTCCCAAAATTTCATCTTTTTCATTGACCAATAAAACTTTTTCTTCGCTCATAATACAAAAATAGACAATCGCCTTATCATTCCCATTGAAAAAATACGCTTAACCGAAAGGAACATCTATTTTTGCATAAAATACCGAAATGGATTTAAACGCTGCATTAGACAAAAGACGAACATTCGGAATTATTTCCCATCCAGATGCTGGTAAAACAACCCTAACAGAAAAATTACTTTTATTTGGAGGTGCAATTCAAGAGGCAGGGGCGGTCAAAAGCAATAAAATTAAAAAAACTGCAACTTCTGACTTTATGGAAATCGAACGTCAAAGAGGAATTTCGGTGGCTACCTCCGTTTTAGCTTTTAATTACAGATCAAAAAAAATCAATATCCTAGATACACCAGGTCACAAGGACTTTGCTGAGGATACCTTTCGAACATTAACCGCAGTAGACTCGGTAATTGTAGTCATAGACGTTGCAAAGGGTGTAGAAGAGCAAACTGAAAAATTAGTGGCTGTGTGTCGAATGCGAAACATTCCTATTATTGTTTTTATCAATAAACTTGATCGAGAAGGGAAAGATGCTTTTGATTTATTGGACGAGGTTGAGCAAAAACTTAATCTTAAAGTTTGCCCTTTGAGTTTTCCTATTGGAATGGGTTATGATTTTAAGGGAATTTATAACCTCTATGAAAAAAACATCAATTTATTTAGTGCAGACCAAAAGCAACATGTCGCCGATACCGTAGCGATAGATGATCTTTCTGACGTAAAACTCGAGGACCAGGTCGGTCAACAAGCAGCCGCCGATTTAAGAGAAAATATAGAACTCGTTGAAGAAGTTTACCCCAACTTCAATAGAGCTGAATACCTAAGTGGAGACATACAACCTGTATTTTTTGGTTCGGCCTTAAATAATTTTGGTGTTCGAGAGTTGCTCGATTGCTTTATTGAAATCGCCCCATCTCCTTTACCGAAAGAAGCCGAAGAACGTAAAGTAATTCCAAGTGAAAACGAATTCACAGGGTTTGTATTTAAGATTCATGCAAATATGGACCCCAAACACAGAGACCGCTTAGCCTTTGTCAAAATTGTATCAGGTACCTTTGAAAGGAACAAGCCCTATCTTCACGTGCGAAATAATAAAAAACTTAAATTTTCTTCACCCAATGCTTTTTTTGCAGAAAAGAAAGAGATTGTTGATATCTCTTATGCTGGAGATATTGTAGGATTGCACGATACCGGCAACTTTAAAATTGGTGACACCTTAACCTCTGGTGAAATATTAAATTACAGAGGTATCCCAAGTTTTTCTCCAGAGCATTTTCGGTACATCAATAACGCAGATCCTATGAAAGCAAAACAATTGAATAAAGGAATTGATCAGCTTATGGATGAGGGTGTAGCTCAATTGTTTACGCTTCACATCAACAATCGAAAAATTATTGGTACAGTAGGCGCTTTACAATATGAGGTTATTCAATACCGACTAGAACACGAGTATGGAGCAAAATGTACCTATGAAAACTTTCCAGTCCACAAAGCTTGTTGGATCGAAGCCGACGTAAGCAACCCGGAATTTCAAGAATTTAAACGGGTAAAACAAAAGTTTCTTGCCTTGGACAAACAGAATCAACTCGTCTTTTTAGCAGATTCTTCCTTTTCGCTACAAATGACGCAACAAAAGTACCCTTCTATTAAATTTCATTTCACTTCTGAATATGCAGAATAAAAAAAGCCCTCGTCTGAGGGCTTTTTTTATTTAGGCTTTACCTGTAGGTCCAAAATTTATTGGGATGCTCGGCTGCTCGTAATCTTTGATGTCACCGTGCATTTTTTCAAATTTTTGAACATTATCTCCTAAGGCTCTAAGTAATTTTTTAGCGTGTTGAGGCGTTAAAATAATTCTACTCTTGACCTTGGCTTTAGGGTTTCCAGGCATGATAGTAATAAAGTCTACAACAAACTCTGAAACTGAATGATTAATTATGGCAAGGTTTGAATACAATCCTTCCGCAGTTTTTTCATCTATTTCGATATTAATTTGTTTTTCTTTCTCTGCCATTATATTAGAACTTCAATTCTTCTTTACGGGCCATTATTTCGTCGTATTCTTCTTTAGAACCAACGATAATACTCTCGTAGTCTCTCATTCCTGTTCCTGCTGGAATTTTATGCCCAACAATTACATTCTCTTTGAGACCTTCAAGACCATCAACCTTACCGTTTACAGCTGCCTCGTTGAGTACTTTTGTTGTCTCTTGGAAAGAAGCTGCAGAAATAAAGGATTTGGTTTGAAGCGAAGCTCTAGTAATTCCTTGAAGAATTGGAGTAGCTGTGGCAGAAACTGCATCTCTTGCAACCACCAAAGCCTTGTCTTGTCTTTTAAGCACCGAATTCTCATCTCTGAGCTCTCTAGCACTTACAATCTGACCTGCTTTTAGGTTTTCAGATTCACCCGCCTCTTCAATGACCTTCATTCCGAAAATTTGATCGTTTTCTCTGATAAAGTCATCTTTGTGCACAAGCTGATTTTCTAAGAAAGTAGTGTCTCCTGCATCTTCAATTCTCACTTTACGCATCATCTGTCTCACGACTACCTCGAAGTGTTTGTCATTGATTTTCACCCCTTGTAATCGATATACCTCTTGAATTTCATTCACGAGATACTGTTGTACAGCAGAAGGTCCTTTAATTGATAAAATATCATCAGGCGTAATAGATCCATCAGAAAGAGGCATACTCGCTCTGACGTAGTCATTTTCTTGAACTAAAATTTGATTTGATAATTTGACCAAATATTTCTTTTGATCACCTGTTTTAGACTCTACAATAATTTCACGGTTACCTCTTTTGATTTTTCCAAAAGTAACCACTCCATCAATCTCAGATACAACCGCTGGGTTTGAAGGATTACGCGCTTCGAAAAGCTCCGTTACCCTTGGAAGACCTCCGGTAATATCTCCTGTTTTTGCAGATTTTCTAGGAATCTTCACAAGCACTTTTCCTTCACTAATTCCATCTCCGTCATTTACCATAATGTGCGACCCAACTGGTAAATTGTAAGACCTTAAAGTTTCACCTTTATCATTTTGAATATGAAGGGTTGGAATTAATTTCTTATTACGAGATTCTGAAATCACCTTTTCTTGGAATCCGGTTTGCTCATCGATTTCAACTTGATAAGTTACACCTTGCTCGATATTTTCGTAAACCACTTTTCCAGTAAATTCAGAAACAATTACCCCATTATACGGATCCCACTGACATATTTCAGTACCACTTTTAATTGTAGCACCATTCTTAACAAACAGTTCTGAACCGTAAGGGATGTTGTTCGTTGAAAGAACTGAACCTGTTTTCTTATCGACTATTTTAATCTCAGCTGTTCTTGAAATAACGATGTTTACATCTTTTCCTTCTGTACTTGTACCCTTAACTAATCTCAAGTCTTCGATCTCGGCTTTTCCATCGTGTTTCGCAATCAGCTTGTTTTCTTCTGATATGTTTCCTGCAATACCTCCTACGTGGAAAGTCCTCAACGTAAGCTGAGTTCCTGGTTCCCCAATTGATTGAGCAGCAACAACTCCAACAGCCTCACCTCTTTGAACCATCTTATGAGTTGCTAAATTACGTCCATAGCATTTGGCACAAATTCCTTTTGGAGCTTCACAAGTTAGAGCTGATCTAACTTCGACCATATTAATCCCAGCAGACTCGATAGCTTTTCCTACTGATTCTGCAATAAGCCCTCCTGATTCTACAATGACCTCACCTGTTTGTGGATGGTTCACATCATTTAAAGAAACTCTACCAATAATTCTGTCGTATAGGGATTCAACAATTTCTTCGTTTTTACGAAGTGCAGTAACTTCAAGACCTCTCAATGTTCCACAATCCTCAATATTGATAATAACATCTTGAGCAACATCTACAAGTCTTCTTGTTAGGTAACCCGCATCAGCTGTTTTTAAAGCGGTATCCGCTAGACCTTTACGTGCACCGTGTGTCGAGATAAAGTATTCAAGAATAGATAATCCCTCTTTAAAGTTTGAAAGAATAGGATTTTCTATGATTTCTCCACCTCCGGCAGTTGACTTTTTGGGCTTGGCCATAAGACCACGCATACCAGTTAACTGTCTAATTTGTTCCTTAGAACCACGTGCTCCAGAATCTAGCATCATATAAACAGAGTTGAAGCCCTGCTCATCTTCACTAATTCGTTTCATGGCCAATTCTGTAAGCATAGCATTAGTAGATGTCCAAACATCAATAACCTGATTGTATCGCTCATTATTGGTGATAAGACCCATATTATAATTCATCATGATACCGTCAACTTGTCCGTTGGCCTCGTCAATCAGACCTTGCTTTTCTGGTGGAATAATAATATCACCTAAACTAAAGGACAATCCTCCTTTAAAAGCGAAATCAAATCCCATGCTCTTTATTTTATCAAGAAAAGCTGCTGTTCGAGGAACATCTGTAACAGAAAGAACATCTCCAATGATATTTCTCAAGGCTTTTTTATTCAATACTTGATTGATAAAACCAGCCTCCTCAGGTACCACCTCATTAAATATCACTCTACCTACAGTTGTATCGATAAGCTGATATACCAACTCTCCTTCTTCGTTAAAATCTTTAGCTCTAACCTTTATACCGGCATTTAAACTTACTTTTTGCTCGTTAAAAGCAATGTTCACTTCTTCTGCGCTATAGAAGGTCAAACCTTCTCCTTTAACAGGTTTTTTAGCCGTTCCAACTCTCTTTTTTGTCATGTAATACAGACCTAATACCATATCCTGAGAAGGAACAGTAATCGGAGAACCATTAGCTGGATTTAAGATATTTTGAGAAGCTAACATCAATAACTGTGCTTCTAAAATAGCTTCAGGACCTAAAGGTAAATGCACAGCCATTTGATCTCCATCAAAATCCGCATTAAATGCTGTACAAGCTAGGGGGTGTAATCTAATCGCTTTACCCTCTATAAGTTTAGGCTGAAAGGCTTGAATTCCCAAACGGTGAAGTGTGGGAGCTCTATTGAGTAAGATAGGATGTCCCTTTAGAACGTTTTCAAGAATATCCCAAACGATAGGCTCTTTTTTATCTATAATTTTTTTTGCAGACTTCACTGTCTTCACCACTCCTCTTTCGATTAGTTTTCGAATGACAAACGGCTTGTATAATTCAGCCGCCATGTCTTTTGGAAGACCACATTCGTATAGATTCATTTCAGGTCCTACAACGATAACTGAACGCGCAGAATAGTCAACACGTTTTCCTAATAGATTTTGACGAAAACGACCTTGCTTACCCTTCAAAGAATCAGAAAGTGACTTTAACGGTCTATTTGATTCTGTCTTTACAGCTGAAGCTTTCCTGGTGTTGTCGAACAATGAATCTACAGCCTCTTGCAACATTCTCTTTTCATTTCTCAAAATAACCTCAGGAGCTTTAATTTCCATCAATCTCTTCAAGCGGTTATTTCTGATAATTACTCTTCTGTAAAGATCATTTAAATCTGAGGTCGCGAATCTACCACCATCCAACGGTACTAGTGGACGTAATTCTGGTGGTATAACTGGTATAACTTTTAGAATCATCCACTCAGGAAGGTTTTCACGATTTTCTTGACTGTCTTTAAAAGCCTCAACGACTTGAAGTCTTTTAAGTGCTTCTGTCTTGCGCTGTTTCGAGGTTTCAGTATTGGCCTTGTGACGCAGCTCGTAAGACAAGCTTTCCAAGTCAACTCTATTTAATAACTCAACAAGACACTCAGCACCCATCTTTGCGATGAATTTATTGGGATCTGAATCTTCTAAATACTGATTGTCTTGTGGAAGGCTATCCATGATATTGAGGTACTCCTCTTCAGTTAAGAAATCCATTTTTTTGATTTCTTCACCCTCTGGACCTTGAGCAGCTCCAGGCTGAACGACCACATAGCGCTCGTAATAAATAATCATATCGAGCTTTTTCGATGGTAATCCAAGAAGGTAACCGATCTTGTTTGGTAAAGACCTGAAATACCAAATGTGCGCAACTGGCACTACAAGGCTAATATGTCCTACACGATCTCTTCTTACCTTTTTCTCAGTAACCTCAACCCCACATCTATCACATACGATTCCGCGGTATCTTATTCTCTTGTACTTACCACAGGCACACTCGTAATCTTTTACAGGGCCAAAAATACGCTCACAAAACAAACCATCTCTTTCCGGCTTGTGTGTACGATAATTTATTGTTTCCGGTTTTAACACCTCTCCTCTAGACTCACCTAAAATAGTCTCAGGTGATGCCAAACCGATTGAAATTTTATTAAATCTCTTTTGTGTGTTGTTTTCTTTAATTCTCGCCATAATACTTCGAGGTAGCTTTTAATGTTTTTTCTTTTAGGATTTTATTCTTCTAATCGAATATCTAATCCTAATCCTTTTAATTCATGCATAAGCACGTTAAATGATTCAGGTAAGCCAGGTTCTGGCATCGTCTCTCCCTTAACGATAGATTCGTATGTTTTCGCTCTACCGATTACATCATCTGATTTAACTGTTAAAATTTCTCTAAGCGTCGAAGAGGCACCATAGGCTTCAAGCGCCCACACTTCCATTTCTCCGAATCTCTGACCTCCGAATTGCGCTTTACCTCCTAATGGTTGTTGCGTAATAAGTGAGTAAGGCCCAATAGATCTAGCATGCATCTTGTCATCGACCATATGTCCTAATTTTAACATATAAATCACACCAACAGTTGCAGGTTGATCAAAACGCTCTCCTGTTCCACCGTCATACAAGTAAGTGTGTCCGTATTGGGGAACACCTGCTTTTTCGGTGATTTCATTGATTTGTGCAAGAGTAGCACCATCAAAAATAGGCGTAGCGTATTTTTCACCTAATTTCTGACCAGCCCAACCTAAAACGGTTTCATAAATCTGACCAATATTCATACGAGAAGGTACACCTAATGGATTTAAAACAATATCAACTGGTGTTCCATCTTCTAAGAATGGCATGTCAGCGTCGCGGACTATTCGAGCAACAATACCCTTGTTTCCGTGCCTACCTGCCATTTTATCTCCAACCTTGAGTTTTCTCTTTTTAGCGATGTAAACTTTAGCTAACTTCATAATTCCAGCTGGAAGTTCATCACCTACAGAAATGGTAAACTTATCTCTTCTCAAGTTACCTTGCATGTCATTGAGCTTGATCTTGTAATTGTGAAGAAGATCATTGACCATTGCATTAATCTTGTCGTCAGCAGTCCACGCACTGCTGAGTAAGTGAGCAAAATCATCTACTGCGTTGAGCATTTTCTGATTGAATTTCTTTCCTTTCGGTAAAACTTCTTCACCAAGATCGTTGCTTATACCTTGAGATGTTTTTCCATTAACCAAAGTGTTCAGTTTTTCAACCAAAACCTCCTTGAGTTTTTGGAATTTTACTTCGTATTCTATTTCTAATGACTCAATAGCCTGTTTTTCTTCAGATCGCTTTCTTTTGTCTTTAATAGATCTCGAGAATAATTTTTTGTCGATAACTACACCTCTTAGTGATGGAGAAGCCTTTAAAGAAGCGTCTTTTACATCTCCCGCTTTGTCACCGAAAATAGCTCTTAAGAGTTTTTCCTCAGGTGTAGGATCTGATTCGCCTTTTGGAGTAATCTTACCTATAAGGATGTCTCCAGGTTTTACTTCTGCTCCAATTCGAATCATACCGTTCTCATCCAATTCACGAGTAGCTTCTTCGGATACGTTAGGAATGTCGTTGGTTAATTCTTCAGCACCCAATTTAGTATCTCGAACTTCAAGTGAATATTCATCTACGTGAATTGAAGTAAATAAGTCTTCACGAACGACCTTTTCAGAAATCACAATCGCATCTTCGAAGTTATAACCCTTCCATGGCATAAAGGCTACCTTAAGGTTTCTACCTAATGCTAGCTCACCGTTTTCTGTTGCATATCCTTGACACAGCACTTGACCTTTGGTCACCTTATCACCCTTTTGAACAATAGGTTTAAGGTTGATCGAAGTACCTTGGTTGGTTTTTCTGAATTTAATCAGGTCATAAACTTTTTTATCTTCGTCAAAACTTACAAGCTTCTCTTCGTCCGTGCGATGGTACTGAATTACAATACGCTCTGCATCAACATAGTCAACGATTCCAGAATCTTCAGCATTTATCAAAACTCTAGAGTCTTTTGCAACTTGTTTCTCTAATCCTGTCCCGACAATTGGTGAATCTGTTCGCATTAATGGTACAGCCTGGCGCATCATGTTTGATCCCATCAAAGCTCTATTCGCATCATCATGCTCCAAAAATGGGATAAGAGATGCAGAAACAGAGGCAATCTGGTTCGGCGCGACATCAGTATAATTAATCTCATCAGGACTCACTAAAGGAAAATCTCCCTCTTGTCTTGCAATCACTTTATCTTCAGTAATTTTTCCTTTATTATCCAAAGGAATATTTGCCTGTGCGATTTTCATACCTTCTTCTTCTTCCGCACTCATGTACTGGAAGTTTTTGGTATCTACTACTCCTTTATCAACTTTGCGATATGGCGTTTCTAAGAATCCCATACTGTTTACCTTCGAGAAAACAGATAATGAAGATATCAATCCAATATTAGGACCTTCAGGTGTTTCAATTGGACACAATCTACCATAGTGCGTATAGTGTACGTCTCGAACTTCGAAACCTGCACGTTCGCGAGAAAGACCCCCAGGACCTAAAGCAGATAAACGTCGCTTGTGCGTAATCTCCGCTAATGGATTAGTCTGGTCCATAAATTGAGACAATTGGTTCGTCCCAAAGAAAGAGTTGATAACAGACGATAATGTTTTTGCGTTGATCAAATCAATCGGAGTAAAAACTTCATTGTCACGAACATTCATTCGCTCTCTAATAGTTCTCGCCATACGAGCTAGTCCTACTCCAAATTGCTGTGAAAGCTGCTCTCCCACAGTTCTAACTCTTCTGTTTGACAAGTGATCAATATCATCTATTTCCTCTTTCGAATTGATCAATTCTATGAGGTACTTTATTATGGTTATGATATCTTCTTTGGTAAGTACTTGCTTATCCATTCCAATATCTAAACCTAATTTTTTATTCATTCGGTAACGACCTACTTCACCTAAATTATAACGTTGATCAGAGAAAAATAATTTATCTATGATTCCACGAGCCGTTTCTTCGTCTGGTGGTTCTGCATTTCTCAGTTGACGATATATGTGTTCAACTGCCTCTTTCTCTGTATTTGTCGGGTCTTTTTGAAGTGTATTGTGAATAATCGCGTATTCAGATTGCGTATTATTTTCTTTGTGCAATAAGATTGACTTTACGTCTGCCTCGATAATTTCTTCAATGTGTTCTTTTTCAAGAACTGTATCTCTATCAAGGATGATCTCATTACGCTCAATTGATACCACTTCACCAGTATCTTCATCAACGAAATCCTCATGCCAAGTATTTAAGACTCTAGCCGCTAGTTTACGTCCTAATACTTTTTTTAGTCCGGATTTAGATACTTTAACCTCTTCTGAAAGATCAAAAATTTCAAGAATATCTTTGTCTCTCTCGTAACCGATTGCTCTAAAGAGCGTGGTTACAGGTAATTTCTTCTTACGATCGATGTATGCGTACATCACACCATTGATATCCGTAGCAAATTCAATCCACGATCCTTTGAAAGGAATAACTCTTGCCGAATACAATTTGGTTCCGTTGGCATGAAATGACTGACCAAAGAAGACTCCAGGTGAACGGTGTAACTGAGAAACAACTACACGTTCTGCTCCATTGATTACAAATGTCCCTGACGGAGTCATGTAAGGCATAGTACCTAAATAAACGTCTTGAACAATTGTCTCAAAATCTTCGTGCTCTGGGTCTGTGCAATACAGTTTTAATCTCGCTTTTAATGGAACGCTATAGGTAAGACCTCTTTCTATACATTCTTGAATTGTATATCTAGGCGGATCTATAAAGTAATCCAAAAACTCTAAAACGAATTGATTTCTGGTATCAGTGATGGGAAAGTTTTCCATGAAAGTATTGTATAAACCTTCATTTCCTCTTTCGTCCGATTTAGTTTCTAACTGGAAAAAATCTTGAAAGGATTTTACTTGTATGTCCAACAAGTCTGGATAATCGGGGGTGTGCTTTGA
>CBFIGE010000014.1:0-22418 GCA_965662045.1 Flavobacteriaceae bacterium
CCTTGACCATTTAAATTTAGGGCCTCAGTTCCGCCATTTGCATTATCGGTGCTGTAAATGGTTACCCATGAATTATTGTCGATTGAGGTTTGAATTTCATAGCTTTTCGCAGAAGCAGTCTCCCATAGAAGTACAACTTCATTGACTTGATAGATATTTTCTAAATCTACACTGATAAATTGAGAATCTGAAAATAGACTTGACCATCGCGTTTGGTCGTCTCCATCGACTGCAAGGTCTCCCCCAAAGGCCCCTTCTTGACTACTGGTAGTCACCGATTTATTAAGTGCGAGATTTGTTTTAGATAAAACGGTTATTGTGAGTGTATCGCTTGTCGATGCGCCTTCGTTATCAGTTACCTTTAGTTCGATTTGATGGGTTCCTATTCCCAGAGTAATAGGAGTTGACGCAGTAGAGGCAATAGAAGTGTTGTCTTTAATCCATTCATAGCGGTAAATAGAACCATCCGAATCGGTGCTTTGAGACCCATCAAGTGTTAAGGTAATCTCATTGCTGTTGCGATCTGCATATACTTCTAAATCATCTCCGGCATTAGCAGTTGGAGCATTATTTGAATTTCTCGAAACAAATATAGTAACGGTATCTTCAGCTGAAGTTCCAAAGTTATCTGTAACCATTAAAATCACTTCATGAGCTCCTATAGAAAATGTATAGTCTAGCTGCTGTTCACTTCCAATAGTTTGATTGTTGTATAGCCATTCATAAACGGTGATTGTACCGTCTGAATCATAACTCTGCGATCCGTCAAGGGTAACTGTTTCTTGAGTATCTCCATCGGTATCGATTAGGATTTGTTCATCTCCGGCTTCACTTACTGGGCGTTGGTTGATAATGACACTGATTTCATCAGTCGAAACGACACCATCGTCGTCTCGAACTTCAAGAGTTATAGTATGTTCACCTAAATTCAGTTCAATCTCTATACTTGCCTCAGTACCCAATACTTCATCATTTTCAATCCATCGGTAGGCTTCAATACTTCCGTCTTCGTCTGCACTGAGAGAAGCGTCTAGAACGACCATTTCAATCTCGTCTAAATCGGTATCAATAACTACTTGGTCATCTCCAGCTCGGGCTATTGGGGCTACATTATCAGGGTCTACAAGACTTAAAGTAAAGCTACTTTTACCTTCTGCTCCATCATTATCTGTTACGACTAATTCGACGGTGTAAACCCCAGTGCTTAATGCAGAAACAAAAGATACTTCTTCAGAGGCAATGGTTTCATCTATACGCCAAGCATAGGAAGCTATAGTTCCATCGTTATCAAAACTTGCAGAACCATCAAAGGTAACCTCAACAAGGTCGTCGCCGTCTTCATCGTTGATGCTACGATCTTCTCCTGTAACTGCGGTGGGTGCTTCATTATCAGGATCTATTACAGTGATGATCACTTCGTCTGTTGCTGACATCTCATCCTCGTCGGTAACATTTAATGTGATGATGTGTATTCCTGTTGAAAGTTCAACCGTTGGATTGACTCCACTGGCTATGAGTTCTTCGTTTTCAAACCATTCATAGGTAGATAATGGTGCAGCAACTGCCTCAGAAGCTGATCCGTCTAAAGTAACAGTTACGAGATCATCTTCGTTATCATCTTCAATTTGCTGATCTTCACCTGCATTAGCAACAGGTCCTAAACCTCCACTGCTTATGGTAATTAAAAGCTCGTCACTAGCTTGATTTCCGTTTTGATCAGCGACCGTCAAAATAGCGGTATAGGTTCCACGAGCAAGTTCTAGTTTGCTCGATGCGGTGCTTGCCACCTCTTCACCATCAATGGTCCAACTGTAAGAGGTGATTTCTCCAGAGTGATGTGTACTTGAAGTTCCATCGAGATAAATGCTCTCTTCACCATCACCATTTTCGTCTTTTTTGACGATATCTGGTCCGGCATTAGCAATGATACCTGTTTGAGTAGCGACCTCTCCATAGCCATTCCATTTGTATACTCGAATGTAATCCACCAACATTTTTGCGGGAAAATCAGCCGTTACTTGATTATTGCTAAGGGCGTCGGTAAAGTTTCCACCAACGGCTAAATTGATCACAAAAAAGAACGGTAAATGAAATTCTTCTGCATCTGAACCTAAAGGGAAAGGTCCTGTGTAGAATTCAAACTCCTGACCATTATCAACGACAGCGAGTTTAATTTCATTGGGATCCCAATACATTCGGTAGGTTAAAAAACGATCGGTTAAGGTGCTAGATGAACTTCGATACGGTTTGGAGTAGTATTTGTCAAAAGCAATACTAGCCGCGCAGTCTGGATTATCTGGTGCACATGCCTGGTCTGAATAAAAGATGATATTACCGCCAACGACTTCATTCTCACTTACATTTTCGAAACCTTCATCTCTTAGCGATTGTTGTTTGTAACCCATCTCCATCATATCGATTTCACCAGATCTCGGCCAATCTACCTCAGAAATATTATTTCCAAGGAGCCAAAAAGCGGGCCAGAGTCCCGTTGACAAATCATCTGGAACTTTAATACGCGTTTCGACCAAACCGTATTTGAGGGTGAGTTGATCTTGGCTTTTTACTCGTGCTGAGGTGAATGCAGATTGATTGTCATTTTCGACTTTTGCCTCAATGACTAAGGCATTGTTATCAGCTTCTCCTGTAATAGCTTCGATGTACACATTTTCTTGTTTGTAGGATTGAAGCTCATTATTACCCCAACCACAAAGGCCGTCATCACATCCATCGCCAATTTCAGCCTCCCAAACATCGGTATTGAATTCATTGAAGTTTTCTTCCCAAAGGATTTCTCTTACGTCTACTTTCACAAAATCTTCAGATTCATTACCGAATTCGTCTCGTGTAAGGAGCTTAATATTGTGAATTCCTGAGCTTAAATCGACGTTTGCGGTCTGCTCTTGTGAGAGCACCACATTGTTTTCGCTCCACTCGTAAGAGGTGATTGGTCCATAACTCGAAGAAGCATCGAGGGTTACGGGTTCAACACCATTTTTATCCAGGTCTTCAACGATAATCTCATCACCTGCATTGGCCAATAAAGGACCTTGAGAAAAAGAAACTTCTCCTTCGCCTTTCCATTTTTTTACGCGCACATAATCGATAAGTAATTTACCCGGAAGCGGTGCGCTAATGTCGTTATCTGTTAATTGACCAGTGAAATTTCCACCTACAGCCAAATTTAAAATAAAGTAAAACGGTTTTTTAAAGGCTTCTTCATTTGGACTGATCGGAAAGGGGTTGGTGTATAAATCGTATTCCGCTGAACCGTCAACAACCGTAAGACGAATTTGTTCATCACTCCAATACATACGATAGGTCACAAATCGATTGTTAAGTGGAGAAGAAGGGGTATAAGGTGTTGTGTAATTTTTGTCGAAGGCAATACTGGCTGCACAACTTGGGTTATCTGGCTCGCAGGCTCCACTGGCGTACCAAATGAGATTGGCTCCTACAAAGTTGTTGGCAGGCCCGAAATAATCATCAGCTTGTCGGGTACTCTGGGCATGGCCCATCTCCATCATATCGATTTCGCCTGAATAAGGCCAACCCACTTGTCTGTGATTAATACCTAATAGCCAAGCCGCAGGCCATAAACCATCTTGAACATCTGGTGCTTTCATTCTAACCTCAACGACTCCTTGTTGAATGGCGACTTTATTTTCTGTGGTGACCTTTCCAGAGGTAAAATTTAAATCCCCTACACTTTCATTCTTAGCCTCAAGAACGAGTGCAAAATTTCCAGGTTCGCCATCGATTTCTTCGATGTAAATATTGTCTTCTTGGTAGGATTGTAATTCTTCATTACCCCAGCCGCAGATGCCTTCATCACATCCATCGCCAATTGACATATTCCAATTATTCTCGTCAAAGGAATCGAAATTATCCTCCCAAATAACCGCTCCAATTTCGCTATTACCTACTGTGATTTTAACCGTGTCTGAATCGGTGTTTCCCTTATTATCTGTAATATTTAGTTCAAATTCATACGTGCCTTCTGAAAGGGTTAACTCATGTGACGAGCTATTAGCCAAGACCTCACCACCCTTATAGCTCCACTGATAGGAGTTTATTGGACCGTAACTTCCAGAAGCGTTGAGTTGAATGCTTTCTCCAACCGCTATTTGTTTGTTCGCACCGGCATTAGCCATTATTTTCTCTGGTGTAAAGACTTCGCCTCGACCGTTCCACTTTTTGATTTTAATGTAATCAACATACATTTTAGCTGGAAAATCAGCGGTTACTTGAGAAGCGTTTAAAGCATCTGTAAAGGTTCCGCCAACAGCTAAATTCAGCAGTAAGTAAAAAGGTTTAGTAAAGGCTGAAGAACGATCGCCAATTGGAAAAGGTCCTGTGTAGAGATTTTGAACAATACCTCGATCTTCAACAGTAAATCGAATATAGTTTTCATCCCAATAAAGGCGATATGTCAAAAAGCGATCTGTAAGGTTTGAAGGGTCGTAATAGAGTTCGTTGTAGTATTTATCAAAAGCGATGCTAGCGGCACATGTTGGGTTTTGATCTGAACAAGCTTCTGTATCATAAAAGATAAGATTGGCACCAACCAAATTATTTTCATTTGCAAAACCAAATTCTTGATCAGCTCTAAAGGCAGAGTTTTGCCCCATTTCCATCATATCCATTTCTCCACTGAATGGCCAGCCCTCTGATTCAATATTGGTTCCTAGTAGCCAAGCTGCAGGCCATAAACCTTTTGACAAATTATCGGGAACTTTTATACGGGTTTCAATCATTCCGTATTTAACGCCCAGGTTATTTTTGGTGGTAACGCGGCCTGAGGTAAAATTATTTTGACTGTCTTTTTTGGCTTCGAGTACCAAGGCAAAGTTGCCTGGTTCACCTGGAATTTCTTCTATGTTGACATTTTCGTTTTGGTAGGTTTGTAATTCGTCATTTCCCCATCCGCACAAATCAGGACATCCATCCCCTAGGTCTACATTCCAAATCGCCGAATCAAAGCTATTGAAATTGTCTTCCCATAAGGTTTGACCCACTTGGGCCTTTAAAAATGAAGTGAAGCAAAAGGTGAGGAGTAGAAGAAACTTTAGGAGGAGGTTTCTCCCAAGGACGGAATCAGACATGTTCAGCGTTTAGTTAGAGTAATAAATATCTTTTTAAAAATTAGGCTTACCTAAAAACTTTACTTATAAAACCTATACACATAAAGATATATCACAGTTAATCGATGTTTACCTATACAGATACACTACAACTATAATTTTAGAGCACTACGTTCAAGCAGAGTCACAAGAAATCTATCTGTTTCATGGCATCAAAACATACATCAAAAAATTGCACCACTTGTACAGTTGAAGACGAACAAATGATGCAATTCTAACCCCGTGATGATAAGTTCAAATTATTTCCAAGAGAAATCTGGGCTTGTTTTTGATCTGATAATCACGTAAATCATGATAAGTGCAATAGCGATATGCATATATCCGAAATGAGCGGCTACGTCTTCTCTAATCTGAAGAATGGTATAGGCCTGAAATAGGTTGATGATTAAAACCATCAATCCGATTTTACGGGCAATTGCAGTGGCCGCAAGATTATCTGCGCCATAGCTTACTTTGGTGGGTAAAGCGACCATGGCGACCCCAATAAAGGTGATCATTGTAATTAAATTGCCCCAATTGTTTGTAGCTGAATAAGCCATGTACTCACCAATAATCGGCAACAAACTAAAGAGAACAACGCGTACTTAAAAGTCAATTCTATCGTAATTCTTTAAGATTTTTAAGGTATAAAGGGTCTGCATTCCTGCCCATTCTAATCGAGTGCCTTCACTTAAGCCGTACCAAGTGTCCCATCGACCATCTTGTTTTTGGCGTCTAATCAATTCGTCTAAATCGGCATTCACTAGTTCATTGTCATAAAGTGCGGCCAAAACACCATTTGGGGATGGAGCGTAATCAAGACTATGAGGTTTTCCGTATAAGCCCCAACCGCCATCACTGTAATCAGCGCACCTAAAGTTTTTAAGTCGTATGCTTTCGGTTAAATAATTAAGTTGTTTTTCAGCTTTTACACGGTTCTTAGTATTGGTTAAAAAGCAGAGCCAACGAGGAACGCAGAGGTAACAAAAACTATGTCTGTCTTGTACTCGCTCAAATTCAGACCAAACAAATTCTTCTGCGGTATCCATCCATAGGTGATTTACTTTGTATTTCTCTAAGAGCCCTAATAACGATGAGGTTGTACTCAAAGCCGCCCATTCTTTAACCGTTTTAAAATGGTCTTGACAGGGATAACTGGAAAGCGGCTTGAACATCCACGGAATTCCACCCTTTTCAGTGGTGATTTTTTCAAAATAAGGCATGAAATCTTCTAAAATGATTTCTTTGTTTAGATAGCCTACTTCATCTAATGTCTCTAAAGCCATAACGCTAAATAAAGGTTGGCTTTCTGGAGATGCGGTATCGGGTTCCATACCATGTCCGAAGCCGCCATCTTCATTGCGATAAGCATATAATGCGTGATATACACCCTCTGCAGGGCCTTGCTCAAAGTAAAAATGAAATAGCCGCCGCTCAATCATACGAGCGTTGACCAGTATAAAATCTCTGGCCTTATTAAAGTTATCTCGAGTAAGTTGCATTATAAGTTCTTTTGACTTTCAGGCAAAATAAGTAGAACTCGTCAACAAAAAAAGAAGCACGGTTTGCGCCGTGCCTCTAACAGTTTTAATGAAAAATGAACAAAGTTCTCAGATTAGAATCTGATTCACTCGATAATGTTAAACATAAAACTCTCATTTTCAAAACTTTGTTTAGCATTATATAGCATCTCTTGTACAGGGTGTTTCTCCGTATGCTATGATCTATAACTCTTTGCAAAAGACATGACCAACTCGGAATAAGCTATAAGCTTCAACAAACAAATACATTTTACAAAAAAAATAGATGGGTCAGCAGACTAATTAACAAGTAATTAATTGTTATTCAGTTTAATACTCCGTTAAGAGAGGTAGGAATAATCCATAAAAAGCACTTCAACAACTTTGGTTATATTGTAGTACAAAACAGACCAAAACCAATGAAAAAGTACTTTATCCGATATGGCCTTGAATTTTTAGTCATTACCTTAGGATTATCTCTGTCTTTCTTTATTGAGTATCGGCGTGAGCAACAGTACAAAGCAAATTTAAAAGAGCAGTCACTGAGTCGAGTGTTACAAAATTTAGAAATCGACAACGAAGATTACGGATTTAACAAGGCAGCGCATCTTGACGCCTTAAATGCAATTCGGTGGATAGATCAAAATCATCAAAATGTGAGTAATTTTCATCCAGATACGATAGGATATTACATTCAATTAGCAGCCTTTACAAGCACCACTTTTTACGATAATCAAGAGGAATACCGAAGTCTCCAAAACTCAGGGCTTATCGAGTTTATAGAAGATGAAGAAATTGTAATTGGGCTTCAAAATAAATATGTGACTCACGAATACATGAAGCATCTTGAAGATGAAATAGACGGTTTTGTAGAACGTCTAAAATCCTACAGACACAAAAATATATACATCAATAGTGAGAAAACCAATGTAAGAGGTTATCCTATTGATGCCACTTATACCGGGGCCAAAGAAATACCACTTGAAGTAGTTCAAGCCCTTCATGAAAAGAGGTGGTGGCATCAATTATACCTCAAAAGAGTTGATGAGCTCATATCAGGAGATCAATTGTTGATTAAAGAAATTCAATTGGAATTGGAATAAAAAACCTCACCAAATTCATTTTAAAATGAAAAAATACTACATCAGATACGCACTCGAATTCTTGGTCATTACCCTAGGAGTTACCCTGTCTTTTTTTATGGAATATCGACGCGAGAAACAATATAAAGAGCAACTAAAAGAGCAGTCGCTCAGCAGAATTTATGAAAATATCAGTAGCAACGACATTCCAGATTTTGAATTAAACATTCGAATACATGAAATGTCCATTCGATCTGCCGAATGGATTTTTGATAATCATGATCAATTTAATGAGCAAATGCGAGATTCTATCGGATATCACGTGATGGTCGTCTCGAATATGGGAACAGTTTTAGTCGACAATCAAGAAGAATACAGAAGTCTTCAGAACTCAGGACTAATTGAGCTTATCGCAAATGAAGATTTGGTTAAAGGCCTACAAAACAAATACACCGTTCATAATTTTATTAAAAAAATAGAGGATTACAACAATGAAATGTACATGCAAAATTTGCAGGGTTTTGCCAGGTTAAACATGCTCATTTTAAGCAAAGAGTCTACCGAATTTTATTTACCCGTAAGATCGCAATATACCGGCGATTTGCAATTACCCGATAGCTTTTTGTACGACATTCGATTGAAAACGAATATTGATAAGCAGTATATAAGTTTAGTGCAACAGCGTTTGTTTCAAGACAGAAATATTCTCGATCAAATTGAAACTGAAATTAAATAATCACTAACTTTTACTGCTTTAAAAATTAAATTTATGTATGCAATCATTTTAGCTGCTTTGCTATCCTTTCAAACCAATACTGTTCAGGGAACTTGGGTGAATATTGATGATGAAACTGGAGTCAAAAAATCAGAAATTACCCTATATGTCGAAAACGGAAAACTCTATGGTAAAATCGAGCGTTTATTGCTGCCGGAAGATCAAGGAAAGGTATGTGAAAAGTGTAAGGGTAAAGAAAAAAATCAACCTATTGAAGGATTGATTATTGTGAAAGGTTTAGTCAAAGATGGGGAGGTCTGGACTGATGGAAAAATTCTAGATCCAGCCAATGGAAAATCTTATGATTGTACCATCAAATTAGATGATTCAAACACCTTGAATGTAAGAGGTTACTTAGGCTTCTCTTTTATTGGTCGTTCTCAAGTTTGGAAACGAAATGGATAATCTTTTATGAAAAAGGCGATTATAATCGGGGCTTCATCAGGGATTGGGGAAGCCTTGGTTGATTCTTTGGTAAACGATGGTTACGTAGTTGGAATCACGGCAAGGCGCGAAGAGCTGCTTATGGGGATTCAAAAAAAGTTTCCAGATAGGGTTTTTTATAAGGTGATGGATGTTCAGCAAACCGACAAAATCGAACAAATTTGCACGGATTTAAGCAGTACTATCGGAGGACTTGATTTGATGATTATTTCAGCTGGAATAGGTCACCTGAATAAGGAACTAGATTTCGAAATCAGTCATGATGTTGTAAAAACTAATGTGAGCGGTTTTACTTGTGTCGCGAATTGGTCCATGAATTATTTTCAAAAGCAGGGCTTTGGTCATTTGGCAAACATAAGTTCTATCGCAGGCTTGTTAGGCAACGGAATTGCTCCTTCTTACAATGCCACCAAAGCCTATCAAATCAATTATTTCAATGGATTGAGAAAAAAAGTTAAGAAATTAAAACTCCGTATTCATCTTACAGATATTCGACCTGGTTTTGTCGACACGGCAATTCTAAAGGGTAATGGATTATTCTGGATTGCACCGGTAGATAAGGCGGCCAAACAAATTTATGCTTCAATTCTCAAGAAGAAAAAAAGGGTTTATATCACCAAAAGGTGGGCCTTAATCGCTTTTATCATTAGGCTGAAACCTACCTTATTCTAATTTTAAAAACGGCCGAGCATAATATAAATCAACAGTGTTATCAAGCAGAGTACTGCCGAGAGTTGGTTGGTGTATTTCCAGGATCGCATCGGAACAATCTGCTTGTCTATGATTTCAAAATTCTTGTCATGAGGTTTCATCTTTGAGATGAAAATCATAATTCCCATGTTGAGCACAAATTCAATCCCCCATAAATGAACAAAGTGCAGGTCGATTTTATGGATAAAAGTGAAAAACACGTAAAATACCAAGCCAAAGATTAAGGCTGATTTTGCCGCTAATGCTGTTATATTTTTGGTAAAAAAACCTGCTAACATAATCGATGCTATTGGAATAAAGAAGATTCCATTTAACTGTTGAAGGAGTTGATACAAACCATCTGGAGCGTTGACTACTAAGGGAGCAACAAGAATAGAGAAAAGCGCTAAAAGGGTAGAAACTGTTTTTCCAACACGAACGAGCTGAGCGTCTTTAACGTCTGGTCTGATATGCTTTTTATAAATATCAAAACTAAAGATGGTCGAAGCGCTATTCAATACGCTGTTAAAGGTGCTGAGTACTGCGCCCATGACAATGGCTGCAAATAATCCAGTGGCACTTTTTGGAAGCACCTTTTTAATCAGTTCTGGATAGATTAAATCTTGCTGTTCGTAAAGCATCTCTCCGAAGTAGTAAAATCCAATGACCCCAGGAAGAATTATAATGACAGGAACTATTAATTTCAATATCCCGGTGTAGAGTAAACCTTTTTGAGCTTCAATCAGATTCTTTGCTCCTAAGGCTCTTTGAATTATAGTTTGATTCATACTCCAAAAGTAGATCTGATTAATCATCAAACCAGTAAACAACACCTCAAAGGGCATAATGGAATCTTTGGCCCCAATAACGTTAAATTTTTCTGGAGCAAAATCATAGACTTTCTGTAATCCATTTAAAATACCGCCATCTCCAATTTGATAAAGGGCGATAAGAGGGATTAGTGTACCTCCAATAAGCAATCCGTACCCATTGATGGTATCTGAGACAGCAACAGCTTTTAGTCCACCAAAAATCGCATAAATGGAACCCACAATTCCTATGCCCAGAACGGTAATCCATAATCCTTTTTGAGGAGAAACATCAAGGTTTTCTGAGATTGAAAAAATACTTTCCAAGTTAATTGCACCCGTGTATAAGACGATAGGTAGAAGGGTCACGACAAAAGAAATCATCAAGAAAAATGCGACTAGTGATCTGGTAAACTCATCGAATCGATGTTCAAGGAATTCTGGTATAGTGGTAAGCCCCATTTTCAAATAGCGTGGCACAAAATAAATTGCAGCCAATACTAGTGCGAGGGCCGAAGTGACTTCCCACGCAATGATTATAAATCCATTCTTATATGAAGAGCCATTCATGCCAATTAAATGCTCTGTTGAAATATTGGTCAAAATCATTGAGCCTGCGATGACCACACCAGTAAGGCTTCTTCCTCCCAAAAAGTAACCCTCCTTGGAGTTCAAGTTTTCGTTTCTCAATTTATACCAGGAGTAAAATGCAACAAATAAAATGAAGCCTAAAAAAGTTATTAGCGTTTGCATAGGGTGTTGATTAGGTCTTAAATGGATTAAAAATCAATTCTAGGTCATTGGTTTCCAATATACTCAAAAATGTTAGATTACTAATTTTAGGATTTTGTACTTTTAAGCTGTGCTGCGAAATAGTGCAGTGTCCATTCAAATGAAAAATTTTCTAATTAAAAACATTAATCTTTTTTTAATGCTTGGTGGATTTTGTATGCAGGTTGGGGCTCTATATCCTGATGAAACTGCAACTGATAATTATATTGCGGCAGCCTTTTATATTATTGCTGCTTTTGGGTTTATGGCCACTGTCTTAGGGCAAGTTTTAAGCTCGATAAAGAAGTAGAATATTCGACCATCTTCTACCTAATTTCGAAAATATTTAAATTATAAAAACATGAGAATAGTAGTCTTCTCTTTGATAACATTAGTCTCTTTCTGCAGTTGTAACCCTCAATTTTCACGAAAAGACCATTCCATATATTGGCAAAAAAACGCAACTGAATACAAGGCACTTTGCATTCAAGCATACAATTCAGCCAAACTAGAACTCGATAGGGCATTAGCCTTGCAACATGAAAAACAAATTGCTGTTGTGGCAGATATCGACGAGACGGTACTCAACAATTTACCTTATAATGAAATGCTTATCGAAAAAGAGCTGAGTTTTTCTCAAGCTTCATGGTCTGAATGGGTAAATAAAGAAATGGCTATGGCTATTCCAGGGGCTTTAGACTTTTATTCTTACGCAGAACGAATGGGAGTAGAAGTGATTTACATCTCTAATAGAAGAGTTGAGAATTATGCTCCTACAAAATCAAATCTGATGTCTCTTGGTTTTCCTTTTGACGAGGAAACCATTATGCTTTTACGTGATGAAATAAGCAGTAAAGAAGACAGGCGAAATAAGCTATCCGACTTTAATGTGGTGTTATTTCTAGGCGATAACCTCTCTGATTTTGACGTTGTTTTTGACAAACAAACAAACAATGAACGCAACCGAGCACTCGAGAAAAAAAAGTCAGATTTGGGACAAAAATTTATTTTGTTGCCCAACTTAATTTATGGTGCTTGGGAAGATGGTTTTAAGTAGGTTGTTAAAATAAGACAACTAGTCTTCGATGCGGTATACTTTTCGATAGACGTGGCCTTTGTCATCCATCGTAAAAATCTTTCCAAGTTCAGAATTCCAAAATGAATCATTCAGTTTTTGATAGGCGTCGCTGACATTATGTGTCATTTCATAGTGCTTATCACTAGTGTACTGGCTGATCATGAAGTATCGATATTGGCTTGCCTCGTCATTAGCAGTAACGCGGTATAATTTGTAAAAATCTTTACCAAAACCAGCTTCTTGTAACATGAGATTTCTGGTTTTATTAAATGCCAAAAATTCTTCAACTAATTCGTCTGGCACATCGAAATAATGAACGCTCAAACGCTCTTGGTTTTGCGCAAATACAATGCTTGCAAATGCAAGTAAACACATGCTAAAAAGTGTAGTTTTTTTCATAAGTGATTATTCTATTTTAAAATACAATTTAATAAAGATTAGATTAACGAAAAAATGTATTTAAACTATCGATTTTCTTTAAACTAAGGAAGTCTTCACTACTAGTGAAGACTTCTGAACTAATTACTACTAAAAATGAATACTAAATATTAAGATTTATGCGAATAAGGTAACCGAGCTTGGTTTTAATTTGCTAATCGCATTTTGAACAAAAAGTTGAACCTCGTGTTTGTCGGCTTCTTTTTTGGCTAACACCAAGGCGTCATGGTAATTGTCACGCTCTTCTATACATTCACTTTCATGAAGGTTGTGTCTTAACACTCTAAAGGAAAATTCTTCTTGATATTCGCCTAATTCGGATTTCTTATAAGATACGTTAAGAGCTAAAGAGACAGCTATAGCTTCGTTCCTGTTTTTTATTTTCATGCGTTCAATTTATAATGGTAAAATTTGGGACAATTTATGCTTTGGGACTAAGTAAAAGGGCTGAAATAAACCTGCCAACTAAAACTGTTATAATTACTGTGGTTAAAGACATTAGATAAGACTTATTAAGTACTTAGAAATAAATAATCCATAATAAAATAGACAGTCAAATAACCGAGGATAATGCCTGAAAATACTGGTAATGCTAATTGTTTCATGATTGATTTTTATTAAATTATTCCAATGAACGGTTAACTATTTCTAATGCGATATATGTTGTCAAAATAATTATTAAAAGGGTAAGATTTGGTTGCACAAACCTAAGATGGTTTTACGGTATTAAATTACACTTAATCGATTAAATATGTATTTCATCGATTTTATTGCCTTATTATACTTTATATGACAGTTTAAAAGCTTTGCTAAATATAAGACTGTATTAGTGCGATATTTTTAACGATTATCGAGTCTTTTTAAAAAGTTCGTAGGTTTTGACTTTTTTTAATGCCTTTGGTAATACGAATAATTTAATTCGGCCTTCATTTCAAGTAGTCCTTCTGTCATAATTTTTGACAGCTCAGTGCTAAGTTGAGTAAATTCTGTAGTGTTGAATCTTTGAATTAACGCAGTATTGATATGGGGTTCACTCATCATCAAATGAAGTAATTCCAAGGGCGTACATTGAAAATGGGTAAGGAACACTTCAGATTTGAGCAGACCAAACTCTTGGTTAAATCGATTTTTATCTGAAATATGTTCATAATTCAACTTTTGAACATTTAATTGCAGTACGTCAATAGCGTATGAATAATCTATTTTAAAATCAGCTACTATGACCCTGCCTGTTTTAGATAAACCACTGAAGTATTGATTTAGTTCCTTGTCATTGATGTAAAAGAGTACACCAAAAAAACACAGTAAGTCATAGGGTTTTGGAACCTTGGTATAGCACGATTCATAGTGTACCTGTGAATGTTTATGAGCTTGCTGCAACATAAATGCACTAGTTTCGAGTCCAATGACCTCTTTGCAGTAGGAAGTCAGGGCAATACTTGAATGTCCAACACCACTACCTACATCTAAACTGCTTTGAAATGAATCCACTAGCAAACATTTTTTAAGTAAAACCGAATGCAGCTCAGGACGATAGGCCTTGTAGTGACTTGCGATTTCTTTAGAATATGCTGCAGCGCTGTTCTCCATAACATTAAAATATGCTAAATATTGAGGGCTTTGTTCAAAAAATTAAATAAATTCATAAGGCTAATTGACGAAGAACGAGGTTCAGGTTTTAGCATGACCTCTAAAACGCAGCAAATACTAGATATGGAAAAACCAAAAGCGAATCCACTAAAAAGTATGGATCATTGGGAAGATGACTTGTTAGAACGCTATCCTGATCCAGAGACTTCAAAAGAGAAAAGTGAATTTAGAAATTACCTAGATTCAGATCGAGACGCTACCGTACGAGAATTTTATCAATTAAATCACAAGTTTCAAACCTATGATTTTGTCTGTGAAAAAGAGAACGAATTTTTAGCCTTCAACAAACGAGAAATGTCCATATGGGATGCCCTTGAATTTTTAAACACTCTGGTAGATGACAGCGACCCAGATATTGACCTGGATCAATTGCAGCATCTGATGCAAACCTCTGAGTCCATTCGAAAAGACGGTCACCCTGATTGGTTTGTTTTAACTGGGTTTTTACACGATCTTGGAAAGGTGCTTTGCTTGTTTGGTGAACCACAGTGGGCGGTAGTTGGTGATACTTTTCCAGTGGGATGTCAATTTTCTGATAAAATAGTCTATCCTGATTTTTTTAGTAATAATCCAGATTTAACTCATGAGGTATACAGCACTAAGCTCGGAGTCTATAAAGAACATTGTGGACTAGACCAGGTTAAAATGAGCTGGGGCCATGACGAATACCTCTATCAAATTGTCAAAGATTATTTACCCAAGCCTGCTCTTTATATGATTCGATATCACTCCTTCTATGCCCAGCATAGAGAAGGAGCTTATGATTTCTTATTAAATGATGAAGATCGTGAATATTTCAAATGGGTAAAGGCATTTAATCCTTATGATTTGTATTCTAAGGCGCCAGAACCTCCTAATGTAAAAGAGTTAAAACCTTACTACGAGGATTTAATCGCGAAATATCTTCCCGAAACACTTCGGTTTTAGGGTATAATTATTTGAAATGATCAAATTTGGAATTGTCGGCTTAGGAAGAATTGGTAAGGTACACCTCTTAAACGTGCAGCGGCATTGTGACAACGCCCAAATCGTTGCTGCTTGTCCAGTTAGCTCAAAGCATCTAAGATTTCTTCAAAGTCAGGGTATTACTAAGCAGTATGATTCTTTTGATGAGATGTTGGAACTGTCCGATATAGATGCAGTCATTATTGCCTCACCAACCGCTTTTCACTTTGAACATATCGTCAAAGCAGCAAGGGCCAAAAAACACATCTTTTGTGAGAAACCCATAGATCTTAATTTTGAAAAGGTCAATGAAATTGTATCGATTGTTGAAGCCAGCGACATCAAATTTATGGTGGGCTTTAACAGAAGATTTGACCCTCATGTCATGAAACTCAAAGCATCGGTTGAGGCCGGTAAGGCAGGTGCTGCACGCGTGTTAAAAATCAGCAGTAGAGATCCGGCTCCACCTCCTTTGGAATTTGTCAAGCACTCAGGCGGATTGTTTTTAGACATGAGTATTCACGATTTTGATATGTCTCGTTATTTGGTGGGTAGCGAGGTGAAAGAAGTCATCGCTCATGGAGCGGTATTTGGAGACTTGCCTTTGCAAGATTACGATGATATTGACACCGCCGTGATCACTTTAATTTTTGAAAATGGCTGTATGGTTCAAATCGACAACAGCCGATACAATTCGTACGGCTATGATCAACGTATCGAATATTTCGGAGAAAAGGGGAGTATATCCACTCAGAATTTAAAAGAGAATGAAGTGCTTATCGCAGATAAAGACGGATATCATACCGCAAAAGCCAGACATTTTTTTATTGAGCGCTACGAAGAGTCCTACAGAAATATTATCATTGATTTCGTGAATCACCTTAGCCGAGAAATCTCACCATCAGTAACCGCAAATGACGGATTGAAAGCTTTAAAAATTGCACTAGCTGTCAAACAATCCTTTACAGAAAAAAGAGCGGTACAGCTTTGATAAAAGCAGCTATAAGGGCTTGTAATGCGCTCTTATTTCGTTCAATTGTGAGGGATCTCCTGTCATTTCCCATCTTCCGAGGGAAACAGGAATATTGCCGATGCGATTCAGGCTATCAAAAAAGTTTTTAAGTTCAAATTGAGTCTCATTTTTTTTGGCGACTTCCATCATCATTTCTTCGATGAGGTATTTGCCTGTAATATAACTTGTGCCATATCCTGGTTGTCTTAAATATAAATGCTGCTCGAATAGAAGCAATTCTTTTTCTGTTTTCATCCAACCTCTTGGAGTGTACTCTGCGTGTATTTTCCCCGCTTCCTCCATAGGCATCATATTCGCATGAGCGTATAAGGAACCCAATCCTCTTGCAGCCCTCTGCGATATCAAAATATAGACGATTTCTCTGGCTCTTGGATTAGTGCTGTACAATCCAGCTTGCATGAACATTTCTTCAACAGCTGTTGCGAGACCTTCATTTCTAGAATCAAAAATATTGTACAAGAGCGCTTGTTTTCGAATTGGTCTTAGGTTCGGATCCTCTTGCATTCGCGCCAATTCAAACCAATGATAAAAATGTGAAAACAATGGCTTAGGGTCTAGATGCGCTGTAATCCAGAAAAAGTTTCTGGTTTCTTCTGGAACAAAACCACCCAAATGCTCATTTAAAGCACCTTCAAAATAATCGGCTACAGTTACAATGTCATTTTTGTCCAAAAAGTCAAGCAATTCTTTAGCGGCTTTTCGCGCCAACTCATCATAGGCTTCTGGAGAATCTGCCGCTGTGAGTTCTTCTAAGGCTCTGTTTTTATGTTCTTCGAGCTTAAGAGAAGACCAAGAGCGAGCTAATTCTCTTTTCAATAAAAAGACTTCATCTTCCCAAGTGAGCGGCACTAAGTGCACATTTTGTTGATACCAGGTGTAATGGTCTTTACCTATGCCAGAAGGACCATTCTTTAATAGAGCTTGCTCTTTTAACCAATCCGCCAATGCTATAGTGGCATTTTGAGCCTTGTCAATAGCTGCAATCAACTCTTCATTTTCAGCTACTCTAGGTTTTTCTAAGATAGATTGGAGCACCTTTACTTGTGTTTCAATGTCGCGTATTCCTGCAACCCATAAGTCTCTAGCATTTCCTGTTAGGTTCTCTTTAGCTTGCTCATAGAAATTGGGAATAAGTCCTATATCTTTTGTGAGTTTAGACCTCTGTTCGCCATTTAAAGGAAAGTCATATTGCCAGAGTTCAATGACAAAATGTGGAGTTGGACCTTCATGCGCAGGAACATCACTTTTAGCTGTCCATATCACCTTGTAAAAGGCAGGATCTCTCTGCCAAGACTTTAGTACTTTGGTGTTGAATTCGTATCCATTCATCTCAGCCCAAAGAATATGCCAGTCAATTTGGTCTTCAGTAGGCCACTGATTTACAGGTAATGCCTCTAAGGTATTTCGCAGTTTTTGAAATTCGTCAGCACGGCGATCAAAAGTTTCTTGCGTATAGTCGGGTACTCCATTCTTAAGTGGAGGAATTTCAAAGGCTCTCCAATCATTAAAGAGTTCTTCTAAACTGATTGAGGTATCGATACCTTGAGCCGTCTTATCATCAGAACACGATATGAGTATTATCGAGAAAAGAAAGAAAACTATTTTTTGTCGCATTTGGTTCAATTTATTCATTTGACAAGGATTTAAAATGTTCCTTAGAGATTGTTTTATTTCGTTTTAGCGCATTCCACCGCACCGCAAATATTATACTGGCTAATCCCATGACAAGAAGCCAAACATAGGTCGAATGAAAGTACCAAGCACTTACAGCAGTTGCACTCAAATCTTTATAGGTATGGATTCCCAAAAAAAGCGTTAGAAAGATGATACCTCCCCAGCCTACAAAACCTTGTAAGCTTCTTTTTTTAAAGACTTCGATTTGTTGGTACAAAGGTGCATTGTACTTTTTGATACGGATTACAGTAATGCACATCAACAGAAAGTTGACCAGCATAGAAGTTACCATAATGTCTATACCTAAGAAAAAATTTCCTGCAAAATGAGAGCCTAAAACTCCTATACTAGCGCAAATTCCGGCAATGATTAAAGCCGTAATAGGTGTTTTTCTTTTGGGATGGATGTAGGCGATACTTTGAGGAATAATATAATCTTTAGCCCAGGCAAACATAAGTCTCGAAACGGATAGTAACATGGCAGGAAGATCATTGATCAGTGCAACGGCTGCACCCAAAATAATCAGCGAATCTAAACCACTAGGTAAGACGTAACTCAGAAGCCCTGGAGCTGTAATATCTTTTATCTGGGCTTGTTCAGCTACATAACTCCAAGGAATAATATGGTATACCGATCCGGCAAAAAGAAAGTAAAAAAGCCCTACACCTAAAATAGCCACGAGAATAGCCAAGGGTAGATTTCTTTTTGGATTTATAGCCTCGCTACCCGTTTGCGCTATGGCATCAAAACCAATAAAACTTGAAAAAAGAACTGCAGCTGCCGAGAGAAATGTAGCCCAATGAAAGTTAGGAGTTGGAGGAATTTTATGTTGGGCTCCTTCTTTTGTTGCAATGGCCGAAAGAAAATCGGATTGATCAAAAAATAATCCTGAAAGAATGACTATACTTCCCAAACAAAAAATCACGATGACCATGGGGATCAACAATCTTGCATAGGATTTGATCCCTCGAATATTTAAGTAAACAAAGCCCCAGATAAAACTCAAGGCTAGGCCGACACGAATCCATGAAATTTCTAAAATTTGAGAAAGGCTTAGCAAACCATAACTATGGGCGATATCCCTAAAGAAGGGAACTACTATATAAGCGATGACTCCTATGACAATCGACAATCCGAACCACTGTGAAAAACTTGCAACAAAACCTAGATAAGGATTTAGGCCTCTACTCACATAGAGGTAACTGCCCCCCGCTCTGGGCATGGCTGAAGAAAGTATGGCATAGGCTAAACCTGCAAATATTGCTGGAATCGCAGCAAAGGCAAAGGCCCAAAGCACATAAGGCCCAATATCAGGAACACTTCTGTGAATCATAAAGGGAACCACATTGATTGATGCACCTACCATAGACGAGACACCCGTAGCTATGACGGTAATTAAACCCATTTTACGAACTAAAGTTGGTTTAAGTTCCATAGAGAAGATATCTTTTTAAAAAAGAAAAGTAAATTAAAGTTTTTCGCTCAGGTTACATACGAACATAACCGTTCATCAAATAATTAGCCATCACACTTGAGGCCGATAGGGCAAAAACAATGTGCTCGTTAATCTCATCTCTTTCTAAATTTCTGGGATATAATGCTTGAGAACACACGTAAAGCTTTACATTGTTTTCTGTCAGAAGTTTAATTAGCTCAGTATTTGGGTTTTTTGTTCCGTATTTTTTCATGTAAGCTTCATCGCTGAGCAAATCAAAGGTGGCCTTACCAGACACAGAGGCTACAATGCGCACATCTCTTAAATCAACACCAGATACTCCGAACATATTTAAGGCATGTGCGATACCATTAAGTCCTCGATTTACCCCATTTCTTTTTTCATTATCAGTGATTTTATACAAGAGCTTATATTCAAAATTTTTCCTAGGCTGAACACTTGTTGTGGAGTCGTACACAATTCCGCCATAGCCTTCTATGACCGGTGTAGACCATTGCTGACTATAGCTTAGAGAACAAGTGATAAATAGAGCTAAATATATAAGGTTTTTAACGGATGTTTTATAAAGTGTTTGCATGTTTAGTATGGGTTTTAGATTTAACATCAAGTTAAAACAAAAAACTGAGGTAATATCTGCCCATAAAATAGCTCTACGCGGCACGAAAAAATCGTTGGCTTTTACGGATTGAAATTTAGGGCATTGTCAATCAATGCAAGATGAGAATAAGCCTGAGGGAAGTTTCCTAATAATTCTTTAGTCTTGAAATCTAAATCTTCACTGAAGAGCCCCAAATGGTTGCTATACGATAAGAGTTCATCAAAGAGTTGCTTTGATTTTTCACGTTCTCCAATTTGAAATAAACTGTTTATAAACCAGAAGGTACAAACGGTAAAAGAAGAGCTCGGCAGCCCAAAGTCATCTTCATTCTTGTATCTGAAGAGCAAACCGTCATGGACAAGGTCCTTTTCAATAGCCTTAACCGTTTTAATATATTTAGGATCTTTTCCTTCGATGAATCCGTAATACTCCATCAGTAAAACAGAGGCGTCTAGGTGCTCTGATTGATAAGATTGTGTAAAGGCCTGTTTTTTTTCATTCCATGCATTTACCATGATATCTTCACGAATTTCGTCTCGAAGCGTACTCCATTTTTGAACTGATTTACCTCCTTGAATCAAATTTGAAATCTTTATGGCACGATCTACCGCAACCCAGCACAGTAATTTTGAAAATGTAAAATGACGATCTTCTTGTCTGAATTCCCAAATTCCTTTGTCTGCAGAACGCCAATTGTTTCTGACTACATAAACGACTGATTTGACAATAGTCCAAAGTTCTTCGTGTTTGTCATCATCTTCTTTGTAGTTTTCAATTTGGTAATGGATAACATCCATTAGAATACCATAAATGTCATTTTGCTTTTGGGAGAAGGCGGCATTGCCTATTCGGACTGGTCGAGATCCTTGGTATCCATCCAAATGGTCAAGGATTTCTTCGGTAAGTGTTTTTTCTCCATTAATGCCATACATGATTTGCAACTTTTCGTTTTTATCTGGAATCAAATCAATGATATAGCGAATGAAGTTTTTTACAATCTGGGTATGTCCAAGTTTGGCGATGACTTTTATAACCATTGAGGCATCTCTAATCCAACAAAATCGATAATCCCAATTGCGAACTTCACCAACGGTTTCTGGAAGGGAGGTTGTTGCCGCTGCCAAAACTGCCCCAGTCTTTTCAAAAGTCAATTGCTTTAAGGTCATTGCGCTTCTCAAAATCTCTTGATTGTAATTTTTGAAGGTGGGCGTTTTATGGCACCAATTAAGCCAATACACCTTGGTGCGTTCATATTCAAGAAGTGTATTTTCAAGGGTAGGAACGTTTATCTTTTCATTGTAAGAAACGGTAGTAAACTGATCTTTTTTTAAAGTAAATTCTTCACCTGACAGCACACTTTCTTTATCGAAATCTGTATACAAGAAGAGTGTGTCGTAATGCTTATCGTCCACAACGCTGACAATAAAATCCTCTTTGATATAATTATTGGTTTCTCCTATGGCATATTCCAAACGTGGGTCATAAATAATCTTAAGTTTGGGGCTACCGCTTATGTGCTTAAATACACGTGTAATTTCTGGAGGCGCGTAATAAAGACCATCTTCTTTTTGATATCGGGACATGAAATCAAGAAGTTCAAAGATGTTCTCACCTTTTGAAAATCGAGTGCATAGAATGTTGGTGTTTTCAATGTAGGATTGTTTGATTTGATAAGAAGGGTCACATTCGATCTTAAAACTCCCTCCAATCTTTTCGTCAATGATTTTCCCGAAGACAGACGGGGAATCAAATTGTGGTAAACAGCACCAATCTATTGAGGAATCCTCATTTATAAGTGCTGCAGATTTGCAATTTCCTATTATACCTAAATTAAGACTATTCTTGTTCTTCAAATTACATATTATGCTATAAATTGGGACTCCGTTAAACACGTTATGGCTAAGAATATTATTGTTTCAAATCGCTTACCCATTCGCATTACGAAGGTAGAAAATTCATTTAAATTTACACCTACCTCTGGAGGTTTGGCCACTGGAGTAAAATCAATTCACCAAGATAAAAACGCCTTGTGGATTGGATGGCCTGGTATAGGCGTAGATGAAATAGAGGAGGATTTACTTCCTTCTATAAATGCTGATTTGAGGGCTAAAAATTTTCTTGCTGTTCATTTAACACAAAACGAATTAGACAACTTTTATTACGGTCTGCCGAACAAGTGTTTATGGCCTCTTTTTCACTACTTCATTGAGTACTCTGTTTTTAATGAAGGGCAGTGGTCTTCATATATCGAGGCCAATCAAAAGTTTGCAGATAAGGTTATCGAGCAAATCGAACCTGGAGATACTGTTTGGATTCACGATTATCAATTATT
>CBFIGE010000014.1:22428-55687 GCA_965662045.1 Flavobacteriaceae bacterium
AATCAAAAGTTTGCAGATAAGGTTATCGAGCAAATCGAACCTGGAGATACTGTTTGGATTCACGATTATCAATTATTGCTTTGTCCAAAAATGATTAAAGATGTTTGTCCAGATGTTCAAATAGGGTTTTTTCTGCACATACCCTTTCCGTCTTTTGAGATATTCAGAATATTTCCGTGGCGTGAAAAATTATTAGAAGGCATGCTAGGAGCTGATCTTATAGGGTTTCACACTTTCGACTATCAGCGACACTTCTTGAGTTCGGTCAAGCGAATCGCAAAATTAGATGTGCGCTTTAACCGTATTTTACAAAACCAGCGAGAAATAGTAGTAAATACTTTCCCCATGGGAATTGATTTCAAAAAATTTCAAGAGGCTGCAACAAATCATAACCTGCAAAAAGAAGCAGAAAAATCAGAATTAAAAAGGCAATTAGAATTACACAAGAAAGCCTCAGAATCTGGTAAGTTAATTCTTTCTATTGATCGTTTAGATTACACCAAAGGTGTAGTGAACCGCATTAATGCCTTTGACTTATTTCTGACCAAATACCCGGAGTATTGCGAAAAAGTGAGATTGGTGATGCTGACAGTTCCTTCTCGTTCTGATGTGCCCGAATACATGAGATTAAAAAAAGAGACAGATGAACTTGTGGGTAGAATAAATGGTAAATACGCCACAGTCAATTGGACTCCTATTTGGTACTATTACAGAGCCATGGATTTTGACGATCTCATTGATTTGTATATGACCTCTGATATCGCGATGATTACACCGGTGCGCGATGGGATGAATTTAGTTGCTAAAGAATTTGTTGCCACTCGCGTCGAGGGTAATGGAGTACTTATACTAAGCGAAATGGCTGGAGCTTCCAAAGAACTTTTTGAGGCTGTTTTGGTCAACCCATTTGATTTGAATGCTATGGCAGATTCCTTGCTAGAAGCCATTCGCATGCCATTGAGTGAGCAAAAGCGAAGAAATTTAAGCATGCAAAAAAGGCTTAAGCGTTATTCTGTGGAACATTGGGCTCAGGAATTTATGAAATCTCTTCAAACGACCCAGCTGCTTCAATTCGAAGAAAACACACCCAAATTAAGTTCAAAAGTGCAAGATGAGATCATAGAAGCATTTCACAATGCAAAACACAAGGCTATATTACTCGATTATGATGGAACACTTGTCGAATTTCACGACAATCCTGACAGGGCTGTTCCTGAGCAAGAGTTGCTACAAAATCTTAAATATCTAAGCGACATAGCGCACACGAGTATTTCGATCATTAGTGGACGTGACCAAAAGTTTTTGAGTCATCATTTCGAAAATCTTGAGCTAATATTAGCCGCAGAACACGGACACTTTATAAAGTACAAAGGCAGTGAATGGAAAGGTGCTACCTTGAAGAGCAATGATTGGATGCAAAATATAGTCCCCATCTTTGAATCTTTTTCAGATAGAACTCCAGGAACTTTTATAGAAGAAAAGAAAAACAGTCTCGTTTGGCATTACCGAAAAACCGATCCTGAACTTGCTGATCAGCGAGTGACTGAACTCAAGACGGTTTTATCAAGTCTTATATCGGATCGTCTTTCAGTTATGGATATGGATAAAGCCTTAGAAGTTGTAGACCAAAGAACAGATAAGGGAACAGCTGTTGCAGAAATCATTAGACAAAAGAATTATGATTTTATTCTTTGCATTGGAGATGATGTCACAGATGAAAACATGTTTGCAGCCTTACCGGCTCACGCTATAAGTATCAAAGTGGGAAGAAAGCCCACAATTGCTTCATATTACCTCGAAAACGTATCTCAAGTGAAGACCTTTCTGCAGGCCATGAATTGCGTAAAGGTTGAAAGCTAAATAATGGATTTTTTAGGTGGACTCAAAAAAATTTATAACGACGTAATTGAGGCTCCTGCAACAGAAACTCCCCAGCAGATTCGAATTAGAAACGCCCAACAGGTCAAAGACTTATTTAATTCGCTTGAAATTGAAATCAAGGGCTCTGAACATCTTCCCTACGAGCGAGATAGTATTTTCATATACAATCACCTGCATAATCATCAAAATCTTCACGTAGCAAAAAATTTTCAAATCACCTTGGACAGCCACTTTATTAGTAGTGTTTTGTATTCGTATTACGGTGACCCTGGAATTAGAGTTACGCGTCACGCATTACCCGAGGAGATTCACCACAAAAAATACTACGACCGTTTAGATTATATACGTGTTTATTCTGATAATTTCATTCCACAAGGAGTAGACAAATTCCTAATCAAAGAAGCCAACAAATCTTTTTATCAACGGGCCAAAACGGTTTTAAATGATGGTCGTGCACTGATTTGCAGCCCTGAAGGAAATTCTTTTGCAACACATGACTCTCCAGGACCATTTAAGAAAGGAGTTTTTTCTCTAGCCAGTAGTTTGAAACGTCAGCCTAAAATCGTACCCTTAGCTTTGGTAAATTTCGATAGGCTTCCACAAGAAACCACCTATAAATTACAGGTAATGCCTCCTTTCAAAATGTCTGATTACGGCATCAATTCATCCAAAAATCCTAAGATTATTGAAGTCGCTGAAACACTCAACATTTCCTATAAATCATGGATTGACAATTTAAGTATTGACGATAAAAATTTTAAAGTTGAAATAGAGTTGTTAAAGCAAAAAAGTCAGGCCAAACAAAACCAAAAGGATCTCATTGTTTTTTACGGAAGTTCTACCATTCGACTCTGGTCGAATCTAGAGCAGGATTTTCCAAAACACAATGTCTTAAATCTAGGGTTTGGTGGGGCGTTTATTCACTCAATGGTTACGCATTTTGAATCGCTCTTTACAGGACTAACCCCAAAAGCTGTCTTTTTATACCTAGGCGGAAATGATCTCAATCTCGATCTTTCAACAGATGAAATAATAGCGCAAAGTAAAGCCCTTATCGAAGCTGTACATCAAAGATTTCCTCAAACTAAAATTTATCACATTTCAATTAAATCTTCTCTAGAGCGACAAGAATATCTCCATTCGATTCAAGCGATAAATCATGCTGTGTACAATCTGACAAAAGAATGCTCTTACTTAACTCAAATTAGACTTTTTGAAGCCTTATTAGATATAAACCAAAACATTCGAAAAGATGTTTTATTGCAAGATGGATTACACCTCAATACAGAGGGATATTCTATTTTGAAGGGTTTGGTTCAACAAGCTCTTGAGAACGATTAGGGCTTTATTCGAAAGGATAATAAGAAAGTGCCTACAATTTGCTGGCTACTTCATCGTAGTACTCTTGAGTCAATACTTCTGTCCAAGTAGTAGGTGTGGTTCCGGCATAAAGCGCCAAATAAGTCACATCGCTATCTTTAGAAGAAGAATGCCAGTGCTCTGTCTGTCTGGGGCATCTGAAAACATCACCGGTTTTCATAAGGATAGGATCTTTTCCTCTTTCTTGATAGTATCCTTCACCTTCAACTACGATCAGAACCTGCGTAGACATGTGATAATGCCAATCTAATGTAGAATTAGCTCTAAAGGTCGCTTTGGTAATATTATAGGGTAATTCTCTGCCAGAATCGAGTAGTCGATTCAGATAAGCATCTCCGATATAGTGGGTGTTAGGGGCTCTATTTCCCTCATCTTGATAAGATTTAATATTGTATTGGCTTTGAGAGAATCCTATAAATGGAAGACTTAAAAATACAAGTAGTATGCACTGTTTCATAGGCATTGTTTGTCTTATAAAAGTAGTGTAATTGAACTGTAATTTTATATGTAAGAGAAAAAAAACATCCTCATAAAAGACCTTGTCAAGCAATTGAATGACATTCAAAAGAACAAGCTGTGGATGGGAAATAATTTGGAAAAAAATTGAATAACATATGAGCTGAAGAAGCATATGTTCGTTCCCTAAAGAAACTAAATTCAGTTGCTCAAATCATTGCGCGCCTGACCTTTTGGAATCGGGATTTAATCACAAAAATCAATACAATAAAAGGCATATTTTAGAATCTGATATAGAAAACTGGAATAGCACAGAAGAACTTCAAAAGCAAGGATGGTCAACTATTTACGAGAACTATCAATCAAGTTTAGATGAGGTTCTTAAAATCTTAAATTTAAAGGATGATTCTTTTTTAAAGCAGGTTTATTACGATCAGGATTTTAAACAACGTTTTACATACGAATTCGCAGTCAATGGCGTATTACACCATCATTTATATCATTTAGGGCAACTAGGGATTATAACAAAGTTGATTAAACTAGAACACTATTAAATCATTAGCACCCATGAAAAAAATACGCTTAATAGGTCTGGTAATCTTTACAACTAATTCTTGCGGATCTTTTAAATCGGAGTTAACAATTCCCGCAAATCAGACTTTTATACTTGGAGAATTGAATGCCAAAAACTATTCAGCAGAGTTAAGCAATATTTCTGAGCTTAAGGTTTTGATCAGAATTCAAAGTAAGACTTCAGCTCAAATTTTAAATGTACTAGAACTGCAACCAAATTAAAAAATCAAGCTTTTCATCAGTAAAGATGAGGTCGCATACTTCAAAAATGACAATGAGCAAGTCGTTAAGGTAAATGTTGTTTTAAACAAAGGTGTCGAGGGAATGCGTTACATAAAAGGGAACAGAACTAGCGGTTAATAAAGTGTTGTTTTTATTATATTGCGAATAACAATAAATAAACATTCATGAAAAACTTAACCTTTGTAATTGCTTTTTTATCACTGTTTTCCTGTAATCAGCAAACAACTACTGATGAAGAAATTAAAACTTTCAAAAAACTGAATCAAAACAATGAACAGATAACTGTTATGGTCGATGTATCGTATTCTTTAAGTGCAGAAGAAATTAAAACTTTTATTACCGATGAACACGCTCCTTTCTTTTTTGAGCTTGAAGATTCAGGCATTGTTCGATTTGAATGGTTCATGAATGAAGAACAAAGTACGGCTACATTAATTGAAGTATTTAAAAATGCCAATGCATTTCAAGAATTGGGAGGTAAAATTTTGGGTTCTCCAATAAACTTAAGATTCAACGAATTATTCAAAAGAGAAGGTGTTACTGTTCTAGGAGAAGTGAGCGAGGAATTTAAGGCAAAACTACAACCAATGAATCCAGCTTTCAAAACCTATACAGGCGGAATCAATTAAAAATCGCAAGTCGTTATCAATCACATATTTTAAAAGTTAGTTCTTACCTTTATTAAAATTGTGATGGAATGAATAATACAATAGCTCAAGGCAATTTATCGAAATTAGGATACCTTAATTTGCCTATTCCAAAAGGGATTGATTTAAAACAGGCAATTCTTGATCTCAAAAGAGAAAAAAATGCTGTTTTATTAGCTCATTATTATCAAAATAAAAATATACAAGAGCTTGCAGATTATTTAGGAGATAGTCTGTATTTGGCTAAAGCAGCACAAAATATTGATGCAGATATCATCATTTTTGCAGGTGTACATTTTATGGCTGAAACGGCCAAAATTATCAATCCTTCAAAAAAAGTGCTCTTGCCAGATTTAAATGCAGGTTGTTCATTGGCGGATTCCTGCCCACCTCAAGAATTTGCTAAATTTAAGGCGAACTATCCCGAGGCAGTAGTAGTTACTTATATCAATTGTTCAGCAGAAATCAAAGCCCTTTCAGATATTGTATGCACTTCTTCAAACGCTGTTCGTGTCATAGAATCTATAGATAGAGATACCCCTATTATTTTTGCGCCAGATAAAAATCTTGGACGTTTTTTAATAAATGAAACAGGTCGCGATTTAATTCTATGGGATGGGTCGTGCATAGTACATGAGGCCTTTAGCTTCGAAAAGATTGTCAATCTTGCCAAGGCTCATCCAACGGCTAAATTTATAGCACATCCTGAAAGTGAATCGCAAGTATTAGATATTGCTCATTACATTGGAAGTACATCGGGCTTATTAAAATTTGTTCAAAACGATGATTCTGATTCGTACATTGTGGGCACAGAAGCTGGAATCATTCATGAAATGAAAAAAGTAGCTCCACAAAAAACATTTATTCCAGCTCCAGTTGAAGATGACACTTGCGCCTGCAGTGAGTGTGCGTTTATGAAATTGAACACCCTAGAAAAGCTATTCTTGTGCATCGAGCACGAAAAGCCTGAAATTTTAATGGACCCCAAATTAATGCAAAAGGCCTTTAAGCCAATTGAAAAAATGTTAATGCTTTAAATGTATTCTGACGTACTCGTTATTGGTTCAGGAATTGCAGGTCTTTCTTATGCGATTGAGTTAGCGGAACAGAGGCCAGACTTGAATATTGTCATTATTTCAAAAAGAGAAGTTTTTGAGTCTAATACGAAATATGCTCAAGGTGGAATTGCAGTTGTTCAAAATTTTGTCTCTGATTCATTTGAAAAGCACGTAAACGATACCCTTTTAGCTGGAGATTTTAAATGTGACGAGCAGATTGTCCGAAAGGTTGTCAAAGAAGGTCCAAGTCGCTTAAAGCGATTAATGAGTTGGGGAGCACAATTCGACCAGGTATCAGGTCAGAATTCACATCTTGACTTAGGAAAAGAAGGAGGGCACACAGCAAATAGAATAGTTCACCATAAGGATAAATCTGGCTTTGAAATACAACGAGCGCTGGTTCAACGCCTTAAGGAAATCAAAAATATCAGTCTTTTAGAAAATCACACATTAGTAGATTTAATAACAGATCATCATCACAATATGACCGCCAGAAATCGATGTTATGGTGCATATGTAATTTCTTTAGAAACACTAAGTATTGTAAAAATAAGTGCTCAAATCACTGTGCTTTCAACCGGAGGTGCAGGTCAGGTATACAAGTACACAACAAACCCTGAATCTGCAACTGGAGATGGTATTGCAGCAGCATACAGAGCCAAGGTGAGAGTAAAAAACCTGCATTATGTTCAATTTCATCCAACAGCATTAGCTCTTGAAAATCAGAAATCTCCCTTTTTGATTTCTGAGGCTGTTCGTGGTTTTGGAGCACATTTACTCAATGAAAAAAAAGAGCGCTTTATGTTGAATTACGATTCAAGAGGAGAGTTGTCTTCTCGCGATATTGTATCAAGAGCTCTTGAAAAAGAAATTAAAAAACAAGAATTACCATATGTTTTTTTATGCCTCAAACATTTAGATAAACTGGAAGTTGAGAATGCATTTCCAACCATTTCTAAGGAATGTAAAAAACACGGTCTTTTCTTTCATAAAGATTTGATACCAGTTCGTCCAGCTGCGCATTATTTTTGTGGTGGTATAGCAGTAGATATTGATGCTAAAACCTCTTTAGATGGACTTTTAGCCATAGGAGAATGCAGCCACACAGGCCTTCACGGAGCAAATCGTCTCGCGTCAAACTCATTGTTAGAAGCCCTAGTTTATGCACACACAGCAGTCAAGACCACCCACGTAACTTTGGAACATGAATGGCTTGAAAAAGACTATTTAAATAAGATTCCTCAATGGAGTCACCCACAAGAAATCTTAGATCGCTATTCAGAAAAAATCTCAAATTTGAAGTCAGGAGTGCAGCAGATTATGTCCTCAAAAGTTGGCGTATTTAAAACTAATAAGGGTTTAATTGAGGCTGAACAAGAACTTGATTACTACTATCAATCCACAAAAAAACATTACCAACAAAATAAAATAACACCCCAACTGCTTGAACTTCGAAACATGGTGAATGTCAGTTATCTCATAATCAAACAAGCTCAACAAACTAAAGAAAACAAAGGGGTGTATTACAACGAAGACAATGCTTAATCTCAATTCAAATTTAATTCAATCACAGTTGAAGCGATTTATAAACAGCGCTCTAGAAGAAGATATCGGAAGGGGTGATATTAGCGCCAAAGCTTGCTTGGATGCTCAAAAGGACTCTCAAGCGCAATTGCTTTTAAAAGAAGATGGAGTAATTGCAGGAATAGCATTGGCCAAGTTAATTTTTCACACGCACGACTCACGTATTCATTTCAATTCCTTTGTAGAGGATGGCCAATATCTAGCTGCTGGAACAATTCTTTTTAAAATCAACGGTCCTGAATCTTCAATCTTGTCAGCTGAAAGAGTCGTTTTAAATTGTCTACAGCGAATGAGTGGTATTGCGACCCTTACGACAGAAGTCCAAAATAAAATAAGTCATACCGGTTGTAAAGTATTAGATACTAGAAAGACAACACCTAATTTTAGAATTGCAGAAAAATGGGCAGTACAAATTGGAGGAGGAACAAATCACAGAATGGGATTATATGATATGGTTATGCTCAAAGACAATCATATCGATTATTGCGGATCTATACATGCCGCTATTCAAAAGACCTTAGCCTACTTGAAAAACAATACTATAAAAGTTCCAATAGTTGTTGAGACTAGAAATATTGATGAAGTAAAGGCTTGTTTAAATTACAGTGACGCCATTGATCGCATTCTATTGGATAATATGTCGGTTGACGATCTAAAAACTGCAGTTGAGTTAATAGCAAATCAAGTTCAAACAGAGGCATCTGGCGGAATAAATACAAACAATGTTATAGAAATAGCTGAAACCGGTGTTAACTTTATCTCTATGGGTAGCGTAATTTATGATGCTAAAGTCTTAGATATGAGTTTAAAAGCGATTTCTTGAAATTAAATAGTATTGAGATGAGAAAAAAAGTTATACGATATGGGCTTGAATTTTTGGTTGTGTTTTCAGGGATTTTACTCTCATTTGTAATTGACAATAGAATTAAGGTTAATGAGCGTATAACCAATAAAGATTTACTCTTAACTCAATTGAGTATTGCTTTAAATGAAGATCGCATTCAGCTAGAGGTAGTAAAATCTGCATTAAACAATTGTTTAGTATCAATTGACAGTCTTCTAGATAATCACAGCAGAAGAAATATGATTTCTAAAAGGGTGGCTTTGAATTTTTCAAATGTATCAGCCCGCATGTCCATCTCTTTTTTTCCTCAAAAAAGTATTTATAATCAACTGATCAATTCGAGTGCATTTGAACTTATCGAAAACGATGAACTCAAAAAAGGACTAACAGACTACTACGAACATTTGAGCGAGCGAAACAATTCTATCAATATAAAACTAGATGAGTTCAATCAAGAGTTTGATTATTACTTTATTCCTCATATCAATTATATTACAAGTTTGGATCAACTCGACAATTCAATTGATTTAAGCTCGAGTATTTCTAATTACACTATATACGATAGCTTTTATCAAAATGCCTCATTAGGCTATCTCACAAATACACAGAAACGAATTGTTTTTTACCAAGAATTACTCAAAAAATATGAAGAAACTCTAGGCCAAGTCTTAGATGAATTGGGAGATAATAGTTGATTCAGTACTGAAGTTTTATTCTAAAAACCTTTGGGTTATTCACAAAACCAGTAGCATAAAGGTATTTTTCATCTTCGTCGAATGCGCAATTCGTGATATGACCAAAATCAATACTAGCCTTTAATTCACCTTCAGGTGAGATCACTAATAAACCTCCAGGACCTGATGTAAAAATATTTCCTGATGAGTGTACTTTCATGCCGTCGAAATTACCTTGAAATTGAGCTGCTAATTCTTTACCGGAAAAAAGAGTTTCAACTTTGAGCGTTTCTAAATCGATTTTTTTAACTTCTGGATTGCCGTCTAACATTCCCATTTTATTGACATATAAGGTTTTTTCGTCAGGTGAAAGTGCAATGCCATTTGGCACGTCAATTTGATCAGTAATTAGTTCAAGTTTTTGAGCATTGGGTGAAAGTTTAAATACCCCATTAAAATCAAGTTCTCTCATTTCGGTTTCAACAAAACTGAAGGCTTGTAAATCAAAGAAGGCAAAAGGAGGGTCTGTAAAATAAATAGAACCATCTTTAGCAATGCTCATATCATTTGGACTATTTAATCTCTTGCCATTGTAATTATCTACTAGGGTAAAAAATTCTGGTTCTGTAGTTGCGAGATTTTCAATTAAAGCTAATCTACGATCTCCATGTTGGCAAAGTATTAAGTTACCTGAAGATGTTAGTTTAAGGCCATTTGCACCTAGAATTCCTTCGCCAAGATTATCGGCATAACCCGTATTACCACTTGGAGATATGTGTGTTTTGATACCTTCATTTTCATTCCAACTGTGCACACTATTATTTATAACATCTGTAAAGAATAGTGTATTGGTATTGGCATCCCAAACAGGGCCTTCAGGCAATGCGATAGAATCAGCTAGTGTTTCAATCTCTGCATATGGATCGATTATAGATGTGATTCCATCATCTACAATTTTAATTTTGGCATTCTCTTCTTTTGCTTTTTGTTGACAAGCGCAGAGCAACACAATGATAATTAATGTGATGTATTTTTTCATTGTTAGGTTTAAGTGTTTACACTAATTTACATCACAAATTTTATTTTATAATTGAAATAAACAAGAATTTTAAACTTGATTAAGGACTCTTCATGTCATAGGATTATCCCATGATTGAAAAAGAATTTGATGTTAAGTAAATAGAGATCTTTTTTGCATTAACAATCGGCAAGAGCACAATTAATCTTTATAGGAAGTATAAAACGAAATCAAATTTTATAGTGAAGATTTGTTTACTTTGATTGAAATTGAATCAACAATGAGCAAACCATGAATATTTTTAAAATCGCAGCAAAAAAACATTTTCGAGAAGGCATATTTATTTTCATTAGTGTGTTAGGAGCATTTGCTTTAGAATCTTATCGAGAAAGTATTTTACAGATTAAATTGAAAGACAAGCTTTTAAAACAATTAACCGTAATGATTACTGAGGACATCTCTCAATTAAATGAGGTATATAATAAATTAGACCTAACACTGAATTCTGCAAAAATTTTAACCGATGATTTTCTAGCGAAAGATCAAAAATTAAACCAAGAGCTGTTGGCTAAAAAATTCTCAGATTTGCGATTTATGAATTTATCTTTTTTTCCTCAGTATGGAATTTACAATCAATTACTTAGCTCGAATGGATTGGAAAATATAAAAGATGAAAAGCTAAAAAAAGAGCTAGTTTACCTATATGAAAATCTCTTAAAAAGAATACAGGCCGCAGACCCAGTTTTAGATGAAATGCGATGGAAAACCTATTTAAATCTCTCTAGTCAAATCGTTGTTATTTCTTCAGACGCAGATCAAAAACAGTTAGGAGTATCTGATTTTCCTCAATTCGAACATGAGGTGGATTACTTTTACATAAGCGATGATTATTACGATTCAATGGATGTATTGAACTTTTACAATCAAATCAGCTTGTACATCAATCAATATAAAACTGGATTGAACAATATTGAAAATGCCTTAGAATCTCTGCTATTATTAATTGAAAACGAATTGAACTAAATACAAGGGACATCACAATTATTTAATTCAAAATAGTTCTAAAGAAAATAATATTAGACTTAATTTTAAAAGACTAGTATTTGTTTTTTTATCTTGTCGCAGGGAATTAAAATCATAAATTTTTACAATTAATTAAGTAAAATATACAAGCAATGAAAAGAAGAGTTAACGTAATTTGGAAAGGTAATGGCGCTGATGGCATGGGTCATATGAGTACTCAAAGTAAAGCCATAAATCAAATGCCTTATTCATTTAAGTCAAGATTTGAAAATGAAGATGGAGCATTGGGGACTAATCCTGAGGAATTAATTGTTTCTGCCTTAGCAGCATGCTTCAACATGAAATTAGCCTTTGTTTTAAATGAAAATAATTACCATCCTAAAGAACTTGACACAAAGGCAGTTCTTAATTTCGAAGAGGGTGTAATCACCAAAATTGAAATGGACCTCAAAGCTTCTATACCTGACATAAATCAAGATGAGTTTAATACTTTAGCCGAGGAGGCAAAGCAAAATTGTCCAATTTCTGGGGTGTTAAAATGCGATATTCTGCTCGAAGCTAGTTTGGTGTAAGAGTTAACTATTCGCTTTTAGGGTAGGCATATGAAGCCCGTAATAAGCTTTTATTTAAGGTTTATATTTAGAAAAGAAAATACTTTTTCTAAGTTAGTTTGGTTGATAAAAAGTCCTCCTCCGTGTCCGGCCCCATCAATTAAATCATAGCTTACTTTTGATTCTCCAAGTTGGTCTTTTAGTGCATTGTAAAAATTAGAACTCTGGGTGTATGGAATCAGTTGATCTTCTGTCCCATGCTGAATTAAGAAAGGGGGGTCATTTGAATCAATATAGGATGTAGGATTAGCTTGATTGACAATGGCCAAATTGTTAGGGTCATTAACATCTAGACCTAAAAATTGAGATTCATTTTGTCCTGAGATATTGAACCCTAAAGACAACGCCTCAGTTGTCATATTCGCAAAGTCTATGGGAGCAAACCAGTCAACACATGCTTGAATTACAGTAGAAGCGGTCAGATAATCCCCCTCTGATCCATCTAAATAAGGTTCCCCAGACGAGGTTCCTAGTATACTAGCGAGGTAGGCGCCAGCTGAGACTCCCCAAGCACCGATTTTACTAGGATTAATTTTATAAACAGCTGCATTACTTCTAATATAACGAACAGCTGCTTTAGTATCGTGAACAGCAGCTGGAAATGTTGCTTCAGTGCTAAGTCTATAGTTAATGGAGCAGGCAACAAATCCTCGATTGACCAAATCATTTGCATAAGGAAGCATTGCGGATTTATCTCCAGCCTTAAAAGCTCCTCCATGAATTACAATAACTACAGGAAAAGGTCCTTTGCCTTTTGGCAAGTAAATATCCATTTTTTGTGCTTCTGATTCAGAGGAGTAAGAGATGTTTCTATAGTTTAACTGTTCGGGGATATCTACTTCTTGTGAAATTTCTTCTTTCGAACAAGATAACAGAGATACAATAAGAAGAGTTGCATAGAATCGTATATCAAGTCTCATAAGCTAGCATTAAAACATCAAGATAAAAACATTCCTAGAGAAACCTAAGTTAAGTTAGAACAGTACATGGCCTTTCATATAATGCAAATTAGAAATGATCTCAAGGCAATCCGTACCGTTATTTTAGGACTAACCTATTTTTTCTAAAAGGTCTTTAATCCCATCATCGATGAAATTAACCTCTTTTTCTGAGGATAGTGCCGGTGACATACTACCCGCAAAGTGACCGTATTTAGAATCAATGACTTTAAGGTCTGCGTCGGGCATTTTTTTAACTTCAGGTATATTATCTTCAGCAACAAATGAAATATCTGACGAAGAGGGCATAACTAGGGCTGGACAAGTAATATTCGAAAGGGCTTTGGCAGTGCTGCCTCCAAATTTTTCGTGCTTTCCAATATCCCCATGTTGCCATGTTTTAGCCATTCCTAGGAGATTATTTGCATCAATACCACTAAAGAGGTCATTTAGAGTTTGAAAATAAGCATGGTCGTCAGCAAGACCTCCAAATAAACCTAAATGCAGGTTCTCTTCATATCCTTTTTGATCAAATAAACGAGAAGTATAGTTCATTGAAAATGCCTTCAATCCAATAGATGGAGGTGAGGTATAATTTCCATTGTCGAAAGCGACATCTGCAGTTAAAGCCAACTTACAACCCTCTAATGCTATCCAATTTTGAAATGTTGTTTTAGCGGTGCCGCAGATTGGTACAATGCCACCGGTTCTACTTCCATGTAATGCGCCCCAATGAAAAGCTTGCTGCGCACCCATAGAAAATCCGATGTACAAGAGCGGGTTTGTTATACCAAAGTATTCTTGTAATAATTTATCTTGGGCATTTATATTGTCGTAATAGGTAATCAAGGGAAACTTCGATCCCCTTTGAGAAGGACTTGCATTACTTGGAGAAGATGATTGTCCACTGCAAAAAAGATTGGGTGAAATTATACAATATTTTGAAGGATCTAATGCTCTTCCTTCACCAATGCCCATTTGATTAAAATTGTGATCTCCACCAAAACATGTGGCAAATATAATGGCATTGCTTTTGGCTGAATTCAGCTCTCCCTGAACATCAACAATTAAAAAAGCATCATATAAGATTTCACCACTTTGTAGTTTAAAATCTCCGAGTTTAAAAGTGAAAGTTTCATGTTTATTTACCATTGTAAAATGTTGATTAGTTTCTATTGTTTTTAACATACAATATAATTGTTTTTGTAGTTTTTTTTTAATCATTTAACTTCGAAATAGCATTAGAATGAATTCAAGTCTTATGAGCAAGTATATTAAGGTGTACAGAGAAAGCGCAATTTTTATTCACGGACTAGCGCTTTATTTAGAGGAAAACGGAATTTCATCTATAATAAAAGATTCCAACGAATCTGCCCGATTGGCAGGGTTTGCTGTTCCTCAAAACAGTGTAGAATTACAAGTTTTAGAAAGCGATGTAGAAAGGGCTAAAAAGCTTATAGTGTCATTTAACAAGACCTCTAGTGATTAATACAAAAGAGTCTATTTCTCTGCTCCAAAGGGGGTAATTATTTTCTCAAATTACACGATAAACAATACTCAATTCTAACGACTCTAAAGGGTCTAAAAAAATCAGGAGTACACATCGTGTACCCCTGAAACAGTGTAGTTAAAGTAAGCTTTTGGACAAAGTTTTATTTACTCTTCAGCATTAGCCGCCGCATAAGCCGCTCCTTCTGTCATTTCAGCAGTTTCACTGTAGTAAGCTAGAAGTTCAACGATTTTTCCGTCTTCCCATCTATAATCGAAATGCCCTCGATTCGAATAGTCATCACCTGTCGTTTGCCCAGTTCCTTTCCAGGTAAACCATGCATTCGACCAAACTTCTCCGTCTGCGAAATAGTTTGTGTGTACATATAAATCTTCAACAGATATATTAGTGTATAAAATTTCGTGGTGTGCTTGAAATCCTGGTATCAGATTGTCATACCCGCTGAATTCAATGTTATTGATTTTACAAACAACATCATCGGCATAATATTCGGAAAAATCAAATTCATTATTGACATACTTGTCAAGTAAGAATTCAATATTTGCGGTTAGTTCATCGTCTGTTTTGATTACGGATTGGTCTGTTGGCATCTCGCAACTCGTAAAAGCTGCAATCAACAACAGCATAAATAAATTTCTCATGTTTTATCAGTTTGATGTGAATAGTAAAAGTTATAAATAAAATTGCAATAAGCAATAATCAATTATAAAATTATCATTTAAGAATTGATTCTCGTAAGTTCATATTAAAACCTTTTACCATAGCTCTAGGCGAATCAAAACAATAGCTGTACCTTCGGTGGATGCTATTTAAAGACTTGGGGATTTGTTCTCCAATACTGAAAGCCTTGCATGAACAAGGCTATTCTAACCCAACACCAATACAACAACAATCCATACCTTTATTATTAAATAATAAAGACCTGTTGGGCTGCGCTCAAACAGGTACTGGAAAAACTGCAGCTTTCACCATTCCCATCCTTCAACATCTTTATAAGTCAGATAAAGGTCGAAATGGAAATAGACAACCTAAGGCTCTAATTATTACCCCAACTAGAGAATTAGCGATTCAAATCAATGATAATATTAAAGCATACTCAAAGTATACGGGTATTAAAAGCGTGGTCATCTATGGAGGGGTCAAACAACATTCTCAAACAAAAAGTCTGCGCAATGGTACAGATATTTTAATAGCCACCCCTGGACGATTACTCGATCTTATGGGGCAGGGATTTATTTCTCTAAACTCGATCAAACATTTTGTATTAGATGAGGCAGATCAAATGCTAGATATGGGCTTTATCAATGATATCAAAAAAGTGCTAGTAAAATTACCCTCAAAACGACAGTCTCTGTTTTTTTCTGCAACACTATCTCTCTCAATCATTAAATTGTCTGAACAAATTTTGGGTAATCCTGAAAAAGTGACTATCGAACCTAACAAGACAACGGCTGAAAAAGTAGATCAATATTTATATCTAGTTAGTAAATCAAATAAATCTAAGCTTTTGATTGATCTGTTAAAAGCTAAAAGATCTGATTCCGTTTTAGTTTTTTCAAGAACTAAACATGGTGCAGACAAAATAGTTAAAGTATTAAGTAGAGAGCAAATTAATGCTGCCGCAATTCATGGTAATAAGAGTCAAAACAGGCGTCAAAAGACTTTAAATGATTTTAAAAACGGTTCTCTTAATATACTTATTGCAACTGATATAGCGGCACGTGGAATTGATGTTGATGATTTGTCCTTAGTTGTGAATTATGATTTGCCAAATGTGCCGGAGACCTATGTTCATAGAATAGGCCGAACTGGAAGAGCTCAAGCCAGCGGAAGAGCAATATCTTTCTGTAGTATAGAAGAGCATTCGTATCTAAAGGATATTCAACAATTAATAAATAAAAAGATTCAAATAGTTTCAGATCACCCATTTGTTGAAGAAGCTCAAAATTTAAAAGGAGTACAAGTACCATCGAACAGTACTCAAAAGCCAAAAAAAAGCAAGATGGTTCGAGTAAACTCAAACAAAAAAAAATCAAGCTTTAAAGGAAATCGCAAGAATAAACAAACTAAAACCAAGAGGCATTAAGACCGCCAAGGATTCCAAATCGATATTGCTTAGCTCTTTTTGAACTATTTAGTTTTTGAACTATGCTCACAGAGTTTAATGAGTTCAGTGAGCTCATCTTTAGTTAAGTCACGCCATTGGCCAACTTCTAGATTCAATTGTATATTCATAATTCGTATGCGTTTGAGTTTTGTAACTCTGTACTCTAAAAATTCACACATACGCCTAATTTGTCTATTGAGTCCTTGAGTCAAAATAATTCTGAAAGCTTGAGGGCCAATTTGTTCGACAAAGCATTTTTTGGTTTTTGTACCCAAAATGGGTAAACCATTTCGCATTCGAGATATGAATTCATGATTTATAGGCTTGTCCACATACACTATATATTCTTTTTCATGGTTATTTCGTGCTCTTAATATTTTGTTCACAATATCACCATCGCTGGTCAATAAAATTAAGCCTTCTGAAAGCTTATCAAGTCTACCTATTGGAAAAATGCGCTCTTTATGCCCAATGAAATCAACGATGTTGTCTTTTTCAGAGCGGCGATCTGTTGTACAAACAATGCCCTTTGGTTTATTTAAGGCGATATAGGCATGTTTTTTTTTACGAACACCTACTTGTTCACCATCAACAGCAACCGTATCTCCCGTTTTGACTTTAGTGCCAAGTTCTGGAACTTTACCATTTATCGTAATTCTTCCTTTTTCGAGAAGTTTATCCGCTTCTCTACGCGAACAAAAGCCAATTTCACTGAGGAATTTGTTAATTCTTGTTTCCATTATTTTGAAACTTTGAAGGTGGTCTTAGTCGAGTTAAAATTTATCGCATCCACATGACCTAAAATATCTCGATCATCTGAGATAAAATGGGCATGAAAAAAGCTGTCGTGGTGTGTAAAAACAGCTTGGTGTTTTCTTGAAAAAAAGCCAATTAATGACCCGCTAACATTCTTAAAGTCATACTTAGTAAGACCCTGATGACCCTGATCTGGTGAAGATACCGTGCTTCCTTCGGCTAGATTTACACTGTGAACTGTTATTGCATCAAACAGACCATCGATACGAATGAGTAAAGGATGTTCGTAGTCGTTATACAGCGAATCAATCAAGTTCTCAGTTGATTTAAGGGTAATAACTTCTTGAGGTATGTTTAGTTCTTTCAAATTACTCGCTGTAGAATAAACAAAAAAAGGAGCGCGCGAAGATGTGGTTTGTTCGACCTTGTGCTGTAATGAGTCAATTACTTTTGACACAAATGTTTGCCCTTTAAAAAGCAGTATTTCACCTTTTAAATATTCAATAGGACCAAGGCCGTATGCAGTATTACTACTTAGTGAATCTGTAGCAATTCTTCCTTCTAAGTCGCCAAACCACATAACGTTTCTCATTTGGCCGGTAACTTTTACAGATGTTGATGGTTGCTCTTGACATGAAGTCAAGAAAAGTAAAAATAGAAGTAAGAGGTAATTTTTCACTGTGCAAATTTAAGGTCAATGCGGCAGTAATTCAAAGTTTATTAAATACTCCTCATTCCATTTTTTGATAGGCTACACTTGCCCTAGTCTTTTTTCTTGGTTCGGGGTCTAAATAAAGTTCTTGACCAATCAAGAGTTTAATTTTTTTGGTTTGTGAGGGATTAACATATGTTATATCAACGACTTCACCTTTATATTGAATACGGACCGAGAATAACTCCTGGCCAAGGTTTTGAATTAACACATGACAATCTTCTCCTTCAAACGGATTAATAGTTGCATCTTGACCTGGTCCTTTACCAGTCATCAGCATACTTTGTTGGCCATCAAGTTCAAAAATGGTCTGGGCGAATGAATTGAAGTACACACTAAACAATACAACGATTTGAAAAAATATTTTCTTCATGATTTTAAGTTTAAGGAGCGTGTAAGCCCAAAGCTTTGAATTGGGTAATTAAAAAGTCTGCATACCTCTGAAATCCAAGATCTGTAAAATGAATGGCGTCAACAGTGCCTTCATGATCAGATTCGGTGAGTTTTGGTGTTTCTATGAAGTAGATTTTGTCGTAACCACTCTCAATCATTTTGTCAAATTCTACCTTCAAAGCATCGTCCATAGCCGTGTTTTCATTTTTCATTTTAGTATTTAAAAAGGTCATCGGAGATTTGAATAAATCGACAAAAACAATTGGGGTATTTGGATTTTTTGCTCGTATCGTATTGACTAGTGGAATTGTTCGTTCTGTGATTAATTCTGGCTTAATCATGTTCGGCATACATTCGATGACATAGAATGCAGGCTCCACAGTCGAAATCAATTCAGCGATAGGTTGTTCCATTCGACCATTTCCACTAAAACCAAAATTGGCGACATCGACATCTAGCTCTCGAGCAATGATATTGGTGTGTACCATTCCTGTTCGAGATGCACATCCCCCTTGGGTAATACTTGTGCCATAAAAGATGATAGGTTTCTTTGTGCTTTTTAGTGCTTTTGTAATGGTACTTGTAGAATCAATACCAATCTCGATGTTCTTAATTCCGTCATAAAGCGGAAGAAATAGTTTAAATTCCCTCATCTCTTCGGTCATGTTTTCGATGAGTGTATATTCACTGACTTTACCTTGAGGTCGACCGGTATTGATGTATTGCCACTGTTCACCTTTTCTGTAATACAAATCGACACCCTTAATTCCGGTATCTGGCATATGATTCATTGAGAAGTCGTTTAATACTTCCCATTTCACTTTAAGTTTAGTGGTGTTTGTAATAAACCGAATAGAAAGACCCGCTGAAGATTTTGATATATCCCAAACAGGCTTTCTAACAAGATTTTTATAAGAGGATGGAAGTCTAACATAAGGACTTTCTTTAAGCGAATCGGCAACGATTGTTCCTTCGATTAAAAAGAAATTGTTGTCGTAGTAAAGAGAGTTATTTTCTGATTGCGCATAGCTGCTTAGTGGAAAGAAAAGAAAAAGAAACAAAAACTTACGCATATCGAAATAGATTTAAATCCCAATTTAAGCGATTAAATGTTATTAATAGAACAACTAAGTTTAGCATTAAAGATTTAGTAAACTATCAAAGGTTTCGTATGACAAATACCTCAGTGTATTTCGCCATAGTTTTAATTTAAAATTGTCTTTTAATTATTACTTTGCTTAATTTGACAAATTAGTCAGTGCTTATCGCAATGTTGTTTATATTGGGTGTTCTGTGCACATTGGTATAGCCTTACACAAGTTTAATTCGAAAGTAAATATCATTTTATGTCAACTAAAAATATGAATTTCATTCAAATTTCAGTTCTATTTGCCCTTTCCCTTTTTTTCAATTGCAGCCTACTTGCGCAGCAAAGGACATACAAAACCCCGGAGTTTTACAAAAACTGGAGTAAGCCAGGAATACACCCAGACCATATAGTGATTAATTATGGCATAAATCCGGCGAAGACTGCTAGTGTGACTTGGCGAACTTCTGATGAAGTCAAAGAGGCTTACGCTGAGATTGCTGTGGCTACAGCCGCACCAAAGTTTTGGAGAAATGCGAGAACGATAGCTGCAAAAACCGAAACTTTGGACTTCACTGAAAATGACAGGCATGTCTTATCAAATTATCATTCGGTTACTTTTGACAACCTTGAATCTGATATTTTATATGCCTATAGAGTAGGAGATGGTCGAATTTGGAGTGAATGGATTCAGTTTAAAACGGCTTCAGAAAAAGAAGCTCCTTTCTCATTTTTATATGTCGGTGACGCACAAAATTATATCTTGGAGCTATGGTCGAGACTCATTCGAGAAGGCTACCGAAAAGGTCCAGATGCTAGCTTTATTATACACGCAGGTGATTTAATTAACGATGCCCATGACGAAGATCAGTGGCATGAGTGGTATACAGCAGGTGGTTGGATTCATAGCATGTTACCTTCAATCGCTACTCCTGGAAATCATGAATATGGATATCTACCTGGCAAAAAAGGCAAAAAAGAGTTATCACTTCAATGGAGGCCGCAATTTACATTGCCTACTAATGGTGTCAAAGGCTTAGAAGAGACAAATTATTTTATGGACCATCAGGGAGCTCGCATTGTAGTTTTGAACAGCTCAAGAAAATTGAAAGAACAAGCTGATTGGCTTGAAGAAATACTTTCAAATAATCCAAATAAATGGACCATAGTTACTTATCATCACCCTTTATTTTCTGCATCTTCAGGCAGAAATAATGTAAAGTTGAGAAAACTTTGGAAACCACTTTTCGACAAGTACAAGGTAGATATTGCCTTACAGGGTCATGACCACGCTTATGCTCGGGGTCGAGTAGAACCTTATTTAGCAGCAGATGAAAAAAATATTTTAGATGGACTAAACAAGCGTGATTATACAGGTACAGTTTACGTAGTTTCTGTCAGTGGAGGTAAAATGTACGATTTGAGACCTAATGCTTGGGACGGATGGAATGCAGAAAGAGAACGGGCCGCTGAAAACACACAATTGGTTCAGCTCATTGATATTGATAACGATAAGCTTAGATATAAGTCTTACACAGCAACTGGAGACCTATACGACCAATTTCAATTAATTAAACAATCAAACGGAAAACCAAATAGATTTATAGAACAAAGAGGTTACGCTGTTGAGGCAAGAAGACATATGAATACTGTTTCTTATGAGGATAGAATGCCAGAGGATATTGAGAGAGCTGTTGTAAAGCGTTATAATGATTATGAAATAACTCAAGTTGTCGCCGTGAATAATCAAGAACTTCAAGGGTATAAAGTATCTCTTAAAAAGGATTCTTCTTCAAAACTCTATTTAGAAGTTTCGTTTGAAGGAGAGGTATTAAAAGAAATCCACAACTAAGCATATCATGAACTCAAATAATGCTAGGCCAATAAAAATTGGCGTTATTACCGTTTCAGATCGGGCGAGTAAAGGTGAGTATGATGATCTCTCTAGACCATCAATTATTGAGACCTTGAAGGATTATCTCACAATAAAATGGGAACCTATTTATCAAGTCATCCCTGATGAGCAAAAGACAATTGAAAATACCATAAAACAAATGGCTGATGAGTTCAGCTGTGCGCTAATTGTCACAACAGGAGGAACAGGTCCTGCTCTACGAGATGTAACACCTGAAGCTACAGAAATTGTTTGCGAAAAAATGTTACCCGGCTTTGGAGAATTAATGCGACAAGTAAGCCTACAGTATGTTCCGACTGCAATTTTATCCAGGCAAACGGCGGGCATTCGTGGTAAAAGTTTGGTGATTAATCTACCTGAAAAGCCAAAATCTATTCGAGAATGTCTCGATGCGGTTTTTCCCGCAGTGCCTTATTGTATAGATCTTATCAACGGACCTTACTTAGAAACTGATGAACAAGTCATCCAGGCCTTTCGACCTAAACCTAATTAAATAGTTGAATATATTATTGCGCTATGGCACTAAAAAGCTTCCCTTCCATTGGTCATCTGTTGTTTTTTCAAAATTTGCTCGAATATGACCTTCACGGCTCAGTTGTAATACTTCGAAAGTGTAGGGGTTCAATTCGAGAACAGTGAAGTATTCATCAGTAATATTTTTAAGGAATTCTTGACCATGCTCTATGGATGCAATGGGTGTTCCAGGAGCTAAAGAAGTGGTGTAATTCTCAGCGCTATATCCCTTTACACCGTGCCAATACTTATCGGTTAGTTCGTTTTGTCTATGTATCTTCCCTTTGCAGTTAAAACGAATCTGAAGTCCTTGCCGGTCGTGATAAAACAGCAAATTGCAATTTGTGTTTTGTTTCAATTCAAGGTTTTTTTGGCTACGACTATCGGTGTAAATATAAAAGCCTTGTTCAGCAGTCACATGCCTGCATACTACCCATCTAGACATAGATGTTTCTTTAGTCAATGTGGAGAGGACTACATTTTTGAAAGGGTGTTTCTTTTGGACCGTTCCCTTCTTTAATTCTGCATATAAGAGTTTAGGAATTTCTTCAAGGGTGTGATGTGGAAGTACAACAGGCATACAAGTCTAGTCTTTATATTCTTCGTCTATATTTTTTGTCAAGTGATTGAGAAGATTGTTCTGATATCTTCGATTTCTACGTGTAGCTTTTTTCTTGTTAGCTCTCTTTCTTTTTCGCTTATCGTTTACTACACTATCGAGGTCTTTTGCCTCTTCAATTTTTTTGTAATCTTGAATTCGAGTACGGTTCATAGCCAATCATAAGCAGATGCAAATTGTTGCAGCGCAAGTTTTTTTTCAACAAGTTAGGCATTTCATTAGCCATTTAAAATGAAACTAAAAATAAAGAACTGAAATCATTAGATTTGAATAAGATCACAATAATCCTCTTGTAACATCAACAATTATTCAAATCAAGGCTTTTGATTGGTGGTCAAAAAATTTACAAAAGAACATTTAACAGATTAAATTTAGATATAATGAAAATGAACGGTCAAAATTTTTCAAATCACAAGAAATACGTAAAAGGCTTTCATGGTCTATTATTTGTGTTACTCCTTCTACTTTTAGGCGGTTCAGTCAGTTATTTGTTTCACGCACCTGAAGAACAGCTGTATCCGGCAACGCTTATGGTTTTGTTGGTTTTTACTTTGCATGTGATGGTCTGGTATATTAGAATATTTCCGCTTAGAGCTCAAGATAGAGCCATTCGTGCCGAGGAGCGATTGCGTTATTACATGCTTGCCAAAATGGAGTATCCTGACACCTTGCGAATGTCACAAATCATTGCACTCAGATTTGCAAGTGATAAGGAGTTTCCAGCTTTATTAGAAAGAGCGGTAAACGAAAAACTCTCAGCAAACGATATTAAAATGGCCATCACCAATTGGAAAGGTGATTATTATCGAGTTTAATAGAGATTTTTACATCTAAACAATGAAAAAGAAGCTCGGGCTCATTATCACTTTTGTCTTATTCTCAATGGGTTGTTCTAATCAAAAACAATCCAAAAAGATCCCTTTAATTATAGATGCAGACACAGCCAATGAGGTAGATGATCTCTTTGCTTTGGTTAGAGCAGTAGGCGCAGCAGAATTTGACTTATTAGGTATTTCTTCAGCACAGTTTCATATTTCGCCACTTGCTACGGATAGCACCGTAAAGGAAAGTCAGAAAATCAATGAAGACATCGTGCGTTTGTTGAAACGTAAAGACATTCCACTGCCTTTAGGAAGTAATGATCCATTAAAATCGAAAAAAACTCCACAGCCTTCTGAAGCTGCTCGTTTTATGATTGAAAAAGCACACGAAATGAGTAAAGATGAAAGGTTAAATTTGGTTATACTGGGTTCTTGCACTAATGTGGCTTCGGCCATTCTGTTAGATTCCACCATAGTTCCTAAAATCAGAGTACATTACCTTGGTTTTTGGCACAATCCCAAATCAAATACATACGATAAGAAAGAGTTTAACTCAGGTAATGACACTCTTGCAGTGAATTATTTACTCGATTACCCGAATTTAGATTTAAGTGTGATGACTGCAACTACAAGTCAACATCTGGTATTCGAAAAAAAAAAGGTGGACAAAGAACTCAAAGCAAGGGGAGCTCTCGCAGAATACCTCACAAACCGATGGGATACGTACAACCGTTGGTGGACTGCCGATGACCCTCTTAAGGAAAGGTGGATCATGTGGGACGTTGCCATAATCGAGGCTTTAGCGCATCCTGAATGGGCTATTATAGAAAAGTTCCTCACTCCTATAGAGAACAGGCAGCGTGAAATCAAAATTTATACAGACATCGATACCGAAAAAATGGAGGCTGATTATTGGGTACATTTAGAAACTCAACTGAAATAGGTAAGCAATTGCTATTTGACAGGAGATGATTTACCCTTTTTAAGTCAATACTTTAGCTATTCATTCTGTTGTAAACATTTAAAAGGGTTGCCAGAATGATGGTGATTAAAATAAAAATCCAGGCTTTTCGATTTTCTTTCTTTTTGTTGGCCTCGTCTTCTTGCATTTGATTATGGTTTGTTATTAATAATGAGATTCCAAATAAGATACAATTACCTCTGCACAATACCTAGTGAAACGACTTCGGTTACTTGCATTATCTCTAACATTTGACATGTTTAATTCTACTTGTATCGCATCAACATCCCCTGAATATCTCGACCCGTATTCTTGTGTGTTGTAGCCTCCTGACCAATAAGCTTCACCTTCCTTTGGCGCTCTATCCGATAAAGAAGGTACAGAAGGATATCCTCTTTCCTCAAAAAGCTGTCCGAAAGATTGCGCTCCATTAAGATAATCACTCAATTGAAGACCACTAGAGTTTTCTGCTAAATGACGAACAGAAGATTTGTTTTTGTAGGCCACCTCATTTAAGGTTTCATTTTCTTGCCTAAGGTCTGTTGCACTGAGTAAATAGCCCAATTCTATTCGCTGAACCTCATGTGCATGCCCATGGACATCAAGAACTAAACCCGTTGAAAATTTGGTTTCAATTTCACTTCTATAGGCCTTAATTTGATTGTGAAATAATTGCCAATATTCAGAGGTTATTGGATCACCGCAGGTAGCATTTGATACGCTTCTGTTTAAATCTATTTTTTTTCTGTGAAGCTTGTTAATGACCACGTAGGGTTGATAACCTAATTTCAACAATTCAGATTCAATGCCTTGGGTGATTTCAAGTGTGTGTAAATCTTTTACTGTAACTGCCTGTGAACATGTGCGGTCTTCAATAAAAACAGGTTCTAGGTCACCGCCGTGAACTGAAATAAGTAGTAGGGGAATATTACCCTGTTTAAAAATGGTGTATTGCTCCCAATTTCTATCGAGTTCTTCGTTTGACACCTCAGACGAGTTACTAGATTTTGAACAGTTCACACTCAATAACCCAATTAATATCAAATGCAATGTGCGCCTAATGTATCCTTTTCTTGGCATCTTACTCTAAAATTTGTCTACTGCATTCAAGGTTGAATTACTTAAATCAATGCAGAATAGCTTAGTTTTTTAATTCAGTTTTTTGCAAAAAGAAAATTCCTAAACTGAAAAGAAGCATAAGACTAGCGGGTAAAAATTTAATCGCTTCATCGTTGACTTTAAAGTGCATACCGATGGCACCTAACATCAGAGCAGCCATTAACACAGCTGCAGGAATGATTAATTTGTGTTTTATTAGACCGACCGAAAGGCCGATAGCTGCTAAAACTTTTAATGCGCCAATGATGTAGACAAAATTTTCATCCAATCCGTAGACGGCAAATTCATCAATCATATTTGAAGCATCGCCCCCTCTATACATGGTGGGTTTGTTAAAACGAAAAAGCCATACGTTGAGAACAATTAGAGAAACTGCGGCTGATAATAGAGGTTTTAAAAACTTCATTCGGTTAATTTTTACAACTCTTAAGATACTCAAAATAAGGGATTTTTTTGCTTTTTCACTTAGATCGACAACCCAAAGGGTATATATTTCAACTCTGAAATACTTCAAAGAATTTACATATCAGCTGTTTTTAAGTTTTCTTTCTTTGGACTGTATTCTTCATAAAATACCACATAATATTGTTGACGATTTATTGTGTGTGGTGTAGTTAGAGGTATGCAAGAGGTTTCTTATCTGATTGTAAAACCTAGTCTAAATTAAAAAGGGAAAAATCATTAGATTAGAGGAGATTAAAACATTAAAAATCATACGGATTGTTGGAGGTGTGGTATTCGCTAGCGCTGCTGTCTATTTTTTTATCGAAAAGGAATACACTGAAGCCGCTATTCAAACTGCTTTATTTCTCTCTTTGATCCCACTAGTATTTAACAAAGAAAATGAATGATAAATTCAAGGGCATAAAGAAGTTCGTTTTTGAAACTTCTGTAATTATTATCGGTATTTCTATTTCATTTTGGCTGAGCAATCTGCAAGCAAAATCGGACGATCACAACATGGAAGTTGAGATACTCGAAGCCATAGAAGTCAATATTGATGAGATTCAAAAGTATTTAGACAACAGACGTGAAACCCTAGATGCCGACAATCAGCTTATGGATTACCTCTCTACCCATTGGAGTGACTTAAATCTTGATTCAATTGTTGAGGTTTTACAATACGGCCGACACATGAAAGCCTTTCACAACGTCTTCTTAGATTATAGGGAGTTTCATCCGCCAGTTTCAGAAATCACCTCTATCATCGGGGACGGTTCTATATCACTTATTTCTAATCCGGATATAAAAATTCAATTGATCTCTTTGATCGATAACAGTTATGATTTCGTCAATCAAAACGTCAAGAGTGAAATTGAATTGCAACAATCATTCAGAAATCAATTGGTGCAAGAAGACGGTTACGAGATTTCAAAAATATTAGAAACCACCCAAAATGAAATGACACAAAGAGTATCAGGAAAGGTTGACAATAGAAAAAAAATACTTGCTGAACTCAAGGCAATTACCAAATTAAGAGCGGCAAAAAACTACCTTAACCTTAAAATACGACAACGATTTTGGGTTATGAATTTCTACAATAGTTTTGAGCGTAATCTAAATACATTAGATGAAATGGTTGGTAAAGAACTAAAATCCATCCGATGAAAAAGACATTAGTTCTAATTGCAATTAATTTTTCAAGTTGCTCAAAAGAGGATTGCACTAAAACGGTGAACCTCCCAGTTTGGGGATCCCATTGAAATGACCTTTAACGATAATTTTCAAGAAGTGCCTTGTGATCTTGGTGAACCTGTTGACCAGCCTGTGTCGATTCTGTAATCTGAATTAGATGTTTCAAATTATGCACTTTACAGTTATGGTTTAGGGTAGAGCATAGTTTTATTTCAAGTTTACTAAAGTATTGCAATGTAACGAGTTAAATTATTTTTTGTATATTGAAAGGACCTAAGAGAGGGAAGCTCACTATATATTAGGAGTTATACGTTTTAAATCTTTGGATAGATTCATAATTATTCCCTCATCTTTTCTGTTTAGACTAGAGGCTATTGTTTTGAGCAAATAATAGCCTCTTTTTTTTATCTCTTTCGTTTAAAGAAGTTTTTCTTCCATAGTAATCTCAATAAAAAGACGAATAGAAACAAAAAAAACCAAAACCCCGTAAAATTGAAAAGCGCAAGGCTTACATCTGCACTACTGAATCTTCCTGCAGTAATGATGACAAGAGCTGTCCATAGTGAAGCAATCGCCAAAATGAATAAAAACCAAGATAAATACCTGTTCATTTTTTAATGATAAAAAACCAGATGCAATTCAAAATCTGACCTCAATTCGAAGTTCTTTTAATCGCAATTGATTTGGTAAATGTGTTGAATTCAAATCGAGAAAATAACTAAGTCTTGAACAAGTATCAAAGGCAATATTATTAAAAAACATCAGGGATACTATTTAAAGCCTCAGAGTATCCTATATCTTTGGGTTTAAAAATCTGTTTTTGTGTTTGACTAGATAGGTAATGGAATAACCCGTTTGTAAAGATATGTTGTCATAGGTTTCATTTTCTATGAGCATTTCATAAACTCTTTGCTCTCTCTGTTGTTTGATGTATTTGGCAGGTTTAAACTCTTTGCCCAAGCTGTTTATCTCATGATAATCTAACTTAAATTTATCTTGAAGAATTTCTAAGGTAACCACCCTTAAATTTTTATTTATATATTTTTTAATACTTAAAATGACTTCCTGATTTGAGGGAGTTTTCGCTCTGTTATTGTATATAAAGAATAAGACAACGGCAACCAAAATAAGAATTAAAATATACTCAACTGAGCTGTTCTTTTTTTGATTAAAACCTGATAGGTTATTTATAAATCCTGTTGTCTGAAATTTACTCACATTTTCGATTTCATAAACTCCGTGAATACTTCCAAATGATATGTTGTCATTAGTTTTATAGAAGGCCCCCTTGTTAAATTCGTCGACAATGAGGTTGTTATAAACTTTCATTGAAGACTTTTCAAATAAACTTAAGCCATTATTTCCGGAGATAAATAAGATTTCTCCCATGTCAGCTATAGTGTGAATTGAATTATCAAGTGGGTGAGAATTAATAATTTCAAGTCCTTCATAATTTCTTTCAAGTTTTATTAATGTATTATCCTTGGTAATTGCGTAGAAAAAAGACCCGTCTAATGAACACTCTAAAATATCGGTAATATTTTCTGCAATGTCTTCATCCAATATTTCAGTGGAATAATCCTCTAAATCAAGAGAAAAATAGTTGTCATCGTCAATGAAGTGAAACTGATTAGAGCTATTCATTCTTGCATAAATCTTATTTCGTATGGGAATAACATTTTTTTTAGAAGAATAAATCAGTCTGAAATTATTTGATTTTAAATCAAATAGATATATGCCTTTATCTCCCTTTAATGAGCTAGTTTTTTTTCCAGAAATTAACAGAAAATTTGAGTTGCCGATATTAAAAATATCTGAAATTCTGCCGTAAGGAGCGTCAGAAATCTTCGAATTATCATTGTTGTAAAGAATTTTCTCAACGCCGTTTTGATAGCTAATAAGGCCATTATAACAAACGAATGTTATAGAATCAAATTCTCTTATTTGACCATCAGTATAGCTTATAGATAATGCATTATCGTCAATATAGACTCCGCCATAAAATCCAATCGAATTTTTTGAAATTGATCTAACGCTTCCTATTGGAGTAAATCTATAGGGTTTATTTTCAAAAATTAGTAAATCTCCCCGAGAAATAACATATAGTTTATTGCCACTGTATAAAAAGTCGGTAACTGATTCGTTGTAGTCACTTGTTAATTTGATCGGAGACGTTTGGTATGAGATTCTATGACTGTTGTTGAATTTAAAATTTGAATTTATAGGACCAGCAATTGAATAGTCTATGATCTCTAATTCATCGGTAATATTGTCGATGGTATAAACCCCTTTATTAGAACCCACATAAATTTTGCCTTCAATCAATAAGACATTGTAGTAGATATTGTCAGGATAAATTTTGTTCAGACTGTAGTTGTTGTCTAAAGGAAGTGATAGATAAAGTAATAGTGATGTGAATAATGAAGTGACAATGTTATACAGAAAAACTTTCATGGTAATTAATCATTTTGATATTTGATTAATAAGTACAGTTAAAGGTAAGTGATACATCAAGACAGATAATGATTAAAGAAAAGTAATTAAATCATATATTAATAATATTTCTTGTAGGATGAATAAATTTTTTGGTACTTGTTTCCTTTTGAATTTACATCAATAGTTGACCTTACTATTCTGCCTGTGAAAAGGTGTCTTCCATACTTTCTCATTAAATGGCTCTTCTTGGTATGCCTGTAGTTGTCTAATTGCTGTTCTAAATCTTTTTGAATTTTATCAGATGATACTTCATCTATGGCAAGCAAAAGCTCATCTTTACTGATGAGTTTATCCGGCTCATTATTCTTTTTGAATGATTCGATAAGAAAAGGATCATCTTCTAGAATTAGTTGCAGAAGTTCAAGAATTTCTTGATAATAAATATTGTCTTTCATTTACAATTTTTTTTACACATGTGTCTTGTAAACGTCAAAATAACAGGAAAAACACTTATAGATAAAAATTATAACTTTTAAAAAAGGTCAATTTTTTTTAAAAAAGGTCAAATATATTGTCTTTGTTTTAATAAAAATCGATGACAAAACCAGAAGAAAGTTATTTAAATCCTCAAGATTACAAGATTGTTTAATATGCAGCTGGCAGTTTATTAAATATCTTGAAAAATAGAGTCTTAGCTTCTTTAGCTAATTCTTCATACTAAGGGAAAGAAACAGATTAATCCAATTTTCTTAAATTTAAAATATGAGAAAATATACAAGCTTAAATCTACGTATAGTTTCGTTTTTACTCTACGTATTGGTGTCCTCTTGTTCAAAAGACAGTTTAGATGAAATGGATACTATTACAGATGAGACCCCTAGTGGAATTGAATTTGAAGAGTATGTAGAAAGTGCGAATCAATCTTCAAATTACATTTATGACCATAACAAACTTCATAGATTTGATATTTATATCAGTCAGCAAAATTTAAACAAAATCAACAATAATCCAGCAGCAGAGCAGTACGTTGAAGGGTCTTTAGTTTTTGAGAATAAAATTGTCAGCAATGTTGGTATTAGATACAAGGGTTCTATTGGAGCTTGGGTAGGGTGCTTATCGGGAAATGACTGGTCAAACCCTTCAGGCTCTAAGACCTGTCCAAAATTGTCAATGAAAGTTAAAATTAATTGGCAAGTTGATAGAAAATTTTACGGCTTAAACAAACTTCAGTTTCATTCACAAAATCTTGACCAATCTAAAATGCGCGAAAGATTAGGGTACTATATGTTCAGAAATTTTGGTGTAACGGCTCCAAGGTCAAATCACGCTGTCATCTATATCAATGGCGAGTTTAATGGGATTTTTGCTAATACCGAGCAGATTGACGGGCCATTTACCAATAAAAATTTTGACAACTCTGGAGGTAATTTGTATAAAGAAACGTGGCCTGTACAATCTAATGGAGAAGCTCGTAGTGTATTTTATTTCCAAAGTGGATTAAAAACAAATGAAGAAGTATCTGATGTTTCTCTAATCAAAACTTTTTCAGATCAGTTAGCCGCTGTTAATCACAATGAAGTGCGGAGTGTGGTTGAAAATTGGATGGACAAAGAATCATTTTTAAAAATGTTGGTTGTAGATAGAAGGATTGCGCATGACGATGGATTTCTTCATTTCTATTCAGACGGAGAAAACTTTGAAAATCACAATTACTATTTATACGAAGACCCTATTGAAAATAAATTACAGCTTATTCCATGGGATTTAGACAATGCCTTTGAAAACATACTTTTTGACAGAAACCCTGTAACACCTGTTAAAGACAAATGGTTTGAAACTTCTAATAATTGTCAAGGCTTTACTCATGGCGCTTTTAATCTTATGCAAAAATCGGCAGCCTGTGATAAGATCATCGGATCTTTTGGACAATTTTTAGAGGAGTACAATAAGTTGGATAATGCCTTTAGAACCAATCTTTTTAATTCGCCTAATATCGATGCCCTTTTAGATTCTTGGTCAAATCAAATAAGAGATGCCGTCATAGAAGCGCACAACACACATGGTAATCAAGAACCGAGTTTTGAGCAATGGACTGCGAGCTTAGGCACTTTAAAAAGCGAAATAAGTCAGTCCTTAAATTAGAAGTATGTGAGCCTATGATCTAATCAAAGAAATAAAATTCATAAGTACATATAAAACATATCGCAACCTCGCAATCCTAATGGTATTTATTACACTAGGATGTCAAGATAGAAGTAAGGAGGAAGAAGTTTTTCTCTTTTCATACTTTAAAAATAACGGAGAAGACGGGCTGCATTTGGCTTACAGTTACGATGGGCTGAAATGGGAGGCCTTGAACGACGACAAGTCGTTTTTGACTCCACAGCTCAGCAAGGATAAACTCATGCGTGACCCCTGTATTATTAAAGGGCCTGATGGAAAATTCCATATGGTTTGGACCGTAAGCTGGGAAGAAAAAGGAATCGGCTATGCAAATTCTTCAGATTTGATCAATTGGTCTGAGCAGAAGTTTATTCCAGTCATGCAGCATGAGGAATTAACCCAAAACTCATGGGCTCCAGAATTGTTTTACGATGAGGTAAAAGAGCAGTACCTTATTTTTTGGGCAAGTACAGTTTCAGATAAGTTCTTAGAAACCGCGAATCAAGCTGAAGACAGCTGGAATCACAGAATTTACTACACCACCACTAAAGACTTCGAAGACTTCGCTGAGACCGAGATTTTTGTCGAACCAGGATTCAATGTCATCGACGCTACAATTGCGCGCAATGAAAGTCAGTACTTCATGATCATAAAAGATGAGACTTTACTACCTGAAGCTCAAAAAAACCTCCACGTACTTGAATCTGACAACCCTTACAACTGGAATGTTTCTATTTCAGAGGCCATCTCAAATCACTGGGTTGAAGGCCCTACCATAACCAAAATAGGTGATGAGTGGATGGTTTATTTCGACCAATACAGAGCACACAAATTCGGAGCCGTAAAGTCAAAAGACCTCAAGACCTGGGATAATATTTCTGATCAAATTGAATTCCCCGACGGAATACGACACGGCACCGTATTTAAAGTCTCAAAAGATGTTTTGGATGGATTGAAGGGTTATTGATAATTAGTACTGTTATAAAAGATGATCAAAAGAGAATAGAATAGAAGGCAGTTATCCCCTATTTTTCAAAGTCAAAAAATTTCTATAATAAATAAGGATTCAAAAGGAGTTTGACTTGCCACAATGTTAGCTTTTCAAACTATTTCAGCTCAATAAGGCACCTCTTGCGAACAGTCCTTACTTCAACTTTTTCAATGTCGCGGCTTGGTTGAGTAAGACCTTATCATTTCTGGACACTTCTAAATTAAATGGAGGTTCCTCATGCGGTCCTAATACATTTGCGTAAACTACATAAGTGTACTGACCATTGGTAAATTTATAATGGTGATTCCCTCCAGTGCCTTCAAACATCTGTACTCCGTTGTTAAGGACTAAATCAGGTTGATCTGAGAGCTTGGAATCCTTTGACCATGAAGCGTATCGAAATCTTCGCTTTTCTAAAAGGTCAATACGTACAATGAATTTAGCCGTCTCAATGGTGTAAATTGGTTTTTGAAATTCCTTCAAATCAGCATGTAGTAATTCTTTTTCGTAATCAATCCATTTTTGTTGAACGGCCTTTTCTTTTTCAGAGATATAATTTGTGGTTATGAGTTTGCCGTCATAATCGATCCA
>CBFIGE010000015.1:0-49633 GCA_965662045.1 Flavobacteriaceae bacterium
CTTCGACCAGGCGCTTGTCTAGTAATTTCATCATACCAATTGGTTCCTGCTTTGTTCGAACGAATAAGGAATGTATTTCCGGGATCTGCATCATAAGCCGCTTGAATCGCTGAAAAGTTAGCATCTACCTGCGCTTGAGAAATATTACCTGTCCCAACCCCAGTTGCAAATAAGTAATCTGGAAGAACAGCTGAAGCAGCCGAACCGTATTGTGGGTGAGTGTAGGCAACAGGCGTTCCGTTTGCTGCTGCATTGTTTTCATATGCGATATGGGTGTAACGCGCCATATCTTGTGGATTTAACATTTCAATAGACCCATTTACGTTTGGATCAGTGAATCCAGTAGATACATTGAGGGAAACACTTGTTTCTCTTTTCGTTTTAGATCCTGATTTAGTCGTATAAACGATTACACCATTGGCCGCTCTTGCACCATAGATAGAAGCAGAAGCTGCATCTTTAAGTACGGTTGCTGTCGCAATGTCATCTGGATTTATAAACGAAATGTCTTGTGTAGGTACCCCGTCAACAACATATAATGGACTGTTACCTCCGAAGGCGTTGAAACCACGTACACGAACCTGAGAGGTTGTACCAGGCTGTCCGTTTGTGATTACAGTAACCCCAGGAACACGTCCTTGTAATTGCTGCTCGATGTTACCAGAAGGTATTCCTGCTAACTCATCTGCTTGTACCACAGATACCGCAGCCGTAGACTCCTTTTTAGTAAATGTTTGGTAACCCGTAACGATCACTTCTTCGAGTGCAGAAGCATCTTCAGCTAACATCACATCAATAGAAGATCTACCGTTTACTGAAACTTCTTGGGTTTGGAAACCTAAGTAAGAAACAACAAGTACGGCATCAGATGCAGCATTAATGGTATAGTTTCCATCGAAATCTGTTTGGGTTCCGTTAGTGGTTCCTTGTACAATAACATTCGCACCTGGTAAGGGCTCACCAGATGAATCTGTTACGGTACCTGAAACGGTCATTTGTACAGGACTTAAACCTGTCTCATTCTCAATCTCTGGGTTGGAGTTTGCCCAAGAAAAGGCACTCGAACCAAAGACGAACATCAATAAAAAGAAACTCGTCAAGGCTGACTGAATACTCTTTTTACTCAAAATCAAAATTTTGTGTCGGTTCATAATTTGTTTGAATTAATAGTTAGTTAAGCCTTTTCCGTTAAAGGCATATACAACAAGTATAGTAAAATGATTCTTGAATTGAAAATTTTGTCATGGATTTCACATTATAAATTTAAATTGACGCAATTTGTTAAAATATTATACTTCCGAAATTTTTAAACTTTTAGTATTTGATTTTAATTTAACCTATTGATTAACAGTTTTTTAATGATGAAATATGAAAACAATAAGCACTAGTAAAATCTTATATTTACTTATTTTTTCATTTTTTGATAAAAAAATACACTTTATAATTATTGATATTTTCGAGAGAAAAATCGATATTTTTTCGAATTGTATAATATGGCGCTCATAACCGACTAAAGGTGGACAAGCATTGTCCTTAACTTGAAAAATCAAATGAATTGCTCAACTTTTCCTTAGCGGATCGAATTCTGTCACTCGGATTTGTTTTTTTCAACTTCAACACATAATATGTTTTGTCCATTTAGGATGACTCAATTTATCATAAAATTAAGTAAGACATATTCCACCGATCATCATCTGGATCTTTGAGTTCGTAATTTATGATGATTTCATTTTGCAAAATTAATCGGGATGCGGGTATTTTGAATCGTGTAAAATTAAATCGTAGAATACATTGGCATAAGCTGAAATAAGGTCTTGCATCCTCCTTGTTTCAGGTCACCTCAACGAGTTTATTGACCCATAAAGCTCGTTGGTCATTTACATTTCTATAATTCATGAAGTGGCTAATCCCTCTCCCATGTCATGTCATTGACTGCTGCCGTAGACAAGACCTTCAATGGACATTTCATTAGCGTACAATAAAAGTCTTATAAATGAATCTAAATCATCGATTTCACCATCTGTAGTGATAATAGTTCGCGCTAAAATCTTTTCGGTTTTAACTTTAATTGGCTAAGGTTTTATCTCCCATGACTTTAAAGAAAAAATGAGAGCAAATAAACCAAACTTCAATCTATTGGTCATACTGGGTATCTAAAAATCTAAACCGCTTATCGTTGTCGGCAGTATATGCAGCGCTTTGAGTATTGATGACCATCACTTCAGGATTCCCTTTTACATTGGCGTTAGGCCAATTGGCCAATCCCTCAGCGTTAGGGTTTCCGGTTTTAATAAAATTAGCAAAGTAATTTTGAAAGGTTTCTGATACCGTGTAGTCTTCGGCTGTCCATTGATAGTCTTCGACCAAATGCAAGTTACCCATAGCATACTCTATTTCGCATGCATGTGGTGCTCCAATTGGTGCTATTGGTGCTATATCTTTATCTGAACGCTCTTTTGTTCCACCGGCAAATCCTGCCACTAAATCTCTATTTTTCAGTGGAGGTCTATGCTTGGCATACAAATAACGATAAATAGGCTGATCACTATTTTTACGATGCAGGTCATACCATTTATAAGAACTGTAAACAATAAATCGATCTGACGCCAAACGCGTTGCCATGCGTTCAACACCACGCGGATCATTATTATCTGGCGCATAGAGTTTCTGAACTTTTCGATGTTCATCGGGATACAAGAGTTCTATAGTTTTATTAAAATTCGATTCCGTCAATTCTTGATCTTGCATCATTGCCTGCGCGGGAATTTCAGCAGAATTCCATCCCAATAAGAGCGGTATCTGTGCCTGGCTCCCTTCGTTAAAAATGTCATTTAACGATTTTGGAAGAAAATAGCCATCCAATGCCATAGGAAAACCAAAACGACCCGATTCTTTATACATCTCATAAATTGCTCTAGTAGATAAGGATCTCAATTCTTCTATGGAATTGATTTGAAATTGCGCTAAGAATTTCTCACCTTCTTCTTCGGCCTGGTAAAGAGCCACTGGTGTCATGGTTGGATTAATGGCAGCTCCACTCTCACCTATCGCTTTATCAATAAAATCTTTACTCAAAGGTGAAGCCATTTGCGCACTGACGGAAATGGAACCCGCAGACTCCCCTGCAATAGTCACATTGTTGGGATCACCTCCAAATTGAGCTATGTTTCGCCCTACCCATTTTAGCGCTTGAAGCTGATCTAACAAGCCATAATTTCCAGAAGCTTTATAAGAGGCTTCTTTACTGAGTTCGGGATGCGCCAAATAGCCAAACACATTCAAACGGTAATTCACTGTGACAACAACAATATCTTTTTTTGACATGCTTTCACCATCATATCGATACTCAGATGCATCACCGGCAACATTGCCTCCTCCATAGAAATAAACTAAAACGGGTAAATTTTTACTATTTCGATTGGCGGTGGTCCAAATATTCAAATAGAGACAGTCTTCACTTACCCCAGCAGATCTTGATTTCATATCGCCAAACACCAAAGGCTGCATCGGTCGAGGTCCAAATTTTTTGGTTTCCTTGACACCCTCCCAATTTTGTATTTCAACAGGTGCTTTCCATCTTAAGTTTCCAACAGGTGGTTTTGCAAAAGGAACCCCTAAATAGGTTTGCACACCTGTATGCGTGTCATAACTTCCTTCTATAATTCCTTTATCCGTTTCGACTTGAACTGAAAACGCATTGGGATTTTGAGCGTTCAGCATAAATAATCCTGCAAAAAAGGAAAGGAAGGTGTTTTTCATTTTTTTATTGTATCTATAGATACAATAATACGAAATTTGCGATTTAGTATATATTTACGACAATGAAAAAAATAGAACTTCCCAAGAAAGAGGATTTCATTCCGCATCTAGCTTATGATGCTGTCATTTTTGGGTTTAATGGTACGGAGTTGAAAATAGTCGTTTTAGAATATCAAAAAACCAATCATTTTGCCCTACCCGGCGGGTTCGTACAACACAATCAAAATTTGAACGATGCCGTATATCAAGGTGTTAAAAACCGAACAGGCTTAACGGACATTCAATTAGAACAATGCCATACGTTTGGAAATCAAAAAAGGAGAGACAAGAAAGTTCTAAAAGATATTTGCAAAGTACACGACCACCAAATCAATGATGATCATTGGCTCTTGGATCGTTTTATTAGTGTTTGTTATTATGCCCTTATTAACTTTGAAGAAGTCACGCTTCAACCAGATGAACTTTCTGATTCCATTGGATGGTATGGTCTTGACGAGTTACCTGAATTGATACTAGACCATAAAGAAATGGTATCAAAAGCCCTAGAAGTACTTCAAAAAAATCTAGACGAAAAATTAGTCGGTATGAATTTATTGCCAGAAAAATTCACCATGAAAGACCTTCAAAATGTATACGAGAGTATTCTTCAAAAAAAGTTAGTCCGAACAGCCTTTCAGCGCAAAATATTGGCGAAAGACATTTTGGTTCGACACGAAAAAAAATACACAGGTAAAGCACATAAAGCTCCTTACCTGTATAGTTTTAAAACCGCTTAAATATATTGGTTTATAATATTTTCAAAATATTCTTGACGACCTGAGATTCGTTGAGGCTCACCATGGGCTAAGGCAATATCAAATAAATCTTTTAATTGCAATCGACCTTCCTCAAAATCCTTTCCAGAAGCACTTTCAAATGAATGATAGCGCTCATCTCTTAGTTTTTGATAATCCGAAGAAGAAATGATTTTATCGGCAGCAATTATACTCCGCGCAAATGTATCTACCCCTCCAATATGGGCATAAAAAATATCTTTTTGGTCTGTTGAATTCCTGCGGATTTTCGCATCAAAATTAACACCTCCTCCTTGCAGGCCTCCGTATTGCAAAAAGACAAGCATGGCTTCTGTGACCTCCACGAGATTATTCGGAAATTGATCGGTATCCCAACCATTTTGATAGTCTCCTCGGTTTGCATCAATACTACCTAGCATCTTATTAGATCCCGCTATGGCCATTTCATGTTGCATGGTGTGACTTGCGAGGGTAGCATGATTAAATTCTAAATTGATTTTAAAATCGTCAGCCAATCCGTATTGATTTAAAAATCCAATTACAGTAGCTGCGTCGAAATCGTATTGATGCTTCATAGGTTCCATAGGCTTAGGTTCGATAAAAAAAGTTCCTTTAAAGCCTTGCCCCCTAGCATAATCCCTTGCCATGGACAGGAATTGTGCCATATGGTCTAGTTCTCTTTTGATATCTGTATTGAGTAGTGACATATATCCCTCACGTCCTCCCCAAAAGACATAGTTCTCTCCGTCTAAAGCTATTGTTGCATCTAAGGCTAATTTAACCTGTGCTCCAGCATTGGCTACAACCTTAAAATCCGGATTTGTCGCGGCACCATTCATATATCTAGGGTTTGAAAAGCAATTCGCTGTTCCCCATAAAACATTTACTCCAGAGGCCGTCTTTTTCTTATTGATATAATCTACAATAGTATTTAATCTTGACTCCGATTCACCCCAAGAAGAACCTTCTCGAATTAAATCATAATCGTGAAAACAGAAATACTCAAAACCGAGCTTGGTGATAAACTCAAAGGCCGCATCTGCCTTTTCTTTTGCAGCTATTACAGGGTCGGAAGGAGCATCCCATTCATAAATTTGAGTACCTGGCCCAAAAGGATCTGCCCCAGTACCACAGAAAGAATGCCAATAAGCTACCGCAAATTTAAAATGCTCTCGAAGTGTTTTACCCGCAACGATTCGATCTGGATCGTAATACTTGTAGGCCAGGGGATTGTCTGAATCTTTCCCCTCGAATTTGATTTCCTTTACTTCTTTAAAATATTCTTTATCACCTATTAAAGCCATAATTTATTTAGTTATTAAGTTGATGTTTTACAATGAACTCCCAATTGTTATATACCTTCATAATGTCTTCGGATTCGGCATTAGGATGAAAGCTACGAACAAAATCATTTTTTTCTATACTTTGTGAGAAATGAACTTGCCCAAAAGTGGTTATTTGACAAGCACGAGCAGCACCTATAGCTCCTGTAGTATCATAAATTTGTATCTCAAGCTGCGTTAAATCTGCCAGTGTTTGACCAAAAATTTCTGCCTGAAATAAATTGTCATTTCCTGCTCTGATTATACCATCTGGGATACCGTCTTCCAATAGAATTTTGATTCCGTAATAGAAAGAAAAAGCAATTCCCTCGAGTGCAGCTCTACAAATTGTAGCTTTATTGTGTCGATTAAATTGCATGCCTCTCAGCTCAAAACTCAACGGTCTGTTCTCAAACATACGCTCTGGACCATTTCCGAACGGAAACACTAAAAGGCCATCGGACCCTTGAGTAACTTTAGTGGCTAATTCATTCATATACTCGTAAGAGTGTATATCTAAATTCTCTTTAATCCATTTGTACAATATCCCACAACCATTAATGCATAATAACTTACCGATACTGGTCTGCTCAGCACTGTGATTTAAATGGGCAAAATTGTTAATACGCTTTAACTCTTTTGTCTTCTTTTTATCAGTAACGGCGTACACTACTCCAGATGTGCCTGCCGTAGCTGCAATATCTCCTGAGTTCATTACATTTAAAGACAATGCGTTATTTGGCTGATCACCTGCTCGATACAAAACAGGAGTTCCTTCGAGTAATGTGGATTCATGAGCTCCTTTGGCACTTAATTTAGACTGCTCACTAAAGGTGTCTACAAGCTCTGGCATATACTGGTTTGGGATACCGAGATTTTCCAAGAGGGCATCTGCTACTTTATGTCCTTCGAAATCCCAAAAAACACCCTCGGAAAGCCCACTTATTGTTGTGTTGACAACCTCAGTAAATCGATAAGCAATATAATCACCCGGAAGCATGATCTTGTCTATCTTATCAAAGACTTGAGGTTCATTTTCTTTTACCCATTTTAGTTTTGCAGCTGTGAAATTTCCTGGAGCATTAAACAAATGTGTGGCACAATAAGCCTCCCCTAATTCTTCGAATGCCTTATCACCATAGGTAACTGCTCTACCATCACACCATATTATAGCCGGTCTCAGAAGATTACCATTGTCGTCTAGGGAGACCAAACCATGCATCTGATACGAAATACCTACTCCAATAATTTGATCTGCACTTAAATGATTTTGTTTCTTTAATTCTTTAATACAATCACAACATATATTCCACCACAGTTCGGGATCTTGTTCTGCCCACATTTGATGAGCTGCGATGATTTGCATTTCTTGTTCTGGTTTTGAAATGGATGCCTTGCATTCTCCCGAATTAACTTCAACCAAGGCAGCCTTTACCGAAGAACTCCCTATATCCAATCCCAAAAAATACTTTTCCATACTACTGTTGAATTACATGATTTAGTTGAACATCTAAGGCTTTTCCGTAACCTTGGGCTTCGTCTTTGCTTTCTAAAGCCAAAATTTTTCGAATTGTAGGAGCGATTTGATTAGCAAAATACTGTCCTTTTTTTTGAAGCTCACCTTGAGGTTCTACTCCAAAACCATATACTAATATCCATGTTTGATCCGCGCCTTTAACAGATTCTCCATGCGATTTCCAACTCTCAATCGGAAAAGTGCCTCTTCCGTGGTCTGTTGTAACTATAAATACGGTTTGATCGCGATAAAATTCATCATCTTGGGTAAATTCCCATAACTCTTTTAGTAAGGCATCTGTGTTATGAGTCGCCTTTATGTAGGCTTCATAATTACCGTCATGAGCAAAATCATCGGTTTCGCCATAAGCGATGTACATCAAATCTGGGTGGTTTTTTTCGATAAATGCCTTGGCGTATTGATGTGTAAATCCATCTAAACGAACACTAGACCATGGGCTAGGTACTTGTTGTTGTAAATCATTTAAAAGATTTTCTTCTCTATTTAGAGGTTCATTATGCGCAGAATCAAAACCAGCATTGACATATACCCCAGAACGTTCCTCGTTAATTATGAAAGGAAATACATCCCAACTTGCAAAGACACCACTTGCATATTTCCTTTTTGCAATTTTCTGATATTCCTCTAAGACAGTGATATTGCGATTATTAATTTTCGCATTCGAGGTGATATGCTCATCATCTGCCTTACCCGTTAGTATTTCATTGTAACCCGGATAGGAAAACCACATTTTATTGGTCAGATTTACCTTATTTTCAAAGTGTCGATTTCCATAGATTACACCCATTTTTGTGACTGTATTCCATACAAAAGGCATTAGAGAGGCTCTTTTTTCTTGAACGGTTGTTTGGTTCATAAATCTTTCAAGTTTTTTCGGGTTTGAGGTGAAAGATTTGGAGTGAACTAAAATAGAATCAACTCCCGTAAAGAGCTCCTGCCATCGCAATCCATCAAGAGTTATTAAGAACACTTTAGTTTTATCTCGCTGTGCAAATAGACTAGGCCTAAAACTAGTTATCAAGAAACACAGGGTAAACGAAAAAAGATACTTAGCGTTTTTCACATTAGTTAGGTTAAATTTAGTTGACTGCTAAAGTTATAAAATAGAAGTGATTCTTTTCAGGAAATAAGTTTGTAATTTGTTCTAAACTAACTAATCATGAAAACTATAAACACCTTTTTCATTTGCTGTGCCTTGGTCATACTAAACTCCTGTTCACAAAGCTCAAATGATTATATCGAAATTTCTAAAAGCGATTATAAAAACCAACTCCACGGGTTTTGGTTAGGGCAATGCATTGCAAATTGGACTGGACTCATCACTGAGATGGATAAGATAGGTTTTGACACCCCCAATACCTCTTCGGAATTTTATACACGTGAAAATTGGGGAGCCCAAGATTTACCTAATTTATGGGGTTCGAACAACTATTCTCAAAATATTGATTTCATCTACGCTGTCGGAGATAGTCTTTGGGGAGCAGACGACGATACAGACATCGAATACATATATCAAGAATTGCTTTTGGAAAATAAAACACCTAAACTCAATGGTGAACAAATTAAAAACGGATGGCTCAAACACATCAAAGCCAAAGAGGAAAACTATCTATGGGTTTCTAATCAAACCGCTTTTGATTTAATGGTCGAAGGCGTTGTACCCCCGATGACCTCAGACCCTGAACTAAATTCGAATTTCAATATGATTGACGCCCAGTTAACTACTGAAATTTTTGGATTTTATGCGCCCGGATATCCTGAAATTGCAATTGATCTAGCGCATTTGCCTATACGAACTACTGCACGAGAAGAGGCGGCTGAAATCTCAGAATTCTATGTACGCCTTTATGCGCTTGGAGCTGTTCCTTCGGATCAAATTCCCAAGGACCGAATTTTTGGAATGGCTGAAAAAGCTCGTTCCAAAATGGATAACGAGGGATATCCTGCAAAAATGTATGACTTCGTTAAATCGAATTATCTCGAAGGTAAAACCTGGGAAGAAACTAGAGATGAGCTCCACTTAAAATATCAAATTAACCAAGAGGATAATTATAAAATGGCCACAACCGACACTATATGTCAAGGTTGTTTTGCAGCTGGCATCAACTTTGGCGCAGGAATGATTAGCTATTTTTATGGTGAAGGTGATTTTAAAGAAACCATCAAAATTGGAGCACTTTGCGGATGGGATTCAGACAATCCAACAGCTACTTGGGGTGGATTACTCGGATTTATGTATGGGGCTGAAAAACTAACATCTGATTTTGGAGTAGATTTTTCAAATCAATTCAATATACATCGCACAAGACAAGGTTTCGAAAATAATGGAATCGACAACTTTGAAAACATGGCAGATAAGGGAGTTCAAATTATTGAAATGGTCAATACGAATTTTCAGCTTTATGAAGAACAGGACGAGAAGTGGTTATTGCCAAAAGAAAAGTGACCCAGGGAGGATTCGAACCCCCAACCCTCAGAGCCGAAATCTGATATTCTATCCAGTTGAACTACTGGGCCGATTAGTGGCAAATATAAGCAATGAAAATACCTAATGCCTTAATTCATTTGATTATTTTAGCTTACACCGAGGGGTCTAGATACTTCTCATTTAAAAATATTTCATAAAAAAATGAAACTACTACACCTTCCATTAATCCCCCTATTTGTATTGCTTTTTATCAACCAATCTTGTGATAAAAGTGAATCTGTTTCCGAAGAACAGCAGATCAATATTCCAGAAAATAATTCTTGGACGGTCAAAGACTTCAGTTTGTTGCATGATGGCAAAGTAAGAGAATACACTTTGTACAAACCAAATGGCTTTAAATCAAATGCCCCTCTTATCATGCTTTTACATGGTTATACGAGCAATAAGGATAACATTATGAATTATTCAAAAATGAATGATCTAGCAGAGGCGCACGGCTTTATGGTATGTTATCCACAAGGAACTGTAAACGAGAATACAGATCAAACCCATTGGAATGCCCACTTGACTTTTAGTTCGGTTGATGATACAGGATTCTTGAGTGAATTAGCGATTACTATTCAGGAAGAATTCAATACAAATCCAAAACACACATTTGTAGCCGGAATGTCTAATGGCGGTTTTATGTCTTATACTCTAGCGTGCGAAAGGCCAGATATATTTAAAGGTATTGCCTCAATTACAGGGACAATGAGTGGTTATGATTGGAATAATTGTAATCCTCAGCAGGGATTGTCTGTGATGCAAATGTCAGGAACCCAAGACGGAGTTGTCCCTTGGGACGGCAGTATGTCAACTCAAGGAGGTTGGGGAGGCGCTCCACATATACTTCAAGTAATCGACCTATGGGCTGAAGTAAACGAATGCACACTAACCGAGACCATAGATTTCCCAAATATTGTGACTACAGACAACTCAACTGCCTCGGTTTACAAATACACCACAGAATTTGACAATAGACAAGTCTGGTTTTATCAGATTGATGGAGGTGGTCATCAATGGCCTGGATGGGGTGGTTCAGGAAATCAAGATGTCAATGCATCCGAAGAAATATGGAAGTTTTTTGAAAAACTTATTATAAATCCATAAAATAAATTTAAGCGTTCAAAAAGAACCTCATAATTCAGATACAGCATTACTATATCTAATTAAAATGCACTTTGTAGATTAAAAGATCCTTTTTATTAAAGCTTGTCTAGATTGAAATAGAAATCAGAAGCCATGAGAACATCAAACATCTTTTCAAAGTGGATTATTCGCACCTTTCTAATTGCATTTTGGTTTTACGCTGTAACTATGGTAATTTAACAGGTCTAAGAACTTAGTTCTCTTTTAACGATTGCTGAAATAGTTTTTCCATCTGCACGTCCCGCTAATTTTGCATTAGCAGCACCCATAACTTTACCCATATCACTCATCGAGGCAGCTCCTGTGTCAGTAATGATTTGCTTAACAACTTTAGCGATTTCTTGTTCTGACAATTGCTCAGGCAAAAACCTTTCAATGATTTTAGCCTGATTTAACTCAGGTTCAGCTAAATCAGATCTGTTTTGTTCATTGAAAATTTGAGCACTGTCGCGACGCTGTTTTACGAGTTTTTGTAAAATTTTAAGTTCGTCTTTTTCAGATAATTCTTTTGAAGAAGACTCAGTCTGTGCAAGCAATATAGCAGATTTTATAGCTCTTAATGCCTCTAGTGCGACAGCGTCTTTTGCTCGCATTGCCGCTTTCATATCTTCCATTACTTTTTGTTGTAAACCCATAGCCTTTTCGTTTAATCTACATTGTCATGTAAAAAAGAATTGTTCGATCGAATTTGAAGATCATCATTGGCATCTTCTCCTATACTAGATCTTGATAATTTTGCATCTAAATCAGGATCTTCGAGTTCGACTCCAGCTCTTTTAAATGCTGGAATATTTTCAAGTTCTTCTAACTTTTTATTACTCGCATTAAACTTGTGATTGAAACTTTTGAAAACTGCAATTCGCCTATCCTTATTCTCGGCGAGAGATTTCATTGTATCTTCAATTGACTGATCATAAGGATTAACCTCTTTTAGCTGTAGTTCTGGTGGGGCATCTTTCGATGTAAAACCAGTAATTACGGATTCACTCTCTTCAATATCAATTCGCTTGTAATTCATTTGTGGCTCATCACCTGCCTTAGCAGTGGTAAGGGCTTTTTCAAAACTTTGATAATCGCTGCTATTAGATTGATTTGTCGAAGTTTGAGACAACTCAGTAGTATCTATATCAAAATCAAAGGTGATAGCCTCTTCTTCTTCTTGAGAATCATTTAAATCAAAACTTAATTCAGTCTGTGCAATGCTTGCAACTTCAATCTTCACCTCTTCAAATGCATTGACTTCAATTTCTCGAATCAAATCGGTGGTTTCAATTAAATTTCCAAAATCAACGCTTTGTTTTTCTTCATTTTCTTGTGACACAACCTCCTCATAAACAACATCTATCTCTTTTAGAAAGAAAGTTGTGGGAATATAACCTTCAAATTGTTTTATTTCTTTTTTAAATTCATCCTCAGTCGTGACAGCTATAGGCTCTTCTCCAACGATCGCGTCTTCCTTTAAACGAACCTCAATCTCATGCACGCTTGTATCTGCTTCTATTAGCTCATGTTTCACGACTTCGATTTCTCTTACCTCTTGTTGTTCGGCAAGCTCTTTATCTTCTTTTGTAATTTCCTCAACAAGCTCGTGTTCCACAGCTGGTTCAGCTATTGCTTTTGGCTCTTCTAGGTCATCTAAAACATGAGTGATAGGCTCTTGAATAGTATTCGTTAAAAGCTGCTGATGTTCTGCATTGAAGCCCGTTGCAATTATTGTAACACATATAGACTCACCTAAATTTTCATCTTCTCCAACTCCCATAATGATGTCTGCATTGTATCCAGCTTCTTGCTGAATAAAATCGTTGATTTCTCCGATTTCATCAAGGGTGATTTCTTGAGCGCCAGATACAATTAGCAACAGTACGTTTTTAGCTCCATTGATTTTGTTATCATCCAAAAGAGGTGAATCGAGAGCTTTGGCAATAGCTTCATGAGCTCTAGTAGCTCCAGAGGCTGTAGCTGAGCCCATGATTGCACTGCCACTATTAGACAAGACTGTTTTGGCATCTCTTAAATCAATATTTTGAACATAGTGATGGGTTATAACTTCTGCAATACCTTTTGCTGCTGTAGCTAATACCTCGTCGGCTTTCGCAAATCCAGTTTTAAATCCGAGATTTCCATAGATATCTCTAAGTTTATTATTGTTTATAACAATAAGAGAATCTACGCTTTTGCGCAAAGTCTCTATACCTTTTTGAGCCTGAACGGTTCTCATATTCCCCTCAAACTTAAAGGGTGTGGTTACTATACCCACCGTAAGGATGCCTAATTCTCTAGCTAGATTTGCAATGATAGGTGCAGCTCCTGTTCCAGTTCCCCCACCCATTCCTGCAGTGATAAATATCATTTTAGTGTTTTCTTCTAAAAAGGCTTTTATATCGGTCAAACTCTCGAGAGCAGCTTGTTCCCCAATTTCTGGATTTGCACCAGCACCTAATCCCTCCGTCAAGGATACACCGAGTTGAATTTTAATAGGAATAGGACTGTTTTCCAAGGCCTGACGATCTGTATTACACAATACAAAATCAACACCGTTAATTCCTTCTCTAAACATGTGATTGATAGCATTACCTCCACCTCCACCAACGCCTATTACTTTAATGACATTGCTTTGGTGTTTTGGTAAATCAAAATTGAGATTGCTGAATCCTTCTTCCATAAGTAATAATTGTTTGGGGTGGGTATATTTATTCTTCTGCTTCGGTTATAAATTTTTCAATGCCCTTGGATATACTTGTCCAAAGTTTGATGTTTTTAATATTTGATTTTTTAGCCTCTTCTTTCCGAGGCTCTTCTAGATCGGTGGTCCCAAGTTCAATAGCTTGCATCAATAGTCCCACAGAGGTCGCATATAACGGACTTGCTATTTTTGGATCTGAATTACCCGCGAGATGCTCGTTAGGATAACCTATACGTGTATCCATACCGGTAATGTATTCCACTAATTGCTTTAAGTGCTTAAGCTGACTCCCTCCTCCAGTTAATACGATTCCTGCGATGAGCTTCTTCTTTTGATCATCATGACCGTAATTCTTAATTTCCACATACACTTGGTCTATGATTTCAACTACTCGTGCATTGATAATTTTAGAGAGATTTTTTAGAGTAATTTCTTTGGGATCTCTTCCTCTTAATCCAGGAATTGATACTACTTCGTTATCTCTGTTTTCCCCTGGCCATGCCGAACCAAATTTTACTTTTAAAAGCTCGGCCTGCCTTTCAATAATAGAACAGCCTTCTTTTATATCTTCGGTTATGACATTTCCTCCAAAAGGAATGACAGCTGTATGACGAATGATACCGTCTTTAAAAATAGCCAAGTCTGTAGTTCCGCCTCCAATATCAATTAAGGCTACACCTGCCTCTTTTTCTTCAACGCTTAAAACAGCTTCTGATGATGCTATGGGCTCTAAAGAGATAGAAGTCATTTTTAAATTCGCGTCGCGAATACATCTACTGATATTTTTTATAGATGCAATTTCACCTACAACAACATGAAAATTCGCCTCTAATCTTGATCCGTACATACCTATTGGCTCGGTAATTTCTGCCTGCGTATCTACCTTGTAATCCTGCGGAATGACATGGATAATTTCTTCACCAGGTAACATGTGTAGATTCTTTACTTGATCTTTTAATCGCTCGATATCGTCCTCAGAAATCACCTCCTCGATTCGCTCGCGAGTGATGTAATCTGAATGGTGAAGACTCTTGATGTGTTGACCAGCAATTCCAGCTACAAGATTACTTATTTTCAAACCTGAATCAATTTCAGCTTCTTCTACAGCTCTGCGAATAGAATCTATGGTTTGGGTAATATTATTCACTACACCTCTTTTAACTCCAAGAGACTGTGATTTACCAACACCGATTACCTGAATCTTTCCGTATTCATTTTTGCAACCAATAATGGCGACGATTTTGGTTGTTCCAATATCTAAACCTACTGCGTATTCTTTTTTTTCCATACTGCTTAAATTCTTTTAGTACAAACCACTTGATTGTCAAAGGCTAAGTTTACGCGGCTAAAATCGTCAAGGATTTGGTCGTGTGTGGCTTTCGCAAAAAATGCTTTGAATTTTTTGAGTTTTTGGTTGATATTCGAATTATTACCTAGTTCTATAATAATATTGGAATTGCTAAGTTCTAGCTCGTAAAATCCATCTTGTCGTTTTTTTAAGAGTTTGACCTTAGAAGCAAAAAATCCATCATCTTGAATGGACTTTAACAAATCCATCAATTCGACATAATTATCTGCGCCGAATTTACCAACAATGACAGGCAAGTTATTTAAATCAGCTTTCAAGGCTATACTTTTAAAATCATTTTTTTCAATTCTAACGCCCATTTCGTCCAAATAAAAGTCTTCGTCGGATTGCACTAGAGCGACAGGAAATCTCTGTCTTACCTCTGTAACGAGCTTACCATCAATCGTTTTATAAACTTGGGCATTTGAGATGAGTGTATGTGATAACAACAACTCTTCAATTACTCTCAAATCTACCTTAAGTTTATTGTCGTTTTTCGAATGATCTAGTTTTTGTATTAACAATTTATCAACGATACTTTTACTTAAGGTGCTGACAGAATCGACTATAATGATTTCTCTTTCATATGAGCGCTTATTCTGCTTTATTTGAGCAAAACCATAGACAAAAAACACTACTCCAAGAAGGAATACTCCTCTAATTACTACACGAATACGGTCTGACATAATTTATTTTTTAAGGGTTCGACTAATTCTGATATATCTCCAGCTCCCATGGTAATCAACAATTCTAAATCTTGTAATGGGAGCACTTCCAAAGCCTCAGTTTTACAAATTACACTAGTACATTTGGATATTTTTTTCGCTAAAACTTCCGAGCTTACTTCGGCTATCGGTAATTCACGCGCCGCATAAATGGGAAGTAAATAAATCTCATCAAACAGTGATAGGGCCAAGGCAAATTCGTCCATAAAATCAGACGTTCTAGAAAATAAATGTGGCTGAAATAATATCGTTTTTTTGCGATTTGGATAAAACTCACAAAGCGTCTGATGTACCGCCTCAATTGCAGTAGGGTGATGACCATAGTCATCAATAAATAACAGCTGCTTCGATTTAATAATTATATCGAATCTTCTGCGAACTCCTTCAAACGATTTGATGTGAGGTATAATCTTTTCAAAAGGTAATACTTGATTCGCCAGAGCAATCGCCGCTACTGTATTTTCAATATTGTGAAGGCCTGGTTTGTTAAACTCTATTTCTAACGACTGGTTTTGATTTACGCGTAACTCAAACGAGAAGCTCTCTGGTTTAATACGAAGCTCACCAATTTGAAAGTCAGCATCTGAATTCATTCCATAGCACAATTCACCAAAAGGAATATCATTATGAACAATTTTGAATTGCGTTACAGAGTTATAAAACTGACGATAATGAGAAATCAGATCTTGGTGATCTGCATAACAATCTAAGTGATCTGCATCTACTGAAGTTATTGCCGCAGCATATGGTTTTAGGTTAAGAAAGGACTTGTCGTATTCATCTGCTTCGACTATTGTGTAATCGTTCCCAGATTGGTGAAAATTACTTTTTAAATCACGACTATATCCTCCTATAAAAGCGGTAAACGGTAGTTTATTCGCTTCAAAAATATGACTAAGAAGGGCTGTAGTGGTCGTTTTTCCGTGTGTTCCAGCAATTGCAAAACACTTGGTTTTGTTAACGAGTTGTGCCAAGAAAACGGCTCGCTTACGAGTCTTTAAACCTTTTTTTACCGCACTTTTGAGTAGCGGATGTTCTACTCCTATGGCTGCTGAATACACTACAATAGTTTGACTACTTAGTTCTTCAATTTTAGCAGTGCAATTCAAATTGTAATAAATAACAACTCCTTTAGTTTCTAAATCAATACATTCTGTATTTCTGGTTTTATCATAACCACTAATAGTTACATTGTTGTGTAAACAATACCTAGCCAGCGAAGACATTCCACTTCCGCCGATACCGATAAAAAAAACCGCTGATATGTCTAATGAGCTACTCAAATCAAATCAGATATGTAATTAACAATGTTTTTTGTAGCCTCTGGCTTGGCTATATTCTTAAGATTTTTAGCCATAGGACTATTGACATTTTTTACATGTTCAATCAATAGCTCAATTTTGATAAGAGAATTATTTTCAAATTCCAATTCTTTAAGCATTAGTGCTGCATTCTGATTGACAACTGCTTCAGCATTCTTAGTCTGATGATCCTCAGCTACATTAGGAGACGGGATGAATAATGTAGGCTTACCGATTAAACTCAATTCTGATATTGCACCCGCACCTGCTCTGCTAATAAATCCGTCAGCACAGGCAAACAACAAGTCCATTTTTGTAATAAAATCAAATACTTTTATGACATTATTGGTCTGTGTTTTATACCTATTGATGTAGCGTGAACCGCATTGCCATATAAGCTGAATATTTCGATTTTGAAATTCGGTTTTGTACGCTGCGAGCCATTCATTCATTCGTTGAGAACCAAGAGAACCTCCTAGCATTACAACAACTGGATTGTTTGGATTTAAATCAAAAAAGCGACAAGCCTCTTTTTTTGATTTGGCACTATCAATTAATGTACTGCGAACTGGATTACCTGTAAGTTTTACAGATGTATTTCCGAAAAATCGCTGCATATCTGTATAGGCCACAAAAATCGTTTTTGCTTTAGAAGCCAACCATTTGTTCGTAATACCCGGAAAAGCATTTTGTTCTTGTAGTACATAAGGAATTCTCAACTTTGAGGCAGTCAAAAGCAATGGACCACTAGCAAATCCTCCTGTACCAATAGCAATTGTAGGTTTAAATCTTTTGAGAATTAGATAAGACTTAAATACAGAAAATATCAACTTAAAGGGAAAGCTCAAATTTTTTAAAGTCAACTTACGTTGCAAACCGCTTATCCACAATCCTTTTATTTTATATCCAGCTTCTGGAACACGCTGCATTTCCATGCGATTCATAGCTCCGACGAACAAAAATTCTGCATCTGGAAATCGCTTTTTTAACTCATCAGCAATGGCTATGGCAGGATAAATATGACCTCCTGTACCACCTCCAGATATGACGAATCTATGCGTTTTCAAATAAATTTAATTTTTGACAATTCTTGTTTTGTAATGTTGTTCTTTTTTGTTTTCATACGGTCTCTAGTCATCCCTATGACTAAACCGATACAAACACAATTCACTAAGGTTCCGGTTCCCCCATCAGATATAAAAGGAAGAGGTTGTCCTGTAACTGGCAACAGACCTGTTGCCACTGCCATATTGAGTACAGCTTGAATTACAAGAGGTAAACCGAGGCCTACAATCAATAGCTGCTTGTACAAGGATTTAGCTTGATAACAATTCACAAAAATCAAATATCCCAAGTAGAGATAAGTAAAGAGAATTAAAAATCCTCCCAATAAAATTCCAAACTCCTCCACAAGAATGGCATAAGCAAAATCAGAGGTCCCTTGAGAAATTTTATTTTTAACCAAGCTATTTCCGGGACCTTTGCCAAACACGCCGCCTCTAGCGACAGCCAATTTAGATAGACTGATTTGATGGGTCGCGTCCTTTGAGGCTGATTCTGGATTTAAATAGGTTTCAATTCGATTCTTCCAGGTCACTGCTCTGTCTGTCGGGAGAATCTCTGGAGCAGTCATCAGCACCAAGAAAAAACCCCCCATTAATAGTCCAAAAACCGAAAAGACACGGAGATAATGGGTAAAAGGGTATCCTCCAATGAACAACAGAATGAAGCAGAGCATCAAAAACAAGAATGCTGTGGATAAATTTTGTAACCCAATCAGTATTGTAATGATGAAAACATAAGACCACAATGTTCTAATACTCTCGTAAAAATCTAAGGGTTCATCGTAGTATTTGGCACAATAGGTACTAATATAGAACATCATGACCGGTATAGCCAAAGTCGAGGGTTGAAAACTAAAACCGAATAAAACTAACCATCTTTTTGCCGCATAGCCATTGTCTTGCATTAATACTAAACCCAATAGCACAATCATAATTTGCAATGCAAATCTTAAAAATGACAACTTGACTAATTTTTTAATGGTTATCAGATGAGCTGCGTACATTATTAGTATTCCTCCCAAAAAAATGCGTAGATTTTTCATAATAAGCATCTTTTTTTGAATTCCACTATCGCTTAAAGTGTGTTCTGTTCCAGCACTATAAGCTAGAAAAAAAGAATACATGAACAATAAGAAAACAATAATCCAAATTCGCCTATCTCCTGTAATAAGTTTTGACATCGTTTTCATAGGGCTAATCTCTTGACTTGGGTTTTAAATTGATCACCTCGATCTTCATAATTTTTAAATAAATCAAAACTTGCACATGCGGGAGAAAGCAACACGGTATCTCCCGTATTTGAAATTTCATACGCTTTTCCAACAGCCTCTGTCATACTCTCTAAAGAAATCATCTCATCAATTACATTGGAGAAAGTTTCGAATAGTTTTTCATTGTCTTTTCCAAGACAGATAATAGCTTTAACCTTTTCGCGAACCAATGGCAAGAGGGCTTTATAATCATTCCCTTTATCAACACCTCCTGCAATCCATATGATAGGTTTTTGAACCGTTTGTAGCGCGTAATACGCTGAATTTACATTAGTCGCCTTTGAATCATTGATATAAACCACTCCCTCAATTCTATTGACCATTTCTAAGCGATGTTCAACAGCAGTAAATGTGGTTATACTCTGTTTTATCTTTTGACTTTTTAAATGGGTGGCCATACTAGCTAAACCAGCAGCCATGGTATTTTGAATATTGTGATTTCCCTTTAAAGTCAGTTCTTCTTCTCTGATCGTCATTTCCTTTTGGTTGTATTTAAATTTCATAGCTGAATTCGAGTAATAAGCTCCTGAATTGTTTGAAATACCACCCATTCCAAAGGGCAATAATTGAGCCTTGGAAGTCTTTGAGGTAATTAAATCTTTAATATGTTCATCTTCTGCATTATAAATCAAAATGTCGTCTTGATCTTGCTGAGCCGTAATTCGAAATTTTGACTGCTTGTAATTTTCAAATTTGTATTGATATCGATCTAAGTGATCTGGAGTGATATTGGTTAATACCGCTATTTGAGGTTTAAAAAATTTACAATAGTCCAATTGAAAACTACTGACTTCGATTACCGCATAGTCGAACTCTGCTTCAGCGACAGCACGAGCATAACTACGGCCAATATTACCCACTAGGACTGATTTTAGACCAGAACTTTTTAAGATATGATGAATTAGAGTTGATGTAGTTGTTTTACCATTACTTCCGGTGATTGCAATTACGGGAGCTTTGGAGTGCAAAAAAGCGAACTCAACCTCATCGATAATTTCAATACCGTTATGCTTGATTCGTTTGATTAAAAAACTATCATCAGGGATTCCTGGACTTTTTATAACTAAATCAGCATCTAAAATCTGCTCCTCGGAATGACCGTTCATCTCAAAGGCGATTCCATGCTCTTCAAGTAGCGTTCTATACTTTAAAGGAATGGTTGAAAAGTCAGAAACAAAAATTTCAAAGTTCAACTTTTGAGCCAGTATAGCTGCACCTGTACCGCTTTCCCCTCCTCCTAAAACTACTATTTTCTTCTTTCCTAACTCCATTGAATTATCTGACTTTTAATGTTACAATAGTTAAAACTGCTAGAATTACACCTACAATTAAAAACCGATTCACAATCTTGCTTTCATGCATTCCAACTTTTTGGTAATGGTGGTGTAATGGAGCCATTAAAAAGATTCTTTTACCTACACCATATTTCTTTTTGGTTCTTTTGAAATAAACCACTTGAATCACTACCGAAAGCGTCTCAGCGAAAAATATTCCACACAATAAGGGTATCAACAATTCTTTTCGCACAATAAGCGCGATAACCGCTATCAATCCACCAATAGTTAAACTCCCAGTATCACCCATAAATACTTGAGCAGGATAGGTGTTGTACCACATAAAACCAATGAGTGCACCGATAAAGGATCCACAAAAAATAACGAGTTCACCTACTCTTGGGATATACATTATGTTTAGGTAATCGGAAAAAAGTACATTTCCAGACACCCAAGCGAATATCATAAGGACCAAGACAATTATCACAGAAGAACCAGCTGCTAAACCATCAATACCATCGGTTAGATTAGCTCCATTGGATACCGCAGTCACAATGAAAATAACTATCGGAATAAAAATAAGCCAGGCGTAATCAGCCCATTCTTCATTAAAGATCTTTATAATATCAGCGTAATCAAATTCATTGCCTTTGAAAAAAGGTATGTTGGTTTGTAAACTTTTTACTTCTTTTATTTCTGAAAAGTTTATGCCCGTTTGTGCTGCGTCTTTTTGCTTTATTGTAATCTCTGGGTGCGTATACAATACTACACCTACTATTAGTCCTAAAACACTTTGACCAATGAGTTTAAACCTTGATTTTAAACCCTCTTTATCTTTTCGGAATACTTTGATGTAATCGTCTACAAATCCAATAACACCCATCCAAAGTGTTGAAACAATTAGCAGTTGAATATAAACGTTACTGATATCTGCAAACAAAATCACAGGGGTCAATAACGATAGAATGACAATCAAACCTCCCATTGTTGGGGTTCCTGCCTTCTCAGACTGACCCTCCAAACCAAGATCTCGTATTTCTTCTCCTATTTGCTTTCGCCGAATAAAAGCAATGATTCTTTTACCCAAGACCATCGCAATAAAAAGACTCAAAAGTGTAGCTAATGAAGCCCTAAAGGACAAATATTGAAAGACAGAGGCTCCAGTAAGCTGGTATTGTTTTTCTAAAAAATCGAATAGGTAATAGAGCATTTAATTCAGTTTTGCAAATTCGTTCTTGGTTATTTCTAGATCGTCAAAATGTTGTTTTTCACCATTAATTTCTTGGTAGGTCTCATGACCTTTACCGGCAATTAAAATGACATCTCCAGGTTGAGCAATTTTTACCGCTCTTTGAATGGCTTCTTTACGATCGATTACTACGTCATATTTGTGACGATCTGATGTTCGCACCCCACTAATAATTTGTTCAATAATTTGTTCTGGATCTTCATCTCTAGGATTGTCAGAAGTAAATAAAACCTCATCACTTAAAGTCGCTGCAATCTTTCCCATTAAAGGTCTTTTACTTTTATCTCTATTACCGCCGCATCCCATTAAGGTAATGACACGATTAGCTCTGTCTTTAAGTGTTTTAATAGTGGTCAAAACGTTTTCGATGGCATCTGGAGTGTGCGCGTAATCAATTACCGCTTTGATACCATTGCTAGAAGTGATGAATTCAAATCTTCCTTTTACCGGTTCCAATAAACTTAATTCTTTTAGTACTTCTTCTTTATCAGCACCTAACTCTACGGCCACTCCGTAGACTGCAGCGAGGTTGTACGCATTAAATTCACCCACCAATTTGACCCATATCTCATGGTTTTCAATTCTCAATAATGTACCTGAAAATTGCTGTTCTAGGATATGTGCTTTTACGTCTGCATGATTTTTTAGTCCATAGGTATGTTTAGCTGCTTTGGAATTTTGCAACATGTACAAACCATTTTTATCATCAAGATTTGTCAGCGCAAAAGCAGAAGAAGCTAATTCATCAAAAAGCGCCTTTTTAGCATCTCTATAATGCGAAAACGTTTTGTGATAATCAAGGTGATCTTGAGTCAAGTTGGTAAATACAGCTGCATCTACATCGACACCTGATAAGCGGGACTGGTGTATACCATGCGAACTGGCTTCCATAAAACAACAAGTGACCCCTTTTGATTTCATTTGCAGAAAAACCTGTTGTAACTGCATAGCGTCAGGTGTAGTATGAGTTGTGTTTAAAACTTCTGCACCTACTCGGATATCAATTGTCGAGACCAATCCACATGTATGACCTAACTTTTGAAAAAGGGTAAACAACATCGAACTAACGCTGGTTTTACCATTAGTTCCCGTTATGGCAATAACTTTAAATGCACTAGAAGGTTTGTCAAAAAAGTTTGAGGCAATAATTCCATATGCTTTCCTGCTATTATCTACTCGAATAAAAGTAACCTTAGTATTATCTGATAATGAGCTTGGAATGTACTGACATATTATAGATTTAGCTCCTTTTTCTATTGCCTTCTCTATGAATAGATGACCATCAAAGGCTATGCCTTCAATAGCTATAAATAAGTCTTGATGTTTAACATTTCGAGAATCAACTTTTACTTCATTGACCTGAACGGACGTAGTTCCTTGAACAGCTTCAATGGAGACACCATAAAGTAACTCTTTTAGCTCTTTCATGACATGATTAGTTGTAGATTATCAATTTGAGCAATAGGGGTTCCAGCCTTTTGAGATTGCTTAGTAACTATTCCTTCTCCTTGAATTTGAAACTCAATGTCTAAATGGTTCAGTACAGCGCTAACATCTGACTTTTGCATTCCAATAAAACTGGGTAACCTAAGCTGATCAGCCTTTGTTGGACCCAATACATTTTCAATTTGTGCAATAGAAATCTCAGAGATATATGGCGTTTCTGTAAGCACATTTTGAGCGATGGATTTAAATACTGGTCCAGCGACATCAGCACCATATATCTGCCGAGATTTATCGGGTTTATCTATAACTACAATACACGAATATTTTGGGTTTTCGGCAGGAAAATATCCTGCAAAAGAAGAGACGTAATTCACCTCATCATCAACACTGTAATTTATTTGTGATGTTCCAGTTTTACCGGCGAAGGTCAATTGGATATCACTTAATTTATTGGCTGTTCCATAACTTTTTTCAACCACATCTCGCAATAATTGCTGGGCAATTCGAATTGATTTTTTTGAAGCTATAGATGGATGTATAATCTCTTTTTCAAATGACTTTATGATCTGACCTGCCTTTTGAACAGCCTCTGCAAATAAGGGACGCACTAATTCTCCATCGTTAGCTACCGCATTATAATACGAAAGCATTTGCAATGGTGTTAACTGAATCTCATAGCCAAAAGACATCCAAGGCAATGATAGCCCAGACCATCCAGCATCGCCAGGGTAACGTACAATAGGTTTTGTTTCGCCTTTGATATCAATACCTAACTTCTGATTCATTTGCATGCTGTACAAACGATTTACGAATTGCTCAGGATGATTTTTATATCCCTGATGAATCATTTCAGCAAAAGCCGTGTTTGAAGAAACAGCAAAAGCTTTGGCTAAACTTATAGGCCCATATCCCCCTTGCTTAGAATCATTGACATGCTTACTATAAACGGTATATTTTCCATAAGGTGCATGAAATACTTTTGAAGTATCAGCTATTCTGTCTTCAAGTGCAGCTAGAAGACTGATTAATTTAAAGGTAGACCCCGGTTCATATCTAGAATTGATAGCATAATTAAAATCTTCTTTGTACTGACCGTCTTTTTGAAGATTCAGATTCGACATTGCTCGAACCGCACCTGTTTTTACTTCCATCACAATAGCTACTCCTCGTTCTGCTTGATGTTTTTCAACGGCATTTAACAAGGCTTGATGCGTGGCATCTTGAATGTTGCTATTGATAGTACTAATCAAATCAAGTCCGTCAGTAGAATTAGAAATAACTTCGATGGTTTTGGTAATATTTGTTTGTAAAGAATGTACCTTTTGAGACCCGTCTTTTCCAGCTAAAATATCATGGTGAAATGCACCTTCCATTCCCAACATATATTCCTCATTCTCACGAATTTCATATCGCCCTATAAGTCTACGTGCCATTTGACCAAATGGATAAACTCTATGTGTCTCACGCTTCCATATGAATCCTCCGGCTAAGCGCTCTAAATTGAATAGCGGAAAGTTTTTTACTCGCTTAAATTCAGCATGCGTTAGATTTTGAGCAATAGCAATATGTTGATTTCTATTTTTTCGAGCAGTTTCTATTTTTGACAACCACTGTCCTTTATTTAAAGTTGTGATTTTTGATAAGGAATCTGAAAGGGCATATTTATGACGATTAAAAAGCCCTTCATTAGCTACCAAAGGGTCGAATGACATATTGTAGTGTGATACACTGACGGCTAATAATGCGCCATCTTCAGAATAAACGCGACCTCTTCTCGCCTTTATAGGCTTGGTCTGTACAGGTGTATATCTGGCTGTTCTTTCGAGCTCTCCGGTTTCTATAAATTGAAAACGCACCAACTTGTAAACAATAGCAAGACCAGAAAAAATCAAAACCGCCATAAACAGCAGTAATCTTGTATTTATATTTCTCTCTGAAGCTTTCATTATTTGACTACAACGATTTTCTCAATAGGTTTATGAATAGGCTTTAGTCCAAGTGACTCGAGATCTTTCTCGAGTTGAGAAGAGAGCCTACTTTTCTGAACTTCTTGTTTTAAGACTATATAATCACTTTGCAGTACATTAATTTCATCATTGAGTTGCTTTATTTTGAAGGCCTTAAAATCACTTTGATTAGAGAGGGTGATTCCGATAATGCTAATAGCAATTAACATGACAAATATTTGGATAGTCATTTTGGAGTTTTTACCCAAGAACAATTTCAAGTTTAAGATGTCTATTAGCTTTGCTTTCATTATAATTTTTCTGCTATTCTCATTTTAGCACTTCTGGCACGGTTGTTTTGCTCTAATTCTGAAGAATTTGGCTTGCACATTTTTCCTATACGTTTAAAATAGAGGTCTGGATTCCCATAAAAGTCCTTTCGGATTTGACCGTCGATATGACCAGATCTTATAAATCGTTTCACTAATCGATCTTCTAGAGAATGATATGAAATAACAACCAAGCGGCCGTTGGTTTGAATGAGATTATTCAATTGAAGCAAAAAGGTCTCCAAAGAAGCGAGTTCTTGATTGACCTCTACACGAATGCCTTGGAAGAGTTGCGCTAATAGTTTGCTCTTCTTAGATTCTGGTGTCAAATGCGCTACCGCGTCAATGAGCTCAAAAGTTGTATTAATTTCGGCTTTTTCACGTCTTGAAATTATAGCCTCTGTCCATTTTGGCGCATTACTGAGTTCTGCATAACTGTAGAACAAACGTGTCAGGTCTTCAGCATTATATGAATTCACTACGCTATGAGCCGTTAAATCCGAGGCTTGATCCATTCTCATGTCAAGAGGTGCATCAAAGCGAATAGAAAAACCTCTTGCGCCAAAATCAAATTGATGAGAAGAAACACCGAGATCAGCTAAAACACCATCTACTTTGGTAACACCGTAGAGCTTTAAGAAATTCGAGGCAAATGCAAAATTAGAAGCAATAAAAGTCAAACGAGGATCATTTATGGTGTTTTTCTGAGCATCTATATCTTGATCAAAGACAAAAAGTCTACCGTCTTTATTGAGATGCTTTAATATTTCTTTAGAATGACCCCCTCCTCCAAAAGTAGCATCGACATAAACACCTGAAGCTTTTATCGCCAAACCATCTACGGCTTCTTTTAGCATTACAGGTATGTGATAGGTGTTAATCGTCATCTGAGAAAATATCTTCTGCCAAGTCGGCGTAATTATTTTGACCTTGCTCTAAAACTTCCTCATACATATCCTTATCCCAGATCTCAATACGATCGATAACCGCGCTTAGCACGACTTCCTTTTTGAGCCCTGCAAATGCAACGAGTGATTTAGGTATTTGTATTCTGCCATGCTCCTCTATTTGAAGAGGCTGAGTTCCTGCGAGAAAATTTCTTAAAAACGTATCATAGGATCTTGAAAATCTATTTTTCTTCAAAATCTTTTCCATCAATTCATCATAAGCTTCCTTGGGATAGAGTTCTAAACAGTTTTGAAATACCGATCGCTTGATGACAAAACCTTTTTCAAGAATTGGCAATAACTGAGATTTGAGTGAAACGGGCAGTGTCACTCTTCCCTTGGCGTCCGCCTTACAGTCGTATTGTCCAATGATGTGAAGCATTTGTTTAGTGTCGTTCTTATACATCAAATATACTTTATTTATATACACATTTTTACACTTTTATACACATTTATCCACAATTTGAAGTTTTTTTGATTTTTGATTTAAAAAAAATTAATTAGAACGAATTACCTATATTTGAAATTCCTCAAATGAAGACTATGACCACAGAAGGGCTATTCAAAAAAGAAGGGCAGTTTCAATACCTAGAAGTTGGCGAGGGTACTCCAATTGTTGTGCTACACGGTTTGATGGGAGGATTGAGTAATTTTGAGGCGGTAGTAGATTTTTTTCCAACTCACAATTATAAAGTAGTCATTCCTGAACTACCTATTTACGACATGCCTCTTACCAAAACAACGGTAAAGGAGTTTGCGCACTACCTCAAATCTTTTTTAGAATACAAAAAATTCGATTCGGTTATTTTGCTAGGAAACTCTCTTGGAGGTCATATAGGTCTTTTACATACTAAACTCTTCCCTAATCCTATAAAGGCCCTGATCATTACGGGAAGCTCTGGATTATACGAGAATAGTATGGGCGATGGTTATCCTAAAAGAGGAGATTATAACTTCATTAAAGCCAAGGCAGAAGAAGTTTTCTACGATCCTAAAGTGGCCACTAAAGAAATTGTAGACGAGGTGTTTGCCACAGTGAATGACCGAATGAAGTTGGTTAAAACACTAGCTATCGCAAAAAGTGCAATCCGTCACAATATGGCTAAAGATCTTCCTAACATCCAAACACCAACTTGCATAATTTGGGGTGAAAACGATATTGTAACGCCTCCAAAAGTCGCAGAAGAATTCAATGAACTTCTTCCAAACTCTGATTTATTTTGGGTAGAAAAGTGTGGACATGCCCCTATGATGGAACATCCTCAATTGTTCAATGAAATTCTTTACAACTGGCTAAACTCTAGAAATATTTAAGAGACACCAGTGAAAATTAATTCTGCAAAATTTGTAGTGAGCAACAGTCAAGTTGACCAATGCCCGAGAAATCCATTTCCGGAATACGCTTTTATCGGAAGATCAAATGTGGGAAAATCATCATTGATCAACATGATTGCCAATCAAAAAAATCTTGCTAAAACTTCAGGCAGACCAGGTAAGACTCAACTTATCAATCATTTTCTTATCAATAATAATTGGTTTTTAGTGGATCTTCCTGGATATGGATACGCAAAGGTTTCCAAATCAAACCGCAGAGAATTTGCAAAATTGATAAAGGCTTATTTTACAAAAAGAAAACAACTCGTATGTGCATTCGTGCTCATAGACATTAGACATAGCGCGCAAAAAATTGATTTAGAATTCATGGCCTGGCTAAACGAATTGGGTATTGCTTTTTACATTGTCTTTACCAAGTCAGACAAATTAAAAGAAGATCAAATTCAAGCAACAATTGATCAGTACAATAAAGAACTTGAAGAATACGGTTGGCTAGAAAGCCCCAAATCTTTTATCACCTCGTCTACCAAATACATGGGAAAAGAAGAGCTCTTAAATGAAATAGAACGATTGAACCAAGACGTATTCAAGTCCCAATAAAAACCCTACTCATTTAAGTTTAATTTTTCAGCAAAATAGGCGCAAAAGTCCTTCATCGTTTCGCTCATTTTTTCGTCCTGTGTCGCTCTGTAGTAGGTGTCGCTCATACTGACTAAGGTTTGATGAAAAAACACTTTCATTTGATCTACAGGCATGTCTTTCGTCCATAAATCAATTCGTAAAGATTCCTGAGCATTGTGGTCCCAAACAGATAACATCACAGCTTTAGCTGACTGATTGACTATTCCGCCGTCTTCTGCAGACCAGTTCAAAGCTTCTGGAACTTTATTCTCATCTAATCCCACTTCCACAGAAATTTTTGATTTGTGTTGTATGGTCATGTTTTTATCTTTTGGGTTTGTAATTTGATTCTTTTAGTAGCTCTATAGCATCTAACTCAACTAAGGCAATGACGCTTGTATTTTTATTTTTATACATGTATTGCTCAACGATTCTATAACCTATGAATCTGCCAATTCTCGAGGGTGATTCAAGATCTATTTGAAGACCAAATTTAGAAAAGGGTGCGAGATCTAAAAACCGCTTTTCCAATTCTTTATCTGTGCTGTATATAAAGTCATTTTCTAAAAAATAACTCCAAATTTGTTTTTCATTGGCCCTCGACCACTGATACGATTCTTCGGTATAGCCCAAATTTACCGCAATAGAAGCCTCAGGATTTAACATTGTCTTGATATAAACCTCTTTTCCATATTGTATCATTTTGTACAAGAATTGCCTGTTGGTAGTAAAGGGTAATCGAGATTTAACCAAAACAGCACTCACATCAGAAGTAAGATATCTTCGATCCAAAAGCTCCCTTTGATAAACGGGTATTCCTTCGTAGAAATAGTGGTCTTTACCCAAATAAGAATCCAAACCGATAAAAAGTAAACTGTCTGCGTAAAGAATTCTATTCTTGTAATCCACCTTAGACACAACAGTCATTACTTTAGGAGCAGCGGCATCAAAGTATTTTTCGAAGTTGTAGAAAAGACGTCCTAATTCATTCTTATAAGTGATATCTCCATCATAAATTTTAGCTACCTCTTGTTCAAGTTCCTTCTGAAGCGGATCATTATCAATCTTATCCAGCCAGATACGATCCTCAACTTCAACTGGAAACATAAACGGAAAAGCTCGCTTCATTCCATCTAAGTCTTCTGCTTTGGTTTGCGCAAACAAAGAGTCAAATCGAATGACTTCAAGATTTGACAAATATTCAATATTCTTTACTGTATTATTATTTTCTCGACAACTTTGGGTAATTAGTATTGCGAAAACGGTAAAACTTAAGCCTAAGTACTTCATTTTATTGGCGTTTACTTTTAATTGAGGCATGTCTCCTTTAATTTTACAAAGGTATTTCAAATGCTATGAAAACAACAGCAGTCTTCGAACATATTCAAAACTGGCTTCAAAGTTATATAACCAATGCAAAAGCCAAGGGTTTTATAATTGGAGTATCTGGCGGTATAGATTCAGCGCTAACTTCAACACTTTGCGCACATACTAAAGCACCTGTACTCTGTTTAGAAATGCCAATTCACCAAGGTGAAAATCAGATTAGTAGAGCCAGCAAACACATTGACTGGCTTCAAAGTGAATTTCCCAATGTATCTCGAATTGAAGTTCCGCTAACGGATTTATATGACAATTTTGTAAATCTCTTGCCAGAAGCATTAGACAAGGATCGTCAAAATCTAGCCTTAGCTAATACCCGAGCACGTTTTAGAATGTCAACGCTGTACTACTTTGCTGGCCTAAATAATTACCTTGTAGCGGGCACAGGAAATAAAGTGGAAGACTTTGGTGTGGGATTTTATACCAAATATGGTGATGGCGGAGTGGATTTAAGCCCAATAGCTGACCTGCTCAAAACCGAAGTTTATGAACTTGCTGCTTCATTAGGTGTTCAAAAGAGCATCCTAGAGGCTCCTCCGACAGACGGATTATGGGGTGACCACCGAACGGATGAAGACCAGATCGGCGCATCATATCCTGAATTGGAATGGGCGATGAAGATGCATGAAGAAAATAAAGTCAATTCTGACTTTGAAGGCAGACAACAAGAGGTTTACGAGATATATACCAGATTTCACAACTCTAATAAGCACAAAATGCTGCCTATCCCTGTATGTGAAATTCCTAAAGAACTCAAATAGGATTGCCCAATCTGTAATACATCCTTTTTTTATACATTCCACCGAAACTTCTCCATTTTATGTAATATTAATACCACATTTATCTCAAGAACCTAAAAGTAATATTGTGATAAACGTTGTAATAGCTGACCCACATCCAATTATACAATACGGCCTTAAAGAACTTTTAAGTACGTCTTCTAGCATCAATATCGTGGGCACCGTTTCTAATACTGAAGAATTATTTGAGACCATCAATAAAAAAATGGTTGAAATTGTTATTATGGAACTAGATCTTCCAGATAGCCATGGAATCAGTTTTCTAAGAAGACTCAAATCTGAGTTTCCACATATTAAATCACTGATTTTTAGTTCACAATCAGAAGATGTCTACGCACTTTCTATGATTAGAGCTGGTACATCAGGATATATTTGTAAAACTGGAGAACTAGAAATTATAGAACACGCTGTTCTCAAGATTAGTGCTGGAGGTATGTTTATTACTAACGAACTCGCTCAGAAGTTAGCCTTAGAAAGCAATACTGAAAATAGCAGAAAGTACTTCAGAAAACTGTCTACTCGTGAAGTAGAAGTACTGAAAATGTTGGCCAGTGGAAAACGAAATAAAGAGGTCGCCGAAGGACTAAATCTGAACGAGAAAACAGTCAGTACTTACAAAGCCAGATTGATGCGTAAATTGAACGTGTCAAATATGGTAGATTTACTAAAACAGGCCGAAGCTTTAGAACTATACTAAATCAGTAGTATAATACTCTATTCAATCTTTCGTTCAATAATTTATTTAAAGAGATATAATTGATCACCTCCTCAAGTAATTTTGGATTACTCTGGTCCTTTGTTTTATTTTGAATATTCTCGATGTGTTTTTGAACCCACACACATCTCAAACTCAAAACTGTCTCTTGCAACCATTGTACGATTTCCGTTTCCCTTTCTTTTACAAAAATCATTCGTTTTTCCCAATTATGAATCTGATGTTTATCCGAATCTAAAACGGCGCCAGAAGCAATTTCAATCAAATCAACTCGTTGATTCGAATTGAGATATTGAAAAAAACTCGCACTGTCAAATTGGTTTTCTGCTGAATAATAACTTATTAATTGACCGTACAATTCTTGAAATTCAGTATGAGCTAAATTCATTTCGTCTTGCTGTAATTCGACATAAATCTTATCAATAACCTTATATTCCTGTGGTTTTTGAGTTAAAATCAATTGGCCCGTATCATTATCTTCAACATAGACCTCATCAACGAACAACTCGGTTCGATCTCCATACAACAATAAGATTTGAATGAGGTTTTTTTCTAACACCCATTGTTTGTCGGTATGTTTCTTTGGTTGACTTGAAACAATCTCAAGATTTTGAGATTTATCTCTAGTCTGTTTTTGCTGATTCTGACTGCTCTTTTTTTCAATTTGAGCTAGTGAACTAAATAAAGTCCCTTCATTCAAGTCAAATTGTAAGGCGGTCTGTTTGATGTACAATTCTTTTTTAATGCTATCTGGAATAACAGCTATACTTTCGAGAACAGCACGTACAGTATTTGATTTTTTAATTGGATCGTTTTTAACCTCGTCCAGCAATAATTCACTTTTGAATGAAATAAAATCCTTCTGATTCGATTCTAGATAATCAAGTATGTCTTCTTTGGTATTATTCTTAGCAAAACTGTCGGGATCCTCCCCTTCCGGAACGATGCAGACTTTGACATTCATTCCTTGAGCCAATATTAAATCAATACCTCTTATAGCAGCTCGTACACCTGCTGCATCGGAATCAAACAAAACCGTAATATTCGAAGTAAGTCTCTGTATAATTCGAATTTGCTGCTCCGTAAGCGCTGTACCACTAGAGGCCACTACATTCTCTATTCCTCTTTGATGCATTTGAATCACATCGGTATAACCTTCCACAATAATGCAATTATCATTTTTTGCAATAGCCGACTTTGCAAAATATATCCCGTAAAGAACCTTACTCTTATTGTAAATTAGACTTTCTGGAGAATTGACGTATTTAGCAATTTTTTTATCGCTTTCTAGGGTTCTTCCTCCAAAGCCTAATACTCTTCCGCTGTTTGAATGAATAGGAAACATAACTCTTCCCTTAAAGCGATCAAAAGATTTTTTTTGGCCGTTTTGATCTTTGACAATGCTCAGACCTGATTGCTCTAAATACTCTAATTCATACCCTTTTTTCAGACCAGCTTTGGTCATAGCGTCCCATTGATTAGAGCAGTAACCCAATTCAAATTTCTTAATGGTGTGTTCTTTAAAACCTCGTTCTTTGAAATAACTCAAACCAATGGCTTTGCCATTTTCTGAATCCCATAAGGATTCTTCGAAATAATTTTTTGCAAATTCTGAAACGAGATACAAACTCTCCATTTGGTCGGCAGCCATTTTTTGCTCATCTGTTTGGGCTGTTTCTTCAATTTCAATACCGTATTTATTAGCTAAATGACGTATGGCTTCAGGATAGGTGTAGTGCTCGATTTCCATTAAAAAGGCGATGGCATTTCCGCCCTTACCACTTGAGAAATCTTTCCAAATTTGCTTGACGGGAGAGACCATAAAGCTAGGACTGCGCTCTTCAGTAAATGGGCTTAAGCCTTTGAAATTTGCTCCAGATTTTTTCAATTGAACATAATCTTGAATAACTTCTTCGACCCTAATCGCCTCGTAAACTTTATCAATACTTTCTTTAGAAATCAAAATTTGAACTATAAGATGATTTGCTAATTTAGTGGAACATTTTAAAAGATGATATTTTTATTTTTCGGTACGCGAACACTTGACCAAAAGTCAACACAAAGATTAGACTTAACTTGCTCCTATTGCAATATCAAAGGACAAATTCAGCAGTACAGTCAATCTGAATACTTCCATCTTTTTTGGATTCCTGTTTTTAGAATTAAGTCCCATGAGCACGGGCAGTGTGAGCACTGCAAAAAACATTATACAGATCAGGAATTACATTCCTAAGGTCAGTACTAAATTTTTCGATCTACTACGTAGTTTACCAAATTACTGAGCGCAATACTATAAACGGTCTCGGGATAAGCTTTTAAGATTTCTAAGGCCTTATCTCTAAACTGATTCATTTGGATTTGGGCGTAGTCGAGTCCTCCTTGCTCGATGACAAAAGCAATGATTTCTTTAACGCGCTTTTTATTTTTGTTGTGCTTTTTTATACCGTCAATAAGCCATTTTTTTTGTGAAGCTGAAGCCCTTTCAAGCACATGTAAAAAAGGCAAGGTCATCTTTCGCTCTCGGATGTCTATTCCGGTGGGTTTACCCACACGATCCTCTGAATAATCGAATAGATCATCTTTTATTTGAAAGGCCATTCCAGCATATTCACCGAATTTTCTAAAGACCTCAACTTCTTTAGAACCAGGTTTTATAGAGGCAGCACCCATGGCACAGCAAGCTGCTATGAGCGTTGCAGTCTTTTGACGAATGATCTCGTAATAAACCTCTTCATCTAAATTTAAGTTTCGCGCCTTTTCTAATTGCAGTAACTCACCTTGACTCATTTCTCGAACAGCAACGGATACTATCTTTAAGAGGTCGAAATCGTCGTAATCTAATGAAAGTAACAATCCTTTTGAAAAAAAGTAATCTCCAACCAATACGGCGATTTTATTTTTCCAAAGGGCATTTATTGAAAAAAAACCTCGACGCTTAGAAGAATCATCAACAATATCATCATGAACTAATGAAGCGGTGTGAATAAGTTCTATAATCGACGCACCTCTATAGGTTCGCTCATTGACTTGACTGTTTTCAGCAAGCAGTTTAGCGACTAAAAAGACAAACATCGGTCGCATTTGTTTTCCTTTTCGCGTGGCGATGTAAAAGGTTATTCGGTTGAGCAAACTCACTTGTGAAGACATGGATTCTTTGAATTTATCTTCAAAGAGATCCATTTCGGTTTCAATTTCAGCTCTAATTTTGGCTACTTCACTCAATTGTGGGGATACTTAATTAGTTATAAATTTACGGATTTATTGGCGAGCTGCCCACAAGCGGCATCGATATCCTTTCCTCTTGATCGTCTGACGGTCACCGTAATTTTTTGCGCTTCTAAGGCACGCACATAAGCCTCGATAATCTTATTATCTGCCTGTTTAAACTTTTGATCATCAATCGAATTGTATTCAATGATATTCACCTTACACACCGTTTTTTTGCAAAAACTAATGAGTGCTTTAATATCATCTTGGGTATCATTAACATCCTTCCAAACTAAGTATTCTAAGGTGACTCTACTTTTGGTCAGGGTGTACCAATATTGCAATGCTTCAATTAGATCATTAATGGGAAACTTTTTGGCAAAAGGCATGATTTGCTCTCTAACTTCCTGTCTTGCCGAATGTAAGCTCAGAGCCAAATTAATTTTGGCATTTTCATCAGCAAGTTTCTTGATGAGTTTAGGAATTCCCGAGGTGGATAACGTTATGCGTTTGGGAGACATGTGAAGACCTTCTTTTGAGGTGATAATCTGTATGGCCTTTAAGACATTATTGTAATTCATTAGAGGTTCTCCCATTCCCATAAAAACAATATTGCTCAGTGGTCGATTGTAGAATGTTCTCGATTGACGATCAATCAATTTGACCTGATCAAAGATTTCATCTGCATTGAGGTTACGCATTCTTTTAAGCTGGGCGGTAGCACAGAATTTACAATCTAGACTACAACCTACCTGACTAGAAACACAGGCTGTTGTTCTTTTTTCTGTTGGAATTAAAACAGACTCCACCACTAATTCATCATGAAGCTTTACAGCATTTTTAAGTGTGCCATCGTCGCTCTTTTGCGCGTGAAGATTGGTGATATTTCGGATTTCAAAATGTGCTTGAAGAAAAGCTCTCAACTCAAGTGAGAGGTTGGTCATCTGTTCAAATGATGAAACGCCTTTGTTCCAAAGCCATTGATATACTTGATCAGCTCTGTAACTTGGATGATTTTTTGACTTGAAATAAGCTTGAAGCTCTAATTTAGAAAAGGTTCTGATGTCTATTTTTGAATTCGTATCAGACATCCTCTTCTTATAAAATCAACATGGCATCTCCGTAGGAATAGAATCTATACCCTTCTAATACAGCTTGTTTATAAGCTTTTTCCATTAGCTCATGCCCCATAAATGCAGACACCATCATCAGAAGTGTAGATTTAGGCAAATGAAAATTTGTCACCATACAATTGGCAATACTAAAATCATATGGAGGAAAGACAAACTTGTTGGTCCAACCTTCGTAGGGATTCAAATTGTGATTAGAAGAAACGGAACTCTCTAATGAACGCATTACTGTAGTACCTACAGCACAAACTCTTCTATTACTATTTTTTGCATTATTGACTATATCAGTAGCTCGTTCGTCAATGATTAACTCTTCACTATCCATTTTATGCTTGGATAAGTCTTCGACCTCGACAGGGTTGAAAGTTCCCAAACCAACATGTAGAGTGACTTCAGCAAAGTCTACTCCTTTAATTTCTAACCGCTTGAGTAAATGTTTTGAGAAGTGCAGCCCGGCAGTAGGAGCAGCTACAGCACCATCATATTTTGCGTATATCGTTTGATAACGCTCCTCATCTTCTGGTTCTACATCTCTTTTAATGTATTTAGGTAGTGGAGTTTCTCCTAACTCTCTTAATTTTCTGCGAAAATCGGTGTAAGATCCATCATATAAAAAACGAAGTGTTCTACCTCTTGATGTTGTATTGTCGATTACCTCAGCCACGAGACTATCGTCATTTCCGAAGTACAATTTATTTCCAATTCTAATTTTACGCGCTGGATCGACTAGAACATCCCATAAACGTTGTTCTTGATTGAGTTCTCTCAATAAAAACACCTCAATTCTTGCTCCGGTCTTCTCTTTATTTCCATATAGACGAGCAGGAAAAACTTTGGTATTGTTAAGAACTATAACGTCTCCTTCATCGAAATAATCAAGAAGATCTTTAAACATCTTGTGCTCTATTTTACCTGATTCTTTGTGAATTACCATTAAGCGTGATTCATCTCTATTTTCAGCAGGATATTCGGCTAATAACTCTTTCGGAAGTTCAAAATCAAAATTGGATAGTTTCATAATGACGTATTAGGGGCGCAAAGATACAATATTGAAAGGGGGCTTGTCAAGAGATTCGTAAGAATAGTTTAAGGAGTTAATTGAAAGCCTATGCGCTTTAAGTCTTTCCAAAAATCGGGGTAACTCTTAGATACAACATCTGCTTGATTTATCTGTAGAGGTATTCTCAGCGATAATGGCGCAAAGGACATGGCCATTCGGTGATCTTGATAGGTGTCAATTTCTGCCTCATTGCATGAGATTTGAGCCAGTTCTAAATGCAAACTATCTCCTGTAATACGAACTTTAGCACCGCATTTTTCCAATTCAATTTTCATCGCATATAGACGGTCAGTTTCTTTGATAGGTAAAGTGTGTAGACCGTATAAATCACAGGTCACCCCTAGCCCTAAAGAAGTAACGGCAATTGTTTGAGCAATATCTGGAGCATTAGCCAAATCCAAAGTCAAAGGGCCAGATGTATCTGCTCTATCGATTTTCTCTAAGCGGACCTTCTCTTTTAAAAATTGAGTACGCACTCCAAAGCTTTCATAGATAGTAGCTAAAACGCGATCGCCCTGTAGAGAAGATTCCTTTAAAACAGATAGTTCTATTGAAGATCCTAAAGGGCTCAGCGCAACAATGGAATAGTAATAACTAGCAGCACTCCAATCGCTTTCCACGGCCATTCGATCGACAATTAAATCTTTAAGATCTAAAGGCTCAACGCGAATTCGATTGTTTAAAAATAAAACTTCAATACCTAAAGACTGCAATAAACCTTGAGTCATTTTGATGTAAGGAACGGAGGTAACCTCTCCAACCAAATCAATTTCTAATCCCTTGGGTAATGAGGGAGCAATAAGCATTAAAGCAGAGATGTACTGACTACTGATATCAGACGGTAATGATACTCTGTATTCAGTTAATTCAGCCCCTTGAATTTGAAGCGGCGGAAAACCTTCATTTTCAAGGTATTCAATCTTAGCTCCAAGATGTCTTAAGGCATTGACCAGTATTTCGATAGGTCTTTCTTTCATTCTTGAAGACCCTGTCAACTCTACTATTGATCCATTCTTCGCAGCAAAATATGCGGTTAAAAATCGCATAGCTGTTCCGGCGTGATGAATATCCACCCTTCCAGATTTGCTCTGCAGGCCTTTTTTCATAACCTGAACATCATCAGCATTAGACAGGTTATCAATTGAAAAACGTTCAAAGAATGCTTGTAGAATTAACAAGCGATTGGATTCGCTTTTACTCCCCGTGAGGCGCACCGAATCATTAAGCTTTTGGTTTGGGTCTTTGTATATTTTCAATGCTTGCATTAATCGTTTAATTTGGGATTATTGTGATGCCGCTCATGATCTCTCTCGGTTTTTAGGTCAAGTTTTTTGTCAAAAGCTTCTTTGAGGTTCACTCCGGTTTGATTAGCCAAACAAAGCACTACAAATAAGACGTCAGCAAGTTCTTCTCCTAAATCTTTTTCTTTATCAGATTCTTTTTCACTCTGCTCACCGTATCTTCTGGAAATAATTCGAGCCACCTCCCCTACTTCTTCTGTGAGTTGTGCCATATTGGTCAACTCGTCGAAGTAACGAACACCGTGGGATTGAATCCACTCATCTACTTGTTTTTGTGCATCTTCTATATTCATACTTATTCTCTGTTTTTTGAATCCATTGTAATGGTCACTGGGCCGTCATTGAGCAAGTTTACTTTCATATCTGCCCCAAAAATACCGGTTTGTACTTTTGTAGGGATATAATCCTGTATAGCAGTTATAAATTGTTCATATAACGAAATAGCCTGTTCAGGTTTTGCCGCGGCGATAAAAGAAGGACGATTTCCTTTTTTAGTGGAAGCGTGCAAGGTAAATTGACTAATAACTAAGACCTCTCCTCCTATGTCTAGCAATGACTTATTCATCAAAAAATTTTCATCTCCAAATATGCGCATTTGTACAATTTTTCTACATAGCCATTCAATATCCTCATTACTATCTTCTTGAGCAATTCCAAGCAAAATGAGTAGACCATCATCAATAGCACCTACTGCTTTTTCATCTACCAGTACAGAAGCGTTTTTTACTCTTTGAATAACTACTCTCATTATCTGTAGTTTAAGTCCTCATCATCATCGAGAATTTGCAAATAACTCTTGTATCGACTCGTCGCAATATCACCAGATGCATAGGCTTCTAAAACGGCGCATTTAGGCTCGTCAACATGAAGACAATTATTGAATTTACAGTCTGCTTTCAACTCAAAAAACTCTGGAAAAAAAGATGAGATTTCCTCTTTTTCAATATCGACTAATCCAAATCCTCTGATACCAGGAGTGTCAACTATACTACCACCAAAAGATAAATCGTGCATCTGTGCAAAAGTAGTGGTATGCTGTCCTTGGAGGTGTTGAGTTGATATTTCAGTAGTCTTGAGCCTAAGTCCTGGTTCAATAGTATTGACTAGCGTTGACTTTCCAACACCTGAATGACCCGCAAATGAGGAGGTCTTATTCTTCATAAGTGCAATGAGTTTACGACAGCTTGAAAGTTCTTTGGCGGAAAGTTTCAAACAGGCATACCCTATTTTCTCATAAACTGCAATCAGTTCTTCGAGCTCCTTTAGTTGTTGCTCGTCATAGGTGTCAATTTTATTAAATACAAGAACAGTATTCACGTCGAAAGCTTCTGTAGAGACCAAAAAACGATCTATAAATACCGTCGATGTCGCGGGATTTTTCAAGGTGATTAATAGAAAAACCGTATCGAGGTTGGCCGCTATAATATGCTGCTGTTTCGAAAGATTTACCGATTTCCGAACAATGATATTTTTTCGCTTTTCTATCTCGTGAATCACCCCAGAAACATCGTCAGTTTGAGCTTCTAAATCAAAATGCACCCAGTCTCCAACGGCAACAGGATTTGTTGACCTGATTCCATCCATCCTGAATTTGCCCTTAATTCTGCATGAATAAAATTGACCATCCTCCGCTTTAATCTGGTACCAACTCCCCGTAGACTTGTAAACTTGACCGCGCACTTAATCTTATGTAATCCTTAAGAATTATTCAAAATTCTTTCTTGGTGATTAATCGATTCCTGATGAATGGCTTTGAACATTTTCAATACAAATTCTTCACTCAATCCTTTTTGCTCACCTTCTAATATCATCTTACCTAAAATTTCATTCCATCTATTGGATTGCAGAACGGCAACATTACGCTCTTTTTTAAGCTGACCAATTTCTTTGGCTACACTCATTCGTTCAGAAAATGTTTCGAGTAAAGCTTGATCTAGCACATCTATATTAGATCTTAAAGCACCTAATTTAGAAGCGTACTTCGACTCGTCGTCATCAACTTTTCGAATACGCAAGTCCTTCATGATTTCAACTAAACGCTTCGGAGTAACTTGTTGAGCTGCGTCAGACCAAGCATTATCAGGATCACAATGCGTTTCGATCATCAATCCATCAAAATTCAAATCCAAAGCCGTTTGAGAAATATCAAAAATCAGATCGCGCTTACCTCCAATATGGCTTGGATCATTAATGATAGGTAAATCGGGAAATTTACTCTGTAATTCAATACCCATTTGCCATTCTGGTATATTTCTATACTTGGTTTTTTTATAAGTCGAAAATCCTCTATGGATAACACCGAGTTTGGTAATACCCGCATTATAGAAACGTTCAACCGCTCCTAACCACAGAGATAAATCTGGGTTTACTGGATTTTTGATTAAAACAATTTTATCTGTTCCCTTTAGGGCATCTGCTAATTCTTGTACATTGAATGGACTTACTGTCGTTCTAGCTCCAATCCATAATAGGTCAACATCATTTTCTAAGGCCAAATCAACGTGAGCCTTGTTCGCGACCTCAGTTGCTGTTTTAAGACCTGTCTCTTCCTTAACTTTTTTGAGCCAATTCAGCCCAATAGCACCTACTCCTTCAAAATTACCTGGACGAGTTCTTGGCTTCCATATCCCTGCACGATAGTAATTTACATCTGTATCTTTTAATTCGTGAGCGATTTTTAAGACTTGATCTTCGGTCTCTGCACTACAAGGTCCTGCAATGACTAAAGGATGTGACAATTGCATGTCATTTAACCAATTTCTGAGTTCTTTCTTGTTTTCCATTACTGTGATTTATTATTTGTTGGTATTCTATTAAGTATTGATTTTATTGAATTTATATCTTTCATTTCTGAGTGTATAAAAGCTTCGTTTTCTTCTATGAGATTTTCTTTAAACTGCTGTAAATTGTCGATATAGCGTTCCAAAGAATCGATAACATTTTCTTTGTTTTGAAGAAATATCGGCGCCCACATCTCAGGTGAACTTTTGGCTAGGCGAACTGTACTCTCAAAACCAGAACCGGCCATATCAAAAATATTTTTTTCATCTGGTTCGAGTTGCATCACCGTCTTACCCAACATAAAAGAAGAAATATGCGATAAATGTGAAACATAGGCTAGATGCTTATCGTGCATAACTGGATCCATATAACGGATTTCCATTTGCATACCCTCAAAAACAGCCAATGCATTCTGAGCTAAATCAGCTCTGGTTTTATCGAATTCACATAGTATCTGAATCTTTTGTGTAAATAAATCTTTTATTGCTGCTTTTGGTCCTGAAAACTCAGTACCTGCAATGGGATGACACGCTAAAAACTGCGATCTCTTTGGATGATCTTTGACCATCCTACATATTTCTTGTTTGGTAGATCCCGAATCGACAACAAGTGTATGCTCATCTACAGCATCTAACACCGCGCTTAACTGTTTAGAAATAACCGTTACAGGAACAGCTAAAAAAACCAAATCACAAGCCTTAAGTACATTGAGATCTTGTGCGTCATGGGAACGATCTATCCATCCTAAATTGAGCGCTTGAATTCTATGCGCTTCACTTACATCTAAACCGATGAGCTCCACACCTTCGTATTGCGCTCGCATACTAATGGCGAAGGAACCTCCGATTAAACCTAATCCTACGACTCCAACTTTTTTCATCTCGATTGAATACGTTTTAAGGCTTCTTCTATTTTAGGCTCTGGTACACATAATGAAAAACGAACAAAGCGTTCACCTTGTGAACCGAAAATATGACCAGGTGCAATAAATATATCAAACTCATAAAGCAGCTTGTCTACAATTTGGTCAGCGGTTTTATCCGAGGGAATTTTACACCAAATAAACATACCAGTGCTGTCTTTGTCGTAAGTTAAGCTCATGTGATCTGCTATTTTGTGCACGAGTTCTTTTCGTCTATTGTAGACCGTGTTTTGCTTCTCGAACCAAGTTGAACTTAAGGCTAAAGCAGCAGCAGCACCTTTTTGAATTCCATAAAACATACCAGAATCCATATTTGATTTAACCTTTAGCACTTCTTGTAAGGTATCCGCAGCACCGACGAGCATTCCAACACGCCATCCTGCCATATTAAAGGTTTTTGAAATAGAATTCAGTTCTAAAACTGGATCTGTAGGTTGCACGTACTGCATGATAGAAGTTGGCTCATCATTAGCGATGAATGAATAGGGATTGTCATTGACCAAAAGAATACCATGAGATTTAGCAAAATCTACTATACGCTGATAGTCATCTGCACTTAGTTTCGCTCCAGTGGGCATATTGGGATAATTTACCCACATCAATTTTACTTCGCTCAAATCTTGTTGCTCTAGCCATTCAAAATCAACACACCAATTCTTTTTTTCATCTAATGGATAGGCAATGATTTCAGCCTGCAACAATTTTGAAACTGCACTGTAGGTAGGATAACCTGGATTGGGCACAAGCACTTTATCACCTTTATTTAAAAAGGCCATAGAGATATGCATGATGCCTTCTTTAGATCCCATCAGCGGAAGAATTTCTTTATTAGCATCTAGGGAAACCTGATAATGTCTTTGGTAAAATGCTGCAATGGCTGTTCTCAATTCTGGAATACCTTGATAACTCTGGTATTGATGAGCCGTTTGATCTTCAAGACTCGAAATCAGCGCTTCTACAACTTCTTGGTTTGGGCGTAAGTCAGGACTACCTATACCCATGTTAATAATTGGTTTTCCAGTATTTATTAATTGCTTTACTTCTCGAAGTTTGCTCGAAAAATAGTATTCCTTGACACTTTGTAAACGCTTCGCTGTATTCATGTCTAATCTTGGATTTGTTTTAAGTGATCGGAATATACTCCAAGAACCTGAGCGTCTTCTGCCATGAGCTCTATGAGTGCTAAAGCCTTTTGAAAATAAGCGTAGTCACCAAAGGTAACATCCACAAAAAAAGCATATTTCCATGGGGTTTCTATCACCGGCAAGGATTGTATCTTGGTTAAATTCAATCGACAATCACTCATCATGTTTAAAATCGCAGCAAGGCTTCCTCTTTTATGTTCGGTTAAAAATCGTAAAGATGCTTTATTTGAATTTTCTCTATCAAGTTTACCTTGCTCCTTGGTCACGATTAAAAAGCGCGTAGAATTGGTTTTTAAATTTTGGATATCGGTAGCTAGGGTTTCAAGTTCATATAGTTTTGCCGCTAATCCCGGCGCAATTGCAGCCATCCCAAGTTCATTGTTTTCGCGAATCTGCTGGGCAACAATAGCCGTATCAGCAGCCTCCACTAATTTTATTTTAGGATATTTCTTAAAGAAATTAGTACACTGTAAAAGAGCCATAGGATGCGAATGCACCTCAATAATATCTTGTATACTTTGACCTTCTTTGGCCATCAAATTATGAGAGATTTCTTGATAATACTCACCAATTACTTTTAAGTTGTGGTCGTAAAGCAAGGCGTAATTTGGAATGATTGAACCAGCTAGAGAATTTTCAATAGCCATCACGCCCATATCGGCCTTATCACTTAAGAGATTCTGAACCACAGATTCGAAAGAATGGCAGAGCAACAACTCATTTTCTTCTTCGAAATAAGCATTCGCCACAATGTGATGGTTTGACCCTAATATTCCTTGTATTGCTATTTTCATATCAAAAAAAAAGCCCCGTTATTACGGGACTTCTAATATTTTATTTACATACTACAACGCCCCTGCTTCAATTACTGAAATAAGCAAAATAATAAGTGTTGTTAGTAAAAATTTTTCTGTGCATGTGGCGAATATATAAAAATCACGGCTTAAAATAGTTTTCTATACTTTTTTTTTGACTTTTTATCGTTTTACGGTTGAATTTAAGTGATTATCTAATCTCAAGCCAGAATTATTGTTAATTCTTCATCTTTAATAGCGTCCGAATCAATTATTCATATGTCTTATTTTTGATAAAGAAATGAACTTAGCCCATGATTGAAGTGAAAGAGATTCGAAAGACCTACAATGATGTTGAAGCTTTAAAAGTGATTAACCTTAAACTTCCAGAAGGGAGTAGACTAGGTTTACTGGGTAATAACGGAGCAGGGAAATCAACCCTAATGAAAATTCTTTCGACCCTCGAAAAACCTGACGCAGGTTCGGTACTTATAGAAGGTAAAAACGCCTTCACTCAAATTGAAGAAGCAAGATCAAAAATTGGATTTTTACCAGATTACAACCCCTTACCCGAGCAGCTCTATGTCAAAGAATTTCTAGATTTCCAGCAAAAAATATTTAATCGTAGTTCAAACTTCGTTTCTGAATTAGTTAAAAAAACTCAACTTAAAGAGGTTTTAAACCAGAAAATTCAAAATTTATCTAAAGGATTTAGACAACGTTTAGGAATCGCAAACCTATTGCTAAGCCCTGCAGATATTTATATCCTTGATGAACCTCTTGCGGGATTAGACACAGCCCAGAGAATAGAAATACGAGGTTTAATCAATTCTATTTCAAAGAGTAAAACTATGATTTTTAGTTCTCATATGCTCGGTGAAGTAGAATATCTCGCAGATCAGATTGCCATAGTTCACAACGGTGAGATAGTGTATCACGAAAGCTTTGAAAATTTTGGAAATTATATCCGCGTGTGTTTTGACTATCGAGTAGAAGAGGCTTTTTTAAAGAGGATAGAAAAAGTATATTCCGTAGAAAACATTAGAGATTTCGAATACAAAATTAAAAGTGAGGATAATACTGATATACGAGAAGAACTAATGGAATTTGCTCGAAAGAACGAGTTGGAAATTCTAGAAATGAAATGGATTAATAGTGATTTAGAAGAAAAATTTCTAGCCCTTACCACTCCAAAAATAAAAAGATTCTAAACTATTATTGGAGTATTTCTTTTTTCAAAACATTATACGCTCTGTCTAGTCCTGTCTGCAAATTTGGTACAGAGGCATTGATCATTAGTGCAACAACGAGTTCTGCGTCGGGGTATACAAAAAGATTGGTATAAGCACCAACACCCTGCCCAATATGACCGATATAGCCCATTTCATCAAGTTCTTGATTGCATTGCCAACCCAGGCCGTAATAGGTTGGTTTAGCCATTACAAATTGTTGGGTGAGTAATTCTTCCCAAGTTGAAGGCTCTAAAATACTATGGTCCAAAGCCGCTTGACCTAATTTAAGGAGGTCTGTCACGGTCGACAAATATCCTCCAGCTGCGATTTTATAGCTATTGTTTACCTTCGAGGCTCTTTTGTATCCATTTTTAGTTTTGGAATACATTTTTACCGTTCTGTTTTTCATCTCCTTGGAAAGGGTGTTTTTTGTTCCATCTTCAAAGGTCTGTGACATTTGAAGTGCATCTAAAACCTCTCGCTGCACAAAACTCCCAAATGATTCTTTTGCTGCAATTTGCATGACTGCAGAAAGCAAGACATAATTATAAGAACTATAGTAGTAATCGGCACCGGGCACAAATAGCAGCGGGTCATTTTTAAAAAGTGCTAGCCCTTCTTCTATACCATAAGATTTATTAGAGAATAACTCCTTGCCCTTGTACGAACGAATACCTGAAGTATGTGTCGCTAAGTGCTTGATATTAATATCAAAATTATTTTTTGGATAGTGAGGAAGATACTCAAAAATAGATTCCTCAAGCGATAACATCTTTTTATCGATCATTCGACCCAATGCTATACCTGTTATCGACTTGGCAATGGAGGCAATTCTAAAAAGAGATGTTTCGGGAAGAACGGGATTGGAATTAAACCCCCCATATTTACCGAATGCCTTAGCATAAATAATTTCACTTTTGTATTGAACGGCGCAACTCAAAGCTGGAACTTGGTTGTGCTCGGCAATTGCCTCTATTTTAGAATTGAATCTTTGAAGTATGGATTTCATAGTATTGCTAAAGGTCGGTAAAGGAATATTTTTTGGGATGTTTAATTATTGAGGCTATAGAATTGCTTGAATTTTTTCGACGTAATCTAGCTTTTCCCAGGTAAACAATTCAACCTCTACTTCTTTGGCACCGTTGTAATTTGATTCAAAAACCTTAGTCACTTTTTGAGGTGTTCTACCCATGTGACCGTAAGAAGCAGTTTCTACATAGATTGGATTTCTCAATTTTAGTCTTTGCTCAATACCATAAGGGGTTAAATCAAAAAGACTTGTGATTTTTTGTGCTAACTCTGAATCTGTGTAATTAGTATGGTTTCGTCCATAAGTATTTAAACTTATAGAAGTAGGCTCGGCTACTCCAATGGCATAACTCAATTGCACTAAAACCTCGTCACATACTCCGGCTGCAACCAAGTTCTTAGCAATATGTCTAGCTGCATAAGCCGCGCTTCGGTCAACTTTTGAAGGATCTTTTCCTGAAAATGCACCACCTCCATGACCTCCCTTTCCGCCATAGGTATCTACAATGATTTTACGCCCTGTTAATCCCGTATCTCCATGGGGTCCACCGATAACAAATTTCCCTGTAGGGTTAATGTGATAGGTAATGTTTTCGTTGTACAATTCTTGAATCTGAGCAGGCTGTTTAGCCATGACTTTGGGGATTACAATTTCAATCATGTCTTTTCGAATCTGATTTAACATGTTTTCATCGGTATCCCAAGAATCGTGTTGGGTAGATATGACAATGGCATCTATAGCAATCGGCTTGTGATTTTCATCGTATTCGAGGGTGACCTGCGCCTTTGAATCTGGTCGTAAATAGTGAATTTTCTGTTCTTCTCCCTTTGAATATGCCTTTCGAATTCGCGCTAATTCTTTTAAAATTTCATGAGACAACACTAAGGCTAAAGGCATATACTCCTCAGACTCGTTTACAGCATAACCAAACATGATCCCTTGATCACCAGCTCCTTGTGTTTCAGGAGTAGCCCGCTCTACACCTTGGTTTATTTCAGAACTTTGTTCATGAAGCAATGAAATTACCCCGCAACTATCACCGCTAAATTTGTACTCCCCTTTGGTATAACCAATTTCATTAATACGTTTTCTAGCAATCTGCTGAACGTCCAAGTATATTTTACTCTTGACCTCACCAGCTAGAACTACTTGACCCGTGGTGACTAAAGTTTCACATGCCACCTTGCTCTCAGAATCATAAGCCAAAAAATGGTCTAACAAAGCATCGCTGATTTGATCTGCTATTTTATCTGGATGGCCTTCGCTAACAGACTCGGAGGTAAAAAAATAACTCATAGATCTACTAATTTCGTTCGTTTAAGCTAGAAGGGAAAAATGACTCTGTATAAGATTATATCGAATCAACTGCTTTAGCATTTTTAATGAGGTTGCAATCAGTCAAATCCCTCCTCAAGCGATGGCGAAAATACAAAGAATGTATGTAATTATAAATTGTATTTGAGTTTAAAAACAATAAATCTAGGCTGAACAATGTATTGCGAGGTATTAAAAAACAGCTCATTAAAACTATCTTGATTTAGGTTTCGATTATTTCCCAAATTTTTAGCCTCAAGAATGAATTCCCATTTACTGTCTTCTTTTTGAAAGGATAAATTTGCATTCAAAAAAGAGTAGGTGTTTGAGACAGTATCAGCCTTGTCGTAGTAATTGTAATAATCGTAATCTACTACTAGTACAAAATGCTTTAAAAACGCAGCATCGAATTTTAAGTAGGGTCTCTCTGTATAAAATACGGAACTGGTTGTACCTGTATTGTAATCGCTCACAGCAAAACGATAACCAATTTCAAGGTTAGGGGCATTAACAAAACTACTTCCTAGTGAAAGTAAATAATTGTGATTAAAAGATTCAGAGTTTTGAGCTCTATCGTTGACCACATTAAACGTATTTGAATAATTCAAACCAGCTCGTGAACCGAACTTAATTCGACCAAAAGTTTGTTGGAAATTACCCGAAAAAGATGCGGACTCGTCTTGGAAATTCGAATTTATTGTTGTTCGAACTTGATTAATCCCACCGATAAGTGCTGAACTTTTTAAGGCATCTATTCTTTTATTGTAGGATGCATTGAAAAATATATTTCGTTGAGAAAACATATTAAAACTAAAAAAACTCAAATTCAAGGAGTGAAAAAGAGCGGACTCTAAATTCCTATTTCCAGAGAACAAAACATTGTAGTTGTTAAAAAGTATTCCTTCTGCAAAATTGTTTACATCTGTAAAGGACCGCGCCACCCTGTAGTTTAAACGAATACTCTCGGATTGTTTGAATTGGTAGTTTGCAAAAAACTCAGGTAAAATATGTGTATAGTTTCGAGTTATTTCTTCTCCTAATTGTTGATCATTGGTGGTATAACGGTGGGCCAATAAACCGGGGTTAATCGTCAAATCTCCATACTTGGCTTTAAAATACAATCCTACAAAACGATCTTTAAAATTAAAGGCTACGTCGTTTTTGAACTGCGCTGAATTGAAATCTAGGTTTTGATTGTTGTCGAGTCGCTGAAAGATAGACGAATTGAACTCTTGATTACTTTCAATTCCTCCCAGAGTTACATTTAAATTTGTGTTTGGAGAGGTGATTAAAAAGTAATCCAATTTTAAATCTACCCTTTTGGTCGTTACGTCTTGTGCTTGATTGATGTTGTAAAAATTTTGGGTTTGATCAAAGGGAATCAAATCTAAAAAGGGTTGTTGCTGACGAATACTTTGATAAAAAGGGTCTTCTGTTGCGTTTTCGGTTTTGAGTTCTGCTGCTATAATATTGAAATCGTTCAAGGTCCAATACACGTTTGAGGATTGAGAAATTGTAACTGGTTTTTGATTTTGATTTTCTTCTATGAAATCAGTCACTGTCGATACGGTAAGGGTATTACTCTGTTCTCTTTCTTCGTTAGTTCGCAGCAGAACATCATACTCCCATTGAAATCGATCTGATGGCTTAAAACGGCTCGAAAATTTTGCAATGCCAAGGGCCACATTTTGCAAATTATTGGTAGAAACCGTTTCGAGTAAATTTGAACTGACAAAAGTCCTTTGGGTTAATCGCTCTATTTCCGTTTCTGCATCTGAAAAAATCCCAAACCCAGTAAGTAACCACTTTTCTGAGGGTTTATACGAAAAGTTCAATGCCACAAATTTCGAAACAACTGATTTTGCCGTATTATTTTGCGTAAGTGACAGTCCTAGTCCAGCTGAAGTAGTGCTGAAATTAGTTCCTGTATTTTGATTTGTCGCTCCTTTAAACCCTCCTGTAAAACTCCAATAGTCTCTTCCGCTAAAAGCAACCTCTCCGATATTATTAGCGTCTGTTAATACACTCAAACTGTATTTGGGTGAATAATAAAATAATTTTGGATGTATACTATACCTGTCTTCGTTTCCAAGTCCAGCACTTATTTCACCAAACCAAAACTTCTTTTTTCCTTCTTTAAGTTTAATATTTAAAGCAATATTATCTTGATTGTTGGTCACTGAACTCAGTTGAGAAACTTCGGTGTAATTGCGAAGCACCTCAACCTTCTTAAGGGCGTCTGCCGGAAT
>CBFIGE010000016.1:0-45118 GCA_965662045.1 Flavobacteriaceae bacterium
CCATACCGAACAGAGAAGTTAAGCCCATTAGCGCCGATGGTACTGCCCCACAAGGTGGGAGAGTAGGTCGCCGCCTCCTTCGAGCCCTGCACAGTAATGTGCAGGGCTTTTTTTATCGAGGAATTTATCATCAACGATAATTTTATTAACAGGACTATTAACGATTATTTGTGTCGTTTAAAGGGATTTTATTCCACTCAAATAGAACATATTATACTTTTACAGTGAACCTAGAAAATCGGATTTTCCGAAAACATTAAGCCTCCTGAGACTTCTCATGGAGGTTTTTTTGTATTCTTTTATTCAGAATTTTCTTACATTTCGGCAATCAAATGGAAAATAACAAGCTCAAACTGCATAATATGTGTATTAGGTCTATGATGATGTGATTTTCAACGTATTTTTAAACTGTTAATTAACCAAAATTGCATTTTTGTAAAAATCCTAAATTATGAGAAAATACGTCTTATTTACATTTTTCGTCACCCTGACTTACAGTGTGATGAATGCCCAAGTAGTTAGTTTAAACCAAACTGACCCAACCTTATCATTGCCTGCATTAACTCAATCTGGGCTCCCCAACTTTACAGAGTCATTGAGTGTTGAGACTTCTATAGCACAGATTGGAAATTACAATTATGTAGTTGCTAATAATATATTGGCACAAGGAGACGTTAGTATAAAGCAAGATGGCAAAGCTAATTTGGCTGCGGTTGCATTGATCGCTCCAAAAGTTAATTACCAACTAACGCAATATGGTAATAATAATATGCTCATAGACGTAGGGATAAATTTAAGAGGTACCATAAATAGAAATATAACGCAATACGGAAGAGGATCTACTATAAATATTCAAGGAAGTAATGAAATGATAGATAATATGACGATTATTTCCAGAGGGTCTCAAAATGTATACATAAGAGGTTTAAATTATTAAATGAAAGCAAACTGGTTCATATTGATTTTTGGCTTTGTGCTCTCTGTGGGAGCCCAAGAAAACTCTTCTTTAAATAGAACGGTAAGTCCATCAATTGAGTTTGAACCAACCGAAAACGAAATTACCGTTCGTTTTTCTGTGTTTAATAAAGAACAATTTGATAAAAGTATAAGATTTCAAGCTGTCGTTGTTACCAAAACTAAGGACAACGAGACCGTGGACAGAATAGAAAAAACTGAAGACCAAATTCTTGGTAATGGTGAATTCATAGATTTAGGAACTATTGACGCTAGTCTCGTTAATGCAGACAATATTGTGGGTTTCCTTTTGATTTATGAGGATAACAAAATTGTAGGTCAAGAAGTAGTTGAGGCCCAAAAATCTGAACTACTCAGTAGCATTAGTACACTTAATACAACAGTGGCTAGATCATCAGATTTTGAAGCTGCTTTACTAAGGACCTTAGTTATAGATGAGACTAAAACGAAACGCGGAAGAGACTTTTTTAGTGAATTTTATCTAAAATTTAAGGCGAATAACGTCGAAAGTACCGAAGTTGTTAAAATTCGTGAGGAATTAGCTATTGCTAATAACACTTTGATAAAGGTGATTGCAGGAGACGATGTAATATTTCAATTTTTCCTCTCACCTCGATTTAATTTTATCGAAGAAGCAACAAATCAAACATTAGTAACGTTAAACCAATACTTTCAGCAACAAAATAGATTGAAAGATGAAACTTTTAAATATGAATAAATTTTTAATTACAACAGTATTAGTATTTGGCTTCATAGCTTTTGGATATTCTCAACAATTGGTTTATACCCCTAAAAATCCAAATTTTGGAGGTGCTAATTTCAATTATTCATGGTTATTGAGTTCAGCTCAAGCACAGAATAAATTTAAAGTAGAAGAAGACGATCCATTCGCTCAGCAAACTCAGTTAGAGCAGATTCAAGAAGATCTGAATAGTTCTGTTTTAAGAGAAATTTCAAATTCATTTCTAGATTCTCAATTAGGCGACGGTTTAAGACCTGGGGTATTTAATGTGGGATCTCTAGTACTAGATGTTTTTGAAACTCGAAACGGCTTGGTCGTAAACATATTGGATACCAATAATGGAGATCAAACCCAAATCATAGTCCCTAACTAAAATTACATCAAAACACAGAAATTATGAAAAATCTTTTATGGTGTTTAGTTGTTCTATTTACTGCAAGTTCTTGTGTGACCTATTTTAGTCCACCCATAGAAATTGCCAAATCTAGAACTGGTGAAACATCACATCATTCAAGCCAACTACAAGAGCTGCCTGAAGCTGCAGAACCAATCGTAGTGGCTGTATACAACTTCAAAGATCTAACAGGTCAATATAAATCAGTTGAGGCAGGTAGTAGTTTTAGTACTGCTGTTCCTCAAGGTTTGACTTCGATGTTGATAAAAACTCTCGAAGATTCACAATGGTTCTTGCCTATTGAACGTGAGAATTTATCCAATCTCCTAAATGAGAGAAACATTATTAGACAAACTAGAACAGAATATGAACCAAATTCTGGAAACCAATTGGCTCCGCTTCTCTACGCTGGAGTTCTAATTGAAGGAGGAATTGTTTCTTACGATTCAAATATTAGAACTGGAGGATACGGTGCAAGATATTTTGGTGTAGGAGGAGGAACTCAATATCGAGAAGATAGAATCACTATATACCTTAGAGCTGTATCCACATCAACTGGACGTATTCTTAAAAACGTAAATGTTTCAAAGACAATTCTGTCTCAAGCGATAGAGGCAAGTTTATTTAGATATGTTGCGATTGAGCGTTTGATGGAAGCTGAAACAGGTATCACTAAGAACGAACCTGTGCAACTAGCAGTTCAAGATGCTATCGAAAAAGCGGTGTACTCTCTGATTGTTGAAGGACTAGAAGAAAAACTTTGGAGGTCAAAAGATGGTGTTGAAACAGAAACCGTTTTAATTAATGATTATAAAGAAGCGAAAGAAGAAGAATTAAAACGCGGTTTATACGGAAGAGAAAGAATTAAAAGTACAGATGACGCTCAAGTTTCATTGAGACTTGGAGTACCTACACTTATGGATGACATTACAGAATCTTCTTCAGGCTTTTCTGCAGGTTTCAGTTACCATTACAAGTTAAATGATTACTTCACAGCTGTTGGTGATTTAAATATGACACAGCTGACTGCAACTAGAGTTAAAAGAAATTACTTGCAACCTAGACTAGGAATAAATATTCAGTTTTCACCTTATGACAAACTAGCCCCATACGTCTATGGAGGTGGGTCATATATGGCAAATCTAAGCGGACAGTTAAATGGCGATAGTGATGTTGCTAAATCTGATGCTCTTGGGTTTCATTATGGTGCAGGTTTACAATATGTTATAAATGAGGATATATCTGTTTCATTGTTTATGGAAAATACGCATACCAATACAGATGATATTGATGGTAACGTTTTCGGGAACATCAATGACAGATTTTATAATATGGGAATTCAAATAAAGTATAGATTAGGAAAAAAACGAAATTATGATGCTCTTCAATAAAAAAACAATTTGTTCAATATTTGCCGTGCTATTGCTCATCTCGTGTGAGTCAGAGCTTATAGATCAGGCAACATTTGGGACCCTTACAGGAACGGTCCTAGATGAAGAAACTCAAGCTCCGCTTGAAAACGCTAAAGTAAGTACTTCGCCTTCGACTTCTACTGTTTTCACAGATGCAACAGGTGTGTTTACAATTAATGATATGCCTGAGGGAGATTATGCTATACGAGCAGAATATGATGGATACCTATCAGGGTTTGAACCTGCAACAGTGACCGCTGGCGCTACTTATTCTATTGTGATAGAGATGGTTGATGAGGATACTAACAATGTTGGTCCAAATAGAGCAGCTCTTACAGCCCCTGCTGATAATGCTTCAGTATTCAATACAGAAGTCGCTTTTGGGTGGACTTCAGGGAAAAATGATAGTGATGAACTCTCATATGACTTTGAATTGAGAAATGGTGCTACTGACGAAATTATTAGTAGACAGAACTTGGCAGATACTACACTTACTTTAGATGCACTTGTTTTAGGTACTCAGTACTTCTGGCAAGTAACAAGTAGTGATGGTTCTAACCCTTCTGTTATAAGTAATGTTAGTAGTTTCAAAATAGAAATCTCAGAAGAGAATAGATTCTTATTTGTTCGATCAGAAGAGAACAACAATACAATCATTTCTGGCGGAAACCAGGCAGATGCAGTAGAGGTCAATGTTACGACCAAAAACTCAAATGCTTACGCTCCTGCTGTTAGTCCAGAGAGAGATAGAGTGGCTTACATACAAACCGTTGGTTCTAACGATCAAATCTTTTTAATGGATTCTAATGGTTTTAGTAGAACACAACTCACTACGAATGTTCCCGCAGGCAGCTTTAGAAACCAAGAAATTAAATTGGCTTGGAATAATCAAGGTGATAAAATTTATTACCCTCGTTTCAATAAACTCTATGCTGTAAATTCAATAACCAAATTCTCTGAGGCTGTATATTCTGCAGATTCTGATAGAATGATTTCAAAGGTTGATGTAAATCCAGCAACAGGAGAGATCGCAATGGTGATTACCGATGCTGATGGATACCAAGGAGAAATTGTAGTTTATAATCCAGCAGATTTATCTGAAACAGTAGTATTCTCTAGTACGGGAGGAGCTCTAGGTGGATTAGATTACTCTATTGATGGAACAACACTGCTATACACTGCAGACATTACTGGAGAAGAAAATGCTCAGCACAGAAAATTTGATAACAGAATTTTTAGCTTGGACATGACAACTCTTGTTTCTTCAGAAGTGAATACTGGTAAAGAAATTGGATATAACGAAACAGATCCTTTTTATTCTCCAAATGGAGCAGAAATATTATACGTGAATCGATCAAATGATGATTTTGGTGATGCATTGATTTATGTAGTTCCTGTTCCAACACCAGCGGATACTAATGCTCTTACTAGGACGCAAACATTTAGTAACGGTTCTGAGGCAGTTTGGTATTAATCCAAAACCACTATAACACAAAAAAGCCATTTCATTTGAAATGGCTTTTTTGTTTTTCAACTCAAATCTTTACTTAACTTCGCTGGGATAAAAAGAGGCATGACGAAATCCAGGTATGATACTTTTTTATTGTACAAATACATCCCAATTATTTTGGCAATTGGTATCTTGTATTTTATTCAAAAGGGAGAAGTTGTATTATGGGTTCAGTCCATTCACACTTCATTTTTAGATCTTTTTTTTAGTGGTGTCACAGTGTTTGGAGACGCAACTTGGACGGTATTAATATTAATTTGGATTATCTATAAATCCAATTACAGATGGCTGGGCCTTTTAATCTTGGCCTTTTTATTTCATGGCTTTTTTGTGCACATATTTAAACAGTGGTTGGCAAGTGGAGCACCAAGACCCTTTAGCTACTTCACTGAACGATCACAAGTAGATCTTTTGCATCTGACTGAAAATATAAAAATTAGAAAGTGGAATAGTTTTCCTTCTGGACATACGGCAACAGCCTTTTTTATGGCTTCATTTATAATTGGATACAACAATTTTTCTGGTGCTAGTAAATGGTTTTGCTATGCTCTAGCTGTTCTTGTGGGAATTTCCCGAATGTATCTTGGACAACACTTTTACATCGATATCGTTTTTGGGGCATTTTTTGGAATGTTGGCTTTTGATTTAGCACATGTAATTATAGGATCGGCAAAAAATACAATTTGGAATTATAAAATCATTAAGTCAAAAACAAAATGAAAAGCTCAACGATTTTTGATATTTTTCTTTTTTTGTTTGTTTTTAGCTTGTTGAATTCATTTTCAGGTGCCTATCCTATATATATATTAGATGAAGCTAAAAATGCAGAGGCGGCAAGGGAAATGTACGAAAATGCCTCTTACATAGTTCCTTATTTTAACGGGGAATTGAGAAGCGACAAGCCTGTACTGCATTATTATTTTATGAGTCTAGGTTATAAATTATTTGGAGTCAATGCCTATGGCGCTCGGTTTTTTTCAGCTTTTTTTGGTGCTTTATGTCTTCTTTTTACCTTTTTTACAGTGCGTAAAATTACCAATAAACAAATCGCATTTTGGACATTAGGGTTATTACTCAGTTCATTGTTTTTTGTACAGGAATTTCATTTGGCTGTTCCAGATCCATATTTAATATTTTTTGTGACCTCTAGCTTGTGGTCTATTTTTTTATTTGATCAAACCCGTCAATCTAAATGGTTATTTTCGGCTTATACACTTGCCGGACTTGGTGTGTTAAGTAAAGGGCCTATCGCACTCTTAATTCCTATTGGAGCCATGGGTATTTATCTGATATGGTCAAAACGATTTAATTGGAAGACTATTAAATCTTTTAAGCCCTTAGTTGGTGTATTATGGAGTTTGCTTATTGCCTTTCCTTGGTTTTATTTAGTTCATAAGGAAACCCAAGGCGAATTTACTAATGGATTTTTTTTAGATCATAATCTTTCGCGATTTAGTTCAGAAAAAGAAGGTCATGGAGGATTGTTTATCATTACCTGGTTATTTGCTTTACTTGGTCTGTTTCCTGGTGGACTTGTTTTATTTAAGTCTTTTCGGTTTTTAAAAATTCAGAGTGGCAAAAATGATTTACTTCGGTTTGCTATATCCTGTACCCTGATTGTAATAACTATTTTTAGCTTTTCGAGTACAAAACTTCCCAATTATACACTCCCAGCTATTCCTTTTATGGCTGTTATTTCTGCCTTGTATTTGAATTCTAAGGACGCTTTTAACAAACCTAGAAATTGGACCTATGTTTTTCTGTTTTTGATGTTGTTTTCTGCAGCAATTCCTATTGTTGGCTATCTTGCTTTGGCTCAGGAAGAATCCTTGAATGAGTTAAAATCACTCGCTTTTTATTTGGGTGTACTGACCTTTGTTTCTGCTGTTGCATTTGTAATTCATTTGAAGAAGAACACTTTTAAGGCCATTCAATTGACCGCGATGGGATGGATTTTAATGTATCTTATATTATTTGGTCATATTTACCCTCAACTCACCACATTTTCTCCTGTTGAAAAGGCAAAACCTATACTACATAATCAAGAAGATGTGATTGTTTTTAGTCGTATGGATGCTGCTTTTCCGGTGAATTATAAGCGTGTTTATCCGGTAGCTAAAGATTATAAAGAATTAAAGCAGTGGGTCAAATATCATCCAGAAGGAATGATTTTAACCAACACAAGGGATCGAGAACATCTTAAGTTTTTAGAAGAGCAGTACCTCCTAATTTTTGAACAAAAAGCGCTTTTTGAAAATCACCGAACCCGAATTTTTACATTAAAGTAAATAGGCTAAGCCTATACCTAAAATAACTACTATGAGCTTTCTCACATTCAACTGATGTTTATCGTCAGATTCAAACAGAATTATGGATGCGATATGAATCAATAGTCCTGCCGAAAAGGCGAATAATTCAATTTCAAAATTTTTAAAGAAAGAAAAGTGTTCAGCACTTAAACTGCCCAATGGAGTCATTAGCGCAAAGAGTGTAATAAGTAGCCAAGTGAAAGCCGCATGTAAGTTTATAGCGCGTAAAAATTGATAAAATACAATACCTACAGGAATTTTGTGTAAAACAATTGCCAATAAATAATGATCAAACTTTCCCATAGGGATTCCTTCTAGAAAGGAATGAATAGAAAGTGCAAACATTACGATAATGGTTTTACTATTTTTAGGGTGTAAATGTCCGTGTTCAACACCTTTACTGAAAGTTTCTAAAAATAATTGGAGCAAAATTCCAGCTAATACAAATACACCTGCATTCGATTGAGATTGAAATACGTAGGGTAAGACCTCCAGAACAATAGTCCCCAACAAAAAGGCTCCACTAAATAACAATAAACTCTGAGTAGCCTTTTTTGATTTAGAAAGTCCAGTGTGATGAATGCCAACACCCATAAAGATTGCCAAAAAAGAAAGCGTAATATCAAGCATGAATCTTGCAATTATTTCCTCGCGAAATTAGCCTATTTTTACCAGAATTATGAAAACTGAAAATAGACCCCTCGTAGCAAAAACACTTTTTGGATTTGAGCCAATATTAGCTAAAGAATTAAGACAACTTGGAGCTATCGATGTCAAAGAAGGTAATCGAGTGGTGACCTTTATGGGTGACTTAGGATTTGTGTATAAGGCAAATCTATGTTTGCGAACAGCTTTGAATATATTAGTCCCTATCAAAAAAACGAATATTTCAAATCAAGAGGATCTTTATCGATCTATGCAAGAAATAGATTGGCCAAGTATTTTTGGTGTTGAGCAAACCTTTGCTATCCAAGCAACTGTTTTCGGCTCTCTTTTTGAACATTCACTTTTCGTGGCCCAAAAGGCAAAGGATGCGATTGTTGATCAATTCAGACTTCGGTTTAAAAAACGTCCTGATGTGAATACAACAGATCCAGACATTCGTATTCAACTGCATCTTGTTGATGATTTTCTTCAAATCTCAATGGATAGTTCAGGAAGATCTCTGCATTTAAGAGGCTATAAACAAAGCACAAATATCGCACCCATTAATGAAGTTTTGGCCGCCGGATTACTTCTCCATTCGCATTGGAACGGTTTACACGAATTTTTAGATCCAATGTGCGGCAGTGGAACACTAGCTATTGAGGCGGCAATGATTGCTTGTCGCATTCCTGCTAATATCAATAGAAGACGCTTTGCTTTTCAAAATTGGAATAATTATGATGAAGATTTATTTAAAACCATTGTTAATTCTTCTCTCACTAAGACCATTGAACACAACAGGCCCATCTATGCTATGGATAAGGCACCTTCTGCAGTAAGAAAAACACAAGAAAACGTTGATGCAGCGAATTTAGGGGATTATATTCATGTTTCACGCGCTGATTTTTTTCGAAGCCCTCGACCAACCGAAAACCGATTACACCTGGTATTTAATCCACCATATGGTGAACGTTTACCTATTGATTATGACATTTTTTACGGAAAAATAGGAGACACACTCAAAAATGAATACTCAGGCTGCGACGCCTGGTTTATAAGTTCAAATCTAGAGGCAATCAAACATGTGGGGCTCAGAACCTCTAGGAAAATTAAATTATTTAATGGTTCTTTAGAATCGAGATTAGTCTGTTACCAAATGTATCAAGGTTCTAAAAAGAAGTCTTCTCTTCGAGATTCTTCTTAGGTTTTTTATAAAGTGGTAGAAAATAACTGATACTATAATTATAGCCCAGTCCAAAGCGACTATTATCCGTTTTTTTGTTAAAACCAGGAATCCAAAGACTGTCGAAATTATCAGGTTGATTATAAGAGAGCAAAAAATGGATTCGTGCAGACATTCCCATATAGATGTTGGGCAACACTTCTGCTTTAAAACCTGTGACCAGTTCTATCCAACTCGCTGAAAGAGAATTGTATTCTATCTTTTCATCAGAAAACAAAACAAAAGCGTCTGGTTCGTAATATCGGTAAGAATCATATAAATACCTTTCATATACTTCCATTTTAAAAGTGGATAGAGCGTATCGCAATCCGAAAAAAATGAGGTTTTGTTCTCCAAACCAATTTTTGTAATTGTTGATATCGACTCCTGCTTTGAAGTAGGCACCACTAGAATTGTAACGATAGAGTGGAAGGTCAACAATTCGCTCGAAGGTGGTTTTATTTTCGCTTCCCAGTTCTGCAGCCACATATAGTTTTTCACTCAGTCTGTAATCTCCAACTAATTCTAAACCCGTATAATCATCGTCTAAGGAGGTTCTTAACAATTTAGAAAGCTCGAGACCTGCCCGAAGTCCATATTTTTGGGATGGTTCTCGAAGAGAATCGGATCGGCCTTGTGTCCATCCGATTAAAGGAACAACACAAAGCGCTAGCATCCAAAAGGATTTAGTGAAATATGGAGACATGAATTTCGTCACTATTATCAATTCTTGTGTTGTTAATTTCAATACTACTGATCCAACTTGAAAGTCCAGTTTGTTCAATTCCAAGGTCAGCGTATTGACCTACGAAACCACAGGCTCTAGAAATATAAACGGCTTCAGGGGTATAACTAATCCGCAAATCTTCTATTTGTCCAGTTTCCAGATTGTCTTCTGTGGCAGAATTAGAGATTAAAATAAAATCTCCAATATTTTTTTTAGAGTCCAAAGGAATAAAAATATCATCCTGTGAACTGCGGTCAGTAAAAGTATTTACGGTGGAATTTTCATCTACAGAAATGACCCTTAACTTGTTCACTACCTTAGGAAGTGGCTCTTCTTCAGCAGCATCTTTATCGTAAAAAGCGATGTGAAGTAATGCAGTATCTCCTTCTACACAGACATCGTCTTTTTCACACTGGGTCAATAGGATACAGCCCACTATAGAAAGCAAAAGTTTGATACGCTGACTCACTACATTCGTTTTTCCAAAAGTACAACATTTTCAATGTGATGTGTCTGTGGAAACATATCTACGGCCTGACTTTTTACAACTTTATAATAAGGGTCTAATAAGCCTAAATCTCTGGCCTGAGTAGCTGAATTGCAACTTACATACACAACTCTAGGTGCAGAGAGTTTTATGAGTTGATGCACAACATCTGAATGCATGCCATCTCGAGGAGGGTCTGTGATGACCACATCTGCTTTACCATGCCTATCAATGAAACCGTCATTGAATACCTTTTTCATGTCACCAGCTTCAAAACTAACGTTTGCTACCTTATTGTGGTCGGCATTCCATTTGGCATTTAAAATCGCTTGAGGTACAGATTCCACTCCAATAACTTGTTTAGCTTGAGCCGCTAAAAAAAGAGCGATAGTGCCCGTACCCGTGTATAAGTCATAAACGACTTGTTTCCCATTTAAATCGGCAAACGATCTGATGATTTTATAGAGTTCATAGGCTTGTTTTGAATTGGTTTGATAAAAAGATTTGGCATCTATTCTAAATTCAAGTCCTTCCATTTCTTCAAAAATGAAAGTGTCACCTTTAAAACAACTAATTTCTTGATCGTATATGGTATCGTTAGCTTTAGTGTTTACGGTGTATAGTAAAGATTGGATTTGTGGAAACGCCTGAGCAATTGCCTGCATATACTGGTCAATTTCATTTTTACTCGCTTCAAAAAATTGTACAAGTACCATCAATTGCCCCTGACTGCTATTGCGAATCATAAGTGTGCGTAAGTGTCCACTTTGATGTCTAGGGTTAAAAAAATTAAGTTCTTGACGCTCGCCTTCTTTTTTACAAAAATTTCTAATCTCATTAGCAATTTCTTCTTGTAAGTGGCATTTTTCTATTTGTACAATTTTATCCCATTTTCCAGGAACGTGAAATCCTAGAGCATTTCTCTTAAAGGTTTCTTGGGTATTGATTTCTTCTTGAGTGAGCCATCTGGAATCTGAAAAAGAGTATTCCATTTTGTTTCGGTAGAAAAAGGTCTCTTCAGCTCCTTTGATAGGTAAGAATTGCTCAACATTAACTTTTGCGATTCGTTCAAGGTTATCAATGACCTCTTGTTGTTTTTGGTCTAGCTGCATGGCGTAAGTCATATGTTGCCATTTACATCCTCCACAAATACCAAAATGAGCACAAACAGGGGTAATTCTTTGAGGAGCTCTTCTATGCAGTCTGATAATCTCTGCCTCAAAATAATTTTTTCGCTTTTTGATAACGCGAAGATCAACAAGGTCTCCAGGAACACCTTCTTTGATAAAAATAACCCTGCCGTCTTCATGCTTAGCCAAGGCCTTACCTTTAGCTGCTGTTCCGGTAATAGAAATATGCTCTAAAACAATATTTTTCTTGCGCCCCATGGCGTACAAAGTTAACCTCTTTTATTTCTTTACTCAATAACTTAATGCCTAATAATTGATGTATTTTTATCAAAATTTTACGGTATGACAACAAGGGCGAATTCTTCTGAAAAGGCGATGGCGTTAGAAGCTAAATACGGTGCGCACAATTATCATCCATTACCAGTAGTTTTAACAAAGGGTGAAGGAGTTTATGTTTATGATGTGGAAGGACGAAAGTATTTTGATTTCTTATCAGCTTATTCAGCAGTGAATCAAGGGCACTCTCACCCGCGCATTTTAAATGCGCTTATTTCCCAGTCTGAGCGTTTAACCTTGACCTCGAGGGCCTTCTATAACGATGTTCTAGGACCTTATGAAAAAATGGCTACTGAAACTTTTAATTTTGACAAACTTCTCCCAATGAATACGGGTGCTGAAGCTGTTGAAACAGCCCTAAAAATTGCTCGAAGATGGGGTTATCAAAAAAAGGGTATCACTGAGGGAATGGCCAAAATAGTAGTATGTGAAAATAATTTTCACGGAAGAACCACAACAATTATTTCTTTTTCAACTGACCGAACTGCAAAAAATGAATTTGGTCCTTTCACTCAAGGTTTTGAGGTTATAGCCTACGATGACTTAAAGGCATTAGAAGAACTTTTGATTAAAGATTCTAATATTGCGGGGTTTCTTGTAGAACCGATACAAGGAGAAGCTGGAGTTTATGTACCATCAGATACGTATTTGAAACAGGCCAAAGCCTTGTGCAAAAAATACAATGTGCTCTTCATTGCAGATGAAGTGCAAACTGGCATTGCTCGTACGGGAAAGTTATTAGCCACCTGTGGAAATTGTAACTGTAGTGACAGACACTGCAGCGGCCAACCTGAGGTCAAGCCAGATATCCTTGTTTTAGGAAAAGCACTTTCGGGCGGAACCTATCCTGTATCAGCCGTATTGGCCAATAACGACATTATGGATGTGATTACTCCTGGAAGTCATGGTAGTACATTTGGCGGAAATCCCTTAGCAGCAGCAGTCGCAATGGAAGCACTTAGTGTGATTAAAGATGAAAAACTAGCCAAAAATGCCTTTGAGTTAGGTGAGCTATTTAGATCAGAATTACTGCCTCTGGTTGCGGCCAATCCTATAGTAAAAGGAATTCGTGGAAAAGGGCTGTTAAACGCTATTCTTATAAACGATACAGAAGAAAGTGATACGGCGTGGAATATATGTCTAGCCCTAAAAGAAAATGGGCTTATTGCTAAGCCCACTCACGGTAATATTATACGATTTGCTCCTCCACTTATCATTTCCAAAGAAGAGCTTCTCGAATGCACATCGATTATTCGTTCAACTATAAATGCTTTTGCAGCGATTGAAGTTTAATGAGTCAGATCATTCTAGTTGTCTCAATTTTCTTTGAATTTTTCTGATGGCTACTTCAATGGATTTCTCGGGCTCAATAATGTTAAAAGCACCCCAAAAGTCTGGGTCTGAAAAACCTTCGGCTTGATCGACTAAAATGATCGAGGTTTTGAAGCGGTTGTCTTTTTCAATTTTAGTGCTTTCAATTGGTTTGATGTCCGTTGTGGCCATTTCCGCTTTTAGGGTAAAGTTTTTATTGAAAATCTTTCTCTTATAATTGACAGCAAAACTCATGTTTACATTACTGTAATTGTAAATCCCCTTCTCTTTGTACAAGCCGTAATTGACGAAATAATTGACCTGTTTTGGCAAAACTTTTAAGTTTGAAGGTTTTTTTCTGACAAAAAGTTGAGCGGCTCTATCGGGATCAATGATATTTAAAGCGTAAGAAGCCTGAAGCAACTGCACTTTAGAAGCATTGATTTTTAGTGTTCCCTTATACATATATTCTCGATTTACTTGAATAGGTTCAAAGGCTATAGTATAGATTAGATCCTGATCTTGATAATTTTGCTCTACCAAGGTATAGTTATAGGCATCCATTAAGTCTCCTTCAAAAATATATCTGGGGTATTTCACTAAGTCTATAAACAGGGCATTGAATGGGCCTCCTTGCAGTTTCAATGCCACGGTATCTAAACGAGTATAGTCCGTTTGTTTTCTTGATTTTATCAATGAAATTCGATCTAGTTGACTATTCTGGTAAGGCGCTTTGTAGATGTAATTAACCGCCTCAGCTAAAGCTGCATTTTTATTTCCTTTTTTGATAGTCTCTCTGTAAAATGTTGTCAACCTCTGTGCATCTTGAACATAAGATTCTTTGCGCTCAAGGGAAGTTTGAATAAGATTTTTAAGATCTGTTAAGCGCTCTAGTTCAACGCCTTCTAGTTCTGTAACTTGACTGAATAACTCAATAACTCTTTCTTTGGTGTCAAATTGATCGACACTGAAAACGCGATCAGCATATCCCAAAAAAGAAATACGTAATTGGGCATTTTTGACCGACAAAGGGACTTTAATTTCAAAAGTGCCTTCGGTGTTACTAATTGTTTTTAGTTCGGTTCCCATCAATTGAATTGATGCAAATTCAAGAACCTGTTTACTTTCCGACGATTTTACAATACCTTTCACGGTTTTGAATTCTTGTGCAAATAAGGCGGTAGTACTCATTATTAAAACAAGTACAATAGATTTGATTTGGGTGTTTTTAAATTTCATTATGATCTAAATTAAAATACTTCTGCTTTTAAAATGTATACATTTTGCATGGGCCAATCACCTGCATCAACCTCAACGTTATTGATACGATCGACCACTTCCATACCATCAATTACCTTGCCAAAAGCAGTGTAATCTCCGTCTAAATGATAGGATCCTGGTTTGGTGACTACTATAAAAAATTCATAGGGCGAAGCCAGTTTATGCGGATTATCACGATCACTACTGGGCATGGATATCACTCCACGATGATGTTGATGTCCTTTTTTGGTATCAGGAGGTAATAAGTATCGACCTATTTCATTTCTTTTTTTTGCAGTTTGCTGATTGTCTGCATTACCTCCTTGAATAATAAAATTCTTAACCACTCGGTGGAACATCGTATTATCGAAATACCCCTTTTGAGCTAAAAAAATAAAATTAGCCCTGTGATAGGGTACATTCTCAAAAAGTTCAATAGTAAAGCTACCCATAGAAGTTGTGAGTTTTACTTTATTTTCGGTTAATGTTTTCTCGTAGTCGTAAAAAAAAGAAATTGCGTTTTCTTCGCTAAGTTTAAAAAGCTCCTGTTCTTTTAATTCTTCAGTTTCAGCACTTTTTTCAACGCTTTCAGTTTGTTTAGGTTGCTCAACAGTGATTTCTTTTTGATTTGAAGACTTAGTATCTTGGCAAGAAAGGGTTAGAAGAAATCCAAAAAAGTAAAACGCTAGACGAAAAAGAGGATTTTTCATGCAATATGATTTATTTATTAAAGTTACTAAGAAAGTAAGATATATGGCATTACCGGGCGAGAAAGCTCAAGTGCTGATGTCGCCTCCTGGACGCAAGCAATTGGCGTTTCTGGCGCGCAAAAAAAAACAAAGAGCAAAACAGGCTGCTGTTTTCGCATTATTTTACCCTAGTCCCACAAATGAGACTCTCTTGCTATTAATAAAAAGAAAGCCCTATAAAGGAGTGCATTCTTCACAAATTTCTTTTCCTGGAGGTAAGTTCGCCGAAACGGATGATACTCTTTTACAGACTGCTTATCGAGAGACCTTCGAAGAAGTTGGAATACAAAATGAGTTTATAGAAGAAGTGTTTCCTATGAGCAGTATTTATATTCCTCCCAGTAATTTTAAAGTTCAACCTTATGTAGGATTGCTCAAAGAACAACGTGCTTTTCAAACTTGCAGTCGAGAAGTGGAAAAAGTTATTTCTATTCCTTTCGAATTATTGTATAATGGGTCCATAGTAACGAGACATAGGGTGAGCACATCCTATGGAATAGAAGTAGAAGTACCTTGTTATAAGTTTGAAAATGAAATCATATGGGGAGCAACTGCAATGATGATTTCAGAAATTTTAAGTCTTTTTAGAAAGACAACTAAAGGAGACTTTGTAATTTAGCGCTGTTTAAATAAACATTTTTGAAGAAAAATCCTTTTGGACATTATTTAGTTTTAAAAAGAATTCTTATTTGGATGGCAGGTGCGGTAACGCATTCTAGGTATCGGAAATTCAATGAGTTAAGTATTGAAGGTTCGGAAATTTTAAGAATGCTTCCAGATAAGAAAGTGCTTTTTGTCAGTAATCATCAAACTTATTTTGCTGATGTAATTGCTATGTATCACGTATTTAATGCAGCCTTGACCGGTCGAGACGATTCCATTAAAAACGTCTTGTATCTCTATCAACCAAAACTTAATATTTATTACATCGCAGCCAAGGAGACGATGAAGAAAAGTCTGCTAACCAAATTGTTCGCATACGCAGGATCAATTAGTGTCGAGAGAACGTGGAGAGCCTCTGGTCAAGAAGTTAATAGACAAGTAAAAATGAGTGATATTTCTAATATTGGAATAGCTGTCGATGACGGTTGGGTAATTACTTTTCCTCAAGGAACTACAAGGGCTTGGGCACCTTTGCGAAAAGGAACAGCACACATTATCAAAAAGTATAAGCCAATCGTTGTCCCTGTCGTTATTGATGGTTTTAGAAGATCCTTTGACAAGAAGGGACTGTATATCAAAAAGAAAGAGGTACTTCAGACTATGAAAGTCAAAGCACCTTTATTGTTGGATTTCGACACTATGGATGTGGATGAAATCATGAATGAATTGGCCTTTGCCATAGAACAACATCCATCATTGATAAAAGTTAAACCACAAGATTAATTTCTGTAATCTAAGGCTGGGGGACGATTTCCTAAAAGAGGCACATATTTAAAGTCAGCTCCTCTTCTCTTTTTAAATTCATTTTTAGCATCTCTTAAATATTGAGGTTCATCTAAGAGGTCAATAATAGTTGAGGCCATAGTCCGAGCAGCTACCATCATTCCTTTAATCCCAATGGATGTTCCTCCTGCGGCGACCGCTTGCCATGAATGCGCTGGAGTGCCTGGAACCCAAGTCGCTGTGCTCAAGCCTACGGTTGGGGCCACAAAACTGACATCACCAACATCGGTTGAGCCAAAGGCACGACCGGCTGATTTATAGGGCTGTACATTCAAGGCGATCTCTGCATCTGCTTCTGACATTCCCATTGATTGTGCTATTTGATCAGCAAAGGTTTTTTCTGAAGGGGTATATTCAAAACCACCAATAGCCTCCAAATTTTTGAACATTACTCGCTGCAGAACGGTATTAGGGAGTATCTCGTGCACTCCATTTACAATTTCATAGCTCATTTCAGTCTCTGTTCCTTTGGCTGCTCCTTCGGCCGCGAGAACAATTCGATTAAATACATCTCTAACTACATCGCGACTATTGTGTCTCGAATAGTAATAAACTTCAGCAAAATCAGGAATTACATTTGGAGCCTTTCCACCGTCTGTGATGACATAGTGAATACGCGTTTCCTGAGGAACGTGTTCACGCATCATATTAACCATATAATTCATCGCTTCAACACCATCTAATGCCGATCGACCTTTTTCTGGAGCCGCAGCAGCATGTGAAGAGATTCCAGAAAATCTAAATTTGGCTGAAATATTGGCAAGAGATGCTCCTTCGCTAGCATCATTTGAAGCTCCTGGGTGCCAGTGAATCACAGCATCAATATCGTCAAATAAACCGGCTCTGGCCATATATACTTTTGCTCCCCCACCTTCTTCGGCAGGAGTCCCATAAAAACGAATGGTAGCGTCAATTTTATTGGATTTAATATAGTTTTTAACAGCTATAGCTGCTGCAGAAGAAGCTGTGCCGAATAAGTGATGCCCACAGGCATGACCTCCAATACCCCCGGCACTTTCTTTATAAGGATGTGCTTTTTGTGACAAACCTGGTAAGGCATCAAATTCACCTAGGATTGCGATTATCGGGCCACCTGAACCGTATTCAGCAACAAATGCCGTTGGAATGGCGGCAACATTTTTTTTAATAATGAATTTTTCTTCACTTAAAAGATCGATTAAGGCGGCGCTGCTTTTATATTCTTGATAGCCCATCTCTGCGTATTCCCAAATTTGTTGAGCGACCGAGGCGTATTTGTCATAGCCTTTATCTATGCCTTTGATGATTTCTGCCTTTGACTTTTGGGCAGTTATTGTAAAACTGCAAAGTAAAAGCGGAAGAATGATAATTTGTTTCAAACTTTTCATAGTGTTTCTATTACATGAAGTAGAAAGATACTTTAAAAAATAGATTTTAGGATGATTCCAAATCAAGTCTCGGGTGAATTTCGTCTAACATATTCTTGAGGTATTCTCTTGTGGTATGAACATAAACTTCAGTGGTTGTTATACTTTCATGCCCTAACATGAGTTGAATTGCCCTCAAGTCGGCACCTCTTTCGAGAAGGTGAGTGGCAAAGGAATGTCTAAAGGTGTGTGGAGAAATGTTTTTTTGAATTCCACAGTGCTGAGCTTGTCTTTTAACCAAGGTAAAAATCATAGCTCGCGTGAGTTGTTTACCTCGTCTATTGACAAAAGCAAAGTCTTGGTGTCCCTCGACAAGAGGAACTTTTTTGCGACTGTTTTCAAAATAAGCGAGGACGTATTTTTGTGTTACCTTGTGAATGGGAACGAGTCTAGATTTATTTCCTTTTCCTTTTACTTGAATAAAATCCTCATTAAAAAACAGATTGCTTTTTTTTAAATTTACCAGCTCTGATACCCTTAAACCACACCCGTATAGGACTTCGAAAATAGCTTTGTTTCGCTCGCCTTCTGCAACACTTAGGTCAACTTGATCAAGTAGTGTGGTCATTTCATCAATACTTAAAAAAACAGGTAGTTTTTGACCTATTTTTGGAAGTTCTAGGTTGCTAGAAGGATTTTCATCAATAATGTTTTCGAAACTCAAGTATGAAAAAAAACTCTTGAGACCTGACAACAAACGAGCCCTACTTCTGGCAGTAAGATCTTTAGAAATCTCATTTAAAAAAAGCTCTAAATCTCCTAGTTGTACCTGTTGAGGATTTGTTAAATGCGCTTTTCCTTCACAAAAAGAAATAAAACGTTTAACGTCGAAATGATAATTTTCAATAGAATTCTGGCTTAAACCACGCTCCATTTTTAGATAAAATATGTAATCTTGCAAGTAATCGTGCCAGGACATAACAAAAAGTATTACATGAAAATAGCAATAATTAACGGACCTAATTTAAATATGCTCGGAAAGCGAGAGCCAAAAATTTATGGTTCAACTTCCTTAGATGAAGCCATGCAAGGTTTGAAAAATCGATTTCCCGAGCTTGATTTTACCTTTTTACAATCAAATATAGAGGGCGAATTGATTGATTATATACAGCAAGTCGGTTTTGATCATGATGGAATAATACTAAATGCCGGGGCATATACCCATACCTCTGTCGGAATTGGAGATGCAGTATCAGCAGTAAGTGCTGATGTCATTGAAGTTCATATCTCCAATACTTACGCGAGAGAAGAATTCAGGCATCAGTCTTTTATTTCACCAAATGCTAAAGGCGTGATTTTAGGCTTTGGAATACAAAGTTATGCACTAGCTGTTTCTTCTTTCTTACTTAGAGGTGAATAACTTCGTCGTAAGCTGCGGCTACGGCCTCCATAACTGCTTCACTCATTGTTGGGTGAGGGTGAACTGCCTTTAAAATCTCATGGCCAGTTGTTTCAAGTTTTCTTGCAACCACAGCTTCGGCAATCATATCAGTCACTCCCGCACCTATCATGTGACATCCAAGCCATTCACCGTATTTTGCATCAAATATGACTTTTACAAATCCATCTGCATGACCTGAGGCTTGAGCCTTTCCGCTGGCTGAGAACGGAAATTTACCAACTTTGATTTCGTATCCTTCTTCTATTGCCTTTTTTTCTGTAAGCCCAACAGAAGCTACTTCTGGAGCACAATATGTACATCCAGGGATATTACCGTAGTCGATAGGTTCAACATGCATACCGGATATTTTTTCAACGCATAAGATTCCTTCTGCGGAAGCCACGTGGGCCAAAGCTTGACCTGGAGTGACATCACCAATAGCGTAATAACCTGGAATATTTGTTTTGTAATAAGCATCTACTTGGATTTTGTCTCTATCTGTAATGATTCCGACATCTTCCAATCCAATATTTTCAATATTTGATTTTATACCGACTGCCGACAAAACTATGTCAGCCTCAATCTGCTCTTCGCCTTTGGCGGTTTTGACGTGTGCGATTACTCCGTCGCCTGATGTGTCAACAGAGGTTACTTCAGCATTAGTTTTTATTTTGACTCCCGCTTTTTTAAAGCTTTTTTCAAGTTGTTTTGATATTTCTTCATCTTCTACAGGAACAATTCTTGGCATGTATTCGACCACAACTACTTCTGTGCCCATTGCGTTGTAGAAGTAAGCAAATTCAATTCCTATTGCACCACTACCAACAATAATCATTTTTTTCGGCTGTTTCTTTAAGGTCATTGCCTTTCTATAACCAATCACTTTTTTTCCGTCTTGTGGTAGACTTGGTAGTTCCCTAGATCGGGCTCCTGTTGCAATAATGATATGATCGGCTGAAATAATTTGTTTGTTCTTATCTTGAGTGACCTCAACGCGTTTACCAGTGAGCAGTTTTCCGTATCCATCAATGACTTCAATTTTGTTCTTTTTCATCAAAAACTGAACACCCTTGCTCATTCCATCTGCAACACCACGTGAGCGTTTTATCACTTTTCCAAAATCATAAGAAACTGATTCAGCATGAAGCCCGTAATCTTCTGCGTGGTTTAGGTAATTAAAAACTTGGGCAGATTTCAAAAGAGCCTTTGTTGGAATGCATCCCCAATTTAAACATACACCTCCAAGATTCTCTTTTTCTACAATCGCTGTGCGAAGTCCTAATTGTGAAGCTCTTATGGCCGTTACGTATCCACCAGGACCACTACCTAAAACGACAACATCAAATTGACTCATATCAAATGTCTTTATAAATTAATTTCGTGAGGCAAAAGTAATCAATAAAGCGACATTTTTAACTTAGATTTTTTTGTCAAAATCCAAACAAATCGAATTGATGCAATAACGTTTACCAGTGGTTTCTCTTGGACCATCGTCAAATACGTGCCCCAGGTGGCTATTGCAATTCGCACATTTGGTTTCGGTGCGAATCATTCCATAGCTCTTGTCTTGCACATAACTAATCGCACCCTCTACTGCCTGATCAAAAGAAGGCCATCCACATCCTGAATCAAATTTATTGTCACTTTCAAAAAGAAGTGCGTTACATGCTTTGCAATGGTAGTTTCCGTTGTCGTTGTGCCTGTAGTATTTTCCTGTAAATGGAGATTCTGTAGCACTTTCCCTAAGCACAGAATAACTCAAATCATCTAGCTGCTCTCGCCAGTCTTCTTCTTTTAAAGAAGAGGCGTTTTCCAATGGTTTTTTATTTTCCATTGGGAATAAATTTTAAAGCCACACCGTTAATACAGTGTCGTTTACCTGTTGTTCTAATAGGTCCATCGTTAAAAACATGTCCGAGATGACTGCCACAATTAGCGCATTTCTCTTCTATTCGTTGAACGCCGATATTATAATCAACATCGTATGCGATTGCACCTTTGATTGGACGATCGAAAGAGGGCCAGCCTGAACCTGAATCATATTTGTATTCTGACTCAAAAAGTGGAGCCTCGCAGGCTGCACAGTGGTAAGTTCCTTTTTGTTTATTGTCCAGTAATTCACTTGTAAAGGCGTATTCGGTTCCTGCTTGTCTAAGCACGCGATATTGACTAGAATTGAGTTCTTTTTTCCACTGCACTTCTGATTTATTGACTTTAGGACTAAAACTTTCGTCTACAACAATTTCTTCATGCAATTGAGCCGAGAGCAAATTAAAGCTCCCGGCCAATGCTACCAATAGTAAGGTTTTCAATTTCATAACTTTTTTTTGCTAAAATATCAATTCAGTATGACTCTTGAAATGTCTTTTTCTTCAACATTTAAAATGTGCATGACTTCTTGAAGTGAAGCGAGGTTCATTTTTCCTGCATTTGCATATTCTCCAGGAACAACAGCGATTCTAAAAATTTGATTTTCTAAATCGCCCGCGCTAAGTAGACTCAAATCAAAATCAGACTCTAAGAAGAGGCGAACATCTACAAAGGTGTGATCGTAATTGTATTGCAATAATCCCTGATCGAGTATTCGAGTTTGCGGCATTAACCTCCAAACATCTATGGCATTCCCTTGGTTGTCTGTGGTTTGTTCAAAAAGTAAATACACAAGAATTAAATCGGATTCGAAGACTTGAACACTTTGCGGAAAAGTGTAAAGTTGCTCATAGCCATTAATTGCATCAAAAGAGGTTTGAATTTCAATAACCTGACTTAGTGTATTGACCCCATCGGAACCATCACGACCATCGAATCCATCAAAACCATCCCTACCAGCTGGACCTATTGGACCTTCACATGATGAAAATACTACCATTGTCAATAAAGCGAATAAAAGGTAAATCTGTTTCATAATTCCTAGTTTTAATGTTACTATTTTAATATTAACAAAAAGCTTGCCACAATGTTTAAAAGCTATTTATCAATCCACTAGAAAGTACGTATTATTGCAGCTTAAATGCGGAAAAAATAAATGAATAAAGTCGTTTCTCATTCATTGTTTACTGATTTTGATATAGATCTTTTTAAGTCAGGTAAACACTACAAATTACATGAAAAAATGGGAGCCCATTGCATTGAATTTAATGGGGTTTCCGGGGTCTATTTTGCGGTTTGGGCACCTGCTGCTCAAAGTGTTAGCGTAGTTGGAAATTTTAATTTTTGGAATACTGAGGAGCACCCTTTAAATGTTAGATGGGATAGTAGTGGTATATGGGAAGGTTTTATTCCTGGCCTTGATCAAGGTGATATATATAAGTACAATATTCGTTCTGAATTTACTCAAGGTGCAGTTCAAAAGGCAGATCCTTTTGCACGGCAAGCTGAGTTAAGACCAAATACGGCATCGGTTGTTCATAGCACTGAATTCAAATGGTCAGATGAAAATTTCTTACAACACAGAGTAACTACCAATGCATTAGACGCTCCAATTTCAGTGTATGAGGTGCATTTGGGTTCTTGGAAAAAAGAAGAGGGTTGGAAAATGCTCAGTTATGAGCAAATGGCAAAAGAACTGGTTACTTATGTGAAAGAAATGGGATATACTCATGTTGAATTCATGCCAGTTATGGAACATCCCTATGATCCTTCATGGGGCTACCAAGTTACTGGTTACTTTGCACCTACTTCAAGATTTGGTAATCCCGATGAATTCAAATTTTTAATAAATGCTTTTCACAAAGCAGGTATTGGTGTATACCTGGATTGGGTTCCTTCACATTTTCCAGAAGACCAGCATGGTTTAGGCCTGTTTGATGGAACACATTTATACGAACATCCCGATCGTAAAAAAGGGTTTCACCCGGATTGGAAAAGTCTGATCTTTAATTATGAACGAAATGAGGTTCGATCATTTTTGATATCCAATGCCCTTTTTTGGTTAGAAGAATATCATATTGATGGATTACGTGTAGATGCTGTGGCATCAATGCTTTATTTGGATTACTCCAGAGAAGAAGGTGAGTGGGAACCAAACGAGTTTGGAGGAAATGAAAATTTAGCGGCTATTTCTTTTTTGAAGGAATTGAACACTGCTGTATATGAATTCCATCCTCACGTACAAATGATCGCCGAAGAATCAACCTCTTTTAGCGGTGTGAGCAAAGCTGTTGACGCAGGAGGATTGGGCTTTGGAATGAAATGGATGATGGGATGGATGAATGATACTCTAGAGTATTTCAAAAAAGACCCGATTCACCGTTCGTATCATCAAAATGATATCACTTTTTCGTTGGCTTATGCTTTTAGTGAAAATTTTATGTTACCGTTGTCTCATGATGAAGTTGTCTACGGTAAACGCTCCTTGTTATGCAGAATGCCAGGCGATGAATGGCAACGCTTCGCTAATTTGAGGTGCTTAATCGGACTTTATTTCACACATCCTGGAGCTAAGCTTCATTTTATGGGAGCCGAATTTGGTCAGTCCGAAGAATGGGATTTTGAATCCTCATTGATGTGGCATTTATTAGATCACCATTACCATAAGCAAATACAGAATTGGTTTAAGAGATTAAATCAGATATACACTTCGCAACCAGCACTTTATCAGAAACAATTTTCACCGGAAGGTTTTGAGTGGTTAACTCATAATGATACCGAAAAAAGTGTAATATCATTTATTCGAAAGGGTTTAAAACCCGATGATTATCTCATTATCACTTGTAATTTTACACCTAGCCCAAGGCATAACTACAGGCTGGGATGTCCAGGGGCTAAATCCTTGGTTGAAGTCTTAAATTCTGATCAAGAACAATTCGGGGGAAGTGGTCTAAAAAACACTAAAATCTCGATACATGATGACCCTTGGCAAGGTCAACCTCAATCATTTTCTGTAGATTTGGCACCTTTGGGAGTTCAAATTTTTAAACCCGTACACTAATGATCACCAATACTTTTCTTGAACAGAAAGGAAATAACTTTCCTAATCAACTTCATAATTTCTACAAGGAAAAAGATGATTTTTTCTTCACTTCAGAAAATGGTGTTATACTAAAAATCAGTGTGCTTAGAGATTCATTGATACGACTTCGATATGCAGTGGATTATGATTTTGAGGCTGATTTTTCATATGCCATTGCTCCTGATTTTACCACAGGATATAACGAGCTTGCTTTTGAAGAAAAAGACCTAGAGTTTGTTGTAGAAACTTCAAAACTTTTAATCTATGTCAACAAGAGTAATTTAAAGGTTTGTATAACCGATAAAGAAGGAGAGATCATACTTAATGATGAGGTCGGTTTTCATTGGGAAGAAAATTACGATCAAGGGGGTAACCGCGTAAAAATGAGTAAGGTTTCTCAGGCAGCAGAGTCCTATTATGGAATGGGAGACAAAGCTTCACACATCAATCTCAAAGGAAGAAAAGTCGAAAACTGGGTTACCGATCAATATGCATTTGGCAAGGATCAGGAGCCACTCTATAAAGCGATCCCATTTTATATTGGTCTTCATCACCAAAAAGCTTATGGTGTATTTTTTGACAACAGTTTTCAAAGTTTTTTTGATTTTGGACACGACAGACGAAACGTCACAAGTTTTTGGGCCGAAGGTGGAGAGATGAATTATTATTTCTTTTATGGTCCCAATATGGCTCAGGTGGTTGAGGCCTATTCCTCACTTACAGGAACTCCTGAATTACCACCCTTATGGGCTCTTGGTTTTCATCAATCCAAGTGGAGTTACTTTCCAGACAGTCAAGTGAGGTCCATTGCTCAAACCTTTAGAGAAAAGCAAATTCCCTGTGATGCTATTTACCTGGATATTGACTATATGGATGGATTCAGATGTTTTACATGGGATAAAGAGCGATTTCCAGATCCTAAAAAGCTATTAGAAGACATGAAATCTGATGGTTTTAAATTAGTAACTATGATTGATCCAGGAATTAAGATTGATCGTAAGTATTGGGTGTATAACGAGGCCAATCAAAAAGGATATTTCTGTAGAAGAGCCGATGGAACGCATTTCAAAGGAAAGGTTTGGCCAGGAGAGTGTAAATTTCCTGATTTTACAGACCCTAGAGTACGCAAATGGTGGGCCAATTTGTACAAGGAGATGATGAGTGATATTGGTGTTCAAGGGGTTTGGAATGACATGAACGAGCCAGCTGTGATGGATGTTCCCAGTAAGACCGCAAATCTAGATATTCGTCACAATTACGATGGATATCCTTGCAGTCACAGAAAAGGGCATAATGTTTATGGAATGCAAATGGTTAGAGCCACCTTTGAAGGAGTCAAAAAGCACAGTTTTCCGAGAAGACCTTTTGTCATTACAAGAGCGGCCTATGCAGGAACGCAGAGATACGCCTCAACCTGGACCGGTGATAATGTAGCCACATGGGAACATCTCTTTATAGCTAATGCTCAGGTTCAGCGAATGTGTATGAGTGGATATTCTTTTGTGGGGTCAGACATCGGAGGTTTTGCAGAACAACCAAGCGGAGAATTATTTTTACGTTGGGTACAAATGGCTGTTTTTCATCCGTTTTGCAGAGTTCATTCTAGTGGAGACCACGGTGATCAAGAACCTTGGTCTTTTGGAGAAGATATATTGAATCATGTAAGGGAGTTTATCAACTTGAGATATCAGTTGTTACCTTATTTATACACGGCATTTTACAAATACAGCACAGAAGGAGTTCCTATGGTTCAGTCTATGGTTTATCAGGAACAGGAAGATACACAAACCTATTTTAGAACAGACGAATTTATGTTTGGAGATCAAATATTGGTTTGTCCTATTCAAGAACCTAATGCTACGGGTAGGCGAATGTACTTTCCTAAAGGTGAATGGTATAATTACTGGACAGATGAGCTTGAGATTGGGGGCGTTGAAAAATATGTAGAAACCGGATTGAGTAAAATTCCATTATTTGCAAAAGCTGGAGCATTAATACCCAAATATCCAGTACAGCAATACGTTGGGGAAAAGAAAATTAAAGAACTGCGTCTAGATGCTTATTACACTAACGGAGTAGAGCGATCTGCGGTATATGAGGATAATCAAGATGGATACGATTACAAAAAGAATCGATTTTCATTGCGTAAATTTCGAATGAAAGGAAGACCCAAGGAACTTGTAATTCAACAATTCAAGGACGGAAAATTTATAACAGATTACCAGAGTATACGAATCGTTTTTCACGGCTTACCCTTCCAAATTAACAAGCTCGAGATCGATAATGAAGAGGTTGACCTATCAAAGTACAGTGGCTCTTCACCCTACGAGATTTGTGTTCCAAAGGATTTTTCAGAGATACATATCATCGCCAACTAAATTTTGTACCTTTCTTTCGCTAAGAAAAGCGAGATGAGTGTAATTCAATTTGAAAAAGGTTCCAAAAAGGTGTTAAACGCCTGGGCTTTTTATGACTGGGCCAATTCTGTTTATTCCTTGGTCATAACTTCTGCTGTTTTCCCTATTTTTTATGGGACTCTTTTTCGATTAGCTGAGGTAGAGAGTGTTGAGTTTTTTGGAATGGTACTCGAAAGAGGACCGTTAATTTCCTATGTTACTTCCGCTGCATTTGTAGTAGTTGCTTTAGTAACTTCTCTCGTCTCTGGAGTAGCTGATTATTTAGGGAACAAAAAGACCTTTATGAGGTTTTTTTGTTATGCAGGAGCTTTGTGTGCTGGATTTCTTTATTTTTTCTCTCTTGAGTCAATTTATATTAGTCTTGGATTTTACTTTTTTGGCTTAGTGTTTTATTGGCTGAGTTTGGCAATGTACAATTCGTTTTTGCCTGACGTTGCACATAAAAATCAACAAGACGCTATAAGTGCAAAGGGGTTTTCTATGGGATATATTGGCTCAGTACTACTTCTGGTTTGTAACCTTTTTCTGGTTATGTTTCCTGATAAAGTAGGCATTAGCGGAACAGAGACCCAGCCGGCTGAGGTTGTGGCCATGCGATACTCTTTCATTACTGTAGGTTTGTGGTGGATTCTATTTAGTCAATACACCTTTAAATATTTGCCTAGTGGAGAGAAAAAAGAAGGTGAACGTAAACATATTGTTCTTGGAGGTTTACGAGAGTTGCAATCGGTTAATAAAGAAATTGCTCAAGCACCATTTTTAAAAAAATACCTCAAAGCCTTCTTTGTGTACTCAATGGCAGTGCAAACCATACTTTTAATAGCAGCTTATTTCGGAGAATCTGAGATAGAATGGGGTGGAGACCAAGAGCGCACTGTTGGTTTGATTGTGAGCATTTTGTTGATTCAACTCGTTGCAATAATAGGTTCTGTAATAACAGCTAGGATGTCCAAAAGAATTCCCAACGTCAAATTATTGATTTACATAAATATTTTTTGGATGTTACTTTGCGTTTATGCCTACTTTGTGGTTACTCCATTTGAATTTTATTTAGCGGCAGGTTTGGTTGGACTGGTAATGGGCAGTATTCAAACCTTATCTAGATCTACGTATTCTCAATACCTTCCAGACACGACCGATACAACCTCTTATTTTAGTTATTTTGAAGTCTCTGAAAAAATTGGAATCATCATTGGTACTTTTATTTTTGGTTATTTAGCGCAATCAACGGGAAGTATGAGAATTGCAGCTATTTGTATGGGTGTCTTTTTTGGAATCGGAGCAGTTTTACTCAAAAGCCTCGTGAATTATCACAAAAGACAAGAATTAGATTTGTTCTAAAGTGTATTATGGCTCTTTACTTTACGGTGAGCAACCCCCTTTCGATATAAAAGAGGTCTGGTAAATACACCTAAAACGAAAATTGTGATGTTCTAAAATCTTGGTCGAAGACAGCTCTAAAGAGTGCGGATTTGACCAGAGCCGTAAACCTTACTGCTAATTCGCTGAGGATTTCCCGAATAACGAATTCGACCAGAGCCGGATATTGAGGCGTTTAATTCTTCTGAACTCAAAACGGTAATTCGTCCAGAACCAGATACTTGAGCTTTAGTTTTTTCTGTATTTAATTCTTTGGCATTGATACTTGCTGAACCTGATACTTTTAAAGCGCTTTGTTTTGCCTTACCTGTAAACTGAATCATACCAGAGCCAGAAATATTGCTATTGAGTTTAGTAGTTTGGATTTGATAATACGCTTTTGCAGAACCTGAAACATTTAAATTTAATTGGTCTGAGCGCAGCATATCAAGACTTTTAAGGACACCTGACCCGGAAAACCCACAGTAATTAATTTGTTCTACAGGTATTTTGATATATACTTTTGAGAGTTTCCACCATTTAAAGTATCGCCCTTTTTTGATTCTTATTTTAAGCCTGTTGTTTTCTACTTCGGTAATGATGTTTTCCAATTGATCAGCAGCACCAATCAATTCAATTTGACCTTCTTGACCCTGATACAATTCTACCTCAAAATTCCCTGATATTTCGATTCCATCAAAGCTTCCTACTTCTCGGGTGTCACTTGTTTCTGCATTGAGATAAATTAAAAATGAGGTGAGTGCCAGCGTTAGTGTGGTAATTGATTTCATAGTAATAGTTATTTTGTTGTTCTTTCAAGACGCAAGTCACCGTAATCCATAGCTATTTGAATACGATTAGTACTGCTTTGGTTGAGGTGATATCCTTTGTATGATTTACTCGTATTTTTTTGAATCACCTCTGTGAGATTCAGCAAATCTCTTCCTTTCACATCACTGTAAGATCCTTCAAAATCAAAGTTAAATTCCCACTCAGGATGCAGTCCGATTTTAATACCAGTATAATCAGAATCAATTTCAATACCAGAGGCTTCGGAATCAGTATCCATAATTTTGATGGAACCATAGTCAGAATCGGCCTCTAAAGAACCCTGAAGATAGTCAATGCGAATACCCACATAATCACTTATTCCAGCCACTTCTCCTGCTTCTTCAATTTCTAAATTTCCGTAGTCGATATCGTAGTTGAGTTCGATGACATTTCCAAAGCTAGTAGAGGTGTAATCTGTATTTAATTCAATGCGGTTTGATCGGTCGATTTCCAATTTTGAATAATCTGCATCGATAAAAGCAGAATTGATGAATCCAAAATAAGAGGCATTGCAGTAATCCAATTCAATTTGATTATTTCTTCCTCTTAGCTCTTCAATTGAAACACTGCCGTAATCACAATTGATACGCGCGTGCCCATCTATACGATCTCCCTTGATGCTGCCGTATTTGTTGTCGAGTTTGACACTTGCTTTGACCGGAAGCTTTACGGTATAATTGATTTCGATGTCTACCGATTTTCTCCCCCAAAAACGTTTTTCAAGAGCACTTAAATCGGTGTGTGCCAAGACTTTTATCGAAGAAGATTCAAAATAAATTTCGATGGCTTCAAGTTCTGATTTGACTTTTTCTAAATTATTACCGTTGGCCTTTAGTTCTACATCGATTTGAATTTCATTGTTATCCCAGGAGGTGAAAACAATATTACCGTATTTATTTTTAATATCGAGTAGCACCGTTTTTTCGACTTCGAAGGTTTTTGAAATCGCTTTAGTTTCGGTGTACTTGCCATCCCAATGGTTCGAAGCATTGTGTGCTTTGGTCGAAAAGACCAGGGCCAGGCAGCATAAATTAAAGAGTAAGATTCTCATAAGATTCTAATTTAGAGGAGTTAAATACTGATAGTTCTTCAAGTAATGATATTCGTGTATTGAAATTATAGATGATGGCGTTAATTATCCTTTTAGCATTTGGACTTGCTAGAAGCTCTTCTCGAAGCATCTGATATTCTTGATCCAATTGATGCAATTGCTGAAGGTGAGCGTTTAAAATCTGTTCAGAATTACTCTTGTTCGATACAGATTCAATTTTGCGTTCTATTAAATTTTCGTAATAGGTAGCTGTAGTAGTAAATTCTTGGTACTCTGTTGAGTTCTGGTATCCATTGGAACTCACAAGTGTGTTTAGACTGAATAATAAGGCTATAGAGGCGGCGGCTAAAAATTTCCAATTGACCTTAGACTTTTTTTCAGCATTGAGTTTAGCGATAAAACGCATCTCATGGCCCATAGGTAATTCTTTGTCATCGAGCTCTTCTCTATGGGTATTTACCCATTCTTTTAATTCATCTTTAATCATGATATGCTCTTGTTTTTTAGTTCGTTTTGTAATCGCTTTTTAGCCCTTGAAAAAGAGGTTCTGCAATTTGCATAGCTCAATCCTGTTATTTCTTGAATTTCATCGTAGTCATAACCTTCTATCAAATGAAGACCTATAATAAGGGACTCTCGTTCAGGTAATTTTTGAATAGTTTCTTTAAGTTTTGTGCTCGACAATGTTCTTGAATCTATTTCTTGTTCTTCATTTTCAAAAGAGACTTGTTCTTGCTCTAATTTGTGCTTCGTATCAAAATCATAGCGTTTGAATTTTTTTTGATGTTCTATGCTTTGATTAACTACTATTCTTTTTAACCAAGCCATAAAAGGAACTTTTTGAGAAAAACTATTAATGTTTTTGAATGCTTTTAAAAAAGCTTCCTGAACAACATCTTCTGCTTCTGCTTGGTGCTTGACAATTCTGTAGGCTGTATTGTAAAGGGGTTTTGAATACATCTTATAAATCTCAAACTGTGCCTTTGATTCATGATTTTGACATTGTTTAATTAAATTTTGAATACGTAATGAATCCAATTGCAGTTGTTTTAGATAAGATGAAAGAATTATTAAAATGTTACAATTTCTTGGCATAAGAATTGTTTTACAAAGATAAACACAGGTGGTGGAGTCACTTAAAACTACCTTCTTTATAAGCTTACCAAGTGATTAGAAGACATTAGGGTAGACCTTTTAAAGAAAGTGAAAGTGACAAAATGACGTGAAAAAGAAAGATATGAATCGAATGAAATTTATGGATATTGACAATTTGTCAACTTCTGGTATTGATGAAGAGGCAGAATTAATACCGCTTTTGACTCCAGAAGATGAAGAAGAAATGAATAATGAGCAGGTACCGAGTACGCTGCCGATATTACCTTTAAAAAATACAGTGCTTTTTCCGGGAGTTGTAATTCCTATTACTGCTGGAAGGGACACCTCAATTCAACTCATTAAAGATGCAAATTCTGGGAGCAAAACTATAGGCGTAGTTGCTCAAAAAGATGAAAATGAGGAGTCTCCTGAGCTCGAAGACTTGTACACCACCGGAACTGTTGCTCGAATCTTAAGGGTTTTAAAAATGCCCGACGGAAATACCACCATCATTATTCAAGGAAAGAAAAAGTTCGAGATTGAAGAGTTATTGACCAAAACACCATACTTAACAGCTAAGGTCAAAGACACCAACGAAATAAGACCAGAAGCTACAAATGAAGAATTCTTGGCCATTGTAGAGGCGATTAAAGAATTGGCGCTGAAAATCATCAAAGACAATCCAAATATCCCTACAGAAGCCACCTTTGCCATTCAAAATATTCAATCGAATTCGTTCTTGATCAATTTTGTTTCTTCAAATTTGAATTTAAAGGTATCCGACAAACAACAACTTCTTGAAATTCACAATTTAAAAGAACGCGCACTTCAGACGCTAAAACACATGAATGTAGAGTTTCAAAAATTGGAACTCAAAAATGACATACAATCCAAAGTAAGATCTGACATCGATCAGCAGCAAAGAGAGTACTTTTTGTATCAACAGATGAAAACCATACAAGAAGAATTGGGAGGGGTTTCATATGAAGAAGAAATTGAAGAAATGCGTCAGAAGGCCAAAACAAAAAAATGGTCCGAAAAAGTCAAGGAGCATTTTGACAAAGAACTGATGAAGATGCAGCGCATGAATCCTCAAGTAGCCGAATATTCTATACAGCGCAATTATCTCGAGCTCTTCTTGGAATTACCATGGGATGAATTCACCGAAGATCACTTGGATTTGAAAAAAGCCCAACAAGTTCTTGATCGCGATCACCACGGTTTAGAGGATGTTAAAAAAAGAATCATAGAGCATTTAGCTGTATTGAAATTAAGAGGAGATATGAAATCTCCAATTATCTGTCTCCATGGCCCTCCTGGTGTAGGTAAGACCTCTTTAGGAAAGTCCGTAGCTGAGGCTATGGGACGTCAGTATGTACGAATGTCCTTAGGTGGAATGCGCGATGAAGCTGAAATCAGAGGGCATCGAAAGACATACATTGGGGCAATGCCGGGACGTTTAATTCAGAGTATTAAAAAAGCTGGAAGCTCTAATCCTGTCTTTATTTTAGACGAAATTGATAAGCTTAGTAGTGGTGCTCAAGGAGATCCTTCTTCTGCACTTTTAGAAGTTTTAGACCCCGAGCAAAACAACGCTTTTTACGATAACTTCTTAGAGATGGGTTATGATTTGTCAAAAGTCATGTTTATTGCAACGGCCAATAGTTTGTCGAGTATACAACCAGCGCTTCTAGATCGTATGGAACTTATTCATGTCAGTGGCTATACCCTTGAAGAAAAAGTCCAAATTGCCAAAAAACATTTATTGCCTAAACAGCTTAAAGAACACGGTCTCAAGTCAAAGGATTTAAAATTGAACAAAGTCGTCTGTGAAAAATTAGTAGAGGGCTACACAAGGGAGTCAGGTGTTCGTGGACTAGAAAAACAAATTGCCACAATTGTACGTCACTTAGCTAAATCCATGGCCATGGACCAAGAGTTTGATCCATCGTTGACCAAAGAATCCCTAAAAGACATATTAAATTCACCTAGATTTGACAAAGACAGGTACGAAAATAATGATGTTGCCGGCGTGGTCACAGGATTGGCCTGGACAAGAGTAGGAGGAGAAATATTATTCATTGAATCTATCCTTTCAAGAGGAAAAGGAGCTCTAAATATTACAGGTAATCTTGGAAAGGTAATGAAAGAGTCGGCAACAATTGCATTGGAATATATCAAATCAAATGCAGAATTTTTTGGCATAGAAAGCCGTTTGTTCGAGCAATATAACGTACATATTCACGTACCTGAAGGTGCTACTCCCAAAGACGGTCCAAGTGCAGGAATTACGATGTTGACCTCTTTGGTGTCTCTTTTTACACAGAAAAAGGTAAGACGCAATTTGGCCATGACTGGTGAAATTACACTTCGAGGAAAGGTATTGCCTGTAGGCGGTATCAAAGAAAAGATTTTAGCAGCCAAAAGAGCAAATATCAAAGAAATTATACTCTGTGAAGAAAACAGAAAAGACATTGAAGAAATAGGAGATTCGTATATTAAAGGTCTCAAGTTTCACTTCCTTACAGAAATGAAAGAAGTCATTGATGTAGCTGTTTTGAAGCAGTCGGTAAAAGCACCCAAAAAATTGTGACTAAGAAAATCATCATAGCTATTGACGGCCATGCCTCTACGGGTAAAAGTACGCTTGCTAGAGCATTGGCTCAACAGCTCAATTACGTTTACTTCGATTCTGGTGCAATGTATAGAGCAGTCACCTTATTAGCTATTAAGAACAATTTATAAATAAGCTACTCCTAGGCAATGGTGTTAATTTAAAAAGTAACACTATGATTAGAGTTTCAAGACCAACAAAAGACGACTTCATTAGGCTGAGTATTCGAGTAATTTACGAAGGGAACCAAGTAAGCAAGAATCTAGGCGTAAAGGATACCACTGGGGAATTAACTCTTCAAAGGATCTACTGGAGAAACTTATTGAGTTTTAACAGAGCTTAAATCGTCTGTTGATTGCCTTTTTACTTAGAATTATTCTTTTCATAAGACTTTGTTTTGAAAATGTTTACAACATAATTTTTGACTTTTAAAATAAAAAAATTATTACCTTCTTGTCCTAACTTTATAACAACAGTTTATTATGAAAAATTATTTTTTATTAATTGCTCTCTTTTCTTTTATTAGTTTAAGTAATGCACAATTCGGTATTGCTGTTTCATATGGTTCTTCGAAACCTGTTATTGAAGCGGAAGGTTTAAGTATAACATCTGATGAGGGGTCAAATGCGTTTGGCATTGGATTCTTCGTTGATGTAGAACTTAGTGAAAAGCTAGATTTACAACCAAGTATTTCTTATGGTATAGGAGAACAAGTTGAAGGAGGATCAAATAATGCTTTGGGATTAGGAGCAAATTTAGATTACTACTTAGGTAGTCGTGAAAATTCTTTTTTTCTAAGAGGCGGATTAGGAGTGGGTATTGCCCTTGCTGATGTAGACACAGACCTAGCAAAAAAATCAGCTACTAGTGCTGTTTTAGGTTTAGGATATGACATTAGTGATAAATTTTCTTTAATAGGTTCTTATGGTACTCAACTTACTGATTCTTCTAATATTGAAGGTTTAGAGATAAGAGCTAATGCCATATCAATTCAATTACAAATGAAGCTTTAAGAAATATTTCTCCAAAAAAAATTAGCCTCAGTTAATTCTGGGGCTTTTTTATATCTTGGTTTAACCATTGTTAAATTAGTAAAAGGTGCACATTTAAGGTGCTTCTTAAAAAATTATGAGTAAACGCATCATCATAGCTATTGACGGCCATGCCTCTACGGGTAAAAGTACGCTTGCCAGAACATTGGCTCAACAGCTCAATTACGTTTACATCGATTCTGGTGCAATGTATAGAGCAGTCACCTTATTCGCTATTAAGAACAATTTAAATGCGGAGCAAATCATTCATCACTTAGATGAGATCATCATTACATTCGATGTCAGTGATCAGATTTTTTTAAATGAAGAAAATATCTCTGAAGAGATTAGAGATATGCGCATTTCTGAGCGCGTAAGCGAATTTGCAGCAATCGCACCAATCCGTCAAAAAATGATTCAAATTCAACAAGGGTATGGAAAAGATAAAGGGATTGTTATGGATGGTCGTGATATTGGTACTGCAGTTTTTCCTGAAGCTGAATTAAAGCTCTTTATGTCTGCATCACCTGAAATAAGGGCTAAAAGACGATTTAAAGAACTGAAGTTGAATCAAGATGTAAGTTATGAAGAGGTGCTTAAAAATATTTTAGATCGAGATGACAAGGATAGTTCACGTAAGACAAATCCGCTTCGAAAGTCAAAAGATGCCATAGTTATTGACAATTCAAATCAATCTAAGGAAGAATTGTTACAATGCGCATTAAAACTCGTGGAAAAGGCTTTGAATTAAAGGCAGCTAATTTTCTCTATTTCAATTATTTTAATATTTTTGCACTCCTTTTCTAGCATTTATGGGTACGGGAAAATGGAAACAAAATTTACTAAACACTTTTAAGTAGTTGCGAACGGCCCTAGTCTTCTTAAAATACAAATTAAATACAGCACAGTATGGCTGATGAACAAACTACTCCAGAAGCAGAAGCGCAAGAGACTTCTGCGGAGCAAACTCCAACGCAAAATCCACAAGAATTTTTAGCTTCCTTCGATTGGGATAAATATAAAGAGGGAATCGAGCGCGTTGATGAGACTAAACTTAAAGAATTTGAAAACCTCGTTGAACAAAATTTTGTCGATACAGCTGACGAGGAAGTGGTTACTGGTAAGGTAATTCACTTGACTGACAGAGAGGCAATTATTGACATCAATGCAAAGTCAGAGGGAGTTATCTCCCTAAATGAATTTCGCTACAACCCAGATTTAAAGGTTGGCGATGAGGTAGAAGTTCTTATTGATATTCGTGAAGACAAAACAGGACAACTTGTTCTTTCTCATAGAAAAGCGAGAACGATTAAAGCTTGGGATCGTGTAAACGATGCTCATGACAAAGAAGAAATCGTACAAGGTTTTGTGAAATGTAGAACTAAAGGAGGAATGATTGTAGATGTCTTTGGAATCGAAGCATTCTTGCCAGGATCACAAATTGACGTTAAACCTATTCGCGATTACGATCAATACGTAGGAAAGAATATGGAATTCAAAGTTGTTAAAATCAACCATGAATTCAAAAACGTTGTGGTTTCGCACAAGGCACTAATCGAAGCAGATATCGAGGTACAGAAAAAAGAAATTATTTCTCAATTAGAGAAAGGTCAAGTACTTGAAGGTATCGTGAAAAATGTGACCTCATATGGAGTATTTATTGACTTAGGAGGTGTTGATGGTTTAATTCACATTACAGATCTTTCTTGGAGTAGAATTAATCATCCAAGTGAGGTTGTAGAGCTAGACCAAAAATTAAACGTAGTTATTTTAGATTTCGACGACAATAAATCAAGAATTCAACTAGGACTGAAGCAACTTGAGAAGCATCCATGGGAAGCTTTAGGAGAAGATGTTCAGGTTGGTTCGAAAGTTAAAGGTAAGGTTGTAGTTATTGCCGATTACGGAGCATTTATTGAAATTGTCGAAGGCGTAGAAGGTTTGGTTCACGTCTCTGAAATGTCATGGTCTACACACTTGAGGTCTGCACAAGATTTCGTAAGTGTTGGTGATGAAGTTGAGGCTATGGTAATAACTCTTGATCGTGAAGAGCGTAAAATGTCTTTAGGTATTAAGCAGCTGTCTCCAGATCCATGGACTGATATAACTTCTAAGTATCCTGTTGGTTCTAGACATTCAGGTACAATCCGCAATTTCACTAATTTTGGTGTTTTCGTAGAACTTGAAGAAGGTATCGATGGGCTAATTTATATCTCAGACCTCTCTTGGACTAAGAAAATAAAACATCCTTCAGAATTCGTAAATGTTGGAGAGTCAATAGAAATCGAAGTATTAGAGTTGGATGTTGAAGGACGCAAATTGAGTTTAGGACATAAACAGACTCAAACCAACCCTTGGGATGCATATTCTACCGAATTTGGAGAAGGAACAGTGCATACTGCAGAAATTGGAGAAATTGTTGACAAAGGAGCAACAATTACCTTAAATGACGATATCGTGGCATTCATTCCTTCTAGACATCTAGAGAAAGAAGATAACTCTAGATTAAAGAAAGGTGAAGAAGCTCAGTTTAAGATTATTGAATTTAACAAAGACTTTAAGAGAGTTGTGGCTAGTCACACAGCTACTTTTAAAGAGCAAGAAGAGCGCAATCTTAAAGCTGCTAAACGTAGACAAGAAGCTCAAGCTGAAGAGTCAAAAACCACTTTTGGTGATGCGAACGCTCAGCTACAGGCGCTTAAGGATAAAATGGAGAAAGAAGGTAATAATTAATCTTTTTTCATCATACAACTTAAAACCTCGGAAGTTTCCGGGGTTTTTTTGTTTACTTTTGTACAAATTATATACAACTCAGCGTTCTAATAGAAATGAATCAACAAATTCTTCTCGACGAAAAAGAGTTGCAAGTAGTGCTTCACAGGCTGTCTTGTCAGTTATTAGAAAATCATCTGGATTTTTCAAACTCCGTATTAATTGGATTACAACCTAGAGGTGTATTCCTGGCAGATCGACTACATCAATTATTAACTAGTGATTATCAAGTTAAAAATCTACAATACGGAACATTAGACATTACTTTTTTTAGAGACGACTTTAGAAGAAACGAAAATCCTCTCAAGGCGAATTCAACTCAAATTAATTTCTTGGTAGAGGACAGAAATGTGATTTTTATTGACGATGTACTCTATTCAGGTCGAAGTGTTCAAGCTGCCCTTAGCGCCATTCAATCTTTCGGTAGACCCAAAGCGGTTGAACTTATGGTATTAATTGATCGAAGATTTAGTAGACATCTTCCAATTCAACCGTCCTACACAGGTAGGCAAGTAGACGCTATTAGTGAAGAACACGTTCGTGTTGCATGGAAAGAAAAGGACGGAGAAGATTGTGTGTATTTGGTTAAAAACAAAATATGACAGAATTAAGTGTAGATCATTTATTGGGTATAAAAGATCTTCAAAAAGAAGACATTGAGCTCATATTTAAAACAGCCGACCAATTTAAAGAGGTTATTAATCGCCCCATAAAAAAGGTGCCTAGTCTCAGAGACATTACTATAGCTAATGTTTTTTTTGAAAATAGTACCCGGACAAAATTATCTTTTGAACTCGCTGAAAAACGGCTTTCTGCAGATGTTGTCAATTTTTCGGCTTCCTCGTCAAGTGTGAGTAAGGGAGAAACACTTGTAGATACGATAAACAATATTCTAGCCATGAAAGTGGATATGGTTGTTATGCGACATCCGCATCCTGGGGCTTGTCATCTGCTCGCTCAAAAAGTAGATGCCAAAATAGTTAACGCTGGTGATGGAGCTCACGAACATCCCACACAGGCCCTTTTGGACACCTATTCTATTCGCGAAAAATTAGGAAAAATCAAAGGTAAAAAAGTGGCTATTATAGGAGATATTTTGCACTCAAGAGTAGCACTTTCTAATATATATGCTTTACAAAAGCTTGGAGCAGAAGTAACTTTATGCGGCCCAAAAACCTTAATTCCTCAGCATGCAGAGTCTTTGGGCGTTAAGGTTGATCTCAATTTTGATAGAGTCATCCAAAATAATGATGTGCTCAATATGTTACGTGTTCAAAATGAACGTATGAATTTGGATTACTTTCCCTCTAATAGGGACTATGTCTTTCAGTATGGTCTAACACAAGATCGTTTAAATAAAAGCCAAAACAAACCTCTTATTATGCATCCAGGTCCAATTAACAGAGGTGTAGAAATCAGTTCAGAAGTTGCCGACTCTAGTAACGCCATTATACTAAACCAAGTTGAAAACGGAGTTGCAGTTCGTATGTCTGTACTGTATTTACTTGCATCTAAAATGAATATAGTTTAATTCTAAAGGTTTATGACAGAAGTTTATTCACAAGAGAATCAAAGCTTAAATAGTTTTATTGAGCATTTTAAAGGCCATCTTAGTGACCACAGGCGGCATGTAATAATAGAATTTAATGCTGAACAAGAATTCAATACTAATGAAATTGAGCAGCTCGAAACAATTGAGAAAGGGATAAGAAGTAATGATTTGAGTTTTGTGGTAGTTTCTTTAAAACTTGATTACGACAGAAGTGATGCTCTGACAGTTGCACCTAGTGTATATGAGGCGAAGGATTTAATATCATTTGAAGAAATGCAAAGAGATTTATTAGGATGAGGGTTCATGTCTTAGGTTGTTATGCAGCCACACCAAGATCTTATAATAATCCTACGGCTCAAGTGTTAGAACTTCCCAAAAATCTTTTTTTAATAGACTGTGGAGAAGGAACTCAGGTCGCTTTCAGACGAAAGAAACTCAAATTTTCTCGCTTAGAACACATCTTTATTTCTCATCTTCACGGTGATCATTTCTTTGGTTTGCCCGGTTTAGTGTCAACCCTTAGACTTTTAGGAAGAGATAAGCCTTTGACCATACACGGCCCAAAAGGTATTAAAGAAGCCATAACCTTATTGCTTAAACTGGGCGACAGTTGGACAGATTATCCACTTCATTTCAATGAATTGGAGTCGAGGTCATCAGAGGTGATTTTAGAATTGGAGCAGCTGAGAGTATCTACAATTCCTTTAGAACATCGTATTTATACAAATGGTTTTTTATTTGAAACCAAGTTAAAGTCTAAAGAGGTATGGCAGAAGCAATACGCATATTGCAGTGATACTAAATACTCAAAGCATATTGCCCCTTTGTTTCAAGAGGTGAAATGTCTTTATCACGAGTCTACATTTTTAAGAGAGGATGAGCGATTATGTGAACATACAAAACACAGTAGTGCAAGTCAAGCGGCTATGGTTGCAGAACAGGCGAATGCAGAAAATTTATTACTAGGACACTATTCTACACGCTATAAAGATTTAAATTTGTTTAAGTTGGAGGCGGAAAAAATTTTCAAAAATGTTTTTTTAGCTGAAGACGGAGCAACTTTTGATTTTTAGCCTAGATGAAAGATCTCAGTGATTACAGAAAAAGTTACGATCGGGATGCACTTCTTGAGACTAATGTACCTATAAATCCCTTTTTACTTTTCGAAAATTGGTTTCAATTGGCCGATGCACATTCCAATATTGAAGAGGCAAATGCAATGACCTTAACCACTGTTTCAGAGGATAATACACCTCTAGCTCGTGTGGTGTTACTCAAACAAATAACTCAAAAAGGATTTCGATTTTTTAGTAATTATCAAAGTCAAAAAGGTCAGGCTATCGCGAATAACCCAAATGTTTGTCTCTCTTTTTTTTGGGCGCCACTAGAGCGTCAAATAATCATTAAAGGACATTGTGAACCTCTTAGCAGCGGTGATTCAGAAATCTATTTTAAATCAAGACCTGAAGGAAGTCAAATTGGAGCGATAATTTCACCTCAAAGTCAAGTAATACCAGATCGAGAATTTTTAGAACAACGATTGAGTGATTTTGACCAAATTAATTTGCAGAAACCCGATTATTGGGGTGGTTACGAGGTTTTCCCCTCTAGCTTTGAGTTTTGGCAAGGTAGACAAAATCGGCTTCACGATAGGTTGAGGTATTCGAAATCAGGGCAAAGAGAGTGGGTCATTGATCGTCTTGCACCATAGTTTAAGCATATGAGATATACATATATCAATAGAGAAATCAGTTGGCTTCATTTCAATGAAAGAGTGTTGCAGGAATGTGCTGATACAAATGTGCCACTTTTAGAGCGGCTGCGATTTCTCGGGATATTTAGTAATAATCTTGATGAATTCTTTAAGGTTAGGTATGCTTCTGTAAAACGCATGGTGGATGCAGAAGATAGCGGAGATACTTGGATTAATAGCGAAACAGCAAAGCAACTTCTTGAAAAAATAACTGAACTGGTGATTGAACTTCAAGCAAAGAGTCTTACCATATTACAAGAAATTCAGCACGAGCTACAAGAAGAACAAATATATATTATTGATGAGCTTCAAATCCCAGAAGAGTATCATGACTTTGTGCATAATTATTTTGATCATAAATTAAATCCAAATCTTCAAACCATTGATTTGAGCAGTATTTCTCACTTCCCTATGCTGCAGGAATCAGCCGCTTATTTGGCAGTTAAACTAGAAGCGTATAAAAACAAAAAATTAAAAATAATCGATAAAGAGAAGGTGAGATACGGACTAATTGAAATTCCAGATAACTTAGATCGCTTTCTTGTTTTACCTTCTAATGATCATAGGCAGTATGTAATTTTACTCGATGATGTCATTCGTTTCTGTATGGAAAAAATCTTTTTCATGTACGAGTTTGATAAAATCAGTGCACATATGATAAAAGTCACACGAGATGCCGAATTAGACATTGACGATGATTTTGAAAAGTCTTTTGTAGAAAAAATATCCACCTCTGTAAGTAATAGAAGAATAAGTGACCCAGTTCGCTTTGTTTACGACAAAAGAATTTCTATAGACACTTTAAATTTCCTGAAACAAAAGATGGAAATTGAGGGTACCGATAGTGTTATTCCAGGAGGACGATATCACAATAGAAGAGATTATATGTCTTTTCCAGATTTAAATAGACCAGAGTTTCAATATGAAAAAATCAAACCTTTAGCTATTCCGAATTTGAATAATGAGGGGAGTATTTTTAATCAGATAAGAGTACGTGATTATTTATTGTATACTCCTTATCAAGATTACGGGTACATTATTCGCTTTTTGAAAGAAGCGGCTTTAGACCCCAAGGTGAGTGAAATAAAAATCACTATTTATCGTCTAGCTAAAAATTCACAAGTCGCAGCAGCATTAATCAATGCAGCAATTAATGGCAAAAAAGTAACTGTTCAAATTGAAATTCAGGCTCGTTTCGATGAGAAAGCAAATATTGATTATGCCAATACCTTTAGAGAAGTTGGGATTCGTCTGGTTTTTGGAGTAAAAGGCTTAAAGGTTCACAGTAAAATTTGCTACGTCACCAGAGAAAATGAACAAGGTGAACAAGAAGTCTTTTCATTTATTAGCACAGGTAATTTCAATGAATCAACGGCTAGAATTTATACCGATTACACCCTTTTCACGGCAAATCCAAAAATTGCAAGAGAATTAAAAACTGTCTTTGAGTTTTTTGAAACGCCTTATAAGATGCCAAAGTTTAAGCATTTGATTGTCTCACCGCATTATACAGAATCTACATATATAAGTCTTATTGAGAAGGAGGTTGAAAATGCAAAAGCTGGAAAACCTGCTTTTATTCGCATTAAAATGAATTCATTTACCTCTTTTAAAATGGTAGATAAATTATACGAGGCATCTAATGCCGGAGTTAAAATTGATCTAATTATAAGAGGTATTTGTTGCTTAGTGCCGGGAGTTAAAGGTCAAAGTGAAAATATTACTGCCATAAGTGTGGTCGATAAATTTTTAGAGCATCCGAGAGTATTTATATTCGGAAATGCTGGTAAGCCTAAAGTTTATATTTCATCGGCAGATTGGATGACTCGTAATATTGAAAATAGAGTAGAGGTTGGAGTTCCTATTTATCAAGAAAATATAAAAAAAGAAATCTTAGATACTTTTGAAATCGCCTGGCGAGATAACGTCAAAGCTAGAGTCTTTTCTGATCGCTTTGACAATGCTTATAAAAAACTAGACAAACCAGCAATACGTTCTCAGTTCGTCACCTATGATTATTATAGAAGTAAGCTGAACTTAAAGCAGTAAGTCGCTATCCATGCATTGTTTCTTTTGTTCCAAGGGTAGACATCAATTCCGCTTCGTATTCTAAAAGTGCATTCCACTTTTGATCGACCTCTTGACGATCACCATACTGTCGTGCAAATTTCAAAAACATAGTGTAATGATTGGCCTCACTCACCATCAGATCTTTATAAAATTTAGATAAATCCTGGTCATTGATTTCTTCAGAGAGCAAACGAAAGCGTTCACAGCTTCGAGCTTCGATAAGAGCAGCATACAAGAGTTTGTGAACTAAATGTGTTTCTCTGCTACCTCCTTTTGGAAAAAACTTATATAATTCGATCACATACTGGTCTTTGCGCTCGCGACCGAGCACCCAACCTCTTTCTAGGATTTTTTCATGAACCATATTAAAATGACCCATTTCTTCTCTTGAAAGGGCAACCATAGCTTTTACGAGTTCGGGCTTTTCGGGAAACCCTATAATAAGTGAAATAGCCATGCTTGCGGCTTTCTGTTCACAGTAAGCATGGTCGGTTAGAATTTCTTCAATGTTTTTTTCAACGATGTTGACCCATCGTGGATCAGTCGGTAATTTTAATCCAAGCATAATTAATATTCTAAATCAAAAGTATCCCTCAACAGTGCGATTGAAGGGTTTTGTTCTACCATTTTTTTGTATTTCTCTTCGGGGGTAAAAATATATTTTTCGTTCATTTCTTCTTTTACAATGACCTCTAGGTCTAAATGATCGTTTTCGAGTTTATCTCTAAGAAATTGAAGAAGTTCAAATTTATTTCGATCAATCTCTTGTTGAATTATTTGATTGGGCACAGTCATACTCATCAAAAAGGACTCGTTTAGTTGCGGCTGATTCAAATTCAAATTTGCCGCCATAATCTTCTTGCCCTTGGTGTCTAATAGGGCAATATAATTATTCCAATGAACATGGAGTTCTTCTTCACTAACCTCTTTTGCTCTCTTATCTTCTTCAGAGTTTGTTTTTTGCTGTGCTTTTTCTTCCCTGTATTTTTTTTGCAATGCCAGTCCAGCGAGCGACAATCCCGATATTTGATGTTCCTTGGTGAGTTCGATTTTTGGTGTTTCCGCTGTGGAAACTTCACTTTCTGTGGAAGGGGGTAATTCTTTCTCTGTTGTTACCTCTTCAGGAGGTAATGTAGTTTCGTTTTGAGTCTTTTTTTCTAGCTGCTCAATCCATTGAGGGTCAATCAGTCTAAACTTTTTTTTTTAGAAGGATGACTAATAGATGCCAGTTGCATAAGGCACAATTGGGCATGTAACCTTTGGTTTTCACTGTTTTTGTAACTCAGTTCACATGAGTTACTGATGTCAATAGCTTCTAATAACCATTCCTCCGTCCATTTCTGCGCTTGATCGATATACAAGCTCATTGTGTTTGCTGGGACCTGCAGTAATTCTTGAGTAGGTTGGTGTTTAGACACCATAAGGTCTCTAAAATGAGAGCTTAATCCAGCTATAACATGATGACCATCAAATCCTTTTTTCAACAACTTATCAAACTCTAATAGTAGGCTAGGAATAGCGTTTTCTAAAATAAGGGCAGATAGTTTAAAAAAATTGTCATAGTCAAGAATATTCAGGTTTTCGCTCACATCTTTTCGACTGATACTATTTCCGGAGTAACTGACAATACGATCAAAAATTGAAAGCGCATCCCTCATAGCACCTTCTGCCTTTTGAGCGATAATATGAAGTGCTTCTTCTTCGGCTTCTACACCTTGGTCTTGTGCAATCTTTTGTAAGTAATTGACGGTATCTGATACCGTAATTCTTTTAAAATCAAAAATTTGACACCGAGAAAGTATGGTTGGAATTATTTTGTGTTTCTCTGTAGTAGCCAATATAAACACAGCGTGTTTTGGAGGTTCTTCGAGAGTCTTTAAAAAGGCATTAAAAGCTGCTGAAGAAAGCATATGGGCCTCGTCTATGATGTATACTTTATAATGTCCGTTTTGTGGAGGTATTCTAACCTGATCTGTCAAACTTCGAATATCGTCAACAGAATTATTCGATGCAGCATCTAATTCAAAAATATTAAACGAAAAGTCTTCGATATCAGAGCTGCTATTATCACTGTTGATTTTTCTAGCTAGAATTCGAGCACAAGTTGTTTTACCAACACCTCTAGGACCACAAAACAACAAGGCTTGTGCCAAGTGGTTTTGTTTGATGGCATTGTCAAG
>CBFIGE010000017.1:0-39737 GCA_965662045.1 Flavobacteriaceae bacterium
TACTGAGGTAGAGGAAGTTTTAGGAGAACAAGTTGTTGAAGGTCTGAGATTAATTAATAATCAAGACAAAACAACAAGTGAGATAGAAATTACAGGACTGTTTATTGCCATTGGTCACACTCCCAACACATCAATATTTAAAGGTCAAATTGATATGGATGACTCAGGTTATATTTTCACAAAAGAGGGTTCAACTCATACCAATATACCGGGCGTTTTTGCTTGTGGTGATGTACAAGACAAAGAGTACCGCCAAGCAATTACAGCAGCAGGAACTGGTTGTATGTCAGCTCTGGATGCAGAACGTTACTTAGCGGCATTAGAAGCTTAATTACAATCAGCGCACTTCAATTCATAGGCCTCATTGAAAAAGAGCGTGTGATTTAACATTTCGCCTCTTGTAAGTCCTAGTCTTCTTCTGTTTTCATAGGTAATATGATTGTATACTTTCTGATTTAATTTAAAATAGGTATTCGGGCGTAATCGAATCTCTAGTTTTAACTTTTGTCCTCTAATCTTATTTCCTATTGGAGAAGTAAAAAATGGTGGAATCAAGGTGATATTTGAATTTGATTCGATTTGATAATTAATGTTTTCTGCTCGATTCTCAGCTAAAACTTTATTTTTCCCCCTAGCGGTTTTAATGATGTTAATTTGATTCTGTTCGTTTCTTGACGCTCCAAGAGTAAATTTTACCTCTTCTGAAAATAAAAAACCATTTTTGTCTTTATCAATGCGTATTTCTACGTCATCAAAATTCAAATCAAAATCGTCATTCCAATCAAAGCTCTGGGGACTATTTAGCATTTCAAATGAAATGGTGTCTGTTGCTCGTGTTTGTATGAGTTCAACAGAATTTACTTCTGCAACTTTTTTCTGTTCTTGTAATTCTCTAAGTACTACGGTTGATAGAAATACTCCTGAACCAAGAAATAAAAGGGCTAAAATGATGTGAGCTGGCCATTTATGACCTTTAAAGTTTTGGCTCAGAATTCTTATGCCGAGGTGCATTAAATAGTACATTGGGATACTGATCAAAAAGAATCCAGCAATCGAAATCCATCCGAGTTGATATCCCAACTGCTCAAAAATCTGAGCAAACTCAACCCCTATGTCTACGAAGGTCCAAGTTAATAATCCAATGCATGTCGCTGCAATACCTGAGGCTCCAACTATGATTAGTACGACTCCAATAACTTTAATTAGAATCTTAACTACTTTGGTTAAAATAGTGACTAAAGATTTGAAAAATCTGGAAGAATTGTGTTTTATGACATTTTCTACCTCTTTGACATCGACATTTTTAACCTTTTTTTCTACTTCTTCAAACCCTTCCTTGACTTTCTTTTCAATATTATCAAGGTTAACAGGTTTACCCATCATATCTAGTTTTTGACTTGTGGTCTTGGCCTCAGGAACAACAATCCATAAAATGATATAAACCCAAAAACCCACTCCCGTTCCAAAAATCAGCAGTAGTAAAAAAATTAAACGTATCCAGACGACATTAATTCCTAAATAATGCTGAAGTCCTGCAGAGACACCTCCGATATATTCGTTTTCTCCATCTCTATAGAGTTTTTTGTAATCAGTACGTTTAGATTTGCTTTCTTCTGTAGGCTCTTCATCAATTTCAAATTCTTGAGGTTCACCCATAATAGCGATGACGTCGTTTACCTCTTTGAGTGTAATTACCTGTGCTTGGTCATTGAGGTGTTCATTAAAAAGTTCTGCAAGCCTGCTTTCTATGTCTTGTAAAATTTCGTCACCACCTTGTTCTTGCGCAAATGATGCTTTTATGCGGTCTAGGTAAGACTTTAGTTTTTTATAGGCTTCTTCGTCTATAAAAAAGTGAAAATTAGATAAGTTGATACTAACTGTTTTGTTCATGATGATTTTTTGTAACGTTATTGACTGCTTGTTTTAATTCTCCCCAGGTCACGTGAAGTTCTTCCAAAAACGAGGCGCCTTTAGGTGTAATGTTGTAATACTTTCGAGGTGGTCCTGATTTTGACTCCTCCCATTTATACTCAAGTATTTCAGCGTTTTTAAGCCTAGTAAGTAAAGGGTATAAAGTGCCCTCAACGACGAGTAACTTGACTTCTTTGAGTTTGATCAAAATTTCAGAAGCATACAAGGGATGTTCTTGAAGAATTGATAGAATGCAATATTCTAAAACTCCTTTGCGCATTTGCGCTTTTGTATTTTCAATTTTCATTGATTGATAAATTACTATTTTATACAAAGATATAGGTTTTGTGTGGTATTATGTAATGCATAGTACTATTATTTTTTATTTAGCTTAAAGAATGATATCTTGAAACCCTTATTATACCTTATGAATCTCACGAAATTGCATTATTTTTTATTTTCAAAATTGGTAATTGCTTGGATTGCAGGCGTGCGATTTTTGAGTGTTACTGATGATAGCGCTAAAACAAAAGTGTCCTTGTCCTGGTTTAATCAAAATCCTTTTAGGTCTATTTTTTGGGCCGTTTTAGGAATGTCCGCTGAACTTTCAACAGGGATTCTTTTAATGAAGGCCATGGGAACTAATAAGGTAAAGGCTTCAATGCTTGTCACTCAAAATCAGGGTTTTTTCTACAAAAAAGCTGTGGGTAAGATTGTATTTACCTGCGAGGTAGGAGACCGCATTAGACAATTGTTCGAGCAGTTAATTAAAGATAATGAGTCGAAGAAAATAGAATTGGTCTCCAATGGATACAACGAACAAGGTGAGCTCGTCTGTACCTTTAAATTTGAATGGTCTTTGAAACTAAAGACAACTTAAATGTTCTCTTGATTTAGTTTAAACACCAAGAACTGAAATCATCTCGCTGATCTTCAATCCAAAGCCTTAGGGGAGATTCACCTCTATTACCCTTGTAATCGTATGGAATATCATTAAAGCTGCTACTAATGCCTTGAGATACCCAGGTGTTGTTAAAACTGCTGATTTCATTGATGACCTGATCATTGATTAGCAATTGAATGCTGTAATTGCCTTTAAAGAACTCATCTGGAGCAAAAGAAAGATTGGTGTATACATGAAAAAAGGGCGTGGTGCCTTCTATCAAAACGGTTTCGCCAAAGCCAATTAGCTTGTCATAGTTCATGAGTTGAACGGCTATAGTACTAGATTCGTCCTTGGAAGGATTATAAAAATCCCAACCAATAGAGATGAGGTTTGAGCTGCTGAATTTTCCTATTTTGTTAGGATAATTCGTTTCAGCTTCTGCGCAGGAGTTAGTGTTAAGCTGCTGATAATAAATAGTTTCTGAAGTAAAAGTAAGTGGTACAAAATCACAAATTCTATTTTTACAGGGGTCAAATGAATCTGTAATTAAGGGAGTTTCTTTTTTAGTGCAACTGCAAAGTAAGGCCAAAGCAATGAAGCCGAAGTTATTTTTCAAAGCCATTTCAATTTTCTTTTTCAATCTAAAGGTAGCCTCAATTTTTATTTCTGAGTAGGAATAGGGCCTGCAAATGAAATTTAGTTTTTATTTTTAACCGAGTTATCAGGTATTACAAAAGCAGAACTAAAAACATACTCCATGAATGCACACGAAATAGATTACGAGATTTACGGCGAAGAAATGCAATATGTAGAAATTGAATTGGATCCTCAAGAGGCTGTAATTGCAGAGGCTGGAGGATTTATGATGATGGATGAGGGTATAGAAATGAATACCATATTTGGTGATGGAAGTCAACAAGATTCTGGTGTTTTAGGTAAATTATTTTCAGCAGGTAAACGCTTAATAACAGGCGAGAGCCTATTTATGACTGTTTTTTTGAATAACCTAACCGGTAAAAGAAAGGTGAGCTTTGCATCGCCATATCCAGGAAAAATAATTCCTATTGATTTGTCAGAGCACGGCAATCGTTTTATTTGTCAAAAAGATGCTTTTTTATGTGCTGCTAAAGGTGTTTCCGTAGGAATTGAGTTTTCTAGAAAACTTGGAAGAGGATTTTTTGGAGGAGAAGGCTTTATCATGCAAAAACTTGAAGGAGACGGTCTTGCTTTTGTGCATGCTGGAGGAACATTGGCTCATAAGGTACTTGCTCCTGGTGAAGTGATGAAAGTCGATACTGGTTGTATCGTAGGATTTTCTCAAAATATAAACTACAATATTGAATTTGTAGGAGGTATAAGAAATACGCTTTTTGGAGGAGAAGGTTTGTTTTTTGCAACCCTCAAAGGCCCTGGAACGGTATTTATTCAGTCATTGCCCTTTAGCAGATTAGCAAGTCGGGTATTTGCTGCTGTACCCCATGCAGGAGGAAGCAGAAAAGGAGAGGGGAGCATTTTAGGTGGTTTGGGTAACATTCTAGATGGAGATGATTTATAACTAAAAATGGTGATAAACCCACTCTAAATAAGCGATTAACCTACTTCTGAGCACCCTGCCATCAAGAGCATTGTTTTGAAATAAGGCGAAATAAACCTCATTGTTTTTTTTGGTTTTAACCATGCCTACGTAGTTATACACGCCGGACATGGAGCCTGTCTTGCCGTAAAAATCAACAGATACATTGTCGATGCTGAGGGTTCTTTTCGGTAAAATTTGTTGAATGTAGGTTAAAGAATTTTCCTTTTTGAGTCTAACCAAAATTTGCGTTAGCTCTTTTGGACTTGCAAGATTGTACCTCGAGAGTCCAGAGCCATCAACCCATCTACCTTTTATGGAAAGCTCTTTTTTTTGATTTCGAATTAAACTATCAATTTCAAAGGAATTATATAAGTGTTTGGTGCTCAATAACAACATCTGTTCGGATAAAAAATTATCGCTTTTTTCGAGCATGTATTTTATTAAAGAGTCTGATTCAATTCCTGGTAAGGTTTTCCATGTCTCTTCTATCTCATTTTCAGATCTTATTTGTACATATTTGCCGCTTAGTGAGGAGATTAGTGCACTAAGGTCAACCCCATCGTAGATAAATGGAATGGAGACACTGTCTTTTTGTGATGCAGCAATAACAAATTCATTTTTAGTTTTTGCTCTTCGAAATTTAGGTGCTTCAGCTTTTACACGAATGTTCTCCTTAAAAAATTGAGGATAAACCCTTGAATTTAAGGTGTCTAAAGGATTTATATAGACCTGATTTCCTGCAATGGGAATAATGCTGAGCTCTGCTGAATAATTCCTGTCGTAATCGTCCCAAGACCAGCCAGGAGCATAGGGAGAAATAGCTTCATTGTCATTTAAATGGAGGATTAAATGCTCATGTGCTTCTAGTATAGAATCAAATCGATTTTGATGAAGTTTAGGATGCCATAGGGTAGGGTCTCCCGTCGGTTTTAAATGTAAGCTATCTCCTTGAGCGTGATATAAAGCAAGTGGAATGTGATCTGGATGTGCTTGTTTGGTGATTAGCGCTGTGACTAACTTTAGTGTACTAGCAGGAATAAAGTAAGCTGTGGCATTGTGTTCGAATACAATTTTGCCCATGTTTTGATTGTAAATAAGTGCTCCTGTATGGTTTTGTGTATCTATCGTTTTTAAAAAATCTTTTTTGAGTGAAACACAAGAAAACAATAAGCTTGAAAAAAGAAAGAATGTTAATTTTTTTAACATGGCATCGATATTCTTTAACGAAGTCTTTTAAATTAGTAATAGAAATTCGTCTTACTTTTATTTTGCTAACAAAAACCTCTTTTCATGGCCAGAGCAATGCTTGAATATACCAAAACGGTTTTAAACAAAGTAAGCTTTGATGCCCAACTTTTTTCTAAAGAAGTTAATAAGGCATTATTGCGATTACTACCGTATGAAAAGGAAGAGTTGCGTTTATGGATTAAAGATTTTATTATCGATAAACCGCAATTACAACCTAGTTTATTAATGTTTAAATAATTTTAAATGCCGCTCAAGTGGCATTTTTACTTTAAAAGAGGACTTATTATTTGAACATCCTTGAGATGTACGGCTCCTTTTATTTTCGTTTTTATTTCTTTTTCAAGGGCTTTTATCAATTTCATTTTTAATTCACTTTTGTGATGAATTAAACTGACCTCTCGTGCAGGCGGCGGGGTGCTGAACTGAATGAGATTTTGTCTCTGTTTTTTCTTGAGATTTGGTGTGTGCAAGTAGGGTAATAGTGTCATTCCTAGTCCTTTATCACAGAGTTTAATAAGGGTGTCAAAACTCCCGCTTTCAATACTAAAGCTGTTGGCTTGCTCCGCAGAGTTGGCTTTACAAAGATTGATTACACCATCTCTAAAACAATGCCCTTCTTGTAATAAAAGTACCTCGGAAAGGTTCAAATCGTTAGCATCGATAAGCTTTTTGTAAGACAACTTGTGTTTTTTTGGAATATACGCTACAAATGGCTCGTAATAGAGTGGAATTTCAATGATTTTTTTTTCGTGTAATGGCGTAGCGGCTATAGCGGCATCTATTTGACCTTCATGTAATTCTCTAATGATTTGAGAGGTGTTTATCTCTTTTAAAATCAGTTTAACTTCTGGGTATTTTTTTGAAAATGAGGCTAAAAATGAGGGTAGTAGGGTAGGCATAATCGTAGGGATTACACCTAATTTGAATTCTCCACCGACGTAATCGATTTCTTGATTAGCGATGTCTTTAACGCGATCTGCCTCACGCAATATAACTTTGGCTTGACGAACTATTTTTTTACCTGCCGGAGTCAGTGATATGGGAGTTGTGCTTCTATTAATTAGTTTAAGACTTAGTTCATCTTCTAATTTTAGAATTTGCATACTCAATGTGGGCTGAGTCACAAAACAGTGTTCAGCAGCGGCTGTAAAATTTTTATGCTTTGAAAGCGCGACCAGATATTGTAATTGTGTCAGTGTCATTTTTGGTTTAAAAATTTACGCATTTCTTTAGCTAATGCTTTCGAATTATTATCTCTTGTCTCAAGCTCAGCTAAGATTCTGGTATGATCTTGTTTTTTGTGTTGAGAAAGTTTGAAAGAAGCATGAATTTCTTCAATATGAAAACGAAAACCCAATATTCCGTTTATTTGATTCAAGGTTTTTGAATGGTAGTTACTCAGTGATATAGGCTCCTCAGATTCATAGGTATTGAGCATGGTTTGAAGGTCATGTAGAAGTTCATCTCCTTCTATTTTATATACTGTGCCATAGCAGTGTACACTCAAATAATTCCAGGTAGGCACGTCCTCTTTTTGATACCATTTTGACGAAATATATGCATCAGGACCTTGAAAAATACAAAGCACATCAGTGATCTTTTTTTGTTTCTGCCATACTAAGGCCAATTCATTTTGAATAGCTAGATGAGAACTCAATATACCATCTGATTTGGAATACCAATGAAACGGCAAATGTACAGCCCAATTTCGATTTGAATTTATCGTTGAAACTAAAGTTCCGAAAGAATATGTACTTATGAAATCTTCAATTATTGTTTTGTCTTCAATTTTAAATTGGCTTTGAATATACATTTTAAATTATCTGTATTTGTATTTTTACAATTTATATTTGGTTCATCGAGATTACAGATACTAATTTAAAATATAGTTGTCGAGATCGATATCCCATAGGTAAGAACTGTAGCTGATTTGTTTGTTTTTTAGATCTTTACCTGTATTTTGTTCAATGAGTTTTACAATACTTGATTTAGATCCAAAATCGCCTTTGTACCAGAGAAAAAGTTTACTCACTTCAATTGAATTTAAATTTACCTTAGAGCTGTTTTGAATAAATTCTTTTTGTGCTTTATTGAGTTGAGATTCTAATTGATCACCCTTGTATATTCTTATTGGAGGACACGACTTCGCTCCGCAATTAAGGGCAAAATGAATTCGAAAATCTAATTGGAAAACTACTAAACTCTTGAGTATATTTGAAGTGGTAGGGTTGGGTATATACCCAAATCCAAATTTCCATTTCTGTTTTCGTAAAATTGTATGTTCTATATCATCGAAAGAAAATAAATGATTCGCAATTCTAATATTCTTCTTAGAGAAGAAGCTATTGCGTTTGTTGTAGCCTTTTGGATTTAACCTGAGTTTTTTAAGTATAAAAGCGTTGTATATATTAATCCAAAATGTCTTTTTTTGGATGTCTGTTTTCAAGGAGCTACTCAACTGATCTAAACTTATATTTGAAAGCTTTTTTTCGATTTCCTCTGTTGATTTTAATTGTAGTTGTCTGGTCAACAAATGCTGCGATAGGTCTTCAAGATTTTGAGCATTGATTTTGAAAAAAATTAAGCTTGTAAAGATTATGAGTAAGAACCATTTCATCTATTCAACTTTTGAAAATACGTATTAGGAAAACATTGAAAATTTAATAATTTAATTTGATTCTGAAATAAATGAATTAATTTTCATTCATTCTTAAAATTATAAATATGAAGCTTTATCAAACATCCCTACTTGCATTTTGCGGATTACTCCTTTTTTCGTGCAATTTAATGACTAAAAAAACAGAAAGCACATCAGAATTGGAAACAAACGCAATAGTTATCGAAAAACTTATGGATTCGCCGCAATATGAAAACGCGGAACTAGTACTTGTTCAGCCAGATGGAACTCAAGCACTGCCAAATTCTCAAGTAAACTTTGATTTTAACGTATTAAATTATGAGTTGGGAGCCATTACAGAAAGCGTAAATACTCGGGTCTTAGCCAATTCTGCAAAAGGTCAACATATTCATTTTATTCTTAACAATCAACCTTATTCGGCGCACTATGAGTCTACTTTTTCAAAAAACATCCCAGAAGGAGTACATCACTTAGTGGCATTTTTAAGTCGCTCTTATCACGAGTCAGTAAAAAATGAAAATTCAGTTATTGCCACCAAAATTCAAGTTGGTGATGATGATACAAATTCTATTGGATTTGACATGAATGCGCCCACATTGATTTATAGCAGACCAAAAGGCACTTATAAGGGTCAAGATACCGAATCAATATTATTAGATTTCTTTTTATTCAATACCGAATTGTCAGAAGAAGGAAATTATGTCAAAGCATCTATAAATGAGACTTCTTTTGATTTATTTGAATGGGTTCCTTATGTGGTAAAAAACTTGCCTATGGGAGAGAATACAATTACGCTGTCTTTGGTGAACAGCGAAGGAGAACTTATTGAAGGTCCTTTTAATTCTGTCACCAGAACAATAACATTGTCTGAGGGTGAATAGACAAAATAAAAAGCCGGGTTTTGACCCGGCTTTTTATTTAATTCTCAACATCAAAACTTTTCACTTCTTTGAAGTAATCTAGATTTATATTTTCCATTGCTTTTTGGTAATTACCCCATTGCTCCCCGTAAAATGAATTTACTTTTTTAAGCGCCTTGTTCAAATCGTCTTTGGCAAATTGCATCAATCGTTTTTCAGTCGCACTGATTTCTGTTTTCCGACTGGCGACGTATCGATAGGCGCCACTTATCCTAGAGGATACTGTTATTTCTGGATTTCTTGTGATTCCCTGTCTTTTATCAATACTTCCAAGGAAAATCGCTACGAGTTTGTCGATTTCTTTGGTCATTTCTTTGCTTTGTTTGATGGCCTCTTTGAATCCTTCTTTATCATTTTCTTCGAATTGTTTACTGAGTGCGCTCACACTTCGTTTTGATTCCAATAGTTGACTAACAGCCTCTGCTGATCTTGCAGTTAATGATTCTAGCTCCTTTTGAGCGTTATATACAGATCGCAGTGCGCCTTCGTCATAGGTTAATCGTGGATCAAAAGCTACCTTTATAGCTGTTTCATTGCTACTTTCACCTAGTGCTCCTTTGATGGTGTACCTTCCTGGTAAAACGCTCACTCCTGATGGTTCTACTTTAGATTTTCTCAAAGATCTTCGAGGTCTTTGTACTCCCTTTTCATCCATTCGCCAATGCCATCTGTGGATGCCAGCTTTTTTTGGTCTAGGCATTTTGATAGTTCGGATCAGACGATCTTGGTCTAAAAACTCAAAGGTGATACTATCTTTTTCCTTTAGGTCTTCCGAACCCTTGCCAACGAAATAGCTGATCATTGCTCCTGATTTCTTATTTTCTCCCCCGTACATTGCATCTCCCCCAAATCTGCTTCCTGTAGCCTGTTGATAGGCTACCTGATATCCTGTTGGTGGATCGAACAAATGAAAGTCTTTATTTAGAATTTCTGGATCTGCAGCTATTGCTCTAAGTGGTCGAATATCATCCATCACCCATAATGCACGTCCAAATGTTCCAATTAATAAATCTTGCTCTCTTTGGTGGATAGCAAGGTCTTTTGTGGATACCGTTGGAAACCCGTTGGTGTATTTTTGCCAATTCTCTCCTGCGTTTAAGGATAGATATAAGCCGTCATCTGTGCCCAAGAAGATTAGATTTGGATTTTGACTATCCTCAATAATAGATAGGGCATAACTTTGTACGTCGTCTTTATCCACAATTCTATTCCAGCTTTTACCGTAATTTTTGGTGCGATAAACATAAGGAGTGTAGTCAAATCTTCGGTAGTTATTTGCCACGAGAAGTGCTTCTCCAGGATTGTTTTTGGAAGCCTTGATTTGAGCAATCCAACTTCCTTCAGGAAGTCCTTTGAGATTTTTACTTACATCATCCCAATTCATTCCACCGTCTCGTGTGAAGTGAACTCTACCGTCATCTGTTCCGACCCAAAGCATGTTGGGTTCAACTACAGAGGGTTCAATAACAAGTATAGTAGAGTGATTTTCAGCACCTGTAGCATCCATGGTTAGACCACCACTTTCACTTTGTTTTTGTTTTTCTGGGTCATTTGTAGTTAAATCAGGAGAAATGATTTTCCAGGTCGTTCCTTTATCATCGCTTTTATGGACAAATTGGCTTCCGAAGTACACGGTTGAATTCTCAAAAGGATCTTGGCCAATAGCTGCATTCCAATTATACCTTAATTTGGTGTTTGGATCTTCTGGAGTGGGTCGAACACCATAATTGTTTCCTGTCATCCAGTCGTAGCGAAGTACGTTTCCTTGTTGACTCATGGCATAGCCATATCTAGAGTTATCTCTATCGGGAACAACGTCAAAACCATCTCCAAATGCTATTTCTTGCCAATAGGAGTTTCTTATACTCTGTGCCTTCCATACATAAGCAGGACCTCTCCAAGAACCGTTGTCTTGCATTCCTCCATAAACATTATACGGATATTCATTGTCAGCACTGATATGGTAAAATTGTCCAACAGGTAAATTGTCTATAAAATGCCAGGTTTTACCACCGTCGCGGGTAATGTTGAGTCCACCGTCATTTCCGTCCATCATAAAACTTCCGTCTTCAGGATGAATCCACCAAGCGTGGTGGTCGGGATGAACTCCATTGTCAACCCCGTATGCAGGCATCAGCTCGCTGAAATTTTTCCCACCATCTTCTGAAACATTGACATAAGTGAAGATAGAGAAGACTCTATTTTCATTTTGAGGATCAACATATATTTCAGAGTAGTAGAATGGACGATTTCCAATGTCGGACTTGTCGTTTATTTTTTTCCATTTTTCTCCTCCGTCTTCAGATTTGTACAAAGCGTTTTTCTTCGATTCGACAAGGGCATACATTATTTCTGGCTTATTTTTAGCTATGGCTAGACCTATACGTCCAAGTTCACCTTTTGGTAATCCGTTAGAGTCATCTAGTTTCTTCCAATTCTCACCCCCGTCGTAGGTCATGTATATTCCTGAGCCTGAACCACCTGATTTGAAAAACCATGGATCTCTTTTGTGCTCCCACATGGCTGCGATGATTTTATTCGGATTAACAGGGTCCATAACCATATCGGCGATTCCGCTTTGCTCATTGGTAAATAGAACTTTTCTCCACGATTTTCCTCCATCGGTTGTTTTAAAAACTCCACGTTCTGGATGTGTTCCCCACGGAGAACCTATTGCACCTACATAGACGGTATTAGAATTCGAAGGGTCAATGAGAATTCTATGAATATGTCTTGTATTTTCTAATCCCATGGAGGTCCAACTTTTTCCGCCATCAATGGATTTATACACGCCGTAACCTCCGTTTAAACTGTTTCGAGGATTTCCTTCTCCAGTACCTACCCATATCACATCGGGATTGTTAGGATCAATTTTTACTGCTCCTATAGAGGCTGTAAGTTCGTTGTCAAAGATCGGCTCCCATTTGATCCCTGCTGATTTAGATTGCCAAAGTCCTCCTGAAGCCGTTCCTGCATACATTATATCTGTATTACTTAGCTGAACATCAATGGCAGTTACTCTTCCACTCATCCCCGCAGGACCGACGTTTCTGGGTTTTAAATCTCCAGCCAAATCCATGCTGAGTTCCTGTCCAAAACCAAAGAAAGCTGTGGTAAGTACAGTTATTAAGAGACTAATTTTTTTCATTTCTTATGATGTTATTTTAGTTGTACTGTGTTGATATAAAAGTTTGGATCAAAGACTACATCACCTTCCATGGTTAAAATAACACTTTTCCAACTCTTATTAGGAAAGATCCATTTCGATTGCTCAGCATCATATATTTTTACTGGCATTTCAAATCCATCTAAACAATCATCGGTATAGCGAAAGTGCAATTTGTCATTTTCTTTTTTAAATTCTAAAGTCGGAATACTCGTCTGACGCAAGTATTGATTGAAAAACACTTCTAAGGGTAGCCCGGTAAATTTTGTGATATAATCTTCTATTTCTGATGTTGTTACAGTTGAATGGTAAAACTCTTTATTTAAACCTCTTAATAGCATTCTGAATTTTTGATCATCATCTATCCACTGTCTTAAGGTATGTATAACATTGGATCCTTTGTAATATTTGTCATTGCCTTTGGAGGGTTGATTTACATCGTACCATCCAATAATAGGTCCTTTGTTTTCAATATATCCTCGGGTTCCCCTCACATATTCTTGAGCCGCCTTTTTACCAAAATGATAATCCAAATAAAGAGATTCACTATATGCTGTAAAACTTTCGTGAAGCCACATGTCCGCCGCATCTTTGTAGGTTATATTATTGGCAAACCATTCGTGCCCTGCTTCATGAATAATAATAAAATCAAATTCAAGACCCCAACCAGTACCAGATAAATCTCTACCCAGATATCCATTTTGAAATTGATTACCATAGGTAACAGAACTTTGGTGTTCCATCCCGAGATAAGGCACTTGGACTAGTTTAAAGCTGTCTTCGTAAAAAGGATAGGGTCCAAACCAATATTCGAAGGCCTCTAACATCATCGGAACTTGTTTGAATTGCTTTTTTGCTTTTTCTAGATCTTGTTTTAAAACGTGGTAGGAAATGTCTAAGGGACCGTTCTCTCCTTGATACACTTCTTGATAAGAGGTATAGTTTCCAATATTTATATTGACCCCATAATTGTTGATTGGATTTTTCACCTCATAAACGTATTTTGCTTTTTCATCGAAGTGTTCCACATTTTTAAGGCGACCATTTGAAACATTGATAAGGCCTTCAGGTACAGTCACGCTGATACTCAAGGATTCCGCTTCGTCGTACATATGGTCTTTGTTAGGCCACCATACACTAGCACCTAAACCTTGACAAGAGGTCGCGACAAAAGGTAGGTCAAGGTCGTCTTTTTTCCAAGAAAAACCACCATCCCAAGGCGCGCGAACCGCTTCCTTTGGATACCCTTGAAAATAGATTTCAATGGAATTCTCTGTATTTAGGGCTGGTTTATTGGAAAAATCAATCCAGTAGACATTGCCTTCTCTTGAAATTTTAAGCTCGGTTCCATTTTGCAGTACACTATCTATTTGCATTGGTGTTTGTAAATCAATTTGCATTCTGTGCACTGAATCATCCAACACCTTATAGCTCATGATGTTTTTACCTTGGATGTATTTGTTATCAATGTCTACTTCTATATCTAAATCGTAGCGCAAGACATCCCACCACATCCGCTCTTTGGTAATAGCCCCTCTGAGACTATCCTGTCGTGTAAATTCTTGCGCATTTAATTGTATTACAAGGCATATTGTAATAAAAGCAATCGTTTTTCTCATAGTTACCTAAAAATGCTATTCGGAAATACAACTTCACTTTCAAAACCGTTGGCACCGATAGCTGATACGCCAAAGAAATAGTTGTCAATTACAATTCCATCAAGTATAACTTCGTTGGTGTTTTCAACTATACGCGAGTATTGCCAATGCGGATCAGTGGTTTCTCTCCAATGTATTCTATATTTTGTTGCAGATGTAGACGCTTTCCATTTTAGTTTCGTAGAAGGCTGAACAATTCCACCTATAGCTACCTCAGTTGGAGCAGCAGGAGCCCATGCCAGACTTGCAAGATTAATAGCGTTGACAGCTGTTAATTTTGCAGCGTAATCGAAATTAACATGCTTAAAGACATCTCCATAGGCGATACCGTTTTCAACTCGAATATCTTGATGCTGCTGGGTATAATTTTCGTGAGCCTCCATAATTCGAACACCTGCATAGCCTATATCATTAAAAGGCCTGTGATGACCACCGCGTCCGAAGCGATCAAGACGATATATCATCATTGGGTTCATTTCAGGCATATAGGTCTTAGTGTTTTTATAAATGTATCGTGCTAATTGCCGAGATATTCCGTCAACTTCACCGCCGTAAAATCGTCTGGCTCTTCTTTGACGCTCTGTTTCGTTCGCAGGGACAGGCTCTGAAAAGATTCTAAAATCTCTGTTACTCACAACACCATCAACTCCCGTTACATTACCGATCATATCGTTATTGAGAATCCCAATAATTTCCCAATTATTTTCTTTTGCGTACTCGGCCAAACCTTTTCCTCCGAATAACCCTTGTTCTTCTCCAGCTAATCCCACATAGATGACGCTATTCTCAAAGCTGTACTTACTCAAGACGCGTGCTGCTTCTATTGTTCCTGCCATTCCAGAGGCATTGTCGTTAGCTCCAGGTGAATCAGAGGTATAGTCTATGGGATCAGATACTCTTGAATCTATATCACCACTCATGATAATGAATCTATTGGGAAATTTAGTTCCTATTTGAATGGCAACGACATTGACTACATCAACATCTTTAACGATTCTAGATGCTGTTCCTTTTGCAATAAAATTGTGCTGATAAAAAACTTCTAAGCAATTGTCACATTGATTTGAGATGTTATCAAATTCACTTTTAATCCACCTTCTCGCTGCGCCAATACCTCTTGTGTTAGAGACGGTGTCACTTAGTGTATGTCGAGTTCCGAAATCTGCTAAGATTTTGATATCCTTCTTGATTCGTTCTGCAGAGATTTCGTCAATAATATCATAAATACGCTGATCTTGCTGAGATTGAACGCTCATAACAGTGATAAGGCCAATAAAAATGAGAAATTTATTCATTTTGTTTTTTCTTAAAATTAATGGATTCAAACTAATTTTTGAGCCATCTTATGGGTGAATTCTATAAAGTCTTTCAGATGTCTCACCTCAGTTGTGGCGTTCATCAAACTGACTCTTAGAAATTGTGTCTTATTCAAGACCGTTTTTACGCAATAATAGGTTCCGTCTTCTAATAAAAGTTGTCTTAAGTCATTGTTTTTTTGATTGACTTCATCTTGACTCCCTTCAAATAGGTACCTAAAGCAAACGATATTGGAGTCTGGTGGAAGAAAGTATTCGAAACAAGGGTGTGCTTCCAGTAGTTTAATAAAGTCTTTGGCTAAATCAAATTGCCTGTCAATAAAATCTTCGAAGATCGTTTCGCCATAAACTTGAAGAAGTGTGTACCAATATACAGCCGTCATGGTTTTGGTACATTCAAAAGTTCGTTTTGCTCCATTATACCAATCTTCTTCGTCTGTATCGTGCAACAAATATTCTACGCGTTGATTGAAGTTTCGATGGGCATCATCACCATTTTTAAATAGTAAGGCAGTAGTTAAGGTTGGCATTAGCATCATTTTGTGACCATCGATCACAATGGAATCAGCAAGTACGGCTCCTTTCATGAGATGTTTATACTTCATAGATAAGACCACGGCTCCACCGTGAGCGCCATCTACGTGGAACCAAATAGATTTTGATTTTGCAAAGGCTCCCATTTCTTCTAAAGGATCAAAATTTCCTGTAGCGGTAGAAGGAGCACTACCTACAATTGCAAATACTTCGATTCCCTTTTTTAAAGCATTCTGATAGACTTCTTCTAGTTTTGTTGCATCTACACAGAAATTACTGTTTACTGGAATACTTATGATGCCTTGATCTCCAAGTCCCATAATACGAGCTGCCCTATCAATGCAATAGTGCGCTTCTGCGCTGACCATCACACCTAATTTTTTAGTGCTCCCAGTATGCCAGATGTCTTCTTCGATTATTGCGCGTCTTGCTGCTAGTAGTGCCGTCAAATTAGCAAGGGTGCCTCCTGAAGTTATAAATCCTCGAGAACTTTGACCATAACCCACTTTGGAACACAACCAGTCTGTGACAATACGTTCCATAGCGGTGGGCGCCATACCCATTTCATAGACAGCCATTCCATTATTACTCAGTGCTGTAGCCGCTCCTAAAAAACTGTTTATTGGCAAAGGCGCTCCGACCTGATGTCCGATATATTTTGGATTATGAATGTGATTGGTATGTCCGAATAAAGAGCTGATTAAAGCCTGTATTTTTTGATTTTCAGCTGCCTTTTTATGCTCATTAGGCCAATTTTTCCAAAAATCGAGTTCTTCTTCTGGAGACCTGTAGTTTATTGTTTTTGAACCTTCACTCTGGGCATTTTGCAAAAAGTCTTGAAGAAGCTCAAAAACTAAAAGACCCTGCTGAGTGAAGTCGGCAGGGTTATATAAGTCTTTAAAATTTGTTTTACTCATTTCAGCATTTATAACTCGTTAAAGTTAAAACATTGAATCAAATTGATACTTGGGGTTTTCTTTCATATGTGAGGCTATTTTATTTCTCAATCCTATTATATTAGGCATTTTATGGTATTTAGTGAAACGTTTTAACCCCATCAATAGCATTTTTTGCATATCACCCTCTGCAAAAGAAACGATACCCTCTTTCGCTTTAGCCGTAACAATATCGACAGCCTTATAGACATACATCTCACATAATGCTATTTGGATATCTTGATTGTGTTTACCTCTTTCAATGTTTTTTAATGTTCTGAGTAGTGCAGATTCTGCCATATAAATTTCATTGAGTATGTCTGCGGCATTCATCAGCAGGGATTGATGCTCTTCTAAATCTTGACCATACTTTTCAACGGCACTTCCTGCAACCATTAAAAATACCTTTTTGAGCCTTTTAACGATGTCCATTTCTTGTGATAAGGGAACACTGAAATCTGGGATTTCAAAACTTGGTATAGAAGTGAGCTCGTCTTTAATATTCATCGCAGGCCCCAGCAGATCAACATGCCCTTTAAGTGCTTTTTTAATAAGCATTCCTACAGCCAACATTCGATTTATTTCGTTTGTACCCTCGTAAATTCGTGATATTCTGGCATCTCTCCAAGCCGATTCCATAGGTGTGTCGGCACTAAAGCCCATACCTCCAAAAATTTGAATTCCTTCGTCGGCACAGTGCTGAACATGTTCAGAGACGATTACTTTTAATATAGAACATTCGACAACAAATTCTTCTACACCTTTAAGTTCTGCCTCTTGATGAGATTTTCCCTGAGTAATGCGATTTTCAATTCCCAATTCAATATCTCGTGCTGCTCTGTATGATGCAGATTCGTCTACATAGCAATACATGAGCATTTCAGCTAGTTTAGATGAAATCGCTTCAAATTCGATTATAGGTTGATTAAATTGAACGCGTTGTGTTGCGTAGGATATCGATTCATTGATAATTCTTCGTTGGGCTTCAAGGCACGCGGCTGCTAGTTTTATGCGGCCCACATTTAAGGCATTCATCGCAATTTTAAATCCATTTCCTCTTTCGGATAGCATATTTTCTATGGGGACTTTGGTATTACTGAAAAAAACCTGTCGGGTAGAAGAGGAGTGAATTCCTAATTTGTTTTCTTCTTCACCTAATTTGATGCCATTTTCGGGATTATTTTCTACAATGAATCCTGTGATATTTTTGTCGTTTTCAATGCGCGCAAAGACAATAAATACATTGCAAAAACCTGCATTTGAAATCCACATTTTTTGACCATTGATGAGGTAATGCGTTTGGTCATCAGATAATTCGGCTGTTGTTTTCCCAGAGTTTGCGTCTGAGCCCGCTCCGGGCTCAGTTAAACAGTAGGCACCAAACCACTCTCCTGAAGCTAGTTTGGGTACGTATTTTTGTTTTTGAGTCTCATTGCCGTATAAGGTTATGGGCATGGTTCCTATTCCTGTATGTGCACCAAAGGCAGTACTGAACGATCCGGTTGCTCCTGAGATGTAATCACATACGAGCATGGTGGTTACAAAACCCATACCCATACCACTGTATGCTTCGGGAACTGCAACACTCAATAAGCCTAATTCTCCAGCTTTTCGCATGCATTCTTCTGTATACGCGTAATCTTTCTTTTCAAAGCGTTCCCAATGTGCCCATAATTCGCGTTCTACAAATTCAAGTGTGCTTTCTCGAATCATTCTTTGATCTTCACTTAAATCTTCAAGTGAAAAGACATCTTCCGCGGCAGTTTCTTTGACAATGAACTGTCCGCCTCTTGTTCTTGTTGTAACTGTATTCATCTATTAAACGATTTAGGATATAAATTCAAAAATTCCAGCAGCTCCTTGACCTGTTCCAACGCACATGGTGACTAAACCGAAGTTATTTTGCAACGATTGTCTTCGCATCTCATTAAATAATTGGACTGAAAGTTTAGCTCCCGTGCAACCTAAAGGATGACCTAGGGCTATAGCTCCACCATTTGGATTAACCTTTTGAGGGTCGATATCCAGTTCTTTAATTACTGCTAATGATTGAGAAGCAAAGGCTTCGTTAAGTTCGATTAGCGCTATTTGATTTAGATTCATGCCAGCGCGTTCTAATGCTTTTGGTATGGCGTAAATTGGCCCCATACCCATTATTTTCGGGGCTAAACCAGCAGTTCCATAACTCACGAGTCTAGCTATGGGCTCAAGATTTAATTCATTAAGCACGCGTTCGCTCATGATCATTACAAAGGCTGCTCCATCACTCATTTGAGATGAATTTCCAGCAGTTACACTTCCTTTAGCTGCAAATACGGGTCTTAAACTCGATAGTTTTTCTAAAGAAGTATCGGCACGTGGCCCTTCGTCACGATCAACGGTATAAGATTTGGATTGCTTTTTCCCATTTTCATCGACATAGGTGTTCGAAATGTGAATAGGAACAATTTCATCTTGAAAGTAATCCTCCTTAAGTGCACGAAGTGCTTTTTGATGTGATTCGAAAGAAAACTGATCTTGTTCTTCTCTTGACACTTCATACTTTTTAGCGACTTCTTCAGCGGTTAATCCCATACCCCAATAGTAATCTTCTTTGCCTGCAGCGGCTACTTTGTAGTCTGGTGTGGGTTTGTATCCTCCCATAGGGATGTAACTCATACTCTCAACGCCACCGGCTATAATACAATCGGCCATTCCAGCATTTATTTTAGCAGAAGCCATTGCAATTGTCTCTAATCCTGAGGCGCAATATCGATTTACTGTAACCCCTGGAACATCATCAGTTTCAAGTCCCATGAGTGAAATTAAACGGGCGATGTTTAAGCCTTGTTCTGCCTCAGGCATCGCGTTGCCTACGATGACATCATCAATTCGTTTTTTGTCTAAACCTGGAATTTGTGCAACCAAATGGGCAATAGTTTCTGCTGCGAGTTCATCCGGTCTTTTAAATCTGAACACACCTTTTGGGGCTTTACCTACGGCCGTTCTATATCCTTTTACAATGTAAGCAGTTTGCATAATTTAATTTCTTAAGGGTTTACCGGTTTTTAACATGTGTTGAATACGCTCGATGGTTTTTCGTTCTCCACAAAGGGATAGAAAAGCTTCTCGCTCTATATCTAATAGGTATTGTTCACTTACCGTTTGAGATGAGGATAAGTCACCTCCGGACATTACATAAGCCAGTTTGGAGGCAATCTTTTTGTCGTGTTCACTGATGTAGCCTCCAGCTTGCATGCCATCTATTCCCACTAAAAACATTCCCAGGGCTTGCTTACCAAGAACTTTGACGTCTTTACGTTGAATGGGTTGTGTGTAACCTTGCTCGGCGAAACTAAGTACTCTCTTTTTAGCTTCTGCAATTTGTCGGTCCTTATTTACTATAACAAGATCTTTGTGTTGTTGCAGTATACCTAAATCAAAAGCTTCATAAGCAGAAGTGGCTACTTTGGCCATGCCAATATTCATGAAATACTCTTGTAGAACATTGAGTTCAACATCATTTTTTCTAAAATGCGAGGCAGCTCTTAATGTCATTTCTTTTGACCCTGCTCCACCTGGAATTAGTCCCACACCAAATTCTACTAGTCCTATGTAAGTCTCTGCTGCTGCAACCACAGAATCGGCATGCATACTCAATTCACATCCACCACCTAAGGTGAGTCCATGGGGAGCAACTACAGTAGGAATGGAGGAATAACGCATACGCATAACAGTATCTTGAAAATATTTTATGGCCATATTGAGCTCTTCGTATTCTTGCTCTACAGCCATCATAAAGATCATACCAATGTTGGCGCCCACTGAATAATTTTCTCCTTGATTTCCAATGATTAAACCCTCGTATTCTTTTTCTGCAATTTCTACGGCCTTATTAAGTCCAGCCAATACATCACCGCCAATGGTGTTCATCTTAGATTGGAATTCCAGATTAAGCACTCCATCACCTAAATCTTGAATAGCACATTCACTATTAGTAAAAATGGTTTTAGTTTCTCTTATGTTGTTTAAAATGATAAAGGCATCAGCACCTGGTTTTTTGACAAATGCATCGCTTTGCTGATCAAAATAATAGGTTAGGCCTTCTTTAACTTGATAAAAAGTGAATGAATTCTCGTCTTTTGCTTTTGATGTGATCCAGTTTGCAGCTTGTTGTTCTGCTTCTGCTATGAGTTCGATTCCTTTTACAAAGCCGATGGAGTCCCATATTTGAAAAGGTCCGTGTTGCCATCCAAACCCTGCTTTCATAGCATCATCAATCTTGTAAAGGGCATCAGTAATTTCGCCAACACGGTGAGAGACATAAGCAAAGAGTTCGCCAAGACTTTTTCGGTAGAATAGACTCGCTTTGTCATCACCACTTATAAGTATTGGGAATCTGTCAATCACATTATCTATTCCCTTGGTTTTTTCTAGGATGGTAAATTTGGATTTTTTCTGATTAGTGTAGGTGAGACTCTCAAGATCCAAGGATAATATCTCTGTCTTGCCGGCTTCATTCTTGGTTTTTTTGTAAAAACCTGAACCCGTTTTACTTCCCAACCATTTATGCTCCATCATCGTTTCAATAAAAGCAGGAAGCTCAAAAACGCTGTGGCGTTCATCATTTGGACAATGCTCACTAATACCATTAGCTACGTGAACAAGGGTGTCTAAACCAACAACATCAACTGTTCTGAAGGTTGCTGATTTGGGACGTCCTATAAGTGGTCCAGTGAGTTTGTCTACATCTTCAACACTCATATCCAACTTTTTCACTGTGTGGAATAAACTTTGAATACTGAAAATACCTATTCGATTTCCAATGAATGCGGGAGTATCTCTTGCGACTACTGGTGTTTTACCTAAAAATTTATCTGCAAACAAGGTGAAAAATGAAATCACTTCTTCTGAAGTATGTTCAGACGGGATAATTTCAAATAATTTCAAATATCGTGCAGGGTTAAAAAAATGTGTTCCACAAAAGTATTTTTTGAAATCATCTGATCGACCCTTTAGCATGAGTTGAATCGGAATTCCAGAAGTATTGGTGCTTATCAACGTTCCAGGTTTTCGATGGTTTTCTATTTGCTCAAAAACCTGAAGTTTGATGTCCAGACGTTCTACAACTACCTCTATAATCCAATCTACTTCTGCGATTTGCGATAAATCGTCTTCTAAATTCCCTATACTGATACGACCTTTAAAGCTCGAATGAAAGAGAGGAGCTGGTTTAGAATTAATTGCATTCTCCAATGATTCCCGTACGATTCGATTACGAACCTTAGAGTCAGAAAGACTTAATTTTTGTTTTTCTTCTTTATCATTTAGTGATTTTGGGACAATATCTAATAGCAATACTTCTAGGCCGATGTTAGCAAAATGACAGGCAATGCCACTTCCCATTATACCAGAGCCTATGACTGCTACTTTTTTAATCCGTCTTTTTGTATTCATTCTTATTCGGGATTTAGAGTTGATTTTATTTGCGAGGCAACATTTTCGAGCATTTCTATGGTTTTGAAATAGCCTTTAATGTCTTCTGTACTCAATTTTGATGTGACGCTATGATTGAAACTTAAAACGTGTTCTTTGATTAGGTCTCTTTTTTCTAAACCAAGTGCTGTGAGATGAATATGAACCCCTCTTTTATCTACTGGGTTTTGTTTTCTTTCGATAAGGTTTAAATCTTCGAGGTTATTGACAAGTCTAGAAAGCGAAGTGGATTCCATTCCCATCATAGGGCCCAGCGCAGTGCTAGACACTCCGTTTTTAGGATCTAGATTTAAAAGAGTAAGTCCTACGGCCATAGTCACTCCGTAGGGTTTTGCCATTTCGTTGTACATTTTCGAAATGCTTTGCCAAGTTGCTCTTAAAGCGTGATCTAGAGTAATATTTTGATAGTTGTCTGACACACTCAAATATACAAAATATTATGCATGCATAGTATTTTTTTTAGTAATATAAAATGTTGAAAAATTTTGTGAAAATTATATATAAAATAGAGCGTGTTAAACGCACTTCTATTGCCTTAATTAAACAATGTACTATGTTGTATAAGCCATTATAGGGGTTCTTAGATTGTTTTGATTAATTGGAGTGATTGCACTTAAAATGACGCAACGTAAATTATTTAACGTCTTATTTATAGTTATCTCATAATTAATAAGTTAAACAAAAACATTGTCATTGTTTAGTATTGAAATTATTGTAATAATTAAGTATGAATTTCTTCAAAAACATTATGTAGTAGCTTGTGTTTTACAATATTCGTTTTTCTTAACTCAACTCCTTAATATTTGAAGTAAAATGTAATATATTCCAACTGACTAAACTTATTGAAAATTTAACTATAGATTATGGAAAAGCCAACTGTAGAGTACACTAAGGATATCCTAACTAAGGTGTCTTTTAGTTATGAATTATTTATCAAAGAAATACAAAAAGCTACTAAGCACCTTTTACCTTATGAACTTTTAGAGTTACGAATTTGGTTAGAAGAGTTTTTAGATGATAAACCCGAACTTTCGAATTCAAAACAGATGTTCACTATTTTTCAAACACATTTATGATTAAGGAATTTATAACTCTTGTAGCATAAGGGAAAATAAGGTGAAAGTTTCGAAGAAAATCATGTTGAATCATCCCAAGTATAAGGTATGGGAAGTTATATCCTCAAAAAGTGCATTAGAACTTTTTCACCCTTTTTGTATGAGAAACGCTGTTTTGATATGGTCAGAACAAAAAAAGGATAAAATTATTTATCTAAATGGTCTTGAGTATGTTAGAGAATTCAAAAAATGGACTCCGAATTCTGGATTTGAACTTTTGATTGGAAAAGAAAATGGTAAAAAATCAAAGGTAGCGTGGCAATTAGAAGAGGATCATGGAGAAAGATGCAGTTTGACGATAAGCATATATCCTTATAAAACGAGTAAAGTTTCCAAATATACTTACGCTTTCATCTATCTTTTTATCATCAAACCCAAATTGGGGCAGTATTTAATTAATGTTTTAAAAGGCCTAGAATATTATCTTGATTGCCAAATTCCGGTCGAAAAAAATCATTTTGGTCAGCACCCTTGGTTTTCGCAGTATAAGCCAATTTAAAAATTAACACATTCTAAATTGCTTTTAATTGTTTTGTTTAGTTTTTTAAACATAAAAAGGCACTAAATACTATAATATGTAGTGAATCAACTTAAACAAAATTATAATCGCATTGTGTAAAAGGATATTTTGTAAAGTGTTTGAAGTATTCTACCATTTATTGCTCTCAATTACGTAACCAATTTTAATAATACTTCAGCTAAAATTATTCTGCCTCCTCTAGATGTCTACACTAAGCCTAATCTAGGGGGGGTGCTTTTTTTTTAATCGAGGGCAATTTTTTTATATTATTTATTCAAATGGTTTAATTCAATTTTAAATGGTAAAGAAGAAGAGAATAATTATTTTACTCTCCATAAATGTCATTATATAAGTCGAGATAACGCTCTTTAATGAATTTGCGTTTTAACTTCATAGTAGGTGTGAGGTGACCAAGATCAATACTCCAAACCTCAGGAGTTAATCTGAATTGTTTTATTTTCTCCCATTTGGCAAAAGCCTCGTTGGTTTTTTCAATTTCCTCAGCAATTCGGTTGTTCACATCTGTATTTTTTACCAATTCAGCTGGATTGCTTGGAATAGAAATTCCCTTTTTGACCGCCCAATCTGAAACAAATTCGAAGTTTGGCTGAATAAGTGCAGCTGGCATTTTCTCACCTTCTCCTACGACCATTATTTGTTCTATAAAGAATGACTCTTTACACTTATTCTCAAGGAGTTGAGGTGCAACATATTTTCCTCCAGAAGTCTTGAACATTTCTTTTTTACGATCTGTGATTCTCAAGAAACCTTCTGAATCAATTTCACCAATATCTCCTGTATGAAAGAAATCATCGATAATTACTTCTGCTGTTTTATCAGGATCTTTGTAGTAGCCCATCATCACGTTAGGACCTTTACACAAAATCTCTCCATCCTCAGCTATTTTTACATCTAAGCCAGATATCACTCTTCCCACACTTCCAATTTTCCAACCGCGATTCCGTTCTTCGTTGACGCTGATTACAGGAGAAGTCTCTGTGAGCCCGTACCCTTCCATAACTGGAATGCCAGCAGCTCCAAAAACGCGAGCCAATCTAGGCTGTAGAGCTGCACTTCCTGAAACTAATAGGTCTAAATTTCCTCCTAGAGCTTGTTGCCATTTGCTGAAAATTAACTTTCGTGCTAGTTTTAGTCTGATTTCATACCACCATCCGTTTTGACCGTATGGCTCGTATCTCAATCCTAGTGAAACCGCCCAGAAAAACAAGTTTTTCTTTATACCAGTAAGATCTTTTCCTTTTGAAACAATCTTGTCGTAAACTTTTTCTAAAAGTCTTGGAACGACCGTCATAATCATTGGTTTGACCTCGTTAATGTTCTCACTGATTTTATCTAAGCCTTCACCGTAATACACACTAACACCACAGTATTGGTATATGTATAAAATTACACGCTCAAAAATGTGACATAATGGAAGGAAACTTAAGGCATGAGAGCCATCTACAAAAGGAACACGCTCCTCAGCAGCAAGAACGTTTTGCACAATATTACTATGAGAAAGCATCACACCTTTTGGACGTCCGGTGGTTCCGGAGGTATATATTATAGTTGCTAAATTTTCTTCAGTAACGGCTGCCTTTCTTTTTTCAACTTCTTCCTGTTCGGCAATATTTTTTCCTTTGTCTAGAATATCGCTCCAGTGTGTACAATTTTCGAGTTGATCAAAACTGTAAATCTCTTTAACTGTCTTTAGCTCATTACTGATTTTTAGTACTTTATCTAGCACTTCTTGACATGAAACTACAACAATCTTAGACTCGCTATGATTTAATATATAAGCGTAATCATCTTCAGATATAGTGGGATAGATGGGCACAGTTTGGGCCCCCACTTGTAATGCGCCAATGTCGAAAATACTCCACTCTGTTCTGTTATTCATTGAGATAAGAGCAACTTTATCATTGGCCTCAACTCCAATATTGATTAGGCCACGACTTACCGCATTGGCATGGTCAATGACCTCTTTTGTGCTTAATGATTTCCATACGCCATTGTATTTAGTGGAAAGGCATTTTTCTAAAGGACTGTTTTTTTCTTGGTGATAAATAAAGTCGAATAATCTAGTAATCGTTGACATGTTCGCATAGTGTTAGTTCTACGCAAAATAAGGATAATCACTAAGAATTTAAAATCCAGTTTCTGGCGTTTTCAAAGGCTTTGATCCAAGGAGATAATCTATGATTGTGTTGATCTGGATAATAAGCCCAATTCCAACTAAAAATAGAACGCTCCATATGAGGCATAGAAACTAAGTGACGCCCGCTAGCATCGCAAAGCATGGCTGCATTCAAATCACTGCCATTAGGATTGGCAGGATAGGCATCGTAACTATAGGTGCTCACAACATTATAGTCATTAGCAGATTCAGGCAGTCTGAAATTTCCTTCACCGTGAGAAATCCATACACCTAATTCACATCCCTCCATGTTTGATAGCATTACAGAATTATTTGCCTCAATTTTCACCCCAATAAAGTTACTTTCGTGTTTATTCGACTTGTTGTGGACCATCTTTCCGTGAATTTCGTGTTCTGGATAGATCAGTTCAAGTTCCATAAAAAGTTGGCATCCGTTGCAAATTCCAATAGATAGCGTATCAGGTCTATTAAAAAATGCGTCTAAAGCAGCACGTGCATTAGCATTGAATTTAAATGCACCAGCCCAACCTTTTGCACTTCCAAGAACATCAGAGTTCGAAAACCCTCCAACAGCCGCTAAAAGTTGAATATCCTTGAGATTTTCTTTTCCAGAAATCAAGTCGGTCATGTGAATGTCTTTAACTGCAAACCCGGCTAAATAAAGGGTATTAGCCATTTCTCTTTCTGAATTGCTCCCTTTATCTCTCAAAACTCCAGCTAGGGGTTTATTCTGAGGTTTGGAAGGAATTTCACCATCAAAATCAGTTGGAAACGTAAAGAGTAGTGGTTGATTCTTATAATTTTCAAAACGATCTTTTGCGAGACCATTTGCAGTTTGTAACTCGTCCATCCGGTAGGAAGTGTTATACCACAAATCTCTAAAGCGGGCCACAGGTATTCCCATTTCTACACTGTGATTCTTTATTGATAGGGTTTCCGAGGTGCAGAATTGACCAATTTTAATGGCAGGAATTGGACAATCTTCAATCCAGTGTCCGGCATCTGCTCTTAATTGCACGAGAATACCGCTATTTTCAGCAAAGAGTAGCTTTACAAAGTCGGCTTGACCTAATTCGCTCAAATCGATTTCTGCTCCCAAATTCTGAGTTGAGAAGCACATTTCAAGTAAACAAGTAACGAGTCCACCCGAGGAAATATCATGACCTGCACAGATTTTATTGGTCTTAATTCCTTCTTGTATGAAATCAAAAGTTTGAGCAAAATCCTTTGCGCTAGCAATACCACTGGTTTTTTGACCAATAGCATTTAAACTTTGGGCAAAACTCGAACCACCCAATTCTAAATCTTCTTGTGATAAATTGATGTAGTAAAGTGTACCTTGATCTAACTTTCCAACTGGTTCAATCACCTTGGTGAAATCAGCACACTGTCCTGCTGCTGAGATAATGACAGTTCCTGGTGAAAGTACCTCTTTATCTGAGTACTTTTGTTTCATCGAGAGTGAATCTTTGCCTGTTGGAATATTAATTCCAAGTTCAATGGCAAAGTCACTAGCTGCTTTAACGGCTTTGTATAATCGGTCGTCTTCACCTTCATTATTGCAGGGCCACATCCAATTTGCCGAAAGCGAAACACTTTGAATACCCTTTTCGAGAGGTGCCCAAATAATGTTCGTAAGTGCTTCGGCAATACTGTTTTGACTTCCTGCTATAGGATTTATTAGACCTGAGATTGGAGAATGCCCAATTGAGGTTGCGATACCTTTATATCTGTTGTAATCTAAAGCCATTACACCACAATTGTTAAGAGGTAACTGTAATTCACCCACGCATTGTTGAATAGCTACTTTTCCGCCGACACAACGATCGACTTTATTGGTCAACCAATCTTTACAAGCTACCGCTTCTAATTGAAGCACGTTTTCGAGATAATCTAAGACAAAATCAATTTGGTAGTTCAGGTCTGCATAGAGACGAGGAGTCGTAGAATCGGTAATGATCGTTTTTGGAGAATTACCAAATAAACCAGAAAGTTCTAAATCTATGGCTTTTTTTGGCCTATCAGATGCGGCGAATTCAAAATGCATATCATCGGTTACTTCACCTACGATAAATATAGGCGCTTGTTCTCTTTCTGCAATACTTCGAAGTAGCTCTTCATCTTTTGGATCGATAATTAACCCCATTCGTTCTTGGGATTCGTTGCCGATGATTTCTTTTTCGGATAGGGTAGGATCGCCAATAGGTAATTTGTTGATGTCTATTTTACCCCCTGTATCTTCAACCAATTCTGAAAGACAATTTAAATGCCCTCCAGCTCCGTGATCGTGTATTGACACTATTGGATTTTCAGTTCGCTCTACGAGCGCTCTTATGGTATTTGCAACGCGCTTTTGCATTTCAGGATTAGATCGTTGCACCGCATTGAGCTCTATAGCTGTGTTAAATGCACCGGTGTCTGCAGAGGACACTGCTGCACCTCCCATACCAATTCTATAATTGTCACCTCCTAGGATAACGATGAGGTCTCCTTTTTTGGGTTTTTTCTTAAATGCGTATTTTTTTAATCCGTATCCAACCCCACCAGCTAGCATGATGACCTTATCGAAACCTAAATAGCGCTGATCAAAATCAGTGCCTTCCTCTTGGTGTTCAAAGGTTAATAGCGAGCCTGCGATAAGCGGCTGTCCGAACTTATTCCCAAAGTCAGAGGCACCATTTGAAGCTTTAATTAGTATGTCTGTGGGGTTTTGATAAAGCCATTTTTTTTCGCCTAACCTATGTTCCCAAGCTAAAGGAGGAGAGGTTCTTGGATATGAAGTCATGTAAACAGCTGTTCCTGCAAGTGGAATAGAACCCTGACCACCGGCTAATCGATCTCGAATCTCACCACCAGAACCTGTTGCTGCTCCATTAAAAGGCTCTACAGTTGTTGGAAAGTTATGGGTTTCGGCTTTTATCGATAAGATAGTTTCGGTTTCTTGTTCCGTGTACAAGGAAGCTTTTTCAGGATCCTTTGGAGCAAATTGAATCGCTTTGGGTCCATTGATAAAGGCAACATTATCTTTATAAGCCGATACGATTTCGTTAGGATTGGTCTTTGCTGTCTTTTTGATTAAAGCAAAAAGTGAATCGGATTGTTCTTGATTATTGAGTATAAAACTCCCATTGAAAATTTTATGTCTGCAGTGTTCAGAGTTGACCTGAGAAAAACCGAATACTTCAGCATCTGAAAGGGGACGTTCCAATTCTTTTGACAATTGCTTGAGGTAATCAATTTCATCTTGACTTAAGGCCAACCCTTCTTCTTTGTTGTACTTTTCGATATCGGTGATATCTTCTAAATGCTCCGATACCAAATCAATTTTAAACAAGTCTTGATTAAGCAAACTGTACTTCTGCATCAGCATTGGATCGTACGAAATTTGATCTGAAGCGGGAAGGTACTCTTCAACACGAGTAATGCTAAAAATTCCCATATTTTTTAGGATATCGGTAGCATTTGTGCTCCAGGGTGTAAGCATACTTGCTCTAGGACCAATGAATTCTCCAGACACCTCGGAAGTATTGCTCAGTAAGTTTGCGTTTAATACCCAATTTAGTTTTTCAATGCTGTTCTCGTCTAGTGGGGTGGATGAAGATGCAGCAAAAATATGGTTGTTTGGTTTGCTGAAAAAGTAGATCATAATTACTTGTTGTTTGACAAAATTATAACATTAGGTTTGATGTTCAAACTGCGCCATAAAAAAGCCGTCGTAACCATTTTTGTGTGCGTATAAGGTCTTTTGGTTTGTGCAAATAAGAGACTCTCCAGCAGGGCTTTTAAGAAAGGTTTCAACCTGCTTCTGGTTTTCTTGAGGTAGTATAGAACAAGTGGCATACACGAGTTTTCCTCCGGGTTTCAGCATTGCTGAATACTCTTGTAACAGTTGTTGCTGTGTTTCCTTTAATTTGTCTAAATGTTGCGGTTGTAGCTTCCACTTTGCATCGGGATTACGTTTTAAAACACCTAAACCACTGCAGGGAGCGTCAATTAGAACACGGTCGGCAGATTGCTTTAACTTTTTAATGGATTTTTTCCCTTCAATTAATCGCGTTTCAATATTGAAAGCGCCAGCTCTTTTAGCTCTTTTTTTAAGTTCATTTAGTTTGTAAGGAAAGATATCCATTGCGATTAACTGTCCTTTGTTTTGCATCAGAGCAGCTAGGTGCAATGATTTTCCTCCGGCGCCTGCGCAACAATCAATAACCCGATGACCTTTTTCGACATCTAAAAATGGCGCTACTAATTGAGAGTTGGCATCTTGAATTTCAAAATATCCGTTTTTAAATGCGTTTGTCTTAAATAAATTGCTGCGCTCTTTGACAATTAAAGCACCTGGATAGGTGGATATTCGTTCGGTTAAAATGTCGTCTTTTTCTAAATCGCTAATAAGCTCTTTTTCAGTGCACTTGAGCGTATTGACCCGCAAAACTACTTCAGCAGGTTTATTTAAGGCATGAACTTCTTTTTCCCAAAGTTCTGGGCCGAGTTGAGTGCGTCCTATTTGATCAATCCAATCAGGAATGGATTCCTTGTAGACAAAAGACTTGCTGCTTTCGTAATAACGACCTCGGATGCGGCGCACAGGTGTCTTCTCAAATTCTTTCCACTGGGGTAATTCAAAGTTGTTTAAAACGATCCAAATGGAAATTAATCTCCAAATTTCTGTAGTATGTAGTGGTGTTTTTACGCCGGCAATGTGCAAGTATAGTCTTTGGTTTCGTACAATGTCGTAAACCGTTTGAGCGATGAAGGCTCTGTCTCGTGCACCCCAGCGCTTGTCTTTTTTTAATACGCTTTCAATGACTTTGTCCGCGTATTTACGTTGATTAATAATGAGATGAAGGGCCTCTACACAGGCCACAACCAAATTTCGGTGAAATCGCATTGCGCTTAATTAAGGCTGCGAAGATACTTAAGGTTTTCGTGCTTTATCTTTTCTTCTGTATCGTTTTATAAGATTTTCTTTAAAATCATCCTCAGCCTTGTATTGATCGAGTATTTTACTTGAGGGAAGAATAGTTTTTAATTCTTCAAAATAGCGGAGTTTTTCTTGATGTCTTTCAATTTCAATTTTAGACATCTCATCTAAGAAATAAGAAGAATCTTCTTCACTAGCTTGTTCACCTAATTCTCTGAATTTTCTGAGCTGCTTTTTTTTTCTAGAATGTAAACCCCAAATGATTTCTTCGTGTTTGTCGTGTATAGGCCAAAACGCACTTTTTTCTTTTTCAGTGAAGTTTATATTTTCATTGAAATACTGACGTTTTAGCGTTTTCATTCGTTCCATTCGTTCTTCGAATGATTTCTTTTCTTGTGCTGTACCGAATAGACTAAAAACTAATCCTAAGGTGATAAATAAAAATCGATGGTATTTAAACGTTGTAATACTCATGTCTAAATTATTCGTTGGTTGTCTCTATTAAAAGGGCAAGATCTTCATTTTGAAGGTCCCAATTCATGGCCTCGAAATATGTTTCAATATCCTCTTTTTCTGCGGATTCTAGCATGAGTGCAGACTTATTGATATTTTGGTTCATTTCATTTGAAAAAGACATAGCATACATTACCACTAACAAGCTTATAGCAGCGGCTGTTGCGACACTCTGTCTAATTAAAGAAACGACTTTGTTACGACGCTTTTTTGCAAAGCTCATGAGGATATTTTCATCAAGCTCTTCAAAATAATGCTCAGGCATTCGAAAGTGATCTTTAGTAGACCATTTTAAGAGCTCTTCAATCTTTTGATCGAGGTCATTAAAATACTGCTCTTTAGGTAGTTTAAATCCGTGATTAATTTTCTTCATTAAAGTAATTTTTTATCTTATGGTAGGCGTGATGATATGAACTTTTCAATCCTCCTTCACTTTTATTTAAAATTTTAGCGATATCAGCATAACTCATTTCATCGTAATACCTCATATTAAATACAATTCTCTGTTTTTCAGGTAATTGAGCAATAGCGTTTTGTAATTTATACGCAGTTTCATCTTCGTTAAAATACGGGTCAGCTACAAGGTTTTCCGCTATAGATGAGATGTATTCTTTATTCGACACACCTCTCATTCGACTTCTTTTTTTAATAAAGTCAATACTCTCATTTGTGGCGATTCGATACATCCAAGAATACAACTTACTCTTGTTTTGAAATTGCTCAATATTGAAGAAAACTTTAACAAAAGTGTTTTGAAGAACATCATCAGCATCATCGTGATTCAATACAATTCTTCTGATATGCCAATACAAGGGTTCTTTGTATTTGTCCAGCAAAATACGGAAGGCCTGATCTCTGGTTTTTTTCTCTTTAAGTTGACGAACTAGTGTTGCCTCTTCCTGCAAAATCTTCATTTTTATATTAGACGAATATATTCGAAAAAAGTTTAAGCGTCCCCTATATTTTGCAGCTCGACCAGGTTGTAATAAACTCCTTTTTTGAAGATAAGCTGTTGATGATTCCCGTACTCAACGATTTTTCCTTGGTCAATGACGGCTATTTTATCGGCATTTGCAATGGTAGATAAACGATGTGCGATTACAATGGCTGTTTTTTCTTTCATCAACCTATTTAATGCTTCTTGAACTAACTTTTCACTATTGGTGTCTAATGCAGAGGTGGCTTCATCTAGCAGTAAAATAGGGGCGTTTTTCAAAACTGCACGGGCAATAGCCAATCTTTGCTTTTGACCTCCAGAGAGTTTGCCTCCTGTATCGCCTATGTTGGTCTCGTACTGCATTGGGAGTTGAGTAATGAATTCATGTGCATTGGCTACTTTAGCCGCCCGAATGATTTCTTCTTTGGAATAGTTTTCAGCTTGTCCTAATGCAATATTGTTGACGACGCTATCATTGAATAGCAGCGGTTCTTGGGTGACTACTCCAATTTGTTCACGAAGCGCTCTTTTCCTGTAGGCTTTGATGTCGACACCATCGATAATGATTTCTCCAGAGGTTACATCGTAGAACCTGCAAAGCAAATGACCTATAGTTGACTTACCTCCTCCGGATTGTCCGACTAAGGCAAGTGTTTCACCTTTTTTCAAATCAAAACTCAGATTGTTTAAAACTAAATCTGTCTCATAGGAGAAATCTACTTTTTTAAATTGAATTTGAGATTGAAAAGCAGGAATACTATTTTCTGGACCGTCTTTAATATTGTTTTGTTCGTTCAGTATCTCTACAATTCGCTCGGCAGACGCCTTGCCTTTTTTGATATTATAGTTGATTGTAGTGATATTTTTTACAGGGTTGATAATGGTGTAAAACAGCCCAATGTAACCCAAAAACTCCTGAGGACTGAGCTGATCATCTCCTTGTATAACTAGCTTGCCACCGTACCAAAGTACTGTTAGAACAACCATCACTCCTAAAAACTCGCTCATTGGTGCGGCTAAGCCTTTGCGCTGTAGCACAGCATTCATGAGTTGTCGAAAGCGAGCTGTCGAAGCTTTAAATGTGGCACTGAATCCGGAGTCAGCATTAAAGGCTTTGATTATTTTGAGTGATGTAAGGCTTTGCTCTAAAAATGAAAGAAATACTCCAGTTTCTTTTTGTGCTTCTAATGATGTCGCTTTTAGTCTCTTACCTACACTCGAAATGATAAAACCAGTGATGGGTAAAAACACAAAGACAAATAAGGTTAGATGAGTGCTTATGACAAACATTGAAATTAGAACAAAAACAATGGTTAAGGGTTCCCTAGCAAGAGCTTCTAAACTATTGATGATTGAGCCTTCGACTTCTTTGACATCTGAAGTCATTCGCGCTATCAGATCACCTTTATTGTTATTATTAAAATAGTTAAGCGATAGCGATAGTGATTTGATGTAAAGGGCGTCTTGAATGTCTTTCACCATTCCTGTTCTCAAAAATGAGAGTACGTAAAGCGCCAAATACCTAAAGAGATTTTTAAAGAAGAAAATTACTGCTGATGCTAAAACGATGAATAGCAGAGCTGCCTCAGGTCCACTTTGAGCTTCTAGCTGGGTAAGGTAAAAACTTAATAGTTCTTCGATATAGGTTTTTAGATCTCCAATGGAATTGAAATCGGGTTTTGTATAGATTTTTTCTTCTGTATTGAAAAGAATACCAAGTGTCGGGATAAAAATTAAAATCGAAAGAACGTTGAAAAAAGCATAGAAAATGTTGAAAAGTACATTTAAGACTGCGTTTTTCTTATACTTTATTCCAAATTTTAAAATATGTGACAGACTATGCTCCACGCTTCAATTTAGTTCAATTTAAACTCCGTTAAAATTGCATTTATTTTCGTCTCAAGCTCTTCTTGTTTTGAAGGGTAATCTTCTCTGCTGTTCAAGGAAGTGTTGACACTTATGTAAAACTTTATTTTCGGTTCGGTGCCACTTGGTCTCGCCGCTACTCTTGATCCATCTTCGGTTTCGAAGATAAAGACTTTAGATTTGGGAAGTGTTATGGCAGTTTTTTCCCCAGAAAATAGATTTGTTTTTTCAGAATTGGCATAATCTTCGAAAAACTTCACCTTTGATCCAGCTATGGTGCTAGGTGGTGATTGTTCGAAGTTCAACATCATTTGCTCAATTTCTTCAGCACCTTTTTTTCCTTTTTTAGTGATTGAAACAAGTTTTTCTTGATACAATCCATACTTCAAATAACAGTCGATTAGATAATCGAAAAATGAACTTCTATCTGCTTTGCATTGACTCGCTATTTCACAGGCAAGTAGGGTAGAAGTCACTGCATCTTTATCTCTCACAAAGTCTGCGACCATATAACCATAGCTCTCTTCACCACCACCTATGAATTTTAGTTCAGGAAAATCGGTAATCATTTTACCAATCCATTTGAAACCTGTCAATGAAATTTTACATTCTAGATCATATTTTTTCGCGATTTCTTGAATCATTGGTGTGGATACAATGGTTGAGGCAATAAACTCATTTCCTGTCAATCCCTTTTCATGGGCTTTTTCTAGTAAAAATTGAGTCATTACAACCATTGTTTGGTTACCATTTAACAAAATCATTTCATTATTAGCATCTCTAACGGCAATTCCAAGCCTGTCACTATCAGGATCAGTTCCTATGACAATGTCCGCCTTAATTTCGTCAGCTTTTATAAGCGCTAGATTAAGTGCCTCAGCTTCTTCTGGATTTGGAGAAACAACGGTTGGAAATGCTCCATTCCCGTTAGGCTCCGCTTGTTCTTGAATTATCGTAACTTTTTGGTAACCCGCTTTCTGAAGCACTTGTGGAATGGCTGTAATAGAAGTTCCGTGTATTGGAGTAAAGACGATGCTTAAGTTGTTTTTTCCATCGGCATTAAAACTTCCCGCATTTACAGAGGCTTCAAAAAAAGCTTCGTCGATGCGCTCGTCTATTCTTTGAATTGATTCATGTCTTGCGCTGAAATTAATTTCCTCAAAGTTCAATTGATTTATGGCACTGATGATTTCTTTATCTTGGGGGGGGACGATTTGACCTCCTTCGTTATTATACACCTTGTATCCATTGTATTCGGGTGGGTTATGTGAGGCGGTTAAAACAATGCCGATATTGCAGTTTAAATGTCTTACCGCAAACGATAATTCAGGTGTAGTTCGAAGCGAACTAAAAATGTATACCTTAATGTCATTGGCTGAAAATACTTCTGCCACACATTGTGCCAGGGTATCACTTTGATGTCTACAGTCATATGCAATGACCACAGACAAGTCTTTGTTTTCTGTATTATTGGCGTGTAGATAGTTGCAAATACCCTGTGTATTTTTTCCGAGGGTATAAGTGTTGATTCGGTTTGTTCCAATACCCATTACGCCGCGCATTCCACCCGTACCAAACTCTAAATTCTTGTAAAACAAGTCTTCAAGCTCTTGGGAATTAGTTTCTAATAGGTGCTGTATTTGTTTTTTTGTGTCATTGTCAAATGTGCTTCCTAGCCATTGCTTGGCATTATCAATGTAAGTCATTTTTCGGATTGAGGTTTAATAAAGTATTTATATGGTAGCGTTTTTTTGTTGATTTATTTCTACTGATCATTTCTGAAATAAAGCCTGCTAAAAATAATTGCGTACCTATAATCATGGAGACTAATGATATATAAAATTCGGGTTGTTGTGTAATTAGTCGCCCCGAGGTATTGATATAAAGTTTATCTATTCCCAGATAAAGTGCAAACAAAAAACCAATCAGAAACACTAGAGTGCCTAATGAACCGAAAAAATGCATTGGTCTTTTGGCAAATTTACTGACAAACCAAATGGTAATCAGATCCAAAAATCCATTGATAAAACGATCTGCGCCAAATTTAGTGTAGCCGTATTTTCGAGCTTGGTGCTTTACTATCTTTTCAGTAATTCGATCGTAACCCGCGTTTTTGGCTAGTACTGGGATATACCTGTGCATTTCTCCATAAACATCAATGGCTTTTACCACCTCGTTTTTATAAGCTTTTAAACCGCAATTAAAATCGTGGAGTTGAATTCCTGAGGTCTTTCGTGCAGCCCAATTAAAAAGTTTTGAGGGTAAATTTTTGGCAAAAAAGGAGTCGTATCTTCTCTTTTTCCAACCTGAAACTAAATCGTAATCTTCGGATTCAATCATTTTAATCAGCTGGGGAATTTCTTCTGGATTGTCTTGTAGGTCAGCGTCCATAGTTACGACAACATCACCTTGAGCAATTTCAAACCCTGCGTTTAGCGCTTGAGATTTGCCGTAGTTTCTTTTAAAACGTATGGCTTTTACAGAGGTATTCGATTTACACAAAGACTCAATTATTTGCCAAGACTCATCTGTTGAGCCATCATCGACAAATATGAGTTCATAGGTGAAGGCCTTGGATTGCATCTGAGAAATAATCCAGTCATGTAATTCATTTAAGGATTCTGCCTCGTTTAATAAAGGAATTACAAGAGATACATTCATGCTTTGAGTTAAAGTGAAATAGAATTCTATCTATTCTTCTTCATTTTTTTTAAGAATTGCCGCAGGGATGAGTGATAGTAAAAAGCTGAAAATGACAGAGGCTAACAGACCTATCCCTGCCTGTATTGCTGGTGTTGAGAATTTCTGAATCATTTCCATTTGCATATCAATTTGTTCTATTGTCAACTCAGAATTTTCGATCATATTTTGACGTTGAAATTCCATTGACTTTACTAAAGTATCAGGGTCGATAAAGTTTGTGAGAACCAAATTAAAAGCGATACTGATAACTGCACTTATCAAACCAACACCTACACCAACTTTTAAAGCTTGTCCAAAGCTCATAATTCCTTCATTAGCGGTTTTAAATTGATACATAGCTATTACAATAAATACTAATGAGAGTAAAGTACTAACTACAACGACGGAAGTGCCTCCCTGATAGTGAAGGTCCATAGTGTAGAGAATAAATGAAAACGCTGAAGCAGCAATTCCTAATAGTAGTCCAAAAGTGAGCGCAAATTTGCCGGTTGTGACTTGTTTATTATCCATGATTAAGTTTTTGGTAAAAATAAAATAATTTCAACGTATTATATCTCTTGTTTTAGTTTAAAAAATATTTATCTTTGCACACCTTAAAAGAAGACTGGATATGAAAAATGATATACATCCATCAAATTATAGATTAGTGGCATTCAAAGACATGTCCAACGAAGATTTGTTTATAACGAAGTCAACTGTTGAGACCAAAGAAAACATTGAAATTGAAGGAGTCGAGTATCCTCTTGTAAAGTTGGAGATTTCTAGAACTTCTCACCCGTACTATACAGGTAAGTCTAAACTCGTAGATACAGCAGGTAGAATTGATAAGTTCAAGAACAAATACAAGAAGTTCAAAAAAGACTAATTTTTTTACTAGAAAAGATACGGAGCACCTCTTGAAAGGTGCTTTTTTTATGGCTATTTTTGCCAAAAAAAGAAAATGACCCTCATCTTAACTGATTTTAATTTTCACAGCGCCTTTTTACCATTGACTTTTAATAAGCCCATTGCAGAGCTGAGATTTGGAATACTTACTATACGTGAAAGATGGGAAAAGATGACAAGTTTAAAGACTTTCGTGCAGTCTGAGTCGTATCTAGCTGATAAATTTGAATTTGCCAATGAGGCAAAAGACAAATTGGTTGTTAATTCCACTATTTTGCCCAATAAATCGTTGGTTGAACAAATTTTGAATTTAGCAGATCAAACGGTCTTACTACAAGATGATTGTATTATCGCTTACAGAAGCAAAGATTTCTTGACTTCTTTTGAAGAGTTGACAAGGGTGGTTTACGATGAATCCATAATTCAAATTTCAAAACCTTGGCATTTATTCTCAAAACTTAGAGCTGCTTTTGATGTTGATTTTGAATTACTTACGGCTAAAAGAGTAAGTCAAAAGTATCACCCTTCTAATACTATCATAGGGAATCATCCTGTTTTTATTGAGGAAGGGGCACAAGTATATGCTTCTGTTTTAAACACCCAGAAGGGTCCCATTTATATTGGAAAGAATAGTCAGATCATGGAAGGTTCATTGTTGAGAGGGCCGATAGGTATTGCTCAGGATTCTACTATTAAGATGGGTGCTAAAATCTACGGCCCATGTTGCTTTGGTCCTCAATCTAAAGTAGGAGGAGAAATTAAAAGTGTCATGTTTTTTGGTTATAGTAATAAGGGTCATGACGGTTTTTTAGGTGATTCTGTTATAGGTGAGTGGTGCAATTTGGGGGCAGACACGAATACTTCAAATCTCAAAAATAATTATGCTAAAGTTAAATTGTGGAATTACGAGTCAGAGCGATTTGATCAAACAGATGAACAATTTTTAGGTTTGATTATGGGTGATCATAGTAAATCTGCAATTAATACGATGTTCAATACAGGTACGGTAATTGGTTTTTCATGCAATATTTACGGTTCGGGCTTTCCGAGAAATTTCATTCCTAGTTTTAGTTGGGGTGGGAATTTGGGATACTCTGATTTTAAACTAAAAAAGGCCATTGAAGTGGCACGAATTGCTATGGATAGGCGTGGTGTGGAATTTTCAGAAGAAGATGAACACTTGTTTGAAAAAATTTACAACTCGGAACAGAAATGGAAGAAGTGATACCAATGAAAAAAGTAGCTTTTTACACCCTAGGCTGTAAGTTGAATTACTCAGAGACATCCACCTTGTCCAGAAGTGTTCAAGAAAAAGGTTACCAAAAAGTTCCATTCGAATCTAAGGCTGATGTCTATGTAATAAATACCTGCTCTGTCACAGAAAATGCAGATAAAAAATTCAAAACCATTGCTAAAAAAGCATATGCTCAAAACAACGATGCATTTATCGTCGCCGTGGGATGTTACGCTCAACTTAAACCTGAAGAACTCGCCGCTGTAGACGGGGTGGATTTAGTTTTGGGTGCCAGTGAAAAATTTAATTTAACACAATTCATAGAGGATTTATTTGATAATGATAAGGAGCTCACAAAAATTCATTCTTGTGAAATCGATGAAGTCAATCAATATCAAGGTAGTTATGCTATCGGAGATCGCACTAGAGCATTTTTAAAAGTTCAGGACGGATGTGATTATCCTTGCACGTATTGCACGATTCCAATGGCTAGAGGTATTTCAAGAAGTGATACTTTAAAAAATGTACTTAAAAATGCAGAGGAAATCGCTCTTGAAAATATTCGTGAAATTGTTTTAACTGGAGTGAATATCGGAGATTATGGTAAAGGAGAATTTGG
>CBFIGE010000018.1:0-36390 GCA_965662045.1 Flavobacteriaceae bacterium
CGACTAATAAAGGGAAGCATCAACTGAGGTGTTTCCCTTTTTTTTGGGCTTTAGCGGCTGTTTTGCCGTTTGTATTTAGCCAAACTATTCCTCACCAAAGGTCTTGATAGGCAACTATTTACAGATTTTCCATTCATCCATGAAATATACTGTTTAGCGTAAAAATATGTTATTCATCTATAAAATAGTAAGATTGCAACTTACTATAAAATGATCAAAATGAAAAAGCTTTCGCTGTTTATCCTAGGACTTTTAGTTTTAATATCCTGTTCACAAGACACCCAAATTGAAGACTACGATTCTTTTCGAATAGAAGGTAGTGTAACCAAGGGTAGTTTTTTATCTGGAGCTACCATAGTTTTCACTGAGTTGGACGATAGAGATTTAGCGCAGAAAGGTTCTTATTACGTGGCTTCGATTTACGACTCATCAGGTACTTATGATTTGAATATCGACAGAGAACGCGAAGATGTAGTGAGAGCAACAGCCTCTGGATACTTTTGGGATGAAGTAAGAAATCAAGTAAGTGACGGAGAATTAGATTTAAGCGGTTTATTTGAATGGAGCAGTGAGCTCAATATTAATGTTTTATCTCAGTTGGAGTCAGAGCGAGTAAAGTACCTTATTCAAAATGATATGATAGGTGGTAGCAGAAGCAAGCGATTTGGCAAAGCTAAAAAGCAGGCGCTCAATGAGGTTCTTTCCGTTTTTGGTATTGATGAAGAGTTTGAACGATCAGAAGAATTTAGCTTTCTTGACGGAGATAAAAAGTCAAAAGTTTTATTGGCTATTTCAGCAGCCTTACAAGCAGACCGAGACACCTATGCTGTGGCCTCTTTACTCGCTGAAATGACAGCTGATATTAGAGAAGATGGAACATTAGATGATGAGAGTCTAAGAGAAACAATAGGTTCAAGACTATGTATTCTAGATATTGATAAGATTACTGAAAATGTTGTTGTACAACTAGCAGAAGATTTTCCAAATCTAACAGAGAATAGTTTGGTGTCAGATTATTTAGATGACATCAAAGCAGAGTTTAGTGGCTATGAGTGTGATACTAAAGTTAATCCAGGTTCGAATGTCATTTCTATCGGGATGATTACCAAAGCCATAGATGATAATTGTGATGAGCTTACCTTCTTCACTGATTTAGATAATGATGGAGAACTAGACGCGAACGAGACTGTGATCAATACAATAACTATTTGTGATGGTACAGATGGTGAAGACGGAGAAGATGGTATTTCTGTTAAGGTTTATACTACTCGAGCTACAGACTGTAACAATGGCGGTACAACCTTTATATTTTACCTAGATACCAACGATAACGATATGAAAGACGACGACGAGATGATCGTTACAGAAACAACCATTTGTAATGGAGGAGATGGTGCTGATGCAGATCCGTTAGGAGTACAAATTACTGAGGCGAGCACTGAAGAATGTCCGGCAGGAGGAAAGAAGATAACCATCTTTAGGGATTCTAATGCTAACGGTACTTTAGAAGATACAGAAACAGTTCTCGATACTGCAGTAGTCTGTGATGGTAGAAGTGATTTAGATGGTGATGGAGTTCCAGATGATATAGATGAATGTTTAAATACTCCTGCAAATACTACAGTAAACGAGCAAGGATGTGCTTATCTTTCCCTAGATGAAAACGGAATCACCGTTAAAGCGGCAGATTTTGTTCAAACAGGGGAGTCCTACACGCTAAGTGGCAAGAAATATGAAGTAGTAGATGAAGATACTCTTAGAGATAAAGTTGTTTCATTCGAGGAAAACGATTTGAGTGCGATAGTCACCTCAAAGATTACTAACTTTGAAGGTTTATTTTGGTTTAATGCGGCGAATGACACTGACCTCTCAAAAACTTATGATCAATACCAAGGTTTAAATAGTGATCACTTTAGTTCATTTAATCAGGATATATCTTCGTGGGATACCTCACAGGTAACTTCATTTTTTAGAATGTTTAGAGATAATTTAAATTTCAATCAACCCATTGGAGTTTGGAACACTTCTTTAGTGACCAATATGAATTGTGTTTTAGATAACGCAAGAGCATTTAATAAGCCACTAAATGACTGGGACACTTCTAAGGTAACGACAATGGCTAATACGTTTAAGAATGCAAGAAAATTTAACCAACCACTGAATAATTGGAATACTTCAAGTGTAACAAATATGTCCAAAATGTTTTTTAAAGCGTTTGTTTTTAATCAAAATTTATCTTCTTGGGATGTGAATAAAGTGACTACTTGTGATGGTTTTATAAGAAATGCAAATAATTGGGAATTGGATAAACCTAACTTTAGCAATTGTTCATATTAAGTTGAGTCTCGAGAACCAGTTGTGTTCATTCAAATGTGATAAAAAACATAGTTTGTTTAATTTTAGAGAAAAACAGTAAATGAGGTTTTCTAAAACTGTCTTGTTCTCTTTTATTCTATGTGTTTTGTCATGTACAACCCCTTTGCAAACTTTAGATCAGCTATATTCCTATACGCTTTTGCGTGACGAAAATAACACTGAAGAACTCAAATTTGGGTACAAAAATTATAAATATGATTCGGACTGGTTAGAAAAAGCAAGAATCCTTAATTGTGATGAATTAAAAGTATTGTATCACGAATTAGACAGCATTCGTAAAACTTATCCAAGAAAAGCTTTCAAGATAGAGAGTAAACACGATTCTATACAGACTTTACAATGGGCGGTGGACCTTGAAACACGATACAAACAGTGTAACAAAAACAAAAAATTTAAACTCTATAAAAAACCCAAGTCATGATCCCCTGTTAATATGGTTCGGCATTAAGTTTTTTTAAACGGCTGATTGAATCTCTTTTATTGGGTAAGAAATGACCACAGGTATAGCTTCAATAGTCGCCCTTGACTTTTGTTCTTTTTTGGTGTCACTAAACAATATTTCAAAATATAAGGATGTCTTTATCAAATTGAAGTCGCGATTGTAGTAATCTGTTTTGAATTTTAAAAGTTCCGCTAAAGGTTCCATTGACTTCACTTAAATCCAATTCTTGCCCGTGTAGGGAAGAAAAAAGTGTAATACAAACAATACTTGCGATAGTTCTTGTAAATTGCTTCATCTGAATTTCTTAGAGTATTTCCTAATGAGATCTAAGTAAAATAGGTTAAAGACTGACGAATTATGATCAAAAAACTAAAGCGAATAACGGTGTATCTCATAGCCTTATTCTACACTTTTGTGGGTGTAACCCATTTTACAAATCCTGACTTTTTCTTGGTCATTGTGCCCCCTTATATTCCTTTTACCGATTTAGCGGTTTATGCCTCAGGTGTTTTTGAAATTGTTTTTGGTCTATTGCTACTCTCCAATAAAACCAGGAAATATTCCGCTTACGGAATAGTGCTCTTACTCATTGCCGTGTTTCCTGCGAATTTATACCTGTACGAATCGGCTGAAGCGCAGGCAGCTTTTGGAATTACGGCTCAACAAGCTTTAATTCGTTTGCCGTTTCAACTGCCTTTAATTCTGATTGCCTTTTGGCATTCTGAAGAGAATACCTCCAAGGTTTTTGATTGGACCTGTCTAATACTTTTTATACCAACATTTATCTATTTTATCAGTTTAGGCTAATATTATATCGGTTTGAGAGATTCGAAAATAGGATGGAAAACAGCTGCCGCTCTGGTGATATCAAATATGATCGGAACAGGTGTGTTCACCAGCTTGGGTTATCAGCTTTTGGATGTTCAAAACACCTATAGTATCGTTCTTATTTGGGTTTTAGGTGGAGTTTTTGCCTTTATAGGTGCCTTGAGTTGTGCCGAATTAGGGACCCATTTTAAAGCATCGGGAGGAGACTATGTCTTTTTGTCGAAACTCATTCATCCTTTAGCTGGTTATAGCTATGCATGGATATCACTAACGGTTGGTTTTACGGCACCCATAGCAATTTCAGTAATGGCTATGGAGAATTATTTATCTGTTCTTAATCCGCTATTTTCTAATTCCTTTTTTGGAATAGGAATAATTCTAATTTTAACCTTAATTCACTCTTTTTCTATTGGGCAAAGTGGAGCATTTCAAAACGTTTCAACGGCGATAAAACTCCTTTTTATCGGACTGCTCATTGGTCTTGGGTTTTATTATGCGCCTATTGACCAAACGGCTTTAGATTTTAGCTCTAATTGGAAGAGAGAGGTGACACTCCCCGGTTTTGCAGTGGCTTTATTATTTGTTACCTACGCTTATACCGGATGGAATTCTGCCGCCTATATTGTAGACGAGATCAGAGCGCCTCGAAAAAACCTTCCTAAGGCGCTTCTTTTGGGTACGCTTATCGTAACGATTTTATACGTGCTTCTTCAACTTGTATTTTTAAGACTTGCGAGTGTAGAACAGCTTTCGGGAAAAGTCGAAATAGCTCTACTTTCTTTTTCATCTGTACTTTCAGCTTCGAATTCGAAGTGGATTGGATATTTTATTGCCATTCAACTCATTGCTACAATAAGCGGATACCTCTGGATTGGTTCTAGAGTGACTTTCGCTATGGCCAAAGATTACAAGCTTTGGAATTTATTGGCTCATAAAAACAGCAATGGAATACCGGTTCGAACACTATGGCTTCAAGCCGCAATAAGCATCTTACTTACACTGACTGGAACCTTCGAAGAGGTCATGCTCTACACAGGATTTGTGCTTCAACTCATGGGTACCCTGACTGTAGCTTCTGTAATTCGTCTTAAACCTCAAAAGGACGCTTTTAAGAGTCCTTTAAAACCCTATCTACAAATCGCATTTATTTTATTTAGTCTTTGGATTTTAGGTTATACGCTCTATCAGAGACCCAAAGAAAGCTTTATAGGATTGTTATTTGTAGCGGTGGGAATAATCACGTATTTCTTTAATCATCGAACCCAACAAAAAATAGTATGAAGATTAATTTACAATGGATTTCAACACTTATTTTGTTGATTTCTGCTCTTTTCGTAGGATTAGAACTCAGGCAAAGTAATGCCATTGCAAAGGCTACAGCTCGACAAACCTTAAATAACAATGACATTTCTTACCTAAAATCGTATATAAATCAAGAGCAACTATCAATTGCTGATCACAAATTAAAGTCAGGTGATTCACTAACCAATTACGATCGTCATCAGTTAATTGCAGCACAACATGTTAATTTTAGAATATTTGATAACGCTTATTTTCAATACCGAAGTGGTCTTTTAGAAAAAGAAGAATGGCGAAAATACCAAAGCATCATTCGCACGCTTTTTTCTGAAAATGAATTTGCTAAAGAAATGTGGCACATTTACGGGCCTAATTTTAGTGCCTCTTTTCAAGAAGAGGTTCGCAATATTTTAAATACCTTCGAGCCGTGAATTCATTTATCGTAGAAGTTTTAGGAATTGGAGGGCTATTGTGTGGACTTATCATTTGGCTACTTCCATTTTTTATTATTATTTCAGATAATAAAACTACCGGACGCGAAAAATTAGCTTGGCTTATGGCAGTTATTTTTATTTCGTGGTTTGCATGGATCTTCTATCTTCTACTAGCACCAATTCGCAAAGCTTAAAGCTTCTGACTTTTTTGTAAATTAGGTGTACAAGGCAATACTAGTCTTTTACTAATCAAATCATTGTTTCATGAAATATAGCCATTTGCTGCTTAGCCTAATAGGTGCTGTAGCAACCCTTTCAGCCCAAAATCTAGAGTTAGAAGAACTTTACGATACCGTAGAAATTATCAGAGATAATTGGGGCGTCAATCACATATATGCCAAAAATGAACACGATCTCTTTTTTGCCCAAGGATATGCTGCTGCCAAAGACAGGTTGTTTCAATTTGAGATATGGCGCAGGCAAGCGAGCGGAACCTCTGCTGAAATATTAGGAAAACGCGCCTTTAAACGAGACTTAGGAACGAGACTCTTTAAGTTTAGAGGAGATATGATTGAAGAAATGAATCATTACCATCCCAGAGGAGTGGCGATCATAACCGCTTTTACCAATGGGGTTAATGCCTACATAGAAGAGGCACTTAATCAAAAAGATCAGCTCCCCATTGAATTTAAAATGCTAAATATTCTACCTCAAAAGTGGACCCCTGAAATTGTAATTTCAAGGCATCAAGGTTTATTGGGAAATATTGGTCTAGAATTACAAACGGCCAGAGCAGTGGCAGCTGTGGGCACTCAAAAGGTAAAAGAACTGTCTTACTTTCATCCCAAAAATCCTGATTTAACTCTTCCAGATAATTTAACTCAAGAAATGTTAGAAGCTCCAATTTTAGAGCTATACAATGCTTTTAGAAGACCACTTACGTTTTTAGCAGAAGACATCGATCCAATCTACAGAATTGAAGCCCCTGTGAAATTAGCCTTAAATGAGAGTAAGGCACTTGAAGATCCCTATTCAATCGGTAGTAATAATTGGGTGTTAGACGGAAGTAAAACGGCTTCAGGAGGAACGCTTATGGCTAATGATCCTCACCGAACGGTTGCTACACCCTCACTTCGATATATGACGCATCTAGTGGCCCCAGGATGGAATGTTATCGGTGGAGGTGAACCTGAAATTCCTGGAATTTCCATTGGACACAATGAACATGGTGCTTGGGGATTAACTGTATTCAGAACAGATGGAGAAGACTTATATGTCTACGATATAGACCCAGAAAATCCCAATAGATATGAGTATCAAGGTCGTTGGGAAGACTTTGTAATCATCAAAGACAGCATTTTGGTCAAGGGTGAAGAAGACCGTGAGGTAGAACTAAAATATAGCCGTCATGGGCCAGTCACCTTTGTTGATACTAAACATGACAAAGCTTATGCTGTGCGTTCTGCATGGCTTGAAATAGGTGGTGCTCCTTATTTGGCCTCCCTGCGAATGAATCAGGCTAAAGATTGGGCTGAGTTTAAAATGGCTTGTCATTATTCGCACATTCCTGGCGAAAACATGATTTGGGCCGACAAGAATGGAAATATTGGCTGGCAAGCTGTGGGCATTGCACCTGTGCGAGAGGATTTCAGTGGAATGGTTCCTGTCAAAGGAGATGGGAGTTTTGAATGGAATGGATATTTACCCATAATTGAAAAACCAAGTGTTTACAATCCTTATTCTGGCTTTATTGCAACAGCCAATCAAAATGTAACACCAGAGAATTATCCGCATTACAATGCGATTGGATATTCTTGGTCTGATTCATATCGTGGCGATCGAATTGATAAGGTATTAAATGATAATAATAACTTTAGCATGTCAGAAATGATGGCACTGCAAACTGATTATTATTCGCTTCCTGCCCAAAGACTCTTGCCTTTTCTTAACAATGCGGCTCATGCCAAAAAAGAAGCTCGTATGCTCGGACTTTTAGAAGGGTGGAATAATGAACTCTTACCCAATTCGATTCAAGCAGCGATATACGTTTCATTCGAAAATGAACTTAGACGTGCGGCTACAGAACAATTCATACCCAAAGCGGCCAAGCCCTATATACCATCCATTCAATTAGCGAGAATTATTCAATGGGTCGAAAACCCATCTATGGTTTTTGAAAAGCAGGCTACGAAAAAGCGAGATGAATGGATAAAATTGGCCTTCAAAAGAGCGATAAAAAAATTAGAAGAACGCTTAGGTGAAGAACCCTCAAACTGGACTTATGGTCAAGTAAAGAACAAGCACATCAGCATCACTCATGCATTAGGTAAGCTTGTCAAAGCGCCCTATGCAGATCTTTTGAATTTGCCCACCCTGCCTCGAGGAGGAAACTCATACACCCCAGGATCAACGGGAAACAACTTAAATCAAAGCAGTGGCGCTACCTTTAGAATTATTGTAGACACCTCAGATTGGGATACCTCTGTAGCCACCAATAGCCCAGGGCAATCAGGAGACCCAGAAAGTCCTTTTTATAGAAACCTCTATGAATCCTGGGCTGAAGATTCGTTTTTTCCAGTTTATTTTTCCAAAGAAAAGATCATTGAAAACGCAGACTCTACGATGATTATTAGGGCTAAGAAAGAGTAATAATATCTTGAATTTTAACGTTATACCTAGAAATGCATTAACTTTTAAAATAAAATATAAAACAAGACAACAGCTTTTAGACTATGAAACAAATTTCAAAAATAGGCGCAACACTGATGCTTTTTGTTGTGCTCTCATGTTCAAAACAACAAGGCATTGCTTGGAATGAAATCGTAGATGATTCAGATATTCCAGCGGTGGTGGCCGGCAAAGTAGATAAAGCCGGAAATATGGAGTTTTATGCTCATGGTCCTTCTAGGTGGGATCGAAATGATACCATTTCAAAGGAGCACATATTTCGTATTGCTTCAATGACAAAGGCCATAGCTTCTGTTGCCGCTCTGCAGCTGGTAGAACAAGGGTTGATTAGTTTAGACGAGCCCTTAGATGAATATTTGCCAGAAATGGCAACTATACCAATTCTCAATGCAGAGAATGAGTTGGTCCAAGCAGAAACCTCAATTACCTTAAGACATTTATTGACCCATACCGCAGGTTTCGGTTATTGGTTTACTAGCGAACAACTTGCCAATTGGGCATCGCTAAAACAAGAGTTAAACTATGAAAACACCTATCAACCCCGATTGTTTGAAGCAGGAACGTCATACATGTATGGAACCAATACAGATTGGGTAGGTCGACTAGTGGAGAAAATTTCAAATACAAGCTTAGAAGACTATTTTAGAATGCATATTACGGGTCCGCTTCAAATGAACAGCACTTGGTTTAATGTTCCTGAAGATTTACAGCCTTTAATCGTAGGCTCTTCAAATAGAGATGTTTCTAGCGGTCAGCTCGTTCAAAACGAGTATACCAAGCCTAACATGACCAGCTCTTACAATGCTGGAGGAGGATTGTTTAGTTCGCCTAAAGACTATGCACTATTCTTAAATTGCATGCTAAATAAAGGAGCCTATAAAGGAGGTCGAATTCTCAAAGAAGAGACTTTTAACTTGTTGAATAGCAAACAGCTCAATGACTTTAATCAAATTCATCGCTACGTGCCTGTGGGTAATGTCGACCTTACTCCAAGAGGTGATAAAGATGTCTTTTTTGACAGTTATGACAATTGGACACTAGCCTGGGCTCATGAACAAAATTCAAAGATTCGTCCCAAAGGAACGGCCTATTGGGCGGGCTTTTTTAACACCTATTTTACCATTGACTTTGAAAATGAATTTGCGCTGGTTTATATGACGCAAATACTTCCTTTCAATGATATGCAGGCCTATAATCTATTTACCTCATTTGAAAATGAGGTGTACAAACAATTAAATCCATGATAATGAAAAAATCATTTGTTTTATTCGGTCTATTGACCACAGTACTTTCTTTCGCACAATTGGCTCAGGTAGACCCTCAACAAGAAGGGGTTTCTGCAGAGCGTTTGGAGCGTATTAGCGAAGTTTCTAAATCTTATTTAGCCGATGAAAAGGTTGCCGGAGTCGCGACTATGGTATCGCGAAACGGAAAAATTATATATGCTAAAGCTTTTGGTGAAAGAGGAGTTGATGATTCAAAAATTCTTAAAATCGACGATTTATTTCGCATATACTCTATGACAAAGCCGATTGTAGCCGTTGCAGCGATGCAGCTCTATGAAAAGGGCATGTTTCACCTGAGTGATCCCATTTCAAAGTTTTTGCCTGAATTGGCTGAATTAAGCGTGATGGATGAAGAGGGGAACTTAACTCCAAATGAAGCGTCAATTAGCATGCAGCAACTTTTAACACATACGGCCGGATTTAGTTACGGATTTTCAAATAGTAAAGTAGATCAAGAGTACAATAAGGCAGAGCTTTGGAAATCTAAAGACTCAGATGATTTTATCAAACGGGTTGCCGCCTTACCACTTCACTATAAACCAGGAGAGCGCTGGCATTACTCCATCGCTGTAGATTTGACGGGAGTGATTGTGGAACGACTTTCAGGTATGGGCTTAGATGAGTATTTACAAACGCATATTTTTGAACCCCTAGGAATGGTAGATACATTTTTTGAAGTTCCGAAGCAGAAAATGAGCAGATTTCTACCCAATCACTATTACGATTATGGAGAAAAGAGCTTGAAAACGGTTGAAGAAACAAAAGAAAAGTACAATGCCATGAGCAATTACGAAGACGTTTCTATGTTTTCTGGTGGGGGCGGATTAGTCTCTACTGCCATGGATTATATGCTTTTTATGGAAGCCTTACAAAACGGAGGAAGTCTGAACGGAAATCGAATTTTAGGACCAAAAACATTACAGTATATGATTCGAAACCACCTAAGCGGTAGCATAGAACAAAAGGGTGGAGCAGGAGAGAATCCTTTAGATCAGGCGAGTAATAATGGTTTTGGATTTGGTCTTGGCTTTGGCCTAGTGACCAATAGCGTTAACAACTCCATTATTGGAAGTGAAGGCGAATACAATTGGGGAGGTGCGGCAGGAACCGTTTTTTGGATTGACCCTGTTGAAAACATCACTGTAGTTTCGATGATTCAACTTATGAGCTCTCCATGGAAGTTAAGAGAAGATCTGAAAGTGGCCGTATACCAAGCACTTGACCAAATTAATGAGTAGGTTGTAAGCCTTGTAAATTCAATTTAGATGAAAGCATATTTGATTTTTATGTGCTCCTTGTTGAGCTATACTGTGCAAGCTCAAATCGTTTCGTATAGAATGCTTTACGTGGAGGCGAAAGATCAATTGCAATTTGAAGATCTCGCTAGGGAAAGAGTATTAGCCAGGGCTCAAAATCTTGTGAATACAGATTATATTATTTATTGGGGACTGGAGAAATTTCGATTTCCACAAGGAACGATTTCTAGCAAGCCCAATTTAGATGATAAGGGTAATTGGTATCAATACGTCATGGTGCATAAAAATCAAGAGTCCTATGCCAAGGTAGAAGATTGGTGGCAAACAGCGCTCGAAGACCTAGAACCTCCTATTCGAAAGCTACCCATACAAATCAGCTATAAAGAGGTTAAAATCTGGCAGATACAAGATCAAATTTTTGAACAGCAGAGTGCCAAATTTAGCTGGTATCACTTTAGATATTCAGATGACCTACAGGAGTTTTTAGAGAATCAAAAGTCTTTTATTATCAATGTTGAAAAACAAAAAGTATCCCAGCAGGAGCAAACCGCAGGTTGGGTATTTAGTTCTCTTATTGATTCTAGTAATTGGGCAGAGCCCAATGTACTCACTTGGATTGGATTTTTGAATTTCGACCAAGCACTGGAATATCAAAAAAACGTCGAGCTGGATGTTGACTATGATAAGTTCGATATTTTTAAGGAGTTTGCCTTTAGTGTTATTTGTGAGAAAATTTTAGAAACCGTAGCTTCAAAGTAAGAGCGCTTATGGGTGATATTAAAATGTATAGAAACCTTATTGCGATTAGTGCATTCGTACTTTTATTCTCAATAAGTGCTTGCACTAATAAACAAGAAGCTTCAACCAAATCAGCTCCAAATATAATTCTCTTTTTTGTAGATGATATGGGTTGGCAAGACACTTCAGTAACTTTTTGGAAGGAGACTACAGAATTAAATAGACGTTATCATACACCTAATATGGAACGTTTAGCTACGGAGGGCATGAAATTTACTCAGGCATATGCTACACCCGTATGTTCTCCGACACGCGTGAGTTTACTCACAGGAATGAATGCTGCTCGGCACAGAGTGACGAATTGGACCTTGCACAAGGACAAAATTCAACCCATGGAAGCCAATCACCCCACCCTTGAATTTCCGAGTTGGAGGGTTAATGGAATGAGCGCCTCCGCAGGTGATTCGAATGCTGCACACGCAACACCATTACCACAAGTACTCCAAGAAAACGGATATACAACAGTTCACGTAGGTAAGGCACATTTTGGTGCCATTGGAACACCAGGAGAAAATCCGTTAAATCTTGGTTTTGATATTAATATTGCCGGTCACGCCGCAGGGGCCCCGGGAAGCTATTACGGTGAAGATGCTTACGGAAATAATCAGATCAATCGCAGTGTATGGGCAGTACCGGGTCTTGAAAATTATCATGACAGCAACACTAATCTAACAGAAGCCTTAACCCTTGAGGCGATAAGTACCATTGATTCCATTTCGCATACAAAAGCCCCATTCTTTTTGTACTTATCGCATTACGCCGTTCACACCCCAATTATGAGTGATGGACGTTATTTTCAAAAGTATATTGACAAGGGGTTGGACAGTGTAGAAGCGAAGTACGCTTCAATGGTAGAGGCCATGGATAAAAGTCTCGGGGATATCATGGATTATTTGGCCGAAAATAATTTAGAGCAAAATACGGTGGTTTTATTTATGTCTGATAATGGCGGGCTGAGTGCAGTTGCCAGAGGTGAAACAGCACATACTCACAACAGGCCACTCTCTAGTGGAAAAGGATCCATTTATGAAGGAGGAATTCGTGAACCCATGTTGGTTAAATGGCCGGGGCGAATACAACCCAACTCAGTAAATGACAACTATTTAATCATTGAAGACTTCTATCCGAGTATACTCGAAATAGCGGGAATTAATAATCCCAAAACCGTACAAAAAGTAGATGGACAGAGCTTTGTTTCTTTATTTGATTTGAAAGTCAATCATACCACTCAAAATCGCGCCCTATATTGGCATTACCCCAATGAGTGGGGACCATCTGGCCCAGGTATAGGTGCATTCAGTGCCATTCGAAAGGGTGATTTAAAACTGATTTACTACCACCAAACAGAAGCGTATGAACTCTTCAATATCAGTGAGGATATTGGTGAGAAAGAAAATCTATATGCTCAATATCCTTTAATTGCCAAAGAACTCGCACAAGATTTACGGACTTATTTAATCACTGTGGATGCCCAAATGCCTAGGCATAAATCTACAGGAAAGCGCGTGAGCTTACCCTAAATAAAATCATCGGCCATCTGATAGGCTTTAATCACTTTTAATTCTCCTTCTTTACCTGTTACAGAATTCCCGTGTTCCATACCCAGAATACCCTTGAATCCTCTGTTATATATGTATTTGAATACATTCTTATAGTTGATTTCTCCTGAATAAGGCTCTTTACGTCCTGGATTGTCCCCAATTTGAAAATAGGCGATTTCATCCCAACAATCTTCTATGTTGGGTATTAGGTTACCTTCTTGAATTTGTTGGTGATAGACATCAAACAAAATTTTACAAGAAGATGATCCTACAGCCTTGCATATGCTGTTCGCTTGTGGACTTTCACTTAAGAATAATCCAGGGTGATTTCTAAAATTAAGGGGCTCTAGTACCATTACTAAACCATGAGGTTCTAGTATTTCGCAGGCCTCTTTAAGGGTGTCAATCACATTGACCGTTTGATATTCAATATTTTTTCTGAAATCTTTACGACCGGGAACTACGGTCATCCACTTTGCATTTACGCGTTTGGCAACCTCTATACTAGCTTTAATTTCCGATAAAAAGGTAGCGCGTTCGTCTTTATCTCCCGAGGCCAAATTTGGTCTGTTCCACGCGATATTATGAGCCACAAAAACACCCATTTTCATATCGTGTTCACTCATGGTTTTAGCCATTTTTTTTTGAAGGGCCAAAGGACGATTTCTCATCTCATTATCTTCAAATGACTTAAAGCCTTGATCGGCCATAAAATTCAATTGATCAATAGGGTCGTCTCCTGCATGAGCTTTGAACATCCCTAGGTGAGGCGCATAGTTCAAATTGTACTGATACGGAGTATTTAATCGAGTGTAATTCGTTTTAGCGCTTATCATTCCCAAAGTTGATAAACCTGCAAGGGTGTTGAATTTTCTTCTGTTCATAAGATTTAAAATTTAGTTACTCCAGGTGTTGGAATTTCATAAAGACCATTTTCATCGGGAAGACTTGGAGGATTGGTATTCCAATCTACTTGAGCGGGCATCAATTGATGATCCGAATTTAAGGCCTGGTCCCAGCTGATTGTTTTTCCTGAATAGGTAGCCATACGTCCCATAATAGCCGTTAGTGTACTTTTGGCACCATTTTCGGCATCACTTATAACCCCTTTATTTCGGATGGATTTAAATAATTCGTCATGCTCTACTTGATATGGATTGGCTTCTTGACCCCATTTATAAGGGTATTTGTAAAGTTCTTTTCCATCGAGATCCTTGAGTAGTCCGCTGCCTAATTCAACGCTTCCCGCTGTTCCTTGAAATACTTCATCTACTCTTGAATCACAGCCTTTTTGGTGTCTACATTGAGATGAAATCACAGCCCCGTTAGCATAATTGAATTGAACATAGTGATGGTCAAATATTTCGCCATATTCTTTACCTGTGCGGGTTTGACGTCCTCCCATTCCTTGGGCACTAGTGGGATAGGCTCCTATAAACCAATTGGCTACATCAATATTGTGAATGTGTTGTTCTAATATGTGGTCGCCACAAATCCAATTGAAGTAATACCAGTTGCGCATTTGGTATTCTAATTCGCTCTGGCCTGCCTCTCTTGGTTTTACCCAAACACCTCCATCGTTCCAATAAACTTGTCCAGAGGTAATCTTTCCAATAGCTCCTTGAGCTACCCGATTGTAAAGCGTGGTATACTTCTTTTGGTAATGACGCTGCAGACCAACCACAACATTGAGTCGCTTTTCTTTGGCAATTCGGGCCATGTCTAAAACCTTTCTAATACCCACAGGATCTGTGGCCACAGGTTTTTCCATAAAGACGTGTTTGTCATTGTTGATGGCGTATTCAAAATGGTAGGGTCTAAAGCCAGGAGGAGTGGTGAGAATGACTACATCAGCTTCATCAATGGCTTTTTTATAGGCATCAAAGCCCACAAATTTATTTTTGTCTTTTACCTTGATTTTTTTTCTACCATCAAAGTGGTCAGTTATGGCCTTGAGGCTTGAATCGAGGCGATCTTGAAAAACATCTGCCATAGCCACAAGTTCGACCTGGTCATCCGCTGTCAGTGCCTGAACAGCCGCTCCTGAGCCTCGGCCACCACAACCTACGAGAGCAATTTTAAGTTTTTTGTTGTCTAAGACATTGGCGAAAGATTTTACCGGTACACTAGCGGATAAGATACCTGTAGTAGCCAGAGTGGTCTGCTTGATAAAAGTTCTTCGATTGTTTTGGAGTGTTGATTTTTTCATGAGATATTATTTAGTCGTCCAGTATAGTTCTTGTTCTTTTTTAGAGGGAGTTTGATGGGGTCTCACAATGCGAAATCCAACGAAGGGTGCATCGGTATGCCACCATTCACTTTTCGGGATTTGAGGATCTCTCATTTTCCATTGTGAATCAGAGCATCTCCTTGCTGCAGATCTTAGTTTGTCAGCACTATCTATCCATGAGCCGCCGCGAACTGCTTTTGGATAGGTCTTGAGTGGTTTATTCCATTTGATTTTCGGTAATTTTTTATAGGCTCCAACTTCATATTGATCTAATGTCCATTCGGCAACATTGCCGTGCATATCGTACAAGCCCCATACATTTGGCTTTTTTTGTCCTACTTTGTGATATTTACCATTACTGTTCTTTTCAAACCATGCGTATAATTCTAACTCTGTAGGGTTATTGCCATGGCTGTATGCTGTTTGGGATCCAGCACGACAGGCGTATTCCCATTCCGCCTCAGTAGGTAGGCGGTAAAAGTTACCCGTAAGAGCAGAGAGCCATTTGCAAAATTGAACCGCCGCTTTTTGGGTCATGCCAATGGCGGGATAATCATCTGTTCCCATTCCAAAACTCATATCGACATAAGGCGTAGTGGCTCCACTAATAGCGTCAATGTCTAAATCAACCAAGGCTTGGTCATTTTTTTGAAGGAAATGTCCGTCTATATCGCGGTCTACGAAACGCTGATATAGATTCCAAGTAGTTTCAGTACTGGCCATCCAAAATGAAGCTATCTCAATAGTGGCTTGAGGAGATTCATCTTGCCGATGCCCTTTTTCAGATAAGGAGCTACCAATTTGAAAATTACCACCTTTTATAAAAACCATCTCTAGGGCCTGAGTTGTGCCCGGTAATTCCAGCCGGTACACTTCTTTCTGAGCGAAGGCCAAGTGAAATCCAAGAAATAAAAATCCTTTAAAAAGAAATTTAAAGCGGTACATCGGTGTATTAGTTAGTTATTCTTTCAATTTACAGAAATAAACCAAAAGATAAAATCGTCAACCACAGTTTTGTTGAGTCTTGAGAGATACTAATTTTGATTAGAGCCAGGGTATAGATTAAATCAACTCTAACCGCATAAATATCCTTAAAGTTTGACTAAATAAGTAAACGACTCATTCAGGATTAAAATGGATATGCAGTTGTACAATCTTGTTCTACTCAGTTTATTTTAACAAAAGCTGTTTAAATATTTTGTATATTTGTTAAACAAAAAAAATTATTGTTATGTGGATTCGTGCATTATTCCTGATGACCGTATTGGGATTTTCTTTACTTACGACAAGTGAAAAACCAACGACTGTAGAAGTTCAAGGCAAGGCCTTTTATTACTCAAAGTCAAAACTAGATTTGGGGAACTGGGCAGCTCGAATGAGCGAGGCTCAAAAAAAACAAATGCAAGCGCGACTCAAGAATAGATTAGAGAAAACCTATATTTTGAGTTTTAACAGCAGTGAATCCATTTTTGAAGAAGAAGAACGTGTAGATGCTATATCTGGAGCAACTGACTCCTGGGGAAGTAATTTCACTAGAGGTAAACAGTACAAAAACGTAGAAGCCAATCAATTGGTTCAGACCCAAGAATTTTATGGAAAGCGCTTTTTGGTGAAAGACAAATTACAAGCGATTGATTGGAAAATGGGTACTGAGGCGAAGCAAATAGGGGAGTATATGTGCTTTAAGGCGACTGCCATGGTTTCGGCATCCGAACTTACTTGGTATGATTTTTCGTGGGGTGATTTAAATAAAAGCGAAGAAAATGATGAAGCAATGATTGAAGTTGAGGCTTGGTATACCCTTCAAATTCCAATCAAACAAGGACCAGCTGAATATTGGGGGCTTCCAGGCTTAATCCTTGAAGTCAGCGCAGGAAATACGGTAATGCTTTGTTCTCAGATTGTATTAAATCCCAAAGAAATCGTTGAAATAGAAGCTCCCTCCAAGGGGAAAGAAATTAATAAAATCGATTACAGAAAGACCATTCAAATGAAAATGCTTGAAATGCGTGATAATCGCGGTAGACGAATGAACGACTAATTATTTCGAATGAGAAAGAAATTTAACCATTTCATTTTGCTGTTTACGGCTTTTAGTCTTACAGCATCCCTGCAGGCGCAATTGAAGTTTCAAGGTCGTGTGTTAGATAGTGTACAAACTCCGCTTGAATCGGCGAGTTTAGTGGCTATTGATAAGGAGAGCAATAGTCTTGAGACTTTTGCTATAACGAATGCTCAAGGAGCCTTTGAATTAAAACTTAAAAACAATAAAACCTATAAAATTCAAGTCAGTTATATCGGTTTAGAAACTGCCGAAGAAGATCTCAGTACTACAGATCAGGATATAGAAAAAGATTATACGCTTTACCCTGCTTTTGCACTTGACGAGGTTGAACTTGTTGTAAAAATGCCTGTTGCTGTGCGAGGTGATACCCTAGTGTATGATGCAGATTCTTTTCAAAACGGATCTGAACGCAAGCTAGAAGATATCGTCGAAAAATTACCCGGGGTTGAGATCAATGAAAATGGTCAAATCGAAGTCGAAGGAAAGGTAGTCAACAAACTCATGGTCAATGGTAAAGATTTTTTTGATGGGGATACGAAAGTGGCTACTAAAAACATCCCATCAAGTGCAGTTGATAAAATTCAAATTTTAAGAAACTACGCTGAAGTAGGTCAGTTGAGCAGCGTTAGAAATAATCAAGACAACGTAGCCATTAATGTAAAGCTGAAAGAGGGTAAAGAAAGTTTTTGGTTTGGAGACATCACAGGAGGTGGAGGTTCAGCTCCAACAGAGTCGCTCTATATAGGTCAGCCCAAGCTTTTTTATTACAATCCAAAATACAGTCTAAATTTCATTGGAGATTTGAACAACATTGGAGAAGTGGCTTTAACCCGAAGAGACATCAGAGGTTTTGGTGGTGGATTTAGACGCCCGAGTCAAATAAGTGGAACCAATATAAACTTAGGAGACAACAGCCTAAATTTCTTAACTAATCAATCTAATGCGCAGCGAATAGAGAACAAATTAGCATCGGCCAATTTTAGTTTTGCACCCTCTAAAAATCTTGATCTCAGTGGATTTTTGATTTACAATTACAGTCAGATTAACTCTCAAGAAATTAGTTTTGTACGCTATACTAATTCAGAGCTTAATATTCCTGATGAAACCACGAATCAATTGGGTAATGAGCGATCAAAACAAGGACTTTTAAAATTAAGTGCATCCTACAAGCCTAATTTTAATCATCAAATTGATTATGACGTTTTGGCTAGAAACTCAAATGATTCCCAGCAGCAATCAGTTAATTCCTCAGTTATAGGAAGTACTGAACAATTAGAAGAAGCAACACCGTATAGTATCAATCAAAATTTGAATTACTATTTCACCCTGGATGAGAACAATATTTTTGCCTTGGAAGCACAACACTTATTGCAAGACGAAGATCCTTTTTACAATGCGGTTCTCGAAAATAATCCAGATGATTTAGATGATGCTTACGATTCTACTGCAGCTGCATTAGGACTGTCAAACGCCTCATTGTTTTACGATATTGGACAAAGCCGAAGAGTGAAATCGAATCAATTAGATGCTAAATTAGACTACTACCACATTTTAAGTCCAAGAAGTAATTTGAATTTTACCTTGGGTACTATCGTCAGTAGACAAAATTTCAACTCTTCGCTGTTCGAGATTCTCAATGGAGGTTTGACGCAGCTGCTGACTCCAAATTTTAATGATGGCCTATCTAGCAATGATGTAGACTACAACTTTAGCGATCTTTACTTGGCACTTCACTGGAGGTTTAAGACGGGGAAATTTACGTTTACTCCAGGTATATCTGTTCATTCTTACAGTAACTCTAATATACAGCTCGGGGTAGAAAACACTCAAAAGTTTACTAAGCTATTACCTGATTTTGAAACGCGAATTCAATTCAAGAAAGGGGAGTCTTTGACCTTGAACTATAATCTGCGCGCTCAATTTACAGATGTCACTCGAATTGCTCGAGCGGTGGTATTAAACTCCTACAACTCCATTCAATTTGGTGCTCCAGAATTACAAAATGCCCTATCGCACAATATGAGTTTGCTCTACAGCAGTTTCAACTTATTTAACTATACCAATGTATTTGCAAGAGCGGCTTACTCGAATAATACAGATCAAATTCGTGGACTGACCTCTTTTGACAATGTCATTCGAACGTCTACATTTTTCAATTCAAACTTTGCCGATGAAAACTTCAATCTTTTTGGAAGGATTCAAAAAACATTCGGTAAGGTGCGAACGAGCTTAAATGCGAGTTGGAATTACAGCAAAATAAATCAATTCATACAAAATCAACAATCCCTCAATAAAGGATTTACACAAACCTACACCCCAGGAATTCGAACGAATTTTAAAGTGGCTCCGAATATCAGTTTACGCTATCGCTATAGTCTAATTGAAAACGATCAGGGAAGTCGTAAAACTACCTTTGTTCGAACAGCACCTTCAGTGAATTTTGATGCGTACATCAAAAAGAAAATCACACTTCGTTCAGATTACAGTTATACCACTCAAAAGAGTGAAGGTAATGCACAGTCTTTTCAGAATTGGAATGCGTCTATGTCTTACCGAAAAGATAGAGATGCAAAATGGGAGTACGAAGTACGCGCTTCGAACATACTGAATATTGATGCGCAGGTTCGAAATAGCGCCAATAACCTTTCTGTACTTTCTTCTGAGACCTTTATTCAGCCTAGATTTATTACAGTCCGATTGATTTATTCACTTTAAACAAGAACACTATAGGTGTTTGACTCGAGATTCGTAGCGTTGGTAAAGTGTCTCGTTATCCACCCCATCGATGTTTTGACTAAAATAGATTCCAGGTTTTGCTCCTTTTTGAACGGCAATTTTCAAGGCTTCTGTCGCTACCAAATTCACTAAGAAACACCCGGAAAGGGTTGACGCTGCTCCTGTCAATTCATTTCCAATCTGCAATAGTCCATCACCAGGTGGAACGGCATTGTCCAAGACCACGTCAGCTATTTCGTGAAGTTTTCGATGTTTACTGTTTCGAGTTGGATATTTTTTGGACTGTGCTACAGAGGTAATAGCGATGACTTTATTTCCATTGGCTTTGGCCAATTCAGCCATTTCAATGGGCATGGCATTCCGGCCAGAATTTGAGATTACCAAAAAGACATCTGATTTCTGGATTGTATGTTGATCCCATATCACTTTTGAAAATCCACTTATCCGCTCGATTTCTGCACTTCTTCGTGCGCCTTCTGCGGTCATTACGGTAGAATCCAATATGGCATTGACATTGGCTAAGCCTCCGGCTCTTACGAATAACTCTAATCCAATCATGTGCGAATGTCCCGTGCCGAAAGTGTGAATCATGTGGTCTTCGACAATGGCCTCAGCAAATAAATCAATGGCCATTTTTAAAGAGTCCTCATTGATATGCACCAATTGATCAAAGAGTTCCGTGACCTTTTGTTTGTATTCAAATTCCATTTAAAGCTTGATGTATATTTTTCGTTTAGATAGGATGTTGACAGGAATCCAAATTACAACTACGTAGAAGAGCGCATAAAGAAAAGAGAACAGCTTTGCTGAAAGGCCGTTACTCAAAGCGAATTCAACAAAAGTAGCACTTAGTGAGATGCCCCAAAGCGAACTGCTGTAGAAGATTAAGGTACACATTCCCGCTAGTGTATAGGCGAATATAGAGTTAACCCCAAAGGCGTGTGCCATTTTGAATCGATTCCCATAATTTTTGTAGTCGCAGAGGTAGATACAACCCGCAAGTGCAATACTTGAAATCCCACCTAAAACAAGCGTAAATGAGGTACTCCATAAGGCTTTGTTAAGCGGGAATATATATTTGGTTAAATCTCCGAGTACGAGTAATACGGTGGCGAAAATGAATAGACTGTTCATTTGTTTTACAACATCTGTGGTTCTCTGAAGTAAATACGCGGCAAACATTCCAAAGAGCCCTGTAACCATAGCTGGAAATGTGCTAAGTATACCCTCTGGATCCCATGTTTCTTGCCATAAATAACCAGGGAGGTAAAGATTGTCTATATAATGAGCCCAGTTTTTTTCAGGAACACTTAGATCTGGCATACCTATTCCTGGAACTGGAACAAAACACATAATGATGAGGTAAGCAATAAGCACAGTAACAGCCAGGATTATTTGTTGTTTCTTCGAGAGGTATAGATAACAAAGTGCACAAAGCAAGTAGACCACTGAGATGCGCTGTAATACACCCGTCCATCGGATTTCGCCAAAATCAAAATCAGGCCACAGCCATAAAAATAGTCCGACCAAATAAATCTTAATTGCCCTCCAGACAACCTTTTTAAGTAGGTTGCTTTTAGAAGCATTTGCTGAGCGTTTGGTTAAAGACAAGACTATGGAAGTCCCCATAATGAATAAAAACGTAGGGAATATGTAATCTGTTGGAGTAAGACCATTCCAATCTGCGTGGAGCAGGGGAGCATAGACATGACTCCATGAACCAGGGTCATTTACGATAATCATAAAAATAATGGTTAATCCTCTAAGAATGTCTAAAGCTAAAAGTCGTTGGTTGGTTGTTGTCATGCTTTTTAGTTTTGAATTGAAATTGTTTTACCTCCGCGCCCTGTAGTTGAAAAGCTGCTCATTTGAACAAGGCTACCTTTTGGAATTATAATGGGTTTGGTATAGGTGTTAGCTGAAGCTGTTGGAATACTTCCATCCGTGGTGTATTTCACTTGCATGCCAGGAAATAATCCTTTAACAGTTAAACTGTCATTTGTGATAAGAGCCCCAGGCTTTGGTAAATGATAGACCACATCAATGTTAAGTATTGGTAATATGGGTAAGCTACGCTGGCCAATGGTATTTACAAAATGATTCCATGCCGTAAACATTTGGGATTGTTGTTTTTGGGTGTCTTTTTCTCTCATCCACATTTCTTCGGGAGTCCAGGCTCTTTGGGCAAAAACAGCCAGGTTCGGCATTAATAATTCTTCTAAAATTTCTTGTGAACGAGCCGTTTCCGTCCATAATTGACTTTGAATACCTGTCAAATTTGAAGCTTTATCTTTTTCCAGGGCAACAGTATTATTCTTGTACTCCGCACTGATTAAGTGTTTTTGATTTAAAAAGGAATTTCCAAACACATCGGTAGGGTTGGTACCCCAGGTGTCGAAATAATTTACAAAGCCAGACCAGTTTAAACCGTAGTTGTCCATATCCCTGTCATCGCTCATATCAAAATAAAAGGCAGAGGAATTACTCATCACCGTTTTAAAGCCCATATTGGCAAATTTGTAAATCATGTCCTCACGGCCTTCGCCCCAAGTGTTATTCCATACATAAGGAATCAATTCATAATTAAATGTTTCTTTGCGAATAGCCGTTTCTCCTTGACTTTTTTCGGAATGATCTAAAAGAATATCTTCCCATCCTGCAAGTTCAACATGGTCTTTATCAAACAGTTTTTTTAAGCGCTTAAGATTGTAAACATAAAGCTCTTCTAGATTAGAAACATTGGAGTTGTTGTTATCTAAAAAAGCCGAACAATCGTCTGAAGCGGTCCATACGCCGTAGGGTAGTTCATCTGCACCTATACTAAAACGCACTAAGGTCGATTCGGCATCTTCGTACATCCTTTGAAGTTCGGTATAGACTTTTTCAAAAAAGGTATATGCGCTTTCATTACAAATGCAAATCACATTATCATTATAGCGTTGAGCCGATACATACTTACTTTGATCATTGCCATCTCGTAGTCTGTATTCAAGGGCTTTGTCAAGCTGATTCATAGCCAAGTATTTCTCATATCGAGCTTCCATAGCAATTATCGCTGCTCGCGCATGAGAAGGAAAGCTAATTTGAGGCATGATATCAATCTGTTTGGCTTTGGCGTATTTCAAAATTTCTACAAAATCTTCTCGAGATAAATATCCATTTGATGTTGGACTTCCTTCTGCTCCTGAACCGTACATCGGTAAAAGGCTACTGTTTTTGGTAGAGGAATAACTTCGCTTTCCTCCAACACTCGTTAACTCTGGTAAATCGGGAATTTCTAATCTCCATCCTTCATCATCTGTAAGTCTAAAATCAAGGGTGTTAAGTTTATAGAGACCCATGAGATCTAATACTTTTAAGACTTCTTCTTTATTGTAAAAGTTTCGTGAGATGTCCAATAAAAATCCTCGATATACAAAACGAGGCTCGTCTTCGATACGCAAAATAGGCCAACCTTTACCTTCTAAAATAGCCGTAGCAAATAGCTGTCTTAAACTTTGAGAGGCGTAGAATACCCCTTTGAGATCCGAAGCAGAAATATAGATGCCTTCAAACTTGATTTCTAAAGTGTATGCTTCAGACTTCAGATTGGCATCATAGGATAGATGTAATCCGCTTTTACTTTCATCAGAAAGCATAATTATTTCACTTAGCCCGGCTTCAATAGTTTTTAAGTCTTTAGAAAACTCCTTATCAAGCTTTAGAAACATAGAGGTTTCTGCCTGCATATAGGTATTGATGAAATGTGTTTTTTTAGGATATGGGACAACCCAACTAAGCGTTTCAGTTGAAAGGGAAGAAATATTTTGATACTCCATGTATCGATCTTCTGCATTCATAAAATGTAAGTTTTCGACTCCTTCGGCATTTTTCCATTCGATGTTTGTTCGAAGGTCATACCCTTTTTCGTTATGAACAATAAAAACACCCAAAGGTCCCATCGCAAGACGATCCATTGTTCCACTTTGCAAGCAGTTCAGCTTTAAGGTTTCTCCTGATTTTAAGCTGTAATCATCAGAAAATTCAAGGCGATAATAATCCCCATTAATTCGTTCAAAAGTAACTCCTTGTGGTAGGCTAGAGGGGATAATTTCACCTTTCATTTGATTCCAATGCAATTCCCATGCTGAGGACGTAATTGAAAGATCTGAATGATTCGTAATGATCAGTTGAACCTCCATTTGATCAAGCTGCGTATCGAAGTGCATAATGCGGTAGTTCAAAAAGATTCCCTTTTCTTTTGGCTTAGCTTGACAGGATAGTAGAATAAGTGGTAAACCAAAAACAATGAGTATTTTAGGTAAAAATTTATTCATCAGTTAGCTGGTTGTTAGTAATTTAAATTAAGATGTGCTTGAATTTATTAAAATTTTAATGAAGTGTAAGAATTTAAAACAAAATTATTTATATTTAATTGCAACTAAACTAACAAAATGAAGCAAGTCGCTACACTTGTATTGTCAATGCAATGTGCATCTTTTTTTACTCCACTTAAAACGGATTTGGCCAATAAAGAAAACGAGGTTTTTAGCCTTGTAACTGATGAATTTGAAAATTGCTTAGAAAAGAGTTCAGCCGCAGTCATTAATCCTAAAGTAATACCTAACCAACAACATTCAGAAAAATTCCATTGAGCTTAAATTGTTTGGTTAACAAAAGGGGTGGTTTCTGATTTAGATTCCGCCCCGTTTTTATTTTATGGATTATTTGACATCAGTTTTTTCTGATAACACCTCATCGAAAAATGCAGTATTTCTAGGACTTACATATTTTTCTTTGATTTCAAAGAGTTAGAGTACATTTCATTTTAGTATTTTACACACATGTGTTCGAACTCATTAATGTGGTTTTTCGTGCTTTGCTTTTTTTTGATGACCTACTATTTAATCAAAAAAGTAGCGAGCACTTTTTTTAAATTGTTTTTGAACAAGCAAGATGAAACTTATACCAAGACGATTTTATCTTTGAAATCCAAAAAAAAGGAAACCGAACTTGAAGATTCGTCAAAAAATCAAAAACAAATTTTTGAAAATATAGGAGAAACAATAGGCACCCATATGCGTTACGATATTAGAAGGGAGAAACAAGAAAAATCTTTTTTTGAGTGGATTGAATTCATTTCTCTCGTTGGAGCCTTTTTATTGCTCTTCTTTGGAATAACAGATCAGCTCACTGTATTTTTCTTGGATGGTTTGTCTACGGTCAAAGAGTGGGTTTTATCATTAGTTTAAGCACTTTCATTTCTTTTTAAATTCATAGCTTTAGGAGTACTTTATTTTCAAAATGAATACCACCTTTCTAAAAATACACGCTAAAGACAATGTGCTAGTGGCATTATCTGAAATCAGTGCTGGGACTGAATTACAGATTGATGGTTTTAAAGTGGTTGTGAACGAAACAATTCCCCAAAAGCATAAACTATGTTTAGAGCAACTTGAGGTAGGAAAAGAAGTTGTAATGTATGGAGTTGTAGTTGCCAAAGCCGTAAGACCCATCAAAGCAGGTGATTTGATTAACACATCTAACGTTGCTCACCAAACTTCATCGACAATTAGCAAAAACAAGACAGCGCTCTGGAATGCTCCGGATATTTCATTCTGGAAATCTAAACACTTTATGGGATTTCAAAGAGCCAATGGTCAAGTTGGTACATCAAATAACTGGTTGTTCTTTCCTCTGGTATTTTGTGAGAATAGAAATATTGAAATTCTTAAAGACACTTTTGAAAAAGAGCTTTTCCCCAAGCCACCTAATCATTATCGAAGGCATTTGCGTCAACTTCTTCAAAAAGAAAATTCAGCAGAAGAGCATAAAGAAAGCACTCCACATCTAGATAATATCAATTTGCGTTTTATAACCCATCAAGGAGGGTGTGGCGGTACGAAAGAAGATGCTATATTACTCTCACGTCTTTTAGCTGGTTATGTCAATAATCCAAACGTTGCTGGAGCGACCGTTTTGAGTTTAGGATGCCAACATTTACAAATAGAAGTATTTAAAGAGGCTCTGGAATCAGTCTCTTCTGATTCGAAAAAACCCATTTTGATCTTTGAACAACAACAAATAGGAACCACTGAAGAGATGTTGACTCAAGTCATTGAACATTCTCTTATTGAAATTCAATTGGCCAACCAGTTAAAACGAGTTCCAGCTCCACTTTCTAAACTAACCATTGGACTTGAATGCGGAGGGTCTGATGGATTTTCAGGTATTTCAGCGAACCCAACCTTGGGCTATGTTTCTGATGTGTTATCGGCATTAGGTGGCAGTAGTATTTTAGCCGAGTTTCCAGAATTGTGTGGTGTAGAACAAGACTTAGTAGATCGTTGTATCAATGACAAAATTGCAACTAAATTTTTGACGTTGATGCAGAACTACAATCAAAGCGCTCAAAATGTAGGATCGGGTTTTGATATGAATCCTTCACCAGGAAATGTTAAAGATGGTCTTATTACGGATGCCATAAAATCAGCTGGTGCGGCTAAGAAAGGAGGAACTTCTCCTGTAGTTGACGTTCTAGATTACACCGAATATGTATCCAAAAAGGGATTGAATCTTTTATGCACCCCTGGAAATGATGTTGAAAGCACAACTGCAATGGTTGGTTCTGGTGCGAATCTCGTGCTTTTTACCACAGGATTGGGAACACCTACCGGGAATCCAATTGCACCTGTACTCAAAATAGCCTCAAACACCGAATTGCGCAAGAAAATGCCCGATATCATAGATTTCGATACAGGCGCCATCATAAGAGGAGAGAAATCAATAGAAGAAATGGGTGAGTTCTTGTTGGAATTTATCATTGAAGTGGCGAGCGGAAGGCATATGATTAATGCAGATAGGCATCAGCAATTTGATTTTATCCCTTGGAAAAGGGGAGTTTCATTGTAAAAAAACCGATGCTATTAAAGCACCGGTTTTTTCAAAGTATCTAATTTACAGGTCTAATTCAACATTGACTTAGCGTAGTCATAACTTCGTTTTACTTCTTGTACGGCATCTGATCCTTCTGGAATTTCGTACTCTAATTCAATGGTTAACGGAAAGTCATATCCCCTATCTTTCATCAATTGCAGTAAAGCTTTAATTGGAGTGTCACCCTCTCCCCACATCATATTGTCTTGACCATTTTCTTTGTTTTTCCTGTCTTTGAGATGCATGCTAACAATTTTATCGTGTTTCTCTTCGACAATTTTTAAGGGTTCTGGATTTCCAGCAGCGACATAATGACCAATATCTAAGTTCATCCTAATGGCATCTGATATGGCCATGGAGTCATCCCAAAAAGTTGGTGTTTGTTGTGTGTGTCCGTGATACCCCACAAAAACACCTTCTTCTTCTGCAAGACGACCAAGCCTAGCTGTATGTTCATCGTTTTCCGGATGTTCTAAGGTGATATGTGTTGCCCCTAAAGCTTTAGCTGCGCGCATACCATATCTGATGTCCTCATCTGTGTTGTCTGTGCCAAACACGCTGGGTTTAAAGGCATAAATGCTAATGCCTGCTTCTGCGTACATATTTTTCAATTCTTCGAACTTGCCGTAGTCTACGTCCTTACGCCATTGCGCAACCTCCTCATTGTAGGCAGCAATTTCTTGTTGTAACAATGCGGCTTCTTCGCGCTCGTCATCAGTTAATTCTTCATTCCTGTATAGTTTATAGAGTAATCCTCTGTTGGGATGTCCCCAAATTGGATTGACCGGTGCTCCTGCAAAAGGCTCTGCGTGATTGCCCATAAGTTCAACTTGTGTTAATCCAGTTTGTTTTACATATTCGATAATAGCTTCTGGGCTTTGATCTGGCATAGATCGAAATGAGTAAGTGATTACCCCAAAGTTTACGTTGTGTTCTTCTTTCTTTTCTTGATTTTGCTGGCAACCTATAAATAGGGCTGAGCCAATTAAAAATCCAAATATTGTTTTGAGTTTAGTCATAGTTGTTTCAATTGTTAAATTCTAAATGTAAGAGATATTTTAGAGTTTTAAGATATTTTATCCTTTAATTTATCAAAATGATACAATAAGATATAAACACCTTTTCAGCGTTACACTTCTTCTGCTTTTTTGGATAGTATCAAAAACAATAGTCCACAACAAATCCATGCGGGTAATGTCATAAAGCTCAAAAAGATATCAAATTGCTGAGCGATTAGATAACAACCTCCAGCAGCTAATACCCAAGAAACAAGTACAGCCCAATTAACAGAAATCTTTTTGATTTCTGCATAATTTTCTATGATCTTAAATGACCTTCCAAAAAAGTGTTGAAAGACAATGATTGCACCCATAGGAGCCAGAATAAATCCGTACAAAGCGACAAAATCTAAAAGCTTCATGGCTACTGCCGGAAACATACCTGCAAGGGTAGATAGACCACCTGCAAGTAGGGTTATTCTAAATCGAGAAGTATTTTTAAAGATCGCTTGGAATGCCAATCCAGCTCTGTAAATAGTAGGATTTGCTGTAGTCCAACCCGCCATGATGACCACTAAAACTCCAAATACCCCTAAAGCATTATATGCCAAAGGACCAGGAGCTACAGGAGGGGCCTCACCTTGAAGAAGAAATTGTTGAGCCTCACTACTTTTGATGTAAACCGCGTAGAGTAGTGCTGCCGCTATCCATGCCATAAAGTGACCGATGTACATTCCAGCAGCTGAGGTCCATCCCGAAGCCGCGTTTCGAGCAAAACGAAAAACCGATAAATCAGACATTCCGATATGCATTGCGGCATTGGCAAACCATGACCATATTGCTACATGCCAAAATCCATATTTTAGTTGTCCAGGGAAGGGCTCACTTCCTTCACCCCAAATCGCCCAAAAATCAGCAAAACTTTGAACGCCTAATTGTCGTAGGGCCACAATGCCACTTAGTAAAAAACCGAGTACAATTATTGGAGCCATATAGTTAGCTGCCCTCGAGACTGTGTCGTATCCTTTAGCAGCGATTACGGAAATGAGTATTCCAATCCCCAACACAATTAAGATCCAGGTTAATCCGTTGGGCATAGTATCGCTGAGTTTAGGCATAGGCATATCAAAAGGAATTCCTACCGCTGTTGCCGAGACAGTAATCATGGCCCCTGCGAGAAAACAAAACAATACACCGTTGGCAAGATTGTAAAGGGTGACCAATTTGAAACCACAAATTTTTTCCAATTGATAATAAAGGGTAAGTCTGTATTTTACTGCAATTTCTGCAGTTAAAAATCGCCAACTTAAAACAGCCAGTAGATTTCCGACAATTAGCCCCATAATAAGGTCAAAAGCACTCACTCCTGTAGTCAAAAATAAGGGGCCAATGACGAACTCTGTTCCAGCTGCGTGCTCACCAGCATACATGCCTAAAAAACTCTTCCAGCTTTTTAATTTGGATTCTGGAACGGCTACGCATTCGAATTCTCCGTCGCTTACTGTTGGTTCGGTTGTTGTGCTCATGCTTTGATGTTTAGCTTAGTTGGTTAGGTGCGATCGTAAATCGATAATGCGTTCACAGCACAATTGCTCTAGATTCTGTCGCAGTTGCGTTTTAAACATGTCTATGGCGTGTTCTCCTCCTTTTTCACCCAAGGCAGCCACACTGTACATAAAGGCTCTTCCTAAAAAGGTAAAATCTGCTCCGGCTGAAAGGCAGCGCGCTATGTCAGGCCCTGAACGCATTCCGCTGTCTTGCATAATCGTTATTTTATTGCTGTATTGTTCTACAATCTTTCTTAAGGCTGTAATTGAAGACTCACCGGCGTCTAATTGTCTACCGCCGTGATTTGAAACAATGACACCATCAAAACCAAGCTCGATAGCAGCCTTAGTATCTTCTACCGAGGCTACTCCTTTTAAAACGAGTTTGCCTTTCCACCGATCTCGAATAGGCTTAATTCGTTCTGCATTTAATCGCCCAGAGAAGGTCTTATCCATAAAAGCGCCTAACTGTCTTAGGTTGAGTCCTTCGGGTTGATAAGGTCTCAAGGTTTCAAATGTTGGTATACCGTGTTTGAGGGTTTGCAAGGCCCAATGCGGTCTAGAAAGAATTTGTAAAATATTGGCCATACTCATTTTGGGAGGAAGGGCTAAACCATTTTTATAATCACGAGGTCTGTATCCGAAAGTCGGAACATCGCACAAAAGAACCAAAACCTCACAGCCCGACTGTTGAGCTCGATCAATGATATCGTTACGAATCGCTTCTTCTGCGGGATTGTAGAGTTGAAACCAAGCTTTTCCATCTGTAATTTTACAAGCCTCTTCGATGTCTAGTGTCGTAACCGTGCTTAAAATAAAGGGAATATTGTGTTCTTTAGCCGCTTGTGCTAGTATTTTTGGTGAATTTGGCCACATCAGTCCTTGTAATCCTACAGGTGCGATTCCAAACGGAGCATCGTAGGTATGGCCAAAAAGACTTTTTTTAAGGTCACTTTTGGTGTACGGTCTTATATACCTAGGTTCTAAAGTCAATTCACGTATATCTGAAGTGTTTCGGTGTAAATTGACATCTTCATTACATCCACCATCTAGATATTCAAACGCAAAACGAGGTATTTTTTGCTGAGCTCTTGTCCTGAGATCTTCTACTGAAGGATATTGTTTATTGAAGGGCATATGCGTTGTATTCAGTCATTAAGATATTCAATCAATTTGTAATTCGCTCTAAAATCGAAGTTGATTCTTGAAGATTCATCTAGTACTAAGGCGGCTCCTAGCGCTGTTCCTAAGGCTTGCAATGCCGTGAATATTTTAGCCTTAGGCAGGCATTTTTGAAGACTTGTCAAGAAGAATTTGTTTTTTGTGAAACCTCCTTCTATGTAGATAGTCATATTCGAGTTCGGCTCGATTTTCATGGCTTGAACGAGTTTCTCGCACAATTCAAAGTTGAGCTGATGAATGGCCTGTATTGGAGAGCTTAATTCTATTTTGTCTTTATCCGTATTATTATCGAGGTGTTTGAATTCAAAATAAGTGTTTGTATGCATTTGTTGAAGACGACTTTTTTCAAGAGGAAGCTCATGTAAAGCAGTTGTCTCCACCGCGAAATTTTGACTTATTTTTTCGAGTTGATATTCGTATTCTTTACCAATTAATAAACGAATGGCCTGAGTTTGATTCGAATCAATTTGAAGGTACTTTAAGGGATATTTAATCTTTTGATGTTCATCCTCAAAAGGAAAAAACACCACAACCCATGTTCCAGTTGAGATTAAAATAAATTTTTCATCAGCACATTGAATATAGGGAAGTAGAGAGGCGGAAGAGTCGTGAATGCCAGTTCCTACTTGTAATTCATGATTTTTATATTGGACTTTAAAAGAGTTGCTTCCTTCTATTAGGGGAGGAAACTTTGATAGTAGATTTTCTTTTTCAACCCAATAATGATAATCTCTTGCGCGATAATCCCAAAGTGCAGTATGACAACCAACGCTGGAGTACTCGGCATATTTGAAGCCGTGAATCAAGAAGCTCAAATATTGAGGAAGATGTAAGCTCCACCGAATGCGTTCAAAGAGCTCAGGTTTGGTTTTAGATAACCATAATAACTGCATACCAGAATTTAAAAATCCAGCCCGAGGTGAACCTAGTAACTCATCTAAATCTAGACCATTACCATAATCGGCATACCACTGTTCTATATAATCTTCGTCAACTGATTTCAAATAATTGTATAGAGGAGTGAGCACTTCGTCTTTTTCAGAGAGGTGAATTAAGCTTGCTCCATAAGTGCTAAAATTAAGGTGCGTAATTGGCATCTTGTACGCTGTAAGTAGGCGATCTAGCGTTTTAAATATCCAGTTTTCAAGTAAATCGATTTGTTCACATTCAAAACCGTCATCGTCATGTCCTTGAGCCAATTGTATTTCTTCATGGTGCAGCTGCTGATAGTTATGGTCAAATACAACAAGCTTTTTGTTGGTCTTACCTATATCGAATATAGCTGTACACCTATTGGTCATAATCCAGTAGCTGTTGAACCACTTCCTCTTGTATCTATTAAATCTTGTCGCACGCCTAATTGTCTATACATCGCTAAAGGATTTAGGGCTCCGCCTTTTTCAAGACGTGATTTTTGAAGTAGTGGGCGTACATCCGTTAAAAAAGCATCTTGAATTAATTCCTGTGCAAGCACTACATCATTTTCTTCTTGCGCAAGAGCTAATGCTTTTTGATCTACCAACAAAGCCTTGGCATAGGCAATTTTAATCGCTTCAATAGATTGAATTAAATCTTCGAGTGGATCTTTAGTGTTATGAGAGGCATCTATCATCCATGCTGGATACGGATTGGCCTTGTTGTTTTCTATACCGTAGATCAGTTCAATAAAAATCAAGAATAGGGCATAGGGTTTAATACTTCCAACACTCAAGTCATCATCTCCGTATTTACTATCATTAAAATGAAAGCCACCTAATTTATTTTGATTCATAAGTGTGGCGACAATTTGTTCGATATTGGTGTTGGGTAAATGATGACCCAAATCAACAAGTGTATACGCATTCTCGCCAAGATGGTTGGCTAGCATAAAAGAAGTTCCCCAATCTTGAATAACCATTGAGTAAAAGTTGGGTTCGTAGGGTTTGTACTCTATAAATAACTTCCAGTCATCGGGTAACTTTTGATAAATTTGCTCTAAACTTTCTGTAGTGCGTTCAAGCGCGTGCTGAAAATTGTTTTGTGCCGGAAAATTACTTCCATCGGCTAACCAAATGGTTAAGCTTTTTGAACCCAAATTGTCTCCTGATTCAATGACCTCGATATTGTGTGCAATTGCTTGTGATCTAACAGATTTATCTCGATGTGATAAGGACCCATATTTATAACTGTGTTTCTGTCCGACTTGGTCTTGGAAAGAGTTTGAATTAACGGCATCGAACTTTAGATTAAGTTCACTGGCCTTGGCTTTGACTTCTTGATAATCTACAATGGTGTCCCAAGGAAAGTGAAGAGAAACCATATCAGCACTTTGAGTAAGCTGGTGCAACAATCCGATATCTTCTAATTTTTCAATCAAATTAGAGGGTTCTCCTCCAAGATTGAATCTTCCAAAACGCGTGCCTCCTTGGCCAAGCGCCCAACTCGGTATAGCAACTTGAAAATCACCAAGTTTACGAAGTAGTTTTTCCACAGGGATGTTTTTGCCATTAAGACGCTCCGCGAGCTGCGAATACGATTGCTCAAGAGCTTCTGCAGAAGATCGGTTGATTTCGTTGATTTGATCCAGATTAATTCTCATGGTATTAGATGGTATTAACGAACAAATGCCTGTGGCATTCCTCCATCTACATTAATCATATTTCCAGTTGATTTTTTCAAGATTCCTACTAGGGCAAATACACCATCGGCAATATCACTTGGATAAATTATTTGACTCATCAAATTTCGTTTAGCGTAATGTGCAGGTAAATCCTCTACGGCCACCCCATAGGCTTTAGCTCTTCCTTCAGCCCATTCTCCTTCCCAAATTTTACTTCCAATAATTACCCCGTCTGGATTGATTACGTTTACCCTAATTTGTGCTTTCCCCAGTTCAGCTGCTAAAAGTCGAGTCATGTGCTGTTGAGCCGCTTTAGCTGTTCCATAACCAATATTATTCGGTCCAGATACCACTCCATTTTTACTGGCTATACTTATTATATCTCCGCCAAGTCCTTGAATTTTCATTAGTTCAGCAGCTTTTTGCGCCAATTCGAACTGGGCTTTTACCAGAACGTTTTGTAATAAATCCCAATCTTCGACAGTGTGCTCTTCTAAGGTTTTAGAAATGGCTAATCCTGCGCTGTGAACGACGATATCAATTCCACCAAAGTATAGGCAAGCCGATTCGTAAGCCTTGTCTATGGCCTCTTTTTTAGTGACATCACAACAAATTGTGGTCATCAGGTCAGGGGAATATTCGTCTTTCATTGCCTGAAGTCTTTCCTTGGAAAGATCAGCGAAAACAACATGAGCGCCTTCTTCAATGAGTTTATCGCATATGGCTTTTCCAATCCCACCTGCAGCTCCAGTGACAAATGCAATCTTTCGTGAGAGTGTTTTTTCTTTTGGCATCCGCTGCAATTTGGCTTCCTCTAAGAGCCAATATTCGATATCGAAAGCCTCTTGTCGGGGTAGCGCGGTGTAGGTAGAAATCGCCTCAGCACCTCTCATGACATTGATAGCATTGATGTAAAACTCACTAGCTACTCTTGCAGTTTGTTTGTTCTTAGCAAAGCTAAATAGACCTACTCCAGGATAAAGCAAGATAACGGGACTCGCATCTCTCATATTTGGTGAATACTCATTTTTATGGCTATTGTAATAATTGACATACTCTTTTTTATAGCGCTCAAAGGAGGGTCTTAATTTTTCAAATAAGGCTGCAGTATCTTCTAAATTTTCATCTTTGTCTAATGGAAGTACCAAAGGTTGAATTTTAGTCCTTAAAAAGTGGTCTGGACAAGAGGTACCAAGAGGTGCTAATCGATCAAGATCAAAGCTGTTGACAAATTCCAAAACCAAATCGGAATCGTCAAAATGTCCAATCATTTGATTTTCAGTGGAACACAGACCTCGAAGTAATGGCATTAACTGTGCAGCACGCATTTTACGCTCAGCTCCATCTAAAGCGTCCACGCGTTTGCCTCCGAAATGATAGTTTTTAATTTTCGATTTCTCTTCGATGTACAGTGAGGCCTGCTCAATAACTTCTAATGAATTTAAATAGCATTCTTGCGCATCATCTGCCCAAGTAAAGAGTCCATGAGACTCTAGAACGATTCCTCGAATACCAGGCTGCTGTTTATAACATTTTTCCAATTGCAGCCCTAAATCAAATCCAGGTCTTTGCCAACCTACCCATCCCATGGTGTCTCCCCAAATTTCGCGTGTAATATCTTTGCTATTAGCACTCGCTGCAATGGCAATAAGCGCATCAGGGTGAAGATGGTCAATGTGTTTAAATGGCAATAATCCGTGCAAAGGGGTATCTATAGAGGGTGCACGACTATCCAAATCGTATATACAATGATTGAATAAACCCACCATTCGGTCTTCGTCATTTAATCCTTGGTAAACATTTTTAAGGTCTCTCAAACGCTTGGTGTAGAGTCCTGCGATTCCTTTTCTTGTTAAAGTTCCAATATCACCACCTGAACCTTTTATCCACATAACTTCAACGTATTCATCGGTCAGTGGATCTTTTTCTATAGTCTTACAAGAGGTATTACCTCCACCATAATTAGTGATTCTTAAATCTGCACCAAGTAGATTTGATCGATATAAAAAAAGTGCGACTTGGTCGTCTTTTAAGCTATGAGCGTGGGCTTCATCCCACAAATAATCGACGTGTTTAAAGGTATGGGTTGACATTTTTTTAGTATGATAAACTATTATCTTAAATATACACAATAAGCGTATACTTTTAATCATCCATAGTTTTGCGCAGAAATTTACTAACTTCCAAACGTACCTAACTACTTTAAACATGCATTACAAAAAGCTCTTTCCAATAATTTTTACCTTCTTGCTGAGTTTGGCATTATATGCGCAACAGACTATTCCTCTTTATGACAATGATCAGATCCCCAATTGGAATTCTTCTTTCAATCCGGAACAAACAAGGATAATCGATGTTCCAACAGGAAAAGCGAGGTTTATTTCTAATGTAATCAAGCCAGAATTGAGTGTTTATTTGCCTAAGGAAAATAACTTTAAAGCCGCAGTTGTTTTATGTCCAGGAGGGGGTTATTACGGATTGGCCATAGACCACGAAGGGCACGATGTTGCAAAAAAATTAAATGAATTTGGAATAGCCGTCTTTGTGCTTAAGTACAGAATGCCTCAAGAGTCGTATTTCGTAAACAAAAAAGTGGTTCCATTACAAGATGTACAACGAGCTATTCAATATGTGAGAGCCAATGCCTTAAATTTGGGGATAGATTCAGATAAAATAGGCGTTGCTGGATTTTCTGCCGGAGGACATCTTGCCGCATCTGCTGGGGTACATTTCACCAAACAATTTCAGCCAACACCAATTCACAACAACAGTCGTCCTGATTTTATGCTTTTGGTTTATCCCGTAATTAGTTTTCAGGATGGTTTAACCCATAGAGGATCGGCCAATAATTTAATAGGAACTTTTGGCAGTCAAGAAAAAGATGAGCTCGATGCAGAGGATATGCGTTTTTATTCCAATGAATTACAGGTAGACATGAATACTCCGCCGACCTTTTTGATTCACGCCTTAGACGATGAAGTAGTTCCTGTAGAAAATAGTTTATTGTTTTCAGCATCGCTTCGTCAAGTAGATGTTGAGGTTGAAACTTTTTTTTACAAAACAGGAGGGCACGGATTTGGTATGTACAATACATCTTATGAATTGAATTGGGTGGATGCTTTTGTGAGCTGGCTCGAAGATTATTACAGCGAATACGACCGTACGTGATT
>CBFIGE010000019.1:0-34605 GCA_965662045.1 Flavobacteriaceae bacterium
ATATTTTATAAAATAGTTGATGCTTTTATTGAGCATTGATCACAAAGATTTAAGGTGGATTTACAATGAATTCTGATGCAAACACGAAATCCCAATCGTATGTGTACTGATTGGGTTTATCCTCTTAAATCAAATTAAAAACCGCTGTTGTAGAACGAGCTTGTTTTCAAGTAGGGGGGGCGGGTCATACAAGAAAAGCTGAGAATGACCTTCGCGAATCGCAGATGCAGTAGTTTCATCGTATTGAGCATTTGCAATAAAAAGCACAGGTTCAAAATCGATTTCAGTCAGACTTAACTTTAAATCTTCTTGACCTTTAACAGTAAAGCTCTCGTTTTCGCAACATGTTTTGGTCGATTCCATCGGCATGTCGCAGCCTTGAGCTTTTTCAAAAACAGAGATTGAAACGACTCTACCCATGCAAATATGCTTGTCAACCGTCCACGAGACCGTGCTGGCCAAAACAAAAAAGGCCAATAAAACGTGCAAAGATTTGTAAAGTGTTTCTTTCATCTATAGTGTAAAACTACAAAATTTTGGTCTTATTGTGTGGTTCTGCTTCCTTAACTTATTGATTGCAATATACTAGAGTATTAAAATTTTGTATCTTCAAACAGAACTATCTAAATCTTAACATTATGAAAAAACCCTTATTAGTTTTATTGGCTTTAGTTTTTGTGCAGTTTTCAGCAGCGCAAATGGAATCATCGTCGAGTAAGCGCATTTCGGTGGGTGCTAAAGTTGGAGTCCCCAATATTCTATCGCTTAACGGAGAATTTGTTCTTCCCATTTTAGACAATCACCTCGCCCCTTTTATTGATTACGGTGCTTTTGATATTGAAGATGGCCCTACGGACATCGGTCTCAAATACACGGAGTTCGGATTGAACTATTACTTCGGTTCTAAGGGAAAAGGATTGTACATCGGAGCGGGTATTGCTGAACTGAGTACAGACCTAATCTTCAACGATTTAGAATTTGATGATGGAACAACGGGTTCAGGTACCGCAGGGATAGATATAGGTACAACCAATTTAAAATTGGGTCTCAAAACTGGAGGTGTGTTATATTTTCGTATTGAAGCGGGTTATGGTCTAGGATCACCACCTAAATCAATCGATTTTACAGCTACGGCTAACGGTGTTACGGAGTCATTTTCTGAGCCTATTCCAGAAATTCCTGGTGTAAATGAATCAGGATTATTAATCGGAAACATCGGAATTGGATTCTCGTTTTAAGCCGAATTAAAAGAGTAGAAACAATATATTTTAACCCGTAAATAAAGGATATATTTTCTTTTTTTACGGGTTTTGTTTTTGGATTCATTTTTAAACTACATTTGCCGCGGACTTTACTGATTTACAACAGGTTCAGTAAATTTTTTAAGCTAACAATTGTATTTAAAATGAACGACTTAAACTTATTGGGGTCTGAAGAGTGGTGTCAGTTTGACGACTTAAGCATTGCCGCGATAAAGGCTCGAATAGATTCAGGAGCCAAAACTTCGTCTATTCAGGCGAGCAAAATCAAAATTTTCGAAAAAGACTTAGAAAAATGGGTGAGCTTTGAGGTGTATCCCGTTCAAGAAAACAGAAGTATTTCTGTCTTGTGTCAAGCCAAAGTAGAAGATATGAGACAGGTAAAATCTTCGCAAGGTGTTGCAGAGAAAAGACCTGTTATTAAAACCAAAGTTCAGATTGCGGATCAATCTTTTGAAATTGAACTGACCTTAGCCAATCGCGAAACCATGGAGTACCGAATGCTCTTGGGAAGAGAGGCTATTAATGGTCGTTATTTGGTTGATCCTTCAAAGAGTTTTTGTCAGGGAGATTATACTGAGGAAGAGCTCAAGGAAAAATACAGCGATAAAATCAAACCCAAAACAGGTCTAACCATTGGTATTTTGGCCAGTAATCCCGAATTGTACAGTAACAAGAGAATCATAGAAGCAGGAGAGGCAAGGGGTCACAAAGTGGTATTTCTCAATGTGGTCAATACCTATATGAAACTCGATGCGGGTTCTCCTGAAATTCGATATCGAGGCGGAAGCATATTAGATAAATTCGATGCAGTGATTCCAAGAATCAAACCCTCGGTGACTTTTTATGCCTGTGCCCTATTGCGTCAGTTCGATAACCTGGGTGTGTACTGTTTGAATTCAGCCCAATCGATTACGCATTCTCGAGATAAATTATACGCTTCTCAACTCTTTTCGAAAAACAACATTCAAATTCCAGTAACGGGCTTTGCGATTTCTCCAAGGGATACCAAAGACCTGATCAATATGGTCGATGGAGCGCCCTTGATTATCAAATTATTGGAAAGTACGCAAGGGGTAGGAGTGGTCCTGGCCGAGACCAATAAAGCGGCAGAAAGTGTAATCAACGCTTTTAAGAGTGTACAAACCAAGATTCTCGTTCAAGAATTTATCAAAGAAGCCAATGGTCAAGACATTCGTTGTTTCGTGGTTAACGGAAAGGTAGTTGCCTCTATACAGCGTCAGGCAAAAAAAGGAGATTTTAGAGCCAACCTGCATCAAGGTGGAACCACTTCAAAAGTTCGAATTACGCCTGACGAGCGACGTTTAGCAATTAAAGCAGCTAAGACATTAGACTTGACTGTTGCAGGGGTAGATATTATTCGTTCTAACAGAGGCCCCTTATTGTTGGAGGTCAATTCTTCACCAGGGCTTCAGGGAATTGAAAGCAGCACAGGGAAGGATATTGCTAATGTGATGATTGAAAGTATTGAAAAAAAGTTAGGCTATAAACCAGAAATAAGCTATTCGAAGTCGTAGACGGCGCCAACTTGATTTCTTATTTCATCTAAAATTTCAATGAGTTCCAGCGAATTTTGAAGGGTCCAACGGGCTTCTTCTATTTTCGAGTAGCGTAGAGCAGTATTGACCGCTTCGATTTCATGACAAAATCCAATTCCTTTTTTAGGGTGGTTGAAGACCTGTTCTCCTTCCCCCGTTAATAGTCGATAAGAGTCACTCTGAAACCAATCCGCATCGATACAGAGCTGACCTTTTTCTCCGTACAGATGCGCTTTCATTTCACTTTTAAAGGCAAAACTGCTAAAAAGTTGCGCTTGACAATCTTGGTAATTGAGAAGTACTGAGGTTTGCAATTCACTACCCCCTTGATGAAATTGACTATAGGCTTTGATTTCTTGTGGTTTGCCAAAGAGGATATAAGCCAAAAAAACAGGATATATTCCGATATCTAAAATAGAACCACCGGCCAGTTCTAAATTAAAAATTCGGTGCTCAGGGCTTTGATCTAAGGCGTGAAAACAGAAATCAGCCTTGAGTAACCTCAATTTACCAATGGGATTGGACTTTAATTTTTCTATAACCTCCTCCATGGTAGGATTAAACCTTGTCCAAAGGGCTTCCATCAAAAAAACCTTTTCGCTTTGAGCAGCAGTCATCATTTGTTGAACTTGATGGGCATTAACGCCTAAGGGCTTTTCGCATAAAACTGCTTTTTTGGCTTTTATCGCTTTAAGAGTCCACTCCAAGTGCAAATGATGAGGAGTCGCAATGTAAACGACATCAACATTACTATCCCCTAATAAACCTTCGTAAGAATCGTAAGATTTTAGGGCCTTGTGCTTCTTTGCGAAGTCTTTAGCCTTTGTCAATGACCTTGAGGCAACGCCTTGAATTACAGTGTTTGAAACCCTATTGAGGTCACTCGCAAAGTCGTTGGCTATGGCACCCAAACCAATTATACCCCAGCGTATCGTTTTCATTGTATTTTTTTGATACATTTAATGAATTATAAATATCTTTAAAAAAAAGAGAATTATGGCTTTATTTCAACTTACGATTAACGGACAGACTAAAGAAGTCGAAGCAGATGCTTCAACTCCTTTGCTTTGGGTACTTAGGGATCACCTTAAAATGGTGGGCACAAAATTTGGATGTGGAATTGCACAATGTGGAGCTTGCACCGTTTTGCTCAACGGAAATGCAATTCGTTCATGTCAATTGCCAGTATCCGCAGTTGGAAATCAAAAGGTCACTACGATAGAAGGGCTGTCAGATGATGGTTCTCACCCTTTACAACAAGCTTGGGTTGAGGTTGACGTTCCTCAATGCGGGTACTGTCAAGCGGGGCAAATCATGCAAGCCGCATCTTTGCTCAATCAAAATTCAAATCCAACAGACGAAGAAATTGAGGCTGTAATGAACGGTAATATATGTCGTTGTGGAACATATTTAAGAATCAAAGAAGCCATCAAATTGGCGGTAAAAAACGCCTAAGCTAATCGTATAAGTACAATATTATGAGTCAAATAGTCAAAACAAAATTCGGAAGAAGATCTTTCATCAAAAGAAGTGCACTGGCCACTGGAGGTTTCGCCATTGGTTTTTCTTGGTTGTATTCCTGTGAACAGACCCCAAAAATGGTGTTGGAATTGCCTGATGAATGGTTCAATTTTAATGGATATTTAAAAATTGGTGACAATGGGGTAGTGACGATTATGTCACCAAATCCTGAAATAGGTCAAAATGTAAAAACGTCAATGCCAATGATCGTGGCCGAAGAACTAGATATGGACTGGGCTAAGGTCATCGTCGAGCAGGCGCCTTTGGACACTTCACTTTACGGAGTGCCATTTATTTCTAAAATTGCTGGTCAAGCAGAGGCTCCAAGAACTGGAATGCAAATTGCTGGGGGTTCGAATTCGATTCGGTCAAGTTGGGATGCACTTCGATTGGCTGGAGCTACTGCAAGAGAAATGTTGCTTCAAGCTGCTGCTGAGATATGGGGCGTCGCCAAAGATGAATTGAGCACAGAAAATGGTTATGTGATTCACGAAGCCTCTGGACAAAAAGAGCACTATGGAGTTTTTGCCGCTGCTGCCTCTGAGGTAGCCGTTCCTGAAGAAGTAGTACTCAAAGATCCTTCAGCCTATAAAATCATCGGTTCTTCAAAGAAAAATGTAGACGGATTGAAAATAGCCACAGGACAACCCTTATTCGGAATTGATGTGATGAAAGAAGGAATGAAAATCGCAGTGATGATTCATCCTCCTGCTTTTGGAATGACGCTAAAATCATTTAATGCCGATAACGCTAAACAAATGCCTGGGGTGATTGATGTCTTTCAAATTGACGCCTATCTGGGAGATACTCAAAATTCAGCTTTTGACATCGCTGCTTTTAGAGATTTAGTAGTCGTTGTAGCTGATACCACTTGGCAAGCGATGCAAGCTAAGAAAGCTGTACAGTGTGAATGGGTTGAAGCGGACGATGTAAAAACTAAAATCAGTTTCTTCGGCAGAGAGTCATATTTTGATTTTCCTAAAGGCTTAGAAAGTACAGATACGCAAAACGAAAAATTGAATGCGGCAGCAAAATCTGAGGTGCAAACAGCTCGAAGAGATGGTAATCCAGAAAGAGCCTTTAGAAACGCAGACCGCATTATAGAGAAAACCTATTCTGCACCTTATTTGGCGCACAACACCATGGAACCTATGAACTTTTTTGCTGATGTAACCGCAGAAAAGGCGCACTTAATAGGACCTATACAGACACCGAGTATTATGGAGCCCTCAGTTGCAGCTAGATTGGGAATGAATCCCGATCAAGTGCATATTGAAATGACTCGGATGGGAGGTGGATTTGGTAGGAGATTATATGGACACTTCTTGGTTGAAGCTGCTGCAATTTCTCAGCACGTAAGTGCACCCATTAAATTGTTGTATACTCGTGAGGACGATATGAGTTGCGGGGTGTTTAGACCAGCTTATCAAGCCACCTATAGAGCTGCGATCGATAAAAACAATTTGGTTACTGCTTTTCACGTGAGAGCAGGTGGAATTCCAGAGAGTCCTCTTGCAGCGAATCGTTTTCCGGCAGGAGCTTACGACAATTATCTTGCAGAATCATTTACAGTTAAATCAAATGTAACTACAGGTGCTTTTAGAGCACCTCGATCAAATTTCATAGCAGGCGCCGAACAATCCTTTTTAGATGAACTCGCCGAGGCTATTGGAAAAGATCCTGTGGACTACAGATTAGAACTTTTCGACCGTGCGATTAAAGATCCTGTAGGGGATCGAAATGATTATGACGCAAATCGCTATGCTGAGGTCATTCGTTTGGCTAAAGAAAAATCAAATTGGGGAACTCAAAAAGAAGGAGTACACAGAGGTTTCGCAGCCTATTTCTGTCACAACTCTTATGTAGCCGATGTTGTAGATCTCAAGGTCGAAAAAGGTCAAACGATTGTTGAAAATGTTTGTGTAGCAGTGGATTGCGGAATTGTAGTTAACAAAGATGCAGCTATTAATCTTGTTGAAGGAGGAACCGTTGACGGAATTGGAACAGCACTTTACAGTGGATTAAATCTCAAACAAGGAGCTCCACAGCAAACCAACTTTGATCGCTATCGTTTGATTCGACACGCAGAAGCTCCAAAAGCAATAGAGGTACATTTTGTCAATAATGGTATGTCACCAACCGGGCTTGGAGAGCCGATGTATCCACCTGTAATGGGCGCCTTAGCTAATGCCATGTACCAAGCTACAGGTAAGCGTTTGTATCAACAACCTTTTGCTCAAAATTTAGACGTCTAACATGCTTTTTAGATAGGGTATGATTGGAGTTGAAGAGGCTAGAAGAATTATTGCAGAAATTGATGTAGTGACTCTTAAAGTTCAAGTATTGTCTCTTGAACAAGCTTTGAGTTATGTCTTGGCGAAAAATCTTTATTGCCCCTTTGATTTGCCCTCCTTTGAGCAATCGATTATGGATGGGTATGCCATTCATTACAAAGAAAACGACCCTTTAGAATTTGAGGTCATAGCGGAAATTCAAGCGGGTAGTAAAGCTACAGTAACATTAAATCAGGGCCAAGCAGCTCGCATTTTTACAGGTGCGCCGATTCCTTCTGGAGCAAATGCTGTGATTATGCAAGAGCATGCTCGTCAGCTCGGAAATAAACTGCATATTGAGCATTCTCCAAAACCAAATCAACACATAAGAATTGTAGGTTCAGATCTTCAAAAGGAGCAGTTGTTGTTTGAGGCAGGTTTCCAGCTTAATGCATCGAGTTTAGGCGTATTGAAAAGTTTAGGTATTAAAGAGGTAGAAGTTTATCGAAAGCCTGTAGTAAGCATTGTTGTTACCGGTGATGAGTTGGTTTCAGAAGATCGCCCTCTTCAAAAAGGCGAAATTTATGAATCCAATTCTACGGTATTAAAAGCTGTACTAGAATATAATGGTATTGATGTTCAAAATGTGTTTGCCGTAAAAGATGATTTTGAAGCCACTCGAGAAGCATTAAAAGAAGCCTTAAACAGTTCTGACCTAACCTTAGTTTCAGGAGGAATATCAGTTGGAGCCTATGATTTTGTCTATCGTAGTTTACAAGAATTAGCCGTTCAGGCCTATTTTTATAAGGTCAAGCAAAAACCAGGTAAACCCTTGTTTTTTGGAGGGCTTAATCATAAATACCTCTTTGCACTTCCCGGTAATCCAGGATCTGCTTTGACTTGTTTTTATATTTATGTTTTACCCTTTATTAAGCGAATGCAAAATACTAGTGATTTTGAATCTACCACTATTGGTTTAGCTCTTGAACAAGGCATTAGCAATACAACCGGAAGAGCTTTATTTTTAAAAGCAAAGCGAAACGGAAATAGGGTGCGCATTTTAGAACATCAAAGCTCTTCGAAATTGTTGGGCTTTGCTATGGCGGATATTTTGGTGTACATACCTGAAACAACCCGTGAATTGGCCGAAGGTACTTTAGTCGATTGCTTTATAATTGCATAAAACGATGTTTGATCCTCTTATACTTTTTGCATTAGTTTTAGTGGTATGCGCTTTTATCTATTCGAGTGTGGGTCATGGTGGTGCAAGCGCTTATTTAGCGCTAATGGCCTTATTTTCTTTTGATACTGTTGTGATGAAACAGACGGCACTAAGCCTAAACCTTGTAGTTGCAGCGATTTCTTTCTTTCAGTTTTACCGCTTGGGATTTTTTAAACTCAAACTTTTTCTTTTTTTGGCACTGACCTCTGTTCCGACTTCTTTTTTAGGAGGCATGTTGACCTTAGAGTCCACGATTTACAAAATAATTCTAGGTCTATTTTTATTGGTAGCTGTGGCGCGTATGTTACTCAAGCCCACTCAAAGAGAACTTCAAATTGAAGAAGAAAAGTTCAATGTTTTAGGAGCTTTAGTCATAGGGGCGTCAATAGGCTTTGTCTCGGGATTGATTGGAATAGGAGGAGGCATTATTCTTTCGCCTTTGCTTCTGCTTTTAAAGTGGGCCGATGTGAAAAATACCGCTGGAATTTCTGCTCTTTTTATTTGGGTTAATTCTGCTGCCGGACTCTCGGGTCAACTTCAAAGCGGCATTCAAATCGATGATCATCTTTTTTTGTTTATAGCCATTGTCGCATTAGGCGCAATTTTAGGAGGATATTGGGGGTCTAAATCCCTTAGCTTTATTAATTTAGAGAAAGTACTTGCAGTAGTTCTTGTTGCAGCTGCTGTAAAATTGATCGCATTTTAAATGAAAGTAGAAGTTCGATTTTTTGGTCAACTCGTCGATAAACTTGGGTTAGCCTCATACGTTTTAGAAGTTAGTGCACTACAATATGAAGCTGTGCGCGATGACTTAGAACAAGTATTCCCCGGTTTAAAATCAATGAGTTATCAGCTCGCTCAAAATAACGCTATAATAGAAGGAGAAAACGCACTAGATCAAAGTGCCATAGACGTTTTTCCGCCCTTTTCTGGAGGATGAAAAAACACAGTAGGTATTTAAGACAGCAAACGCTAAAGGAGATAGGAATTGAGGGACAAAAGCAATTACTTGAGAGTCGAGTGTTGGTTATTGGGGCTGGAGGCCTTGGATGTCCGCTTCTTCAGATTCTTGCCTCGACAGGAGTTGGGTACTTAACCGTTATTGATTTTGATCGGGTAGCTACCCATAACCTTGCCCGTCAAATGCTCTTTAGAAATGAAGATGTAGGACGCTATAAGACTGAGGTCGTTACCGAATACCTCAAGGCCTATTTCCCAGATTGTAAAGTGGCTTATCACACAGCGCTATTTCATGAAAACAATGCCGCTGAACTAATTCGAAACCATGATGTTGTGGTCGATGCTACTGATGATATCAATACCCGTTATTTGATCAATGACTCTTGTGTACTACACAACAAGCCTTTGGTTTTTGCCGCTTTGTATAAGTTTGAAGGCCAATTGACGGTCTTTAATTATAAAGGAGGCCCTAGTTTAAGATGTCTGTATCCCAAAAAACCCCAGTATCAGGAAATTCCGACTTGCGAACAGTCTGGAATGCTAGCAACTATTTCGAGTAGTTTAGCGCAATTTCAGGCTACCGAGGTGATTAAAGTGCTTTTGGATTTGCCCGGAGTTCTCAGCGGATCACTTTGGTACTACGATTTTTTAAACCATATCCAACGTTCGATTGAATTTAAAGTCAATCTAGTCCAACTCGAGAATATTAAGAACATAAGATCTGAAGAGGAACATAAAATTCATATTTCAATAGAAGAACTAGGGAGTTATGAAGGCTATAATTGGGTTGATCTTCGCTCTGAAGAAGAGACACCTTTTTTACCATTTGAATTTATCTTTCGACTGCCCGTAAGCAGCGATAATTTTTTTGAAAAGCTCCAAAATCAATTTGAATCTGCCAAACCCATTTTGTTTTTCTGTCAATCGGGATCAAGAGCTAAAAAGGCTCAAGAATTATGCATGAATTCAGGTCTTCAAAACTCATTCGCGCTACTTAATTCAATTGAAGATATTTCAACTTATCTTAGTGCTCAATGTCAATGAAAAATATATTTAAAACAGGAGCTATAAGTCCGCAGTTTATAGCCGAATCCATCGAAAAGCATCAATCTAAAATTAAGATTGGAGCACATCAGACCTTCATGGGGCAAATTCGTCAAGACCAGCATGAGGAGCAAACTGTAGCAGGCATTAGTTATTCGGCTCAAGAAGAGATGTGTAATGTGCTTGCTGAAAAGCTCAGAGAAGAAATGATTACCAAATACGATTTAAGCTGTATTCATATTTATCATAGTATAGGAAGGGTGAACGTAGGCGAACTTTGTTTTTTTGTTTTTCTCTCAGGAAGACATCGGTCAAATACATTTCAAGCGATTGAAGAATGCGTAAATAGAGTGAAAGCTGAACTACCCATTTTCGGAAAGGAGATTTATGAAGACGAGTCACACAGTTGGAAAGTAAATACATAGAGAAGTGGTTGATATAACAGGAAAGAGTAATACCTTGAGAATTGCCCTTGCAGGCGCTGTGGTGAAAGTCGGAAGTTCCGAAACTATTATCGCTATTGAGCAGGGACAAGTGCCTAAGGGAGATGTTTTTGAAATGAGTAAGGCTGCTGCCTTGTTAGGCGTTAAAAAAACATCTGAATTGCTACCTGATTGTCATCCATTACCCATTGAATCTACTAGAATTAGCTATGAGATTATGGGTTTAGAAATTCACATCAAATGCGAAGTGAAAACCATTTACAAAACAGGAGTTGAGGTTGAAGCCATGCATGGTTCATCGATTGCAGCGCTCAATATGTATGATATGCTTAAGCCCATCGATAAGCAGGTTGAAATCAGTTCAATAAGGCTCTTATCGAAAAAAGGAGGAAAGTCCTCACGAAATTACAATGGTCATCAGAAGAAAGCACTTGTAGTAGTTTGCTCTGATCGGGTTTCTTCTGCTCAGGCTGAAGACGTTTCAGGTGGTGTTTTAGAGAATCTTCTAAGCAAAGACGGAGTCGAGCTTCTACCTAAGGAAGTTGTTGCTGATGAGATTGCAGAAATTCAAGAAAAAATAAAACAAGGAGTTGCAAAGGCCGATATTGTATTGATTACCGGAGGTACTGGTTTGGCCCAGCGAGACCACACTCCAGAAGCTTTACTCGCTATGCTCGACACCAGAATTCCAGGAATTGAAGAAACCATGAGAAATTATGGGCAACAGCGAAATCCTTTAGCGATGCTCTCTCGTTCTGTGGCAGGTCTTATCGATCAGACCTTAATCTTGGCCTTTCCTGGATCCACAAAAGGAGTTGAAGATTGTTACAAAGCCGTTTTTCCAGGAGCATTTCACTTGATTGACCTAATTAAAGGAAATCCCAAACACTGATGAAACCTCTAGTCGATAAGCATCATAGAATGCATAATTATTTGCGTATTTCACTCACAGAAAAATGCAATCTGCGATGTACTTATTGCATGCCAGCAGAAGGAATTCCACTTATGCCGGCAGCTCATTTGATGAGTGCTGATGAAATTTTTGAAATTGCCACTCATTTTGTAAAGAGGGGAGTAGATAAGATTAGATTAACCGGAGGCGAACCAACGGTTCGAAAAGATTTCAATCAGATCATTGAACGTTTGTCAAGCTTACCCGTCAAATTGACTTTGACTACAAATGGTCTTACGATACATCGGCATATCGATGTCTTGAAAAAGGCTGATATCGATGTTATTAACATTAGTGTTGATTCTTTAGATCGAGAGAAATTCAAGAAAATAACACTTAGAGATCAGTATGAGCAGCTCGAAGAAAACATGAATCTTTTAGATGCTCAAGGGTTTCTATTAAAACTCAATATCGTTTTACTCAAAGGTATTAATGATGATGAAATTATACCTTTTATCAATCTCTCCAAAGACCGCAACTGGCAAATTCGTTTTATCGAGTTTATGCCTTTTGATGGTAACAATTGGGACAGGTCTAAGACAGTGTCGTTGGAAGCGATATTAAAAACCGCTGAAAGTCATTATGGTTCAACCCAAATTGAAAGATTAAAGGACGCTGCAAACGACACCGCTAAAAATTATAAGGTAGAAGGCTTTACGGGCTCATTTGCCGTTATCAGTTCGGTTACCAATCCCTTCTGCGACAGTTGTAATCGACTTCGGTTAACGGCTGACGGAAAGTTAAAGAACTGTCTATTTTCTTCAGGAGAGTATGATTTATTGAGCTCACTTCGAAATGGAGAATCGTTCGATCGTGAAATTGATATTGCCTTGAGCAATAAGTTCGCAGCAAGAGCCGGATTAGACGACCCCAATGCATTTAACAATCCTGATAATCATAAGGATAACAGAAGTATGATTGCTATTGGTGGTTAAGTCTCAGTCTATCTTTTAACTTTTGATACATTTCTGGAGTGTCCATATCATCTAAATCCTCATGTACCGTTTTAACCAGTCGAAGATGGGTTTTATGTTTGAGGCAAACAGGTTTTGCTCCTCGATCATCTTCGAGTCCTACCAATTCTTTGAAGTAGGCAGAGGAAAATAGGCTTGGTATTCCACGGTATCCTTTTTCACTTGATGAAACTACTATAGTGTTGGTTTTAAAGGTAGCTAACATATTTTGTAGATGTGAAAGAGGAATGAAAGGCTGGTCAATAGTGACAATAAAAACACCTTTAGCCTCTGGGAAGTGAGTCTTGACATAATTGACCCCCACAGCAATACTCTTACCCATGCCTAGTTTGTAATTTGTGTTTTCTATGATATGTGAAGTCCGTAGGTTTTGGCTGAGAAGTGCATTGTAATTTGATCCGCTAACGACAATAACTGTCTGATTGATTTGCGAGTATTTATCGACGAGTTCTTTTATTAGCGTGGATTTATTCCAAGGCAGAAGGGCTTTAGAAGTTCCCATTCTACTTGAGCTTCCTGCTGTTAAAATTATTAAAGGTATACTTGAGATCAATCGATGTTCAAATTTTAATCAAATTTAAACATACAATTTTACCATCAACCTAACAATCATATTACTTAATTCGAATCTGATGATTCAAATTTAGGATTGTTGAATCTGATACTTTTTGTATTCTTTAAAATATATCTGCTCAAAGGATAAAGGCATCCAATGGAGAATAATAACAAACCACTTATGATAAAAGTTGGTGTTGTTTGAAAGGTCTCAGGTGTATTTAGAATACCCAATATTAAAGTAGTAGAAAATGGAAACGATAAGGCGAGTATGCCAATAGCAAATTGACTATCAAATGTCTTATTATAATTCTTTTTTTCTTGTTCTTCAACAATAGAGATATGTGCATAGGGCCAAAAGCTGCATGCACTTAAAGAAAAAACAAGGAAAAGAATTACTTGGTTGGAATAGGTATAGCCTGTAACTCCCATGAATAAGGCAACAATAAAAAAGCTAATGCTGGCCCTAAATGCCAAGAGGGATATAATTTGTAAAAATTGGCGTTGTTTTATTTTAAGCGACAATCCAATAAATATGAGAATTAGTGGAGTCATGATATATGACAACTTTGTTAAAATTTCTTGAAATAGAAATGGTAGGGCATTAAAGTCAATATTCAATAGAATTAAAAAAAGCGCAGTCAAAATAAATAAGTTTACTGGCTCTAAAATCAATGCCTTCACAAAATCAACTCGATTGCGTTTTTTTTGTATTCTCATTGTCTTATTATTTCCATGAAATAGCTTCATAGCAACAAAATATAGAATGACCAAGACGAATACTTTATTTCCCAAATCAGCCATAGCGGCTTGTGCTAAAAATTTTGGCCCAAGAAATTCAGCCACAAAGGGAAAACAGGATAAACCAGGAGCTAACGATGGAACAATTAATAAAGCAGTATTACGATATTTGGTTTCCTTGATTTTGAGGATTTTTGTGATATGAGGAACAATTAAATAAAGAATAAAGTTGAATCCAAGAGCCAAGATTGGCAATAACAAAAGGCTTGATTCAAATTGAATTTTTAGCAGAGCGATAAAAATTGTAGAGGGAAGTGCTAAATCAAGAATTATTTTTTTTATTCCGAGCAATTCTTGTTCAGACTTCATTTTAAATCTCAATAGAATTCCGATAAAAATAAAGGCCAAAAAAATTGAAGTTTTCTCCAAAGCTTAGGCTTTTTTGGTAAGAACGTCTTTTACACTTTTTGAGAATAGCTCCATCTCGCTTAATGTTCCAATGCTCACTCTGCACCATGTTTTATCCATAAATTCAAAGGCCCTGACCGAAACACTATTCATGCGCATTCTATTTAAAAATTCTTTTCCCTCCATGTGAATGGGAAAAATCATAAAGCTCGTATGTGATTCAACAGGATTGAAACCAGCATCAATCAAATTTTCATAGGTATACGCTCTAGCTTTAAAGTTTAAATTTCTAGATTTTTCTATAAATGCAACATCTTTAAGTGCGCTCTTTGCAGCGTATACTGAAGGTAGGCTTATACCCATCCCAGCTCTAGTTATCCGCTGTATTTTTTCAATTGATTTTGTGTTTGCAACGGCATAGCCAATTCTTAATCCTGCTAAGCCGTGTATTTTTGAAAAAGTTCTGGCTATAATAACGTCACAACCTTCATTAACTAAGGATACCATACTTTGTTTTGCACCATCTTCAAGAAACCATAAATAAGCTTCATCAATAAAAACAGTTGTCTTTTTAGACATTTCGCGACAGAAGTTCACCAATTCTGCGCTATCGGTAACTGTCCCTGTGGGATTGTTGGGGTTACATATATAAACAAGTTTGGTATCCGAGTCAACAGCTTTTTTCATTGCTTCTAAATCGTGTGACCAATCTTCTTTTAGTGGCACTGACTTCCATTCAGCTCCTGCCTCTTGAGCTACTTTAATAAGTGACATATAAGCTGGGTCTGCCGATATGATATTACCTCCATCCATAAAATAACAAATGGCTGTCTTTTCAAGTAAATCCGATGAACCAGGTCCCAATACAATATTTTCAGGTTGAACACCTTCAAATTCTGCAATCTCTTCAGTTAATTCAAATAATTCATCCCAGGCGTATCGATTACTTTGCGAGACACTTGAGTTAAATGCTGAAAGTGCCATTGGAGATGGACCGTATGGATTTTCATTGGCATTTAATTTCGCCTGTAATACAGGATAATTTACTTTATCACTTAAAGTAAATTCCTTGAAGTTTGATCCGTGAACGATATTTCCATACTGATCAAACTTTAGATGCGTATAATTTCTATTTGAAAATCCTAAATAGGGCGCTGCAATGGCTCCAGTAGTCGTTAGAAGTGACTTTTTCAACCAAGCTCTTCTGTTCATTGAAAGGTGATTTTTCATATTATAAGTTTTATAGCAAATTAAAATTAAACTAGATAAATTGCTATACGAAAACCCCAAAAATCATAGGGTCAAAATATTGAAAACGAAATAATTAGTATTGAAAAAAATGAAGTACGTATTAAGGAAAATTAAATTATCACCTTAGGCCTTATTGACCTTAGTCATGGATTGCCCCTTTTTTATAACTCAAGGTTCTAGCGTCTTTTTGACGGCTAACACTTAATATTTCTGCTAAAACTGCTAATGCAATTTCATGCGCCGAATGTGCACCGAGATCCAATCCCGCAGGGCCTTTAAACTGCTCTAAATAATCGAGTTGAATCTCGGGCTGGAGTTCTATGAGTTTGTTGAGTAATTCTTCTTTGCGTTTTCTAGGGCCTAAAAGACCAAAATAAACAGGGAATTTATTTTCAAGGGCTAGTAGATACTGTAAGTCTTTTTGAAGACTGTGGCTCATGATAACAATGGCCGTGTTGTCATCTATTTGCAGCTGTCTGATCATCCCATAGCTGAGAAGGTGAAGTTTAGATGCACCCTTGAAATAAGACAATTCTTTTTGCTCATCGGGACTCGATACGATTTCAACCGACCAGCCCAACTGCGATGCCATCTGACTCAATGCTACCGCATCGTGTTCAGCACCGATTATTAGTAATTTAAATTTGGGAGATAAGGTCTGGTTAAATACTAGATCGTCACTCTTTTTAACTCTATTTTGATGAACTGTATATTCAAAGTTCTCTCCTAAAATTATTGTTCCTAAATGAGGGTATGTGTCTACTTCTCGTAAATAAGAACTCTCTAACTTAAGTGGTGTTCTCTCTTTAATTTGCTTTAAAATTAGAGACACTTGTTTACTGGATAAATCCAAGGGTTCGATTAATATATATAAAACGCCTTCACATCCTAATCGGTATCGCCCGTCATAAGTCATTATTAAAGCCTGTCCTGATTCAAAAACTTTCAGGGCTTGAAATGTAATGTCTTTTTCAACACATCCACCGCTTACAGCACCAATAGTGCTTTGATATTCATCGATTAGCATCCTTACGCCGGGTTTGCGATAGGATGAACCATCTAGATCTACTACTGTTGCCAACACAGATTGTACACCTCTATTTTTGTTGGTTTGATACGCTTTTAAAATAGATTCTAATTCGTGTGTCATACTAGACTTTGTCCTAATGTACAAAAGTTAATCTAGCTTTTTCCACATAAAATTAGTCTCAAGTCTATAACTACCTAAATATTCAAAAGTACATTCCTCGGGACTCAGGATAGAGAGAAAGTCTTCATGATCGTTTTTACGATAAAGATGATACATATGTCCAATCACTGGCTCAAAACTGAACGTAGCACTATATACGAGTTGAGTTTGGGTGGCAAGCTCTTGAAGCTCTTCATACTGCGTTTTTAATTCATTGAATTTAGCTTGTAATTCAGAATTGATTTGATAGGAGGCTCGTTTTTTAAAAATACTTAAGTCTGTGATTTTTATTTCCGGACTTCCTAAGTCAGTAGCGTAGGGACGCAAAAAACCATCGTACTTTTTTTGTTTTTCATCAAATACGACTTGGTCAGGCTTCTTTTTGTCCTTTTTAGAACTCATGAAATTAAACTCACAATAGACTTATCTAAAGGGGAGGTGGTAGATTTATATGATTTCAATAATGTTCCTTCTGGAGAGATTAAGAACTTGTAAAAGTTCCACAAAATTGAAGAATTCTTAATGCCGTTTAATTCTTTTTTAGTCAGCCAAGCATATAATGGATGTTGCTTGCTACCTTTTACGTGTAGCTTCTGAGTTAAGGGAAAATTAACATCGTAATTCAACGAACAAAATGCTTGAATCTCTTCAGATCCTCTAGGTTCTTGACCACCAAATTGATTACATGGGCAACCTATTATGACAAGCTCAGATGAAAATTGCTCTTGAAGTTTTCTCAGCTCTTTGTATTGAGGTGTAAACCCGCATTTTGAAGCTACATTCACCACCAAGATGAACTTTCCCTTAAAATTACTGAGGTCCATTGGCGCACCATCTAAAGAGTTGATTTCAATTTCATAAATAGGCATAGCTGATGATGTAGTTTTTCGTTGTGCTACTTTTTGTAGTGATGATTTAGCATCTCTTAGCCGATTCATTAATGACCTATTTGTTGATGAAATAACTTCTTTTGTTCGATATCTTTAAATTCTCCACCATAAAAGAACGTTACTGTAGAAGAACTGTCATCTTGAACACCTCTAGAGGCAACACATAAGTGTTTGGCCTCTATAGCAACAGCCACACTTTCGGTATTTAGTATGTCTACTAATGCACTTCCAATTTGATTAGTTAAACGTTCTTGAACTTGCGGTCTCTTCGCAAAATATTGTACCAAACGATTTAGTTTAGATAATCCCACAACTTTACCAGAGGAGATGTAGGCGATGTGCGCATGACCAAAGAAAGGAACAAAATGGTGCTCACAGTTGGAAAAGAATCTGATGTCCTTTTCAATGAGCATTTCTTGGTATTTGTATTTGTTTTCGAATAAAGCCATTTTAGGCATATTTTCTGGTTTAAGACCCGAGAAAATTTCCTCTACGTACATTTTTGCCACTCTATAAGGAGTACCTTTGAGTGAGTCGTCTGTCAAATCCAACCCAAGGGTTTGCATGATCTCTGCAAAAAGCTCGGCAATTCGATCTTTCTTTTCTTCGTCAGAAAGTGCAAAAAGTGCGCTTGTAATTGGTGTTTCAGATGAAGTTGAGATATGGTCATCACCAATGGCATCAAAATCTAAAATACTCAGTTCGGAATCTTTGGCAATTTCTTGGTAACTATTCTTTTTCATAATAAAACTGTCTAACGCTAATTTACATTTTTGTTTAACAAAAAAGAAATAATATTAAACATTTATTTAATAATGTGGAAGAAATTTTATCAAAAGACCATAAATAAAGGTGCCAGCTATTGCCGAGATAATGACAATGAAAATGGGTAAGAATCCCGCCCCCAAAAGAGTAAACATGGGACCCGGACAAGCTCCTGATAGGGCCCAACCTAAACCAAAAATACTTCCTCCAATCAAGTAGCGTTTATATCCTTTTTGTTTATCGTGAAACTCAATAGGTTTTCGATCTATGGTTTTTACATCAAAATATTTGATCATTTGAATACCAAAAATTCCAACTATTAATGCGGAACCTATTAGACCATACATATGAAAGGAGTCAAATTGAAACATCTCAAAAATGCGATACCAAGAAGCCGCTCCAGACTTCAACATAATGATGCCAAAAAAGATTCCGGCAAATAAAAACTTTAATACTTTCATGATTTACTAGAATAGAAGTGGAAAAATGAAGTGAACCATAATAAGTCCGCCACTGAAAAAGCCTAAAACTGCTATCAAGGAGGGGAGTTGCAAATTACTCAGTCCAGATATAGCATGTCCTGAAGTGCATCCCCCTGCATATCTCGCTCCAAATCCAACAAAAAATCCCCCCAATACTAAATAAATAAGGTTGCCTTTTTCAACTAATTGTTCCAAAGAAAACAAGGCTTGTGGCACATAAGCCTCTCCTGCATCCGCAAAGCCATAGGCCTTTAGAATTTGCACACTATTTTCAGCTAATGGAATCGGGGCATTTCCATTTAAAAACAATGAGGCTATAAACCCTCCGATTATTGTTCCTGTAATAAATAGAATATTCCATCGTTGGGATTTGACATCTATTTTGAAAAAGTCACCAGCTTTAGAAGCACCCAATGCACTGCACATTGTTCTGAGATTTGACGATACGCCAAATTCTTTTCCTGAAAGAATCAAGAATAGCATCACTATTGCTATTAATGGACCCGAAATATACCAAGGCCATGGTTCCATAAAAATCTTCATAATGTATGTTCTAAGCTGTCATTGTAGTTGGACATTGATAAGCGCTTATATCAATTTCTGACTCTTGCATGGCTTTAAATCCTCCTAAAACATCTATACTATTATGAATACCGCGACTTTTTAATATTGATGCGGCAATCACAGAACGATAACCTCCTGCGCAATGCACATAAAACACACCCTCTTCAGGAAATTGATTTAAGAAACTATTGATGAAGTCAAGGGGAGTATTCGAAGAATTCAAGGCATGTTGTGTAAAGTGTTCGCTCTCTTTACGAACGTCAAAAATTTCAATCTCCTCTTTTTGCATAAGTATTTCGAGCTCATCTGCAGCTATTGTACCTACGCTATCGTATTCTTTTGAATCCGATTTCCAGGCTTCAAAAGACCCCTTTAGATATCCCAAGACATGATCGAATCCTACTCTTGCTAATCTTGTAATAGTCTCTTCTTCTCTTCCTTCAGGGGCAACGAGCAGAATGGGTTGTTTAACATCCGCAATAAGTGTACCTACCCAAGGGGCAAACCCCCCATCAAGGCCAATAAAAATTGAACGTGGAATATGACCTTTAACGAATTCGCTTTGATGTCTTACATCGAGAATTAGTGCACCACTCTTGTTGGCGAGATCTTCAAATTTTGATGGTTCTAAGGCTATTGATCCTCTTTTGATGACATCTTTTACATCATCATAACCCTCTTTGTTCAGCTTTACATTGAGCGGGAAGTATTGAGGAGGAGGCATTAAACCATCTGTTACTTCTTTGACAAATTCTTCTTTAGTCATATCTTCTCTTAGGGCATAATTCATTTTTTTCTGATTACCTAAGGTGTCTACGGTCTCTTTCATCATGTTTTTACCACAGGCAGATCCTGCGCCATGACCAGGGTATACGATGACTTCATCAGATAAGGGCATAATCTTGTAGCGAAGACTGTCGTATAGGGTTTCGGCCAGTTGTTCTTGTGTTACATGTTCTGCCTTTTGGGCCAAATCAGGTCTGCCCACATCACCTAAGAACAGGGTATCTCCGCTAAAAATAGCGTGATCTTTTCCGTTTTCATCTCTCAATAAATAAGTAGTACTTTCCATTGTATGCCCTGGCGTGTGCAGCGCAACAATGGTGATATCCCCGAGTTTGTATTCTTGTTGGTCTTTTGCAATTTGAGCATCAAAACTAGGATTCGCATTGGGTCCAAAAATAATGGGGGCATTTGTTTCTTTAGACAGGCTGAGGTGTCCACTGACAAAATCAGCGTGAAAATGTGTTTCAAATATATATTTGATTTCAGCTTGGTTAGATTTTGCTTTTTCGACATAGGAATGAACTTCTCTTAAAGGATCAATGACGGCAACTTCTCCCTTGCTTTCAATGTAATAAGCACCCTGTGCTAAACATCCTGTATAAATTTGTTCAATGTGCATTGATTTCTATTTTGTTATTACAAAGTTAAGTGTGTTTATCTAATTTAATTGTAACCCAAGTTACAATGTAAAGCTTTGATGTGATATCTTTTTGTGCAATTCGTCTGGTTCAATATTTTGTTGGATATACAGATGAGCCTCATACGTATTTTCAAATAAAAAATTACTACCTATTCGCTCTTCTAATCCACTGTTCTTAATAATGTCTCTTACAGGGCCTATTGCACCTGCTATATACACTCCATATCCTTGATTCTGAAGTTTTTCTATAAATTTATCAAGCATGAATACACCGCTACTATCGATGTAATTAATGCTTTCAGCATTGATAATAATACTTTTTAAGTACTCTTTTTTAGATTCGATTTGGGTGGATAATTCGGATTTAAAAAAGTCCTTATTTCCGAAATAGAGTTGGGCATCGAATCGAAATATTAGCACCTTTAAATCTTCATTTACATCTTCTTTGAATCGATTTATATTTCTATAATATTTTGAACCTTTAATATTTCCTAAAACAGCATAGTGCGGTTGTGCTGTTCTGTAGACCATTAGCAATAAAGACAATAATATTCCAAATAAAATACCCTGCGTAATACCAACAGTTAGGGTAACAAGGAAAGTAAATGCCAAGAGTCCAAACTCATCTTTTCTATAATTCCACAATCGCTTGGGGTATTTGAGATCAATAAGACCTACTACAGCAACCATTATAATGGCTGCCAAAACAGCATTGGGTAAATAATAAAACAATGGAGTAAGAAAAAATAATGTAGCTCCTACAATTGCAGCGCTTATAATCAAAGACATAGGTGTGCTGGCGCCAATTTGGTTGTTCACTGCAGTTCTTGAAAACCCACCAGTAGTAGGGTATGACTGAAATAGTGAACCCACAATATTGGCAAAACCAAGAGCAATCAGTTCTTGATTAGGTCTTAAACTTAAATTGCTGTGTTCATCTTCGACGGCCTTAGCGACAGATATTGCTTCCATGAAAGCCACAAGTGAAAGTGTTAATGCAATAGGAAACAATTCATTAATATTACTCAGTACATATTCTGAAGGAAGTTTTAATTCGGGTAGACCAGAGGGTATGTTCGACACGATTTTGACTCCTGTTTGCTCCATTCCAAAACCCCAGACCACTAAAATCCCCAGAATTGTAATCACAAGTGCAGCCGGAATTTTGGGAGATATTTTATTCAAAAAAAGCATCCCTAAAATTCCACCTATACCGATAAAGAGTGTGCCAAAATGAATTTCATCTAAAGTCAAATAGGCATTGTAAAGAAGATGTTGCAACTGGTTGCTACGCGCTATTTCAGTTCCCAATAAGTGTTTGAGCTGACTTAATCCAATAATTATTGCTGCTGCAGAAGTAAAACCGCTTATGACAGGTTTGGATAAAAAATTAACAAGAAACCCCATTTTAAGAAGGCCCATGAATACTTGAATTCCTCCCATAAAAAGAGCTAGAAATACAGCCATTTGAATGTATTGATCTATACCGCTAAGAGATAGAGCGCCTAATCCTGAAGCAACTAACAATGAATCCATAGCTACGGGACCAACCCCTAATTTTCCTGAAGTACCCATAAGCGCATAAACGAGTTGAGGAATAAAAGCGGCATACAGTCCAAAAATTGGAGGAAGACCAGCAATCATTGCATATGCCATTCCTTGTGGAATTAACATTACCCCTACAGTCAATCCTGCAGAAAGATCTCCGTAAAATTTGGACTGATTGTACTCAGGTAACCATTCGAGTATTGGAAATAGACGTTTGATCATTTAATTTTTGGGATTAATTCAACAATGTTACGCTGTAATTTAAGCTTACCCATTTGTTCTAATTTTTTCAAAAGTCTTGAAATAACTACACGAGATGTTCTTAAGTCTTCAGCTATTTCTTGATGGGTCATTTGTAATGTATCACTTTTGGTAATTCTCGATTTTTGATAGAGGTATTCTGCTAAACGGTCATCTAATTTTTCGAAAGCCACCTTTTCCAGGGCGTGCACTACTTCAACCATTCGGTTGTGGTAACTCGAAAAAACAAATTGTCTCCAGCTAGGATATTTGCTAATAAGACCTTGGACTTTAGATACAGGTATCATAACGAATTGAGAATGAATTTCAGCAACCGCTCTAATTTCACTTTTTTTTTGTTGGGTACAACAATTTAAGCTCATTGAGCAAGTATCTCCTTCTTCAATATAGTATAAAAACAACTCGTTTCCATCAGGGTAAACTCTATTGACACGAACGGCTCCAGAAATCATCAAAGGAACCCCTTTAATAAATTCTCCAAATCGGATCAATTCTTCTCCAGCTGAAACTTCTCTAAGAGTACCGATTTTATTGATTTCTTCAATAAGTGAAGATTCAAAAATAAAACCAAACGTTTTTCTTAAGAGGTTGATCATAAGACGTCTTATTAGACTTGAAAGTAGTAATTGTCAATCAGCTTACAAAACTAAATCAACTCGAGTGAAGGGTTTGTAACATTTGTTACATTAAATTTACATTGTTATGAAAAAGAAATTTGAAATCAGTGTTTTTTGGTTTCGAAGAGATTTGAGGTTAGAAGATAATATTGCTTTATACAATGCCCTCTTATCAGGACGTAAGGTTTTGATGTGCTATTTGTTTGAGCCGATGTTACAATCAGATTTGCACTACAGTCAACGTCATTGGAATTTTGTGCTCAAATCTTTGAATTACATCAACAAACAACTTCAAGCTAAAAATACGCGCGTACTGATTGCCCAAGAAGACATTTTTTCTTTTCTCGAAAAGTTGGCACTGCAATTCGAGATTAAAACGCTTTTCACCAACAATGAGACTGGATTACAGCTCACTTATCAGAGAGATTTGCAATTAGAACGCTTTTGTAAATTGAAAGATATTTCATGGCAGACCTTTAATCATAACGGCGTGTTTCGAGCGCTTAAAAATCGTAAACAATGGTTGTCCTTATGGACGGACTATACCAAGCAAACTCCCTTAGTCTTTTCAGCTCAAATCGAAGATTTTGTTTCTTCTGAATCCCTCGATACCGTAAGATGTACCTCAGCAGATTTTGAATTTACAGACGCAGTACAACAACAAATTGGAGGTCGAGATTATGCATTGAAATATTTGAATAGTTTTATTGAAACTCGACATAAGACATATAATTATCATATTTCTAAACCTGAATTGTCTCGAAAAAGTTGCAGTCGTTTGTCGCCATATATCGCTTGGGGTGTGCTCTCAACTCGAGAAGTTTTTCACCGGTTTTCATCGCTTAAAAAAAAGAATGTGCATTTAAGAGCTTTTTTATCTCGTTTAAGATGGCAGGCACATTTTATTCAAAAGTTTGAAATGGAATGTGAGATGGAATTTCAAAGTATAAATAGAGGGTATCACGATCTTAATAAGCCTGTCAATACTGTTTATTTAATGACTTGGATGAAAGGTCAAACAGGAATTCCTATCGTTGATGCTTCAATGCGCTGCTTGAACACTACGGGATATCTTAATTTTAGAATGCGTGCCCTTGTGGTCTCTTTTGCAACGCATTTGTTGTGGTTGCCTTGGCAGAGTATTTCACATTATCTTGCTCGTCAATTTTTAGATTTTGAACCAGGTATTCACTATCCGCAAATTCAAATGCAAGCAGGTGAAACTGGAATCAATCAAATTCGAATCTACAATCCCATTAAAAATTCTATAGAGCACGATCCCGAAGGTGTATTTATTCGAAAGTGGTGCCCTGAGTTGTCTGATGTTCCCTTGCGATATCTACACGAACCACACACTATGCCCCCACTTGAAGTCGCATTTACAGGAATAGATTTAAATCAAAATTACCCAAGGCCTATAGTCGATTTAGACAAGAGTAGAATTCGAGCGGCTGAAGAACTATATCAACGAAAAAAAAATACACTAGTTCTAAGCGAAGGAAGACGAATTATTGGCAAACACACCTTACCAAACCGTCAGATCTTGTTGGATTCATCTAGAATTTAGTATTTTTCTCTTCTGAAAACTACACAGTGTTATGCACAAGCAATTAAGAAGGTTGGCGCGCTATTTTAATCGAGCAATATTTTGCTGTTTACTTATTTGTTTGGTTCTATTTCTTCTTGTAGCACAACGCACTTCGTTTAATGAGACCGTATCTGATAATAGTTTTCTGTATACTATGAATTATGATGTGTCTAGTTTATCTAACCATAGCAGTGCGGAGATTAAATATGGGTATCGCTTGTTTACCCAAACGAATCAATTGTTAGGGGCATTTGCAGATAGCACGAATCAGATATACAACAGTGCGCTGAGCTGCGATAATTGCCACTTAAATGCAGGAACTCAAGCTTATGCCATGCCGATGATCGGAGTGAGTAAAGTTTTTCCGCAATTTCGAGGAAGAGAAAATAAAATAGGAACACTTGAAGAGCGCATAAACGGTTGTTTTGAGCGCAGTATGAATGGTGTGGTCTTAGAAGAAAACAGTACAGAGATGAAGGCGCTTATCGCTTACATTGACTGGCTTTCTCGCTTTGTTGAAAAAGACGAAAAATTAATTAGAAGAGGTCTTAAAAGCATAGAAATTCCAGCGCGTAAAGTAGATTTATCTAATGGAGAGGCTGTTTTTCAGCGAGAATGCACGCGATGTCACGGTGAGAATGGTCAAGGACAATTATTCGCTGACCAGATCGATTATGAATATCCACCTTTGTGGGGTCCAAAGTCATATAACAATGGGGCAGGGATGACTAGAGTAATTACTGCGGCATCCTTTATCAAGTATAACATGCCTTTTGGAATAGATTACCGAGATCCTCTGTTGAGTGATGAAGACGCCTATGATGTTGCTGGGTATATCAATCAACAAAAGCGACCCGATAAAGTAAATCGGGAAGTTGATTTTCCAGATTTGAAGAAAAAGCCGGTTTCAACTCCATATGGTCCCTATGCTGATGATTTTAGTATCAGACAACATCAATTAGGTCCATTTCAGCCCATTATGCGTTTTTATGAGGAGAAATTCGGTATCAAAAAGACAAAGTAGCTTCGAGGTCAAAAAGTGTTTCCAAAGTTGCTTTTCTGTCTTTGCATTTGTACTTCAAGGATTTTGCCCTGAGATTAATTTCTAAGTCTTTGTAATCTTCGAGCAGAAAACCACAGCTATCAGGTTTGACAAAAGCAATCGTTATGTGGGGATGATAATTTTCAAATGAAAAAGCGTGGTTGTGGTATTCTTGAAGTCTTAAAGCCAAGGTTTCATGTAAATCTAAAACAATAGGCGCTTCTAAATCGAATTTGAGTACATCGTAATGAAATGGAACTCCATTCGCTCCATTGCCTTCTAAATTTTCAAAAAGACTAAGATTATGTAATCGGTATTGAGCTGCGTAAAGCCCATCGATATATGCAGCGCATAGCGTTGAAATGACCTCTCTTGAAATGTTTTTGTGGATGTTTTGAAGGATAGAGCAGTGTAAATTTCTCTCAATGGGAAAGGCGTGTGAATTTATTTGCGTGGGTCTTAGATGATAAGGGTCTATTTTTTCCTGCAGTTGTTCAATGATGGCACTAGGTTCGAAATATAAACCAATATAACCCTGTCTCGCTTTCCCTGTTGAAAATTTTAAGTCAAACATTCCACCTATTTTGTACATGAAGTACGTATTATTTTTTCAAATTGAATTCATATAATAAGATAAATAAAAGGGGCTCGAAAGCCCCTTTTATTGTTGATTACAACTATGTGTTGTACTTAGAAACGATATCTAAGATTTAAGTTCCAAGTTGTTCCAAAACCAAACCATACGTAGTTTCTTACATCAACACCATTCCAAGTAGTAGATGTAGGGTCTGCATGTATATTTGAATTTGATTCAGCGATGTAGGTAGTATCTAATAGGTTATTGACGTTTGCTCTTAAGCTAAAGTCTCCAAAATAGGCCGTTGCGCCTAAGTCAACAAGACCGTAAGAAGGTAGCTTAACAGCACCACGGTTATCAGGACTCAATAATTCATTGTCGTCAATACCATAGTCGGCATATAATTGATCAACAAATCGGTAGCCTAAGTCAAGTGTTACATTACCCATTCTATAATCTGCTGAGAAGTAAGTCACAAACTGAGCTGCGTCACCAACTTTAGCTCCTTTTGCATAAATTGTTCCCTCTCCAATCTGATTGTTGTTATCGTCAAAAACGGAAGAAGTAAAATCATTCACGTATCTCCAGTTTCCAACAGATAACATTCCTCTCAATTTCAATACTGAACTCGGTCTTAGTGTAGCTTCTACTTCAATACCTTCGTGAAGGACATCGATATTTGAGAATTGAGCTGTACCATCGATTCCTCCTGCAAGTGTAAACCCTCTTGATATAAAACGATTACCCCAATTTGTAGAATAAGCATTTATATTCAATTTAAAGGCATTAGAAATATAACCATACCCAAGTTCTAAAGACCTTATCTTTTCGTTTTGAGCATTTTCATTTATATCATTTGCAAATCCTGGAAAAATTGCGTCAAACAATGGCTGACGCGAAATGATACCAGCATTGAAAAACAAGTTTGTTTTTTCATTTACATTGAGGTTTGCACCTCCTTTGAGGTATCCTCCAGTCATGTTCTTTTTATCTGAGATTGGGTTGTCAACTTGATCAAAGAAGTCTTCTCTTTGGTAGCTTTGGTTTGATAATCCTGCTTGAAGTACCGCAGTGAATTTTCCTTCTTCATTGTATTCAGCAAGACCGTTAATTCCCCCCCACTTTACAAGACCGTTGTTGTAGTAATCAATTTTAGGACCTCTGATTCCAGTATTTTTGAAAGGCTTGGCTTCAACTAAGGTCTCGATGATCTGACCTTCACTGTTTTGATTACCTCCTGAGTAGTATCCGTCTAATCCTAATAGATCATTAACAACTCTGTAGTGGTATCCTTTGTAGCTTCTTAAATCTACACCCACGGAGTATCTCATTTTACCTGAAGTGATGTCAAGAGATGAAATAGCTCCAAGCCAGTCGTGAGAGTTCATTGATGCTCTACGAATAAGAATGTTTCTATTAACGTTTCCTCCTGGGTTTCTATTAGCGCCAATTAATTTACCAGCATATCGACTAAGTGGACCATTGTATCCTGAAGTTGTGTTCTGATTGACATTAATAACTCTGTCAAAGTTGATATATCCATCAGCATCTCTAGCAAACACTCCTTTGCCTTCTTCAATTTGCTCTGTCAAGTCTTGACGGAAAGGGTAAAGGTCAATATCTGAGTTTCTGTAGTTATTTCCTCTTGGTCCCGTTCCTCCTCCGCGTCCAGCAGAAGCGTAGAACGATGTGTTTAACTGAACATTGTCGGAGATATCCCAGTCCCAGTTAAAGGTTGCAAGAGGTTTGTTGTAAAAGTTTCTTCTGATATTGTATTCTTCAGTATTGTAGTTAGAAGCAGCTCCATTAGTATATCCACCGTTGGTGTTCCATCTTCTATCGATTCCTTCTTCTCCGAAGTTTTGGTAATCTCGAATCGAAACCCAAGCTGATCTCTGGTGGTGCCATTGTCCTGCACCCAATAATGAGGCGTTGAAAGCGTGTTTTGAACCTTCTGGCGCATAGCCGATTGCAGCGAAGTAAGTCAATCCTTCACCTTTGGTGAAGTTTACATATCCATTTCCTCTCCAGTATGATAATAACATTGAATAAGCCCATCCGTTGTCACTCTTTCCCGAGTTGTAAGAGAATGAGGTTTTACTGTAACCGTCATTACCAACCATTTGGTTAAGTGCTCCGCCTTGCTCTTTTTCAGCAGATTTAGTAAAAATAGATACTGTTCCACCTACTGAGGGTACTGCTAATCTAGATGCACCTAAACCTCTTTGAATTTGAATTCCGGAGGCAACATCAGTTAGCCCAGCCCAGTTTGACCAGTAAACCCATCCATTTTCCATGTCGTTTACAGGCTGGCCATTAATCAAGAAAGATGTATTTCTTTGGTCAAATCCACGTAACGAAATTCGAGAATCACCATAACCACCACCTTGTTTTGTGGCGTAAACTCCAGGAGTGTTATTCATGATTTCTGGAAATTCTTGGTTCCCTACCTTTAGGCTGATTTCTTGAGCTGTAATTGTTGAGACAGCTACAGGAGTTACACGCTCAATAGCGACATCAATAACTCTTGAAGATGTCACAATAACTTCATCAAGTTGATTCGTCAAAATTGAATCCGTTTCTTGTTGTTCTTGTGCGTAGGTAAAACCCACAGCTACCGCAAACAGTAACGAAATAATTTTTTTCATTGTAGTTTTTTTAAAGTTTGATTTTAGTGCTTCAAAATTAAATTATATAATCGATAGTCTTTGTAAAGTAAATTTTAATATTAAGTTGCTTAATAGAAGTGGAGTCAAGCAGTGCGCGAATAGAAAATTATCAATCACCAATCATTAACTATCTATAATTCCCATAAAAACTAGTAATTTGATGTTTGAATTGTCTTAGATAGAAAAAAGACACATTTCTTAAATGTAAAATTTATGTTAATTTATTGTTAATAATCAATGAATAAAGATTCTTTAATTCAGTGCTATTGATAGATTCTAACGTAATCAATTTCAAAAACTTGCGGTTCCCATTGGTCTGGTAAATTTCCGCCTAAATTTCCTCCAACAGCTAAGTTTAATAATAGGTAATGCGGATTGTCATAAGGCAATTCTTCAGTGTTTTTGATTGACAAAAAAGTCTGTTGGTTTACTTGTATATGAATACTGTCCTTCTTCCAGATAGCGCTGTAAATGTGATAATTTTTTGAGGATGTTTCGAGCTTATAAGTACTTCCTTGATTTTCGTATTTACCTGTTTTTGTATCACCCCAATGTAAATGACCTATAGTCTTAGATTTTTGCCATCCATTTTGTTCCATGATATCAATTTCTCCGCAATTCGGCCACCCAACGGAACCGAATTCATCCCCAAATGGGTTGCCGAGCTCGTTAATATTTGTTCCGAGTGTCCAAATTGCTGGCCAAGTTCCCTGACCCTGAGGAAGTTTTGCTTTTACTTCAATTTTTCCATAAGTAAATGGGAAAGTTGAATTCAGACGAGCTGATGAATACATTTTAGGAACTCCGTTAGTTGTGATTTCCTCTTGGAGTGCAATTATTTTTAAGGTGCCATCATTGACGTAAGCGTTTTTTTCGCTTGTGGTATAATGCTGCTGTTCACCATTAAACCAGTTTCCCTGATTTGGACCAGTAGTTTGATGCTTCCATTTTTTCTCATCCGGCACTCCTTCGTAATCAAATTCATCAGACCAAACCAATTTCAGTGGTTGATCTAGGGTTGCTACAGGCTTATTCACTTTTTGTTTCGTGCTATGTTCTCTGCAATTTACTATCAGAATAAGCACTAAGAAAAGAAGTATTTTATGTAATAAGCTCATCGTATCCGAAGATAGTTTTTTTCTCAAAGCATTTAGTTATTTTTTAATTCATCGTAATATTGCGATAATTATGGGAAAAACTAGAACAAGTTTATTTACTGTTGAACAAAATGACCTAGCTGATATTACAAGAGCACTTTCGCATCCTGCAAGAATACGGATTCTTCAATATTTAGCGAAACAAGACAGTTGTGTTTGTGGTGACCTCGTGGCTGAAATTGGACTTGCACAAGCTACTATTTCACAGCATTTGAAAGAACTCAAAAATAAGGGATTAATTAAAGGAACAATTGAAGGTGCCTCGGTTTGTTATTGTATTGATTTGTCTGCTGTTTTTAAATTTAAAAGTTCATTACTTTCTTTTTTTAATCAATTTGAGCAACAAAAAATTGAGTGCTGTACATCCAATGAATGAATATAAAACACAAAAATTAATGTATCAAAATTTAAAAACTAGTATAGTGGAAATTGCTCAAAAAGTAATTGTTGATAACAATAGAAAAGAAGTATTAGACGACTTTTCAAATCTCATTGCGCGTGAAATTTTAAGTCAAACAAATTGTAATTTGAATTTTATATGTACGCACAACTCTAGAAGAAGTCATCTGTCTCAAATCTGGGCTTGGGTAATGAGCCGACATTTTAATCTAAATACGGTAGAGTGTTTTTCTGGTGGTACAGAGGCAACGGCACTTTTTCCTCTTGTTCAACGAGTCTTAGTTGAAAAGGGAATCCAATCTGACATTATTGGTCAAAAAACAGCTGATAATCCCATATACTATTTTAAAATGAGCGAAGATGTCTTGCCTTTAATTGGCTTTTCAAAAAAATATGATGACACCTATAATCCAGCCCAGGGTTATATCGCTGTAATGACCTGTTCTCATGCTAATGAGAATTGTCCCTTAGTATTAGGAGCTAAATCTAAAATAGCGCTAACCTATGAAGATCCGAAAGCTTTTGATCATACTCCTGTTCAATTTTCAAAATACCAAGAGCGAAGTCATGAGATAGCAGCTGAGATGTATGTAGTTTTTAAACAGGTTTCTGAATTAATACGTTGAAAGTATTGGTATGAATAATGACTTAATGTATACCATATTACATACCATTAATATAAAATTACAAACCCAAATTTTGTTTGGACTATTAAAATTTTAGTTTAATTTTTCTTGAGGAAAGTTTTAATTTGCTTCTTGTAGGTGTTATCTAAACTGAAATTATCATTGCCTTTATTAATCGCTTTGAGATTATACTCAATTTGTTCTGCACACTTTAAAACATAGTGTCTACCTGAATCTAGCATACAATTAGTTATGGGGTCTTTGGACAAATGGATAATAGGTGGAACTTCGTTGAATCTCATTTTCTGTAAAAAAATGGGGTCATTTTTTTTAAGAATCTCTAAATAATTTATGGTTGTCCTAATGATCAGGTGCATTGATATTAAGTTGTGTCTCCAAATCTTTGAAAAAAAGTTGATTTGATTAATGTCGTCATTATTTTCGAACACCTTCTCTATATTTTTATTCAACAATAATTTTTGTTCAATAAGACTTAATAAACTTGCAATATTTTTTGCATCAACTTTTTTAATCTTGACTTTGTTTGCCGAAAAAGATGAACTGTAGTGAAGTAATCCATTAACTATTTTGGACATTTTATGCAAACTTAGTCTGGCATTAAGAAATGATAAAGCCTCATTTTTTTCATGTGTCAATTCAATTTTATATTCTCTAATGTTTTGAATAAGTATTTTTTTTTCATCAATTAATTCAGTCATTTTCTTTCGAGTACTTTTAATACTTTCTTTAAGTTCTATCGAAGTTTTAAAAGAGAGAATTGATTTATATGCTACAATAAAGAAAAGGACTGAGCATAAAAGCACAAAAATAATTTTTGATGCTATTTCAGAATTATCATTTTGTTGGAAAAGAGAAACCAAACCCAAGGTATTGGGAACAGTGACAATAAAACTTCCAAAAGAATAGGTAACCTTATTATTAAAAGTTGTTTTCTTCGCCTCTAGATACACCTCATACTCCTCTTCAAGATAATTCAATTCATTTTCAAGCTTTTGTAATTGCCTGTTTTTGACTGATAGACTCATTTTTTATCTGTTGCGTTTAAGATAAATTTATTCATTGGTTATACTCCTTAAAAGAAATGGGTTGTGCAAAATTAAATAACTAAGTGTAAATTGCAAGTAAATAGATAATTTTTCAAATATCATTAAATTAAGACCAACTTTCTTAATAATTCGCTAAAAGGAAAAAGCCAGAAACAGATATTATAATAGTTGTAGAAGTTTATATCGTTCTACTTTTTCAGGCTTAGTGTATAGCTAGCTTTACATTTTTTATTATATTTGTAAAGTATACTTTACGTTAAAAAATTATAACACAAAAATTTCAAAATCCATGGTACTTTCAAAAAAGGAAATAGCGACCTTAATCGACATCATTTATTCCATAGTATTTGTATTTGTTTTTCTCCCTTACTTTTATAAAAATCAAGAGTACAATCTGTATTTGATGAAAGGATTGAAAGGGATATTAATCCAAATTGTTATATCTACCGTCATATATTTTTCTATCGCATATGCTGTATTGGAAGTTTTTTTTAAAAAAAAAAGGAAAACACTGACGAGAGAGATGATATGATTCATTCAAAGTCATTTAAATTGGGCTATTTGCTATATGAGTTTTCCATAGTCATAATTGTGGGGTATATATTTCAGTCCAGAATTAACAGGGAATTATTTAATCTTCAAGAAAATCAAATTCTAAATAATAGCGTATTAATAAAAGAAGGTGAAATTATTTTTTTGAGCCTTTTACTTCTAGCCGGTATTTCTGTTATAAAGTCATCGTATCAGTTTTACTTACAGAGAACTCATTAGAATGGTTTTAAAAAATAACCTAAAGGGATTCAGACAAAAAAAAGGATTAACTCAAGAACAATTGGCCGATCTTGTTGGAGTCAGCAGACAAACAATCATTTCAATTGAGCGCTACAGGTATAAGCCAACCTTAGAATTAGGTTTGAAGTTAGCCCTGACTCTTGATATAAAAGTTGAAGGGCTCTTTTATTTTGAAAAAAATGAGTAAAAATTAATTCAACTAGGGGAAGCCTATCAGTTAATACTACCCAACATATTTTTTTCTGTTTTTTTAATCCAATACACTATTAACGGAACCCCAATCATTGATGGTAAAGCAAATCCTAAAAACGGATCCATTATTTCAAATTTTCCATTTATGGTGACCAGAAATGCAGTTGATGTGGCAATATAACCTCCAAGCATATTGCCAATATGAGATAAATACCAATGATAACTTTTATTGGGTTTAATCATAAATGGTTTAAGATTCACATAGGAGATACTTAAACCTCCAATTCCAAACCCAACAGATAGCAATGCTCCTCCACTAAAAAATCCATTTTCAATTGAAAAATAAATGCCTAGTCCTATGAAAAAAAGATTTGCAAAACCATTAATTAATGCTGCTGTCCAGTCGTACCATTTTGGCTTTTGATTCTTATAAAGATTTTTCAATTTCAGTTTTCTCGCACCAGCAAATACACTGTAATAACTTAAAAAGGCGATTAAAAATAAAAATCTATTAAATCTATAACTAGCTATAATAATGGCAGTAACAAAAACTAATGTCATTGAATAAAAATAAATTTTACCAGATTTCTTGTGAATTTTGCCTCCTTTAGAACTTATAATTGAGATTAATCCAGTTACTAAAGAAACAAATCCTGCAGCTATATGTATTATGAGTAATTGCTTAGTGAGTTGCTCCATAGGAAATACTGTGGGTTTTTATATTGGTTGGCAATTATAAATCATGATGTGCCAAGTTCTTCTAGTATTTCTACTCTTGTAAATAAGAGTGATTTTGACGTTAAAATACTCAAAAAAAGAAGTAGTCCAAGCGAATTAAAAAAGTGGACTTTATAAAAAAATAAACCCTTGTGGTCAACTCCGATTAAATCCCCGTTGAATTAGAAACTCAAATAAATTCAGTAATCAAATCGCAAGTAAAGAAGTCTCAGAACCTTGAGACTATTATTTGGAAATAAAAAACCAATTATCTCTAATCGGCTTTTTTTCCGGTCTGGCTGGGGCTCGAACCTAATCGTAACTACCCGTTAGTCAATTTTGTCATTTACTCATTAGGATTTCCTTCAACACTTGATCTACCTGGTTTTCATTCAATCCAACTTCCATGTCGGGATGGTACAATAATCCTATTAAATCTCTGTCGATTTCCGCATATTCATTTGTAGTCGTCCATGATGATTGGAAAATACTCTCTAAATACTCTTGTGAATCTATTGCTAGCCCTAGTGACTGTGTCAACTCCTCTCGCAGTAGATGTTTCTGTTCGGTTAAATTAGCTCTAGAAATATCGACATACATATGTCCTGAGGTAAACTTATTATTAGCATTCCAAAAAACTGAAAATAGGCCCCAGTTAGAATCGACTAAACCAGTTTGGCTTGGATATAATTGAGCATATTCAGTTCCTGTACCTAAGAAGATATAATAATTTGATTGTAATGAATCATTTACAATATTTACCTGAAATCCATCTGTTGCCAATTCATTGATTTCCATCTTTATTCTTTCTAATTCATCTAATAATTGAGCATTTGGTGCTCCTCCAACGAATATCCTTAAATCCGAATCCCATT
>CBFIGE010000020.1:0-28130 GCA_965662045.1 Flavobacteriaceae bacterium
CTTCTGGTGAGTGGAATTCCTATGATATTATTTATAACAAACCTGAGTTCAACGCCCAAGGCGAAAAAACAAAATCGGCAACGGTAACGGTACTTCACAATGGGGTTTTAGTTCAAGATCATTTTGAAATATTGGGAACTACCGAATACATCGGATGGCCAAAAAACAACGCACATGGGGATGGCCCTCTAATTTTGCAAGACCACGCAGATGAGTCGCGAGTGAGTTATAGAAACATTTGGATTAGGCCTTTAGATTAAAGCGATTGGTTTAATTCTTAATTTTGCCTTCAAATAAGTGTATGATATATTCCATGACTGGCTATGGAAAATTCCAAGGCCAAATCGAACACAAGAAAATCAGCATTGAGATAAAGGCGCTTAATGGCAAGAATCTAGATTTAATGATTCGCCTTCCTCAGGTCTATAAAGATATTGAGTTAGATATGAGAAAGATGCTGTCTGCTGAACTCAATCGAGGCAAAGTCGAGGTCTTTATTCACGTTGAAAACAACTCAGGTCAAAGTGCAACGAACATCAATAAGGCTTTAGTTAGGAGCTATATAGAACAGTTGACTGATATAGTTTCCGCCGACGAGCAGAGCGCTCTTCAAATTGCGATGCGACTCCCCGACGTTATGCAAAGTAGCCGAGAAGAAATTGAGGAGGCTGAAAAAAACTTTGTTTTAGAGGGTCTTAGAAAAGCAGCTAAGCACCTTAACGAATTTAGAGCTCAAGAAGGCGAAGCGCTAGCAGTCGATCTTCTTTATCGAATTGAAGCGATTTCAACCTCCCTTGAAGAAGTCGAAAAAATTGATTTGGTTCGCAAAGAAGAAATTCGTTCTCGAATGGAAAAGGCGGTTGCTGAAATCAAAGAATCAGTAGATGAAAATCGATTTGAACAAGAACTCATTTACTACCTCGAAAAATACGATATTACTGAAGAAAAAGTAAGACTCCACAACCACCTGTCTTATTTTGTAGAGACCTTGAACAACAAACAGTCTTCGGGAAAGAAGCTTGGTTTTATCGCTCAAGAAATCGGACGAGAAATCAACACTATAGGTTCTAAATCGTATCACGCGGCACTGCAAAAAGTAGTGGTCATTATGAAAGACGATCTGGAAAAGATCAAAGAACAATTGTTAAATGTCCTTTAACACCGAAAAACTTATAATTTTCTCTGCCCCGTCTGGAAGTGGTAAAAGTACTATTGTCAATCACTTGCTATCTAAAACAGATTTACCTTTAGCTTTTTCAATTTCAGCGACCACACGATCGCCTAGGGATCACGAAAAAAATGGGATTCACTATTATTTTTTGAACAGCACAAACTTTAAAGAGGACATATCAACGGAAAAATTTATAGAATACGAAGAGGTTTATCCTGATTTATTTTATGGCACCTATAAAAGTGAAATCACTCGGATTTGGGATTCCAAACAAGCCGTTGTCTTTGATATCGATGTCGCCGGAGGTATCGCGTTGAAATCTAAATTTCCAAAAGAGAGCCTTTCGGTATTTATTCAACCGCCTTCTGTCGCAGAACTCGAGCGAAGACTTCGTGTGCGCAATACTGACCAAGAAGAAATTATACAAATGCGCGTTGCAAAAGCCAAAGAAGAATTGCTAACAGCTTCAAAATTTGATGTGATTTTAAAAAACGATGACTTACCTACGGCATTGAAAGAAGCCGAAGATTTGGTCTCTCAATTTTTAAAGGTTTAAGCATGAAAAAGGTAGGATTGTTTTTTGGCACCTTTAACCCTATTCATCAGGCGCATCTTATTTTAGCGAATCATCTAGTAGAAAATTCATTAATCAATGAACTTTGGTTTGTCATCAGCCCGAGGAGTCCTTTTAAATTAAAGCAAAAAATGCTTTCGAATAACCACAGGTATCAAATGGTTTACGAGGCTATTACTCAATATCCCAAATTCAAGGTGAATACCATTGAATTCGACCTCCCTCAACCGAATTATACCATTGACACCTTAGTTCGACTTGAAGAAAAATATCCAAATCTTGAATTTTATCTGATTATGGGTGAAGATAACCTAGCGCATTTTCACAAATGGAAAAATGCTGATGCCATTTTAGCGCATTATCATATTATGGTTTATCCAAGGGTTCAAAAGACTGAAATTCAACAAGAATACATCAACAACCCCAAAATTATTTGGACAGATGGGCCTATTTTAGAATTATCTTCATCATATGTGCGCAAACAAATCAAAGAATCAAAAGAATACCGCTCATTAGTGCCACCTGAAGTATTTAAGTATCTAGACGAAATGAATTTCTATCGCAAATGAATTGGCCTGCGCTATTATCTTTAAAACGATTTGGTGATCAATCTAGTCGACTGCGAAGTCAACAAGATGAAACGCGTTTAGGTTTTGAAGTAGATTACGATAGAATTATATTCTCAAAATACTTTAGATCGCTTCAAGACAAAACTCAGGTCATGCCACTTGTGGTTAGTGGAACGCACAATAAATCGTTCGCTCATACCCGTCTGACCCACTCTTTAGAAGTTTCGGTTGTGGCCAGAAGTCTAGGACGTTCGGTAGGAGAGGTGATTTTACAACGACATCCGGATTTACAAAAACAAGGGTATCGCTTTAATGATTTTGGTGCTATTGTGGCAGCAGCAGCCTTGGCTCATGATATCGGAAACCCTCCATTTGGGCACAGTGGTGAAAAGGCCATTGGTCATTTTTTTCTTGAAGAAGAAGGCCGTCTATATAAATCCAAACTAAGTGAGGCCCAATATAATGACCTTACTCGATTCGAGGGTAATGCTAATGGATTTAAATTACTGAGTGCTTCACGATTAGGAGTCCCGGGTTCGCTTAGGTTGAGTTATGCCACTTTAGGGGCCTTTATCAAATATCCGAAAGCGAGTATTCCACACCGACCTAGCCCACATATCGCAGACAAAAAATTCGGATACTTTCAATCTGAAAAAGACTTTTTTCTCGAGTTAGCTCAAGAACTAGAATTACTAGCAAACCCATCCTCACCAGATAGTTTTTACAGACATCCCTTGGTGTATTTAGTAGAGGCTGCAGATGATATCTGCTATACTCTTATCGACTTTGAAGATGCGGTAAATTTGGGCTTTATAGCGGAGTCTGTAGCGCAAGAAATTCTTCTATCAATAACAGAAAAAGTCGTGGATTACAGCAAATTCAAACTACTACATTCGACCGCAGATCGTATGAGCTATCTCAGAGCTCTAGGCATTAATGTGCTTCTTCAGGAGGTTAAGAAGTTGTTTTTAGATGCAGAAAACGCCATTTTATTTGGAACACAGCCTAACGACCTGATCAGTGCTTCAACATACAGCAAGCGATTAAATGATATAAGTGGATTAAGTATTACCCATTTTTATAAGGCCTCCGAGGTTATTGATAAAGAAATTGCAGGATACCAGATGCTCAGCGATATTTTAAAAGCGAGTAGTGATGCCTTAGTTCATCTTTTTGAGGACTGCTGTAGCGTCTACGATAAACTTTTGCTCAGCCAAATTCCAGAGGAATACAAGAGCAATATTGATTCTATCTACGATGCACTTATGGCATCTAGTTGCTTTACTGCGAGTTTGAGTGATTCTCAGGCTATCGCGTTAAGCAAAACCCTAAGAGGATTGATCCACTAGTGCGTTAAGAGCCTCTACACTAATATTTTGATGTTTAAATAGGGTTGAAGTTGTACCGTGAGGAACAAATACATCTTCGATTCCCTTGCAGTAAATCTTTCCTTGATAAGCTTGATCAAAGGCAAGCTGTTTGATGCTTTGACCTATTCCTCCTTTTAAGACACCATCTTCGAGGGTAATCACAATTTGATGAGCTTTTAAAAAAGTGGTGATTTCATCACTGTTTAGTGGCTTTAGAATTCTTAAATTAAACACCGAAAACCGCTGAATATCAGTTCGTTGGTCGAGGAACTCGTTCGCAATTTTATGCATACTTCCCGAGACGATAATTCCGATACTCTCGCCCTTTTTCGACCATTCATTTTGGCGTATACTACTTGTTTTGTTTTGACCTTCAAGTTTCTTTAACTCAGAATAACCTCTGGGGTAACGAAGGGCAACAGGATGATTCAATAAGCCTCGCTCGTGTGCTGCCTTTAATTCAAAGAGTAAATGTTGCAATTCTTGACCGTTTGCCGGACTTAAGATTTCAATATTAGGAATACAGCTCAAGTAGGCGATGTCAAAAACCCCGTGATGAGTTGGACCATCATTGCCTACCAAACCGGCACGATCTATACAAAACACAACTGGTAAGTTTTGAAGAGCAACATCGTGAATAATTTGATCATAGGCCCTTTGCAAGAATGTAGAATAAATCACGCAACAAACAAAATCACCTTGTGTCGCAAGACCTGCGGACAGGGTAACAGCATGCTGTTCCGCAATTCCAACATCAAAACACTGCTGAGGAAATTCTGCTAACACCTTGGTCAGGCCGCTTCCGGTAGACATGGCAGGGGTGATGACTTTCACATTTGAAGCATAATTACAAAGCTCAAATAAGGTCTGCCCAATGATTTCTTGATATTTTAAAAAGGATTTTTTGGACTCAAAACGCTGACCTGTTTGCGGCTGAAACTTACCTGGAGCGTGATAGGTTACCTGATCTTTTTCTGCCGCCTTTAGCCCCTTGCCTTTAATGGTTTTAAGATGTAAGAGTCTTGGACCCTTAAATGATTTAAGGTCTTTTAAGGATGCTATCACTGCAGGGAGTTCATGACCATCTACAGGTCCAGAATATTGAATTTTAAAAGATTCAAAAAAGGATTGAATCGAACTTGAACCCTTAGAAAAATGATCTTTAAGCGCTCCTACACTCGGATCAATTCCCATGGCATTGTCGTTGAGAATTACCAGCACATCGGCTTTAGAATCTCCAAGGTGGTTTAAGGCCTCAAAGGCCATACCGCTAACGATTGAAGCGTCACCTATAATAGCGACAGCCTGAGCTCCGTTGTTTTTGAGCTTTTGAGAGAGTGCCATCCCCATTGCAGCAGATATCGATGTGCTACTATGGCCTGCACCGAAGGAATCGTATTTGGATTCTGCGCGACTTAGAAATCCACTTAAACCATCGAAATCACGTATACTTTCAAAATCTTGAGCGCGCCCTGTGAGGAGTTTATGGCCATAGGCCTGATGACCAACGTCCCAAACGAGCTGATCAATTTCGGTATCAAATACATGATGTAGGGCTACACTCAACTCCACAGTACCAAGACTTGCGCCGAGATGTCCGCCTTTTTTGGCTATGGTTTCAATGATGCGCTCACGAACAAGCACAACCAATTGTGCTAAAGCCTCTATGTTATAAGTCGAAATGGCCTTTGGAAGATTTTGCTCGTTTAAATTCTTCATAAAACAAATGTACGATACCCTATAATTTGATTTACTTTTGGCTACAAACAAATTAGCCCTGTTTATGAAAAGCCCTTTTGACGATCACTATTACATGAAAAAAGCCATAGCTGAAGCAAAGCTCGCATTTGAAAAAGATGAAGTACCTGTTGGAGCTTTGATTGTCAGTAAGCAACAAATCATTGCTAAATCTCATAATCTCACAGAGTTACTTTGTGATGTAACTGCGCATGCAGAGATGCAAGCGATAACGGCTGCCGCGAATTACCTTGGGGCGAAATACCTCAAATCATGCACTTTATACGTAACCCTTGAGCCATGTCAGATGTGCGCAGGAGCATTGTACTGGAGCCAGATTGGCAAGGTAGTATACGCCGCGGGAGATTCCAGGCGAGGCTACAGAGCAATGGGCGTGAGTTTGCATCCTAAAACACAAGTTGAATTTGGCATTCTAGGTAGAGAAAGTCGTAAGTTGTTGCAGGAGTTTTTTGATCGTAAGCGGCTATAAAAGCACTAGATCAACAGTAATTGCTTTACTTATACAAGCTGTACATCAGCAGCGACCATTCCTTTTTTTCCTTCAACTTCGGAATAAGTAACTTTGTCACCTTCTTTGATCTCTAAACCATTCAAAGATGAAATATGAACGAAAATTTCTTGTTGTGTTTCATCGTTAGTAATAAATCCAAAACCTTTAGATTCAATAAAAAATTTAACTGTACCAGTCATTAAAATAAAATTTGATGTGGCAAAGGTAAACTATTTAAAGTTGTTGAGTCCGAAAAGCTTGCCTTTTTAAACTATTCTTTCTTTTCAGTTCTTTTTTTTTGCATCTTTTCAATATTTTCAGTGGTTAGTAAATAGTCTTTCATTTCTTTGCCCTTGCTCTCGACAAACAGAAAAATGGGCATAGCCACAAAAAACAAACCGACAGTGCCACATCCTATAAATTGATGTGTATATGAATTGGGGGTATTTAAATGGTACAGACCATAAGCAATACTGCCCAAACAGCTCAATACAAAAAGCAGTAATATATTGCGAAATACTCGCCGTTTAAGACTCATCATAAGCTGTATTTGTGATGCTCAGTCCTAATTCTTCTAATTGAGTGGCATCTACGGCAGCTGGGGCATCAATCATTACATCTCTTCCCGCATTGTTTTTTGGAAAGGCAATGAAATCACGAATACTTTCTTGCCCTCCGAGAATGGCTACTAATCGGTCTAATCCAAATGCGATTCCGCCGTGTGGGGGCGCACCGTATTCGAATGCGTTCATCAAAAATCCGAATTGTTCCTGCGCCTCTTGTTCAGTAAAACCTAAATGTTTAAACATGGTTTTTTGAACTTCCTTATCGTGAATACGTATAGATCCGCCTCCGATTTCATTTCCATTTAATACCAAATCGTAGGCATTCGCTCTGACTGCTGCAGGATCTTTATCGAGCAATTCAATTTGACCTTCCTTTGGAGAGGTAAATGGATGGTGCATCGCGTGATATATCCCAGTTTCTTCATCTAACTCTAAAAGCGGAAAATCAACAACCCATAGTGGTGCAAATTCATCTGCCTTGCGCAGATTAAGCTGTTCAGCCAGTTCCATTCTTAGTGATGACAATTGAGTTCTGGTTGATTTTTGGGCTCCTGAAAGCACACAAATAAGGTCTCCTTTTAAAGCTCCACAGGCTTGTGCCCAAGCTGCTAAATCTTCTTGAGTATAGAATTTATCTACAGAGGATTTATAGCTTCCGTCTTCATTGCATTTCACATAAACCATTCCCTTTGCTCCAATTTGAGGCCTTTTCACCCAGTCAATCAAAGCGTCTATTTGTTTTCGGGTGTATTCTGCCGCTCCAGGAACAGCAATAGCTACAACTAATTCAGCACTGTTAAATACATTAAAATCTCTGTGTTGTGCTAAGTCATTCAATTCAGCGAATTCCATTCCAAAGCGAATATCAGGCTTGTCGTTTCCGTAACGCTTCATGGCCTCATCATAGGTCATCCTCGGAAATGCTCCAGTCTTAACGCTGTGAATTTCTTCGATGAGATAGGATGTCAATCTCTCAAAAACTTGAAGGATGTCATCTTGTGTAACAAAAGACATCTCACAGTCGATTTGAGTGAATTCAGGCTGTCGGTCAGCTCTTAAATCTTCATCTCTAAAGCACTTAACAATTTGAAAATAACGGTCTAAACCTCCTACCATAAGTAACTGCTTGAAGGTTTGAGGTGACTGCGGAAGCGCATAAAATTGACCTTGATTCATACGTGAAGGCACTACAAAGTCACGGGCTCCTTCTGGAGTTGATTTGATCAAATAAGGTGTTTCAACCTCTACAAAATCCTGCTTAGATAAATAATTTCGAACCATCATGCTGACCTGATGTCTAAACATCAATGCCTTTTTTACCGGATTTCGTCTGATATCTAAATATCGATATTTCATTCGAAGCTCTTCTCCTCCATCAGTTTGATCTTCAATCGTAAAAGGAGGAATTTTGGCCTGGTTTAGGACCTCGACGGCTTTTACCACAATTTCAATATCTCCAGTAGGGATATTTTGGTTTTTAGCAGAACGCTCAACCACTTCACCTTCAACTTGAATGACCGTCTCGCGACCAAGTTCTCTTACTTTTTCTAAAAGCTCAGCGCTATTTCTTTCACTATCTAATATAAGTTGGGTTATACCATATCGGTCTCTAAGGTCAATCCAAATCATAAAACCTTTGTCTCTGGATTTCTGTATCCAACCTGAGAGTTTGACCTTTTGACCACAGTCTGAAACTCTTAATTCACCGCAATTATGAGATCTATACATGCTTCGATTTAATTTGAAGCAAAAATAGTCAGTCCTAATCATTCTGCTTGAACATTTTTTAAAATGTTATCTAATGTTAATTTAATGTAAACTATTTGTAAATTTTTCGTATATTTGACATGAACTTAAAGTTAAGCCTTATGAAAAGAATGATAATAAGCATGATTATAGTACTGTCTTTACAGTTGAGTTATGCACAAGAAAGTAGCGCAGAAACTAAGGGAACCACCACTACACTTAAGGTGTATAAGCAAGAAGCCAAAAAGAAAGACCTACAAGGTATAACTGAAGTCACCTATTTTCACTCCAACGGTGAAATTGCCCAGACAGGCTTTTTAAAAGAAGGAAAACCTCACGGTGAGTGGACGCAGTATGATCCAAAAGGCCTTAAAATTGCAAGTGGTAGTTATAAAAATGGAAAACGCCAGGGCAAATGGTTGTTTTGGAATTACGACACCCTTGATGAAGTTACCTTCAACAATAACAAAGTAGAACGCATTACCAAATGGAACAACACCAGCGTGGTGAGTAAAAATTAAAACAAAAAAGGTCCGAATTGTTTCGGACCTTTTTTATTATGAAGCCATAACAGTTCGTTGTGGCTTTTTTAATACTCTTAATTTGAGGCGATAACTGATGTGAAATAAGACTGGGACAATAATTAATGTAAGGAAGGTTGCGATGACCAAACCAAAAATAACAGTCCAAGCTAAGGGACCCCAGAAAATGACATTATCTCCACCTATGTAAATTTTGGGATCAAAATCAGCCATTAGACTGATGAAGTTGATATTTAAACCAATAGCTAAAGGGATAAGTCCTAGCACGGTAGTGACGGCTGTAAGAATTACCGGTCTTAAACGTGCCTTACCTGCCTGAATCACACAATAGGTGAATTCAGTAATCCCCAAATAATCTTTAGCTTCTAAACCCAATTCTTCTTTTTTACGCTGAATTAAAATATCGGCATAATCCAAAAGTACAACACCATTGTTCACTACAATTCCGGCCAGAGCAATGATTCCCATCATAGTCATCATGATGACAAAGGGCCATCCTGTAAGCATCAACCCTCCAAAAACACCAATAAGACTCAAGAAGATGGCGATCATGATAATCATAGGTTTTGAAAGCCCTTTAAATTGGAAAATCAAAATCAACATGATAAGGCCAAGACCGGTGAAAAAAGCGCCCATTAAAAAGTCTTGTTGTTTGTTTTGCTCTTCGATTTGTCCAGTGTAATCGATAGAAACTCCTCTTGGTAAAGCTTCAAACCCTTTCATATGCTCTTGAATTTCAGCCACAATTTCAACGGCATTTCCTCCTGGTTTTAATCCAGAATAAAGGCTGACCACACGTTCACCGTCTTTGTGTTTAATCGCGCTAAAGGTCGAGGTGTTTTTACTCGAAGCCAAAGCAGAAATTGGAATCTCTTTAATTTGGCCATCAGCCATATCTCTAAAGATGACGCGCTGATCAAAAAGTGCGGAATTGTTATAGCGCTGCTCTTGATTGAATCTGACGTTGATGTCATAGTCTTCTCCTTCTTTCTTGTATACTCCGGCCTTGTCTCCAAATAAAGATCTGCGAAGCTGCATTCCAATTTGGCCCACAGCTACATTTAGTTCTCCCGCCTTTTGACGATTGACCAAGACTTCCATAGAAGGTTTGTCTTTGTTGACATCTACTTTGAGACCTTCCATTCCAGCTACATTTTTCTTATTGATAAATACACTGATGCGTTCGGCTAGGCTGATTAAAGTATCGTAATTCTGACCCTCTAATTCAATATTTACAGGATAACCTGAAGGAGGTTCAACCAAGTCTTTTTCTACAGAAATGGTCACCCCTGGGTAGATTCCCGCGAGTTCTTGTTGAATTTGTTTTCTCAGGGCTTCAGAATCTAAACCCTTTCTAAATTTAAACTCTTTCATACCCAAGGTAATTTTTCCTCGGTGTGGCATATCAGAAATAAGACCGGTTTCGGTAAACGGGTTTTCAGCACCTCGACCGACTTGAGCAATGTTGTATTCGACGAGTGCATTTTCATTTTCTACGATATAAGCATCGTCTTTAACGATGTCAGCAACGCGCTTTTCAATTGCTTTGGTAATCGTATTGGTTTTTTCTATTGCCGTACCCTGAGGGTATTCGATATAGACGAAAATTTGGTTGGGAATGTTGTCTGGAAAAAACTCAATCTTCGTTCTACCACTGCCCACAGAGGCGCCAAAACTCACAAAGGCCGCGATGAGTAAAATCAAGGTGGCTGCAAAAAAGAAATAGACGTTTCTTCCTCTGAGTGCGAATTTCAATTGTTTCTCGTAAAAGTTTTCGAAACGCACCAGTGTAACGGTCTGAAATTTATACGCCCAACGACGAATCCCGTAGCGATAGATCCAAAACATAGCTGAAACAACAATCATTAAGGTTCCAAGACCTCTAAGTGGCCCTCCAATTAAAATGATAAATAGGCCAAGACCTCCAAAAATTGAAGTCATTCTCACCAGTGTTTTAAAAGGAATCACAGTATCTCCAATAGTCATAAACTTTGAAACCAACATGGAATTGATAAATATGGCCACAAAAAGCGAAGAACCTAAAACCACCGAGAGTGTAATAGGAAAATAAATCATGAATTGACCCATAACCCCTGGCCAGAGACCTAAGGGAACAAAAGCTGCCACCGTAGTGGCTGTAGAGATGATAATCGGCACCGCAATTTCGCCGATTCCCTGTTTTGCAGCTTGTATGCGACTCATTCCCTCTTGTTCCATCAAACGATAGACATTTTCAACCACCACTACTCCATTGTCTACCAACATTCCTAAGCCCATAATTAATCCGAACAAAATCATGGTGTTTAGGGTATAGCCCAAAGCACTGAGAATCATAAAAGACATAAACATCGACATCGGAATGGCGAATCCGACAAAAATGGCGTTTTTGAATCCTAAAAAGAACATCAAAACACCTACCACGAGTATAATTCCAAAGATGATGTTGTTAACCAAATCATCTACTTGACTCAAGGTTCTTTCACTAGAATCATTGGTGATACTCAGATCGAGATTAGGTGGAAAATAATTTACTCTTGCCTCTTCTACAATAGCTCTAATTTTTTCAGAAGCTTTGATGGCATTTGCTCCAGAACGCTTTTTGATATCGAGCATTACCACACTTTGGCCTTTTTCTCGAGCATAAGTTGTAGTCTCTTTTGGTTTGAATCGCACCTCTGCGATGTCCTTCAAATAAATGGCTCCGCGTTCAGATTTCACCACAAACTCTTCGAGCTCTGCGGGCTTTTGAATCTCACCTAAGACACGTATGGTTCGACGTTGTCCACTGCTGACTAAATTACCTGCAGAGAGTGTCATATTTCCGTTGCGAATACTATTGATGACATCATCAAAACTTACCTGCGCAGACATCATTTTGTAAATGTCTACGGCAACCTCCACTTCTTTGTCTTGAACTCCTCTTAGATCTACGTCCTTTACCTCTTCTACTTTTTCAATATCATCTTCTAAATATTCTGCAAAGGCCTTGAGTTGTTCTACAGGATAATCTCCACTCAGATTTACATTTAATAGGGGTATAGCTTCTGATATGTTTAGATCGAATACACTTGGTTCGACCTTAGCTCCATTGAAGACGGGCCAATCTTCCGAGGCTTTTTCTGCATCAACCTCGTCTTTTACCCTTTGCTCTGCTTCAGGAATCGAAAGCTCTTGATCAAATTCAACAGTTATAATTGCATAATCTTCCTGAGAAGTGGAGACCACTTTGACCACATCGGAGATGTTTTTCAATCGATCTTCTAGGGGATCAGCTATAAGACGTTCCATGTCTTCTGCCGTATTTCCGGGATAAATCGTGCTGATGAAAATCTTAGTCTCTTTTACTTCGGGAAACTCTTCTCTAGGCATAGAGAGGTATGAAGAAACCCCGATAAACAAAAAGAGTGAAATCATTACATAGATTACCGATGGATTATCTATGGCCCATGAAGAGGGTTTAAACTCTTTTATTTTGTGTTTTAAATTATCCATTTTCATTAGTCTAGGCTGCTTACTATTTCAACTTCTTGATTGTCTCTAACTCTACGTGCTCCCTCTGCGACTAAACGATTGCCAACCGCTATTCCCGAAGTCACTTCCATAAGGTCATCTTGTGATTCTCCAGTCTCAACAATTCGTCTTCGCACCACAGTTTTGTTATTCTCGTTTTCGATCACGTATACAAATTGATTGCCCTCGGCATTTTCTGAGAGTAAACTTTGAGGAATCAACATGGCATTTTCATTGAAATAATCTCGAATCTGAACCTTGGCTGTTAGATTCGGCTTGATATCTTCATTTTCGTTACTGAGCTTTACCTGGGCTTTGAAAGATCTATTGCCTGGATTAATAAAACTTCCTGTATGGTGGATAGAAGTATCAACTGTTCTATTCAAAACAGGAATAAATACTTTCGTTTTTGTTCCGTTCACTACAGTCGCCACATAGGCTTCTGGCACATCGACCTCAAGGTACATTTCAGTGAGGTTAACTACCCGAAAAAGCGCTGAGCCAGCACCAGGTGCAACTACCGCCCCTTCTTCAAAGAAAACCTTGTCTATTCTACCTGCAAAAGGAGCGTAAACCTTCGATTTTTTCAGTTGCTGCTCTAAGGATGCTTTGGCTTGAACACTCGCTTCATAAGATGTCTTTGCCTGCAAAAACTGAATTTCAGAACCAATTTTTTGATTCCATAAACGCTCTTGTCGCTCGAAAGTAGTCTTGGCCAAGGCGAGCTGAGCTTCGAGTTGGGTCAATTGGCTTGACATTCCCCCATCGTCTACACGTGCTATTAACTGTCCTTTTCGAACAGCCTGCCCTTCTTTGACGAAAACCTTTTTTAAAGTTCCAGGCATTTCAGGATAGATCAATAAGTTTTGCTTGGTTTGAACACTTCCTTGTAATTCAATATAATGTTCGAAAGGTTGATTCGTCACTTCAAAAATACTCACTAGCGCAAGTGCTCCCCTTTCACCCATGTTGGAGATGGCATCATCGAGTAGTTCAATCTGTTTTTCAATTACAATTTTTTCTTCTGTAAGTTGTGTTCTGGTTGCTCTAAGCTCAACAAGGTTTCGATCTTCAATTAGCTGTTCAACCGATTTTTGTTTATCGGCACATGCCGCCAATAACAATAGAGCAAATAATTTTATGATGTGTTTCATATTTTTTGATTGATGATTAAAGTGATGTATTCATTAAATTTTCAAGTTCGACTCTGGAGCTAATAAGATTTTGCATCGTAATTAAATATTCCTGCTGACTCTCGAAGAGCTGAAGCTGCGCCTGCCTCAAATCAAAACTGCTGCTAATTCCCTCTTTAAATTTGATTTCATTTTTTTGAGCGATGCGCTCGGCGAGTTTTAAATTTTGACGACTGTTATTGTACAAATCGATGGCTAGTTCATAGGCACTGCTTTTGTTAGCGTAATCAAGCTCGAGAAGAGATATAGTTTCTTCTTTCTGTGTTTGAGCCTGTTCGTAAGCAATTTTAGCACGCTGTGTTTGAGCTGTTCTCAAAAGAGAACTGAAAATTGGAATTTCAAGATTGACACCAACAATGGAAGACTGAAACCACTGATTGTCTTCACCCAAGAAATTAAAGGAATCTGAAAAACTATTTTGACCATAAGACCAAAAAGCAGACAGGGTTGGTAAGGCCTTACTCTTGGCCAATTTCAGCTCTAAAGAACGTTGGCTATTTAAGTTTGACACCATTTTAAAATCTACATTTTGGTCTAACTCAAAACCTCTTTCTAAGAGTGCTCCGACAGCGTCTTTGGCAATGATATCATCGATACTTTCGCTGAGTTGAAGCTCGGCTGAAATCGGTCTTCCCATGACAAGGTTCAACATCTGATGACTAATTTCAACAAGACGCTTGCTGTTTTTCAACTGACTTTCTATGTTGAAGCTTGTAATTTTTAATTGCTCTAGTGCTTCTTCTTCGATGAGTCCATTTTCCATAAGGGCAGTCACCTCTCTTATGCTTTGATCTAGGTTGACCTTATTCATTGACAACAAGGCTGCACCTGCCTCGGCAATAAGCACATTAGTGTAGGATTTAACTGTTTGTGTACGCACTTCTAACTGCGTTTTTTCGAATACGTTTTTACTGTAATCCATGAAGGTTTTTGTGGCTTGTACGCCTACAATATAACTTCCATCAAAGAGTAATTGATTCCACCGTACACTTGCATTTATCGATTGGGGTTGTCCAAAAACCAATGTGGTATAGGTACCTGGATCTCCTCCAAAAAATTCGGCGGGTATCTGAGCTACGGGTTGTTTTAATTGATTTTGATACTGCATTGACCCAGCAATTTGAGGCAAACCTGAGGCAATAGTCATCCACTTTTGAGCTTCAGCGTCTTTTAAATCTCGGCTGGCATTTTTCAAATTGCGATTGAAATTTAGAGCGTAATCTATGGCCTCATTCACACTAAAACGGGTGCGTTGATTCTCTTGAGCACCGATTACTGTACTGTATAATACAAGCATGGTGAGCAACACTTTTTTCATACTGATTTATTCTGATTGATATTGATTTAAGTAAGCTAATCCTTGATCGGATGCGATTCCTCGAACGTGATAATCCAAGAAGGCTAATGTGATTTTATTGTAGTCAAAGAGACGATCTGGATATACTTTTTTATCTGCAAAAGACATGTAGTTAAAAAAGTGTATCCGAGCCGTAAACTCCAAATCAAGTTCGGGGCGAAAGCAACCTACTTCGATTCCTCTTTTGAGATTTTGGGTCAAAATACCATACATCATTTCAAATTTGCCCTGGCGCTGACTTTCATAGAGCTTAGGGAAATATTTTTGCAATTGGTACTGTGGCGAGCTCTTTTCATTTTTTAAGTGCTTGCGCACAATCTGTCTAATCTCATAAAGCTCTTCAATGGGATGTAAAAGCTTTTGCTGAATTTCTGTGATCTCAGCATAGATTACCTCTGATAACTGTTCCGTACAGCACCTGACCAGCTGGGTCTTATTTTCAAAGAACGAATAAATGGTTTTTTTGGAAATGGCCATTTCTCTAGCGAGATCATCCATAGTCACGCTTTTAAAGCCCAAATCTAAAAATAGCGAAGTCGCCACTTCTATAATTTTCTTTTTCATAGCAGCACAAAATTACCACTGGAAACTTTAAAAACAGTAAAAGTTTCTAGAGTTTACAAAAATTTAACAATGCCTTTCTTTTAAGTCTTAACTTTGAGACATAAAAAAAATGAAAGCATTTAGTCCTTATATCGCACTTGTAGAAGACTTTTTTCAATCCAATTTAAAGTCTGAACCCCCTCATGGATTATACGACCCCATAACCTACATTATGGGTCTTGGAGGAAAAAGACTACGGCCTGCACTACTGATGGCTTCGGGAGAATTATTTGGAGCCAAAAAAGAAAATTTAATTCAAGCGGCAGCGGCTATTGAATTGTTTCACAATTTTACCTTGGTACATGACGACATTATGGATGAAGCTCCACTGCGAAGGGGACAAGAAACCATTCATCAAAAATGGGATCTTAATACCGGTATTCTATCCGGAGATGCTATGCTCATAAAGTCTTATCAGTTCTTTGAATCTTATCCGGCCAAAGTACAGGTACAATTAGTTCAACTTTTTTCAAAAACAGCGCTGGAGGTTTGTGAAGGGCAGCAGTACGATGTAGAGTTTGAAAATCAGCAGAATGTGGAATTAGCGAAGTACATTAAAATGATTTCGTACAAGACTGCAGTACTTATTGCGGCTGCACTTAAAATGGGTGCAATTATCGCAAATGCATCTGAAAAAGAACAAGATCAACTCTACGCTTTTGGCCTGAATTTAGGAATTGCTTTTCAAATACAAGACGATTATTTAGATGCCTTTGCCGATCCTGAGAAGTTTGGCAAGCAAGTTGGTGGAGATATTGTCGAGAATAAAAAAACCATACTAGTCATCAAAGCCCTTGAATTTGCATCAGAAAATCAGAAAGAAAAACTTCGCGATTTACTCTCTACACAATCTGTAGACCAGAACCAAAAAGTAGAAATCGTAAAACAACTTTTTGTAGATACAGGTTCAGCGGCGTTCACAAAATCTGAAGTAGCACGCTACACCAAAATGGCATTTGATTCTCTGGCTGAATTACAAATCGAAAACGAAAAAAAGAAATTACTTTTTGACTTTGCAAAAGAATTGATGGTCAGAGATCTCTAACTAAAACCCCTTAACAACCCTACTCAAAAAAGCTTTTATAAAAGGCCATGGTTTTGGTGCAGACATTATCATTACGTCTTCAACAAAGGAGGTTTTTTCTTCCAAAAATTTTAGAATAAGAGGTGCCTTTCTTCGCTTGAATAAAGAGGTGAAAATTGCCGCACCTTTTTCGTTGGATCGGTATAAAATATCCAGTAGAAGCATATCATAAATCCAAAATTTTCCAGCAGAATAAAAGTCTTTTATATCTTTTTCTCTGCTTAAAAACAGGGCTAATGCTTTTGCTTTTTCTTGAGAAGACTTAAAGGTATATCCCGTACTAGCTTTGGTCCAACCACCGGCCATACCAATTGGCATAATTTTAGAAGTAGTCTTTTTCCAAAGGGGATAGCAACACATCGGTATATTACCGCTTTCCATCTGAAAGACCTTGTAAGGTTTAAGTGTCATCTCTTTGAGATAGCTAACTATTTCATCTTCGTACTCCTTTTTTGCAAGGGGTTCTGCAGAGAACAAGGTGTACTCTACTAGCGCCTTATTTTTCGAAAATGGGAGTACGTACATAAAGCGTGTGTTGCCTCTTTGTTCGACCGTAAAATCCATAAACTTCGGAGTGAGCTCATCAAAAACATCCTCTTCAGTCTCTACAAACCAACCAATAAAATGCTGTTGTAAGACTGGGTATTTAGTTTGGCTTTTTAATTCTGGATAATTAAATCTTGAATCGAATACGAGCTTAGTTTGATAGACGTTTTGCGATTGACAATGAATCGTAACCCCCTGTTCAGTCTCTATACAATCTTGCACTTCTTCATGACGAATGAAAATGTTTTTGTGCTTGAGAAATTCAGCGTCAAAATGATTATGAAAAACCGTGCCTTCAATCGTCTTATAGCGATAAGGATGCATTCGATGCAAATAACTCTTTTGTTTATAGGCAACCTCAAATTGGGACCATTCATGCAGTAACAAATGATCGAGTTCACCTTCACCTCTTTCCCAATAACTCCAAGTTCGATCAAGTCTTTGGTCATCACCACGATCTAAAATCAGGATTCGCTTTTGACTAAAGAAAGGAATTTTGGTCATTTCACAGGCTAAAAGAGTACCTGCCGCACCTGCACCTATAATTGTATAATCAAATTGTTCTTGCACTGTTGTAAATATACACAAAGGACTATTGATTATTTTGAAATATCTTTTTTTAGATTCATCTAAATTTATATTTTTGTTAAAAAAAATAAATGCTTAGTCGTAGCGAAGAAAATTACCTCAAAGCAATATTTCATTTGAGAATAGATAAAAACACCGCAGTATCAACTACTGAATTGGCAGAACACCTCAATACCAAACCCTCTTCTGTCACCGATATGCTGCAACGACTCAATAGCAACAAATGGGTGGACTATCGCAAATACAAAGGGGTAATTCTAAGTCGAAATGGTGAACAAGCTGCATTAAAAATAATTCGTAAACACCGTTTGTGGGAAGTCTTTTTGGTAAAGCATCTAAACTTTAGTTGGGATGAGGTTCACGAAGTAGCTGAGCAATTAGAGCACATTCAAAGTGAACAACTTACTTCTTCTTTAGATCAGTTTTTAAATTTTCCCAAATACGATCCTCACGGAGATCCCATTCCTGATGCAACACTTCAGCTCTCGAGAAGAACCAAAAAACTCTTGAGCCATTTTAAACGAGAACAATGCGGGGTTTGTATTGGCGTTAAAGACAGTTCCGCTGATTTTCTCAAAGTTCTTGACCGTCTATCGATTTCTTTAGGCAGTGAAATACAAATCATTGATATTGAAGAATTCGACCAAAGCATGAGGATTGCGGTCGACGGTCAACAAAAATATATCTCTACTAAAATCGCTTCTAACCTTTACTTAAATCCAGTATAATGAATGAAATAGTAACTTATTTTGAATCTCTCAATCCCGTTTATGCGGCATTTTTAGCCACCTTATTCACTTGGGGATTAACTGCAGCTGGCGCTGCCTTGGTTTTTCTCTTTAAGAGTATGAATCGAGCAGTATTAGATGGAATGCTCGGCTTTACTGGAGGTGTAATGGTCGCTGCGAGCTTTTGGTCCTTACTCGCCCCTGGAATTGAAATGAGTAAAGGTGAAGGTTTTGTAAAAGTGATTCCTGCTGCTGTTGGATTTTTGTTGGGGGCCATCTTTATTTTTTTACTCGATAAAGTACTACCGCATCTGCATATCAACTTCAAAGAATCTGAAAAGGAAGGTATTAAAACACCCTGGCATCGCACTACATTATTGACACTTGCTATTACGCTACACAACATTCCTGAAGGACTTGCTGTGGGGGTGTTATTTGGGGGTGCGGCTGCAGGTTTTGAGGGAGCCTCAATAGGTGCGGCTGTTGCACTTGCTCTCGGTATTGGATTACAAAATTTCCCTGAAGGGTTTGCAGTCGCTATGCCACTTCGAAGAAGCGGTCTTTCGCGCACCAAAAGCTTTTTATACGGACAATCTTCTGCGATAGTTGAACCGATAGCTGCTGTTTTAGGAGCTTGGGCGGTGCTGACTTTCGAGCCTATTTTACCTTATGCCTTAAGTTTTGCTGCAGGCGCCATGATTTTTGTAGTTGTTGAAGAGGTCATTCCGGAAACCCAGCGTGACAAATACACCGATATAGCCTCTATGGGGTTCATCGGAGGGTTTATAGTAATGATGTGTTTAGACGTAGCCTTAGGCTAAGGCGATTGAGGTATACGCTGCATGAGCTCTTCGAATTCAAGTCTGTACTCGTATTGTAAATCTTCATGTAATTTGACAATACTCTTTTCGGCGAGCAAGAGTTGTCTAAATGCTATTTTTTGAATAACCCTGTCTGTAATAAAAGTTTTAGATTCAGCCAATATAGCAACATAAGCCAAGAGCAAGCGCACTTCAACTTCTTTGTCGGCTGCGTATTTGATGTATTTTTTAAGCATGCGCAGAATACGCCTACATCCCTTTCTTTTGTAGTATGCCGTTTTTAATCGGTAATTTTCAAATTCGTTCTTGATTTCTAAGGAGATTTCATAAACATAAGCATCTAAATCATCTGCTTCAAAAAGCAAGAAAGTCAATAGTTCTTTGTTTTCTTTTTTGAACTTAACTATTCGAAGTAAAAGTCTTGTAAGCTCTTCTCTACCTAGTGTGCTTAACGTGTCTTTGAGTTGTTTTATCGAGGCTGTATCCATTTTGTTTAAGGAAGCTGTGAATTTATCGTGAATTTATGCCGTCAAACGATACCGTCTTTATTTTGTAAGAATAATACTTAATTTTCATTTCTATATTTGAATAAACCCAAAAATCATGACAAAGAAGGTTCTTACTTTACTCCTTGTAACATTGCAGTTTACCTATGGTTTTCAAAAAGAATCATTACAACTCGATGATATTTTTGAACTTCAGTATGCAAGCGATCCACAAATTTCTCCAGATGGAAGATACGTAGTCTATCGCAAAATGAGTCACGATAAAATGAATGACAGAGCAACCGGCTCTCTTTGGATCATGAAATCTGACGGTAGTGACCATCACAAACTCACTTCTAGAGAAAAGAGTGAATCTAGTGCTCGCTGGTCACCCTCAGGAGATCGTGTTGCGTTTATAAGCAGTACAGATCAGGGTAGCGAGGTTTTTATGTATTGGATGAAAAGTCAACAAAGCGCAAAGATCTCTCAACTTGATCAAGGCCCGTCGAGTCTAACCTGGACTCCTGATGGCAAACATCTAGCTTTTAGCATGTTTATACCGAGCCCAGCTCCGGTAATCGCAAAAATTCCAGCAAAACCAAAGGGTGCTAAATGGGCGGCAACACCTAGAGTAACAGACCGTTTAAAACACGAAGCCGACGGAAGAGGATACATGAAACCTGGGTTTTCACATCTCTTTATCATGTCAGCAGAAGGTGGAGCACTTCGTCAATTGACAAGCGGAGATTACAATCACCGCGGGCAACTCAGTTTTTCTACTGATGCCAAACGCCTTTACTTCTCTGCCAATAGAAATGACAACTGGGAATACGATTTTAGAAACTCTGAAATCTACAGCCTAAACATGGATAATTTGGAGATTACCGCGATTACAGACCGACAAGGGCCAGACCGAATGCCAAAGGTTTCTCCTGACTGTCAATACATCGCCTATTTAAGCTTTGAAGATAAAGTTCAAGCTCACCAGAGCATGAAATTACATTTGATGAAATTAGACGGAACTGAAAAAATGGTACTTTCCGATGAGCTTGATTTAGACATCAAGAATATGTATTGGGATGCTAATGCAGGTGGTTTATACCTGAGCTATGATGAAAATGGCAATGGAAAAATTGGCTATATCGATCTGAAGAAAAAATTTAGACCTCTCGCATCAAATGTAGGAGGAACAACTATAGGCAGACCATACGCAAGTGGATCTATGAGCGTTTCGAACCAAGGAACTGTAGTTTACACGCACAGCACTCCAGAGCGCCCTTCGGATTTGGCTATCAAGCGCAAAAACAATAAAGCACCTTACATTATTACAAAACTCAACGAAGACTTTTTTGCTAATCGAACCTTGGGGCAAGTTGAAGAAATCTGGTACAGCTCAAGTTTTGATCAAAGACCTATACAAGGTTGGATTGTTTATCCGCCCAATTACGATGCGTCAAAAAAATATCCCTTTATGGTAGAAAATCATGGAGGACCTATCTCAAACTACGGTGATCGTTTTTCATTTGAAATGCAATTGTACGCAGCTGCGGGATACATCGTGTTTTATCCAAACCCTAGAGGAAGTACGAGTTACGGAGAAGAGTTTGCCAATTTATTATATCACAATTATCCTGGTGAGGACTATATCGATGTTATGGACGGGGTTGATGCTTGTATCGCCAAAGGAATTGCCCATGAAGACCAACTCTTCGTAGCAGGTGGTAGTGCAGGTGGTATCATGTCAGCTTGGATGATAGGAAAAAATAATCGTTTCGAAGCGGCTGTTGTAGTTAAGCCTGTGGTAAATTGGATATCGAAAACGTTAGTGGCAGACAATTATTACGGTTACGCAAATACGAGATTTCCGGGTCAACCTTGGGAAAATTTTGAAGACTATTGGAATTTCTCTCCCTTATCTTTAGTGGAGAACATCAATACCCCAACTATGGTAATGGTAGGCATGAATGATCTTAGAACACCTCCAAGTGAATCTAAGCAACTGTATCACGCTTTGAAACTCAGAAAAGTTGAAACGGTTTTGGTAGAAATTCCTGAGGCGAGTCACGGCATTGCGAATCGCCCGAGTAATCTTATGACCAAGATTGCGCATACCTTAGCGTGGTTTAATCGATATACCACTTTATGATCAGACGAGTACTCCCTCTAATTGCCTTTTTTACCTTTTGTTTTTCATCTTACGCTCAGCACACCCTTCGTGTTGAAATAAGCGGAGCTAGGGACCTTATTGGTGAGATGAGTGTAGCGATATACAATCAAAAGGATGCTTTTTTAGATTTTAAAAAAGTCTATAAAGCCAAAACTCAAAAGGTATACAACGCTACAAATCTTTTGAGTTTTACCAATTTAGTACCAGGCGAGTATGCTATTGCCGTTTTTCACGATGCCAATGCGAATCAAAAATTAGACAAGAATTTTTTAGGCATTCCCAAAGAGGCGCTTGGATTTTCTTTTGGAAAAATGAAAGCTTTTGGACCTCCTACTTTTGAGGAGTGCAAATTTGTCTTAGATGAAAATAAAACAATAAAAATTGAGCTTAGTAAGTGGTGATTTCTATGGCTCCGTTTCCACCTCTAGAGCCGTATTTTGAAGCCTCCGCTACTTTTACAACCTTAATAGATTTTACAGAGTTTGGGTCGATGAGTACACGTAAATCTCTAAAAGAATTTCCCACAATAAATCCATTGACAACGTAAAGAGGCTCGAAACTTTTTTCTCCATTGAATGAATTGGCTGCAGCCATTAACACAGGAACACCTCTTGACATGAAAACTCCTGGTTTTTGACGCAAAAGATCCATAAGTGTCATAGAAGTTCTATTGCGATTATTGAGCTCTTCTCTCAATTCATTCGCAGCTGTTTTTGATGCTGAATTTGAACTCCCACAAGAGGCCGTCAATAGCATTAGAAAAAGTATTAAAAAATTCTGCTTCATTTAGAGCCGCATTTACAATCTGAAGATACGCAAGTGTGTGCCGATGACTTCTTTGTTTTGTTCAAGGGTAATAAAGAATACTTTAATACTCCGAAATGCTTCAACAAATAAGCCAAAGAAATGAATAAACTGATTCCGACTAAAACATCTTGCATGACTTAAATGTAAGGAATAATTAATTGATAACTGCCTACTGCACAGATGTAAGCGATAAGTGTCATGGCCCCTAACTGTAGCATTGGCCATTTCCAGCTGTTGGTTTCTTTTTTTACAATAGCAAGAGTACTAATACATTGCATGGCAAAGGCGTAAAAGAGGAGTATAGCAATTCCAGAAGCCAAGTTGAAACGTTTCAATCCGCTTGAGGTGCGCTCGGAACCCATTTTTTCTCGAATGGTTTGTTGATCTTCTTCATCAACGCTATAAATCGTAGCTAAGGTTCCGACAAACACTTCTCTTGCTGCAAAAGAGGTGATGAGTGCTATTCCTATTTTCCAATCTAGGCCCATGGGTTTCACCATAGGTTCGATTGCTTTACCCATATATCCAATGAATGAATGTTCTAATCTGTAGTTGGAGATTTCCTGCTCAACAGCTTCTTCTGTCCAATTTATTTCTGATGCTTCAACCTTACTAGTCACTATTTGTTCGGCATTTTTAAAATCCTTTCCTATTCCATTAGAACCTAAAAACCAAATAATTACCGAAAGTGCTAAAATCAAACGTCCAGCCTCAGTTAAAAAACTTTTAGTCTTTTCATATACTGTGATTCCCACATTTTTAAATTGGGGTCTGCGCAACGGAGGCATCTCTACCATGAAGAAGTCGGTCTTTGGAATTTTTAATACCCCATTGAGCACGGCAGCTGCTAATAAAGCCATAGCAAAACCTAAAAAATAAAGCAGGGTCAATACTAAAGGTTGTAATCCGAGCCCTAGAAAGCGCTCATTTGGAATGACGAGTGAAATGATGATTAAATAGACGGGGAGCCGAGCCGAGCAAGTGGTAAAAGGGACTACTAAAATAGTAATCAAACGGTCTTTCCAATTCTCGATATTTCTCGTGGCCATAACAGCAGGAATCGCACAAGCCGTTCCAGTCATCAAAGGCACAATACTCTTACCACTCAATCCGAAAGGTCGCATGAGACGATCCACCATAAATACTACTCGTGACATATAACCGCTCTCCTCGAGTAAAGCAATGAAGAAACTCAAAAAAGCGATTTGGGGGATAAAAATGACCACCCCTCCTATTCCGGCTATGAGCCCATCAGATAGCAAATCAGTAAAAACTCCGGCTGGCAAGCTATCCTGAACGACTTGAGCTAGGCCTGCAAAAAGCTCGTCAATGGCATCCATAGGAATACTACTAAAGTCGAAAATAACTTGAAAAATCGCAAGGAGAATTGCTCCAAAAATGATAAAACCTAGGAATTTATTAGTCAGTACTCGATCGAGATGACCCTCCCATCCATCTGCTTTTAGCCTGTTTTTGATATAAGCTTTGCTTATTGCAGCATTTATGAATTTATAACGCAGTACAGTTTCTTTATGTTGTAATTTTTTTAACTCCGCTTTTGTTTTGGTGCTGGTCAGGTTTTCCTTTTGTAGCGGGGGTTTTTTCTCAATGGGCATGAAATTCACATCCTGGGTAATGAGTAACCAAAGCTTGTAGGAGTCAAAACTTGAAAAGGTCGATTTCAATTGTTTAAAATAGTCCTGATCTATGGCAGTAATATCGGTACATGCATCAGTGTTTAACTCTTGATGGTTTAGGAGTTGAGTTTTAAGCTCATCAATTCCTGTTTCACTTCGAGTACTGACTAAAATAACATTGGTATTTAGTTCTTTTTTTAATGTTTCTACATCGATTTCAATCCCTTTTTTTGCCATTCGATCGGCCATATTAATGACTAAAAGGGTTGGGATTTTCAAATCTTTAATCTGTGTAAACAGCAGAAGATTTCGCTTGAGATTTTCTACCTCAGCTACGACAACAATCACGTCTGGGTGATCTGTATTCTTTTTATTGAGTAGAATTTCAACGGCTACACTCTCATCTAAAGAGGTTGTATTCAAACTATAAGTACCCGGTAAATCAATGATTTCTGCGATAGTAGATTCATTTAAACTACAACGACCTGTTTTTTTCTCAACTGTGATACCGGGGTAATTTCCAACCTTTTGGCGCAAACCCGTAAGGGCATTAAATACAGAGGTTTTTCCCGTATTAGGGTTACCTATAAGAGCAACTTTAAGGGGATTTGAACTCATGGTTAGGCTATTCGCATTTAGACCGTTTCAACAAAAATTCTAACGGCAGTTTCTCTTCGAATAGCAATTTGTGATCCTTCGAGTTCTACACAAATTGGATCTTTCAAGGGGGCTATGCTGTGAAGCACAATTTGGTTACCTGGCAGACATCCTAATTCTAATAATTTCACCGGTACGGCATCCTCTTCAAACGAATCTATTATGGCCTTCTCGCCTACCTTGAGTTGTGACAACTTCTTCACTTTTCTTATTTAGAATTATTTTAAGTAATCAAAAATAATGAAAATATCGAAGGAATTAATTGGAGTAGGTACTTTTTAAAATCTCAATGTCACGAATCAACTTCTCAACCTCTTCTTTATTTGTACCGTCGTAGTAACCCCTAATGCGACGTTCTTTATCAATGAGCATAAAATTCTCAGTATGAATCATATCATAGGCTCCTCCATCGCCGTCTTCCATTACCGCCATGTATGATTTTCTGGCTAATTCATAAATCTGTTTTTTGTTACCGGTAACCAAGTTCCACTTTTGATCGACAACCCCCTTTTCTATCGCGTATTTCTTTAATTGCGCGACAGAGTCAATTTCTGGGGTAACAGAGTGAGACAAAAGCAACACCTCATTATCGTTTTTGAATTCATTTTGAACCTCAGCTAAATTGGCAGTCATTACCGGACAGATCGAGGGGCATGTGGTAAAGAAAAAATCTGCTACGTAAATTTTATCTGCATAGTTATCTTGGGTAATAGTATCTCCATTTTGATTGACCAATTTAAAGTCGGCAATTGTATGGTATTTTCTTACGTATTGCATGCTGCTGTCTACTAGTGTTGCACTCACCATATTGGGCTGATAAATCGGAAGGCGCTTTTCGGGCTTTAAGGCGTTGTAAAACAAGAATACAATGATTACAGAAAGCACTCCTAAGACCGCAAAAAAGAATTTAAATTTAGAAAAGAAGTTAATCATTTCACAAAGGTAGTTTCTACGCTTTTATTTTAAACATAATAAGGTAAATTTGCAGCCATAATAGTATGCTATGGCCATTCAAATTATACAATTCTTTATAAGTCTTTCTATTTTAATTGTTCTTCACGAGTTGGGGCACTTCATCCCTGCCAAATTATTTAAGACTCGTGTGGAAAAATTTTATTTGTTTTTTGATATAAAATATTCGCTCTTCAAGAAAAAAATTGGAGAAACAGAATACGGTATTGGATGGCTTCCACTAGGTGGATATGTGAAAATCTCTGGAATGATAGATGAGTCTATGGACAAGGAGCAAATGAAACAACCAGTACAAGACTATGAATTTAGAGCTAAACCTGCCTGGCAAAGACTGATTATCATGGTCGGTGGAGTTACAGTTAACTTTATTTTGGCAGTAATCATTTATATCGGTTTGGCATGGGCGTATGGTGACCAGTACATCCCTATGGACAGCCTCAAAGGTGGAGTTTGGGTTGTAGAAGAAGAAATCGGAAATGCTGCAGGACTTAAAACTGGAGATAAGATTCTGGCCGTAGACGGAACTCCAATTGAATCGTTTCGTTCGGTATTCTTAGAATTAGTGAATGGTGAAGAGGTCACACTTATTAGAGATGGAAAAACACAAACAAAAGATATTCCAGTAGGTTTCATATCGAAACTTATTGATGACGATGATAAAGCACGCTTTTTGGCTTATCGCATTCCATTTATGATTGGAGGGATTCCTGAAGAATCGCACAATGCTAAAGCAGGGCTTGAAATTGAAGATCAGATTCTAAGCTTGGGTGACGACAAGGTGGAATTTTATGATGAAGTCAAATCAATCTTAGAAAAATATAAGGGTCAAGAAATTAGCGCAGAAGTTAGAAGAGCAAGTGGCACTGTAGAATCGGTTAACCTTATGGTTAGTGACTCAGCCACCATAGGTGTTTTTAGCGGAATTCCTCCCATTAAAACCCTAGAAGATTTAAATTACTTAGGGGTAACTCAAGTAGACTACAATTTTTTTCAAGCATTTCCGGCTGGAATTGATAAAGGAGTTAGTACACTTGGATCCTATGTAAAGCAATTAAAGAAAATATTTAATCCTGCTACTGGAGCCTATAAAGGAGTTGGAGGATTCGCTGCCATTGGAAGTCTATTTCCAGACACATGGAGCTGGGCAGACTTTTGGTCAACCACTGCACTTATTTCGATCATTTTAGCTTTTATGAATATTTTGCCAATACCTGCACTAGATGGCGGTCATGTCATGTTTTTACTGTATGAAATGGTCTCTGGCAGAAAGCCAAGCGATAAGTTTATGGAGACTGCGCAAATGGTCGGATTCTTTCTGCTGATTGCCCTACTTTTATTTGCAAACGGCAACGATTTATATAAGTTTATTTTCAAATAAGAACGTTAACTATAATAATTGAATAAAGCTTTCGTTATTATTTGTGCAGATTGAGATAATAATTATATTTGCAGCCGCTTATTAAGCGAAATTCCTCCTTAGCTCAGTTGGTTAGAGCATCTGACTGTTAATCAGAGGGTCCAAGGTTCGAGTCCTTGAGGGGGAGCATAGCGAGACCGCTACACCACACTAATCCTAAAGCCCTGCATTTCGCAGGGTTTTTTCTTTTGTTCCCAAAATTGTTCCCAAAAATCTTCATTTCGGCCTGATTTTGAGCTGTTTTTCTCCGTCTATTTGATATACATCAAGCAACATTTTTAAGTGTCAGTGCTTAATTCTTGTAGTGTCTTAAATCAAAAAAATGAAAAAAAACAACAAGGCCTATAGCAGCTTTTTACAAAGCTTTAACTGGTCGTACTTTATTACCTGCAGAACACCTTATAAAATCACTCAAAAAACGCCTTATACCTGGTGTGAAAAGCTACAAAAACATCCTGCTATAGATCGGCTGTTCTTTATTGTGGAGAGAGATAAAGGAGACATGAGCTCTAAACATGTGCACATTCTTATCGACAGCTCTACCGATATTGCCTATCAAGACATAAAAAAACTATTGCACGTATCCGTAGGTGATTATCAAAAGGTGGATGATTGTGAATACCTGTGTGATTACGTTTCTAAGTTTGTCGGAGATCAAAATATTGATTATGATTTTATTTTTTGATTTGGAATAAAAAAAGCTGAAAAACTTGGGAATAATAACCAAGAAAAGTAGCCCCGGTAGTTTTTTTGAAAGTTCTGTATATCCTTT
>CBFIGE010000021.1:0-27323 GCA_965662045.1 Flavobacteriaceae bacterium
GATTTGCAGCGTTAGAAACTGATAGTCGTTGTCCTGTGTTTCCGCCTTCTGTAACAGATGTCAATTGTGCATTTACGCTTAATCCTATGCTTAAAAGTAGAAAAGTGATGATATTTTTCATTGTGCTGTTTTTGTTAGTGCAGTAAACTAAGAAAATTTAAATCAGTTTTGCAAGTAAAAAGTTAATTACGAAATGATTTATTGAATAGAGTAATATTAACTACAATTACCCCGCAGAGATTGTGGCAATAAATTAATGTGTTGACCTATGCTTTAAGTTAGACTCGCTCCAGACCCTTCAATCGTTCTTCTTGTGACTCAATTCTTTTCTCTTGAGCCATTTGCAATATTCTTGAGTAAATAAAATAAATGGATTCAAATGGCGGAATGCCCCAAAACTTTCAAAACAAAGAAATTAGTTCCATACTACTGGTAGATGTCACCTGAACTCGAGCGATTTACTGAAAAATACCATTGTTAACGTTTTGTTGAAAGATTACTACATAATTCGTTGCTTAAAAGTATATTTTGATTTTAATTTGCTTTTTTTATGTTAAAATTTTATTGATATATAAATAATTATGTTAAAACTTTAGATTAAACGAAAAACAGTAGTTGATCTAATAGTGCATTTTTAATGCCTGCCGGTCGCTGGTTTTTCAAACCAGAGCCACAAACTTCCTGGAGCACCAAATAAACCAACTTGGTAATATGGTAATATGGTACTCTGGTAATTTCTAATAAAATACATTTTAAACTATGGATTTATTCAAATCTGTTCGAGGTGAAGAGAAACAAAAAACCACCTTGGAAGAAATCATCAAGAAAATTAAAAACGATACCTATAAAAATGCAGTTGACGACTATCGCAACTTGCTTGAAACTTATCCAGATCAAGCGCAACAGTTAAAACAGAATCTTCCAGCTTTCACACCAGCGGGCACCTTTAATGGAAAACGCTCTAGTGATAATCTGGAGAAGTACTCGGGAATAATTCACCTAGATTTTGACAAGTTAACCGCTGCTGAGATGGACAAAGTCATTTCGTATTTCAAAGAGGAGCACTACACACACGCGCTATTTGTGTCACCCTCGAATAACGGTGTTAAGGTTTTTTTTAAAACAGACCGCTCTGCCAGTGAGCACGAAAGCAGTTTTAATTTCATTAGAAGTCATTATAACAGGTTACTGGGAATTGAGTCTGACAAGACCATTAAAGATATTGCCCGATGCTGTTTTGTTTCATACGATCCGGAAGCATATTACAATGAAAGTGCATTAGTGTTTAATATCGCTTCTATAAAAGAAGAGCATTCTTGTACTGTTTCAAACGATTCTTTTGCCGCCTTTGCATGGGAAAACCTAGAAAAATACGACTCGTTTTGTATGGGTAATCGCAGTAATTTTGTATTCAAGTATGCGTGTAGTTGCAATAGACTAGGAGTCTCGCTTGATGATACAATTAAATACGCACTTCAATTTTCTGTCACGGACTTTAAAGCAGAAGAAATCACAAAAATTGCTGAAGGTGTTTATGATCGCTATGGACTAGAACACGGTAGTACCAAATTACCAAATTACCAAACTACCAAACTACCAAACTCACAGACACCTGTTATTAATGAACAATACTACGCTCACTTGCCTGTTCCTTTGAGAGAAGCCTGCATGCACTTCAAGCATAGAGATCGAGACATTTTTCTAACTGGTACATTATCCGTACTCAGCGCAGCAGCAGTAAATATCAGTGGCTTGTACGGCGGCAGAAGGTATCGCCCTAATCTATTTTCTTTTGTTGCGGCACCTCCTGCGAGCGGAAAAGGCAATATGAAATACGCTAGAGATCTTGCATTTTGCATAAGCGAAACTTTTAAAGAACAATACTCTCAAGTCAACACAAATGAGGATTCGGCACCGGCCACATTTTTCATCCCTGCCAACACCTCTGCGTCAATGCTTAAGTCGCACTTAGAGTCAAATGAAGGTAAAGGTGTAATGTTTTCTACAGAAGCCAGAACCCTATTTAGTGCACTCAAACAAGACTTTGGAAACTTCGAAGACGATTTGCTTAAAGCATTTCAAAACGAGGAAATTGAGTTCAGTAGGAAACAAAATTTTGAATACATCAAACTCGAAAACCCCTGCTTCTCGGTATGCCTATCTGGGGTTCATCAAGACCTTCATGCACTTATAAAAAATAAAGCTAGTGGCCTTTTGAGTCGTTTTTTAATCTACACCTTCGATGGGCCCATGGAATGGAAAAGTCCATTTAAAAACAATACAGATCTGGCACAGTTGTTGGCGCCTATCAACGACCAGATTTGCAGTATTGTTGAAGACACAGCTCCCATGAACTTTAGATTTACTCAGGAGCAAGAATTGAAGTTTGACGCCAAAATGAATGCACTAATGAGTGATCACATTAGCCTTAGCTGGATGAGTGATGTCATCCCACGAACAGGTCTAATCGCTTTTAAAATTGCGATGCTACTTACACGACTCCGTGAAAAGACAGACGGCACTGTATTTTGTGCTGATAAAGATTTCGATACGGCACTGTACTTGGCAACTGAAATATACTTTGTTCATGCAAAACATGCGCTTGACTCCCACATGGATCATGCATTAGCAGACAAAAAAAAGACCACATCACCTGCATCTGATGTGTTACCTAAGCTAAATCACAACTTTACGCGTAAGGAATTTGAAACAGCGTTGCATCAACAAGGGTTAGCGTACAGCGATAAAACAATTTCTAATTTTATTAATCGAGCTATAGACGATGGCAGAATAAAACGTCGACAACAGGGCAAGTTCGAAAAAATTGAATAACCAGAGGCGGCCTATTGTGGCCGTCTTTTTTGGTTTAGATTGAATTCAAAGCACTGTAAGACGTACTTTTTGCAAACTGGATTCTACGTCAATTTATGTGTCAATAGTGTGGCAAAACGCATCGAAATAGGCCCAAAAAGGGCCTAAGTGTGTCATTATAAATTGTATCTTCAAGGTGTCAAGTACAAACGGCAAAACAGCCGCTAAAGCCCAAAAAGAAAGGGAAACATCTCAGTTGATGCTTCCCTTTATTAGTCGGGGTGGCAGGATTCGAACCTGCGACCTCCTGCTCCCAAAGCAGGCGCGATGACCGGGCTACGCTACACCCCGTTTAACCTGTGGTTAAGGCTATTTGCGGAGAGACTGGGACTCGAACCCAGGCAGCACTTACGCGCTGACAGATTAGCAATCTGCTCCGTTACCACTCCGGCACCTCTCCCAAGGACCTTTATTTATCATAAAGGCGGGTGCAAAACTATATCTTTAATCTCTAGTTCACAACTATTTTTAAAGAAAATCTTTGGTAAAATATAAGAATTTAAACAGGGCTTTTGGAGGAACCTATTCTGGGTATTCTACACGTACGTGATAAATATTATTGAGTTTCTTTTTAAGTACTTTTTTGACGTCTTCAATTTCCTTAAATGAAATGTTTGCATTCAAAAATTGTTTGTCTCCCATCTGGGTATTTATAATCCGCTCCACAAAATCGTCAATTTCGTTAAAACTAGGTTCTTTCAAACTTTTAGTAGCGGCTTCAACGGCGTCGCACATCATTAAAATTGCAGTTTCTTTGGAAAATGGTATCGGACCATTATATCTAAAATGAAACTCCTCTACTTCGGGTTCTATCTCTTGTTGTTTCTTGTAGAAATAATAGATTAGACTATTACCATGATGTGTTCGAATAAAATCGATTACACGGTCTGGAATGTTGTATTTCTGGGCAATTCCAATTCCCTTAATTACGTGAGATTTAATTATATGTGCGCTCTCAAACGGGTTCAACTCATCGTGAGGGTTTGAAGCGTGGATTTGATTCTCAGAATAATAAATCGGATCATCTAATTTTCCGATATCATGATACAAAGCCCCAACTCTGACTAATAAGGCATTAGCATCTATTTCATTGGCTGCAGCTTCAGCTAAATTTGCCACCTGAAGAGAGTGATTAAAGGTTCCTGGAGCTTGATTGGAGAGCACTTTTAAAAGGGTAGAATTCGTATCTGAAAGTTCGAGAAGCGAAATATCGGATACCATTCCAAAGATTCGTTCGTAGAGATAAATAAGTGGTTGCGCGAACAATGTTACCATTCCATTGATCAAAAAGAGTAATAAAACTCTAAAATCAATACTGCTAAATGAACCATCATGAACACATGTGAAGGCGACATAAGTAAAAATATAAACCAAGGTGATTTGACCGACGGTTAAAAATAAATTACTCCTTTTATGAAGTTCTTGTGCTCCTAAAATTGTGACTATACCAGCCGTTACTTGAACAAAAACAAATTCAAAACTATTGGGTACTACAAAACCAATAATCAATAAAGCAATTACATGTCCGAATAAGCCCAAACGAGCATCGAAAAAATTCTTTAAAATAAGAGGTAAAATACAAAGTGGTGCCAGGTATGAATAGCTCTCGTCAATTTGAACAAGCGTAATAACAACAAAGACAAACAGTAGGATGTTTAAAAAGATAAAAGTCAACTGATTATTATCTTCATAAATACTTGGACGATATTTTTTAATAAAGAGCATAAGCATCAATAGTACCAATGATACCAGTAATCCATAACCTGTTAAAATGATGTAAAAACTCAAACCACTGATCAGTTGAGACTGATACTCTGATCGAAGAGATTCAAGCAACTGAAATTCTGTTTGCTCAATAATTTTTCCACGACTCACAATTAAGGTTCCTTCTAAAATCTCACCACGTGTATATGATATTTGACTCATCTGTTCGTTTAGCGCGGCTGCACTGAGTTCCTCATCATAGGTCAGATTGGGTTGAACAGTTTGACTCAATAGTTGTGTGAGTATCGTCCTTTGATCCTCCACAAGACGATAGGCAATTAATTTTTCTATTTTGGTTCTTAAGGTTTCTGGAAATATTCTTTGGTCCTTATCTAATGAATAAAGACGATTCTTTTTAGAAACTTCAATGCGATCGTAGTCATTTTTTCGTTCAAAAACACCATACGTATACAATTCTTCAATAATCTCATTTCCTATTTCATAAATAGCGGATAGGGCTTCGTTTTGTTCGAAATTAAATCCAAAAGTTGCTCTGGACAACTTGTAGAATTCACTTTCAACCTCATTTACAACAGACTCATCAAAATTGAAATATTGAGTTTGATTTATTTTGATGGTATTCTGTTCCTGTTCTAAATCTGAAATAGATTTTTGAATATCGAAATCAAAAGGGGCGTAAAGATTTTCATATTGCCATGGTCTTCCTTTGCTGTACTCGTATTTGAAGTCTACTCCCGCAGGAAACATCCAAATAACTACGAGAACAGAAAAAGCAAATAAGGCGTATTTGTAAATCTTTAAATGATTCTTCTGTATAGATTTGTACAAGTCTTTAATAGTAGTCATAGAAAACCTTAATTGCCATAAAAATAGAAAATATGATTTTAGTATTTTCGTATCAAATAAGAACCCATGCATAAAGTAGTTATTGTTGCGGCTAAAAGAACGCCAATAGGCTCTTTTTTAGGACAACTTTCAAGCATTCCAGCAGTTGAATTAGGCGCAATTGCGATAAGGGCTGCATTAGAACAAATCACCCTAAAACCTGAAGATATAGACGAAGTATTCATGGGACATGTTGTTCAAGCTGGATGCAAACAAGCTCCAGCAAGACAAGCTGCACTTTTAGCAGGACTTTCTGAAAACATACCCTGTACTACAGTAAATAAAGTTTGTGCTTCGGGGCTTAAGTCAGTTCAATGGGCTGCACAATCTATTGCACTGGGAGACAATGAGATTTGTGTTGCAGGAGGCATGGAGAACATGAGTCTAATTCCTCACTATAGCTATTTACGTAAAGGACAAAAATTTGGTTCTAAAGCATTTGTAGATGGCTTACAAGAAGACGGATTAAACGATGCATACGACGCGCACGCCATGGGGGTCTGTGCCGATGAATGTGCTGCTAAATACGAGTTAAGTCGAAAAGCTCAAGATGAATTCGCCATTAGCTCTTATGAAAAAGCAGCTGAAGCATGGAAAAATGGAGCTTTCAAAGATGAAATAGCTCCAGTGAGTGTTCCCCAACGAAGAGGAGAACCTCTTGTTGTCGATCACGACGAGGAATATCAAAATGTGAGGTTTGATAAAATACCTCAGTTAAGAGCTGCCTTTAGCAAAGATGGAACGGTAACAGCTGCCAATGCATCAACTATTAATGACGGAGCAGCTGCTGTTGTGCTAATGAGCGAAGAAAAAGCCAAAAAACTCGGTCTCTCTGTACTGGCATATATCAATAGCTATGCAGATGCTTCAACAGCTCCAAAGTGGTTTACCATTGCACCATCAAAAGCAATTCCATCCGTATTAGAAAAGGCTTCTTTAAACATCTCAGATGTTGATTATTTTGAAATCAATGAAGCATTTTCTGCTGTTGCTCTTGCGAATCAAAAAATATTGAGTATTCCTTCAGGAAAACTTAACACTAGAGGAGGTGCTGTAGCTTTAGGCCATCCTCTTGGCTGTTCGGGGACTAGGATTTTAGTAACCCTTATTTATACGCTTATTCAAAATCAAGGCACTTATGGTCTTGCGGGAATTTGTAATGGTGGAGGCGGAGCTTCTGCAATGCTCATAGAAAGAAAGTAAATCCTTGAAAAATCAATACGGTATTTGTGATTTAAGCGTCATCAATATGTATGACCAGTCAGATGCGCATTCAAGTGTTGTGAATCAAATGCTTTATGGGGACCACTACAAAATTAAAGAAGTGCGAAAGCATTATTTTTTGATTGAATTACAATTTGACAAAAGCAAGGGCTGGATTCACAGAAATCAATTCTATCCAATCTCAGAAGACTATGCTCAAGTCTTGGACGATTTTAGTAGGGCTATCTACAATAATGAACCCATTGGATATGTAATCGATGCTATTGATAATTTGAGAACCATTCTTTTCGGTGCAAGAATGGACGCAATGCAATGCATTAATCACCACAACAAGGATTTTGAGTTTTCTCCTAAAACCAAATCAATTCCTGAATTGGCCTTGTCTTTATTAAACACTCCTTTTATGCAAGGCGGAAGATCTACTTTTGGTGTGGATTCTTCTGGATTTACACAGCTGATTTACAAAAACTGCGGCATACCTTTGTATCGAAGTGTAGAGCAACAATCTGAGCAAGGTATTCCTTTAAGTTTTATCGAAGAATCAAAGCCTGGAGACTTAGCCTTCTTTGATACTAAAGAAGGAGTCATTCACCACGTTGGAATCATTCTGCCCAACAACTACATCGTGCATGCTTTTGGTAAGGTTAGAATCGACCGCTTAGATCACACTGGAATTTTCAACCCTGAAACCAAGCAGTATACGCACCAATTGAGAGTTATAAAGAGTTTAGGTATATAAAACAAAAAGCCAGCTTAATGCTGGCTTTTTCTATTCGTATGCTTTTTTACTGCTCTAATAGTGTTCGAATTCTCATGAAATTCTCGTTATCACCCAGTGCACCGTAGATATTTTTAAGCTGTGTTAAGACCTGTTCGTTTTCAGGCAAATCCAGCAACATATTTTCTAAAATTTCAGCACCTATTTTGAACAGGTCATCTTTTTTAGCTTTTAGCGCGTCATACTTATCATAGTCTGCTTTCTTTGAAGAAAGAGCTAATTCATTCATTTCTTCAATCAAAGAGTTTCCTTCATTGATGTATGAAGTTGATAAGTTTAAGCCAGCATTTACATAAGTTGGATCAATTTCTAATGCGCGACTATATGCTATCCTTGCCTCTTCCATATTTCCTTGCTCCATTGCGATTACTCCAATATTGTATTGCAAATCAGGATTATCCGGGGCCATATTAGAGGCCTTATTCATAAGTGTCTTAAATTCATCTACATTACCCATCTGGTAAAATAAATTTGCCTTATTCAACAAAAGATTTACATCTGTAGGATTATTAGCAATCGCATCATCGTAGGCTAAGAGTGCTTCTTCTTTTTTACCTTGTTGTTGGTAGATAAGCGCAATGTTTTTAACAACCTCAGCTTTTCTAGATTCTGTTTTTGTCTCAGCTGCGTCTTTGTGGGTGCCCGCTTTGATGTATAAGTCTCTAGTGTTCTTGTCGAATTCTTCAACCTCACCAGATTCGATATTCACAGCGGTATATTTGCTCTCACTACCATCATAATTGATATCTTTCAGCTCTATGTAATATTTCAAGGCATTATCGTAATCCTGGGCATTCACAGATGATCCTGCTGCGTAGTACAAGTAAATAGTGTCCATAGGACGAAGTAGGTAACCCTTGTAAAGCTTAGATGCTGCTGAGGTGAAATTACCTAACTGTTGATCGTCAACAGCTCCGTTAATCAAGTTTGCTGTGATTTGACTTAATTTTTGTTCAGCGTCTGCTGTATATCTAACCTTACCACTTTGTTTTTCGATATCAATTACACTTTGATATGAGGCTATAGCTGTGTCGTACATGCTGTCGTCTTCTAATGCAAGGTTGTAAGAAGCTTCTCCAAGATAGGCGTAAAAAGTAGATTTTGTTCTAGCATCGTCTTGACCATCTACTAGAGATTTTGCACCCTCTAAAATAGATTTAGCTTCAGCATATTCTGCTGCTTTGATGGCCTTAGAAGCCGCTTTTAGCTCGTCTTTCTGAGCAGAAAGATTGAAAATCACTGCGAAAGAAAGGATTGATAAAATTCTTATTTTCATAATTCTTAAACTCTTTATTCTTTAATTATGCAGCACAAGTTAAGGCTACAGTTTTGTTAAGTCAATAGTTATGCCAAATTAAATTTGGATAAAAAAGTACTTAAGATGTACTTTCTGACGATTCTTCAGTTTCTTCGATTTCGTCTTCCTCAATTTTCATGACCTTTGCAACAGCAGCTATTTGATCATTTTTTTTAAGGTTGATTAAGCGAACTCCCTGAGTGGCTCGACCCATGACTCGAAGGTCTTCAACGGGGAGTCGTATAGCAATACCAGACTTGTTAATAATCATCAAATCATCTTGATCAGTAACATTTTTAATAGCTACCAATTCACCTGTCTTATCGGTAATCGAAATAGTTTTTACTCCTTTTCCACCTCTATTTGTGACCCTGTAATCCTCTAAGTCAGAGCGTTTACCATATCCGTTTTGAGAAACGACAAGGATATTATCAGTGGTTTCGTTTACAGAAATCATTCCGATGACCTCATCATTCTCATGAGCAAGAGTTACACCTCTTACTCCTGAGGCGTTTCGTCCCATAGGTCTGGTCTTACTTTCTTCGAAACGTATGGCCTTTCCCGATTTAAGACCCATTATTATTTGGGAGCTTCCAGTGGTCATTTTGGCTTCGAGAAGCTCATCGCCCTCTCTCACTCCAATGGCATTAATTCCACCTTTTCTCGGTCTAGAATATTGTTCTAAAGAAGTCTTTTTAACGATGCCTTTTTTGGTAGCCATAATGACGTAATGCGAATTCACATAGTCTTCATCTTTGAGATCTTTTGTACAAATGAACGCTTTAACCTTATCGTCGTTTTCGATTTGAATGAGGTTTTGAATAGCTCTTCCTTTGGCTGTTCTACTTCCCTCTGGGATCTCATAAACCCGCATCCAGAAACACTTTCCTTTTTGGGTAAAGAACAACATGTATTGATGGTTTGTTCCCACAAATAGGTGCTCTAAAAAGTCCTCATTTCTAGTGGAAGACGCTTTCTGCCCAACTCCTCCTCTATTTTGAGTTTTGTATTCTGAAACAGGAGTTCTTTTGATATAACCTGCGTGAGAAATGGTAAGCACCACTTGTTCGTCAGGAATCATATCTTCAATGCTCAAGCTACCTCCAGAAAAGTCAATGACAGATCTGCGCTCATCTCCATATTTATCTTTTACCTGTTGAAGTTCTTCAGTAATAATTTGCATTCTGCGGTCTTCTCTATCCAAGATGTCTTTTAGATCTTTAATAGTATCTAACAACTCCTGGTATTCAGCTCTTAACTTATCTTGCTCAAGACCTGTGAGTTGACGGAGTCTCATTTCTACAATCGCCTTTGCTTGAAGTTCACTGAGTTCGAATTCTTTCATTAAAGAAGTTCGAGCTTCATCGACATTCGCTGAGCCTCGAATAATTTCAATAACGCGATCAATATTGTCTGATGCTATGATTAAACCTTGGACTATATGAGCTCTTTCCTCTGCCTTTCTCAACTCATATTGTGCTCTTCTCACAACAACTTCATGGCGGTGATTGACAAAGTGCTTAATTAAGTCTTTTAAGTTTAAAAGTTGAGGTCTACCATCGACTAAAGCAATATTATTTACACTGAACGAAGATTGTAGGGCTGTGTATTTGAATAAGGTATTCAAAACGATATTTGGAATAGCATCTCGCTTCAACATGTAAACGACACGCATTCCTTTTCGATCAGACTCGTCTCGAATAGCAGATATTCCTTCTATTTTTTTATCATTGACCATATCCCAGGTCTTTTTGATCATGTCTGCTTTATTGACTTGGTAAGGAATTTCAGTAACTACAATAGCTTCTTTCCCTTGAACTTCTTCAATAATTGCCTTAGCTCTCATGACTACACGACCGCGACCCGTCATAAAGGCATCTTTCACTCCGTCGTAACCATAAATTGTTCCTCCAGTTGGAAAATCAGGTGCTTTGATATGTTGAATGAGTTCCTCAATTTCAATTTCAGGATTTTTGATATAGGCAATGGTGCCATCAACAACCTCTGACAAATTGTGTGGCGGCATGTTTGTTGCCATTCCCACAGCAATTCCAGAAGCTCCGTTGACTAAAAGGTTAGGAACTCGAGCAGGGAGAACTTTAGGCTCTTTGAGCGAATCATCAAAATTAAGTTGAAAATCAACCGTTTCTTTATCGATATCTGAGAGCATTTCATCTGCAATCTTTCGCATTCGAGCCTCCGTGTAACGCATTGCAGCCGGCGAATCTCCGTCTACAGATCCGAAGTTTCCCTGACCATCAATCATCATGTATCGAAGACTCCACTCTTGTGCCATACGCACCATAGTATCGTAAACCGAGGTGTCACCGTGAGGGTGATATTTACCTAATACCTCTCCCACAATTCTGGCAGATTTTTTATGTGCTGATGTAGATCTCACTCCAAGTTCATGCATACCAAACAACACTCTTCTGTGTACGGGTTTAAGACCGTCTCTAACATCTGGCAGTGCACGTGAAACAATTACGGACATCGAATAATCGATGTATGCCGATTTCATTTCATCTTCAATATTAATTGGAATTAGCTTTTCTCCTTCACTCATCGCTTCGTTAGCATTTACTGATTAAATAATGTCGCAATTTAATTAAAACTAGGGTCCTAATAATTGAAGATTCACAACAAAAATCAACTATTTATTAACATTGGTTCAAAAATTTGTTAGCTGACACAACATCCCGTCAGAATAATTGTTTTATTGAAGAATAGAATGCTTATTTTTAACTTTTGATAAAGAAAATGTATGGATGATAATTTCTCGCCAAGAGTCAAGGACGTTTTAGCCTTTAGTAAAGAAGAAGCCCTTCGTTTAGGGCACGATTTTATCGGAACTGAGCACCTTCTTTTGGGTATCCTAAGAGATGGAGGCGGCAAGGCTGTTCACATACTCGACGGTATGGATATCGATCTTGACCAACTCAGACGTAAAACAGAAATTTTGACTCCAGCCACTACCGAGCATGACAGTTTGAGTAAGGAGAAAAAAAATCTGCGTTTGACCAGACAAGCTGAGAGAGCGCTTAAAACAACTTTTTTAGAAGCCAAGTTATTTCAAAGCTCTACCATCAATACAGCGCATTTACTGCTTTGTATCTTGAGAAACGAAAATGACCCCACAACTAAATTACTTCAGAAATTGAAAATCGATTACGATAACGTCAAGGACCAGTTCAGATCGATGATTACATCTGAAGACGACTTTATAGACGAACCGACTTCAGAATCCTCTTTCCCAAATGATTCGGAGGAAGAAGACGAAGAAAAGGACTTCAGCGGTTCGAAATCATCTAAGTCTTCGTCAACTACCAAACGAGGTGCAAAATCGAAGACGCCTGTTTTAGACAATTTCGGAAGAGACCTAACGCAATTAGCTGAAGAAGAGAAACTAGATCCTGTTGTAGGTCGCGGCAAAGAAATCGAGCGCGTTTCACAAATATTGTCACGACGCAAAAAAAATAATCCTTTGTTGATTGGAGAGCCGGGCGTAGGAAAAAGTGCTATTGCAGAAGGATTGGCGCTTCGAATTGTGGAGAAAAAAGTCTCCCGCGTGCTGTATAACAAACGTGTTATAACCTTGGACCTTGCCTCACTTGTTGCAGGAACCAAATACAGAGGACAATTTGAAGAACGCATGAAGGCCGTAATGAACGAGCTCGAAAAAAATGATGACGTTATTCTATTCATAGATGAAATCCATACTATTGTGGGTGCAGGCGGAGCAACAGGAAGTTTAGACGCATCAAACATGTTCAAACCTGCATTGGCAAGAGGTGAAATTCAATGTATAGGTGCAACTACTTTAGATGAATACAGACAATATATCGAAAAAGATGGCGCCCTAGAGCGGAGGTTTCAAAAAGTCATGGTTGAACCAGCAACAGTTGAAGAGACCATTGATATATTGAAAAATATTAAGTCAAAATATGAGGACCATCACAACGTGACTTACACTGATGAGGCCCTTGAATCTTGCGTGTTATTGACTAATAGATACATCTCTGATCGGTTTTTACCAGACAAGGCTATTGACGCCCTAGATGAAGCGGGTTCTAGAGTACATATTGTCAATATGAATGTTCCTGAAAGTATCCTGGAATTAGAAGGGAAACTAGAAGCCACCCGTGAACAGAAAAATACTGTTGTTAAAAAACAGAAATACGAAGAAGCTGCCAAACTAAGAGATGATGAAAAAAGACTCGAGAAATTGCTAGAAGCAGCTCAACTCGAGTGGGAAGAAGAAAGCAAACAGCATCGAGAGATCGTCGATGAAGAAAACGTCGCGGATGTCGTTTCTATGATGAGTGGCATACCTGTAAACCGTATAGCACAAACAGAGAGTAATCGTCTTGCGGAATTACCTGAAATTCTCAATACCTCTATTATAGGTCAAAATGAAGCTGTCATAAAAGTTTCTAAGGCAATACAAAGAAATAGAGCTGGCTTGAAAGATCCCGACAAACCAATTGGTTCTTTTATCTTTTTGGGGCAAACAGGTGTTGGTAAAACTCAATTGGCTAAGGTTTTAGCTAGAGAGTTATTTGATTCGGAAGATGCACTAATCAGAATCGATATGAGCGAATACATGGAAAAATTTGCCATCTCAAGATTAGTAGGAGCTCCTCCGGGTTACGTCGGTTACGAAGAAGGAGGCCAACTCACTGAAAAAGTTAGGAGAAAGCCTTACGCAGTAATACTTCTAGATGAGATTGAAAAAGCTCATCCGGACGTGTTCAACATGCTTTTACAAGTTTTGGATGATGGTTTTTTGACTGATAGTCTCGGGCGAAAAGTCGACTTTAGAAATACCATAATCATTATGACCTCTAACATCGGAGCGAGGCAAATTAAAGATTTTGGCCAAGGCGTAGGCTTTGGAACTGCCGCCCGCAGAGCACAAGAGGGTGATTTTCAAAAAGGTGTTATAGAAAAAGCCTTAAAAAAGGCATTTGCTCCTGAATTTCTGAATCGTATTGACGATGTAGTAGTCTTTAATAGTCTTGATAGAGCGGACATCAATTCCATCATAGATATCGAACTCAGAAGTGTCATTAAGCGTATCAAATCACTTGGCTACGAACTCACTTTAACCAAAAATGCCAAAACATTCATAGCTGATAAAGGTTTTGATAAAGATTTTGGAGCACGTCCACTAAAGAGGGCAATTCAAAAGTATATTGAAGACAAACTCGCAGAGGAAATTGTGAATTCTAGATTGAGCTCTGGTGACCACATAAAGTTAGATTTGAGCAAGAATAAAGAAGACCTTGTAGTAGTTAAAGAAGCAGTAAGGAAAGAATAGCCTTACACTGTGCTGTCAGAAAAGAGATAGTTTTTTCTCAAATACTTGAATTGAAGTGCCTTAAAACAGATTAAATCGGTTTTTTATCTGTTATCTATACTTATGTAACAGCTTGACAGAGAACTTTGTAGCATGAAATTGCTAGAAGCTCAAGTAGCCACATATGAATTAGAATATGGTCTTGTTAAAGTTAGTGCTAAGACCATGCACGTGTTCTTTAACGCCGATGCCATTATAGATCTCGAAACGGTATATCAGTTAATTGGAATTTCAGAAGTCCATTTTAGAGACCAAACTTTTGGTGTTTTGTTGGATTATCAAAATCAATACACAATAGATCCACATGCCCTGAATTTTTTGGCACAAGTAGAACGTTTTAAGGGACTTGCGCTATTAACACATCAGCAAAAAGCCATCCTTAATTTTGGCATAGTAAAACTGTTTTTTGAAAAACCCATTGAGGTGTTTTATTCTCTTGAAAATGCCGAATTATGGCTATCAAATAAGATTGCGGCATAATCGGTTATTTATTTCACAGAATATCTACTGTAAATTCTGAATTCTTTTGATGAATTTTTATTTTTTTGCATTATTATCAAAAAAATATGAAGTATAGCCCTATCCTTTTATCAAATTGTAATTTCGCGGCTCATTAAAATTTCATAGCATGGTTGTCTTAAAGTTTGGAGGTAGCTCGATAGCAGATGTACAAGCGTTACAGAAACTGGGAAGTATTGTTCTAGAAAAACACAATTCATACAATTGTCCAGTTATTACAGTGGTCTCAGCAGTTGGTGGAACAACAGACTTAATTGAAAAAGCCATAGATCAAGCAGAACAAAAAAATAAATCCTATCTCACTGTAGTTCAACAAATCAAAGATTTACATCAACCTTTTTTAGAGTTTATTCCAATTGAGGCAGATCTAAAACAAGATATTGGCCAAGATTTTGAAGATCTTGAAACCATATTAGGTGGTGTCTTTCTCATTGGTGAAGCCAGTTTAAGAACCCGTGACAAGGTACTGGGATACGGTGAACTATTATCCTCTAAACTGTTAAACGCCTATTTGAATTCACTCGATGTGGTCAGCACGTATATGGATTCAAGGGCATTGTTAACAACAGACAGCAACTTTTCTCAGGCAAAGGTAGGTTTGCAAACGAGTTATGCGCAGATTACATCTTTTGCTGCTCAAATTAATCAAATTGCTGTAGCTCCTGGTTTTATAGCAAGAGATGAAAATGGCATTCCAACTACCTTAGGTCGAGGTGGATCTGATTTTACAGCATCGCTTTATGCCGCTGCAACAAAAGCTGAAATTCTTTTCATTTATACAGATGTAAGCGGCATGTACACATCTGATCCACGAATTGTCAAACAAGCCCGACCCTTAGATGAACTCTCTTATCAGGAAGCATTGGAGTTATCTCACTTTGGAGCAAAGGTCTTACATCCTCCAAGCGTTCAACCTGTTTTTAGTGCTGGCATCCCTTTGTATATTAAAAATACCTTTCAACCAGAGGACAAAGGAACATTAATCACAAAAGAAGGGAGTACAAAAGCTAATGTAGTAAGCGGGCTAAGTCATATGCATGACATCGCACTACTAACTATTGAAGGTCCTTCAATGGTTGGGACTAAGGGAACCTCAAAACGTATATTTGAAGCCTTAGCCTTGGCTGAAATAAATATTATTTTAATAACTCAAGCTTCTTCAGAACATTCACTTTGCATTGGGATATCTCAACACAATGGCGAATTAGCCAAAAAAACTCTTGAAGAAGCTCTTGATTATGAATTAGAAACTCAAAAAATATATCCGCTTCGAATAGAAACAGAACTGAGTATTATCGCTTTAGTAGGAGACAATATGCGTTCTCATCAAGGTTTGAGTGGTAAATTATTCTCTACTTTAGGTAGTAATAATGTAAACGTAAAGGCTATTGCGCAGGGAGCTTCAGAGCGGAATATTTCTGTAGTAATCTCAAAAAGAGATGTCACTAAGGCTCTAAATGCTGTTCACGAACGCTTTTTTGAAAAGCAACTTAAATTAATCAACTTGTTTATTACAGGTGTAGGAACGGTTGGATCGAAACTTCTAAATATTTTGAGTCAACAGAAAGACTATTTTGAAGAAGAGCTGAGATTGCAACTACGAGTATGTGCCATATCCAACTCTAGAAAAATGTATTTTGATCCCAATGGATTGAACATTGCGAATTGGGCTGAACTTCTAGAGCAAGGTGAATCGTCAGATATGCACGCCTTTCAGTCTAATGTTCAGGATCTAAATTTGAGAAATAGTGTTTTTGTCGATAATACCGCGAGTGAGTACATTGCATCTTGTTATGAAACTTATCTCGACAAGAGCATTGCTGTAGTCACTTGTAATAAAATTGCAAGTTCGTCTAAGTATGAGCGCTACGCAAATTTAAAAGCGCTGAGTAAAAAATACCAGACACCATTCTTGTTTGAAACTAATGTGGGTGCAGGATTACCCATTATTGACACCATAAAACAGCTTGTAGACTCGGGCGACCAAATAAGAAGCATTAAGGCCGTTCTCTCTGGAAGTCTGAACTTTATATTTGATAGTTTTAATGATGAAGTGAAATTCGTTGATGTAGTCAAACAGGCAATGCAAGGGGGGTATACTGAACCCGATCCTAGAATTGATCTTAGCGGTACAGATGTCAAACGAAAGATTTTAATTTTAGCGCGAGAATCAGGATATCAATTAGAAATGCAAGATATTTCCTCATTAGAATTTTTACCTGAAACATGCCGAAATACAAGAGATGTCGACTCTTTCTTAAAAGAGCTTGATAAAAATCAAGAGCATTTTACTAAACTCTTTTTAGAAGCCCAAAAAGAAAAAGCTAAATTAAAATTTGCTGCTAGCTTTGTGGCTGAAAACAAAACCTCATTTAAAGCGAGTGTTGGACTAGAAAAAGTAGATATGAACAATGATTTTTACCATCTTTCAGGGAGTGATAACATTATCTTGATTTACACGGATCGCTACCGAGAAAATCCACTTGTAATCAAAGGTGCAGGCGCAGGTGCAGACGTCACCGCTTCTGGAATTGTCGGAGACATCATACGCTCTGGAAATCATCTCGAATAAATGGAAAAAATTTCAGTTTTTGCGCCAGCTTCAGTTGCAAACGTTTGTGCAGGATACGACGTTCTAGGATTTTCATTTGCTGCTGTAGGTGATCATATGCACTTTGAAAAAACTGCAAAAAAAGGGGTTCGTATTTCTGAAATCACTGGGGCGCAACTACCTCTCACACTAGAAGATAACGTGGCAGGAGTTGCGATAAAACATCTCTACAATCGTTTTGAAGCTCAAATCGATTTTGGTATCGACATTCGTATCGAGAAAAAAATTAAGCCCGGAAGTGGAATTGGCTCAAGTGCAGCAAGTGCTGCTGGAGCAATTTTTGGAGCAAATGCGCTACTGAATTCGCAATTGTCGTCTACAGAACTAATTTCATTAGCTATGAAAGGAGAAGCTGTTGCTAGTGGTTCTGAACATGCGGATAATGTGGCTCCCGCCTTACTTGGCGGATTTTCTCTAATCAGCAGTTACAGTCCATTATCGGTGAGCAGCATTTATTGTGATTTGGATCTTCACGCCGTTGTACTTCATCCAAAAATTGAAGTCAAAACAAAAGAGGCTCGAGCGGTACTTCCCATAAAAATTCCATTAGCTTTAGCCACTCAGCAATGGGGTCATCTCGCTGGTCTAATTTTAGGTTTGGCAAAATCAGATGCTTCGCTGATTAGTGGACACCTCAAAGATTTAGTAATCGAACCACATCGCAAAAAGCTTATTCCAAAATTCGAGCAGTACAAATCGGCTGCTTTAGATGAAAACGCTTTAGGTTTTGGAATATCTGGTTCAGGACCTTCTGTATTTGCATTATGCGAAGGAAGCCAAACTGCTGAAAAAATTAAAGCCAACATGATACAAATTGCCTCTGCCCAGGATTACGATTTTAGTTTGTACTCAGGAGAAATAGACAACAAAGGAACACATGAAATACGTTAGCTTAGCCAATAACGAACAAATCACATCTTTTAAACAAGCTGTAATACAAGGACTTGCCCCAGATAAAAGCCTTTATTATCCAGCCTATATTCCACAATGGGAGTCCTCCTTTATTGAACAAATTCCAAAACTTTCTAATCTCGAAATTGCTCTTGAGGCTATGCGTCCTTTTGTTGAAGAAAACCTCAGCCTTTCTGAGTTAGAACTGATTTTAACCGATGTACTTTGTTTCGATTTTCCCCTGCAAAAAGTTGGAGACTATTACAGTTTGGAATTGTTTCACGGCCCTACCCTTGCCTTTAAAGATGTAGGCGCAGGATTTATGGCTAGATGCTTGGGTCGATTTATTCAAGATGAACAAAATCAAAAAGCAACAGTTCTTGTGGCCACTTCGGGTGATACTGGAGGTGCTGTGGCTAATGGATTTTTGGGCGTTGAAGGTATTGATGTGGTGATTCTTTATCCCAGTGGAAAAGTAAGTCCTATTCAAGAAAAACAACTCACAACCATAGGGCAAAACATTACGGCACTTGAAGTACAAGGTACATTCGACGATTGCCAAGCCATGGTAAAAAAGGCCTTTGTAGATGATGATATTACCTCCAAAGTCAAATTGACCTCAGCCAATAGCATCAATGTTGCCAGGTGGATTCCACAAATGCTGTACTACATTTTTGCTTACAAGACATTAAAAAATAATGGCATTCAAGATGCTCCCTTATTTGCTGTACCCTCGGGAAATTTCGGAAACATTTGTGCCGGTATGCTTGCGCATAAAATGGGTCTACCTGTCTCACATTTCATCGCTTGTAACAATGCCAACGATACTGTAGTAGATTTTATGAATACTGGGGTTTATCGACCTAAAGACACGGTAGCTACTATCTCTAATGCGATGGACGTGGGTAATCCCTCTAATTTTGTTCGAATTTTAGAACTCTTCAACAAGCAGAAAAAAGAACTTGAATTAGATTTTACTGCGCTTTCCTATTCTGATGCAGAAACAAAAGTTGCCATGCAAGAAATCTATGATCAATTCAATTATGTGGCTGAACCACATGGGGCGGTAGCCTATTTAGGTTTACAAGCATACACGGCAAAAAATCCCACAAGTGCTGGTGTATTTCTTGAAACAGCACATCCCTCTAAATTTATAGACGTGGTCGAGTCGACTCTTAATATTGAGGTCTCTCTTCCTGAAAATGTGCGCCATTTAATGAATCGCAAAAAACATAGCATTCTTACTTCAAATTATGAAGATTTGAAGTCTTTTTTACTGCAATAGAATTCGGTAACTTCGCTTTGTAATATTGAAAGCTTATGAAAAAGACTGCTCTATTCGAACAGCATAGTGATTTGGGCGCAAAAATAGTTGATTTTGCAGGCTATCAAATGCCTTTGAGCTATGAGGGCGTATCAATAGAACACCATCAAGTAAGAAATGATTGTGGCGTTTTTGATGTCTCTCATATGGGAGAATTTTTTGTAAGCGGCGAGCATGCTACAGCTTTGATATCTAAAATAAGTTCTAACGATGTCACAAAATTGAGTCCTGGACAGGCACAATACAGTTGCATGCCGAATGAATCCGGCGGAATAGTTGACGATTTTATCATCTACAAACTCGCTGAAAATCATTACATGCTAGTGGTTAATGCATCAAATATTGAAAAAGACTTTGACCATATCCAAAAATACAATGCGACAATAGGAGCATCTTTGACCAATGAATCTGACTCTTATTCCCTGCTAGCTATTCAAGGGCCTCAGACTATTGAGTTAATGCAGCCCTTAAGTTCAGTTGGTTTGGCTGAAATTCCTTTTTATCAATTCACTAAAGGTGATTTTGGCGGAATTCCTGAAGTTATTATTTCTGCTACGGGATATACAGGTTCAGGTGGATTTGAAATCTATTGTAAGAACGATGAAGTGGCCCAAATTTGGAGTAAGGTTCTCGCACAAGGAGCAAAACCAATTGGATTAGCAGCTAGGGATACCCTAAGATTAGAAATGGGCTATTGCCTATATGGAAATGATATCGATGATACGACTAGCCCTCTAGAGGCAGGTCTAGGATGGATTACAAAATTTAATTGTGAATTTGTGAATGCTTCTTTTTTTAAATCACAAAAAGAAAAAGGCGTTTCAAAAAAACTTATAGGATTTGAAATGATCGAAAAAGGTATTCCGCGAAAAGACTACAAGGTTGTCAACAAAAACCAAGAGGAAATTGGTCTAGTCACCTCTGGAACTATGTCTCCTTCATTATCTAAAGGAATAGGTTTGGCATATGTGAAGACGGCTTATACTGCAATGGAAACTACTATTTACATTCAAATTCGTAATAAAACTGTTGCTGCGAAAGTGGTTAAACTACCTTTTTATAAATCCTTTTAAGCCTTATGAAAATTAAACGCATTCTCATATTGGGAGGAAGCGGATTTATTGGTAGAGCCATCTACAAAGAACTCAGTGATTATTTTGATTGCAGAGCAACTTATTGTCACAGCACAAGTTTTGAAGAAAATGCTAGGTATTACGCCTTCGATTTTAGAACGGACTCGGTAACAAGTCTGCTCAAAATTATCCAGCCAGATGTGGTCATCAACTGTTTAAGAGGAGAATCAAATTACCTCATAATAGTCAACCAAGAGTTGATCGAAGTAGCGCTTAATCTATCCTTTAAAATTGTAACATTTTCTTCTTCCAATGTGTTTGATGCCTATGTGCAATACCCTTCTTATGAGAACGATAAAACACTATCTAATAGTTCTTTCGGTAAAATGCAAATCAAAATTGAAAATGATCTCATTCGAAAAACAGATTTAGACTATTTGATTATAAGATCTCCCATGGTTTTTGGTTATAACTCTCCACGAGTTAAGGAACTGAAAAAGATAGTTGAACTAAATGAAGCTATTGAGGTTTTTCCAAATCTCATCATTAATGCTGCCCACATCAATAGGTTAACTCAACAACTGCATTACCTAATCAATAAGGACCGTTTTGGAATTTATCATCTGGGAAGTGAGGATCTGATGCTGCACGAGGATTTAATTTTTGAAATACTCGATAAATTAAACTTACAAGATGTACTGATCAAAAGAGTTTACACTTCAAATGATGATCGTTATCTAGCTCTTCTATCAAAAGTGAATTCACTTCCCGAACATTTAAATTATTCCATTTCTGAGATCATCAATGAAATCAAACTTATTGAAGATTGAGTTGGTTTTTCTATTTTTAAACTCTAATTGATAAAACATATGGGAAGAGCATTTGAATTTCGAAAAGCCCGTAAAATGAAACGTTGGGCAGCAATGTCTAAAGCATTTACGCGTATTGGAAAAGACATTGTAATGGCAGTAAAAGAAGGAGGGCCAGATCCTGACAGTAATTCTAGACTACGAGCGGTGATTCAAAATGCCAAAGCTGTAAATATGCCCAAAGACAATATCGAAAGGGCTATAAAGCGTGCTTCTGATAAAAATCAGGGCGACTATAAAGAGGTGCTCTTTGAAGGTTATGGTCCTCACGGAGTAGCCATCTTAGTCGAAACGGCTACTGATAACAATACAAGAACAGTAGCTAACATCAGAAGCTACTTTAACAAATGCAATGGAACTTTAGGCACCTCAGGGTCGGTTGAATTTATGTTTGATCACACCTGCAATTTTAGAATTCAATCCGAGGGAATCGATATTGAAGAGCTCGAATTAGAATTTATTGATTTTGGAGCAGAAGAAATTTTTCAAGACGAAGATGGAATTATAATATACGCTCCTTTTGAGAGCTTTGGAGCGATTCAAAAAGAACTAGAAGATCGAGATATTGAAATTCTTTCCTCCGGATTCGAGCGTATTCCAACAACAACTAATTCGTTAAATGCAGAACAGGCAGCAGACATCGAAAAACTTTTAGAAAAAATTGAAGAAGATGACGATGTGCAAAATGTTTACCACAGTATGCAAGAGTAGAATTAGAAAATAGACTTTAATTGTGTCAGTCGTTCTATCTTGAGATATTGATGGTCTTTATCTATTTCTTTTTCACTTACTTCTTCATGTGCCCATGTGGTATGAAAAGGAATGTGAATAGCTTTAGCTCCAATATTTAAAAGGGGTAATACATCTGATTTTAAAGAATTGCCGATCATAACAAATTCATCCACATCAATTTCTAAATGCGCCAGTAGATCTCTGTAATTTTTTTCTTTCTTATCGCTTAAAACCTCAACGTGTTGAAAGTATTTTGAAAGACCTGATTTTTGAAGTTTACGCTCTTGGTCTAACAAATCTCCTTTGGTCATTACAATCAATCTATACTTTGGAGCTAAATACTGCAGTGTCTCTTGAACTCCGTCTAGGATTTCCACGGGTTTATCAATCATATGCTTTCCCATGGCGATAATCTTCGAAAGTATTTTAGTACTAACCTGACCTGAGGAGAGTTCAATCGCGGTCTCTAACATAGAGAGCATAAAACCTTTAACACCGTATCCATAGAGCCTTAAGTTTTCCATTTCTTTAGCAAAGAGTTCGTTGTCAATTTTATTCTTAGTCTCAAACTCTTGGAGTAAGTCTGCAAATTTATCTTCGGTTTCTCTAAAATAAGTTTCATTTACCCAGAGCGTATCGTCTGCATCAAAACCAATTGTTCGAATAGCACTGTAATCTTTCATTATTGCGATTTTAACCTAAATCGAGCACGTTCTAAATCTTCAGGGGTGTCTATCCCTATATTGTCTATATGTGTAGTGACCATTTTCATGGAGCGATTATATTCTAAAAATCGAATGGCCTCAATTTTTTCAGCAGCTTCTAGAGCTTTGATTTGCATCTCAGAAAATTCAATTAGCGCTCTTTTTCGGAAAGCATAGACCCCTATGTGCTTATAATACTGAGTATTTTCATTATTAGCTCGATTATACGGAATAGGTAAGCGCGAAAAATAAATGGCAAAATCATCTACATCGCAAATTACTTTAACCACATTTGGATTGTTTATTTGAGCAGTCTCCTCAATTGGAGTTTTGAGGCTGGCTAAGTCTATTTGCGCATTTTTATCTTTTTTGAAGATATCGATTAACAAAGACAGACTTTGAGTATCTATAAAAGGTTCGTCTCCTTGAACATTGACAATTACATCTGCCTCAACTTTACTTGCAGCTTCAGCTAGGCGATCACTTCCTGTTTCATGCTCGGCTTCGCTATAAATTACTTGGTTTGCATTAAAAAGGCTACCTATTTCTATGGCATCTGTTACTACATAGACATGTTGAAATAGACCAGTTTTTAGGGCTGCCTCGAAGGTCTGTTCAATAACTGTCTTTCCGTTTAAATCTTGAATAAGCTTTTTGGGAAATCGACTGGCTTCCAATCTAGCCGGTATCATGGCGATAACTTTCATAGGCGAAATTTATTCAAAATATTTATTTTCAAAACCAATTAGGTACACTGATTTTTTTGCTCTTGTCAAAGCCGTGTACAACCAGCGCTTAGCGTTCTGATCGAAACCATCAGGTAAAAATGGTTGTTCGATAAAAACGTTATTCCACTGTCCTCCTTGAGCTTTATGACAAGTTAGGGCATACGAAAACTTGACTTGAAGTGCATTGAAATATTTGTTGTTTTTAACTGCTAAGTATTTTTTATAATTTGAACTCTCATGTTCATAATCAGCTTTGACTTGTTGATAGAGTTGGTTTGATTCTTCATAGGTAAGGGCCGGTGTCTCCGACTCGATAGTATCCAAAATCAGTACAGTTTCAAAAGGGTCCATTTTGGGGTAATCTACCAATTTGACTTTTACTTCAGCGAATCGAAAACCGTACAAATCGATGTATTTAAAGATTTCTAAAAGCTCAATTAAATCTCCATTGGCAATGAATCCCGCCTCGCTTTTTGGACTGATCCAAAAGTAATTGTTTTTAACTACCATAAGGTAATCGCCAACATTTAGTTCATCGTCTAAATACAGGATGCGAGATCTGATATTTTTATTGAACAAATTGGCTCTTTTATTGGATCGTACTATTATGGCAGTTTCTTCTAAACCGGACAATCTGTAACTATCCTCGAGTCGTTCTTGGATATCAGTTCCATCAATTAACCTTTCTATCTCAGGTTTTTCATTGAGCTGAAATCGAAACGAACTGCTCATTTGATCAAAAAGTGTTTCCCGGAGAAGAGTAGCATTGTATAAAATTCCACTATCACTGGCTTGGCGAACTACCTCATTTAATTCACAACTCAGTAATGAACAATCAAAATTTCTTTCGAGATACTCTTCATCGAGAGCTGGGCTTATTTCTGAGTGAACTGGAGGAAGCTGAGCAGTATCACCAACTAACAAAAGTTTACACTTGTGCCCAGAGTGCACGTACGAAATTAAATCTTCCAATAAAGATGATTTTTCAACTTGGGAATCCGAAATCATTGAAGCCTCGTCGACGATGAAAAGTGTGTTCTTGTGTTTATTAACTGCAGGAGTGAATCGTATACCAGCATCTTTCTCACTTTTGACGTGATAAATTTTCCTGTGAATCGTGAAAGAGACTGTACTTGTGTAGGAAGAAATTACCTTAGCAGCTCGACCTGTCGGAGCCATTTGAACCGATTTCATCGAAATATTCCAGAGTTTTTTAACCAGTGCACTAATCAGTGTGGTTTTTCCCGTTCCGGCGTAACCTCTAAGTACAAAAATCTGCTTATCAGTAGGGTTACATAAAAAATTGGTCAACATCCTTATGCTATGGAGTTGAATGCCTGTAGGTGTAAAAGGAAAGGAATCTATTATAAGGTGTTCAAACTCTTGGGCGTTCAAATTTTAATTTTATCGTAAGTTACCATCATTTGCACCGAAATACCTTTGCTAATCAAAAAAAATTGTAGATTTGTTTTTAACCAAACGATCAAATTATCTCATAATGAAAAAAGTTCTTACGGCAGTTCTTTGGATAGTTTCTATACTACTAGGATACTTAATTTATCAGTCAATTATGGCTCCTATCGAATTCAACAAGACAAAAGAAGAGAGATTCACAGCCGTCATTGAAAGATTGAAAGAAATTAAAGTTGCTCAGGAAGCATTCAAAACCGTTAACGGCAATTACGCCGGTGACTTCGAAGGTTTAGTACAATTTATTGATACTGCTGAATTTACAATTACGCAACAACGAGATTCTTCTTTTATGCGCTACAATCGAGTTTATCGAATAGACATGCAGGTAGATACTGTAGTAATTGACACCTTAGGTCTCGTTTCTATTAAAGATTCGCTATTTAAAAATTCAATGTCATATAAAGAGTTGATGAATGTACCCTTTGGTCAAAACGGAGAAACATTTGAACTCAAAGCAGATATTATCACTAAAGGGAATTTTCAAGTTCCAGTTTTTATGTCCTCAGTTAAAAAAGATGTGGTTCTATACGATCAACCTGAAGATTTAAGGCTAAAAGAAAATACTCATAATAGTATTGAGGAGGTAAATGGGAATCAAATTGTAGTAGGTTCTTTAACAGAAGTTAGTACAAGTGGTAACTGGCCTTCTATTTATGACAAAAAATAAATTAGCGTCTCACTTTTGATGACAGAATCAAAGACAAATTCTAATACAAGACTATCCATTCGGCTTTCGCAGGATGGATTTTCTTTTTGGATTATTGATGAGCAGTCTAGACTACTTCAGGACTATGGCGAATCACCAGCAATACAAATCACTCATACAAGTGAAAACCATATCCTTGAACCACTCACTCAAACTATTCTTGACTGTAAAGAAAATATCGACGCAGTTTCTTTGATTTACACTACCGAGGTAGTTATTGTGCATCAGTCAGTATTTGACAAGGGTATGCTAAAGAATTACTTTCAACTCTCGGCGCCATTAGGTGATTGTGAACTATCTTACTTAAGTGATGATTTTGAACGCAATTACGTGTTTAAAAAATTACCTAAAGCGGAGTCACTCTTGAATGAACATTTTGGTTCATTTGATTTAGAACACAGTGCTAGAACAATTTCCCAATTTAAAATTCCAAAGACAATAGATCAAAATTTTGATGAAGATTTAGTTATTGCAAGTATTGACTCTTACCGCATAGAGATTTCTCTATATCAAAAAGCGCGTTTACAGATGTTTAATAGTTTTCCGCTGGTAGGAGGCGAAGATTGTCTCTATTATATTCTAAACGCGATTCAGCAATGCGAGGGAGAGGTCCAAAACACTCAATTACTTCTATTGGGACAAAAAACTCAAATCACAAACTTTGAAGAAAGTCACGGAACACATTTTAAAAGTTGCAGAAGTGCAGATTTTTTTGATATTGATTTGAATTATCCCAAAAAAAATCCTCCTCTAGCGATATTCTCTTCCATGATGACTTAAACTATGAGAATAATCTCTGGTCTTCATAAAGGTCGTAGAATAAGCGCTCCCAAAAATCTACCTGTTCGTCCTACTACAGATATGGCTAAAGAAGGACTATTTAATATTCTTACTCATCAGATTGATTTTGAAAATATCAGTGTATTAGACTTGTGCTGTGGGACAGGTAACATTTCACTTGAATTCGCTTCAAGAGGATGCCGAACATTAACGGCTATTGATCAGCATAAAGGTTGTATTTCCTTTGTGAAAAAAATGAGCGCAGATTTGGATTTTTCAATTACAGCAATCCAAAAAAATATCTTTGGATACCTGAAAAACAACAATCAAATCTTTCAATTGGTGTTTGCAGACCCACCTTATAATTTCAGTAATGAACAATACCTTGAAATCATTAAGCTGGTTTTTGAAAAAGCATTAAGTTCAAATGGGCAATTTATTCTAGAACACGAAAGTGTGATTTCTTTTGAAGACCATCCGAATTTCAATCGCGTTCGGAATTACGGCAATTCTTGTTTTAGTTTCTTTAAAAAAAGCAGGTCATAAGCCGGATTCTGTCTAGCCTTATCATTTATCTTGGATCAAAGTTACCCTTGACCTCTAGCCACCTACCCTCCAATGTAGAGCGTGCAACCCTAAAATATTGGTTTACATGGTGTTTCACCGCATAGAGTTTACCTGATTTCACTACAGCCGAACTGTACTTTCTTTCTGTTGCACTGGTCCTCATCTTTCGATGGACGGGCGTTACCCGCTAAGCTGCACTATGGTGTC
>CBFIGE010000022.1:0-24778 GCA_965662045.1 Flavobacteriaceae bacterium
CAAAACGGTCAAGAGCAACTATTTAGCGGAACCTCATCTCAACAAATTAATGCCAATTATACAGGCTTAAATCCTGAAACGACTTATAACTTCAGTGTAAGCGTTAGCGATATCTACGGAAATACATCTGGTGAAGTAGTCAACCTCAGCGCAACAACCACTGAGAATCAAAATAACTCTTGTGCTGGCCAATCTGATGTGGCGAGTCAAGGTGATTTTGAAATTGGATATACTTATAGTTTTGTCACTGAAGGAAATGATGTGAAGGTCGAATTTGAGTTATTAGACAGTAAAACAGACCTTGTTGCTTATTTATGGAGAGAGACTCCTTTTAGTGAAAGTCCTATGACAGCGGTAGGAGGTAATAAATTTACCGCAACAATCGCCGATCAAACATTGGGCAGCGAAATAAGTTATGCCTGTAAATTTGCCTTTCCTGGAGGTCTCGCTGTAACTGAATACATCAAATACACCGTTGGAGATAACTGTTCATCTGCGTCTGATGACGATGACAACGATGGCGTTCCAAATAGTGAGGACATATGTCCAAATACTCCTGAAGGAGCAGATGTAGATTTTAGCGGTTGTGAAGTGGTAACCCTTCCTGCCGATACCTTTGTGATTAAATCTAGCTCAGTGACTTGTATAGGTGAATCCAACGGAAGTATTGGTATTGAAGCTACGAATTCCAATTATTCTTATACCTATAGTATCAATGATGAAGGCACACAGCCTCTAAGTTCGAATAATGTCCTTGTTGAGAATTTATCGCCTGCAACCTATACGATTTGCTTGGGTATAGTAGGAGATCCGGATTATAAGCGCTGTTACACGGTCACTATTGAAGAACCTCTACCACTTCAAGTTTCATCAAAATTAAATGAAGATTTAAATAGTTTGGATTTAGAAATATCAGGACCTTCTTCCTATCAGGTAGAAGTCAATGGTGAGAAATTTACATCCTTTGACGCTAGACTCAGCCTTAAATTAAACAAAGGACTAAATCGCATTAAAATTTACACCGATTTGGATTGTCAGGGTGTTTATTATGAGGAATTGTTTGTTTCTGAAAAAGTAGTGCTATTCCCAAATCCAGCGACAGAGGAGGTGAATATCTTTGTAGCCGGAACTGACCAAAAGGTTAAAATCAGGATTAACTCAATCGTAGGTCAAAGTTTGTACGACCAAACGAGAGAAGTGCCTTTTAATCGTGTAATCAACTTGAACTTAGGATTATTTAAAGAAGGAATTTATTTAATTCGAATTTCAGGAGAAACAGTCGAACAAGCGCAGAAGCTCATTATAAAATAAGGAGTAAAAAATACAATTGTTTTTATTGCAAATTAAAATCATTACATTTAGTTGCATAAACAAATATTCTTATGCGATTCTCTAGTTTACTAACTTTTGCCTTGTACAGTTGTCTGTGCAGCGCTCAAGATTTATCTCAAAATAAGATTGATGCAATGATGCAGACCTACAGCGACGCCTGGTCTAATGCCGACGCTACATTAATTAGCAATTCGATTTACAGCACGCCTTTCTCTATTTACACCGATCGTAAAACAGTACTTAACTCCAAAGATGAGGTCTATCAATGGCTGGTCAACACCTTTGAACAATTAGAAAAAAACAGGTACTCACATTCTAAAGTAATTGAAGTAACAACCTTAGAAAACGATCAATCCAAAGCCATTATTAAAATGAGCTTTACTCGATATCTTAAGTCAGGAGCTGTCATGGGAGCTAAAGAGCGACATGCCTACTACATCATAACTGCAGAAAACGGAAAACCTATGATCTCTGCCCTATTAGGATTTACTCCTATATCAGAATAAAGATTTTATAGACCCCAGTTTTTCAATCGGTGATTTCTTGGAGCAGCTGATTTTAGCCTTTTCTGAATCTTTTCGAGATACATTGTATTGTAGCGTAATCTAGAGATGTGATTGGGATTTTCTTGATCTCCATTCCAGCAGTGCTCAGCCATATCTCCGTAATCAACCTCTCCGTTGTAGTAAGGGTCCGTAGTACTCTCTAAAAACTCCTCAGTCAATACTACTGCATTATTGAGGTAATAGTTATCCATATCGCCGCAGTACAAATGCACTTTTCCCTCGAGATCTTTTCCTATAGACGTCCAATCTCGTTTCATGATATAGTTCAAATCGTAATTCTCTCTCCAATATTCAGAGACTTCTTTGTCAATCTCCCCTGTCTTTTTATTCCAGATAGACTTCGGGTATCCGTCTTCTCCTGCAGGAGAATAAACCGCTTGCCAAATATCCCACTGATCTCCTGATCGGCCTTTGCTACCCAATGCCATTTCTCTTCTATTCATCTGCCTTAGCGAAGACTGAATGAGTCCTTTTCCGTCTCGTCTACCCGGACGAAGTGTTTTTTTGAATGTACCTTCACTGTAGTACGCATTTTCATCTTCGTATAAATTGACCACAGTGTACGCTCGAAAATCAATAGGGTCTGGACAGGCCGCAAAACATCCATTGTATTCTTTTGGATAAAATACTTGAACGGCTAAGGCTTCCCACCCGCCAGTAGAACCACCGTATAGAAATCGACCCCAACCTTCTCCAACTCCGTTAAACATGGCCTCAACATGAGGGATTAATTCATAGGTTATCGCATCGCCATAAGGGCCAAGATTTGCAGAGTTAACGGCATAAGAATCGTCATAATACGGATTTTGGTGCTGGATTTCAATGGCAATAAATCGTGGGAAATCGTCAGAAACCCATTGCCGATAAAAGTCATGTGCTTCTTTTTGTTGAATGTATTCATAACCTGTTATACCAAACCTGGCATTATAAACGTCGTCATTTTCGGGAGCTGTTGGGGGCTCTGGCCTAAAACCACCAAAAGTCTTTGGGAAATGTCCGTGAAAGACCGTTAAAGGGTACTCAGTAGCTGCCTCTTTATCGAATCCATGAGGCACAAGAACATTGGCCTGTAAGTACATAGGTCTACCCCAAAAGGCGGTCAACATTTCACTTTGAATACGAATGTGCTTGATGTATTCTGAGTCTGCTACTGGTGTTATAGGAGGAATTTCTTCTGAAAGATGCAGTTTTACTTTTTTGGTGCTTGCTGAGATTTCTATCCACTGAGGTGTGCTATAAATATTTTTGGGACTTGTGTTCCAATGCTGACCTTCACCCTGATCCATGGGCAATTGAACACTGTGCCCGTTGGCCAATTCAAAGGTGTCATACTTGTTTAATAAGGCTTGAATATAATACCTTCCAGCCTTAAGTTCTTTTAAATTTTCTAGTGGATAAATCGCTTGATTTCCTCCAACCAATTCAGGAGTTTCTGACGCCCAATTGGATACATCTTTACCAATGATAATTCCAGTATCGTCATTGTCATTGATTTGAAATCGAGGTTCGCTTCGGTCCGAAGAACTTATTAAAACAAGTAATCTGCCATCAAAAGCAGACGAAGCTAAACTTGAGTCATAAGTCACTTCAAATTGAAGTTCATTTGAGGAAGTACACGACGCAAAAATTAAAAAAAGAAATAAGGAAGTTGTAAGGCGAATACAAATGTTCATGACCGTATATATTTAATATCTTCATTTTAAAAATAACACATAAATTTTTGGTAGCAGATGATTCGAAAAGCAGAAGTATCCGATGCGGCAGAAATCGCTTCGATTTATAATTACTATATCTTGAACTCGAGCTATACTTTTGAAGAGATTGCTCTTAGCGCCGAAGAAATGGCTCAGCGCATTAATATTCATCCCAAAATGACATGGTGGGTGTATGAAGAAAATCAAAAGGTTATCGCCTTTGCCTTTGCCACCCAATGGAAACCGAGGTCAGCCTATAAAAACACCGTTAAAGTAAGTATATATGTAGATAAAGACCGGCATTCTAAAGGAATTGGCCTTGCGCTCTATACGCATCTTCTCGAAGCTGTTCGACAAGAAAAGTTTCATGCTGTATTGGCTGGTATTGCACTGCCAAATGAACAAAGCCTCAAGTTTCACCAAAAACTCGGGTTCAAAAAAGTTGGGCAACTTCAAGAAGTCGGATTCAAATTCAACCGTTGGATTGATGTGAGTTATTGGGAACTCTTATTTTGATTTTCTTTAGAATTTACCTCTTTGGTGAAGACATTAAAGAGCTCTTCTAGCTCTGTCTCTTCTTCTGATGCTATAATTTGTTCTACGAAATTTTGCCAATCCTGGGTGTACATTGATTTTCGCTGATTCCACCAATAATAAAATCCCGGCTGTTGCAGACCACTGTATACGGCCATTGAAATAGTCTTTCTTAAATTCTCGTCCAACACACCTTGACGCTCCAAATAAAGTGCGTTTTGTAGGTGTAGATTGAGCGAATGTAAGCGCATGATAGCTTGAAATTGTTCAGTTTGACTGACTGATTCTGGATCAGCTAAAAACGTCAAAAAAGATTCAGTTTCTTCAGTGTTTTCAAAAAAGGAGTTGTACCAATGGGCTATATTGGCATTCACTGAATTAGCGGTCGAGGTCTTTAGTGCAAGGGAGTTGTTTTCATATTGAACTGAAACTAAAAACAAACTGATGACAATTCCTAAGGAGCCTACAATCTCTGCAACTTTAGATAAACGATCTAAAAATTTCATTGGAGTACTGTTTTTGATTTGGAACTAAATTTAAAACTTCCAATTAATAATTGATAAACCATCAGTTTATACGATCAAACTGACAGGTAAACGTCTGATTTACAAGATTATTTATCCTGTAATACTATATATTCCTTAATTTCAATACGTTTATTATAGACGGATTGATGCCAGTTATTGGGAACGCTAGTTTTGACTTTCTTCAGGTTTATTTTTATCAGAAGAGGCATCAAAAAGATCTTCTAACTCTGTATGCTTCTGAGAAGCTATAATTTTTTCTACAAAAATTTGCCACTCCTCAGTGTACATCGATTTCCTTTGATCCCAAAAAAAGTAAAACCCAGGCTGTTTTAACCCACTGTATACGGCCATTGAAATGGTCTTTCTTAAATTCTCATCTAAGACACCCTGGCGCTCCAGGTAAAGAGCATTTTGCAGGTGTAGATTGAGCGAATGCAAACGCATGATGGATTGAAATTTTTCAGCTTGATCCACTGAATCTGGATCTGCTAAAAACTTTAAAAAAGATTCGGTTTCTTGAGTGTTTTCAAAAAATGAGTTGTACCAATCGGCAATGTTAGCGTTTACTGAATTGGCCGTTGAAGTCTCAAGAGCCAAAGAATTGTTTTTGTATTGAACTGAAACCAAAAATAAGCTGATTACAATCCCTAAGGAGCCTACAATTTCCGCAACTTTAGATAAGCGATCTAAAAAATTCATTGGAGCACTTTTTTGGCTTGTTATTAGTTCTAATTTAAAACATCCTATTCACAAACAAAAAACCATCAGCTTGAAATAAAACTGACGGTTCAATATACTTGTAGTCTACAATTTACATCATTGTTTTTCCTGTAAAAACGTTGACACCTTGTTTTAGTGGATTACCACTGGCACGTCTTAGCATTACGACCTGACCAGTATGCCACAAGGCATCTGAAAGAGGTCCATTGATTACATGCCAAAATGGGAAAACCATGCTTTGACCATTGTAATTAAATTTAACTGGCATGGACGCAAAGTCAGGGTTTTCAGCTAACATTTCTTGCATTTTTTTCAGATTCATCAATGTGCCGCTTCGAAGTTGATCAAAAGTCATAGGGTCCTGTGAGAAGTCGTATTCCTTACCCTCAAAGGCATGAATAACCATTTCTGTCAATCCATATATGTGTTCAATGGCATGCATAGAAGATCTTCCAGATTCACTAGGTTTATAACTCAAATCATTTTCTGTCAACGATTCTGTCGCCCAATAAAATCGATATCCCAAGCCTTCTACCATTCTAGAAAGTACGGTATGAGCTGTAAATTCATCTTGATAAGGGCCTATTTCTGCATATGGAAGCTCTTGTTGTTGTGCATTCATATTAATTGTAATAAGTGCTAATAGCGCGATATATGAGTTTTTCATAATTTTATATTGTGTTAATTTCATTTAAAAATAAAATAATTATTTCTTATCTGCTCTTATCCTTTAAAAAGTTGAATTATATTCTAATTGTGATGTAACAATTGATCTTTGAAGAGGTCTTAACTTTGATGCTTTTGATTTTATTGAAATGAGCGAAAAATTTTACTGGATAGTATTTTTTACGGTCAGCTATTCCTGGGGCCAAGAGGAGCTTTATGACCAAAAAACCTATAACACCTTGCAAATTCAAAATACTGATGCTCCAAAAATCGATGGAAAACTCGAAGAACAGGTTTGGGACTTAGTCGAATGGTCAGGTAATTTTATCGAACAGACGCCTGATGAAAATTCACTCCCCTCTCAACCTACTGCATTTAAGATTTTATACGATCAAAAATTCATCTACGTCGCTATCAAAGCTTATGATAGTATTCCTCAACAAATTGAACAGCGCATGTCTCGTCGTGATGGTTTCGAAGGTGATTTTGTAGAGGTCGTTTTTGCAAGCATAGGAGACAAAAGAACTGCATACAGCTTTACAACCACTGCTGCGGGTGTTAAAGGGGATGAATTTATCACCTTTAACGATGGAGATGAAAGTTGGAACCCAATTTGGTATACCTCAAGTAGTATTGAAGATGACGGCTATTTAGTTGAATCTAAAATTCCCTTTTCACAGTTAAAATTTGGAAATAACCCAGAGCAATCATGGGGCTTGCAGGTCAATCGTAGAATTTTTAGGGCTGACGAAGTCTCTGTTTGGGATCGAGTTCCTTTAGATGTAGGTGCTCCCATCGCAGAAATAGGAACCTTAAAAGGTCTTAAAAATATTATTCCGCAAAAGCAGTTGGAAATTCAACCCTTTGTGGTCTCACAAAATGATCGTTATCCGAGCGAAGAAGGAAATCCCTTTAAAACAGGTAATGATCAAATTACCAAATTCGGACTTGATGCGAAAATCGGTATAACTAATGATTTAACCCTTGATCTCACCATCAATCCTGATTTCGGTCAAGTCGAAGCTGATCCTGGAGCCATAGCTTTAGACGGGTTTCAGATTTTCTTTAGAGAACAGCGTCCTTTTTTTATCGAAAACAACAATATTTTTGATTACGGTTTTGCCGACGGAAACGATAATCTCTTTTACTCAAGACGAATTGGTCGAAGCCCTCAAGGATTTGTATCTAATCCTGCCGGAGCCTACGTAAATACGCCTAACAATACTGCTATCTTGGGTGCAGCTAAATTCTCAGGTAAAACTAAAGACGGCTTATCTATTGGTGTCATAAATGCCCTCACCGCAGAAATGAGTGCAGAAATTAGAACTGAAGACGAGCGAAGTTTTCAAGTCGTAGAACCCTTGACTAACTATTCTGTGGTCCGTTTACAACAAGATTTGAACGAACGGCAATCTTTTGTAGGGCTCATGTTAACGGGAACAAATCGACAACTTCCAGAATCCCTAAACTACTTGCATAAAAGCGCCTACTCTTATGGCGTTGATTTCGCGCACAGCTGGGATGATTTTAGCAAGTACCTGATTGGAACCTTTGTGGGTAGTACAGTTAACGGAACTCCCGAAGCCATAACAGGAACACAGCGCAGTATTGTTCATTTATTTCAACGCAGCGATGCCTCCCATGTTGAGGTAGATACTACCCTTACTAGGCTTTCTGGTACTGGAGGACGCTTGGAGTACGGCAAGCAAGGAGGGAGCGCATGGACTTATCAGATGGGAACACGTTGGAGGTCACCAGGACTAGAAACCAATGACATAGGATTTTTGAGACAGGCAGATGATATTAGACAATACAATCGACTTAATTATAGAACTTTAAGAGCCAAAGATTGGTATAGAAACATAAATCTCAATTTTTCTCAGTTTACTGCCTTTGACTTTGAAGGTAATTTCAATCGAATACAATTTGACACCCGAACTTCTATTAATTTTAAAAATTTCTGGAGTGTGTCTTCAGGGCTTTTTTACAAACCTCGAATCTTTACCAACACTCATTTAAGAGGAGGCCCTCGTTGGCGATTTAACCGAGAGATGGGAGGTTATTTCTTTTTTGAATCTGACTCAAGAAAACGCTTTAGAATCGGAGGCGGATACATTCGTTCTGTAGCCACAGAAGATCAATTCTCCTTTTTGAGATATGAAGTAGGCTTTTCTTATCAACCCTCTGACAGACTTAATTTAGGTCTAGAAGTAGAATATAATGAAAGACCGAGTCAAACCCAGTATTTGAAGGCTTTCAATTTTAATGGAAACGACAACTACTTACTGTCAGATATCAATAACGATCAACTCTCGACCGTATTGAGACTCAATTACAGTGTTACCCCAAATATGAGTTTGCAATTCTACGGTGAACCATTCATTACCTCGGTTGATTACAAAAGATTTAATACAGTCAATAATCCTATCGCAAAGTCTTTAGATGATCGTATCAGCTATTTGTCAGATGCACAGGTGAACTTTGAAAACAATCGCTATTTAGTAGATTTCAACCAAGATCAAAATGTTGATTTGAGCTTTCAAAATCCAGACTTTACCTATTTTCAGTTTAGATCAAATTTGGTTTTTAGATGGGAATATATACCGGGCTCAGAACTCTTTCTGGTTTGGAATCGCGGAATTAGCAATTACGGAAGTCTAGCTCCTTCTCTAGGAGACGCCTATTTTGAAAAGCTCTCAGGAGAAAATGTCAATAACACTTTTTTAATCAAGGCCACCTATAGATTTATTCGCTAAAGTATTAGAGGATTTTTCTTTCCAGGTGTTTAATTTAAAAACAGCTTCCAATGAAGACTATACACTTTTTTATCTTTTTCGCTTTACTCAATTTTGCAAGTTGTCAAAAATCCCCTATTACCTCTGATAATTTAAAAGCTATTGAAGGGCAATGGATTTTGAATAATGTTGTTTGTTATTGCCAATTCGAAGATTACGTTTTCGAGAGCAATCAACTCTGGATATTTGCTGATCAAAAACTGATATGGAGCAAAAGCTCTAATGAACTACCTCTAGGGATTAGTAATACTGACCTTCCAGAAAGCTTTCGAATTAAAGAGGATTTGATTGTACTTTCTGATCAAAAAAAATACCGTATCGAAGTTCTTGATGACAATCAGTTGGCTCTGCATTATGTCGATGTTCCAGAAATCGCAGACGACGAGGTCTCGTATTACTTTACAAAAGGGCCGACACCGTTAGATTGTATAGATCCACTTAATCCTTTCTTGGAGGTCGCCTGTACCAAAGAATACCAACCCGTTTGCGGATGTGACGGACTCACCTACCCCAATTCGTGTTATGCCACCTATCAAGGAGGTGTAACTTCGTTTACCGAAGGTACTTGCCCGCAATAAACAGGTCTTGGTTATTAGCTTCTTTTGCATTTAATTTTTAAATTGTAAAGAACTAACTAAGACCTAATTATGCGCGGTTTTCAAATTTTAGTGACCGTTCTCGCCTTTATCGTTCTCAATTCTTGTGCACTTGAGGAGGAACGTGCACCCAATATTTTATTCATAATGTCTGATGATCATACCTCTCAAGCATGGGGTATTTACGGAGGACTATTAGCGCCTTATGTTAAAAATGACGGCATCAAAACATTGGCTGAACAAGGAGTCACCCTCGAGAATATGTTTGCCACTAACTCCATTTGTGTGCCCTCTCGAGCTACACTATTAACTGGAGTAATGAGCCATAAAAACGATGTCTACACCTTGGGAGATGCGCTTTCCACAGACAGTTTAACCATTGCAGGATTGCTCTCTGATGCAGGATACTCAACAGCGATTATTGGAAAATGGCATTTAAAAGAAGAACCTACTGGTTTCGACTATTACAAGGTATTACCCGGCCAGGGAAGGTATTTCAATCCCTTACTCAAAACAAAGGAAAACTGGGAATACGGGGGAAAAGGAGGAACAGTACACGAAGGCTTTTCTTCGGATATTATTGGAGACGAATCTATTGAATGGATTAAAGCTCAAGACCAAAATCAACCTTTTTTCTTGATGACTCATTTCAAAGCCACACATGAACCATTCCACTATCCAGAGCGTCACGCTGAACTGTTGGCTAATGTTGAAATTCCAGAACCTGAGTCGCTTTTAGAATCCTATCCTCATCCTACGGGAAGAACATTTAAGGGGCAATTGTTAGATAATTTGACTAAAAGATGGTTACGCTACCAAGAAAAACCTGATGAATTTTGGACCGATTATCCAGGTATGCCTTTCGATATTTCAGGCCTAGACAGTATCCAAATTAGAAAAAAATCCTATCAAAAATTTGTAAAAGATTTTATTCGTTGCGGAGCAGCAATTGACGATAATATTGAAAAGATTTTAGCTGCACTCAAAGAAAGTGGACAGCTTGAAAACACCATTATAATTTACACCTCTGACCAAGGGTATTTTTTAGGAGAACACGGCTTTTTTGACAAGCGTATGATGTTGGAAGAGTCTGCTCGAATGCCTTTTGTAGTTCGTTATCCAAAAAAAATACCTCAAGGAAAGAGAAATGATGCTTTACTGATGAATATCGATATTCCTGTTTTTATTTTGGATTACGCCCAGGTTCCTATTCCAGAGCAGATGCAAGGCCAATCTTTTCGAGCATTGCTCGAGGGCGATGCACAAGAAGAGCGTGAATACACCTACTATCGATATTGGGAACATAGTCCAAATCGTCCCGCTCACTTTGGTGTAAGAAGTAAAGACTTCAAATTAATTTATTACTACGGCGAGGCTCTTGATATGCGTAATGCTACGAAACAAAACACAGATCCTAGTTGGGAATTTTATGATTTGAGGACAGATCCAAAAGAACGGATCAATGCATTTTCAAATCCTGAATACCGAGCAGAAATCGTTGTAATGCACGAGGCATTAAAAAAACAAAAAGCCTACTACCAAGACCACCAAACTGAGGTGCCAGAAATGGAATTAAAAAATTAAATGAAAGCATCGCACAAATACAGTCTGTATTTTTTTGTTCCCTTAATTTTAATATGGGGTGGAACTTATTTCTTTTCGGGTCCAAAAGAAATTGTTCAAACTCGAGTAGAATCGACCATTCCTCAAGTAATCAGCTATAATTTTGACGTCAAACCTATTTTGTCTGACAAATGCTATGCCTGTCACGGTCCTGATGCAGAGGCCCGACAAGCCGAGCTCAGGCTAGACCTTGCAGAAGGAGCTTTTAAAACAGCCAAATACCTTAGTGATATGCCAATTATCTCCAAAGGTGACCCTAAAGGTAGTGCACTTGTTTATCATATTCGTAGCACAGATGCCGAGCGTCAAATGCCCCCACCTTCATCAAATCTCCTCTTGTCGGAACGACAAAAAGAAATATTATCCAAGTGGATTGAACAAGGAGCTTTGTGGGAAGAACACTGGGCCTACCAAATTCCTAAAATATCTTCACCTCCAGGTATATCCTTTGATTCATGGGCCATTAACGAAATAGATCTTTTCATTGCAAAGCGACTAGAAGTTAAAAATATGAAACCCTCTGCACTTGCTTCAAAAGAAACTATATTGAGACGTTTGGCTTTTGATCTTACTGGATTACCTCCCTCTATCGAGCTCATGGATCAGTTTTTAACTGATTCTTCTGATAAGGCCTATGAAAAAATGGTAGACTACTTCATGAGTTTACCTCAATTTGGAGAAAATATGGCTTCTTCATGGCTTGATGTAGCTCGATATGCAGATACGCACGGTTATCAAGATGACCTCGAACGGATCATGTGGCCTTGGCGAGATTGGGTCATACACGCCTTCAATAAAAATCTTCCTTACGATGAATTCATCAGCTGGCAGCTGGCCGGAGACCTTTACGAAAACCCTAGTTTAGAAATGTTAGTGGCGACGGGGTTCAATCGAAATCATAAAATTACCCAAGAAGGTGGTGTTATTGATGAAGAATATCGTGTAGAATATGTGGCTGACCGCGCCATTACCACTTCTAAAGCTTTAATGGGATTAACTGTGGAATGCGCGCGATGTCACGATCACAAATACGATGCTGTCTCTCAAAAAGAGTTTTTCAGCCTGTATAGCTTTTTTGACAAGATAGATGAAAAAGGGAGGATTGAATACGGAGAGACTCCATCTCCTTTTATTGTGCTCGATAAAGAAATTGTAGCCAAAGAATTGACCTTTATGCACCTTCCGGATAGCATTGAAAAAGTAGAACTCATGGTGATGAAAGAGGAGCCAGATATTCGTTCTACTTATACCCTAAAAAGAGGAGTGTATGACGCCCCTGACCAAGAAGTTTTTCCCGCCACACCTGAAAGCGTTTTAGCATTTGACCGTGGCTATGTTCCAAACCGAAAAGGTTTGGCCAACTGGTTTTTTGATGCCAATAATCCACTGACCTCTAGAGTAGTTATTAACCGGTACTGGCAGCAATTTTTTGGAAGAGGTATTGTAAGTACCCCTGACGACTTTGGCAATCAAGGTGCTCGACCAACTCATCCTAAACTCATGGATTGGTTGGCTACCACATTTAGAACGACAGATAAATGGGATAGTAAACAATTCATTAAACGTCTTGTGATGTCGGCAACTTATAGACAATCCAGTAAGAGAATTGCTGATTATGAGTTGCAGGATCCAGAAAATAAGTATTTGTCTTATTACCCCAGGCAAAAGCTCACCGCTGAAATGATTAGAGACAACGCATTGGCCACTAGCGGCTTACTGAATATAACCATTGGAGGGCCCAGTGTCAAACCTCATCAACCTGAAGGGCTTTGGGAAGAAACGACCTCGGGACAAGGGTTAACCCAATATACCCCAGATACAGGTTCTAATCTGTACAGGCGAAGTTTATATACTTTTTGGAAGCGTACCGTTCCTCCTCCAAATATGATGACCTTTGACGCATCCTCTCGGGATTTTTGCAATGTAGAGCGCCAAAAGACAAGCACACCTTTGCAGTCATTAGTTTTAATGAACGACCCGCAATTTTACAATGCAGCTCAGCATATTTCGAAGAAAATCGAAAAACTTAGCCTTTCGAATCAAGATAAAATTGTTGCCCTTTTTAGACAAATCACCTTGAGAAAACCTTTGTCTGAAGAGGTTGAAATGCTCAAAAGATATTTTGATGACTTGACCCAAGAAAAAGACACCAAACAAGCCTTTACCGATTTAGCGGTTCTTATTTACAATTTAGACGAAACCACACAAAAAAGTTAGGCCTATGGATCCGTTACACAAACATTTACTGAACGAAAACAGAAGGCATTTCTTGAAAAAAGTTGGTCTTGGAATTGGTGGTATCGCTTTGGGAAGTTTATTAGATCCATTTTCATTACAATCCAAAACAAATCCAGCTGATTTGCTGCACACAGGTGCACTACCTCTACCTCATTTCGCTCCGAAGGCCAAACGCATCATTTATTTGTTTCAAAGTGGGGGTCCATCGCAATTAGATCTATTTGACTACAAACCGCTTTTGAACAAAATGAGAGGGCAAGACTTACCCGATTCGATTCGAAGGGGTCAACGTCTCACGGGTATGACTTCTGGTCAGGATCGATTTCCTCTAACGGGAAGTGTTTTTAACTTCAAACAATACGGAGAATCAAGAGCTTGGATTAGTGAGGTCATGCCTTATACTGCAAAAATTGCAGATGAGTTATGTTTTGTAAAATCGATGCATACCGAAGCTATCAACCACGATCCAGCTATTACATTTTTTCAAACGGGATCACAACAATCTGGCAGACCGAGTTTTGGCTCTTGGATGAGCTATGGATTGGGAAGTCTTAACAACAACTTACCCTCCTTTATTGTCATGCTCTCAAGAGGAACTGGACGACCAAACGGTCAACCTTTGTATTCTCGACTTTGGGGTAATGGTTTTTTGAGCTCACTGCACCAAGGGGTTCAATTCAGATCAGGCAAAGACCCTGTACTCTATCTTAAAAATCCTGAGGGTGTTTCGAGAAAAGAACGTAGGGCAATGCTAGACTATTTAGCTGAAATGAATGAGATTCAAGAAAATACATTTGGTGATCCAGAGGTTATCAATAGAATTTCCCAATACGAGATGGCATTTAGAATGCAAACTTCAGTTACTGATGTGATGAATCTCGATGATGAACCCGATCATATTTTTCAAATGTATGGGGCTGAAGCTCTTACTCCTGGAACATTTGCTGCAAATTGTTTGCTAGCTCGAAGGCTTATTGAAAAAGATGTTCGGTTTGTGCAATTGTATCATATGGGATGGGATCAACACGACAATCTTCCTACCCAAATTACAAAGCAGGCTAAAGATGTAGACCAGGCCTCAGCTGCACTAATCATGGATCTCAAACAAAGAGGTCTGCTTGAAGATACCCTAGTAATTTGGGGCGGAGAATTCGGCCGCACAAATTACAGTCAAGGTATTTTAACTGAATCCTCTTATGGACGAGATCACCATCCGAGATCCTTTACCATTTTTATGGCTGGAGGAGGTATCAAACCCGGATTTACGTATGGAGAAACTGACGAGTTTGGATATAATATCATCAAAGACCCTGTTCACGTGCACGATCTTCAAGCGACCATTTTAAATCAATTTGGTATTGATCATACCCAAATGACCTATAAATATCAAGGTAGAAGATTTCGACTTACCGACGTCTCTGGCAACGTAATTCATTCACTATTAACTTAAATTCAGTGTCGGTATATTTAGAGTACATAGGAAAATTTCATCCGGTAATTCTACACCTGCCGATAGGGGCCTTTATCTACACTTTTGTGTTAGCCTTGCTAGGCCACAATAATCTTGACCCTTATAAAAAAGCAATTAAAGTAGGACTGCTCATCAGTTTTTTGGGAGCACTGCTCTCGAGTATTTTGGGATACCTGCTTTACAAGTTTGGAGATTATACAAAAGAAGCTGTACAGAATCACCTCTATTTGGGATGGTCAACCACCCTTGTTTTGGGCATCATGTTCTTTAAACTTGAAAGAATATGTATTGAAAAACGTTTTAGCTATTTCTTGCTATTAGGGGTTATACTAATTACGACTACTGCACATTTTGGAGGTCAACTCACCCATGGTGAAGGCTATTTAGACATTCCAAAAACCCCAGAGACGGTTCAATACAAAAAAGCGGACTCCATCAGACTTTATGAGCAAGTAGTTTCAAAAATCTTTGATCAGAAGTGTGTCAGTTGTCACAACAGTTCGAAAAAGAAAGGAATGCTTGCCTTAGATCGTCCTGAGCACATAGTCGAAGGAGGTGAAAAAGGGGCGGTAATAGTACCCTTTAAGCCAAATGAAAGTCGAATGATTAGTTACGCACAACTTCCGCTTGAAGACGAATTACACATGCCTCCTGAAGGTAAGTTACAGTTGAGCAGTGAAGAAACTCAATTGATTGCCTACTGGATTGAAAAAGGCGCTATCTACGCCAATATCGAAGATTTAAACAGCCTTCCTAATCAAGTTCGAACCTCAGCAATCGCATACTTACCAGACGAATTGCCGGTTCTTAAGGCCTTGACTAAAAAACATATTGAACAATTGGAAAAACAAAACTTTAGAATAGAATTCTACGCTCCTAAAAACGGTTTGATTGAGTTAAAATTTATGGCCGTAGATTTAGACGCCAAAGCAGTGAGACAAATGTCAAAAATCGCTGAACACATTATTCATCTAGATTTAGACAAAGTTGCCATTGATGATAGTTTTTGGACCAATCTTCACAGGTTCAAGTACCTCAAAAAACTAAGAATTAGTAATTCTAATGTGCAAAACAGTGCTATTTCAAAGCTTTTAAAGCTCGACTACTTGCAATCTCTGAACCTCACTTCGACTGAAATAAATACAGAGGGTGTAAGACCTTTACTCCAAAAGAAGAGCCTTGAACAAATATACCTTTGGAATAGTGCTGTTCCTAAATCACAACAAGAAGAACTGCAAAGAGAGAGTTCAATAGATTTAGATTTTGGAGTTTTTGATGGCTTTACTTCTCCGCAACAATTGAAATCACCTGAGTTGATTACAGAAAATACATTCTTTAACGATGAGCTAAAATTGGAATTCTACAACCCTATTAAAGGAAATGAGATAAGATATACCTTAGACGGTAGAGAGCCCGATTCGAGCTCTGTGGTTTATAATGAGCCTATTGTTATTGATCAGACAACTACATTAAAGGCTAAGAGTTTTAAAAAAGGATGGATTGCGAGTGAGGCCATTTGCGTTGATTTATTCAAGGTGGGTAAGCAGATAGAAAATTACGTCTTAAAGCATCAACCTGCGGATATTTATAATGGAGTCTCTAAACTCTTTGACTTTCAAGAAGGCTCCATCAATTTTTCAGATGGTCATTGGTTAGGCTTTTCTGGAAAAAACTTGGAATTCACCACAAAACTTGACCCTAATGACCATTTCAAAAACGTGAGTATTAGTTGTATGGAATCATCAGCTGCTTGGATTCTTTATCCCAAATCTATCCGAGTGATGGGTAAAAATGCAAACTCAAATTCCTTTGAATTTATCTCTAAATTAAATTATACTCCACAAAAAATTCCCACAGAGGTCAGCAAAAAAAGCTTTACACTAGAGGTTGATGCGAAACAATTTCAAGAACTTAAAGTAATTGTAGAAAACGTACAAAAATTACCAAAGTGGCATCCTTCCGCAGGAGAAAAGGCTTGGCTATTTGTAGACGAAGTGCTATTTTGGTAGACACACTTAAAGGCTAACTATGAAAACCCGACTGATTTCACTGCTTGTACTAATCTTTTTAGGATTAGGTCAAAGCTCATGCGATTCTCAAGAAACAAGCACCTATTATTTAATTCGCCACGCCGAAAAAGACCGAACAGATCCGACTAACAAGAATCCACATCTGACAGAAGCAGGACATGAGCGGGCCCTTAAGTGGAAAAGTGTATTAAGCTCGATTGAATTTGACCATATCTATTCTACAGATTATCACAGAACGATAGAAACGGTCACCCCTATTGCAGAGGCACAAAATTTGGATGTTGAGTATTACAATCCCTCAGATATGTTTGACAAGAATTTTAAAGCCCAAACCAAAGGCAAGATTACACTCATATCAGGGCACAGTAATACTACTCCTTTTTTTGCCAATCGCATTCTCGAAGAAGAGCGCTATGAGCAAATAGACGACAGTAATAACGCCAATTTATATATTGTTGAAATTCGAGGAAAGCACAGAAGCGCGCAACTTCTTCATATCGAATAAGCCTTCTAGTGCTTGTCGTATTTTTTGAGTAAGGCAGGCAGAAAAAGCAAGTCCATAAGCAAAGCGGCACACACTGCTATAGCGCACAATATTCCAAAAACCTTAACTGCAGGAACCGCGCTTGATGAAATCACTAAAAAACCCGCCATCAAGGCTAGTGAAGATACAAATAGTGCCGGTGCCGTATAAATGATTGCTTGGTTCATGGCGTCCACCGCAGACATAGACATCGCTTTATATCTTTTGTAATTGTACATCAAGTGAATGGTGTCGTCCATAGCGATTCCTATCATTATCGGAGTAATCATTGCCGTAGTAACGCCTAAGGGAATATCCCAAAATACCATCACAAGAACTAATAAGGCCAATGGAATTAGGTTTGGCAGTAAAACTAAGAGTGCTATTCTCGAGCGTTTTACAAAAAGAAATAGGCACAGAAAAGCCGCGAAAAAGGCTGCCAAAAATGAATTTAATTGGGTGTTCACAATGAACCTATTTAATTGCGTGTAAACTGCAGCGAAACCGTTTACTTTTAGTTTGTAAGCATTTAAGTCAAAGTGCTCATCAAAACGTTTATCAATAAAGGCAACTACAGCTTCGAGTTCAACTGTGCTCATTTGTGGTAAACTCAAGGTCATTATCGCACTTTTTTGATCCTCAGTAAGAAATCTAAAAAATCCTGACGGGTCTGAAGTATTAATCACCTCTAAATTCTGACTTGTAAGATTTGAAGTCCGCAATAGGGGATTTCTTTTTTGGAGTATGTTTTTAATGTTCACCAGTGAAATAGGATTATTGATTTTTGGATGCTGTTCCAGCGCATTTTGAAAGTCTTCTAACTTATTAATTCCTATGGTGTTTAAAAGAACCGTGTTCGATTTTGGTGAAACGATCAGCTGTAATCGTGAAGTACCCTTGAGACGTTGTTCTACCCTCTCAAGCTGTTCTTTATCCGATCCGTCAGCCAACAAATCAAGAGAATCGGTATTGATCTCAACGCTCGAAATCAAGAGCACTCCAAGTATTAAAATCATTGAAAAAATGGCAATTATTTTACGGGGATATAAAGAACTCCATTCTGCGATGCTAGGGGCAACCCGCGTTTTTATGGGTGCTGAATCTTTTGATGATTTCAAGTTTGAACTCCTGGGGATAAAACTAAATCCAATAGCACAAACAACAAAAACAAAAACAAAACACAGTAAAAGTCCAAGGCTAGTTACCAAACCCATGTTTTTAAAAGCTGGAAGCGGAGAAACATACAACGCTAAATAGCTCAATAAAGTGGTTAAGGTAGTAAACAAGCAGGGCATAAAACTTTTCTTAAAACTAGAGTAAATCAGTTCGAGTTTAGTAAGGGCAAGATGAGCTTCTCGCTCTTTGTGAAATATATTTATGATGTGAATGGCATCACATACACTATAGACCATAAGAATGGTGGGGATAAGCATTGAAATCATATTCAAACTAAATCCAAGCGCAGTGACCCATCCAAAGAGTAAAACAAGGGGAACACCAACTGAGGAGAGGGCAATTAAAACATATTTCTTGTCGGGTAAGAGCAAAAGTAAAATGACCACAATAACGAGTATGGTCAATAAACCAAAGGAGATACTTTCTTTGAATATACCCTTGTTGTAGGCGTCATTTAAAACAGGCGGACCAGAGAGCGCAAATTTTTTATAATACTTGCTTATACGCTGCTCTAATTCACTTACAATTGCAGTTCGGTTTTCTTCAATGTCAGGAGTGGGTTTGAGCTGAATGTAGCAGAAATAGCCTAGCGCATCATCTGTGATCAATTGACTTGATATGGAAGGCATTTGTGCGAGTAAGCGCTCTTGACTTTGCAAACTGCGATCGGGGTCATATAGCGACTCAAAACTCAATTTTGACCTTGAAAAACTGGGGTATTTCGCATTAGAAAAATTGAAAACAACCTTAACAAAGTCTAAACCTTCAAGAGCAACAGAAAGTGCTTTTAATTGCTCAACGGCACTTGATTCTAATGCATTTTCAACCTCCAATAAAGCAATGATTATTTCATCTGATCCGTATTGCTCTTGATATTCTAGGTAATCCTTGTATCTGCTATTGTCTTCTAAAAACCAAATGGACAAAGAATTATCTATGGCCAATTTTTGTACCGCAGAAAACATTGATGCAATGATAAGTGCAACTAACACGAGCATGACTGCGATTCTATTTTTGATTATAAAATGTGTTAGGTTTTTCATTGCTCTAATTGATGTAATTTGTAAGTTTAAATGTCTTTTATGAATCTAAAACATATATTTCAATACGCTTTTGCACTCTGTTTGTCTTTTGGGTTTAGCACAGCACAAAATTCTTCAGAACAGATCAATTTCACAAGCGCTAATCCATTTTCATTTAGTGATATCATTCAAAGCTTAGAGAAACAGGAAGCTCAAGAAGTATTTGGGCAACTGAAGTTTCCCGAAAATGAACAGGACCTTGCGCAAAAATACCCCCTAATTATCGGAGTCGCAGGAAGCTTGGGATGGAGAAATCACCATTACGATTATCTCCAAATGTACAGAGAACTTGGCTTTGCTACCTTCGAACTCAAAAGTTTCAAAAGTCGTGGAATAAAATCAACCGTTGGCTCTCAAGACGAAGTGACCATTGCTGCCATTGTTTTGGATGCCTTTAGGGCAATGGATAAATTGGCAAAACATCCCAGTATCGACCCCGCACAAATCTCAATCACAGGTTGGAGTCTAGGTGGAGGAGTTGCTTTGTTTACAGCATGGAAACCCCTTGTGGATGTGCTGGGAAAATCCAATCGATTTTCTTCACATTTGGCTTTTTATCCTCCTTGTTTTATTGAACCCGAAAGTCTGAATTTTGTTAAAGCCCCCATTAAGATTATGATTGGAGAAATTGATGATTGGACACCTGCTGCCCCTTGCAAAGATTTGGTTGATGTGCTCTCGAAACAGACCGATATCACCTTAGAAGTATTTGAAGATGCACATCACGGTTTTGACAGTACTGAGAAAGTTGTCTTTAATGAAAAAGGGTATAGTTTTAAAAATTGTCTTTTTGAACTCACCCAAGGAGGAGACATTCTGATGAATTACCTCAAACTACCCATGTCTAGTCCTGTAATGCAAAAACTGGGTTTTCTTTTCTGCGTAAAACGAGGGGTTCACATTGGAGGTAATCCAATTGCTAGAGAACAAGCCATAAAATCCGCACGTGCATTCATGCGTGCTCAACTAAAACCTGTAGCGCTCTATGAATGATTTAAGTTGGGCCATTATCGCCCCAGAAGCAGAAGTTTTAAAATGGTCCAAAGCCTTTAATGAAATTGCACCGCATATCAATCTTCAAAATGGACTCAGTTTAAGTAATCCAGAAAAAGTCGATGTGCTTTTGCTTTGGAATCATCCCAAAGGAGCATTACAACCCTTTACCAACGTGAAGCTATATTACTCTCTTGGAGCTGGGGTAGATCACCTCTTAAAAGATGATGGTCTGAATTCTGAAGTTCCTATCTGTCGTATTGTAGACCCCTTGCTCTCCTTTTCAATGAGCAATTATATTGTCTTTGCGGTTTTGTATCATCAGCGCAAATGGAATAAATACAGTGATCATAAACATCAAAAGATATGGGATCACGATTCTGCTTCTGAAGAAGAAATCAATATAGGTCTTTTGGGTTTGGGTACATTAGGCCAAGATGCAGCCAAAAAACTTGCTCATTTGGATTTTGAAGTTTCAGGTTATAGCCCGTCACCGAAACAAATAGAAGGAATAACGACTTACAGTGGAAATCAATTGGATGCCTTTCTCAAATCCTGTAACGTATTGGTATCTACTGTACCCTATACGCATCAAACGCATCAACTCCTAAGCATGTCACTTTTTGAAAAGCTCAACCATCCTACCTTTCTTATAAACGTTGCCAGAGGTAAGGTTCAAAATGAACAAGATATTCTTAAAGCTCTTGAATTAGGGTATTTAAGTGGTGCTTTTTTGGATGTCTTTGAGACCGAACCACTACCGAAAGAAAGTCCCCTTTGGACACATCCTCTCATTCAAATAACGCCACATATTGCCAGCATCACAAACCCAAATGCCGGGGTCAAACAAATCCTTGAAAATAGTGTTCGGCTTCAAAAAAGTAAGAATTTACTGCACTTGGTAAATCTTAATAAAGGTTACTAAAGTTGTTTATGGTCGAAAAAGCCATCAGTTTAATTTTTTATAGAGCAATTGTTAACTACTTTTGTTTAAGTACTTTAGTAACTAAATATCCCAACTTAAATTATGGAGACTAAAATAAAATATTCTAAGAAAGCCTGTGCCTGCGCAGTTTCTTTAGATTTGTTAGGCGATAGATGGACCTTAATTGTCATCAGAGATTTGTTTAACGGTAAATGTACTTTCTCTGAATTTTTAAATGATTCACCTGAAGGAATAGCCACAAATATCCTAACAGATCGTCTTAAAAAACTGCTTTACCTCAACATTATTGATTTCAGAAGGAAGGCTTCGGATCGAAAAGTTAAAGAATACTATTTGTCCAATAAAGGAATCGATTTATATCCAGTTATTTTCGAACTGCAGACTTGGAGTTTAAACCATGTTGAATTTGAGCAAAGGGAGCGCACACAAAGATTTGTCAGTCTCAATAAAAACGCTTCTGGTGAAAAAGTTAAGTCAATGTATATTGATGATTATAAGAATCGCCGTTTAAAGAAATTCGGCTTCTAGATTAAACCTCTATACTTTTTTTAAAACAGCCTCATTACATCCGCGTATTTAATGAGCCTTTTTGCCGCTACTTTTGGATATTTAACACGTCCGTTCCGAGATAACGATCGTCATTGTTCATGTACCAGGCTCGAACTTTTGGCATTTTAATCCCTTGAACAACCTCTTCTTCTGAAAGAAGAATATACTCGCCATCATTTTTTGACAAGTCATGAAAAAATTGATAATGACGTAATCGAAAATCTTTGGTATCGAAGTAGAAATACCAAACGTCTTTACCCACCTCTTCTTCGTAATCTACCCTGAGCTTGTAAAACTCTTCACCGTGAAAGCTTGTTTTTTCAACCTTTTCATCGAGAATAGTACCTGGGTCTTTTATCTTCATTGGTAAACCGTATAAATAGGTGTAGTAGTCTTTCATTTTGGTTGTACGGTCACAATTCAAACGATGTTTTTCTGCTTCTTTCGATGTAAATCGTTCACTGTTATTTAGTTTGTGAGAACAGTTTCCTTTGTTCCAAACACCTTCTGTAGTGGTATCGGCTTGTTCAACGACATACTTAAAATAGCTCTTATTGAAGTCTAAATGAATTTGAGAGGTTCTGAGTGGCCTTGAAGGAGTTTCCATTTTAACAGTGAAGGTGCCTTTGAATCCTTCCCAATTATTATTTGGATCGTGATATGCAATACTGAGGTCTAACACCTCTTGTGCCGAAGGCAATTGAGCCTTTATAAGATGACACCCAAAAAAAACAGTCAGCATCAATGATGATATGTAACTTATACTTTTCATATTTCTAGTTCTTGTGTAACTTGAAATTACTAAAAGTATTTTTCTTAGTGGAATCGGTTAAAATTATACCCTATACATCTCAACATCAACCAGAATTTGAACGCTTAAATCGAACTTGGATTGAGAAGTATTTCAAAATGGAGCCACTTGATAAGCAAATTCTAAAATTGCCTGACAAATTCATCATTGACGCCGGAGGATTTATTTTATTTGCAGAATTAAATGGCAAAATAGTGGGCACAGTAGCCCTAAAGAAGATAACTTCTGACTGTTTTGAACTTACCAAAATGGGGGTGGATTTTGATTATTTGAGAAAAGGTATTGCAGAAAAACTAAGTAGAAAGGCAATAATTAAGGCTCGTGAAAAGGGAGCCCGAAATTTGATTCTATTTACCAATAGTGCACTTACTCCAGCGATCAATTTATATGAAAAAATTGGATTTAAAAAAGTGCCTTTGGCAGATACCGACTACCTCAGAGCCGATGTAAAAATGGTTCTAAACCTATAACTATTAGTAAAAGGATGGGACTTTTTTGTCTGAGGTGATTCGACCTTGGATGCTACCTTCATATCCAGATTCTTCTTTAATAATTTCCACTAAACTGAGATTTGCAGTTATACCGTACTGCAGATACCCCACATAACTCAGATGCTCTTGTCGTTTAGAGCGCAAAAGATAAAGCACTTCATTAGAGAGTTGAAAATCTGCAAGGTAATGTGCGTCGATTAAAAACCCAGAATAGGTGCTGCTCAACTTTTCGATTTCATCTGATTGCAGTTCGATTAGAGAAGAAGTATGTACCTCAAGCTTATCTCTATACAACTCAATTTGTCGTTCTTGTTCTTTCAGCCAATTGTTGTAAACGTATTTAGCCTGCAAGCCAATAGCAAGATTTTCATTTTCGATCAACTCCAATAAGCCTGAATTTTGAAGACTTCTGTACTCCTCTTGATTGTCGACAAAAGTGGTCACAATGGTAGTGGCCATTTGCAGGTGAAAACCAATACTGTCTCTTGAGAAATCTTTTAAGTTTTTGTGATGCTTTAAAATCCAATCTGAGGACTTTACGGCCAATTTATGAGCCTCTAGGTTAAATTCGAAATCACCTAAATCTTGAGTAATATTTCCTAAAATCCGCACGAGCGCCTGTTCTTTGAGTTGTTCTTTATAGGATAGTTCTCTTTTGTATTCCACAAAGAAGGAGAGCGAAAGACCAAGGGTAATGACTAAAAACTCAAGCCCGTATTTGATGATGTGTTTTTTCATGGGTTAATTATCGGTCGCTATTTTTCTTAAACCTTCGATTTCATTTTGGAATTCTAAACTAAAGTTCTGCTTGTAATTTTTCCACATTTCCTTTACGTGCTTATTGTTTTTAAGATCATCCTCAATAATTCTACGATAGGCTAACCAAGCGTTTTCATCGAATAAACCCATTCGATATTGATAAAAGGAATTGTCAAAGTCCCTGTAATTAAACGATTGATATTCAATCATCATATATTCTTCGAAATCAGTTAGTTCTTGATTTCTAGACAGCTTATATCTTGCTTTAACGATTACTTCTTGGTTGAGATGCATTTTTCCAACCTCCATATCGGTTTCATTAAGTGATTGTCTTATCGATGCCTTCGAAAGCTTATTATAGGTGTTGACCTCTAATCCTAAAAAAACCAAAGACAAAACGATTGAAATAGCGCTTATGACTTCAATATAGATTCTAAATTTGGCTCGCATTTTTTAAGTTTAGTATTGGTGAATAAGTTAATGAATCAGACTGAATATCAAAGTAGTATTAGCTAAAAAGTACATGACACAAGACCAAACTCAACGCCAAGAGTACAGCCCAAACTGAAATTTTTGAATCTGCAGGCTGAAATAATTCTTTGACGGGGTTCATTTGAGCCTTTGAACCTAAAACGCCAATGGCAAATCCAATAAAA
>CBFIGE010000023.1:0-21835 GCA_965662045.1 Flavobacteriaceae bacterium
CTTCACCTTGTCGTTCCGATTTGATATGCAGGTGTTTTTCTTTTGGAGAATCACTGAAATTCACCAAGTCGAAATCACGAATAATCGGTTCTCCAAGACTTATGGCAGTACCACTTGGAGCATCTACTTTGTGTATGTGATGTATTTCTTTTATCGATGGCTGGTACTGTCCCGTTTGACTCATCAATCGCGATAGGTGTTCGTTTAGCGCAAAAAAGAGATTAACACCAAGTGAAAAATTGGAAGCGTAGAGAAAACTTCCGTTCTCTTGTTCGCACAGAGAAACGATTTTCGGATAATTATCGAGCCATCCTGTAGTACCTGAGATTACAGCATTTCCATGATCTAGACAGTTAGAAATTAAGTCAAATGCACTCTCCGGTGTACTAAAGTTAATAGCTACATCAAACTTCGAATAATCTATAGGGTCTGTTTCTTTGTCAATAATTACGGGGCAATTATGCCCTCGCTCTTTGGCAATCTTTTCTACAAGTTGCCCCATTTTTCCATAACCTAATAGCCCGATATTCATTAAAAAGAAAGTTTCATTTTTACACCTACCTGTGTGATTCCAAAGTTATTCTGTTCTAAAAATGGGCGATAATCCACACTCAGGGTATTACTGATATTGTATTGTTTCAAATGAGCATCAACGTTGGCATCGATGATGTTGAGCACATAGAGTCCTATAGCTATAAGTAGCGATAAATCTCGTTGACTTTGAATTGATTTTTGAGCATCTTGAAGAGCTCGATCTGAAATATCGGGGCCTGAACCATCTTTGTTGATGTCGTAAAACTCATCTGTTGTAAATCCAAGTCTACGAATTTTAAAAGCGTTTCGGTATCTCAAATATTGTTTTTGGTTAAAAGTATAAGCGTAGATACCAGTGCCCAAAGCACCATAAACTAAGGGTGCTTTCCAATAACGTTTGTTATAAATTTGTCCTAATCCTGGAAAAACAGCTGAATAAAATGCTGCTTTACTAGGAGCAAGAGGATTTAGCGCTTTATTTCTAGCTACAGCCCTTCGTCTTTCTCTTTTTAGGATTTTTTGTTCTTTTTTGTCTTTCTTGGAGGTTGAGTTTTCGACTTGAGGTTCAGTCGGAACAGGTATGTCATTGTTTTGACCAAAGGCAAGATGACTCAGTAGTACCCATAACAGACAAAGTAATCCTCTATTCACCAAGCAGTTCGTTTTTAATTTCTAAAAAGTCTTCCTCAGATTGAAAAGGAATGACGATCTGACCTCTTCCAGAATTGAGTGCTTTAATTGAAATCGATCTTCCTATTTTTTTCTCAAAACTTCTAATGAATTCGTCTGCACCGAAAATTTTCATGACCTCTTTGGACTCAGACTCAGGCTTTACACCTCTATTTAAATAATTTCGGACTCGGTCTTCAACGGCTCTTACAGAAAGACCTTTTGCGATGATTTCGTTCAATAACTCCAATTGATAGGTTTCGTCTTCAATAGAAATTAAAGCTCTGCCGTGACCCATACTACATTTACCTTCTCTCATTGCATTTTGAACACTGGGATGCAATTTTAATAAGCGAAGGTAATTTGTGATTGTAGAGCGCTTTTTACCAACGCGTTCACTCAATTTTTCTTGTGTAATTTGTATTTCGTCTATAAGTCTCTTGTATGATAGTGCGATTTCAATAGGATCTAATTCTTGACGTTGGATATTTTCCACAAGAGCCATTTCCAATAGCTCTTGGTCATTTGCGAGTCTGACATAGGCGGGTATCGTTTCTAGACCTGCTCTTTTCGCAGCCCGAAATCTGCGCTCACCTGAAACCAACTGAAATTCATTCAAATCTGTTTTTCGAACTGTGATTGGTTGTATAATTCCTAATTCTTTGATTGAAGTGGCTAATTCTTCAAGCATTTCTTCATTGAAATGCAAGCGAGGTTGATAGGGATTTACAGAGATATCGTCAAGAGGTAAATCTATAATACTGCCAATAATTTGTTCAGCCCCCTCGTCTTTTGCAGATTTAATTTCTTTGAGGGGTTCTTTCATTAAGGCAGAAATGCCTCTTCCCAAAACTTGTTTTTTTGTTTTTTTGCTTGGCATACTAATTTTTTACTGTTTATCTATTATTTCTTGAGCGAGTTTCAGGTAGTTTTCAGCTCCTTTACTACTGAGATCATAACTTATGATACTCTCTCCAAAACTAGGTGCTTCAGACAGTTTTACGTTTCGTTGAATTATCGTTTCAAAAACCATTTCTGTAAAGTGCTTTCTGACTTCTTCAACCACCTGATTGGACAACCTTAGTCTTGAGTCAAACATAGTGAGTAACATGCCTTCAATATCAAGCGATTTGTTGTAAAGTTTTTGAACACTCTTTACGGTATTGAGTAATTTGCCCAGTCCCTCGAGTGCGAAGTACTCACATTGGATAGGTATAATCACTGAATCACTAGCGGTTAGTGCATTTAGTGTTAACAAACCCAAAGAGGGTGCACAATCGATAATGATGAAATCGTATTCTTTTTTGATCTCATTCAGAGCAGTTTTGAGCATGTATTCTCGTTCTTCTTTATCGACTAACTCAATTTCTGTAGCCACTAAGTCTATGTGTGCAGGTATGATTTTGACATTTGGGGAGTTGGTCTCAAGAATGACATCGTCAGCACTTAATTCGTGCTCTAGCAATTGATAGGTTCCTTTTTCAATTTGATCTACGTCAATACCAAGACCTGAGGTGGCGTTAGCTTGAGGGTCAGCATCAATGAGTAATACTTTTTTTTCAAGTGCTCCTAAGCCAGCTGCTAAATTTACAGAGGTGGTTGTTTTTCCTACTCCTCCTTTTTGATTTGCAATCGCAATAATTTTTCCCATAAAATGAACCTATATGCTGGGCTAAAATACAATTTAATGCATGTTTTTGAAGGAAGGTAAAGCACTAATTGTTAACAAATCTGTGCAAAAATTAAGTCAATTGTTAATAAAGGGGAGTAGCTTATTTTATACTATCTTGATATTCAATTATAAAGACCTCTTCGTTATCTTTTTTAAAGTAATATTGCTCACGAGCAAATGCCTCCTTGGCTTTGCTAGATTTGAGGGTATCCAAAAGCGCTCTGTTTTTAGCTATTTCTTCTTCGAGGAACTTTTTTTCAAGTTCTAAGCTTTCAATATTACTATTCAATTGTAATTGATGCATAAATGAGTTGGGGTGAATAAAAAACAAATACAAAAAGGCGGCAAGAGAAAAAATGACATAGGTGTTTGTGGCAAATTTTAATGCAGATTTAGATAGTTTAGGACGCATTTTCACAAATTTTGGATGTCAAACTTTTACTGATTTCTTCAATTACGCTTGGATTAAATGTATTGGTCGAGATGACTAAATTACTCTGTTTTTTTTGAGGGTAAACAAAGGATTCGTACATCGGCTTTACTTGAGATAAATAGCGTTGAATGCTAAAGTCGAACTGATGCCCTCTTTCTGTCATGTCTCTTTCCAAGCGCCTTATCAACCTAATATCGTCATCGGTGTCTAAATAAATCCAAAAATCTACACTTTCTTTTAATTTTTGATTTTGCATGAGTAAAATTCCCTCAAGAATTAAAAGAGGAGTAGGGTCAATACGTATGCTTTTTGCAGCTCTTGTCTCGATTGTAAAATCATAAGTTGGTTGCTCAATGGTTTTTCCTGAGTTTAACAATTGAATATGGTAAACGAGTAAATCAAAATCTATAGCGTCGGGATGATCGAAATTTACTGCTTTTCGATCTTCACGAGTCAAATGAGACAAATCCTTATAGTAATCGTCTTGTGAAATAATTTGAAATTTCCCTTTGGGCAGCAAGCCGCTCAACGACTTGACAAAGGTTGTTTTTCCACTTGCTGACCCACCTACGATTCCTACCGTATACATGTTCGATGTTTATGAATTAAAACCATATAAATCTCCAGAGCTTGAGTTGCGTTTTGCTCCTGTTACAGAAGCCAATACATTATGCTCTCCCCTAAATCTCAAAACACCCATAAAAGCGAAAATTAAAGCTTCCTTATAATCGACTAATTCCTTATTGGGAATTATCACCTCTGTGCATCTTTCTAGGTGCTTTGTCAGACTTGATTTGAAGGCGGGATTTTTAATTCCTCCTCCAGTAATTAATACTTTAGGTGCTGTTTTTGTTTCACAAATTTCCGAAATCACTTTGAATATTTGGTAAGAATTGTGCTCAATTACTGTTGACATTTTGTCTTCAAGGCTGCAGTCGAATGCGTCTAAAACAGGGCGAAAATGAGATTTAAACCATTCTACACCCAGTGATTTAGGGGGATTTAGGGTGTAATAATCAAGTTCATTTAACAAGGCTAATAAATATGCATTTACTTTTCCTGCAAAAGCAATTTCACCATTCTTATCATATTCTTTTTGCAATTTACCTGCGAGGTAATTTAGAGGCATATTGGCCATACCGATGTCAAATGCGATTCGATGACCTCCACGTTTATATGAAATATTGCTTATTCCTCCTAAATTTAAACAGAATTCGTATTCTTCGAATAGGAGTTGATCTCCAATTGGGACCAAAGGTGCTCCTTGTCCACCAAGAGCAACATCTAAAGTCCTAAAATTGTTAATTACGGGGGTTTTACATTTTTGATAGATGGCTTTTGCATCTCCTAATTGTTGAGTTATTCCTTGATGTGGCTTATGATGTGAGGTGTGTCCATGACTGCAGACGAAGTCCACATCGATTTGATGTTTGGTTTTAAAGTCATAGACGCAATCACCGATGAATTTACCAAAGTCTACATCCAAAATTTGGTGTTCTTCAACCGATAATTCAACAGCGACTTTAAGCCGATTTAAAAGTGATTTGGGATAGCTGACTGTTTCAGTTTCCTTCAATCTGTAGTTCCAATTATCGTATATGTGTGTGAATTCAACAGCGGCTATATCCAAGCCATCAAGGGAGGTTCCTGACATTAATCCTAAGACACAGAAGCTATTCATTTAGATAGTTAAAAATTAAATTTCCCCAAAGTTCTTGGATAAATAAAGTGATTTGCACAAGCGACTTGATACTCTTTTTGTGCTAGAAAGGTACAAAGTACAGTAACATCTTTGCTTTTTTTCAAGTGGTGAACGAAATAAGGATTTCCGAAAATGATGATGCAGTGTGGATTTTGCTGGATTTGTTTATTGATATCTTCAATTTCTGTTTGGTCAAACCCAAAATTACTAGCTGGTCTTAATTGTGGAGGTTGAATGCAAAGAATTTTTTTAGGAGAAGTATCTTCAAATTTATGTGCTTTTTTCAATTCTTGCTCAAAAAATTCAGGAATTGCGCCGAAATATTTTAAACTAAAAGTGGTATTTGATTCTGGTCGCCAGGTGGATTCTCCATCGATCAGGACTATGAGTTTTGATGCAATCTCAGTATGATAATTATCAATGTTATAGGTTCGTAGCTCTTTCTTATTTCTTAAGGCTGATTTTTTTTCTTTTAACCATTGAACCTTCTGATATCTGGAGTTAACGAGCTCTTCGTCACATTTTGAAATGAGATTAATCGCCTCTGGAATATCTTCAGCAAAACACAGGAAATCGCAACCCGCTTCATAGGCCTCTAAGCACAATTGTGCATTAGTTTTTGTATTGTTTATTTTCAAGGCTTTCATGTTTAGTGCGTCAGAGAAGACGGTTCCCTTAAATCCTAAACTTTTTTGTAAGAGGTCAATGGTTTTCTTCGATAGCGAAGATGGATTTTCTTGGTCTATAGATGGTACAAGTAAATGCGCAATCATGACGGCTTCGGTATTTTCATCTATTAATTTCCGGTACGGAATCCAATCAGATGTTTCAAACTCAGCTGTAGATTTCTGAATTAATGGGAGGTGATGATGAGAATCTAAATCGGTATCACCGTGACCAGGAAAATGTTTTAAACAGGGCATGACGCCCGCTGCTCGCATTCCATTCATAAAAGCTGCAGCTTGCAGGCTTATACGATCAGGGTCATTTCCAAATGCTCTAAAACCTATCACGGGATTTTTAGGATTGCTATTGACATCTACTACAGGCGCAAAGTTCATGTGAATTCCAATTTCAGCGCATTCTTTTCCACATAGGTATCCTGTTTGCTCAATGGTTTTTAAATCATCTAATGTGCCTAGAGCTGCTGAGTAAGGTAATAGTTTTAAGTTTTGAACGCGCATGGCGAGTCCCCATTCAGCGTCAATGCTTATAAGAAGTGGAGTTTTACTTATGCTTTGGAAATGTTCAATCTTTTCTTGTAAAAGTTGAAGTTCATTTTCATGTTCAAAATCATTCGATTTTTGATCGGCCTTATTGGCGGCTGCACTTTGTCTTGAATGAAAAAAACAAAGACCTCCAATATTATAATTTGTAATTAGTTCTTCGAGATAACTCATGTGCTCCTCGGAATCTTGAATAAAGGCTGCGGGCATAAAACTCTGACCTATTTTCTCTCTTAGTGACGTCATAGGGTGATTTTAGTCCGATTTTTTTCCATAAGTTTCAGGATAATTCAGTTTTCTTGCAATGAGAAAAGCTGGAATGGCACAGAGCAGCACCCAAACAAAGAATAATTCGTATCCTAATACTTCTTGAATATATCCAGATAGCATACCAGGTAACATCATACCCAAAGCCATTACCCCAGTAGCTATAGCGTAATGTGCAGTTTTTGTAGGGCCTTCTGCGAGAAACATAAGGTAAATTAGAAAAGCTGCAAAACCAAAACCATATCCAAACTGTTCGAAAATGACCGTTGTTGATATCCATAATAAATTATCAACCTGAAAGTAGGCGAGTAGGAGATAGCAAAGGTTGGGAAGATTTAAACTAATTAGCATAGGAAACATCCAGCGCTTTAAACCGTGTTTTGAGATTACAATTCCACCTAAGATACCTCCAGTAGACAAGGCGATAACTCCCAATGTGCCGTAAATACTTCCGTACGTTTGCGTACTAAGGGCTAAACCCCCTGCTATTTTTTCATCTAGCATAAAGGGAGATGCCATTTTTACCAATTGAGATTCACCCAATCTATAGGTTAAAATAAAAGCAAGTGCATAGAGAATCTGTTTCTTTTTAAAAAAAGACGTGAAAACCTCTAAAAAACTTGTGGACGAACTGCTTTTGTTCTCTTCAATTGATGGAGTGAACCACCAATTTTTAAGTGCCAATACAGCCATTAAAATACCGCTGATAAGCATGGTTAAGGACCAGGCCTTGGCATTATCGCCGTATTTCATTTCGAAGTAACCAGCTAAAACGACTAAACCACCTTGCCCTGTGAGCATGGCAAATCGATAAAATAGGCTACGAATCCCAACAAATAATGACTGTTCACGTTGCGATAAGGCCATGAGGTAATAGCCATCAGTAGCTATATCATTTGTGGCAGAAGCAAAAGCAACCATCCAAAAACAGGCCAAGGTGCTGACTAGAAACCACTGGGTAGGAATGAGAAATCCTGAAATGATAAAACAAGCGGCGATAATTACTTGCATACTGACATACCAGAACTTTTTCTGATACCATAAATCAACAATGGGGCTCCATAGTGGTTTTAATACCCATGGTAGATAGAGCCATGAGGTATACAATCCAATCTCAGCATTCGAGAGCCCTAGTCTTTTGTAGAGGATAACAGAAACACTAACTACCAATACATAGGGTAGTCCTTGCGTAAAGTAGAGTAGAGGTATCCAAATTGAAGGGTTTTTGCGAAAATTCATATCCTTAAAGTAAGCCTAAAAGTGGTATCGAACAAAACCTTCCATGGCTTCATATTCAGCCATACCTAATAAATTGTATTTATGGGCAGTGTCTTTATTTCGGTCCTCTGCTCGTTGCCAAAATTCACGTTCATCATTTCCCGGAAACATTGCAGCATCTTTTTGAGATTGGTGTTTAAAAATGGCGTTGATTTTTCGAGTCATATCCCTTGGTCCAATTGGTATGGCCATTTCCATATCTGCGATATCCCATTCTTGCCATGCTCCGCGATACAGCCAAACGTAGCAATGTTCAAGCCATTTCGCCTTGGCTTCTTTCAATTGTTTTAAGGCTTCAAAGATGATTGAAAGACAGACGCGGTGCGTTCCGTGAGGATCTGACAAATCTCCAGCAGCATAAATTTGATGGGGCTGAACTTTTTGCAATAAATCAACCGTTAAATCAATATCTTCTTGACTAAAAGGTTTTTTCTTTACAGTCCCTGTTTCGTAGAAAGGTAGGTTTTGAAAGTGTGCATGTTCCTCTTTAACCCCACAGTATCGACAGGCGGCAAGAGCCTCACCTTTTCGAATCATACCTTTTAATTGCTGAATTTCAGGACTGTCAATTTCACCAGCTTTTTTGCTAGCTAAAAATGTGCGAACTTTTTCGATTTTCGATTCCATTTCTTTAGAGGGTTGTACTTCTTTTGTGAAATCTAAAAAGCGAATAACTTCATCGTCAAATACGGCAATATTGCCTGAGGTTTGATATGCAACATGAACTTCATGACCTTGGTCAACTAGTCTGAGTAAGGTTCCACCCATAGAGATCACATCATCATCAGGATGTGGACTAAAAATTAAACTGGTTTTCGGAAATGGAGTAGCGCGTTCAGGTCGCTTGCTATCATCGGCATTTGGTTTTCCCCCTGGCCAACCCGTTATAGTGCGTTGAAGGGTGTTGAATACTTTTAGATTGATTTGTTCGGACGAACCGTATTCTGCGATGAGATTACCCATTCCGTATTCGTTGTAATCTTCGTTGGTCAATTTTAAGACTGCCTTGTTAGTTGTCTCAGATAGCCAAATACAGGCTTTTTTAATCAATTTATCACTCCACTGACAATCACCAACAAGCCAAGGCGTTTCAATACGGGTCAATTGAGATGCTGCGGCCTCATCTAAAACATAATTGCAGTTTTGATGCTGTTGTAAGAAAGTTGCGGGAATTGTTTCTCGAATAGAACCTTCAACAGCTTCTTTTATAATTTTTGACTTGCCCTCTCCCCAGGCCATTAAAATGACTTTTTTTGCAGCCATTATTGTCCCAACTCCCATAGTTATAGCACGTTGGGGTACATGTTCTAAACCAAAGAAATCACTTGCGGCATCTAACTTGGTCACTCGATCAAGACGAACCATTCTCGTTTTACTACTTATAATAGATCCGGGCTCATTAAATCCGACATGACCTGTTCGACCAATCCCTAAAACTTGCATATCAATTCCTCCAAATGTTTCAATTTTTTTTTCGTACTCTTCGCAAAATGCTCTTATGTTTTCTGCACCTTTAAGTGTTCCGTCAGGGATATGAATGTTTTCTTTTTTGATGTCCAAGTGATCGAAAAGGTGTTCATTCATAAACCGAACGTAAGAATGAATCGATTCAGGCGTCATGGGGTAGTATTCATCTAAGTTAAATGTGATGACATTATAAAAACTCACATCCTGTTTTTGATGAAAATCTACGAGGTACTCATAGACTTTTATAGGAGTAGAACCAGTTGCTAAACCAAGGACAAAGTTTTTCCCTTGTCTTTGCTTTTGAAGCATAGTGTCAACAATTTCTTTTGCTACTTCGTAGGAGGCTTTGTTCGAATCTTCGAATATCGAAGTTGAAACCTTTTCAAATTTGCGCGTTTCGGTTGCAGCGGAGTCGATGAGGTGAATCATTTTAGTTAGTTTGCGTTTATTTGCTGAAAAATACTACTTTTTGCAGTTTTTAATGTATTTAAATCATTATTTTTGAAAAATAACGCATGACATATGCTTTTTTTTGCAATTATTGATAAAATAAGAATGCAGTGTTAAAAGAAGAACGTTTCAAAAAGATACTCAACGAGGTGGCATTACACAACCGTGTATTGATGACCGATTTAGCTACTAATTTAGATGTGAGTGTTGATACAATCCGAAGAGATATAAAAGAATTAGATGCTCTGGGAAGTTTAAAAAAGGTGCACGGAGGAGCAATTTCTGTGGCCTTTTCTTCGCTTACTCCTTCGCGAAATAAAATTTATGCCTTACATGAAAAAACCGCTATAGCGCAAAAGGCAACTTCACTGTTAAAAAATGATGCTGTCATTTTCATTGATGGAGGAACCTCTTGTTTAGAGCTGGCCAGACAAATTCCCGCTCATTTGAGTTTAACTGTATTTACCATTAGTTTATCAGTAGCCTTAGAACTTCAGAATAAACCGAAGATTCAAACCATTGTAGTGGGAGGAAACCTTTCAAGAGAAACGAATATTTGTTTGGGAAGTGCGGTTGTTCGTCAAATGAAAGATATTCGAGTAGATCTTGGGTTTTTAGGCACAGGTTATGTAGATCCTCATACGGGATTGACCGAATTTGACTATGAAATTGTAGAACTTAAAAAAGCCTTGCTGGGTTCTTTTAAAAAAGTGGCACTCTTGTGTATCAGTGAAAAATTGCACTCGAATCATCGCTATACTACGTGTAGTATTAATGAAATTGATTTTATGGTCACTGAATTACATCCTGATGACGGCCTTTTAAAATCTTTTAAAACAATGGGCGTTCAAATAGTTTAAAAGCTTAAGTTTGAGCATGAAAACCACAGAATCCTCCTCCCTTTACGACAGTCTTGAGACTAAATCTACCTTAGAACTTTTACAAGAAATAAATGCAGAAGATCAGAAGGTAGCCCTTGCTGTTCATAAGGAAATTTCCAAAATAGAACAGTTTGTAGAAGAAGCTTTTAAACGTTTTAAAGAAGGAGGACGTTTGTTTTATATCGGAGCGGGAACTTCGGGAAGACTCGGAGTAGTGGATGCCTCAGAAATACCGCCTACCTTCGGTATGCCCCACGAGCGAGTCATTGGAATTATCGCTGGTGGAGACCCTGCAATTAGAAAGGCAGTGGAATTTGCAGAAGACAATCCAAACCAGGCATGGATTGATTTACAAGCCCATCAAATTCAAAAGGGTGATATTTTAGTCGGAATTGCAGCATCTGGAACAACTCCCTACGTAATTGGTGGAATAGAGGAGGCTCGAAAAAATGGCGTACTCACCGCATGTATTACAAACAATGCAAATTCTCCACTCTCTAAAGCTTGTGAGTACCCTATTGAAATTGTTGTTGGACCAGAATACGTAACAGGTAGTACACGTATGAAAAGTGGTACAGCTCAGAAAATGGTATTAAATATGATTTCAACCTCGCTAATGATTAAATATGGCCGTATTAAGGGTAATAAAATGGTAGACATGCAACTGAGTAACAACAAACTTGTTGAACGCGGAAGTCGTTACATTTCTGACGCCCTCAATATTTCGATGAAAGAGGCTGCTGTTTTATTAGAAAAGCAAGGTTCAGTTCGCGCAGCAATTAACGCTAAGCCTTAGGAACGAGCTTTAAAATTCCTTTACCTTCAACAGAGACGTAGATGTAACCATCAGGACCTTGTTCTACATCGCGAACGCGTCCTATTTCCTCGAGCAGTTTTTCGCGCTTAGCCATTTTTTTATCCTTCATGACCAATCGTTCAAGGTATTGAAATGATAAAGATCCTATCAAAATATTACCTTTCCAATTTGGGTAGATATCTGAATCTACATAGGCCATTCCTGAAGGAGCAATAGAAGGAACCCAATAGTATAAGGGTTGTTCCATGCCCTGCTTTGAGGTTTCATCAGTTATGCTTGTTCCGCTGTAATTTATACCATAGGTAATCACTGGCCAGCCGTAATTGGCGCCTTTTTTGATCTCATTCAACTCATCACCTCCTCTTGGTCCGTGCTCATGCTCCCAGATGGTTTTGTAAACGGGATGGTAAATCAACCCTTGAAGGTTTCGGTGTCCGTAACTGAAAATCGCAGATCTTGAACCTTCTTCGTTCACAAAAGGATTATCTTTTGGGATACCACCATCGTCTTTAAGCCTGTAGACTTTTCCGCCATCTCTTTGAATATCCTGAGGATTGACGTCTCGATTTCCTCGATCTCCAATAGTGAAGTACAAATAACCTTGGTCGTCAAATACAATTCGAGATCCGAAGTGAAATGGTTTTTCTGAATTGTGTTTACCCTTGTACAGTGATTCTATATTTTGAACTTCGGTTCCGTTTAATTCTGCTCTTACGAGTTCGGTTGTTCCACCTTCGCCTAATTCACCTTCCTTCTGAACCGAAGAATACGTGAAATAAATCCAATTATTTTGTTCGAAATTAGGGTGAACAGCGACGTCTAACAATCCGCCTTGACCATGTACCCATACCTCTGGTATTCCACTTATTTCAAGTAGTTGATTGCCGTCATGGCGAAACATTTTTCCTTTGATTTCGGTGACCAACATGTCTCCATTGGGTAAAAACGCCATTCCCCAAGGTATGTCGATACCACTTATGTGTTGAACTGCTTCTACCACAGTTTCAATAGGCACTTCAATGCTGGTGTCTTTTTTTGAAAAACAAGACCACATGAAACTCACAGAAAAAAGGGCTAGGGTAATTTTAATGCTTTTTGAAATCATCAGATGAATTATTAGAAATTTGAACTCTAAAAATAACTTATATCTTTTAAATTCTTAATTTTGGCCACCGAAAAATACGGGATGTGGCGCAGTCTGGTAGCGTACACGCATGGGGTGCGTGTGGTCGCTGGTTCGAATCCAGTCATCCCGACGAACTGCCTTTCTGGCAATACCAAAACCTTGCTAATCGTTTGATTTTCAAGGTTTTTCATTTCTACTGCAATCATATGATATCGTTTGAAATTACCTTTCTGGTGTGCAATTCGGTGTGCAAGGTGGTATGTGATTTGTGCTAATTTTAAGTAGCATTTAGAACTATATTAAGATGCACCAACTTTATGTTTAGCACTATAACCATTTTGTTAGGTGCTATTATTCATTATATAATTTTTTAATAAGTGAATTCAATAATACTTTCATTTAGGTGCTCTGAAGCTTGGACATATGCAAATACATTTACAGTTTGAGCACCTATTTTTCTCTTTTCTAGTTCGGCGGTAAATGCTAAATCTAACTTTTTACAGCCTAAGTGTTTGGCCCTTAGTACTGTTTGAAATAGAATTTGTTTGTAACAGTTGTATTCGTAAACATATTCATAATTGAGTCCAACTATTAAAGCATTATAATTATTACTGTCCACATGACTTAACATTACTCCAGCTAGACTTGATTCATTTTGAGAATTTTTAAGATGTAATTTTATAATATCATAGTGCTCAGAATCACACATTTTCTTAAAATATGCTAAGGGTAATTTGAAAACATTAAACATAAATGATTTGTTATATACGTTTTCATATAATTTATAAATCTCTTGTAGATCCTCCTCATTTTTTGGCTTAGTATAATCTAAAATGAAATTAGATTGATATTTAAGAATTTCCTTTTTTACGCTGTAGCGATTTTTATGAGATAAAGACGATAAGTATTCATCTACATCATTCCATTGCAAATTATTGATAACCATATTATTTGGTGTTTGAAATTTTATGAAACCTTTTTCTAGCATAACTATTTCAAGGTCATTTAGTTGGGAATCATAAAAGTCTCTAATCATTATTTTGGTAGCTTCATTACTATCCTGAATTTTAGTTAAATTCTCTGAGAGAATGGATAGTGCTTTTTTCCAATTTGAGTTATCGTAGTTAATATATACGTGATTACCTTTTGTGATTAACGACCCGGTCAATACAGTTTTTGATGTTAGATAATTAGGATTATTTTCCGTTCTCTCTTTTTCAATTTTTTTAGAGATATGTGGTTGACTAAACATATCATCCTTTGTAAGTGCGACTGTAATAAAAGTCAATAAAACAATTTGATTATCATTGTCTTTCACTCTTAAATAATAAAACTTCCAATCGTTTTCTGGGGCATTATTGTTGGTGAAAATATTTTCCAATAATTCCAAATTGGCATGAGATAAGGTACCGTTATCTATGAATTTTTCGTTCCACTGATGTTCATCCAGATCATTTATTGAGTCATAGATGTCGCAAGTAAGGCTGTCTTGCAGTAATTCTTTGTCTTTGGAATTATCTGCTTTAAACTCAAAATAAGGAATGCCGAAAGTTCTAGAAATTTTTTCATAACTAGTTTCATTTTCGCCTATGGTTTCTGCGTAAATATTTGAAAGAATATCAAGCATTTCATTAATTTGCTCCTTATTTAAAAAGGTATTTATCATAAATCGAATACCACTTTTTCGCATTGGGACAGCAGGAAAAGATGCAGTATTTAAGAAAAAACCTTTCTCTTTCATCTTGGCAATGATGTCGTAACATATTTTTGGAAGGCCTACAGGAATAAAAAACAGAGGGCTGTCTGTTTTTTGGAACTGTGGAAGATTGAGTTCATCTAGTTTGTTATTTGTGAAGCGAACTAGATCTTTTAATTTGGATTGAATACTTAAAATATCATTAGATAAATGAAGTTTTGCTGAGGCAACAGCTGCACCTAACATTGGCGGTTGAATTGGACCTGAAAATATATAAGTAGACCCGCAATTCCGAACTAATTTTTCTGTTTTGGTATTTGGAAAAACTACACATCCGCCAGCAGAGGCAAAAGATTTGTTGAGAGATACTATAAGAATTACTTTTTCTTTATTTTTTAGATGTTTGCAAACTACACCACTTCCGTTTTGACCTGTCCATCCCATTCCATGTGCGTCATCTATGTATAAGTGAAATTTATCATATCGATCAAGAAGAATATCTAAAGCGGCAAAAGGAGCATAATCTCCATACATAGAATACACGCCATCAGCAAAATACCATATTTTGTCATGTTTATTATATAGGCTCTTTATTTTATATTCTAGAGATTCGGTACAATTATGATTGATAATGTGTACAGGTATTTTTTTCGCTTTTAACTGTTGTACAGTCATTTGTATACTTGAATGTACCTGTAAATCTAAAATAACAGCGTCATTTTTACCTACAATAATAGGAATAGTAGCTAAATGCCCTAATGTCGTGCTAGCAGTAGCAATTACTGGTCTCCTAAATATTTGATATAAATTATCCTCTAATTCTTGATACAAAGAATGAGATAAATAGGTTCTGGAAGATGAAAACTGTGTCCCGTACTTTGAAACAGCATTGATTACTCCATGTTGAAGATTAATGTGTTTTTCTAATCCCAAATAACTACAAGAGCCAAAGTTTACCATCTTGTGATTATCTATTACAATGTGACTATCTGGAATTCTAGAATTTGGAGATGTGAAATTGTGAACAAGTTTTCGTTTAGTTCCCTCTTCTATTATTTGATTCAAAGTTTCAATCACTGATTTAGTTTTTTATTTTCAAGTTGATATAATTGTCAGGGTAATCATCTCAATATAGTACATATTCAGAGGATTTTATTTAATCCTGCTTATAAAGTAAACTCTATATCAAATAGTTATTCTTATCTGTTGTGTATAATCATTTGTAATATATCGGTTGTACGCCCAAGTTAGTAATCTCTAATGTCTTTAATTGAGTGAAAAATATTTACATGATATTATAGATGATTTATAATCAAGGCAGAGGGTTACAACAAACGTCCAAAGTAGCGTATGTAAAATGTAAAAAAACTGAATGGATTGTAACTAATTAGATGCTTTTCTTTTAGAACCAGTTTTGAAATAGGTAAATGGTTAACATTCCCCAAGCTGTACCGGTGACCATACTCAATATGGCTAGAATTATGGCGTGTGGCATCAGTTCTTTTTTATAGGCCGAAGTCACCGCAGGGGCTGTGGAAATACCGCCCAAATTTGCCATACTACCTATAGCTACCCAGGCAATGTTTATTTTGAGTAATCTTGACATAACTAACATGGCCACAAAATGAACGAGCAGCCAAATAATAACCAAAACGATTAAACTAAAGGGAAGCGATAAGTTGGTGAAATTTAATTTAAGACCTAAAATGGCCATGATCAGTACAATTAAAAAACCTGAAAGCTGTAAAACTAGTTGATGGTTCCAATGTTTAATCGTATTACCATAAAGTAGTCCTAGCAGAGATAAGGCAACTATACTTTCTAAGAAAGAGAGTTGGAGGAATGAGCTCAATATTATAGTAATACTAATAACTCCAAGAGTTATAAGGTTTCGAATATAACGGGGGTATTTATAGTCGTATTTCCTTTCAGTAACCAAGGTGATATTTTGGTCTATTCCCCAGATTTTATTGAGATGGGAACTTTTTTTAATGAACTGAAACATCAAGATGGTCCAGATGTTTACAAGAATATTGTCTAGAACTAAGATGGAGAGAAAAAGCTCTTCTGGCGTTTCTGCTAATTCTTTTAAAATCAGTTGGCTGGTACTTCCGCCGATCCAACCTCCGACTATGGGGGCAAGCCCTTTCCAATAGCTTTCTGAAATAAACATGTCGAACATATTAGAATTAAAAATTCCAAGCACAAAGACTAAAAAAACGGGGGTGATTGCGATAATGAGTGATCCAAAGACAAATAGAAAAATGGGTTTGACTCCTACGATTTTTAGTTCTTTAATTGAAAGGGCACTCATCACGGTTAATATGGTGATAGGTATGATCCAGTTTTTACTCAAATCGTGAAGAATGGTTTTGGATAAGTCGATTTCTGTGAGGTGTGTAAAGGCTGCTGGAATGACATAAGCAAATAAAATGGCAGGAAACCAATCTAAGAGTACTTGAATCCAAGATACTTTTTGTCTTTTGATCCATCCCACAAAGAAGACTGTTGTCAAAACAACAATACTGGCGATTAAGTTTAAACCAAGGCTACTCATAGGGGCGTTTTAAAATTGCTAAACACACTTTTTTACCTTTTTTAAAATTATATATGATTTTTTAGAATTCACATTTAAAGGTGGATATATTTGCGAAAAATTTTTTAGCACTATTTGGGATGATTAAGGGTTTTATTTTTGATTTAGATGGGGTTATAACTGATACTGCTGAATTGCATTATCTCGCATGGAATACCCTAGCCGAGCAACAGTCTTGGAAGTTTGATAGAACAGTCAATGAGCGCTTGCGAGGTGTTTCAAGAATGGATTCAATTCGTATTATCCAACAACATAATCAAGCTGAACTTACTGAAGATGAGTTAATTGAATTAGCCACCTTAAAAAATGAGATTTATGTGGGTAGTCTCAACCAGATTAGCCCAAACGACTATTTACCCGGAGCATTAGAACTTCTTGAAAAACTCGAAGTCCAAGGATTTAAAATTGCTTTGGGGAGCGCCAGTAAAAACAGTCAAAAGGTTTTACACCAATTAAATGCATTAGAATATTTTGATGTCATTGGAGATGGTAATAGTGTAGCCAAAAGTAAACCTGCTCCAGATGTCTTTTTATTTGCAGCAGAGCAACTAAAATTAAAACCGGAGGAGTGTATTGTTTACGAAGACGCTGAGGCAGGAGTAGATGCTGCCAAAAAAGGGGGGTTTTACACCGTGGGAATTGGACCATCAAATAGAGTAGGGCATGCAAATCTCAGATTTGATAGTATGCGAGAAGCAACACTTGAAGCAGTACGGTCTTTTTTTGATGATTTATTTCTATAGACTATAGCAGGTCATGACTGCTTAAAATCCGTTACTTTGACAATCTAATATAGAATGTTTGAAACAAAGGGTTTTCTTTTATATGCTGATTAGTACGCTATCTTTTTCTCTGATGAATTTTGGGGTTAAGTATTTGTCATATTTAAATTCGTTTCAGTTGATTTTTTTTAGATCAATTGGAACTTTTTTGATTTGCTCAACACTTATTCGGTATAAAAAAATCCCGTATTTCGGAAACAACAAAAAAATCCTTTTGGCCAGAGGAATACTCGGATTTATTGCGATGAGTCTGTTTTTTTTGGCCTTGAAATTCTTAAATCTAGGAACAGCTGTAGCCTTGAGGTACATCGCACCAATTTACGCTACTCTTTTTTCTTTGTTTATTTTGAAAGAACCTGTAGAAAAAAAGCAATGGGTTTATTTTATCGTGGCCTATGCTGGGGTTTTAATTCTACAAGGTTTTGACTCTTCGATGAGTACAATAGGATTGATTTTGATTATGATCGGAGCCATGTTTAGTGGTTTAGTTTTTATGATTATTCGCTACATTAAGCAAACAGAAAACTCATTAGTGATTGTCAATTATTTTATGGGGATATCTGTAATTATCAGTGGTATCATTTCATTTTTTTACTGGATACCACCTCTAAAAGAGCATTGGATTTTACTTATTGCTCTTGGTATACTTGGTTTTTTTGGACAATTTTTTATGACAAAATCACTTCAAATGGCTACTGCTATTTACGTTTCTCCAATGAAATATATAGAAGTGATTTTTAGCTTGATCCTCGGAGTAAGTTTTTTTAAAGAGGTGTATACTTTAGAGAGTTTAATAGGACTATTGCTTATTCTCATCGGTTTAATCGCTAATCTTTTCGTAAAAAAAAGACATTGAAAACACTATTATGTTAAGCTGCGTTTTAATTTTTGGTAGCTTTAACATGCCGCTAAATACTGTAAATAATGAAAAGCATCCTTAAAGTAGTTTTCTTGGTCTTATTAGTTCAATTTTCTTGCAAGCCCATCGTAAAAGAGTCTTCAGCTGAAGAAACTGCTCCAAATTATTGGGCGTCTATTGAATTGGATTCGTTAAAAAAGTTCAATTCGTTTAAAGTTTTAGGTTTGTCTACAGATGATAGATTAATAGAAATCAGTGGAATAGTTCCTTCTGTTCAAAATAAAGGAATGTTTTGGGTGCATAATGATAGTGGAGATAAACCCCAACTCTTTTTAGTAAATACAGCCTTAGAAGTTCAGTTTACTATCTTTTTTTCAGATGAGATCAAACATATAGACTGGGAAGATATTACTCTTTCATCTAAGGATGAGAAAACTATGATAACTATTGCAGACATTGGTGATAACAGGGGTGTGCGAAAAAACGTGACCCTTTATCAATTTGAAGAGCCTAAAATACAGACGGATAAAGAATCGATTCGAATAGATCAGGTAGAAGTTATGCATATCAATTATGCAGAAGGACCAAGAGATGCAGAGGCGTTGGCATTTGACCCTATAGGTCAAAAGTTTGTCATTTTCAGTAAACGCGACGAGCAGATTAAAGTATATCTGTTCGAGTTTAGCCCTGGTCAAAAGGAAATTCAATCTGATTTTGAGGTGGATTTGACTGCACTTAATCCTTCTAGCGCATATCCTAATATGGTTACAGCAGCTGATATAAACTCAGAGGGTTATGTGTTGTTAAAAAATTACGAAGATGTTTTTTTGTTACCCAACCTTGATGGTTTTTCACTTGAAGAGCGTTTTCGCGCAGAGGTGAATTTTAAAAGGGTGAATTATATTCCTGAGCTGCAAGGAGAGGCGTTGTGTTGGGATCTTGTAAACTTTAGCTATTACTGCACTTCTGAAAAGCAAGACGATGGTGTTTTTTCAGGTATTCAGCCTTTATTTCAATACTACTAAATCAATATACAAGCTGATAGGCTCTGTATAATAAGTCCTATTAAAATGCAAGAGACGCTCACTAAAAAAATAGTTTGGTTTAGAAGGTGTTGTTGCATAAATCGTGATATTTGAAAAAATAAAAACAAGCTAATGTTACTTATATAAACAATAGTTAAAAGAAAAAAATCAATTTGATTATAAGCATTAATAATCAAATTGATTTTTTAAAAAATAAGATAATAACCATTAATAGCTAAACCCAAAAACACAAATGAAATACTCACCAATGCAATGGTGTGGTTTGATAGATGGACAGACTTGGAATCCATAGTTTTGATTTTAATACTAAAGTAATGTCTACATCAAAGCCAAAAATGTATTTCATCGAAGAATAAAATATAATCGATGAAATACATTTATAATAGATAAAAATCAATAATTATCTTTGAAATGCCTAAAACGTCCTTTTTATTACGACTTTTCTAGGGACATTGAGGCTATTTTCTTACCCCAACCCATAAAAAGTGTGTATCCGTTGTCTGTTGGTTGGAAGCTGATAGAGAAGGCTTCTATATCATTATTACTATTAGAAACACTAGCTGTTGTTCTAACAACGTCTTTACTTTGATCGTAAGTATAGGCTCCCCAGGTATGGATTTGTTCATTTAGGATTATAGTCCAGGAACCTTCTCCTGGGATGCTAAAAAGTGAATAGGTTCCAGGTGCAACTGTTTTATCTCCAATCTTCATCGAAGTGTAGAAAGTGATTTCAGTTGTCTCATTTGCTCCTGTTCTCCATATTTTTCCATTTGGAGCGAGCTTTGATAAATTACGACCTTTTAAATGAGGTCTTGAATAGACAATTTTTGCGTCTGGTTGAGCACTTCTACCTTGACGGGCATAGGTTACATCAAGTGGACTTTTATCAAGTCCAGCAAAGCTTTGTGCTTGAACGTTTGCAGTAAGCCCAATAGTAAAAAGGGCAAGTAGTAAGTAGTTTTTCATAATTTTTTTTTAAAGTGTGATAAATAGAAATGTTTCCCAGATATGTCGGTTTTCTGCGGAAGTTAAACTTGAAGGGATATAAATGTTGTGATACCCCGTTCTGAGCCTAAGGTTTTTATTTAGATTAAAATCGAATCCCATGTAAATCCAATTTTGATTTACTGAGAAAGGTCTAAATTTTTTGTTATGGACTATAAAGAGTTCGTTTAGTATAAAAGCGCTTATTGGAGTATTAAATACTTCTGCTAGTGGCTTACTAACTTCAAAACGATATCTAAATCTGTTCTTAAATCCATTGGTCCATCGATGCTCTAGACGAATCCATTGGAAAACTGAAAAGCCCTTGAAAGGAATACGATATGATATTTGCTCCCACATATTATTTTCAATAGCTTTTGGGGCTCGACCTGAACCATCGTAATTATAATTTTCAATGTAGGTGTAACCGCTGCTGAATTTAATACCATTATCGAATTGATAACTCAGACTAGGGCGAATCAATATTTGATCTCTTTGTGCTGCGAATTTTCCTGATCTAAAATGAAATTCATTGGTAGTACTCCATTTGCTGTCAAATTTTTTGGTAATAAAAATCTCATTCCAAAGACCAAAGTTGTTGTTTATATCGTACTCTTGAGCATTTAAAGTTGTGAGTGTAAAAAGTAGCGTTAAAACGCTAATACTAGTAATTTTCAATTTCATTTTTCAGACTGGATTTTTTTGTAATTAGTAAAACCTCCCTTAAGGTCATAAATTTTAAGAAACCCCATACTTTTTAATTTTTGAGCGGCGGCATTGCTGCGTCCTCCAGCTGCACAATAAAGGAAAACGGGAGCAGACTTGTCGATTTCATCGAATTTTTGATCAAATCGCGCAGACTGTAAAAAATCGATATGTATTGCCTTATCAATATGTCCTTGATTAAATTCTCCCGTTGTTCGTACATCGACTAAGGTTCCTTTCTGTTCTGAGAGTTCGTTAAGAAAAGCTTGTACATCTAATTGAACAATTTCTTGAGCCGATAAGGAGATCCCAAAACAAAATATAATAAGGGAGGTAAAGAATTTTCTTTTCATTTAAAACGGTTTACTACAAATATAGGATAATCCCAATTTTTAATCCTTCTCCTCTTCATGGTATAAACGCAAAAAGCCCTCGCTGGGCGAGGGCTTTTCGATATTGTGGTTGTGTATAATCTAAATGAATTACATTCCTCCTGCTTGTAATACATTAACGCTGTTCATGTTACCGTTTGAGATAGAAACGCTAGAAGAGTTTCCTGTTCCCATTTGAAGAACGTTAACTGTGTTATGAGAGCTGTGATCTAATTCAATCCAGCTATCGTTGTATGCACCTAACTGCAATACA
>CBFIGE010000024.1:0-19082 GCA_965662045.1 Flavobacteriaceae bacterium
ATTGATTTATGAATTTATTCCAGTGGTTTGTCTTTTTCATAGGACTTCAACTTATTCATTTCCTAGCCACTTATAAATTGTATGTAAAAGCGGGGTATAAAGCTTGGCAAGCAGTTGTTCCAGTATATAATGCCGTTATTTTAATGAAAATAATAAGGAGGTCTCCCTACTGGGTGATTTTACTCTTTGTTCCTATAATCAACCTGATCATGTTTCCTGTGATTTGGGTTGAATTGCTTCGAAATTTCGGTCGAACTAAGCCTTATGAATCCTATGTCACTGTATTTAGTCTTGGATTTTATCTCTTTTTGGTTGGACATGACAACCAAAGTAATTATCAAACCGAGGATGATTTAAAAAAACAGAAAAAAACATCAGAATGGGTGAGTTCAATTCTTTTTGCTGTAGTCGCGGCGACATTAGTGCACACCTATTTTATGCAACCCTATGCAATTCCAACGGGTTCACTTGAGCGCACCCTGCGTATTGGTGATTTCTTGTTGGTATCTAAGTTTCATTACGGAGCTCGGGTTCCTATGACTACTGTAGCAGCTCCAATGGTACACGACACCCTACCTCTGGCGAGAACAAGGTCTTATCTAAAAAAACCACAACTTCCTTATTTGAGATTACCGGGCTTTCAATCGGTAAAGAAAAATGACATTGTAGTCTTTAGTTGGCCTGCAGATACAGTGCGCCAATTTTTTGTCGCAGAAAAGGGTGTAAAAAAACCTATTGACAAAAAATCAAATTACGTCAAACGCTGTGTGGGTACTCCTGGAGACACCCTTGAGATTATTGATGGTTTTGTTCACATCAACGGAAAACAATTACAACTCAGTGATCGTGCTAAGCCCATGTATGACCATACGGTTTATGCGCGCAAAGGTGTTTCTTCGAGATGGTTAGAAGCCATTGAGGCAGAGGGATACACCAGAACCTTTCGCGCCGAACAATTAAATCAAACACAGTACAATGCCATGACCCCTTATCTTCTAGGGATGAGTCAAAATGAAAATTACATTGAATTGGTGACAGCGGCTCAGGGAATACCCTCATCTGTTCTACGACAACACAGAATATCGCTCAAAGAAATAACAACTCAAGAACGCGAAGTCAACTTGACTGATCAAATGTACCAGAAACTCGCAGGTCAAGAAGGAATAGATTCTATTGTCAAAAAACTAGAACTAAAAGGCACGTCAGGATACAATATTTTTCCGCAAACACCTGAAGAGTACCAATGGAACAATGATCAGCTAGGCCCTTTATTTATTCCTAAACGAGGAAGTAGTGTTGCGCTAAACGAAAAAACTTATCCGCTCTACAAAAAAATCATCCGCGAATACGAGCACAACACACTTTCCAAAGAAGGTGACTCATTCCTTCTCAATGGTGAAAAGGCAACCTCATACACCTTTAAAATGGATTATTACTGGATGATGGGTGATAATAGACATCACTCAGAAGATAGCAGAACATGGGGGTTTGTTCCAGAAGATCACATCGTTGGAAAACCGGTATTTATTTGGATGAGTTGGGACAATTTCAACCAAGGACTTTTTAGTTGGAAAGGAAGATGGGAAAGGTTTTTTACAACTGTCAATGGTAAAGGAGAGCCTGTTTCTTACCTCTGGACATTTATCTTTGTTTTAGGATTGTATTATCTCTACTCTAAATTCATTCACAGGAGGTTCTTTGAATACCTAAAATCAAAATCGACTAAATAAGAATGTCGTGCTTACTGCATCCTACTTATTTCCCTAATGTTTTTCATTTTGCAGTTGTTCAAGCCTACAAAGGACAGGTAACTTGGGAGGTTAATGATCATTTCCAAAAACAAACTTTTAGGAATCGATGTGAAATATGTACAGATTCTGGAAAACTTAAATTAAGTGCTCCGATTGTGCACAAAAAAAAACAAGAGAATCAAAAATTTTATGAGGTTGAATTAGAGTACAAAACACTTTGGTATCGCATTCATTGGAAGAGTATAACCACTGCATATAGATCCTCTCCATATTTTGAATTTTATGAAGATGAGTTAAAAACAATTTTTGAAAAAAAGTACGACACGCTCATGGAACTCAACCTGAATTCAATACGCTTTTTTGCCAAACAACTCAACCTTCAATTATTCGAAACCTACACTACGAGTTTTAAACGAGAAAGTGACTCAGATGATTACCGGTTTCTTGTCAATGCCAAATATAAATTGAATGATTCCAAAATACCTCAATACACTCAGGTTTTTGGTGATCGACACGGGTTCATTGAAAACCCTAGTATGCTTGATTTACTTTTTAATCTTGGTCCGAATACTTTAGATTACCTTTCTGAAATCAAAATGAACGAACTGAGAACCTAAAATATTCCAGGTCTACTTTTTACTCTGTTGAAACAAAAAGTCTTTTTCTTCGGCGCTTAGCGCCTCATATCCAGATTTACTGATCTTATCTAATATGGCATCTAGCTTTTGTAGTTTACTAGGAACTTTAGAATCATTAGGCTTATTGGTGTTCTTATAAACCTTTTTAAAAGCTCGTTTTTTTGGTCTAAACATAGAACCTAGCGGCTCAAATACTTTTATCCAAAAATCAGAAAAGAGTATTAAATCGTCTGAAGCATTTTTGATTCGATACGCTAAAAAGTATCCAGAAAGCGCACCACCTAAATGAGCTAAATGCCCTCCTATATTTATTCCTGAACCCAATTGCAAGACATCCAAAACCACGAAAAAAACACCCAACTGCCATAATTTAAAATTAAAGGTGAAAAATCTTAAACCTGTTTGAGGAGCGTATACACACATAAAAATAAGTACTGCCGTTACCCCAGCTGAAGAGCCAACCAACATTGCATTTCTTGAAGTCAAGGCAGGAAAAGTATTATATGCTATCAAAAAGAAGGCGGCCCCGATTAATACCCCGATTGAAAATAATGCATAGAATCTTTTGTCATCAAAAAGATTTAAAAATAAACGGCTCGCAAAATGAAGCCATAACATATTGAAAAGAATATGAAAAATGCCTTGATGTACCAATGCATATGTAATCAGTGTCCAGGGCCTATATATCAAACGCCCCAAGTCTCTCTCCAATTCTAAAAATGCTACTGCATTGAATTGAAATAAAACCGATACAACGCTAGAGACAAGGTAAAAGAGTACTAGAACAGCGATTAATTTCTCAGCTGCATTAAAAAGTTGAAATTTCAATTTAAATTGATTCATTTAATCCCATCTATTGTTATTGAACTGATTTTTCTTCCAGTACCACATCATAATAAACCCTAATAATGCCCCTCCAATATGCGCGAAATGAGCAACCCCAGTAGAAGTGTTTGATATTCCAAAGTAAAAATCTCCTAGAATAACCAAAGGCACAAAGTATTTAGCTTTAATGGGGACAGGAAAAAACAATAACATCAATCGCGCCTCAGAATACATAAAAGCAAAAGCTACTAGAATTCCATAAATAGCTCCAGAAGCACCCACTGCAGGAATTGCAAAGGAATTAAACAACTTCTCAACCAAGTGATAGGGTACCTCATTTCCTAAAACATTGTAATCGGCACCATTGCTTGAAGTGAGGGCTTGTATCAAATCAAAACGATTAACTCCAGACTCCACTATAGCATCAACTGCACTTTGAAAATTGTAATAGTTCACGGCGGTATGCAAAAGCGCCGCACCCAAACCTGCAGAGAAGTAGAAAAAATAAAACTTTTCGCTACCCCACATTCGCTCAAGAGGACCTCCAAAAGCCACAAGCGCATACATATTAAATAGAATGTGAGCAAAACCTCCATGCATAAACATATGTGAAACCAACTGCCAATATTCAAAATTGGGATTTTCAATAAACCACAACCCTAAATACTCTACCATCACGGGACCATAAATTTGTGTGACTAAAAAGAGTAAAATATTACCAATAAGAATAAGCCTTACGGCATTGGGAAGGTTCGAAAACATAGCTTAAAACATTTTTTTTGAAATCTCATTCTGAGAAATTCTAATATATATCTTTTTATTGAAAGGACTCAGCAATTGTTCTTTGCATTGACTTAAATCCATAATTATTTTTTTTCTGGCTTCGAAATTCAAGCTCTCTCCTCCACGAATAGCCATATGCTTACTAATTGTTTTTGCCGTAATGTCAGCAAATGACAATTGTGCATTTTGCTCATCATTATCTTCTAAGGCCTTTATTAAGTCTTCAAACAAAACTTTACATTTGGCTATTGGATAAAAATTAGGTACCGATTGAAGTTCAATTTCGTGGTCAGACTTAGTTTCAAATACAAATCCCATTTCAATTAAATGCCCTTCAATCTCTTTAAACCGTGTTAGATCGTAAATATCGTATTTGATGACCACCGGAAACAATAATGATTGACTTCCACCTTTTTCTAAGGTGATTTTTTTAAGCATGGATTCGTAAATAATCCGTTGATGAGCTCTATACTGGTCGACCACAAGTAATTCTCCGGTGCCATCCACAATGACGATGTATTTGTTTGACCAATGTATATGCTGATCTGTGTATAATTCGAAGTTCACGTTCTCATAGGCTAACTCACCTTGAACCTCATCTTCAACAAATGAGATACTACTAAAACTTTCTTCTTGAGCATAGAGTTCCCTATTGGCTTCTATTTCAGTCATGGACGCCTTAGAAAAAGGATTGAAATTGGAATTCACCTTAATTTGAGGTGTTTCTCTTACATCTGTTGTAATCGTTTTATAAGAAGGTAAAAGATTGGGGTCTAAATCAAATTCTAATGAAGAGTGCACCCCATATTGTCCTAAAGCATGCTTTATCGCCGTTTTCAGATAAGTGAAAATTAAGTGATTCTCTTCAAATTTAACCTCAGACTTAGTGGGATGAATATTTACATCTACTTTATCTGCTGGGACGCGAAGTTCAATAAAATAACCTGGTATACTCTCTCTCAGCAATAAACCTTCAAAAGCATCTACGACCGCCTTGTGCAAATAGGGACTTCGAATGAATCTATTATTCACAAAAAAATATTGTTGTCCTCTGGTTTTCTTAGCAAATTCAGGTTTAACAATGAAACCCTCTACTTCAACCACATCAGTAACTTCATGAATTGGAATGAGTTGAGCGTTAATTTTTTTACTGATTAAATGTTGTATGCGTCCTCTCCTATTTTCTGGTTGTAAATCAAAAATTAGTTGATCATTGTGAAAAAACTTGAAGCTAATCTCGGCATGCAATAGAGCAATACGCGTGAATTCTTCCAAACAGTGTTTGTATTCAACTTGATCACTTTTCAAAAAATTTCTTCGGGCAGGGATATTGAAAAAAAGGTTTTTTATCTTAAGGCTACTGCCTTTTTTGCATACACACTCCAAAGGCTTATCACTTTCATTACCGGCGATTCGAAAAAGATAACCAGATGGTTCTGAACTCGTATTAGTGCGCAACTCTACTTCGGCAATAGCAGCGATTGAAGCTAAAGCTTCTCCTCTAAATCCATTAGTGGTAAGCTTGAATAAATCCTCAGCTTTTTGAATTTTTGAAGTTGCATGTCTAGTAAAGGCAAGTTCAATGTCTTCTGCATAAATGCCTGACCCATTATCGACGATATGAATCTCTTGCTTACCTCCTTTTTTTAGGCGCAATTCAATAACATCTGCTCCCGAATCTATCGCATTTTCAAGTAATTCCTTTACCACAGAAGAAGGGCGTTGAACAACCTCTCCCGCAGCAATTTGATTGGCTACATGTGAACTAAGGGGTTTAATTAAGTGCATTTAATCTACAAATATTGAGAGATCAAAATCGATTATCCACAAAAAAATCAAGCTTAAAATGGCTATAATAATTGCTATTCTATACCTTACCGAAGGTTCCGAATTTACCCCATAATCATTCAATACAGATTGAATTTTTGCTTTTAAGCCTCTATTAGCATACACGGTAGTTCGATATTCATCAAACTTGTGCTCGACCTTATAAGGATTTGTTTTACCCTTATAAAACCGGGGTTTATACGAAAACGTCCTGTTTTTTTTCATACGTAAAAATGCGGCCATTGAAAAGTTTTTTTATGGTCACCCTAAAGTTAAAAAAACAAACCGAGCACAAAAAAACTTATATGTCAATCATTTGAAGAGCTGCTATTGCTGCCTCTTCACCTTTGTTTCCATGTTTTCCACCACTTCTAGCTATAGCCTGCTCTATTGTATCATCAGTAAGCACACAAAAAATAACAGGAATTTCTGCTTTGAGATTGAGTTGGGTTATGCCTTGGGTAACAGATTGACATACGTAATCAAAATGAGCTGTCTCTCCCCTAATCACACTGCCAATTACAACAATAGCATCAGCTATGTTTTTACCTAGCACCTTTGCCGCTGCATAGGTCAACTCAACCGTTCCGGGTACCGAAAAATGGAGCACATTTGATGCTGGAATTCCTAATGCAATGAGTTTATCGTTGCATCCTTGTTTTAAATTACCTGTAATTTGTGGATTCCATTCGGCAGTGATTACAGCTATTTTCGAGCTATTATCCACCTTTAAGTTGCTGGCTAGGGCATCTAAGTTTCTAGAATCAGTGGCCATTTAAGCTCCTAACATAGATACTAAGGCTTCTGCGTATTTTCCTTCTGCAGAATCTGGATACTTAGACTTAATTTCCTCAATAAAGGATTTAGCCTTTGATTTTTGACCTAATTCCACGGCGATAACCGCAGCTTTATACAAAAACTTAGGAGTGGTAAATGAATTATCTGAATATTTGTAAGCCGCTACGTAGTATTCTAAAGCGTCTTCATATTGGTTGAGTTGCGAAAATGCATCTCCAACTCCACCTTTAGCTAAAGCGCCTAAAATTGCATCGTCCGAAGAAAATCCGTCTAAATAGGAAATGGCATTTTGATAATCCTTTAGGTTTAAAGATGCCATACCAGCTCCATATTCTGCCATATTCGCGGCTTTAGTGCCAGAATACTCTTCAATAATATCTAAGAAACCGTATTTTCCTTCTCCACCGTAAAGTGCCAGAGTCAACAACGAATCTTTGGCTATTCCGTCTTGCAAGGCAAGCTCAAAATACTGCTGTGGATAGTATAGCTCATTGGCCGCTTCAGTCTCTTTAGGTTGTAAAACGTACTGAGAGTAACCTAGGAAACATATGGTTGCTACTGCAACTCCTACAATTGAGGCCAAAATATATTTCTGGTATTTAGCAACCCACTGCTCTGTTTTAGATGCCGTTTCATCCAAGGAACTAAAAACTTCAGCCGTTGTGCTATTTTGATTCGCTTGTTCTTGTTTATTTGTATTCGACTTATATCCTCGTCTCTTGTAAGTTGCCATAATTCACTATTTGTCGCGCAAAAATATAATTTTTATCCATAAATGCCTAAAGTCAAGATATGCTTATTTTTACGCCTCGGTAATGAAATATGCACATAGAGAAACTAACTTTAATTAACTACAAGAATTTCAGGAACTTCGAAACGCAATTTGATCAAGAAATCAATTGCATTATCGGAGCTAATGGCACGGGTAAATCAACGGTGTTAGATGCCGTTTATCATTTGTGCTTTACCAAGGGTTACTTCAATCATCTAAGTACCCAGAATATTTCACATGGAGAAGATTTTTTTGTTATCGAAGGTAGATTTCAAAAAAATCAAAAAGAAATCACTGTAAACATAAGCTTTAAAAAAAATCACAAAAAAGTCGTTAAGCAAAACGGAAAAGTATACACTAAAATAAGCGAACATATTGGTCAACTGCCACTTGTAATTATTTCACCTATGGATATCGACCTCATTGTCGAAGGAAGTGAAACGCGTAGAAAGTTTTTAGATGGAATGATTGCTCAAAACGACCGCTTGTACCTAGAGCAACTATTGCAGTATAATGCGGCTTTAAACCAGCGAAACGCACTGCTGAAATATTTTTCAGCCAACAACACCTTTCAGCAAGATACTCTTGATGTTTACGACCGTCAATTGATTGAATATGGAGCTCAACTTCACCAAAAGCGAATAGCGTTTGTCACTGATTTTGAAAAACAATTTATTCAACAATACGAGCATTTAAGTCAAACCGATGAAGTAGTCTCACTGGGTTATAAATCAGATTTGATTGAACATAAATTTGAATCTCTATTAAAAGAATCTCTCGCTAAAGATCGAATTGCACAGTATACAACTAAAGGCATACACAAAGACGATTTACTTTTCAACCTCGCAGATCACCCTGTTAAAAGGTATGGAAGCCAAGGGCAACAAAAAACGTTTTTAATCGCCCTAAAACTTGCGCAATACAATTTACTTAATGAACGCAATAAGGTAAAACCCATGTTGTTATTAGATGATATTTTTGACAAATTAGATCATCGAAGAGTCACACACTTAGTTCAATTAGTAAAAGAAAAAACCTTTGGTCAGGTTTTTATTTCAGATACAGATATTGAACGAACAAAACGGGTTGTAGAGCAAACAAATCAATCCTTTAAAATAATTGAATTTTAATGCTACACTATCGATACCTCTTCGTCCTTTTTTTTATGCTACTCACGGCCTGTGCTGCTCAGTTAGATCTGAATCAACTCGAGGGCTACTGGCAAATTCAACAAGTCCGCTTTCAAAACGGTTCCTCAAAAGAGTTTACCTATGCCTCAACAGTAGACTTCTTTCAACGTATCGATGATAAAAAAGGAATATTAAAAAAGTTAGACGCAAGAGTTGATGGTAAATTTTTCGCCAATGAAGCCGAACAGCGTTTTTCGATAGTACAAAATCAGAAGGACCATATTTTAATTCAAATAGAAGGAGAAGAACTCATTACCTATGAACTCAAAAAATTGACTCCAAAAGAATTACATCTCTATGATATAAAATTGTCTAGACTTTTGATTTACAGTAAATTTACTCCCCTTAACTTTTAATCATGCATGACGACAATCTCAAGAAAATAAACAGGGTTTTAGGTGAATTTTACCAGAAAAACAAACTTCAAAAAGGGCTTCTTGAAGTGGATGTTGCCAATGCATGTAAAGACGCCTTAGGTTCAAATCTCTTACAATACGTTAATGACATAAGTTTTCAAAATGGAACGCTAAAACTAGCTCTAAGCTCAGCTTCATTAAGACAAGAGTTAGCAATGGGCAAAGAAAAGATTGCCGAGCTCATTAATAAACAGCTCGGAACATCCGTGATAAAAAGAGTTATACTGATTTAGTAAATTTCTCTTTGAGAGAAATGAAAATCAGATTCGATAGCAGCATTTTCATCACTGTCAGATCCGTGAACTGCGTTTTCACCTATACTTGTGGCATAAAGTTTTCGAATCGTTCCCTCAGCCGCTTCTTCTGGATTGGTTGAACCGATAAGAACTCGAAAGTCCTCGACAGCATTTTCTTTTTCTAAAACTGCCGCAACAATTGGTCCGCTTGACATGAACTCAACCAATTCGCCGTAAAATGGACGCTCACTGTGAACAGCGTAAAAACCTTCCGCATCCTTCTTACTTAAATGTGTGTACTTCATTGCTACAATTTTGAATCCTGCAGCGTTAATTTTATCGAGTATAGCACCAATGTGTCCGTTTTTAACCGCATCGGGCTTAATCATAGTGAAAGTTCGATTTATTGTCATGCTTATTTTTTTTGCAAATTTAGTCTATTCGAACTTAATAGCTCACTTCTAACTCTTGTTGTATTTGTTTTTTGTCTCCCATCATGTACGCATGCACCGTATTATCTTTAAGATTAAAATCAATTACTCCGTAAGAACGATCTGAAACAACCTCTTTTACACGAAAAGGATTAGGTTCTCCTGAGAAAGAGCTATAAGAATGTGTTAGTCCACTACTCGTAAAGTCAATTAATTGCCTTTTTTCTCCTATTGGCATAACAGAAAATTCAGAAATATGTCGATCACCTGAAACCACAAAAATATTTTTTTCAGAATAACGGCTGATCAAGCTGATTATTCTTTCTCGCTCATGTGGTAAATTTTCCCACTTCTCAAATTGATGTTGATTTGACAGGAGTTGAATGCTACTTACAATCACTAAAAAATTGGCCTGACTGTTTTCGATCTTTTTTTCTAACCATTGCCATTGGGCGTTTCCCAATAATGTTGTTGTTGTATCTCTATTCGACTTATATCGTCTACCGTTTTCCGTATCAGGAGTTAGAGAAGATCTAAAATAACGAGTATCGAGCATGAGCAGTTCAACTGTTCCATAATCATTTTCAAGTAGATGCGAGGTGTAGATACCTTCTTGATTTCTTCTTTGATCTTCTTTGGATACATCTAAAAAATCCAATAAGGCATTCTGACTTTCTTTTTTTATTTCAAATTCTTGACCCCCATCATTTTTACCGTAATCATGGTCATCCCATATTCCAAATATCTGCGTTTGCTCTCTAAGTCGAGCATAATCAGAGATTTCCTTTTGCTTATTGTATTCGGATTGGATTACAGAAATGTCATCTGAGTCGGCATAGACAATATCTCCTGACCAGACAAAGGCCTCTGGACTTTGTTCAGCAATATCATCCCAAAATACATTGAACTCATCAACTTTATTACAAGATCCAACTGCTATGCGAATGCTATACTGGTCAGCTTTTCCGTCAAGTGTTTCCGGTGTATGTTTTATTTGATTAACACAGGATAAGCCCAAAAAAAGAAATAGTATTATTGGTGAAAATGTTTTCATCTTAATTTTCAAAATTAAAAACAGCTTAAAAGATGATAAAGTTATAGCTTACCTTTGAATTATGTTATTTACAAACTTCGAAAAACTCAAGAATCTTCTTGAAACACCCCTTAAAATTGTTATAATTCCTCATCAAAATCCAGACGGAGATGCTTTGGGCTCTACCCTAGCATTGCAACTATTTCTAAATAAATTGGACCACCACACTAGCATTGTTTCTCCAAATGATTTTCCTGATTTCTTAAAATGGATGCCAAAATCTGATGAAATAGTTATAGCTGATAAGGATTTTAATTCGGCCTATCAGGCAATCATCAAGGCCGACTTAATTTGCACCTTGGATTTTAATCATTTTAGCCGAACTCCTATTCTTTCTTCACTTCTTCAAAAATCAAAATCTACTTTTTTGATGATTGACCACCACATTTCGCCCGATAATTATGCGGAATTTCAATATTCCGACGAGCATATGAGTTCTACCTGTGAAATGGTCTACAATTTTATCTCTGCTTTTAAAGAAAAAAAGTATTTTGATAAAGATATTGCAACTTGTATATACACAGGAATGCTTACAGATACAGGGTCTTTCAAATACGAAAGTGCGACATCTACAAGTCTGAGAATTGCAGCAGAACTAATCGACTTAGGCGCAGACAAAACCGACATTCATAGAAAATTATTTGACAACAACTCATTCGATCGCTTTAAGCTACTGAGTTGTTGTTTTAAAAACCTCGAAGTATTTGAAGAAAAAAAGACAGCATTCACCTTTATAACTAATGAAGAGAAAGAAAAAAACAACTTTAAGAAAGGGGACACTGAAGGTTTTGTAAATTATGGTCTCAGTATAAAGAATGTTCACTTTTCAGTAATATTCATAGAAAATAAAGAAGAACAAATGGTGAAAATTTCATTTCGATCTGTGGGTGATTTTGATGTAAATCAATTCGCAAGGACACACTTTTCTGGAGGTGGACATAAAAATGCTGCTGGAGGAAAAAGTTTGCTTCCCATGGAAGAAACCCTAAAAAGATTCCGTGAAATTATTAATATAGAACACCCTTAAAATGAAAGTGCTTCAATTAGGCTTTACACTTTTACTATTTCTAGTTGTAGCTTGTAAACAGCCAATTCCGAGAAAACCTGTTTTTATAAGCTCTCATAACGTGAACAAAACGAGTGTAGAGAGAAATAAAAAGCTCCTAGAACTCGAAGAGCATTTAATTGAACAACTCATTTTAAAAGACACAACCAATAGTTATATTAGAAGCTCCAATGGATTTTGGTACTACAAGTCACTCGTCAACCCTGACACAAAAGTTCAAAAGGTAAAATCTGGAGAAACTGTTGATTTTAAATATCGCATACGTGACATCAATAACACGATTATATACGATCAAAATTGGACCTCTATACAAACCACAGTATTGGACAAAGAGAAATTATTTACTGGTTTACGTTCGGCAATCAAAGAACTAACGGAGAAAGAGAGAGGGTTATTTTACTTGCCTTCATTTTTAGGATACGGCTACAAAGGAGATTTAGATAAAATTGGGCCAAACGAAATACTCATTTTAGAACTTGAGATTTTAGCGAAGAAAAGCGCTCCCTAACTCCTGATAAATAACCGTTCAAAAAGATTTAAATTAACAAAGCCTTCCATAAGAAAATCAAAACTTTAGGCTTATCCTTTGCTGTCTATTAAAATTGATGTCCTGGACTTGCGCACCAATCTTACTTGTATTAGCCTAATGATTATTGGCCTTACATTTATTTTTGAAGGTATTCGAAAAATAAATAACAAGCTTTCGATTTTTGTAATTAATACTTGAAAAACTGCGTGTTGATTTCATTACCTTTGAGTCTAATACGTAGGGCATTCAAAAACCACGTAACACTTAATTAAAATTTAAAAAATGCGCTTTATTACATTATTATTGATCGGTCTGAACCTACTCGCCTGTAACCAATACAAAGATTTAGACGATGGATTGTACACTTTGATACAAACCACAGAAGGAGAAATGTTACTTCGATTAAATGAGCAAGAAACGCCAATTACTGTCGCAAACTTTGTCAGTCTTTCAGAAGGAAATAATCCCTATGTCAATGAAGCTTATAAAAACAAACCGTACTACGATGGAGTGAGTTTTCATCGTGTTATCGAGGAATTTATGATTCAAGGCGGAGATCCTACAGGAACAGGTTCAGGAAATCCAGGATATAAGTTTAAAGACGAAATTGCAGACTCACTTTTTCATGATAAAAAAGGAATACTTTCAATGGCAAATTCAGGGCCAAAAACAAACGGAAGTCAATTTTTCATAACACATGTACCAACACCTTGGTTAGATGGACGTCACACTATTTTCGGAGAACTTATAGAGGGTTTTGATGTATTAGATTCCATAGCAACAAGTAAAACTGACTCTTCAGACAAACCTGAAACACCCATTGTAATGAATAAGGTTAAAATTATTCGAGTCGGGAATGAGGCTAAAAACTTTGATGAAGTAGAAATATTAAAGGCCTACTTTGGTGAAGAAAAAGAGGCTAAACTAAAGCAAGAAAAAGCTCAAGCAGAGAGAGCAGCAAACTTTGAGGAACTCTTTGCTGATGCGGAAATCACAAACTCTGGTCTTGAAATCGTTGTTCGAAACCAAGGAGAAGGCTATAAACCCAAAATGGGGCAAACAGTAAATTTAAACTATGCCGGTTGGCTAACCGACGGAACGCTTTTTGACACAAGTGTCTACAATATTGCTTTTGAAGATCCTAATTTCAATAACATCAATAGTATGCACAAAGGTGTTTTCGAGCCAATGAAAATGCCCTTTGAAAAAGAGACACAAATGATTCCAGGGTTTACAGAAGGTGTACTCGGAATGCGGGTTGGTGATGTGAAATTATTTAGAATACCCACTGAATTGGCTTGGGGAAGCAGAGGTGCTGGAAATGTCATTCCAGCCAATACCGATGTTATTTTTCAGATCGAACTCGTAAGTATTGAAGAATAGGTTAACTGCATTTATAAAACCTAAAGGCGGTGCTCAAATTTTACAATTTGGCACTGCCTTTTTTTGTATCCTTATTTTTCTTTTCCAATTGCTGCTGTTGTGGCGACCTCAATGGATACTCGACTTTTCTACTTATTGTTTTTGTAACACAGGAGCATTTTTCCAGCACCTCACAACATTTTTTTCTTTTTCATTAGGAGATGTATTTTACATTACCTTATTTATAGTTTTTCTTGCAGGATCTTTAAAATTTTTTCACCCTAAAACCTCAACAAATCAAAAAATAATCACCTTATGGACCTCACTTTTTATGGTTTCCTCCCTCTACGCTGTATTCTTTGTGAATTGGTCGTTGAATTATCAAAAAAACAGTTTAGAGCAAAAAGAGGATAATCACATCATAAATGAGGGTGACTTAGTACATTATACCCTCGGATTACTTTCAATTTTAAATGAGTTAGATAATATCACATTAAATCAACAGCCCCTAACTACTGCAGAAATCTGCAAAGAAGCTAGAGCTTCTTATATTCATTACGATCCTCATATTGCAGAGTTACTACCTTCTATCCCTAAATCTTCTTCAATTTCAACCTTGCTTTCGTATATGGGATATGGCGGCTATTACAATCCTTTTACTCATGAGGCTCAAGTAAATGACAAACTACCGCATTTTAGGTTGGGAACAGTTGCCTCCCACGAAATTGCTCACCAGCTGGGAATTGCCCCTGAAGACCAAGCTAATTTCATTGGTATTTATATCGGCATGAATAGTGAAAATAAGAGCCTTAGATACGATGCAAATCTCTCCGCCCTAGTCTACTGTTTAAATGATATTTATAGAATTGATAAGGAGCTCTATCAAGACTTGAGTGAATGTATTCCTAAATATGCCACAAATCAATGGAGCGAATTGCGTCAATTTTGGAACACTTATAAAAATCCCTTAGAACCACTATTTAAAAAAGGATTCGACTTATTTTTAAAAAGCAATCGTCAAAAACAAGGTATCAAGAGCTATCAGCAGGTTACCAAACATTTAATAAGTACGGAAAAATACGGCTTGACTCCGAAATTTGGGCTTTGTAATTAATGTATTTTCCTTGTATTTTTATTAAGATTAACAAATTACTTGAAGCAATGAAAAAGATTTTATTTTTCGCATTCGCCTTAGTGTTCTACCTTGGTAATGCACAAGACTATTTTCCAACAAATTCAAGGGTACTTTCAAACAACTCGAATTACACTGCCATTCAAGGAGCAGATGTGTATACCGATGCCGAAACCCTCGTCAAAAGTGCTACTATACTCATTCATAGAGGTAAAGTAGTTAACGTTGGAAAAAACGTAAAACTACCAGCAAATACTGTAACTCATGACATGAAAGGGTATACAATATATCCTTCTTTTATTGAGCTTTTTTCAAGTTTTGGAATTCCAAATCCCAAAAGAGCGTCAGGAAATGGAAGATCACCCCAATACGAGGCAACCCGAGAAGGTTATTATTGGAATGATCATATAAGACCTGAGGTTCAGGCATTTGATATGTTAGAATACAGTACCAAAGACGCTTCGAAACTAAGGTCTATGGGATTCGGCACAGTAAATAGTCACAACGCCGATGGCATCGCCAGAGGTAATGGTGCCTTAATTACGCTTAATGATAAGGGGAATAACGCTTCTCGTGTACTACACACAGTATCAGGACAATATTTTTCGTTTTCAAAAAGTGTAACCTCAAGACAATCCTATCCTGGATCACTAATGGGTAGCCAAGCACTGTTGAGACAATTAAATCACGATTTACGTTGGTACAGTCAGGGTTTAAGTGAAACACGTGATAAGTCCTTAGAAGCGATTATCGATCAGCAAAATCAACCTTTTTTCTTTGAAGCTGGCGATCGTGGAAACGCTTTTAAAGCGGCCAAAATTGCACAACAATTCGGTCAAACCTACAATGTCTTAGGAGGAGGTGACGAATTTGAACATCTTGAGTTACTCAAAAAATACAATACACGTCTTGTAGTACCCGTCAATTTCCCCAAGGCCTATGACGTATCTGACCCCATAAACGCATCATACGTTAATTTGAGTGACCTTCGATTCTGGGAGCAAGCTCCCTCTAATCTTGCGATATTAGAGGACGCAGGCTTTTCATCTGCCATCAGTTCAAAAGGAGTAACTGCGTCAAAATCGTTCTTTTCTAATTTGAGAAAAGCTATGGAAAGAGGTGCATCTAAAGAATTTATTCTCAAAGGTCTAACCGAAATACCTGCTCAAATGTTGAAGCAAGAAAACAGTCTTGGACAACTCCAAGAAGGCTTCCACGCAAACTTTATCGTAGCCAAAGGTGATTTATTCGCTAAAGACTTTGTGATTTACGAGAATTGGATTCAAGGAGAGCCTCACATTCTAGAAGACAGAAATGTGATTAATCTTAAAGGAGATTACACTTTAGAATTTAAAAATCACAGTTTTGAGGTAAGCATTAGTGGAAGCAGCAAAAAGCCAAATTTGAAAGCTACTTCAAACGATATATCCTATAATTCTAAAGTTAGTTATGACTTTCCATGGTTGAACTTCACCCTTTCGAATGATGAAGGTGAACTATTCAGACTTCAAAGTAGAATTAATAATTCCTCATCATTCGCTGGAAGAGTTGTCGCCAATAATGGAATGAACTGGAAGTTCAATGCTCAAAAAGCAGCATCTTCAGAAGATGAAAAGAAAAAGAACAAAAAGAAAAATGTAGTCACTTCTTCAGAAATGAAGAGTAGTATGAGATTTCCGAATGTAGGTATGGGAAAAGATCAAATGCCTAAGTCAGAAAACCTCTTATTTAAAAATGCCACAGTGTGGACCGGTGAAGAAGTTTTAGAACAAACAGATGTGCATATAAAAAACGGTAAGATTGTTGCTGTTGGCAAAAGCTTAAATGCGCGAGGTGCACAACTAATAGATGCTACTGGCAAACACCTTACTGCGGGAATCGTTGATGAGCATTCTCACATAGGGGCTCTTGCCATTAATGAAGGAGGTCAGAATTCTTCTGCAGAAGTAAGAATGGCCGATGTTGTGGATGCAAAAGACATTGATATTTACAGAAATTTAGCCGGAGGAGTAACAACGATTCAATTACTACACGGATCTGCGAATCCCATAGGTGGTCAATCTGCCATTCTTCGACTTAAATGGGGTAATAATGCCGAAGAATTACTTTTTGAAGGAGCCGACCCATACATCAAATTTGCTTTAGGTGAAAATGTAAAGCAATCCAATTGGCAAAGTTTTGCTCGTTTTCCACAAACGAGAATGGGTGTTGAACAAATTTTTGTAGATTATTTCACTCGTGCTGAAGATTATATGGCCACTAAAGAAAGTGGCGCGCCCTATCGAGCAGATGAAGAGCTCGAAACACTCTCTGAAATATTAAGAGGAGAGCGTTTTATCTCTTGTCATTCATATGTACAAAGCGAAATCAATATGTTGATGAAAGTCGCCGATCGCTTTGGATTCAGAGTAAATACATTCACACATATTCTTGAAGGCTATAAAGTGGCTGATAAAATGAAAGAACACGGTAGTGGTGGGTCCACATTTAGTGATTGGTGGGCATACAAATATGAAGTAAAAGACGCCATCCCTTATAATGCAGCTATTATGTCTAGAGAAGGTGTTACTGTTGCTATCAACTCTGATGACGCTGAAATGTCGCGGAGATTAAATCAAGAAGCTGCTAAAACTGTCAAATATGGTGGTCTATCTGAGATTGAGGCTTGGAAAATGGTGACCCTTAATCCGGCTAAGCTTCTTCATATCGACGATAAAGTGGGATCTATTGCAATAGGTAAAGAAGCTGATGTAGTATTATGGTCTGATCATCCCCTTTCAATTTACGCCTACGCGGAAAAAACACTCATTCAGGGGCAAACCTTCTTTGATTTTGAAAAAGACAAAGAACTTCAGAAACGCAATCAAAAAGAGCGCATGAGACTCATCAAAGCCATGTTGAATGTGACCAAAAAAGAGGGTGGAGAAACACAGATTCCTATACAGAATAAGAAAAGACATTTTGAATGTGAAACGATTTAAAGAAATGAACATGAGATATAAAGCACTATTATTAAGTATTTGCATAGGTTTAATCACAAGTGTAGTTCACGCACAACAAGTACCTGGCAAACCACAAGACGAAAAAATTACCATAAGTGGAGTCACCATTCATGTGGGAAATGGAACAGTCATTGAAAACGGCTTAGTGACATTCGAAGACGGAATTATAACATATGTAGGCAAACAAATGGATGCAATGGAAATTTCTGGAATGCTAATTAAAGCAGATGGCAAACACCTCTATCCAGGATTTATTGCTCCTTCAAAATCACTAGGTTTAGTTGAAATCAACGCCGTCAGAGCAACAAACGATCAAGATGAACTTGGTGATTTTCTGCCTCACGTTAGAAGTATTATTGCTTACAATGCAGAATCTCAAGTCGTTGAATCAATGCGTCCCAATGGCGTGCTTATTGGACAAGTCACACCTCAAGGAGGTCGAATTTCAGGAACTTCAAGTGTTGTTCAATATGATGCATGGAATTGGGAAGATGCCGTTGTGAAAGTAGATGATGGCATTCATTTAAGATGGCCAAACGCCTTTCGAAGAGGAAGATGGTGGGCCGGAGAATCTAGAGCATATAGACCAAATAATAATTACACAAAACAGATTGCAGAAGTTGTAAATTTTATGAAACAGGCCCAGGCCTATGCTTATGGAAATAACAACACCTCACACCTGCCCTATGAAGCAAGTAGAGGTCTTTTCGACGGCAGCAAAAAGCTCTATGTTTACGCTGATGGGGTTAAGGAGATTACCGATTTAGTTGTGGAGCTCAAAAAATTAGACATAAAGGAATTAGTTCTTGTAGGCGGCACTATGGCTGATCAAACAACGGATGTGTTGAAAGCAAACAATGTACCTGTTCTAGTAAACACCACTCATCGCATTCCAAGTTCAGAAGATCAAGCCTACGATTTTGCCTATCAACTTCCCAAAAAATTACATGATGCTGGGATTTTGGTTGGGATACAAAACGCTACAATGAGCAATCATCAAGCCAGAAATCTTCCATTTCACGCTGGTCAAGCAGCAGCAAAAGGTTTGGACAAAGAAACAGCTGTACAAATGATCAGCCTCAACACAGCTAAAATCTTAGGTATTGATGATAGTTATGGAAGTATTGAAATAGGTAAAAGCGCAACTCTTTTTGTTTCTGAGGGAGATGCTCTTGATATGAGAACTAATGTTTTAAGCAATGCCTTTATCGACGGAAGAGCGATTAATTTA
>CBFIGE010000025.1:0-19015 GCA_965662045.1 Flavobacteriaceae bacterium
TCTTTGTGCAACAAATATTGCGTTTTTGTCTCCCTTAGTTATAGATGGCGCAGTAATGTTTTTATATCCTTTTTGAGCAACATAGATTGCATTTCTATCAGAATTAGATTTGATATCTGGATCAGCATCGTTTTTAGTTCCTCTTTGCGCAATAAATATTCTGTTTTTATTGGAATCAGTAAATATGTCAGGATCAGCATCGTTTTTAGTTCCTCTTTGTGCAACAAATATTGCGTTTTTGTCTCCCTTAGTTATAGATGGCGCAGTAATGTTTTTATATCCTTTTTGAGCAACATAGATTGCATTTCTATCAGAATTAGATTTGATATCTGGATCAGCATCGTTTTCAGTTCCTCTTTGCGCAATAAATATTCTGTTTTTATTGGATTTAGTAAATATGTCAGGATCAGCATCGTTTTTAGTTCCTCTTTGTGCAACAAATATTGCGTTTTTGTCTCCCTTAGTTATAGATGGCGCAGTAATGTTTTTATATCCTTTTTGAGAAATAACTATTTTATTCGCATTGGATTTTTTTACTAACAGTTCCGATTTATTTTTAGTTCCTGTCTGTCCAATGAGTACAAGGTTTTTATTAGCGTCTGATTTTAACTTCAATTTTGATTTATTTCCATTTCCCGATTGGCCTACATAAACAAAGTTTTGGTCAGAGGAATTAGTGGCCTTAATTTTTACATAGTTTGAAGAACCAGCTTGAGCTGCGTTAACAATATTGCTGTCGCTTGAATCGAGAGTTATATCAGAATCATTGTTTTGGGCTGCAACTAGAGTCAAACTAAGAATTAAGCCTAATGTTAGGTAGTTTTTCATTTTAATAATTTAGTCACTGAAAATGGCAATTTCGAGTGAAATATTGAAGACAATACTCTTCTTTTCGGTTAAATACTTATTATATCGATTTAGGTCAACTCAATACTTTACATTTCGCCAATTGAGGCTAATAATGTGTTAAAAAAAACCACCTCCTATGGAAGTGGTTTTATAATAGGTTTGATTTTTAATTACTCTCCATCGAGTAATTCATCTATTCTTGCGTATGCATCTTTGAGATGATATCTGCTCATAGTGTGTTGAATTTTTCCAAGTCCGATATTGATTGCATTTTTAATATTGTTCAATTCTGCTCTTGCTACAGAACGCACATCAGATTGATTCAGTGTAACTGCGGTGGCTTTTCTATAACCTCCGTAAGGGACTCCTTTTTGATCGTCGGCAGTTAGTAAATAACCTAATCGTTCGATATGTGCTTTTTGTAGATTACGTCTATAAGTATCAATTACCCCTCCATTATAAGCTTCTGACCAAACCCCTCGTCTGAGTTCTCTTGTCATTTGAGTTAGGGTGTAGGCATCGGCTTCATTAAGCGCTTCATTCTCTACTAAACGAGCCATTTTACCCATGTTGAGTACAGTTCTCATTCCGTATTCTTGAAGTGCTCGAATATTTTCTACATGACCTGAATATTCAGTTTTAGCTAAAATATCTTTATCAATGAGCCAGTCAGGGGTTGTAAATACGTGTTGTTGCAAAAACTTCATTGCGTTTCGCTGCTTGTCCTTAGGAACATGGGTATAAACTACACCGTCTTGATCTGCTGTTTTGTGATACTCATAAACTCCACCTATGTTATTTGCAACATGCCCAATATATCTTCTGTATTGACTGCGCACTTGTCCGTATAGGGTTTTTAAGTTGTCGTAATTTTCACCCTCTTCAGTGGTCCATTTTTGTAGATTGGGTACAATTCGTTTCAAATTGGCAATACCGTATTCTGAGGCCTTAACCGCATCATCTCCTAAATCTTCTGTTTGTGATGAAGGATCAACCACTCCACCTGCTTGTTGGTGGCCAAATCGATACATAGGGTCATCAGCGTGCTTTAAAATCCAATCATTTAAAATTTCCTTTTCATCTTCGGCCGCTGTATTCAAGATGGGCCTATAACCCCATTTAATCGCGTGTTTGTCGTATATACCTACATTAGGCATGAGCGCCACACCTTCATCTCCTGGCTGAGCTACGTAATTAAATCGCGCGTAATCCATAATGGATGGAGCTGTTCCGTACTTTTGGGTAAAGCTTTTAGAACGCAAAGAGTCCACAGGATAGGCGACACTTGAACCCATGTTATGAGGAAGTCCGATAGTATGCCCTACCTCGTGTGAAGAAACAAATCGGATTAATCTTCCCATGATTTCATCTTTAAATTCAGCTCCTTGAGCTTCTTCGTTAATTGCTGCGGTTTGAACGAAATACCAGTTTCGAAGTAAGGTCATTACATTGTGGTACCAGTTGATATCCGATTCTAGGATTTCTCCACTTCTAGGGTCACTCACGTGTGGTCCATTCGCATTGGGAATAGGTGAGGCCAAGTATCGAACTACAGAGTATCTCACATCCTCAGGTGACCATTCTGGGTCTTCTTCTGCACTTGGCGGATCTTTTGCTATGATGGCATTTTTGAATCCAGCCGTTTCGAAGGCTATTTGCCAATCTTCTATTCCTTGTTTGATGTAGGGGACCCATTTTTTTGGGGTAGCTCTATCTACATAATAGACGATTTGTTTTTTGGGTTCAACCAATTCTCCAGCTTCAAATTTGGCGATATCTTCGTCTTTTACCTCTAGTCTCCAACGATCTAAATAAGTTATTTTTCGACTTTCTTGAGCTTCTAAACCGTAATCAGTTTGTGATCTTGCAAACCATCCCACTCTGCGGTCAAAATACCTTCTTTTCATTGGTTCTTTGGGAAGCAATATCATAGAGTTGTTGATCTCAAGCGAGAACATACCTAGATACGCATTTGAAGGAGGTTTTTTCGCACCATACGATTTGACTGTCCTGGTTTCAATATTCAGCGGATAACTCTTGATGGTTTCAATATACGAACGTTCACCGTCTAGTTTACTTACTTTATAACGCTCGCGATATCTAGAGGGAAGACCTAAGGCTTTTACATCCTTTTTAAATAAATCAGATACATTAATTACGGTTGATGGATTAAGGCTGTCTTTTCCGTAAGCCTTAATATCAAAGGCGTATAAAATGGGTTCAAAATTTGAATTGACCACGGCCTGGGCTATTTCTAAGCTGTCGGCTGCGACGTTTTCGTAGGATACTACTTTGAGTAGAACTTGGTTTTCATTCTTTTCCCAGCGCAGCACTTGAGTGTTGATTTTACCCCCACCAAAACCTAATCCATTGGTTGTTTTGGCAATTCGGCTTACCATGAGCATTTCACGGCCAATAAGACTATCTGAAATTTCGTAGAAATAGTCTTTTTTGATTTTGTGAACCTTGAAGAGTCCTTCGTCTGTCTCGGCCTTTGCAGTGATTACTTTGTCATAAGGCTTAATCGCATCCTTATCTTCTTTATTATCTTTCTTTTCTGCTTCAGTTGGAGCTTCGTTTTTCTTTTTCTTTTTTGAGCGCTGTGCAAAGGTCTCGACAGGCGTGCCGATCATTAAGAAACATAACGTCAAAAGTGATAACAATTGATTTTGCATTGTATTAAATATTTTCTTGAATTAGTTTAATAAATATAGTGAAGTGTTTAAGAATTGTAAATAGAAGAATAAACCTTCTAAATTTCAATGAAAAAGTTAGTACTGTCACTTTTATCAAATATTCAATAAAATTTAGATAGTATTGAAAATACCTTAAGTTTTGAAATCGGAACTTAAACAGTTTGCTAATTAAAATGATTTTTGATAAGAAGTTGTAAGTTGCTGAATATCAATTTTTTGTTAAAAAAAAATAAAATATTTAAACAATTGTAACATCTGATTTACTTTTGTGTCATAAATATGAAATCATCAATAGTATTTAATAAATGGTATACACAAAAACAACTTTAACTGTCCTAATTTTCTTATTACTAAGTCTCCCTGTTTTAACTCATAAAAATGTAGATTATTCTGACTTTTCGGTGAATGATATTTCTTTTATCGAACTTAAAAACCAAGACTTTGATTTAGGATTCGATACAGAGCCTTATTTACCTTCAAATTTCGATCCTTACGCGTTACCTCAAGACCCCATATCTATATCATTTATCGACCTCGACGATTTAGAATATGAACTAAGGCTTTTAGAAGAGTAAAGGCATTACAAATTGAAAGACAAGAGTTAAAAGTCCCACGGATATCAAATTCAATATGATCCCAATTCTAGCCATTTGGGAAACCTTGATATAGCCACTTGCGAAAACAATGGCATTCGGAGGAGTTGCCATGGGTAACATAAAGGCACAACTACTCGCAATAGTAACAGGTATCAAAAGATAGAGAATAGGAATGTTTAGTCCTATGGCAATACCAACAACAACGGGTGCTAATACGGCAACAAGTGCTACATTACTCATAAGCTCTGTCATAAACAGCATCAAGAAAATCAAAAGTATTGCAGTAATGGAAACGCTTAAATTGCTGGTTGCAATTTCTTGAGCTACCAAATCAACAATCCCAGTGCTTGACATTCCTTTTGCAAGGGCTAATCCTCCGCCAAAGAGAATGAGAATTCCCCATGCTAATTTGGAGGTGTCTTTCCAATCAATTATAAAATCTCCTTTCTTAAAGCGATGAGGAATGGCGAAGAGACTTATCGCCGCAAACAAACTAATGCTGGTGTCACTCAATTTTAGTTCAGGAAAAAATTGATTAATAAGTGCTCTAAAAATCCACAAAAAAATGGTGATTCCAAAAATAGTTAAAACCTGTTTTTCTTTTCCACTTAGAGGCCCCATTTCGTCTAACTGACTTTTTATAACATTATTAGTGGCGTTGAATTTTAATCCTTTTGAAGGGAATATGACATAGACCATTAATACATAAGATATGGCTATTAAAAGAGAAGATAGAGGAACGCCAAACATCATCCAACGCACAAAAGAGATTTGAATATTGTATTCGTTTTCTAAGAGTCCCACCATTACAGAGTTTGGGGGGGTTCCAATAAGGGTGGCAATTCCACCAGAATTTGCTGAAAATGCAATTCCAAGCATTACACTAATGGCGAAATTCTTGTCTTTTTTGGTAAAACCATCTTCGTCTGTTATGAGTAAAGCAATTACTGAAGAGGCAATGGGGAGCATGACCACTGTTGTAGCTGTATTGCTAATCCACATACTCAACAGCGCTGTAGCGAGCATAAAACCTAAAATGACTCTGTTAGGAGATGTTCCGGTAAGATTTATAATAGTCAATGCAATTCTCCGGTGTAAATTGACCTTCTCTAGTGCCAAGGCCATCACAAATCCACCAAAGAATAGAAAGACAATGGAACTTCCGTAATTCGCTCCTACCGCATTGATCTCCATCACCTTTAAGATTGGAAAGAGTAGCAAGGGTAAGAGTGCAGTTACTGAAATTGAAACGGCCTCTGTTATCCACCAGACAATCATCCAAGAGGCAACGGCAACGACCAAATCAGCTTGTTCATTGATTAGTGCTCCAGCGTTGAGATAAAACAACATAAAGAGCAAGGGACCTGTGATGAGACCTATTTTTCTAGAGGTATTCATAGCAGAAAGCTAAACTTTTTTCTAAGAATTGACAAGACTAATCACTACTTGATTAGCTGTTTTTTCAATTTTTACTAGTTTGTTTTTGGTGAGGGTCTTACATGCCTTGTCCCATTTTTTACCACTTAATGCTGAATTTGATTTAACAGTTTCAATAGGCTGTGGGCTTTCTGTTTTGAGCAAATCAAAAATGATTTTCTCTTCTTCACTCAATTGAACTTTATTTTCAGGTCTCATTTGAGGGAAAAATAATACTTCTTGTATGGAGTTATTGTTGGTCATGAGCATGCAAAGTCGGTCAATTCCAATTCCAATACCTGAGGTAGGGGGCATTCCGTATTCTAATGCCCTTAAAAAATCTTGGTCGATAAACATCGCCTCGTCGTCTCCTTTTTCTGAAAGTTTGAGTTGATCTTCGAAACGTGCTCTTTGATCTAATGGGTCATTGAGCTCTGAATAGGCGTTAGCCAATTCTTTTCCGTTAACCATTAGTTCAAAACGTTCTGTTAGACGCTCGTCTTCTCTGTGCTCCTTTGTTAAGGGGCTCATTTCTTTAGGATAGTCAATGATGAAGGTCGGTTGTACGTAGTGGTGTTCACAACACTCGCCAAATATTTCATCGATGAGTTTACCCAGTCCCATGTGATCGTCTACTTCTATGCCTAGTTCAACAGCAATTGCTCTAACTTCGTTTTCGTTTTTGTCACTTAAATTGTGACCTGTATGGGTTTCAATCGCTTGTAAAATAGGCACTCTTGGGTAAGGTGCTTTAAAGTTAATTTTCTGGTTTCCTACTTCAACGGTGGTATCTCCGTTACTGTCTAATGCTATTTGCTCTAACAATTTTTCAGTTGTCTCCATCATCCAGAAATAATCTTTGTAGGCGACATAAAGCTCCATAACGGTAAACTCAGGATTGTGAGTTCGATCCATTCCTTCATTTCTAAAGTCTTTTGAGAACTCATATACCCCGTCAAATCCTCCAACGATTAAACGCTTTAAATACAATTCATTGGCAATTCTCAGGTACAGCGGAATGTTCAACGCATTGTGGTGGGTGATAAAAGGTCTCGCAGAGGCTCCTCCAGGGATCGGTTGAAGAATGGGAGTTTCTACTTCAAGATATCCCTTATCATTGAAAAAAGAGCGAATGGTGTTGGTTATTTTCGTTCTTTTAATAAAGGTTTCTTTGACCGAAGGATTGACCACTAAATCGACATAGCGCTGACGATATCTTAACTCTGGATCGTTGAATTCGTCGTAAATTTTACCCTCTGCATCTTCTTTGGGTAAAGGCAATGGTTTAAGAGACTTACTCAAAAGCGTAAAGTCTTTTACCATAACTGTTTTTTCACCTACCTGAGTAGTAAACAAGGTGCCTTTAACTCCTATAATATCTCCAATATCTAAAAGTTTTTTATAGACTTCGTTGTATTTGCTTTTATCTTCTTCAGTACATATCTCGTCTCTGTTAAAATATACCTGAATTCTACCTGCACTGTCTTGAAGTTCGGCAAATGAGGCTTTACCTTGAATTCGACGAGACATGAGTCTACCCGCTATAACTACTTCAGTAGCTTCTTTAAAATCGGATTTTATGTCACCTGAGAGGTGTGTGACCGGATATAATTCAGCCGGATAAGGATTGACATTTAACTCTCGAAGTTTCGCTAACTTCTCTCTTCTGACAACTTCTTGTTCTGACAAAGGCATAAAATAATTTTGTAGGGCAAAAGTAACATATGTTGTCGAAAAAATATATTTTTAGATTTATTCCTAGTGTGCAATACGTTATGAGAAAAATTCTAGTTTTAGTTGTAAGCTTTTTTTGGGTTTCTTGTGTTTTTACTGAAGAAGTAACCTTCAACTCCGATAAAACTGGTCAGCTCAGCATCGGATTTAACGGTTCAGAGTTTATTAAAATGATGGGCGGTATGAATTCAGATGAAGAAAATAAGGTGGTCAAAAAGATAGACTCCCTGGTTGTCTTTTCTGATATTCTCGAAGCGAGTAAAGATAGTATAGCTCAGTTATCGTTAAAAGAACGAGAAGAGTTGATGAAACTCGAGCCCTATAGTTTGCGAATCCAAATGGATGAAAGTGCTGATTTATTTTTATTCGAAATGCTTACAGATTTTCAAAAAATTGAGGACGTCAGTGATGCCTTTAAAACGTTTAGTAAAAGTTCTGTTTTTGGAGATCAAAGAACAAAAGGAGCACCTATAGTTACCAATGATGGTGTAGAAGTTTCATATAGTTTTAAAGGAAATCGATTTGAGCGAAAAGCTCGAATTAAAAATGCTGAATTATTTCGTAATGCCTTAGATAGCTTAAGTGAATCTGCTATGATTTTAAACGCCTCTACCTACAAAATGAAATATAATTTTCCAGTCAAAGTGAGATCGGTAAGTTATGAAGGAGCCCAGCTCAGTTCAGATATGAAATCGGTCCTAATAGAGGTGAATTATCAAGATTTGACTGCTAATCCAGAACAGTATAATTTTACAGTGATACTCGAACAATAGAACGCTTTATCCTTATTTTTGTGGGGATGAATAAAAAGGTGCTCATTGAAGATCTAGGTCGAAGAGATTATAAAGAAACTTGGGATTTTCAAGAATTGTTGTTTAAAGAAACAGTTGATAAGAAGATTGCCAATAGAAGACAAAACACCCAGCACCTTACCTCAAATCACTTTTTATTTGTAGAACACGACCATGTTTTTACCCTTGGTAAAAGTGGAGATTTTTCAAATTTGCTCATCAGTAATTCTGAATTGACTCACAAAAAAGCTAAGTTCTATAAAATTAATAGAGGAGGAGATATTACTTATCACGGTCCGGGCCAAATTGTAGGATACCCCATTTTAGATTTGGATCATTTCTTTAGTGACATACATAAATACTTAAGGTTTTTAGAAGAGATTATTATTTTGACTTTGAATGATTTTTCAATTCAAGCTGAACGTTCTTCAGGAGAAACGGGAGTGTGGTTGGATGTAAATACTTCCAAAGCACGTAAAATTTGTGCCATGGGAATTAGAGCTTCTAGATGGGTGACCATGCACGGGTTTGCGTTAAATGTCGATCCAGATATGCATTTTTTTGATATGATGGTTCCCTGTGGCATACAAGGTAAAGCAGTGACTTCTATGAAACAAGAACTTCAAGACAATTGCCCTACTCTCAGTGAAGTCAAAGATGTGCTCGCCAAAAATTTTGCCCATCTTTTTGAGGTTGAATTTATTCCATCCGATAGATCGAAAGCGTTTTTTGATCGTCTAGTGTAACGAATTCTAATTTTTTGTCTTTGTCTATATCTTTTAAATCAATTAAGGATTGTCCTATTACAGGAAAACCTTCTATTTTAACTCCTTCACGATCATAAGCATAGATTTCACTATTGCTGCTATTCAGAAAAAACACTAATGAATTGCTTTTGATTTTAAAAAGCTGAGGTCGGTCATAGATACCTACTGGTAATAGAATGTTCTTGGTGTTATTGATATGCGCTCTATGATTGTCTAAAAAAACCTTGTACTCTTGCCTCGCATCAAAAAAGTGAAATTCGGATTTCTCAAAATCTAACTGAGAATGTTGACCTTTGGTATCGATTTGATGGAGAATACCTTCTTGGTCAGTAAAAGTGAATTTGTCTTGATAGACTTCAATAGGATTGTTTGAAAAATTAAAAACTTTATTGACTTTTATTCGCTCCTTGCCGTTTCGATGAAGAATTTTCAATTTCCCATTATTCAGAGCAAAAACCAAATAATCTTTATTTTTTAGTCGATGGTGTTTGATTTCAGACTGTATACTTGAATTGCTAGGATTGTAATTAAATCCCTTTACTTTTTTACCCTGTGCATCATAGACGTGTAGTTGTTCGTTTTGGGTCACAAAAAAGCGATAATTTCTATTCTTGTCGTAATCAAATACCGCAAGATTTTTAAGAGGAAGTCCCTTAGTCCTTATTGGAAATGGAGCTACATTTTTACCGTTACGATCAATTAAATAAAGACTTTTGTCTGTACAAAATGCCAGTTGATATTTGTTGTTTTTAAAGCGGTCAACTTCGTAAATTTCACTTTGTATAGGGCCATCGAGCGTTATCTTTTCGTGTACCTGAGACCCCTCAATGCTCAAGCGTTGTAAAGAATAATCTTCGTCTTGGAATACTATTTCAGCGTTCTTAGTGTAGTGATTACTTACGAATTGAGGTCTTGAAATGATATTATTAGGCACGCTTAAATTGACAACAGGTGTAATCTCAACTTCTTTTTTCTTCAAAATATTCTTTTGTATAGAAAGGTTTAAAATGTGATAGTAATCTTCGGCTTTGAGCTGAAGAGTGCTGCTGTAATTACCGTTAAGACTAATGTTGTTCACATGACTTTCTGAAAAAAGTTGGGTACGAATAGATTTATATAGTAATTGCTTGTCGAAAGTATCTTCGGTTTTGTTGAGTTTGATGAATTCTTGAACTGCGGCCTTTTTATTTGAAAAGAAATAACCATTATTTATGGTGCAGCTATAGTTGAAATCAGCGCTATATCCATAGGCTTTGAGAAATTCAAGTGAAGGGATGTCATCGTCTAATTTTAGAATTTCCCGTCCGAGATAATCCTGTTCTAATTGACTGTTGTCGCTAATTATTTTCGAAAAGCTTATAAAATTGTTACCGTAAACGTAAAGTCCATCACCACTTTTAGTTTTGGTTAAACTCAGTTCTTGAATACCAAAATCTGCTGCTGCTTCATTGGTAGATTCAGGATAGGAATAATTCTTTACGTTGATGATGTTTTTTGGTGTACTCTGAAGACTTTCGAAAACACGAGGCTTTTGATTCAAGTATTTGGAGTAAAAATTAGTTCGTTCATCCAAAGGCCAAGCGGCACCTATAGCTTGAATTCCGTTATTGGTAATAGAAAAATCGAGGCCAATCCATAAATTTTTGAGTGATTCAAGAGGGTTGTTTTTTAGTGTTTTTATGGATTTATCTGATTTGTAGTAAAGGTTAAAGTCTACTTTTTTATCGGCTGAATTGTATAGCTTATCGAGCTTATCGTCACTCGGCCAAGTTCCTGCTGCGCGACAACTTTCTTCAATGATGATGCGCGATGAACTGATTAAAAGTTTATCATTCATTTCTATGCTGTATAAGCTCGTGTTCATTGACCGATATGTCTTAATAATACACTGTTCATAATCTTCTGTCTGCTCAAGTGTAAAAGGCAATTCGAGATATTGTTTTTTAACTGAAGTTACAGCCAAGAAGTCTTGTTCTTTTCTGCCTTTATTATAAATGCCTATTAGCACTTCTCCGTCTGTATTCAGAGAACCTAAATCATTTAAATTTTGCAAGGATTTTTGGTTGACGAACTGGGTTTGTACATAGTGTAAGATATCGACCTCTTGGAGTTTATCTTTAAATGTGTTCCAACTGTTTATTTGGGTATAGAACTGTGCGTCCTTTGGAAGATAGGAAAGATCTGATGCAGGCTGTTTTGGGTCGGGGTTGCAACTAAAAACAAAAATGAGACTGAGAATACAACCTCTTATAAAGTTTCTATTCATAGTACAAAGTTACTATTGTTCTTTGATTAATGTGAAAGATGTACGGTGGTATTTAGTAGGACCAAGTTCTTTAATGGCCGACCTGTGTTTGTTTGTGGGATAGCCTTTGTTTGAAATCCACCCGTATTGAGGATGTTTTTTATGCAATTTCTCCATGTATTCATCCCTGTATGTTTTGGCTAAAATAGAAGCAGCTGCAATACTTTGATACTTAGCATCCCCTTTAACAATACACTTGTGTATAATCCCTAGGTATGCTGGAAATCGATTTCCATCAATAAGCAGGAGTTCAGGTCTGATGCTTAATTTATCGACACACTGATGCATAGCTTTAAATGTAGCTTGAAGAATATTTATTTTATCGATTACACTATGGGAAATATGGACTACGCTATAGGCTAGTGCTTGTTTTTCGATAATAGGCCTTAACTCAAAGCGCTGTTCTCTGCTTAGTTTTTTTGAATCATCAAGACTACCTAAATCATAATTACGAGGCATGACGACAGCCGCAGCGGTTACAGGCCCGGCAAGACAACCCCGACCTGCTTCATCTATTCCTGCTTCGAATTCATTCTTTTCTGAATAACACCGAAGTAGTTTCAACCCTTAAGGTTTTAATTCACTCTAAATTCGAAAACTTCAGATTGAGACAGGTTACCTTGACTGTCAGTAGTGTCTACCATCCAATAATAGGTGTTTCCTGCACTTACCTCGATTTCTTCTAAAGTATTAGCTTCAGTTGTTCCTATGGCGTTATCTCCAACGGTTTCAGCTTCAGTGCTCATAAAAACCTCAAAAGAAACTATGTCATCGTCTACATCTGAGGCCTCCCACTCTAGGTTTACTGAGGTAACCCCACTTAGTGTAGCACCTCGAGCTGGCTGAACTGCTTCTGCTGGAAATGGAGCATAATTTTCAATTCCATCACCAGCATTGTAAAATTTAAAAGTAGCACTTTGTGCTGTGGCAGTGGTTCCTGATGCTCTCGAGATGATATACCAAGAAAAAGGTTTTCCTTTTTCTATTTGCAGTGTTCGTTCTGACCCATCGTTTACGGCCAGATTGAATACAACTGCATTGGTCTCCATATTGGTAACATAAAGCGTGTAGGTGTCTGTATCTTGGGCATCACTCCAGTCGAACGTGATAGAGCTGAAATTTGCATTTACAGATTCTCCCTCTAGACAAGTAGTATTGTCTTCTGGAAACACCAAAGACGCAGCTTTGGGATCTGGCACTGCTACAGGGTCATTATCTGTTACGGGATCGTTATCTGTAGTTCCACCACCTCCATCTCCTGAGCATGAAATCATGAATGCTATGGGCGTAATTAATCCTAAAAGTTGTTTGCTTATTTTCATTTCTTGATGATTTTATATTGTTGAACGGTGTCTTCTGCTTCTACATTTAAGATGTAGAGACCAGGAGCTAACCCCGAGATATTACTTGAAATATATCCGTTATCAGCGGCTTGAGCTTTTCGGTAAATGGCTTGGCCATTGAGTTGATAAATACTTACAACTGCAGTATCTTTTTCTGCAGAACCTAAGTAAATATTAATTATTCCGTCTCTCACTGGGTTTGGATATACAAATAGTTTTTCGCTTAAAACTATTTTCTTCATGATACTTCCTTGACAATCCAAATCAGAACTGATTTCAATTTGATTTTCAATTTGATTTAAACTTAAAGTAATTTCACTCTCTGATGTGACAAAGGTTTCTTCATTCACCTTTATGGTATAAGTAGATGCTCCTTGTAGTTGCAGTGTCACCTCGTCTGAATTATTCATCACTGTTTGCACGCTTAATGGTTCGGGTTCACCTACCATAACTCCGTAACTTCTGCTGTAATCAGGAATTTCATTTATACTCAAGCGCACTTCATATGCTCCTGCATTAATGTTGTCAAACGTATAAGTGCTTGTAAATACTTCACTAGTAATGACCTCTTCGATATCATTTAGTAGTGTTACTTTGACCTCTTGTGAAAGGTTGGAGTCAATGATTATTTGACCATTGTTATTCTCGCTACAAGTTTCGGCAACTGTTTTTACTGTAAATGCATTAGCCGGTAAAGAAAAAACTTGACAACCATTTACATCTACAATTGCTCCATTTTCGGTTGTTGGGCAAAGATCATTTCCGTTCAATACTCCATCGTCATCGATGTCTTCATCACACGCATCGCCAATGCCATCTCCGTCAAAGTCTTCTTGACCTGGATTGAAAACAAGAGGACAACTATCCTCTGCATCTAAGATTCCGTCGTTGTCGTCATCTAAATCACAGGCATCACCTTCGCCGTCGTTATCTGTATCAGTTTGATCAGGGTTAGGTGTATATTGACAGTTATCATCTACATCTAAGACTCCGTCATTATCATCATCTTCGTCATCTTGCACACCAAAAACTTGGAAGTCGTCAATAATAGCACCTTCTTCAACTACAGCTTGATCTGAGTGGAATACTATTCTGAATATGACGTTGGGTTCGTTGGTTAAATCAGTTTCGCCTCTTGCAGCGTTAGCTACAAAGTCATAGGCGTATTCAGTCATGTCTGAAGCTGTACCAGTCCATTGTGCACCTGGACAGTTGTAACAATCGTTTCCGGATGTATTTTCCGTACGATCTGAATTGTACCAATTAGGTTCACTGTCAATAGATCCTAAAACACTCCAATTTACTCCACCATTTGTTGAATATTCAACATAAACGACATCCCAGTTTTGTTCTAACTCAAATGCCATATTGAATTTAAGTACCGGCACTGTGATATTTACAAGTTCATAACAAGGTGAAATCAGATATCCTTTAGTTTCGTTAGGGTGATCTCCTGCTAAGATTGTTCCGTAAACATTTGTTCCAGAGGTGGTTTGATTTAGTAAAGTACCTGTAGGTTCTCCACGTTCCCAAACACTTCCGTTACCTCCTTCATTATAGGTGACAAAATCTCCATCTTCACCTTCAAAATCAAATACTTCACTTCCGTTGGCAAACTCATTGACAATAAAACTTGCATTCAATTGATTGTTATCTGTGAAGGTGTCGCCTTCTGAAGTCACCTCAATATTGAGATTAACCAAACCGCTCAAGGTAGATGGAACATTATTAAGACTAAGGGTTACTTCTTGATTCGGTTCCAGATTCACGTCAAATTCTTCTTGTATTGGAGCTTCTCCGTTAAAAGAATAACTTACCAGTAGTTTGTTCACCGCATTCAATCCTTCATTAAGGGCTGTAAAGTTAATATCTGAAATACTACAGCTTATCACGTTGTTAGAAGGGCTAATCGAAGTGATTCCAACCTCTTCATTTGGAAGAGTAACATCGATTGGAGAAACAAAAAATCCTCGACCGTAAGTTGAAGCTACAATCACTTTATCTTCTAAACTGATATCGAGATCACTCACCGAGGTGTTCGGAAGATTGGTATTGTAGTCTTCCCAATAATCTATTGTATCGTCTGTGCGATAAACACCCAAAGAGGTTCCTATAAATAGACTGTTATTTACATCACGAGGCTGATGTGTAATCGTCAAGAAAGCCTGATCTGTAGGAAGATCAAAGGTAATGTCCTCTTGTGTGGCATCTTGATTTTCATCCACTGTGACCACAATTACCTGAGGATTTGAGGGTTGGCTATTTGGATTTGAGCCAACTCTTCTAGAAAGTGTCACATATACTTTATTGGGGTCGTTACTATTGATAGACATGTCCGAAATAGGATTGTCAAAAGAAGTTAAGAAGTCAAAATCGCCTCCTGCATCTGTTGAAATATACATTCTATTATCAACTGCAGCATACATTATATTGCTATCATTAAGAGAAACTTCTAAATCGTCCATAGGATCACCTGTCAAGTTATCAGACAGTCGGCTCCATTCTCCAGCTACTAATTTCCATACAGCTTCATATCCAGCAAAAACTTCACCTTCTTTATTTACGGTTAAGGGAACAATCCAATTACCTGATGCATTAGATGGTCTATAGGTAACACCGCTTAAAGGTCCAAAAGTGGTAGTTGACCAAAGCACACCTCCAAATTGGGTGAATCCGTAAGCTACGTTGTTGTTTGAAGGATCTATTTCGTAATCCATACCATCACCTCCGGTATAAATTGACCATTGATTATTGCTGTAAATAAATCCAGAGTTGTCTTGAGTCCCTCCTACTGCACGGTCTGCACTTTTTCCAATATCCATTCGATAGAATTGGGTAACACGTAGTCCATCGCTGTAGTCTGTAAACGTTGTTCCTCCATCTTCACTTGCATATAAACCACCATCAGAACCTACATAAAGTCGGTTTCCGAAAAACTTTAGGGTGTGAATGTCAGCGTGTGTGAATGATGGGGTAAACTCACTCCAACTGTTTAATTTTTCAAATATGTCTCCTCCATTTGATGATTTCCAAACATTTAAGCATCCAGTATATATAACGTCTTCGTCATTAGGGTCAACTGTAAATGCTAAATCGAACCAAGCTTGAGAGGACTCTAAAACATTAACTGTATTCGTTGATTGTGCAAAGGTCTCTCCTGAGTCTGAAGATTTAAATACACCCAAATAAGCATAGCTATTTTGAGGGGTATCTGCGTACAGCAAGTAAACAACTTCTGGATTTGCTGGCGTAACACCTATTACAATTCGCGAGGAAGCTGTGGGAAGTACTTCAACGGACTCATCTGGATCACCATCTAAATTTGTAAACGTTGCTCCACCATCTGTTGATTTGAAAAAATCATCGCTGTCAACTGCATAAATTGTATTGGGGTCGCCGGGTTTTAATGCAAAATCTTTGATGTTTCCGGTTTTCATTTGAGTGAAGGTTGCTCCACCATCTGTAGATTTTTGTAAACCTTTTAAGTTTCCTGCCACCCAAATGGTATTTGAATCGGTAGGGTCGATAACAATTTCATTTAGCGACTCGCTTTTGCCCATATCCTCAACTAATAGCCCTGTATTAGTCCAACTATTCCCTCCATCGGTTGATTTAAATACTCCAGCAGAGTAACTGTCTAGTGCATCGTCATCTCCGGTAGCGATGTATATTATGTCGGTATTATTAGGATCTATAGCGATTCCAGAAACACCAATTTGAGGAAATTCGTCAAATAGTGGAGTCCAACTAGATCCTCCATCGGTTGTTTTCCAAATACCACCTGAGGGCGCTCCTGCGTACCAGACCTGGTCGTTTGTAGGGTCTACAGCCATTTGGTTTATTCGACCAATACCTGGTGTAGATCCGTTGAGACGATTAACATTTACAGGTCCAAAATTTTGCCAATCACTTGTCTCATTGGGTACATTTTCACTATTTATTTTGTTAATATATGAAGACCACAATTGAGATGGGGACTTTAGTTTACCATCTTCGTTAAGGTGATACTGCCAATAGTTAGACCACCTCATGTAGGGCTTGAATCCACTACCTTTTTGTTCTGGGTCATTTTCTTTTTGTTGCCAGTAGGTTTCAAAAGCTTCATTAAGTTCTTCTAGGGTGTAATCTTGAATTGTATTTTCTTGAGAAGTCGAATTGTCTTTCAAGAGAGACATCCACGGCGCGTCTTGAACATATTGGCCGAATGATAATGAGCTGACTAATAATAATCCACTCAGCAAAAATTGCTTATTCATCTAATCTAAAATTTGCGACAAAATACACTAAATTTTGAGCAGGTTCAAATATTGTTTAAGTGAATAATAAAATAACAAAGCTTTCTTTTTTCAAATTGGTGATATATTTAAAACTAAGAAATCATTGTAACTTCGCTCCAAAATTATATCCTGTTGTATAGAGCCTTCCTATTTTTATGCTTGTTATGTCACCTAGCAAATGGACAGGAAATACGTCCCAATATTGAAGAAAAATCGGCGAACAGAGATAGTTTCATGAGACAACAAGATTCATTGAATTTTTCTAAGTCGAGAAATATTAAGGCTGCAGAAGCGAGTATCGATCAGTATCAACTCATCACTATACAAAGAGATACTATTGTTTTAGACACCTCTCTACACATAGATAAGGAGTTTAAGTTTAATGAGCTTCGCAAAGATATGTTTGGCCTCCTTGCTCTGAGTAACGATTTCCAAGGATACAATGAATTGATGAGGTATATTGATTTTGATGGCACTACTCCTGAATTAGGTGCAAAAGCTAAACAATATGGTTTTTATAAAAAATCAGATTTGAGGTTTTATCGAACGGCCACTCCTTTAACTGAATTGATGTTTAGAACTACACTTGAGAAGGGTCAATATTTGGACGCTGTTTTAGCCACTAATCTCAGCCCAAGGCTAAATATTTCATTAGAGCATAGAGGATTTAGATCTCAGGGTCAGTACGATTATCAACAGAGTGAGTCTGGAGCATTTCGCAGCACCATATCCTACAACTCTAAAGACAAGAAATACATAAGTAATTTTTTCTACACCTATCAGGATTTTAAGTTTGAAGAAAATGGTGGAATTACTAAAAAAGAGTTGCAATTTGAATCAGGTGATCCTGAGTTTTTAGACCGATCTCGAATAGATATTTTGCACACTAATGCAAAGTCTAGAATTGTTGGTCGCGCCTTTTATTACGACCACAGTTATCAGTGGAAAAGTTGGATTAAATTCAGTCACGAATTGCATTATGACTCTAGATTTTTTCAATTTCAACAAGATGCTGCGAACAGTAGTTATGGAGATTTAATTATCTCGGGAAGTGTAGATGATAAAATTAAAAAGCAGAGTTTTGAAAACAATATCAGTATTACACTGAATCGATCAGATAAAGGTGCCTGGAGCGTAGGGTTGAAAAGCCTATTTTCTAATTACTTCACGCCTTCAAAGCTTATAACAACTGAAGGAGTAATTCCCAACCAACTCAAAGGGCAAGATTTATTGTTAAGAGGACAAACGGATGAGCAATTATTTGGTCACCATATAAGGGTGAAAGCTGAATTTCCAATACAATCTAATGTTGTGGGAAAATCATTAAGAGCTGAGATTATGCCGGTCAAAGATTCACTTAACTTCTCTTACACTGCAAGTGTTAATTATCAAGAACGCGCGCCTGACTTTCAGTATCAAATGTATCAAAGTGATTATGAAAACTTTAATTGGTTTAACGAAACCTCTGAACTCCAAAAATTAGCGAGCTTAAAGTTTAATGTCAGTCACAAAAAATGGGGTTCACTGCGCTTTGATCTTCAGTCTATTGAGGGTTACCGCTATTTTGCTGTTCAGCCAAGCGATGAGGTTAACACTTATTTTGATGATTTGAAAAACGTTGGACTGCAAACAGCTAATAAGGCCATTCAGTGGAGTGCTCTTCAATATCACAACCGAATAACTAAAGGTAAATGGGGTTTGGATGTGAGACTCCAATATCAACAGATTTTGCAGGGAAATACTCATTTTGCTCTACCTGACTATCTAGGTCGTGTAACGCTTTACTTCTCTTCGGATATTTTTCAAAAAGCCATGTTTATTCAAACAGGGGTTCGAGCAAAGTATTTCCAAGCTTATCAGGCAGATGCATATCACCCCGTACTAGGAAGCATGTTTAGACAAAACCAAGAGAGCATTGGCGGGTATCCTTTAATTGATGTGTTTATCAATGCCAAGGTAAAAAGAACTCGAATCTATTTTAAGGCACAACACGTAAACTCTTCGTTTTCAGGTTTTAACTATTATTCAGCCCCACAGATTCCTCATCACGATTTCGTTATTCGATTTGGCTTGATTTGGAATTTCTTTTCATAAGTCGTATCTTTTCTTTCGCTCTCAATTTTTTCGGTGCTTTCTTTTTAAGTGTTGACATTCAATTTGTTTGACATTTTTCCATAAAATATTTTACAAATGTTTGGTGTGAAGCAAAAAGAGTTTCTATATTTGCACCCGCTTTGAGAG
>CBFIGE010000026.1:0-12527 GCA_965662045.1 Flavobacteriaceae bacterium
CAATTCTTCGATTCCCATTTTTGAAGTGTAAAACCCGGTCATAGTTAAATTACGCAACAAATTGAAAAATTGTACTGAGGCGGGTTGTTGGTGATCTGGTGTATCTGGCTTAGGATAAGCGATGCCGTCTAAGATTTCTTTTTGGGCAGCTGTATCAGTTGCTGCAAACTCAGTATCGTTTTTGAGATTGCTCTGGCGATTTAGCCAAGCCAACCCTCCTCGCAATGGTAGTTGAAAATCTGGATAATCTTTAGCCATAAACTCAATGAAATCAGGCACCTCTGCATCAGTGGCAGATTTGTACCCATCAGTACCAGGTAAAATGAGATTACAGACGGTCGAAAGAGTGGTCATCTCAGCTTCTGAAAAGTATTGCTCAGCCATAATTTTTTGGTCATGAGCCGCTTCCTTAGGGGTTCTTCCGTAAGATAACGGATTAGCCATTGGAATCTTAAGACTTTCTGCTTCTGCTGATGGTGCACATGAATGAACGGCTAGGGCAGTTGCTCCAGCACCTAAAACTAGGGTTTGTATGGATTTTCTACGATTCATCATATGTTTTGTCTTTTAATTTCTTGAATGATATAATCTGACATTCTCCATGAGAGTGCCAAAATGGTCCAGGTTGGATTTTTGTCAGCTTGAGAGACAAATGGTCCTGCATCTGCAATGAATACGTTATCTGCATCGTGCAATTGCTGAAATTCGTTAGTGACTGATTTTTTCTTGCTCTCACCCATACGTGTGGTACCCACCTCGTGAATGATGAGTCCTGGGGCTGCTATACCGTAATCTTGATCGGCGCCTGGTTTCTCGCCAAGTGGAATGGCTCCCATGGCATCGAAGAGTTCTTCGAAGGTGTTGTGCATGTGCTTGACTTGCTTTTTCTCATAGTCAGTCCATTGGTAGTTGAACTTGAGAACTGGAATACCCCACTCATCAACTGTTGACTCGTCGATTTCACAGTAGTTGTTGTATTGAGGGATGGATTCTCCTCGACCTCCAAAGCCTACAATTGATCCGTAGTATTTTTTTACGTCGTCTCTAAGACCGTTTCCGTATCCTCCAACTGGAAGGTTGAAGTGCTTGTTGAGATCGTTAGGGTTGAATCCAAAACCATAGGAAGGCATTCCCATACCACCCCATACTTCGATGTGGTATCCTCTTGGGAAGTCTAATTTTTTATTGTCCAACCACCAAGGTGTGTAAACGTGCATTCCACCTACACCGTCTTCGTTATAATTGGTTTTTCTGTTCATTAGTCCAGGTACGAAGGCTGCTCTTGATGCTCCTGTGGAGTCGTGTACATAACGGCCCACTAAACCACTTGAGTTTCCTAAACCTGCGGGGTGTTGAGCACTTTTAGAATTCAGTAAAATACGCGCAGTACTACAGGCTGATGCTGCAAGAACTATTGTTTTACCTTTAATGCTATATTCTTTGCGGTCATCTTTGTTGACAAATGAAACTCCGGTAGCTCGACCTTCATCATTGGTGTTTACCGCACGAACCATGGCATTGACAAATAGTTTGACTTGCCCACCATTTTTTTGCGCTGGAAATATCAAACAGCTCCCGGCTGAGAAATCGGCATATACTGAACAAGAACGGCTACATTGACCGCAGTAAAAACAAATACCTCTTTCGTTGTTGATACGCTTGGTGAGCATCGACATTCTTGAAGGATAAACAGGGATGTTCGCCTTTTGAGCTCCGTTGATGTAGAACAATTCGTGTAATCTTGGTTTTGGAGGCGGTAAGAAATACCCGTCAGGATCATTAGGCAGCCCTTCGTTTGTTCCAAAGACACCGATGAGTTTATCGACCTTGTCGTAATAGGGTTTAACGTCTTCGTATCCGATTGGCCAGTTGTCTCCTAAACCGTCTTGATCGTAGCGCTTAAAATCTTTGGGTCCAAATCGAAGTGAGATACGCCCCCAGTGATTGGTGCGACCTCCCAGCATTCGAGATCGGAACCATCTAAAGTTAGAGTCTTCGTGATTGGTGTAAGGTTCTCCATCGATGTCCCAGCCTCCATAGGCGGCATCAAAATCTCCAAAAGCCCTGTGTATACTTGAGCCACGTCGAGGGGACTCATAAGACCATTTCATCTGGGTCATTTGGTCAGGGTCTGCAGGATCAAAAAACGGACCAGCTTCGACCACTGCAATTTTTAGGCCTGCCTCTGATAGAACTTTGGTTGCCATTCCTCCGCCAGCACCAGAGCCGACAATAATGACATCAAATTCTTCATTGTTTTCAATAATTTGCATCTTCTATATGTTGTTTAGTTATATTGTTCGTTTTAATCCAGAAAATTCCATTCTGTATTTAGAAGGTGTACAACCGTTTCTCTTTTTAAATGTACGATGAAAATTTGCAAGATTATAGAATCCACAGTCTTGTGCGATTTCAGCTACGGCAGTATCACCCTCGATTAGCAAGACTGCTGCTTTGACAAGTCGAATTTCATTTAGGTAATTGATAAAGGTTCTGCCCGTTGTTCTTTTGATGAACCGATTGAAGGTAATTTGTGACATATGTAATTCATTGGCCACCTCTTCAAGCGTTAATTTTCGCTGGTAATTCAGTTCTAAAAAGTTATTGAGTTTTTCGAGATCCTTGCTTTTTTCATAAGTATATATAGGGGCAGCTGTTGAAGAGAGAATACGCTGATTTCTTGAAGTGGCTAAATCGTGTAAAATAGAGAGCATTTCTAAAAAGTAATCCATACCCTGCTTGTTGTACATTTGGATGAGCCTTGGCTTTACCAGATCAAATGTTTCATTTGATAATAAAATACCGTGCTGTGCACGTTGGAACATGTCTTTTATGGGACTAAAGATTTGACGATTTATAAGAGTAGCGTCAAATAGTGAAGGATGAAACTGCAAGGTGATTTCGTGAATTGGTTTTGTGGTGCAATGATGATGTTCCCAGCAGTGACCAAGATTAGATCCTACAAGCACTAGTTCTTTTGCTTTTATGACTTCGCTATGGTCACCAATTCTTCGCAATAAGCCTGTTGCATTTTCGATAAAATTCAACTCAAATTCAGGATGTTGGTGAAAAGGCCAATCAAAATATTCTTTTTGGCGGTCAAAGACTAGAAAGCAATCTTTTTTAGAAAGCTGTACAATTTCTTGATGTGCTCGAATCACGAGTATGGTTTTTTATTAGGTTAGTGACAAAAAAGTACATATTGAGCGTTGAAAATATGTAAATATTTGATATTAAACAAACTAAAAGATTTTCTTTTTGATGTGATTGATTTAACTTAAAAAACTTGTATAATTTGTCTTTTTTTGAAAAAATACTATTGTTACTGTTTGATACAATAATGTAAATTTAACTTCTGAATCATGTAATAATCTTCAATAAATAAATAAAAGTGTATAAATGATTTAAAAAAGTACATGTATTCATGGACTTTTACAAATGTAAATTGACTGCATGATTTGAATTAGAGGTCGACAGTAAGGTCAAAGTTTAAGTTTAGTATTATTACCGTTGATTTATACCATATAAGGCGCCCTTAGGGGCGCTTTTTATTTGAAGGTCTTAGTGAGGGTCTTATTGGAGGTCTTCGTTTTAGAATTAGAAAAGAGAGAAGCCAAGATTGAGCCTGTTGAATTCATGACAGGTCCGAATAGGGTAGAGGCCAACCCCATAGTCGTTAATTTCCCTAATTCAAGTGCGAGCCCTGTGGCTAGACCAGAGTTTTGCATGCCTACTTCTATGCATATGGTTCGAGTATCTTCTTGTGAGAGCTTAAATAGTTTGGCACAGTGAAAGCCTAAAAAATAACCGATAAGATTGTGTAAAAGCACAAATAAGAGCAAGGTACCGCCAATCATCGCTAAGGTTTTTTGACCGAGTGCAGTGCTAACGGCGATTATTACAGTAATGCTGAGTTTTGCCGTCCACTCTAAAGTGGGTTTTAATCGATTTAGATTGTTTTTAAGTAATGGACGTACAATGAGTCCTAAAATAATGGGTACGACTACCATTTTTGTGGTGCTCATAAATAGCGCCATGGGATCTACATCGATATAAGTCTTGGCTAGAGCGAGCATTAAAAGTGGTGTACATAGAGGTGCCAATAATGTTGCACATGCAGTAAGAGTGAGTGAGAGTGGTAAGTTGCCTTTGGCCAAATAGGTCATGACATTTGAGGCTACCCCACTAGGAGAACAGCCTACCAAAATAATACCTGCAGCTACTTCAGGAGGTAAGTTGCTGAAAAAGGCTAAAATAGCACCCACTATAGGCATGATTAAAAACTGTAGCAATAGCCCAATTCCTATGGCTTTTGGTGCTTTAAGAATTTGAATAAACTCTGCTTTTTGCAATTGTACGCCCATGGCAAACATAATGAGCATAATGAGTGGAATAATGAGTGTTTTCGCTTCGAAGCCAAAAGGTTGGGCAATCGCTGATGGAAATTGTAAACCTAGAATGACTGCTGCTGAAACCAAGGCGGTAAAGCCGAAGAGTTTTTTAAGCAGGGAACCACTCGGGTAGAAGGCAAAAACTAAAAGCCCGATACTGAGTAGAATCGGGCCGTATGTTGTAAATATTGTTTGCATGTTAGCTGCTAAAAATACGCTTATACCATTTTTTTTGTTGATTGTTATTGTATGAATAACCGTATTTATAGCCATAACTATAGCCATAACCGTAGCCGTAATAATTATTTATTCGAACATCGTTAAGCATAACAGCAACATTTTTAAGTCGTTCTTCTTTTACCGCATCCAAAACGAATTCAACAATGCCTTTGTGGGTAAAACCAGCTCTCACTGTAAATAGCGTTAGATCTGAAAAACTTTGCATAATGGTTGTGTCGGCAACCAGCATGGTTGGTGCCGTGTCTAGTATGATGTAATCGTATACTCTACTGAGCTCATCTAACATAAATTTTGCTCTATCCGATCGCCATAACTCAGCAGGATTTGGAGGTATACTACCCGATGGTATTACATTCAACTTTTGGTGAAAGCTTGACTTAATAACTAGAGATTCTAAATTATCGTTTTGTTTTGATAAATAGTCAGAAACACCATCCATACGTTTTAAGGTACGGTCGTAGCGCTGTAACTGTGGGTTTCGTAAATCCGCACCCAATAACACCACTTTTTTATCTAGGTTCGCCAAGGTTATTGCCAAGTTTGTCGCTGTAAAGGTTTTACCCTCTCCCTTTATTGTTGAGGTGACAATAATTCGTAAGGCCTTATCTTTCTGTTTTTTATCTAATACAAACTGCAGGTTTGACATTAAAATTCGACAGGCTTCAGCAAGTTGTGAACGATCGTTTTCAGCGACGATAATGTCGCTCTCTCCTTTTGGTATAGAGGGGAGTTCACCTACAATTGGAATTTTACCCTTGATGATTTTATCGAGGTCATCTCTGCTTTTAATTTTGGTTTGAAGAAGTGCGCGTATGTAAATTGAGATGAATGGTATTAAAAGTCCAATAATTCCTGCACCAAGATAGATAATTCTCTTGTTAGGAGAAATGGGTCCTCCATAGGTATAGGCGGTATCGACGACCTTCGCTTTGGGTGCTGTTACCGCAAGATTTAAAGAATTCTCCTCTCGTTTTTGTAAAAGGTAGATAAAGAGTTGTTCTTTGATGTTTTGTTGACGTTCTATTCCTCTATAGAGACGTTCTTTTTCAGGAACTGAAGCGATTTGAGAGCCAATTAGTCGAGTTTGTCTGTTTACTTCTTGTAAAGAAATACGAAGATTATTTTTAACTCTTTTTAGTGTAATAATGACATTATCTTTTATTTGACCAATTTGACTATTGAGTGCAATTACTGTAGGGTTTCGCTCTGTAGAACCAGAGAGCACTCTGTTTCTGGTGAGTACTAAGCTATTGTATTCTCCAATAACTGCGTTTACTCCTGTTTCGCTAATGCCCAAGTTTGCCGGTAATAAGTTGGTTTTTTCGTCATTTTCGATATAACTTAATAGTGAATTTACAAGCTCAAATTGAGTTTGCACCTCTTGTTTACGTTTGTTGTATTCAGAAGCGGTATTGATAAAAATAGAAGATTCGGTTTGTATATCGATTACACTATTCTCAGTCTTAAATTCTTCTTTGCCACTTTCTACACTTTCTAGTTCATCGTTTATAATCACAAGGCGTTCGTCTATGAATTCAGCTGTAGATTGGGCAATTAAGTTTTTGTCATCAATAGCCTGTCGATTGTATTCAAGAATAACTTGATTTAAAATGTCTTCGGCTTTTAGAGGAACCGCATCTACAAGCCCTAACTCAATAATGCTTGAATTTCGATCTATAAGGTTTACTTCTAGACGATTCCGAAATCTGGCCGCAACAGATTCGATCGTATTAAAAACTACCGAATGTTGATTTTCGTTACTTTCAAATCTTTGGGTAATTACAATATCTGCAAAACCAATATTTACAATTTCACCACTTATTGTGGTAAACATGGTGTTGCCTTCAAGGTCTTTAAGGTCTATTATTTCGCCATTGCTTTCAATGATGAAATTGCGATAGAAATATGGAGTTTTAGTTAATAAATTATCATCAATTTGTAAGATTTCGATGCCAAAAACTCCATTTGGGTAGGCTTCGGAAGTTTTAATCTGCCCTGTTTGATATAGAGAGATATTTAGATTTAAAGCGCGAACTACATCAATCATTAATTGACGAGACTTAATGATGCCGATTTCATTTTCAATAGATGAGGTTCCCAAAGAAGAAATCATTCCAATATCAACTAAGGCATTAAATTGCCCTTTACCCTGACTATCGTCATCTTTGACAATAATGGTCGCTGTACTTCTATAAAGTGGTGTTTCGTAACGCAAGTATACAAATGCAGCAAATAATAAAACGATGACTCCGAGTAAAAACCAGGGCCAAAATCGCAGGTATTTCTGTAAAATCTCTTTGAGGTTGATTTCTTCTTCGAACTGTTCTTGTTCAATTGAAAATTTTGTAGGTTCCATATTATCTAGTTATTAAAATAGATAGTGAAATAAGGGCTGATAAAACGGAGACGTATACTTGAGAGTTTCTAGTATAGGCTGAATTTATGTAATTGCTTTTAGGTTCAACATAAACCACATCGTTTTGTTGTAAAGTGTAATATGGTGAATTTAAAATTGAAGGGTCTCTTAAATCGAGATATTCATATGCCTTTTTATTATTTTCTTGACGAATAATAAGTATGTTACTTCGTTCGGCATAAATGGTCAGGTCACCTGCGAGCCCTAAAGCCTGAGGAATGGTTAAGTACTCATCGTTTATATCATATGTTCCAGGGGCTCTTACTTCTCCCAGTACACTGACTTGAAAGTTTAAAATACGAACATTTACGATAGGATTTTGAACGTATTCACTAATTTTTATCTTTAGAGCGGATTGTAATTCTTGTCTGCTTAAGCCCGCTACTTCAAGTGTACCAAGAATAGGAAATTCTATGTTACCATCGTTATCGACCAAATATGATTGCAACATTTGTTGGTTACCCCCAAATTGAATCCCTCCTCCAACGGCGCTTCCTGTGCTATTCATTCCCATTACAGTTAAATTAAATGGGGCAGCAGCAGACTGTTCGGCTGCAGCAACAGTGATTGAAAGCTGATCATTTGATTTAATTTTAAGATTTCGAAGCTCGGTAGAATTAAGAATTTCTCCTTTTTGGTTCAGTCCTTGAAAATAAACAATTTCAGATTTTGATGCTCCACATGAACTCAACAATATAAGTAGTATTGAAAGAGAGATTAGGTTTTTTAAAGGGGTCATGATAAGTGATTTGTTAGTGCAAAAATGCACAAATTTTAGGATTTAATCAATTCAAAAATTAATCGTTAAAATTGCGTAAAATATCGGCTAAGCGTGGAACAGACTTTTGAAATCTTCTAGCTGCCGGTAATTGAGAATCGTAACTGTATTTGTATCTAAATTCTTCGGTCGTTCTAAGTAATGTTTTTTTGTGTTTGGCGATAACCCCTGGGAAGAGTTGACAGGCAAATTGAAAACCGGCTGAACTACCAAATTCAGTACTTGCAGCATAAAGGCCATATTCTGCACGGTCAAAACGGCGCGTGATATCAAGTCGAAACCCAAAATCTTCAAAAAGCCACCTGCCAGCTGAAAGACGTAGACTTAGATTTTCAAATGGCATCTGGTATTCTACATCTGCAATCAAACTGAAACTCGAAAAATTACGAGTGGTGTATCTAAAACCATCAAAGCGATAAAAGCCCGTATATGAGCTTTCAAAGCCGTAACTAAAGTTTGAAAATAATGTTTGATGTCTGTATTCAAAGTCAAAGCCATAGCGGTCTACAAAAAATAAGCCTGTACTAAATGCGATATAATCTGATGGGCTAATTTTTCTCATAAAATTCAACATACTCGGGGCAGGTCTAATGGCGGCACTCTGGTTGTCTAAGTTGTTTTGAATGGGAATTTCTAAGCCTCCAATTATACTCAGACCTGAGGCAATATAGATTCGGGTATCGAGAATCATGCCTAGCTTTACCTCATAAGGGTCTGTAAAATATCCAAAACGAGTTCTTATATTGGGTTGCAGTCGAATTTGAAATTGCTTTTGATTGTTTTTTAATCTTAATTTTTCAGGTGAAAAGTAAGTTCCTTCATTGATAAAGCCCATAATAGGCATATGGTGATAACTTATCACCTGTAAATAAGGTAAGTTTTCTGAAGCCTCATTGAATCGCTTAAAGCTTGATAATGCGTTTCTTAAAGCCTGGTGTTCAAAGTAAACTACTTTATCCTCTTTTATAATTTGGTCAAAACCTTCTTGGAGTAATTCTTCGTATTGACCAAATGAGACCATAGGCCACATTAGCGTAATGAAAAAGATGATGTTTTTAAAAATTGCTTTAAGCATTATTGAAGGCTAAAATGAGATGATAAGGTTACACTAAGGGCTTTAAACTCAAATGAATTCACTTGAATGATAAAAAAATCATGCTTGTAGAATACTCCTGTATTTATGGTGTTGGTGTTGTATTCTGCTGTTATACCTAGATTATCACTTAATTGGTAAGAGGCGCCACCGAAAAAGCCAACGAGATAGTCATTGCCTTGAGGCGATTCTTTAGATTCAAATTTTATAGATCTGAAAAGATTACTGTTATCAGCAGTTTGCATCTGATAAGGAGACCCATAACCCAAGTTCAAGTTTAAGCTGCCAAATTTTTTGGTTGCTACAATATAGTCGTGGTTTACAACAGGGGCTTGGCTGAAAGGTACAGTCACACCTAAGACTAGGCTTGGGCGCTTATTATTTTCTTTAAGGATTCGAAACCGTGCATCCATATGCCTGTCACCAATTCCTATTTGATCTTTAATCTCTAGACGTTGAGTAAGGTTAAAGCCTACTTCAAAAAAAGAAGTGAACTGCGCTCTAAAACCCACAATGCGCGCTCTGTTTTTTGGAGCTTCTAAATTGGTGCGAAATAAATCTGATGCGTAAGCATCTGGCACAAAAGCATATGAAACACCAAAAGGTTTATTTTCAAACCATTCTGCAGTTGGAATACTTACTAGACCTGGTTTACCATAAACAGAAACTTGCGCCTTTGAATATTGGAATGTGGCCAATAACAAAAGCGCAAGTTGTATTATTCGAAAGGAGTGCAAGAAATTATCCTCCTTGGTTGTGACAGGTTTCGAAAGATGAATCTCTAACAGCTTTAGCCTCAGCAATTGCTGCTGAGAACTCTGCTTCAATTTGAGCAACATTCTCGTTGAATCTGTTTTCAATAGCTTCAATCTCATCTGCTTCTAGTTGATCAACGTATGCTAGAGCCTGAGTTTTATAGAGATCTAAAAGGTACTTTCCTACCACCAAATAAGTGTGTGCTAACTGAAGAATAGCTTGCTGTTGATCTTGATCAGTAAGATTTGCAGCTGCAGCGATAAGAGCAGCAGCTCCGCTATTTAGAGCCTCAATGCCCGCCTCGTAGTCTGCATTTATTTGTTGAATACGTGCCGTCTTTCTTGCGCTAGCTTGCTGTAGTCTTGAATTGTAGTTAGAAGTTACTGTTGAAAGGGCTAAATCTCTTTGCTCAACGGCAGGTGCTATTTTTTCTTGATACAAGGTTTCGGCAGCGACATAACAGGTAGCATCACCGGGATATCCTGCAAAATCATCTTCGGACACAGCTTGAATATCAGGTATAGATAAAGCCATTTTTCCAGCACCTCCTAAGACATATTCAACAGACGGCATATAGGCGCTTAAATTTCTACTCGAACCGTAAAGCGATAGTATAGATTGTGCTAATGCTTCTTGTTCAGTAGTGAGTGAACCGGCTAAAAAGTTGTCAATTGCTGCTTGATCAAGAGCTGCGGCGGCGTCAAGGTCAGCAGCACTAAAGTAATTTGACACGAGATCTTCTACGTTAGCAATAACTTCATCGGTCGTTGCATCTGTACTGCCATCAGTTATATCAGTGATGAGATCAGTAGATTCCGTAGTTTCAGTTGTTATTGTGGCAGGATCTATATTTTCTATGGGTAAGTCAGGATCAGCTGGTGTGTTCACTGAACCTACTTCGACATTCTCAAAGGCGTCACTAAAATCATAAGTAACAATTTCTATATCGTCGTCTTTACAAGATGCTAATACCAGTAGCATTGCCGTGACTAACACTACTGCTTTATTATATTTTTTGAAAAAGGTCATTGATTCTTTATATTTTTGTTAAATGCAAAATAACAAAAATTATGTAAGAAAAGTAAGCGGTTTTGTCGAGAATATAAGCGTTTCATCCTAAATAGTTTGGGCAGAAAAACTGAAATATCCTTGTATAACACATACTTAAATCGAGTTTATAATTAATTATGCTCTTGTTGAATTTTTAGTTTAAAATTAGTAGAACACCTATTTTTACCTCAAAATGGACTAAATCAACATGACAAACTCAGGACAAATAGAGCTTATGGCTCCTGCCGGAAACTTTGAATCACTTCAAGCCGCTATAGATAACGGTGCCGACTCTGTTTATTTCGGTGTAGATCAGCTTAATATGCGTGCGCGAGCGAGTATCAACTTTACCCTTGATGATTTACCTGAAATTGTCAAACGTTGCGAGGCAAAACAGGTACGCACCTATCTGACTTTAAACACCATTATTTACGATCATGATTTATCAGTCATCAAGACTTTGCTTGATGCGGCTAAGGAAGCCAATATCACCGCAGTAATCGCGATGGATCAGGCTGTTATTGCCTATGCCAAACAAATTGGAATTGAAATTCATATTTCTACTCAAATTAATATTACCAATATTGAAACGGTTAAGTTCTATGCGCTTTTCGCGGATACTATGGTTATGAGCAGAGAACTCAGCTTGAGACAGGTTAAAAAGATCGTTGATCAAATCGAAAAAGAAGAGGTGAGAGGCCCGTCAGGAAATCTAGTTGAGGTTGAAATATTTGGACATGGTGCACTTTGTATGGCTGTTTCTGGAAAGTGTTATTTAAGCCTTCATTCTCATAATTCGTCTGCTAATCGAGGGGCATGCAAACAGAATTGCCGCAAGAAATATACGGTCATCGACCAAGAAAGTGGTTTTGAGATCGAAGTAGATAATGAATTTATGATGTCTCCTAAAGATTTATGTACCCTTGATTTTTTAGATCAAGTCATTGATACAGGTGTTAAGGTTTTAAAAATCGAAGGTCGTGGTAGGGCACCTGAGTATGTGGCAACCGTGATACGAACCTATCGAGAAGCTATCGATGCTTATTATGAGGGTTCTTTTTCAAAACAAAAGGTTACTGAATGGATGAAAGAGTTACACAAGGTGTACAATCGTGGTTTTTGGAGTGGCTATTACCTGGGTCAAAAACTAGGTGAGTGGAGTGAGGCTAATGGTTCTAAGGCTACACAAAAGAAAGTTTATATCGGTAAGGGCGTACATTACTTTCCGAAAACAAGCATTGGTGAATTTAAAATAGAAGCCTACGATTTAAAAATAGGGGATACCATACTCGTTACTGGCCCAACAACTGGAGTTGAAGAGTTTGAGCTCACTGAAATGCTAGTGAATGACAAGGGCGAAAATCAAGCGACTAAAGGAGATTCTATTACCATTCCTTTAAAATTTAGACTTCGACAATCTGATAAACTCTATAAGATTGTAAAGACTGAATTCGCTGCTGAAAAAGTAACTTCGTGAGCTTATGGTTGTAGTCACCCTTCAACGCCAAAAGTGCATAGGTTGTAATTATTGTGTAGAATTGGCTCCTGAACAATTTCAGATGTCAAAAAAAGACGGTAAAAGTGTTTTATTACACTCCAAAGAAAAGAAAGGTTTTTTTACGATTAAATCTCCAGACGATCGTATTTTTGAACCCTGCGTTGAAGCTCAAAAAGCTTGCCCAGTGAATATAATTGACACTAAACAGGTGTAGATTTACACTCAACTGGGGGCCGTAGTATTCACAAAAATAAATCGCTGTAAACCATTGATTTTATTGACTTCTTATGTTATTTAACGCAAAA
>CBFIGE010000027.1:0-6026 GCA_965662045.1 Flavobacteriaceae bacterium
CAAAAAAAGGAGTTTTTAACCAGATGATTTCAACAGGAACATTTGAATTGATTGCCAGCGATGAACTCAAATCTAATCTTCTAGAAATCTATAATCACTTGAATGAAAGAAATTATGCCATCTCTAATGAAATTGACTTGTGGAACATGAATTTTCTTGATCAAATGTATCTAAACTTTAACATCAGAGCGGGCTATGACATGATGAATGGAGAGTTTTATGGAAAAGAAAAATTATTGAATTACGATTTTGACAGATCGTATTACCTATCAAAAAGATTCAATGGATATCTGTCAAGAGCACTGATTTATTCTCAACAATACAAAAGATTACTGAGCAACTTTAGCGAAGCCTACAAAAAATCGAAAGCTTTGGCTACACAAGAACTCATGCTTGACCAAAACTAGTCTAAAGTACTTCTGCAACCACAAAAGTACTTCCACCTAAAAAAATCAAATCCGATTTACCGGCTTTTAGTTGTGCTTTGTGATAGGCATCAGTGACACTTGAGCAGCACTCTCCTTTTAGGTCAAATCTTTTTGAATGCTCAAATAATTCCGAGGCAGGAAGAGCTCTATTAATTTTTGGAGCAGCAAAATAGTAATAGGCTTTTTTTGGTAAGAGGGCTAAAATATCATCGATATTTTTATCCTTCACCATTCCGAAAACAACATAGAGGTAATCATATTCTTGATTAGACAACTGCTCAAAAACATATTGCAGTCCATCTACATTGTGGGCTGTATCACAAACCGTATTGTCCTTTAACCATTGCCATCTTCCTTGAATTTCAGTATTGGAGACAACCTTTTGTAGACCATCGAGCACCGCTTTTGTAGAAATTGAAAATTCACTGTGCTTATTTAGAACATTTATAGCAGTAACCACAGTGTTTATATTGAAAACTTGGTAAATTCCTTTCAAATCTGATTTAAATTCAGAGATAGGATCTGTGGCCCAATAAATTGGCGCATTTTGTTCTTCTGCCTTAGTTTGAAACACCCCTTGGGTTTCTTCATGAGTATTGCCGATAATTACAGGGATATTACGCTTAATGATTCCAGCCTTTTCGTGCGCTATTTTTCCTAAGGTATCACCCAGAAAGGCTTGATGGTCCAAACCAATAGTTGTTATAATACTAATAAGTGGAGTAATTACATTTGTGGAATCTAATCTTCCTCCCATACCTACTTCAATAACGGCTATGTCAACATTTTGATCAGCAAAATATGAAAAGGCCATTCCCACAGTGAGTTCAAAAAAACTCAATGTATGGGCTAAAATATAGTCCTTGTGAGTCGAAATAAAGGCCATCACAAATTCTTCTGAACACTTGCCGGGGTTAGTACGAATGCGTTCTCTAAAGTCAACTAAATGAGGAGAAGTGTACAAGCCCACTTGATATCCATCTTCCATCAATATTGAAGTGAGCATGTGCGAACAGGACCCCTTACCATTGGTCCCCCCAACATGAATTGATTTAAACTTGTAATGTGGATTTTCGAGATGGTCCAGCCAAGAGCTGGTTTTATCTAGTTTGAACTCCAATGCCGATTTACCATCACGCTGATACATTGGTAGACGATTAAACATCCACTCCAGTGTTTGATTATAGTTTTGCATGTCTTAACCTTCGGGCTGCACGGCCAAAATAAGCTTGTAGTTTTTTTTGTTGGCGAGGTTCATAACCTTTACACTTTCTTTAAGCGGAATATTTTCGTCAGCGTACAGAATAATAGTAGGCGTTTCGACACGCTCTAAAGCCTTGTCAAGTTCAATTTCTAAATAATCTGATGAAATTTGCTCACCATCGATGAACCAATTAAGGGTTTTATCAATACTTACGGTAACCATATTTGGATCTGCAGCTTTGGTTTGATTTCCCTCAGCAGTGGGCGTAATTAAATCTAGGGCTTTAGGAACATTTGAGGTAAGTAAAAAGAAAATTAGGAGCAAAAAAACTACGTCTGTCATAGAAGACATATTAAACTGCGGGTTAATCAAATTCTTTCGCTGAATCTTCATAAGTTTATTTGTCTAATTCCTCTAAAAACTCAGATGCCTTTTTTTCTAAATCGTGAACAATGAGCTGAGTGCGAGTAACTAAATGATTATAGCCGATGTAGCTTAAAATACCAACAATTAATCCTCCCACGGTAGTAGTCATTGCAGTATAAATTCCAGACGCCAATTCTGCCATCTCGGCCTGACCTCCACTATTAGCCATTTGATGAAAAGCAATAATCATTCCAATAACCGTTCCCAAAAATCCAATCATCGGAGCTGCACCAGAAATCGTTGCCAAAATATTAATATTCCTCTCAAGACCGTAAACGACGAATTGCGCCTCATTTTCAATCGCTGTTTTTGTTGGTCCTAATTCATTTTTGTCTTTAAAACGCTCTAAACCTCTGCGAATTATTCTAGCAGAAGGATGATCACTTTTCTTACAAATTGTAATGGCCTTTTGAACATTCATAGAGTTTCTTCGCAATTCTTTATTCAAATCATCGACAAATCCACTGTCTAATTTTAAAAGACCATTAAAAGTCAGAGTTCGCTCGGCATAAATATAGACTGCCAACATCAGCAGTGCAAAGAGAATTAATATGATAATAATACTCCCCGCACCACCATTGACAATCATGTCAATGACACTCAATGAATTTGTTTGAATTTTATTCATGGTAGTTTAAAGATAGTCCCTCATTAGGATAAATACCAATGCTCCCGATAAAAAGCCTACTAAAGCGAGCCAAGTAATTTTTTTCAAAAACCAGAAAAAATCGATCTTTTCCATACCCATGGCAACAACACCAGCTGCAGAACCAATGATTAACATGCTTCCTCCTGTTCCCGCTGAATAGGCAATAAAATGCCATAACGGATGATCAGGAGCCTCGGAAAACATTCCCATAGAAGCAGCCACTAAGGGCACATTATCGATTACTGCAGAGGCAATTCCAAGCAGTATTACAACAACGTCCTTATTGGGAATAGCATGATTTAAGGCTTCAGCATAATTGAACAAGATTCCTAAAGATTCTAAACAAGCCACAGCCATTAAAATACCTAAGAAGAACAAAATACTGGGCAATTCGATTTTAGTCATTGCTAAATGAACAGGAGAGTGGTGTTCTAATTCATCAATTTTCTTGTCAGTTCTTGACAGACTAAATCTTGAGCCAGTTAAGATTTCAGCCGCTAAGGCTACAATGGACAGCGAAAGCATCATACCGACATAAGGTGGCAAATGTGTAACAGTTTTAAAGAAGGGAACAAAAACTATTGCACCTAAACCTAAATACAGCATAAAGGACCCAAATCTGGAATTCTGATCACCTTTTTCTTCTGCGGGTAATTCGGCTATTTCTCCTTTAAATACTTGAAAGCGACTAGCAATAATAGTTGGGACTATCATGCAGGCTATTGAAGGAATTAACACTCTATTTACCAATGAGAAACCATCCACTTTATTTGCAATCCATAACATAGTCGTTGTCACATCACCGATAGGCGACCAAGCACCACCAGCATTTGCATTTAGTATGATTAATCCTGCGAAATAAAGTCGAACATCTTTTTGATGAATAACCTTTTGTAGAATCGTAATTAAGACTATTGTAGCCGTTAGATTATCAATAATTGCAGATAAGATGAAAGCTAAAATCGAGAATATCCAGAGTAATCTAGTTTTTTGTCTGGTACGGATAAAGTTTTTTATGGTCACAAAGCCGTTAAAATAGTCTATGATTTCAACTATAGTCATGGCTCCAAGCAAGAAAATCAAAATTTCTGCAGTCTTACCCAAATGGTGCAACAAAATCTCCTCTAAATGTGTAGGTTCTAATTCTTTCAGTTGGGCATTTACTTCAAAAACATCCAAGTGCGTTAAAGCAGTTACAGCCCATAAAACGGCCATCATTGCTAAGGCCGGAATTAGCTTATCTACTTTAATATTGTGTTCAAGGGTAATGAACAAATAGCCCAATAAAAAGATGGCGATTATTATGGTCTCCATAAAGTTATGTTCCTCGTAGATTTAGTCGAGACTAAGATACTTGAAAAAATCTCGGTTAAAAAAGCACTAAGACAAATATTTTGCTTTTTATAATTCATCAAAATATAGCTTCAAATTTTAGATAATCTGAAAAATTCAGATGCCTATTTATCAAATTAACGATAATAGGAGCTAAAAGAAATTTGGCCCTCGATATTTAATAACTTGTAATGCTATTTTAAATTTATGCTATGAGTTTACCCAAACGCGGTCTGTATTTGCCTTCCTTTGAACACGATAACTGTGGTGCAGGATTCATCTGTAGTCTTGAAGGAAAGCGTTCAAATGACATCATTCATAAGGCTCTAGAAATCTTGGTGAAACTAAAACACCGAGGAGCTGTCAATGCTGACGGGAAAACTGGAGATGGAGCAGGAATATTAATTGACATTCCTCATCAATTCTTCAAAGAAAATTGTGAGTTTGAGCTACCAGAAGCAGGATCTTATGCCACTGGTAACGTCTTTTTACCACAAAAAGAAAATCAACGGAACTATTGCAAAGATGTTTTTCAAAAAAATCTTAAAGAACAAGGTCTTGACCTATTAGGATGGCGAAAAGTTCCTGTAAACAAAGATATTTTAGGCAGTATTGCTATGCAAACTGAACCTGAAATCGAACAGATATTTATTGGCCATGGTGAGGTGCAAAACGAATTCGATTTCAAAGTAAAACTCTACATCGCTCGCAAAAAAACGGAGCACGCCGTAGCCCAATCCAAACTATCAGAAGGCAATGTTTTCTATTTACCCAGTCTTTCCACGAAAATTATCATTTTCAAAGGCTTACTCGTACCAGAAGATATTTCAGCATTCTTTACAGATTTGAGAGACGAACGCGTTGTGACTCGATTGGCCTTAGTTCACCAAAGATTTTCGACCAATACATTTCCAACCTGGGATTTGGCCCAACCTTTCAGATACATCTGCCACAACGGAGAAATCAATACGCTCCGAGGTAATGTCGCACGAATGCGTTCTAGAGAAGAATTGTTGAGTAGTCCTTATTTTGGAAATGAAATCAAAGAAATTTTACCTGTCGTTCTTCCACACAAGTCAGATTCAGCAAGCCTTGACATGGTGGTAGAACTCCTTTTAATGTCTGGAAGATCTCTGCCAGAGGTAATGATGATGTTAGTTCCAGAAGCGTGGGAACGCAATGAAAATATGTCTGAAGATAAGAGAGCCTTTTATGAATATCATTCTTGCGTCATGGAACCTTGGGATGGACCCGCATCTATTCCTTTTACCGACGGTGATTATATTGGTGCTCTATTGGATAGAAATGGCTTGAGACCTTCGCGATATTCAGTGACTAAAGACGGATACGTCATCATGTCTTCAGAGACAGGAGTGGTTGATGTAGAAGTAGAAAATATTGCTTACCACGGTAGATTAGAACCTGGAAAAATGTTTTTAGTAAACATGAAAGAAGGTCGAATCGTTGAGGATGAAGAAATCAAAAGCAAAATATCTTCAAAACACGATTACAAAACATGGGTAAGTGAAAATTTAATTTACCTCAAGGACATTCCTTACAACAAAATGCCTGCTAAGAAAGAGCCTTCTAGTTTAGAAGAAAGGGCAGCATTTTTTGGTTACACTCGAGAAGATATTAATACCATCATACTTCCAATGGCCTCACAAGGAAAGGAGCCTATAGGATCAATGGGGGCAGATACACCAATTGCAGTCTTATCTGAACGACCACAATTGTTATACAACTATTTTAAGCAACTCTTTGCCCAAGTAACTAATCCTCCATTGGACGGAATTCGCGAGGAGCTCATTACAGATATTAGTCTCACCCTAGGTGCCGACCAAAACATTTTCGAGACACTGCCAATTCATTGCAGAAAATTAAAGATTCAAAATCCTGTAATCTCTAAAGAGGATTTAGATAAAATTAAAAAGCATGACGAGAGTCCCGACTACAAAGTAAGTAGGATGTCAATGCTATATCCCGT
>CBFIGE010000027.1:6125-10933 GCA_965662045.1 Flavobacteriaceae bacterium
CAATGAAGGACTTAACGGTATTGAAAAGGCGCTAAAAAATATGATTTCAGACGCCACAGCGGCCATCGAACAAGGAAGCAATATTCTTATTTTGTCAGATCGAAACGTAGACCAAGACAAAGCTGCCATTCCTGCTTTATTGGCTTGTTCAAATTTAAACAAGGGATTGACTAGGTTACAAAAGCGTTCTAAAGTCAGTATAATCATTGAGTCTGCTGAGCCGAGAGAAGTTCATCATTTCGCTGTTTTATTCGGTTTCGGGGCTTCAGCCATAAACCCATATTTAGTCAATGAAATCATTGAACAACATGTTGTAGCCGAAGATCTAACAATAACTGCTGAAGAAGCAATTACGAACTATAATAAAGCTGTTGGAAAAGGAATTTTAAAGGTGATGAACAAAATCGGTATATCTACCTTAAATTCTTATCGAGGTTCTCAGCTTTTTGAATGTATCGGTATTAATAAAAAAGTAGTAAACACCTATTTCGAAAATACTCCGACGAGAATAGAAGGTATAGGTCTTCAAGAAGTAGAATTAGAAGTACAAAAAAGACATCAAAAAGCATTCAAAGATGCAAAGATATCTGCGAGTCTTGATTTGGAAATTGGCGGACAGTATCGCTGGAGAAGAGATGGTGAAAAACATTTATTCAATCCATTATCAATATCGTATCTCCAAAAGGCTGTTCGAAACAACGAACCTACTACTTATAAAAATTACGCACAGCTGGTCAACGAACAAAGTCAACACTTAATGACCCTAAGAGGCATGCTTGAATTCACCAATTACGATCCTATTCCTTTAGAAGAAGTGGAATCTTGGACTGAAATTGTAAAGCGATTCAAAACCGGAGCCATGTCTTACGGAAGTATCAGTCAAGAAGCTCATGAGAATCTTGCCGTTGCAATGAATAGAATTGGAGGAAAGAGTAACTCTGGAGAAGGTGGCGAAGATGTAGAACGCTTCCACAAAAAAGATAGTGGTGATTGGAAGAACTCTGCGATTAAACAGGTAGCATCTGGTAGATTCGGAGTGAGTTCCAATTACTTGACCAACGCACAAGAAATTCAAATCAAAATGGCACAAGGTGCCAAGCCTGGAGAAGGAGGTCAATTACCAGGACCAAAAGTAAACCCTTCCATAGCAAAAACTAGGAATTCAACACCTTACGTAGGTTTAATTTCTCCTCCTCCACACCACGACATTTACTCTATTGAAGATTTATCTCAATTGATTTACGATTTAAAATCAGCGAATAGAGAAGCACGTATCAACGTTAAATTGGTGTCTGAAGTTGGAGTTGGGACAGTCGCTGCCGGTGTTGCTAAAGCCAATGCAGATGTGGTTTTAATTTCAGGTTTTGATGGAGGTACTGGTGCCTCGCCATTAACTTCGTTAAAGCACGCAGGTTTACCATGGGAGCTGGGAATAGCCGAAGCACAACAAACCCTTGTAATGAATGATTTGAGAAGTAGAGTCATTTTGGAGTGCGATGGGCAACTCAAGACAGGTAGAGACGTAGCTATAGCCTGTCTTCTAGGTGCAGAAGAGTTCGGATTTGCTACTGCTCCACTTGTAGCTTCTGGATGTGTAATGATGAGAGTTTGTCATTTGAACACCTGTCCAGTAGGAATCGCAACACAAAATCCTGAATTACGAAAAAAATTCAAAGGAAAGCCTGAGCACGTTGTGAACTATATGTATTTCGTCGCACAAGAATTGCGAGAAATTATGGCGAAATTAGGATTTAGAAGTATTAATGAAATGGTTGGTCAGGTTCAAAAACTCGACCGTAAAAAAGCAGTAGACCACTTCAAATCTGCAGGACTTGATCTCAGCCCTATTCTCGAAAAGATTGAAGCTCCAAACGGATCAACGCTCTACAATTCACAAAAACAAGAAGATCTAATCAATTCATCTATTGAATTCGATATTATCGCTCAAGCTCACCCTGCTTTATTCAGAAAGGAAAAAACGAGCTTAGAATACGATATTACAAATACCGATCGCGCTGTAGGCGCTATTATCAGTAATGAAATTTCAAAAATCTACGGAAGTGAAGGTCTACCCGAAAACACGCTGAAATTGACTTTTACAGGCTCAGCGGGTCAGAGTTTCGGAGCCTTTTCAACCAAAGGCCTCACCTTAATCCTAAACGGAAACACAAATGATTATTTAGGCAAGGGACTTTCTGGTGCTAAACTCATCGTTAAAGTTCCTTTTGAGGCCAGTTTTGAACCGCATAACAACGTAATCACTGGTAACGTTTCACTCTATGGAGCAACCTCTGGCGAAGCCTATATCAATGGTTTGGCTGGAGAGCGATTTGCGGTACGAAATTCCGGAGCTATAGCAGTAGTCGAAGGTATTGGAGACCACGGTTGTGAATACATGACTGGAGGTGAAGTCGTCATTTTAGGAAAAACAGGACGTAACTTTGGTGCTGGTATGAGTGGGGGTATTGCATATGTGTACAATCCTAAACAAGAACTCGAAAAGAATTGCACCAATGATATGTTGAATTTCCTTAAAGTCACTGAAGCAGAAGATCAAAAAAGACTCTTTGAGCTCGTTGAAAACCACTACAACAACACCATGAGTCCTATTGCAGCTCAACTCTTAGGAGATTGGAAAAATGAACTAAAAAACTTTACCAAAGTATTGCCAGAAGAATACCGATTGGCATTATTAAGATTAGAAAAAGAACAAGCAATTAGCTAAGTAGCATATGGGAAAAACAACTGGATTTATAGAATTCGATAGAAAAGATGAGGGGCAAACTGCTGTTGAAGAACGCGTTAAGAATTATAAAGAATTTACAAAGCCACTTAGTAAAAAAGAACTTGAGACTCAAGGTGCAAGATGTATGGATTGCGGAATTCCCTTTTGTCATAGTGGATGTCCTTTAGGAAACCTCATTCCTGATTTTAATGACGCTGTATACCAAAAAAATTGGGAGAAGGCAACAGATATTCTACACGCCACTAATAATTTTCCAGAATTTACAGGAAGACTCTGCCCGGCCCCGTGTGAAGAGGCTTGTGTACTAGGGATCAATGAAAATCCTGTATCTATAGAAAATATTGAAAAAAATATTGTAGAAACAGCATTTAACAATGGATGGATTAAGGCTCAACCACCTCAAAGCAGAAGTGGAAAAACTATAGCGATTGTCGGTTCAGGCCCAGCCGGTCTTGCAGCTGCACAACAATTAAATCGAGCAGGACATCAGGTCACTGTATATGAGCGAGATGAAAAAGTTGGTGGACTATTGCGCTTTGGTATTCCAGATTTTAAAATGGAAAAGCAAGTCATTGACAGACGACTTGAACAGTTGATTGAAGAAGGAATTACCTTCAAAACAGGAGTTGATGTCGGTAAAGATATAAGTGCTGAACAACTTCAAGAAGAGTACGACGCATTGTTACTCTGCGGAGGAGCAACCATTAAAAGAGAATTACCAATACCTGGAGCCAATCTTAAAGGAGTCATACAGGCCATGGATTTTCTTCCAGAAAACAACAGAAGGGTTGCAGCGCAAAAAGAGTTTAAAGGACATTTACCTGCTAGAGGAAAAAAAGTCATTGTAATCGGTGGTGGTGATACAGGCTCTGACTGTATTGGAACCTCCATTCGACAAGGGGCAGAATCTGTTTCTAACTTCGAAATTATGCCAATGGCCACAACAGATCGTCCTGAAAACCAACCCTGGCCTTTTTGGCCGATGAGACTCAGAACGAGTAGCTCTCATAAAGAAGGAGCTGAACGTCATTTCAGTATATCGACAAAGAAATTCATCGGTAACGATAAAGGTGAACTCATCGGATTGCAAACAACCGAAGTAGAATGGGATTTTTCAAATGGAAGACCTCAATTAAAAGAAATCGAAGGAACTGAGAAAAATTGGGACTGCGACATAGTTTTACTTGCTTTGGGCTTCACAGGATCAGAAAAATCAATTGCTGAACAACTCAACCTAAAGTTTGATAGTCGAAATAACATTTCAGCGCCTACTGAGAATTATCAGACCAATGTAGACAATATTTTTGTCGCTGGCGATCAGCGAAGAGGACAATCTCTCATTGTTTGGGCTATATCGGAAGGACGCTCTGCAGCACATCACATCGACAAATATTTAATGGGCACTACCAATCTACCTTTAAAGCAAGAAGGTGATTTGCCACGTATTTAATTCATTTGTCGTACATCGATACGATTATTGTGACCATTAACAATACTGATAGAAGATTCGTGTCCCGAACCTTCTTGAATGACATTGATTTCATTACCGTTAGAGTAACTCAGAAGAACTGTGCTAGTCAAACTTGTTCCAGATTGAACAACCCCTAAATGATTTCGATTTGCAGCATTAAAATCCATTTTTGATTGATTTTGAATTCCATTCTGTTCAATATTCAATTCATTTCGATTTGACGAAACAAAGGTCATCTCATTTACAAGATTTTCACCTTCTTGGTTCAAGAAAATGGATTGTCTGTTAGATTGATCTAATAAAAGAATCGATGTATTTAAATCCCCCACTTGAATTATTTCAACCTGATTTTGATTTGATTCCGAGACTTGTTGAATAACAACTAAATCATCCCCAAAAGCAAGAGCCTGGGTAAAAGCCATTAAATTAAGCAGAAAGTAAGTAAGTGATTTTGTCATGATACGAGCTGATGAATGATTATAATTAAATAACGTATTATTCGACCAAATCGTATAATTCCTCGATAAAAAAAGCCCTGCACATTACTGTGCAGGGCTCGAAGGAGGCGGCGACCTACTCTCCCACCTTGTG
>CBFIGE010000028.1:0-4653 GCA_965662045.1 Flavobacteriaceae bacterium
CAAAATGGACTGTCCATCAGAGGAAAATCTAATCCGAATGAAATTAGACGGGATCTCAAGTATTGCAAATTTAGAATTTGATATTCTCAACCGAAAATTGACTGTTTTTCACTGCGGAGAAATTCACCAAATCGAAAAGTCTATTATCGAACTAAATTTAGGCGGAAAGAAAATCTCGACCGAACAAACTGACCAAACAGAATTTAAAGAAAATTCAAACCAAAAAAAACTACTTTGGTCTGTACTTGCTATAAATTTTACGTTTTTCATAATTGAAATAACAACAGGAATTATCTCTAAGTCAATGGGACTTGTTGCCGACAGTTTAGATATGCTTGCCGACAGTTTCGTTTACGGAATTAGTTTGTTTGCCGTAGGGGGAACTTTAATTAAGAAAAAACGGATAGCAAAACTTGCTGGATATTTTCAAATAACACTTGCGATTATTGGATTTTTAGAAGTATTAAGAAGATTTTTCGGAGACGAGAAACTCCCCAATTTTTCGACAATGATTATCGTTTCGATTTTTGCACTTATAGCAAACGGGTTTTGTCTTTATATTTTGCAAAAGTCAAAGAGCAAAGAAGAAGCACATATGAAAGCAAGTATGATTTTCACCTCGAATGACGTGATTATCAATTTAGGAGTAATATTTGCAGGAATTTTGGTAAATTGGTTGAGTTCCAATAAACCTGACTTGATTATAGGAACAATCGTTTTTGTGTTGGTAATTCAAGGTGCATTTCGAATACTGAAATTGAGCAAGTAAACGAAGCACTACTTACAATAACGTCTATAAAATTTAGCTAGCAAAGGTTTTCCGATAGGTTTGTGTTTATTTACAAAGACCGTTAACTACAAATTAGAAACCAAAGATTTCATCGAGCTACCTCCTTCACAATTAGAGGAAGTTTATACTCGTTACTTAAGTGCTTTAGAGGAAGGAGAATTGTATATCGTCTAAGGTGAGTGGATCGTTAAAAAAAGAAATTGTGCTGCAACTCCGAATAATAGGGGGAGCCATCTTAGACAAGCCATCGAAAATCGATGGCTTTTTGTTTTTCTACAAGGCTTCAATGTGGTTGTAACAGGTCTAAATATATTTTTAGTTAATTCACAATTGTATATTCGATTACTTATATTAATCTTATTTGGGGTGAAATATTAATTTTACATCATGAAAAAATTACTTTACCTTTTTCAACAATAAACGTAAAGACTAAATCAAAAAATATTAAACAAAAAATTAATTATGCATTTTCATTATAAAAATTATTTTTCACTTTTAGCTTTACTTATTGTCACGTCTCTTTATGGTCAAAAGAAAAAGACTACAGAAATATATGATTTAAAAACATCATTTGCTGAAACTAAAGCAATGTACAAAGCGGATTTTTACATTACTAAGTCACTAATTTTTGAGGATGGATCTTCTATATCTATTGGTGACACTCTTCCGCTTGGCCCATCATCAAGCAAAATTTCAAATACTTACGAAACAATAGCTACTGGGAGAACTACAATTATTCAGCCAATTTCTAAATATTCTCAAGTAAATACATCAATGAGAGAGTTTGATTGGGTTTTGGAGACCATAAAAGGAACAAGATTATTAGGAGATTTAGATATTGAAATGTTTATTAGAAACCCTGATGCTTCGGGCTTAGCTCAAAAATATTTAACTATAAATATTAATTCTTTTACAATGGGTGAGGTAATTAATCCCAATAGACGTATGACAAGAAACGAGGCGATAGATAAATTGAAAGAGTCAAAAGAATTATTAGAGCTTGAAATAATATCCCAAGAAGAATATGATGCAATTAAAAAGAAATTAACACCAATTATAATGAAGGATAATTAAATGACTCAAAATCATTATTAACACCATAGAATAGAGGATATTAAGATTAGTTTTTTATCATTTTATTTGAATCGATGTAACTCATTCCTTCAAGCCATCATAGATAAGAGGTCATTTTTGACTTCTTTTTTATTTTACCCCTTTTCAGAATATTCGTTGCCAACAAGATGGACTTAATCTCGGGAGTGAAAATGTGGTTGCAATTCTTAAAATCGAAATTTCTATAAAAAGACGACTATGCAGAAAATAGCTGTAATTTCCAAAACATAGGGGGAGCAACTATAATGATAAAACCACTATACTGTTATAGTGTGACTGGTTTTTTGTTTTAAATGTCTCCCTTTAAGCATCTTGTGAAAAAAGGAAAATCATCTGTAACAACATAGTAATAAATGCCTTCAGGGAATTCTGGGGTTACTCCAAATCGCCCATTACATTGATCTAAATCTCCAAGCCCTTCAACGTATTCATAATCTTGCGTAAAAGCACCCATTGGTATTTCAGTATTTGGATTGGTTGTTCCCTGACCAGGCCCTCCGATTAAGGCTGTTAAAACATCTGGACGATTAGCATCAGGCTCCGATTTCAATCTATAACTCGGAGTCAGTGACTTAATACTACTGTTAGAATTATTCGCGTTAGAATACCCATATCTTGCATAGACTGGAAACCCATCAGAAGCCCAACCAACTATTGTCATCCCTTGATTATCGCCAAGAAAATCTGCCAATAGTTCTGGCATTCCATGATAATGATATGCACCATTGGGTTGGACATGAGCATGGTTCATATCATCACCAAAGTCAAAAGTGTCATGACCTAATGCCTCAATATTCCAATTCCCCTGACCTTGTGCTAAACTACATTCGCCAGCATTATTACATCTACCAGCTGTCGCAGGATCAAATTTGACACTATTTAAAGCATAGGCAATTACCAAAGCAGGACCCACAACTTCCAATCCACTTTCTGTAATTATTTCAGGACAGAGCGTGAATCTCTTATTTACATTTTGTTCTCTTATTGTGTTCGGGTTATCTGGGTTTGGAAATGTTCCTACTTCATGATTTGGTATTCCATTACCACTTAGAATTCTCTCAAAACCATCTGAAGACCATGAGTATCTGCTATAATTATTTACGGATTCATCATCATTATAAATTTCTTCATTGATCTCTACTAAAATTCCTGCTGTACTATATTCTCCTGTACAATCAACATCAACCTGTTCTTGAGGTTCTTCATTCTTGTCACACGAAAACAAGAGAATTATGACGGATAATTTTAACAGGTATTTCATATCAGTTATTTAAATTTTTAGGGTGTCTAATCGGTGGTCTCTTGGGACCGAACAATGTATTAACCAGGTCTTTTTTACTGAAAGAAAAGCTTTTACAAGTCTGTATTGAGTTCCTTTTTAAAAAACTAAAACTTTTTAAAGTTGAGAATAAGTCAAGGGCTTTAAAAAAGTTCTTTTGATGTCAGATACCGTATGGGCATATTCAGCAAGTCTAGAAACCCTTTTCCACTCTGGATGAACAATAAATTTGTTCCAATTTTCATTGCGCTCTTCCATAGAACGAAATGAAAGTAGGTAAGTCAGCGCAGGCATCGAAGGTCCAGAAACTTGTTCTCCAAAAAATACCGAGTGCAGTCCAGTCTGATCAAATATTGTAAATTCTTCTTTATTAAACATTTTTACCTTTCTTCGAACCGCGTCTTCACTGTATCCTTCATAGGTTCTTAATTCAAATAAATTAAATCCTTCAGAAGGCTTGACTAATTTTGGCAATCCGTCAAAGGCAATATAAAATGAAGTTGAGAAGCGGGAATACACTCGTTTATCGTGGGGGACCGCATCATACACTTTTCGCTCTTCAAGATATTGTTGATCCCCAGCTAAAATAGTGATAACCTCACCGTAGGTGACAATATCTTTGTAGGGAATCAGTAAAACTAGTTGCTTTGGAGTAGACTCTCCAAGTGCTTCGAAAACACCAATATGCTCTATGCCGGCTCGATTTAATGCCGGTAAAAAAACCTCTTTTAAATAATTGTGTAAAGCCTGTTCTGAGCTATTGAAAGGTATCGAATAAGTTCTCAATTCATAATATTCTTTTTGTGCAAAAAGCGAAAATGAACTGATAAAAAATAATAGTAAAAGGTATTTTCTCATAAGGGCAGTTTATTTCTTCCAAATTTAACTATAAATCGAATGATAAAACCTGGTCGCCAGATAATCAATATCTAACAAAATTTTGAGTAGAGACCGCTACACCACACTAATCCTTAAGCTCTTCTCATGAGGAGGGTTTTCATTCTTCAATTTTTTTGAATTTGAAAAATTTTCGTAAGGTTTGCTTAAATCAGAAATCGCTTAAACACTTGGCAATTATTAGTGTATTAATTAAATCCATTAGTCATAATAGTGAAGGTAAAGAATTATAGCGCATAATAGGATATAAGAAATAGCAGGTAAAATATCAGCGATGTTATCTCTAATTCGGATTCTAACCAGAGTAGCAACAAGCATCATAATAATAATAAAAATAGCACTACTAACTCTAGCAATACCAAGCTCAAATCCAACAAGTATACCAGCACCACCTATACACTGACATACACCAATTATTTTTCGTTTATCTGCAAGACCCCAGCGTCTAAATTCACTTATCATCCTTTTCGAGATAAAGGAATTGACCCCATAGGTAATGAAAGATATTCCTGTAAACATCGAAATAATTGTGATTGATTCCATTGACTATATAATACCAAAGTTAAATGCCGCA
>CBFIGE010000028.1:4752-8633 GCA_965662045.1 Flavobacteriaceae bacterium
ATAAACAATGACATCAATAGAAATATTAAAGAGGGTAAACGTTGCTTGAAAGGGTTTTTGACCCATAGATGAGTCAACTGTGCGCTTAACATAAAAAAGGACATCCCCAGCGCAGCATAAAGAGTTATTTCTTTATAACAGAGCCCCAAAATAAGAAGTGCTGAAATGGAAATTTTAGCTGCTCCAACAAAATTTCTAAATACATCTGAATATCCAAACTGTTGGAATTCAGAGATCACGTTGTGATATCGAAAAATCCACACAAAGTATACAGAGAATGCTACTACAACTTGAAACAATAAAGAAATTTTATCCATTTTATTTTTTTTAAAGCTACAAAATATTAATCGTCATATGGTTTAAGGCTAAAACAACCCTTAGATATGAACACATCACACAATGCTTCAGCTTCTTAGAGCCCAGCTAGACCAAAATAGTACATTATTCCTTATGCACTCGACTTCGCACGATTTTTTCTTTTCAAAGCTTTTCTAAGAATAAAGCTTTCTTAACACTCGTATGATGACCAGGAAGGTCCCATGTTCTATCTAATTTTGTCTAACTACCAAACAATCTACATTATCGTGTTTCCATAGCAATGATGCAGGGCATTGGGGATTAATCTCCGTAGACAGCAACTGTTTCTTCGCCTCTTCTTTTCCACTGCCTGAGACCATTAGTAAGATGCGTCTTGAAGAGAGTATATCTTGTATACCAAGTGTAATACCTCGGGTAGGTTTTGTACTTGCATCCATAATCATTGAATGCTGTTGTGATTCGATGGTCAAATCTGCAATATGACAATGCGGTTGAAATTCGTTTGCAGGCTCATTGAAACCCAGATGTCCGTTTTTGCCCAGACCCAAAATACATAGGTCAATGGGACCCTGTTCTTTGACCATAGCTTGTATTCGCAGACATTCCTCTTCGAGATTCTCAGTCTCAAGATTAAAAGGAAAGTATCGCTGTTGAGTAATCTTTAAAGGCCTTAGGATGTGTTTTTGCAAAAACTCATGGCAAGAGCCATCGGAAGATGGCAGACCGACCCATTCATCTAAAGGTAAAACGCGCAACTGATCGAACGCTGCTGCTCTTTTTTTAGCTTCTTCAGCAAGATTTCGATACAATGGCAAAGGTGAACTTCCGGTTGCTGCACATAAAAGCAGCTGAGGATTGTGCTCTATTTCATCCATCACAATAGAGAAGGCCTTCTGCCCCATTTGATAAATTTCTTCAAATTCAATTATTCTCATTTGCTCCTTGCGTTTTTAATGAACCCATCAATTTAATTGTGAGCCATCCACTACAAATTCCAACCAACAAAAGAATTAAAGCCACTTGGTAACCACCTAGAACTGCATGCCCTACACTAAACAGAATACTGTTTAAAAAGATGACGCCAAAAAGAAATCCCAGCCATGACTCACGCGAAGAACTCTTATCGACCAAGTCAGGAACTTGTTTGGCAATTGGACCCCACCAGCCTTTTGGTCGAACTTTCTTGTAAAAATGAAGTAAGGTTTCATTATCAACCGGCCTTGTCATAAAGGTTACCAAAATACTAATGCTTGTGCACAGCAATAAGAGTAGTGTAGCACGAATGAGTGCTACATCTTCACCATACCAACCATTTACAACTTCTAATACCGAATCGCTCATCAAGCCAAAATTATGAAGCCATTTCGCCCATAAAAATCCATTGGCTAAAATCAGAGCCGAAAGCATGCTTGTAATTTCAGACCAGGCATTTATTCGCCACCAGAACCAACGTAACATCAAAATAATTGCAATACCAGAAACGATTTCAATGATATAAATCCATGCACCTGCAATGCTATCCATTTGCCATGCCGCTACCGCAGAAAGCAAGAGTAAAAGCACTATGCTAATACGTGAGACCAATAAATAATGACGATCGTCGGCCTTATCATTAATGAAGCGTTTGTAAATATCGTTAACTGCGTAAGATCCTCCCCAACAAAGATGGGTGTCTACAGTACTCATAAATGCCGCCATAAATGCCGCGACTAAAAGGCCTCTCAATCCTACAGGAAGAACTTCATTAATCATCATGGGATAGGCAAGTTCAGGATCGGCCAACAAAGCTTCAGATGCCTCTGAAATGGGTAGTATCACAATAGAACCTAGGCCAACAACAATCCATGGCCAGGTTAGAATAACTATTCCAGCAACTGCAAACCAGAGTGAAGCCTTTATGGCGTGTTTTTCATTCTTGGCAGAGAACAAACGTTGTACGATATAACCATCTCCTTGGGCTTGACCTAGCCACAATACACCAATGAGGCAGACAAAGGCAATCATCTCTGTCGCACCAATGTGTGACATATTTGGCAACATATCTGTTATTCCCGAAGGAGCATCAGTACTTGCAGCTAATTTTAGGCTTAATTCTGTTGGACCACCCACCTGAACCAAAACTAAAATGGCTAAAAGAATACTGCTGATGGTTCCTGCAGAAAAATGCAGCATATCGAGAACGACCACTCCTTTAATACCCGAAACTAAGGTGTGAATCAAGGCCAAAGTCAGTGTGATGCCAAGGGCAAATTCTGCACTCCAGCCCAGCATGACATTAGAAAATTTTAGCATGGCCAGCATGATCCAACCGAGTGAAATACAGTTTTTAAAAATTCCGAAAAAGGCCGCGGTAAAACCCCTTAGAATTGATGCAGACTTGCCGCTATATCGAAGTTCTATCATCTCGGCATCTGTGATTATTTCTGCCCTACGCCAATATTTTGCGTAGAAAAAAACCATCATCATAATGCCCGCACCCAAATACCACCACAACCAATTCCCGTAGATTCCTTTGGTGCGAACAAGTGCTGTTACAGCAAGGGGAGCATCTGTAGCAAACCAAGTAGCAGCAATTGACGTACCTAAAAGCCACCAAGGCAGGTTGCGACCGGCTACAAAAAAATCGGTAATATTCTTAGAATCATGTTTGACCACAAAAACGCCAATGCCAATACTTAAAAGTAAATAGCCCGCAATTACAGCCCAGTCTAAAAATTCTAATCCCATCTACTCTGTTTCTAGTTAAGTGGAGGCAGCACCTCTTTTTGTAAGCTGAGCATTTCGTTACACATTTGTACGGCATTGCGATAAGAATTTACCGTTGGCTCAATTAGAATAGCCTGCAAGAGTTTATCCTTAGATTGTTCATGGTAGGCCTCCACCAAAAGCTGATGTATACTGGCATGCAAACGTATGGTTGCTGCAATACCTTCTGGAATCGCTTGCATTTTTACGGGATGTAAACCTGAAGCATCGCTATACGCTGGTACCTCAACCACTAAATCATCTGGTAAATTAGGTATGGCGCCATTATTAGGAACATTAACCGCTTCAAGCCATTCTTTTTTATCGCTTACTACCGATTCCATGATTAAGGTGGCTATTTCGCCAGAGCTTTTAAAGCTACCGTCTTCGTTTTGTAATTGTATTTCCTCGGTTGATCCTACGGGTAATAATTTCTTACTCCAATCTTTAGTCCATTCGCGTTCATAATTTACGCGATCAACGGTGTAAACGCCTTCTGGAATTTGATTGTTCTCCCAGGGATGACCGTCATAAGGGTCATAGAAAAACTGCAGTTGTGGAATCACAAATTCACCCGCCCATCGCAAATACTCGCCATAATGATTAGATGCTGGTGAGGGCCACTGCCCAAATCTTCTAAATAAGATTCGGCCCAAGGCAAGTTCATGCCAGTCGGCCAGCCAGTCTCCTTTTTGTTCGATTTCTTTTAGTTTGGGATACAAATCTTCTCCTGTCGATTTCTTTTTGATCTCTTGAAACCAGGTGAAATGATTTATGCCACAGGCTTTGGTTTGTAAATCGGTCAAGGGTACTTCGAG
>CBFIGE010000029.1:0-6301 GCA_965662045.1 Flavobacteriaceae bacterium
AGGCTAAATCAGGCTCGCCTAAACCATCGCCCAAGATTCCGTAGAGTGCAATTCCTGGAATGACAATAACAATTGCCATGAGGTATTTGATGGTTCCACCGATCATAAATCCTGCCTGAGCGTGTTTGAGACTTTTTGCCGCCAATGCGCGTTGAATTATGGTTTGATTGGCACACCAATAATTGATGTTTAAAAAAAACAATCCTAGCATGTGCGTCCAGGGAAGAGTCGGATGCGAGGCATCCAAATGCAAATGCATTTTTTCAGGTGTCTTGATGTAGAGTTGTTGCCATCCTCCCAATTCTTGCACGGCTACTACGCAGACAATAATTCCTCCGGTGAGCAAAATTGAAAATTGTAAAATATCAGTTCGAACCACAGCACTTAATCCTCCTAAATAGGTGTAAAAGGCAGAAAACAAGCCTAAAAACAAAATCAAAATACCTATTCGATGGATACGATTGGTACTGAGAAAAGACAACTGCTCTCCAAAGACGACATCAGCCGCGTAGGCACCCCAAAAAAGAGCTGCTCCAAGAGTCACAGTGGCGAAAAGACCAATGTTAGACAATGAATAAAACAAGGCTATTTTTTTTCCCAATTTGATTTGTATAAACTGAGTAATGGTAGTAATCTTCTCTTTGAGGTATAAGGGAATAAAAATTAATGCCCCAAGAAGGATTCCCTGTATGGCATTGATTTCTAAACTGGCTTGGGCCAAACCGTATAAATAGGCCGAGCCCATCATTCCTAAAAATTGATAACCATTGATATTTGTGGCCACTGTTGACAGGGCAATAGAGTACCATTTAAGATTTCTGTTGCTAAGAAAATAGGCTTCTGAACTCTGCACTTGTTCGCTAGAAGAGCGTAGTGCCAGTATCAAAATCAGTCCGAAATAACAAAGTACGATGATTAAATCTAGCATGGTCTATAAGCGTTTTGCACTGCCCAATGGTGTTTGAGGAAGCACTTTGGGTTTTCTGTTCATTTCTTCGTTTAATGCACAGGTTTGAAAGCGTGGCAGCACATATTTGGCAAATAAATCACATTCATCATAATGTGGATATCCCGACAGAATAAAAGCATCAAAGCCCATTTCAATGTAGCGGTTTAACTTTTGGTACACCTGCTCGGGATTTCCGACAATAGCTGCGCCGCATCCAGAACGTGCCAATCCTATGCCTGTCCAAAGTTGGTCTTCTACGAAATAATCTGAAGAAGATTTATCTCGAAGCTCTTTTTGTTTGGCTACTCCATATGATTTTGAATCCAAGGCTTGATCTCTGATTTTCGCTCCTTCATCTAAATCTAATTTTGACAATAATTTTCTAGAATAGGCGATGGCTTCTTCTTTTGTCTCGCGAACAATGACATGAATGCGAAGACCAAATCGAATAGATCTTTTATATACCTCACTTCTACGTCTCAATTTTTCTATTTGCTTTTTGAGTCCTTCTTCTTGATCAGGCCACATCAAATAAACATCACAAAATTCGGCGCAGAGTTCAACTCCAGCATCAGAATAACCCCCAAAATACAAAAGTGGCCCGCCGTTTTGTTGGTAGGGTTTAACAGGCGCTGTGTCTAATTCCAATTGGTAAAAATCACCCTTAAATGATAGGTGATCTTGGGTCCATGATTGTTTGAGAATTTGAATGACCTCTCTGGATTTGGCGTAGCGTTGTTCGGAGGCCAATTGTGTCCCTGGAAGGTCTGAGGAAATAATATTAATGGTTAAGCGACCTTTTAGAATATGGTCTAGTGTTGCAATAGCCCTCGCTAACATCGGAGGATGGACTTCACCGCATCGCACGGCAGCCAAAAAATTGATTTGTTCGGTTAAAGGAGCCATTGCCGAAACAAAAGATAGGGTGTCTTGACCGACCTGATAGGATGATGGGCAAAGTATATTTCGATAGCCTTGCTTATCTGCTAAAGCAGCTATTCTCGAAGTGTTTTCCCAAGTACTCTTATATAAGTCGTTCCGATTGCCCAGTAAATCATCATCTCCATTACAAAGTGGGGCGAACCAAGCAATTTCAACTTTCTTATCTTCCATATCCGGCAAATTATTAAAAATATAGTAGCTATTAGCGGAATAAACTTTAAAATGGCTTGCTCGCAGTTTTTATGAATTTTGTTATCTTAATACAAAAAAATTGAAAGAGAAACACGTTTGCATTATCGGTGCAGGACCCTCTGGCATCACCGCTTTGAAAAATATTCTAGACGAGAATCTCAAAGCCACTTGTTATGATTTTAATTTCGATGTAGGTGGCAACTGGATTTACAGTGAAAAAGAGGGACACTCTAGTGTGTTTGAAACCACTCATATCATCAGTTCTAAAAGCTTGTCTCAGTATGAGGATTTTCCATTTGATGAGCATGTTTCAGACTACCCTTCTCACGATGAGTTAAGGGTCTATTTTCAAAAATATGCAAAGCACTTTGACCTTTATCCACACATTGAATTCAATACCCTAGTCCTCTCTTGCGAATTAAACAATGAGAAGCATTGGGAGGTTGTGACTGAGCAAAATGGCGTCAAAAAAACCCATTGTTTTTCAGACTTAATTGTGTGTAATGGACATCACTGGAAACCAAAATACCCCAATTATCCAGGAGAATTTGAAGGAAAACTGCTGCATTCGCATCAATTTAAAAAAGCGGCTCCGTTTAGAAATCAAAAAGTCTTGGTGATTGGCGGAGGTAATTCCGCCTGCGATGTCGCAGTTGAAACTAGCCGAGTGAGCTCAAAAACAGCTATCAGTTGGAGGCGTGGATATCGTATATTGCCCAAGTTTATAATGGGTAAACCCTCAGATGTTGTGGCATCCTCAATGACCGCTTTACCCATTGCCTTTCGAAATTTTGTCGCTAGTATACTTGTGCGCCTTGCCATAGGACCTAATAGTTGGTACGGACTTCCCAAGGTCACTCACAAATTTGGAGCGACGCATCCCACCATCAACAGTGAATTGTTGTATAAGATTAGACACGGCAAAGTTCAACCACGAGGTGATGTCGATCGCTTTGAGGGGCAATACATTGTTTTTAAAAATGGGGTAAAAGAAGTTTACGATGCCGTTATCGCATGCACAGGTTACATTCTTTCTCACCCCTTCTTTGACAAAAACTTTATCGATTACAGTGAAGGCGAGGTTCCTCTCTATTTAAAAATGTTCCATCCCGAGATTAGAAATATCTATTTTGTAGGGATGTTTCAGCCCTTAGGTTGTATTTGGCCAGGTGCAGAGCAACAAAGTAAATTAGCCGCAGCTGCGATTACAGGAAAGTGGAAAATTCCGAAGAATATCAAATCCCTTTGTGAAAAAGAAGTCCAAAATCCGCATATGAAACAAATTGAAACCTCAAGACATACCATTACAGTTGATTTCCATAAGTTTCTTAGGGCCTTAAAAAAACAACTTAAAACCATTTCATGAAAATAGACCATGCCATTGTATTTGGAGCAACCGGACTCATCGGTTCTCATCTAATAGCACTTTTGGCTAAAGACAAGGAAGTCTCAAAAATCACGGCTGTTACCCGAAGAGAAGTGCAATATGCTGATGCAAAAGTTAAGTTTAAACAAATAGACTTTTCGAATACTGACCAATTACACGCTTGTGTTATTAAGGGCTCCCATGTATTCTCGGCCATAGGAACAACTCAGGCTCAAGTAAAAGGTAATAAAGATTTGTACCGAAGTATAGATTTTGATATAACTTGTAAGGTGGCTGAAGCTTGTGCCGAAAATTCAGTTGAATTATTTCAATTTGTTTCTTCCAGTGGAGCAGATGCAAGGAGTAAAAACTTCTATCTCAAATTAAAAGGAGAAATTGAAGATGCTGTCATCCAAATTGATGTCAAGTCTTTGAGAATTTACCGACCAGGTCTACTTATGGGGCAAAGAAAAGAATACCGTTTTGGTGAAAGAATAGCACAGTTTTTAATGCCTAAACTTAAATGGCTTTTACCTGCTGCCTATAGACCTGTGCAGGCCTTGAGTGTGGCAGCTCAAATGTTAGCGCTGGCTAAATCAAATACCACTGGCAAAAAAATCATTGAAAACGAAGAAATTTTAAACTTTGAAGCGCAACAACAGTTATGATTTCTCTTTTTAAAAAATTGTTTTTTTACTTCTTGTTATTCACCGGAGTCATTCTTTCAACTTCGCATCTTGGAAATGATTTTATGGGAATCTCAGATGAAGAAGGCTACCTATTTACCATAGGATTTTGTTGCTTGGTCGCATTTATTTTAGAATACCTCTTACCTAAATTGAAAAATTAAAAATGATTAACAGGAGCTTACCTCTGGACGAGAAATGGAATGTGATTACGCATGGTCTTGGTGCAATCATAAGCGCGATTCTAGTAATTTACTATTATCTACACTTAAATTTTTCAAATCCTTCTGTTCATCTGGCTTATTTGATTTACGGTTTTTCGTTAGTGTTTTTGTTTTCTGCATCAGCCCTATATCACAGTGTGGAAGATGCCCGTAAAACGACATGGCAAAAAATTGATCACATCGCTATATACCTATTGATTGCAGGAACTTACACCCCTGTGAGCATGAGTTTACTTCAAGAAACCTCTGGAAAATTACTACTCACTTTGGTATGGGGTCTAGCGCTAATAGGTATTATCTACAAGCTTTTTTTTATTGGAAGATTTAAGCGTTTATCTCTATTTCTGTACCTGGCTATGGGATGGCTAGTCGTTTTTGATTTTAATAATGTACTGCAAGTATTTCCTGAGACCGCATTACACTACCTTATATTAGGTGGTGTTTTCTATAGTGTAGGCACCATTTTTTACAGTCGGACAAGTTGGTATTATCACCATGTGGTATGGCACTTATGGGTACTTGCCGGTGCTTTTGCCCACTTTCAAATGGTGCGTATTATTCTAGAAAACACCACCTAACTTATTTTTTCATAGAGGCCATCCACTGCATTAAAGTTACAGGCACTCCTTTAACTTTTACTACAGACCCGTCAACATCCCTCTGACTCTTATTAGCATGGGAATAGATCCAAGACCAGTGCCCCGGATAGTGGAAATTTTCTCCACCCAAAAGGTTTGTGATATCTGTTACGTTGTCATAAAGGGAAAGGTGAACGTTTTTGGCCTTGGCATCTATCAACTTTTGATGAACTGGAATGACTGTTTTATCGACTTGGGTGACAGGGTCGTCTTTTGAATGCACAAACCACATTGGAACATTTCTAATAGATTTTGCCTGTTTCTTAGATAAAAACTCTCCGTAATAAGCCAAAGCACTTATATAGCCTGCAGCAAAATACTTTGGATATTCCAAAATAAGCTTAAGACTCATATAGCCGCCATTACTGCATCCTCCAACATAAATTCGATCTGTATCAATATCGGGATGTTTTGATATGTAATCATCAAAAAGTTCCTTTAAAGCCTCGTAATAAATATCGTCCACCTGACCACGAGTTGAGCCATTTCCACTATCCATCCAGCGTGTTGGGCTTTGAGGAACAAGTACATGAGCACCTTCAAAATAATCCTGAATTTCAGCAGAGGCATAGTTCGCGGCTCTATTGGCCAAGAGTGGAATTGTTGGATCTGTTCCTCCTTCACCCCCACCATGTAGCCAAATGATTAAGGGATGCTTATCTCTTTGAACTCGGGGGGTAAAACTTGCGTAAGACATCGTTACCGTTCCATGCGAAAAAGAACCGCTTAAATCAAATTCATCCACTAGCGGAATAAAACGCTCTTTTTCGGTATTCCATGTCTCTAGGGTGTTTGAGTTGGTTATAGATACTTTATAATCTACCCAGTTATTTCCTTTTCCAGGAGTGTATACTATCGGCGAGGCGATTCGAATGGATGGAGCTACCGCTAATACCAAGGTGATAAACTCCCCCTCTTCGTTAAATGTTCCGTTGTGGTCTGAGGCATATGTGGCAATAACTTCTCGTGAGCCCGTCGATGGATTGACTGGCGCTTCAGCAGAACCTCTGCTCACTATTACGCTGTAGTGTTCAGCGTCTAATGTCGTTTGTTGATTGGTCTTGCTGAGTACAACCTTATTAACGGCGGCTCCCCAATCAAAACCTTCTACAATTAAATTGTATTCTCCCTGTGCTCGAGTAAGACTTATGCAGAGAAGAAAAGCGGCCCATAATGACCATTTTGTACTGTTTTTCATTGCTTGAGTTTTAACATTCACCTCTTGTAGCATGTGAATGGATTTGTTAGTCAAGTTGAATGTAGCAAAAAATTACAATAAGCCCTGTCATTTAATTAAAAAATGA
>CBFIGE010000030.1:0-3751 GCA_965662045.1 Flavobacteriaceae bacterium
GAATAAGCATGGGGCCTAAGGCGAGAAGAGGAATATTAGATAAAGAAGGAGCCGAAGTTGCTGGAGGTGTAGTCACTGCCCGTTATGGCGCTAATCCCATGGAAGTTATTTCTGAGGTCAAGAAAAAAATTGAAGAAATTCAAGTTGGCTTGCCGTCTAAAGTCTTATCTGATGGCAGAACATCACAGTTGACAATAGTACCTTTTTACGACCGAAGTGAACTCATTAATGAGACCCTCGCCACGCTGCAAGAGGCCTTGACCTTAGAAATTCTGATCACCATTTTAGTTGTGATTGTTATGGTGTTTAACATTAGAGCTTCACTTTTGATCTCGAGTTTGTTGCCTGTTGCGGTACTGCTAGTGTTTATCAGTATGAAATTATTTGGTGTAGAAGCCAATATAGTGGCGCTCTCAGGTATCGCCATTGCCATTGGAACCATGGTGGATATTGGTGTGGTACTTACCGAAAATATCCTCAGGCATCTCGAACAAAAAGCAGAAGACACCGGCATTAAAGAAACCGTTTTTAAAGCGACTAAAGAAGTATCTGGAGCGATTCTAACCGCTGTATTCACAACTATCATCAGTTTTATTCCGATTTTTACCATGATCGGTGCAGAGGGTAAATTATTTAAACCCCTGGCCTTTACCAAAACCATGGCACTGCTTTGGTCTGTGGTGGTAGCCTTATTTATCATTCCACCCTTTGCGGCTTATATCTTTAAAAAACGCCAGCTCAAGCCACTTTTAAAAACAGCTGTAAATGCGCTCTTACTTTTAGTAGGATTGTACGCCCTAATTGTTGGAAATTATTTGGGACTGCTCCTGATAGGATTTGGGCTTATTCCTCTTTTGGGTACTAAAATTGAAGTGATACAAAAGAACAACTCCATGCTACAGATGGGTATTACTGTGCTCGGGTTAATCCTGTTGTTATCCTACTATTGGAAGCCGCTGGGATTTGACCGCAGCCTAATGATCAATGTTCTTTTTGTGGGACTGCTCAGTGGGCTCTTATTGTGGAGTTTCTATGTTTTTCAACGTTATTATACGCGCATACTTACATGGGCCTTAAACAATAAATTGAAATTTTTAAGCTTGCCTATCATCCTCTTGCTTATTGGACTCAACATTATGAGATCAACAGGCAGAGAATTTATGCCGGCGCTGAATGAGGGTTCCTTTCTGCTTATGCCTACATCTTTACCGCATTCAGGCATTGAAGAAAACAAAAGAGTTTTACAGCAACTCGATATGGCAGTTGCGGGAATTCCTGAAATTGAGGTCGTAGTCGGTAAAGCTGGCCGGATAGAATCTGCCTTAGACCCTGCCCCTATTTCTATGTATGAAAATCTTATACAATATCGTCCTGAATTCGTTTTAAATACAGCTGGATTTCCTCAGCGTTTTAAAACCAATGAAGACGGCTACTTCGTATTAAAAAACGATAAAGTTGCGGCCAACCCCAATTTGGAGGTCAGCAATACTGTTCGCTATAAAGACAATCACATGGCTGATCCACTTCAAATTGATCGCGAATTGTTGATTGCAGACCCCACCGGAAGTTATTTTAGAAATTGGCGACCTGAGGTAAAAAGCCCCTCAGATATTTGGCAAAAAATCACTGAAAGAACCAAGCTTCCTGGGGTGACTTCAGCGCCTAAGCTTCAGCCTATAGAAACCCGTTTAGTCATGCTTCAAACCGGAATGCGCGCTCCTATGGGTATTAAAATCAAAGGGCAAAACTTGGCGCAAATAGAAGCCATTGGATTAGAGATAGAACCCCTGCTCAAAGAAGTTGAAGGTGTTAAGGCCGAGGCTGTTTTTGCCGATCGCATCGTCGGTAAGCCCTATCTAAACATCACTATTGACAGAAAAAAATTAATGCGATACGGCTTGCGAATCGAAGACGTTCAACAGCAACTAGAAATCGCAGTGGGTGGTAAGGTTTTAGCTCAAACCGTAGAAGGTAGAGAGCGCTATGGAATTCGCGTTCGATATCCCAGAGAAAAGCGTCAAGGCCAAAGTGATCTTTCGAGCATTTACATCAACCTTCCTAATGCCAATGTCTTACCCTTGAGTGAATTGGCACAGTTCAAGTACGAAAAAGGGCCGCAGGCCATTAAAAGTGAAGATGGATTTTTAGTGGGTTATGTGCTATTCGACAAGCTTGGCGGTTATGCTGAAGTCGATGTGGTTAAAAACGCTCAGCGCTATCTTGAAGAGCAGATAAAAAGTGGAGCGCTTCAAATTCCAGATGGCGTGAATTATGCCTTTACAGGAACCTATGAGAACCAAGTTCGCGCTCAAAAATCACTCTCTTTAGTAATTCCATTAGCACTGCTTATCATTTTTGTTTTACTCTATATTCAATTTAAATCGAGTTACACCGCACTTATGGTTTTCACCGGAGTGGCTGTTGCCTTTTCTGGTGGATTTATTTTGATCTGGCTTTACGGTCAAGATTGGTTTTTGAACGTTTCATTTTTAGGTGAGAATCTTCGCGATTTGTTTCAAATTCATCCCATCAATCTCAGCGTTGCCGTATGGGTTGGATTTATAGCACTCTTTGGCATTGCTACAGACGATGGAGTCATTATGGCTACCTATCTCAAACAATCTTTTGAACGCAACTCACCCAAAGGGTTTAATGAAATTCATCAGGCTGTTATCGAGGCAGGACAAAAGCGAATTAGACCCTGTTTGATGACCACAGCCACCACAATTTTAGCGCTATTTCCGATACTCACCAGTACGGGTAAAGGAAGTGATATCATGATTCCAATGGCCATCCCGAGTTTTGGCGGAATGCTAATTGCCCTAATCACCCTTTTTGTGGTTCCGGTGCTTTTTGGATGGAGAAAAGAAGTTGAACTTAAATCATCTCAGGCATGAAGAAATCAATCTTTTACCTCATAATGCTTCTGTGCAGCACTGCGCTTCAGGCCCAAAGTTTAGAATATTATCTGAGTCTTGCACTTTCGAATAATCCACAGCTTCAAGCCCTCAACATGCGCTATGAAATTGCTGAGGAAAAAATAAATCAAGCCGCTGCAATTCCTAAGGCCACCTTTGGCGCGGGATATTTTGTAAGTGAACCCGAAACGCGAACAGGACCTCAGCGTTTTAAATTGTCGGTATCTCAAATGTTACCCTGGTTTGGTACGCTAAAAGCCAGGCAAGACTACGCGAGGTCACTGGTTGAAACTGAAGGTCTCGATCGTCTTATCGTTGAGAGGCAGTTAGCCTTGTCTTTAGCTCAATCCTATTACCGCTTATACGGTTATCAGCAAAAAATGCGCATTGTTGAAACGGCTATTGAACTATTTAAATCCTATGAAGCCCTTGCACTTAAAGCCGTAGAAAACGGCTCTGCATCAGTAGTTAATGTGCTACAGCTTCAAATTGAACAAAACAAACTGAGCGAAGAATTTTTGAAAATACAAGAACTTGAAAAAGCAGAAGAAGTAGCCTTTGCCAATTTATTATCCGACGATTCTTTTGAAGGAATTCAGTTTAGCGAAATGCTCGAGATTCCTTTGGAGGATTTAATGCACGAACAGAGTCGTTTGGCGGTCAATCCAGAAATTTTAAAATACGATAAACTCTTTGCCGCCGTACAACAATCGGAAATTGTGAATCAAAAAGAGGCCCAGCCTTCTTTAGGGCTTGGCTTAGACTATATAGCCGTTCAGCAGCGCTCAGACGTTTTGCTCAACGAAAATGGCAAAGATATTCTCATGCCTATG
>CBFIGE010000031.1:0-2877 GCA_965662045.1 Flavobacteriaceae bacterium
AGACACTAAGGCGAATAGAGCGAGGATTGTAAATATTAGTTTATTCATGGGTTATACTATTTCTTTAAATGTATAAAATTTTAATGTGTACTTAACACCGTAAAAAGTGAAAGGCCAATCTCTATACTTAAGATAAACAGCTAAAATTATAGAGAAAACTATTTCAAATGATACCTTAACCCTAGGAGGATATTATTAGAATTGTATCCCTCAAGAGTGAAAAATTCAACCTGCGAGGTAAGCTCGAAATAAGGGGGTAGTTTATAGGATATGTTGCTGATAAGACTGTTAAAGTTCTCTTCTCCCTGTTCTTTGTATCGAGCAAATAAGAAATTTGATTCGAATTTATTTTCAATATTCCATTGCGCATAAAGGCCACCTCCAAAATAAAAACGTTCATCATCCATCCAATAGGGATAACCTCTGCGATAATCCACTGAACCTAGACCACCTGAGACTTCAAGAAGAGGGCCAAAAAACAATTTTTCAGGATCACTGTTGACGATAGAATAACTCATTTGGTTTACGCTTAAGAAATCAGCTTCACCATCGAAATAAATGTTGGATTCTAGGTTTGATAAAAATCTAAGTTTGGAGGCCAAACGAAATTCGTGACCCACTTGAGCGTTGATTTGATAAATTCCTTGTCCGTATCCTTGTGAGGTTTTTACAGGATATAAATCGAACTGCACTGACCTAAAGTACGCTGTCTTACTTTGGTTCAGTAAAAAGGAGAATTGAAAATAGAGTCTGTCAAATTGATCTTTTTCAAGTCTAGCACTACTGCTAAAATCATAGGTGTAATTTCCTAAATTGTAAAAGTCAAACGCAATACCAAATAATTTTCGCTCTTCATTATCTGTGAGTGATACATCATCTCCTAACTCAAAAGGGTAAATGGTACTTTTTGTAGCACCCAATGAGACTTTATAATTTTGTGCATTGTCAAAGGTATAAGAAGAAGAAAATTCAGATAATACATTTCGTGTTCCATCTGTAAAAAGGTTGTAGTTCGAATTCACATCATTTCCTCGTAAAAAACGAATAGATCTCGAAAAATTAGATTGATTTCTTTCAGCAAAAAAATCAGAATACTTGGCCCTAAATTGAAATTGATAAGAAGGAGATTGAGTCAGTAGCTGTTTGTTAAATTCATTTTTGAGATTTCTTTTAGCCAAACTATTTGGAATTTCTTTTACAATTTCAGCAGCCTCCATGAGCAAATCCCTATACAGATATAGATTAGCCATATAAACCTTTGTTCTAACATCATTTGGGTTTTGTGAGATATAGGTCAGGTAGGTTTTTTCGAGTTGTTCATAGGCCTGTAATTCGTATTGCCAAGTCATCAGATCTTGAACATTAAAAGCATCCGCACAATTTACCCAGTCAATGGCTTTCTGTAATTTGTTGTTGTTAGAGAAAAGATAAACCACGTCCATTCCTAGATTTCCAATGCGTTTATCACAGACTTCTAGCTGATCTATTTCAAGCAATGCTTTTTGACTATCATTAATGATTAGATACTCTATATAACCTCCAAAATTTAATTTTTTCACTTCGTCTAAGCGTCCAAGGGCCAATAGCCATTCTGATTTCGATTGAACATCAATCTCATCATTGCACCAGGCCCACTTCAGAGCTTCCTCAAAGTACTCGGCTTGAGCAAAGGTATAAGCAATTCCCGAAGAAATAGTAGCATAGACTTCATCACAAGGCTCCAAATCTTTTAATTGTATTAAATACCCCTTTGGCTTAATCGCCAATAGATTTGTAACGTACTCCAATTGATTTTTTTTGCTGTCAAGGAGTTTGTTTCGTTGTTCTAAAGCAAATAAAAAGCTTTGCTGGTTTTTATCGTTTACGCCCTGATCAATAAAGGCGTCTAAAAATTTGATTGAATACATCAAGTCTGACTTTAAGGCTTTTTCAAACCAAAATGCTCTAGATACAGCATCTGAATTATCTATATTTAAGAGTTGTTCAAAGCCAAAGGCTTGAAGTTCGGGCGCTATATTTTTCTGTATGACCTCGGTAATACTCTTCCAGAATAATTGAGGTTGCTTTTGCCATAAGGTCCAGTTGAGGTATTCTTGCCAAATCTTTACGTCAAAATTATAATCTAAATCGAGAGCCTCATCAAATAAAGAGATAGCCTCGGCAATTTTATTTTCGCCTATTAGATTCTCTAATCTTATTTCGTAAGGTTTTCGCTCTTCAAGTTCGATAGCAAATTCGTCTTGCTTTGTAATTAAAATATTTTTGTTTACGGCGACCCCATTTTGGGTATTGTTGAACGAATTAAACTTTGGAATTGAAATTAAATTATCATTTGAAATTATAGTGAATAAATAACCCTCATGCATACTTTTTTTAGCAAACCTCAATTCTTTGCTTTTTAGGTATTGTTCGAGTGCTTCGGAATTGCTTGGTCCAACATAAACATTCCAAAAGAATTGTTCACGGCTACTGTTATTTTCCATAGCACTAAGTACACTGTATTTTTCGTTGCTCTCGGCATGAATAAATTGATCTGATCGCCATTGTACGACAAATTCAGACGCCTTAGTCGAACCAATAAAATTACTAAAAGGATGCCTTTGTTTAAAGGCCTTTAATTCTTTTTTATATTTATCAAATAAGCCTTCCTTACCTTCAGAGCTATACCAATTTAAACCTTCTTCATTTCGCAAGTCAAAATCGTACTTTGCTGAAGTACTTTGATAATTATCCGGTGTTTCAAAAACATCGTCAGGGTGAATGAAATGACTCCAAACCCCAGAGTACAAATAAAGGGATTCGATAAAGTAGATGTCTGATGGGGTTAAATTGAAACCACTGCTGATTCTCGGATAATCAAAAAAGTACTTCGCATAG
>CBFIGE010000032.1:0-2617 GCA_965662045.1 Flavobacteriaceae bacterium
TTTTGCTTCACCTCCAATTCGAGCAGCATCTGGTCCAGAAACGTCAGTAGCATTGGCTAAAGCACGTAATACTCCATTTGCACGCGATATACCTTCATATCGACCTCTCCAAAGATTAAATAAATCGCCAGAAGTAGGATCTACCTCATAGCGTTGAACAGGGTTGATGGTAGAATAATCTCCCGCATCCGTACCCTTATTAGCTTCACCACCAACAACAGATCCTGTTACCCAGTGGTTTGGACCTTCAAATCGATTCCCAAACACTCCATTTAGAGCAGAATAGGTACCAATTAAAAGTCCTTCAATACCGGCTTTGGTTCCAACTTGCGCATCGGCAAGAGAACCCGTTGGTGCAACTTCTAGAAAGTCATCGCTACAAGAAACGACTAACATAAGTGCGGTAACACCAACAGCAAAATACTTCTTCATAGTATTAAATTGTTTCATTTTGTAATTCTTTTAAAGTTTTTATAATCCTAATATTCCTAATTCTAAATTGAATAAGTAAGATGGGGTAACAGGGAAGTTACCAACATCAATACCAAAGTTCGTATCTGGACCAGCTACCATAGGATCTAATCCTTCATAACCTGTAATTGTCCAAACATTGTTTGCCGAAACTCCTAATTTTAGCTTAGATAATCCGAATTGCTCGATTTTATCTCTGTCAAAATTATAAGCCAAAGATAACATTTGTAATCTTGCAAATGAACCATCTTCTACATACCAAGAGTTTGAAGCTCCATTTGTAGAAAGGTTAGAAGCTGATTCCCAAATAGGAGCAGCAGCATTGTTACCTAATTCAGGAGTCCATGAATTGAATGCAGCAGCACCTTTGGCAGAACCTTCAAACGATCCGAAGAAATCAGTAAACCACTTTCTTTGGTTGAAAATTTCATTACCAATTGACCAGTACCACATCATTGTCATTTCGAAGTTACCAGCATATAAATCGAAAGTTAAACCCCCTGTATAATCTGGAACTGGACTTCCAATGAATGTTCTATCATCTGGAGTAATTGCTCCATCTCCATTTACATCAGCATAACGGAATCTACCAATTCCAGCTCCTACCTGAGCAGGTGCTGAATCAACCTCAGCTTGAGAGTTGAAGTATCCAATAACATCATATCCGAAGAAAGAAGAGATAGACTGTCCTACTGCGTTACGAACTGGTTGAATTCCTCTATAGCTACCTGTATCGAAGAAATCAATACCAGGAGCAAGTGCAGTAATTTCATTATTTAAGAATGAACTATTTAATACTAAATTAAATTGCATTTTATCACCTATATCACCTCGCGTTGAAATTGCAAAGTCAAGACCGTTATTTGCCATACTTGCAATGTTCACAGAAGGAGCAGCAGCATAGTTACCTGTAACAGCTGCTAAAGGTACATTATACAACAGGTCGTCAGTAGTCTTATCCCACCAGTCTAACTCTAATCTAAGTTTATCATTCCATAAGCCTAAATCAAAACCTATGTTAATTGTTGTAGATGTTTCCCATTTTGCATCTGGGTTACCAATTCTACTAGCAGCAAAACCTTCGTTTGCACCAGAATTTTGACCATCAATAGGATAGAATGTTCGTCCTCTATTCGCGTTATAAAGCGAGAATTGGTTGTTAGGGTCTACGTTTTCGGAGTTACCCATTTCACCCCAACCTGCTCTAACCACAAGTTCGTTGACATTGTCATTGTTTGACATGAAATCTTCACTAGAGATTCTCCATGCACCAGATACCGCTGGGAATACCCCGTATCTTGAATTGGAACCGAATCTTGAAGATCCATCACGACGAAGGATACCTGTTAATAAGTATTTATCATCATAGTTGTAATCAAGCTTACCGAATACTGAGAAAAAATTAACTCCTTTAAATAAGTTTGAGTTTACTACTGGTGATTGAACCACACTTAAAGACTGGAAGTCTAAATCTGTAGAGAATGGGTTGATACCAGAACCGCTGATGTTTCTTCCAGCACCGGTGTTTAAAGCTTCAATACCTCCAAGTACTCTAATTCCGTGCTTTCCGAAATCTCTTTGATATTCTGCAGTATTAGTAAATGTCCATGCATAAGAGTATCCACTTCCTTCACCGAAGTTATCAGATGCCTGTGGCTCTGAATCTCCAAAATATTTGAAATCGTAATTTACAAAGTGATAGTTACTGAACTGTCCACCTAAGCTTGTTCTCAAGGTAAGACCTTCAATTGGCTTAACGGTTGCGTAAATATTACCAAACCCTCCGATACTGTAGTTTTTATCACTTCCTTGGTTTTGTACTAGACGACGAACTGGGTTACGAGGGTTATTGAAACCAGAAGCTTTAGTAGAAGCATAACTTCCAAATTCGTCAAATACAGGAATAATGGTTGGCATTCTATAAGCAGAAAGTACTTCTGATTCATCATCAGCTACTCCTACTCCACCGCCACCACCGAAGATACCTACGGAAGAACGATATGTAGTTTGGAAATTCTCTCCAATGGTTAACCAAGGAGTGACATCAAATTCCGTGTTTACACGAAGTGCAAAACGCTGAAATTCTTGACCTAAAACGATACCACTTTGATCTTGTCCAGATAAACCTATGTAGAAACGAGAATTT
>CBFIGE010000033.1:0-2540 GCA_965662045.1 Flavobacteriaceae bacterium
CACATCGAATCGGATTGTACAATATTAAAACCGCTCTGGAAGACCTTAGTTTGAAGTATACAGAACCTTTGGTCTACCACGATATCAAAGCGAAAATAGAAAGCACACAAAAAGACCAAGGGAGTTATATCAGGAGTTTCACCAATAAAGTAAAATCAGCCTTAGAGAAGCAAGAAATCTCATTCGAAATAAAAGGAAGAACAAAATCCATCTTTTCGACCCGTAAAAAGATGCTGACACAAAATGTCAACTTCGAGGAGATTTACGACAAATTCGCTATTCGGATCATATACAAGAGTGATACTGAGCAAGAAAAGTTTTTAGCCTGGAAAATTTACTCCATCATTACTGATCACTTTACACCAAATCCTGTGCGACTTCGAGATTGGATTACTCAACCAAAAAGCACTGGATATGAAGCCTTACACGTGACGGTTATGGGGCCACATAAAAGATGGATTGAAGTGCAAATAAGGTCAGAACGCATGCATGAAATAGCTGAAAAAGGTTATGCAGCTCATTACAAATACAAACACGGAGAGCAAAAAGATATTGGAATTGAACATTGGTTAATTCGCTTACAAGAGGCACTAGAAAACTCAAATGGAAATGCAGTAGATTTTGTTGAAGAATTCAAATTAAACTTATACTCCAAAGAAATCTTCGTTTTTACACCGAATGGAGAGTTGATATCCTTGCCTAAGGATGCCACCCCTCTAGACTTCGCATTTCATATTCACACCGAGGTGGGTCTAAAAACTAGAGGAGCACGTGTGAATCAAAAACTTGTTCCTTTAAGCACTAAATTGAATTCTGGAGATACTGTTGAAATCATCACCTCCGAAGGAGTTAAACCCAATTCTTCGTGGCTGAATTACTGCGTTACCGCAAGAGCAACAGCTAGAATCAAAAGCAGTCTCAATGCAGAAAAAAAGAGAATCGGAGAAGACGGTAAAGAAATTCTAAGAAGAAAATTGAGGTCTCAAAAAATTAAATTCAATGAAGATGCCATTAATAGACTGGTTTCTTTCTTCAAACTCAAAACCTCTCTTGACCTGTTTTATCGAATTGGAATTGGAACCATAGATAATCAAATGATCAAGTCATTTTCAAGCAGTTATCACAACACCCTTTTCAATTTTTTCACCTCCAAAATTAAAAGACCTTCTAAGGTTAAACACAACGGCAGCAACGACGAGGTTTCAAAGAATTATGACCTTCTAGTTTTTGGAAGTGATGAAGATAAATTAGATTACAGCTTTGCAGATTGTTGTAAACCTATTCCTGGAGACCATGTATTTGGATTTATCACCATCAACGATGGCATTCGCGTTCACAAAATGGATTGCCCAAACTCACTTTCACTACAATCAAAATTCTCATATCGCATTATTAAAGCCAAATGGGTTGATTCGACACAAGAAGATTTTGAAGCAGAAATCATATTGACTGGAATTGATCATTTAGGACTGATCAACGATTTAACGCGTATTATTTCTGAAAATCTTCACGTCAACATCAAGAGTATGAATTTCACATCTCAAAGTGGTGTATTTGAGGGTAGTATTAAAGTTTTAGTCAAAAGTAATGTCATTTTATCCAAACTGATCTCTAAACTTCAAAAGGTTGAAGGCATTGACAAGATTATCAGAAAGTAAACAACATTGTTAATAGCAAATCAATCAGGTGGTGTTGTGTTTTAGTTTTATGCCTAAATTTGCCCTTTATGCGTTTTTAGATTAAATAGTCCCTTAAACTAGGATATACAAAATCATGAATACCACCGATAACAACCAAGATACCGTTAAGCGAGTTTTTACCAAATATCTTGAGGACAATGGACACCGTAAAACTCCAGAGCGCTACGCAATTCTTCATGAGATATACGCAAGTTCTGATCATTTTGATATTGAGTCACTATACACTAAAATGAAAGAAAAAAATTATCGTGTTTCGAGGGCTACTCTGTACAACACTATCGAATTACTGCTTGATTGCAAACTCGTTCGGAAACACTTGTTCGGAGGAGCACAAGCTCAGTATGAAAAATCATATTTCGATAAACAACACGACCACGTTATTTTGACAGACACTGGTGAAGTTATTGAATTTTGTGATCCAAGAATCGAGTCAATAAAAAAAACTATCGAAGAAGTATTTAATATCAATATCAACAACCATTCACTCTATTTCTACGGTGAACGAAAAGAAAAATAAAATGATAGACTTGCTTTTGGGGCTCCAATGGGGAGATGAAGGAAAAGGAAAAATAGTTGACGTTTTAACGTCCAAGTATGATATAGTAGCAAGATTTCAAGGTGGCCCAAACGCTGGCCATACTTTAGAATTTGATCAAAAAAAACACGTACTGCACACTATTCCTTCAGGAATATTTCATGAGAATTCCATGAATATCGTAGGAAACGGCGTGGTTATAGACCCTGTGATTTTTAAAGCGGAGTTAGACAAATTAATACCGCATGATCCTTCCATAACAACAAAACTCAAAATTTCGCGTAAAGCACATCTCATTTTACCCA
>CBFIGE010000034.1:0-268 GCA_965662045.1 Flavobacteriaceae bacterium
TGAATGGGTTGAATTCCAAGTTCCATAAACACGAGTACTGCCGTCTGCTAAACCTGTTTCTTGATTTACACCAGGAAGCCAATAATCAGCTTCAAAACTCATGTTTTCAAATGCGGATTGATAACCTAATATTGCAGCCTTAACGCCTTCTTTATCTACCATTTCCATTCCAAATCCAGGCATTTGCCACTGAATATCATCGTGGACATAGTCTAGCATAGCCTCATAATCTTCTTGCTCGTGAAGTTTTATATAAGCTTTAGCAGCT
>CBFIGE010000034.1:278-2354 GCA_965662045.1 Flavobacteriaceae bacterium
CATAATCTGCATGTTTGCCATTTGTGCATGAGCCAATTAACAACGCTATTATTGCAATTAATGTATTTTTCATATTCTTAAATTTTAAATTATTGGTAATTCTGATTTTTAATTAGTTGTATTATCTCACCCCGTCTACTAATGTGAGCATTTCCACTCTAGTCATTTCTCGTAATTTCTATATAGAATGATAATAAGATTTTTATGGTGTATTTTTTATATTTTATTTCAATAAAAAATATAATTATATAATAAAACTCAATCGTCAAAAATTAATTTATTCATAACATACAGACTATAAGCAATCTACTCTTCGGTCCGCTTTTCCTTATGATAAAAAGTCTATTAAAGTCTTAACTATAATGGGCTCTGTTATTACAAAGCCCATTGCTTAAAAAGCATAAATACAAGACTGTATTTTATATTTTATCCAAAGCCGAATCTATGGCTTTTTTGACTTCGAAAGGCTTTGCTACTTTTCTGAAAATAACGTCACTAACCCCCATTCCAGTAATTTTAACATCTCCGTATCCCAAAATTCTACCTAGTATCGGCTGCTCCAATTCAACAGTCTCAACACGATCTAATTTCATCTCATCTGTTCTTGTAGCGATAAAACCTTCTTTATGAACCACTCTCTTATTAGTTACACCATATTCTACAAACCACAACGGTACAAGCATAAAAAACCCAACTACCACAAAACATAGGATAATTGGAAGTAGATATACCAACCAATGTTGTTTAAAAAGATGTAATGTTTGTTCTCCTTCGATTGAAGTTTTTCGTATGTAACTCATTTTAATGATGTAAAAGTTGCAACAATTTAACTATTTTTTTGGCGTATTGCATTAAGGCCATAAGCTAAATATAATTTGAGCTAAATGGAAGATGCTACTTGTGCGTTATAACTTAAAGCTTTAAAAGCTCAAAAACAATTATTTTACTTAAGATATGTTTATAAGCATAACTCAACTAAGTATTGGATAAAAATCGACTTAGCCTATTCTTCGAACTAGTAACGCATATTTCAATTCCAAAAACAAAATGAATAATGTAGTATTTAACAGATTTCTTGAATTTGATATTGAAAAAGTAAATTAGTAAACTAAAAGTAACCCATAAAAAAAGGGACTCGGCAGTTCGAATCCCTTATAATGAGTGTGATCGCGGCAGGATTCGAACCTGCGACCGTCTGCTTAGAAGGCAGATGCTCTATCCAGCTGAGCTACGCGACCGTTTTTAGGTTTGCAAATATATTATTTTACTACAAAATTCAACTACTATTACCATAGAAAAACGAATACTTCAGATTAACCTGTGTTAAAGTTTTTGTTAAAGTTTTTTTATTTTTCGTTAAACAAAATAGATATTCTCTACTTTTGTAAAAAATTTTATATGAAAAAACTACTTAAACTTAGTGTTGTTGTCCTATTCTTCAGCCTAATTTCTTGTGATTCTGATGATGGATTCCAAGGCCCAGAAATTACCTTAAATATTGTTGAAACTGCTTCTGGTTCAAATGAACTGACGAGTTTAGTCGCAGCACTATTGAAAGCAGATGAGAATGCAGACTCAAACCTAGTAGGGGCTCTAAGTTCTCCAGGACTGTTTACTGTATTTGCTCCATCAAATCAGGCATTTGCAAATTTATTAGCCTCTCTTGATGGATTTAACAGTTTAGCCGATTTTGACACTGAAGAAGAAAGAGCACTCTTAGCTAAAATTCTTCAATATCACGTAATAAGCGGAGTTGCAGCTCAATCTGGAAGTTTATCAGACGGAGGCAAGATCGCAACTATTCAAGGTGAAGAAATCACAGTTAATGTATCAGGTGGTGTTCGCATAACGGATAAAACTGGTCTAGCATCCAATGTGATTGCTGCCGACATTCTTACAACAAATGGTGTTGTTCATATCGTTGACAAGGTTCTTCTTCCTCAAGAAGTACTTGATGCACTAGCGACAGAACCAGAACCAACAATTACAGATTTGGTAGTTGGTACAGAATCACTTTCTGTGCTCAAAGATGCTGTTATCAAAGCGGACCTCGCTGCTACACTTGCTAGCGAAGGA
>CBFIGE010000035.1:0-2284 GCA_965662045.1 Flavobacteriaceae bacterium
GTTTTGCGAGACAATCGCTGAGTTTTTATCAGAGTTTACTCTAACTCTTAATCTAGACTTGTTTTTTGTTCCTACTTGATCAACTAAGACTAAGTTCTTGTCTGATTTTCTCACAACAAAAGCTGTCGATTTATTGCTGTCTCCTGATTGAGACACAGCCAAGAAGTTTTTATCTGCCTTGTTATATGCATAAGTAATAGCATAATTGTCTTTTCCTGATTGTCTTGAGGCTACAACGTTCTTATCAGAATTAATTTCTGCGTAAACTTCAGCATAGTTATTTTTACCGTTTTGCTGAGCAACAATTATATTAGCATCAGAACCTACATATGCCCCTAAGTATTCAATGTAATTTCTTTTACCGTTTTGTTGACCAATAATTAAATTTCGATCTGAATTGTCATAAGCGTAAGCTTCATACACTTCATTTCCACGACCATTTTGTTGAACAGCTACTACATTCTCATCTGAATAATCTTCTGCCCACAACTCAGCTTCATTATTTCTTCCATTTTGAGAAAGAACTAACAAATTTTCGTTTGAGTTACCTTCAATTGCAGCGTCTCCTATATTACCTCTACCATTTTGTTGAGCGAGAATTAAGTTGTAATCAGAATTATACATAATTTGACCTCCGCAGGCATCAAAACCAAGAGTGTTTCCTCTACCATTCTGTTGTGCAAAAATAGCATTGAAATCTGAATCATCTTCAATGTACATATAATCAGCATCATTGTTTCTTCCGTTTTGCTGTAAAGCAATTAAGTTGTTATCTGATTTATCATCGATTGAAACCCGGGCGTCATTACCTCTACCATTTTGTTGTGCAACAATAGCATTGAAGTCTGATTTATAATCAATATCAATATCCATATAGTTGTTTCTTCCATTCTGTTGCGTAAGTGATAAGTTATTATCCGATTTATCTGTGATATAATTATTCACATCATTTCCTCTACCATTCTGTTGAGAACTTAGTAGGTTATTGTCTGACTTATCATATGCATATACAGTAGCCTCGTTATTTCTTCCATTTTGCTCTACTGCAATAATGTTCTCATCTGAATTATACTCAGCATAAACGTCTGCATCGTTACCTCTACCATTTTGGCCAGCGTAAATTATATTTTTATCTGAATTATAAGCAGCACCTACATAGGTCATATAATTATTCTTACCATTCTGCTCTGCAATTACAAGGTTTTCATCTGATTTTTCCCATGCATAAACATCGTCCATATAATTACCTTTTCCACTCTGGCGGGCAGCAACAATATTATTGTTCGATTTTTCTCCAACTCCTACATATAGAATGTAATTGTTCTTTCCATTTTGTTGAGCGGCAACAATATTCTCATTTGATTTTTCTTGAACATATATTTCATAAATTTCGTTGCCTGTTCCATTTTGTTGAGCAGCTAGGATATTTTTATTCGAATTATTTCTTACAGCCGCTTCATACTCAATAGAATTATTCTTTCCGTTTTGTTGAACAAGCAATATGTTTTCATCTGAATTGTATCTTGCAGCAATTTCAGCATTATTACCTTTTCCATTTTGTTGAGCAACGATAATATTCTTATCTGATCTGTCATAAGCTTCAGCCTCATCTACATTATTTCTCTTACCATTTTGCTGCACTGCTATAATATTTTCGTCAGAGTAATCTTGAGCCCAAAGCTCTGCATCATTCCCTTTTCCATTTTGAGATAAAACTAGTAGATTCTTATCTGAATGATCTTCTATTGCTGCGTCACCAATATTATTTGAGCCATTTTGTATCGCAAGGATCAAATTGTAATCAGAAAAATTTAGAATTTGTCCACTACAAGCGTCATACGTATAATAGTTTCCTTTTCCATTTTGCTGAGCAAAAGAGGCATTGTAATTTGAATTATCTTCAACTGTCATGTAGTACACATTGTTATTGCGACCATTTTGTTGTAAACCTATTAAGTTATTGTCTGAATTATCATCTACACGGAAATAATCAGCATAATTATTAACTCCATTCTGTTGAAGTAAGAGCGCATTCCCACTTGAATTATCGGTAACCGAAGCTTCTATTTCATTGCTGATACCATTTTGTTGAGTAACAATTAAATTTCGATTAGAATAGTCATCAACATAAGCTTCAATTTCATTACGCTTTCCATTTTGACTAACTGCAACGATGTTTTTATTGGAATTGTCTGTAGCATAAACTGTAGCCTCATTTCCTCTACCATTTTGTGATCCAGCCACAATGTTTTTATCACTATCATCCTCAGCATAAATGTCCATG
>CBFIGE010000036.1:0-1949 GCA_965662045.1 Flavobacteriaceae bacterium
AAGTGGTTTCGAGAAATTAAAAGTGTGTACGCATTACAATTATAAAGGAGAGGCCATAGAGCATCTCCCCTTTGATATCGATGAGAAATACGTCCAGCCTGTTTACAAGGAGATTAGAGGCTGGAGTCAAGACATTACGGCAATTTCAGATCCTTCGGAATTTCCAGAAGAACTTAATGAGTACATCGCATTTATTGAGCAAGAGTTAAAAACTCCTATCAAAATCGTATCTGTTGGTCCCGACAGAACCCAAACGATCTTTAGAAATGCTATTGGCTAAAAAGCATTTCAAATATAGATGGCTGGCATGTCTTTACCTCATTGCTTTAAGTGCAAATGTCCTCGGGCAAAACCAAAAAATTGATATTCTCTACGGAGGAAACTTTAAAAAAGATGAAGCTCAATATCCTGGAGCAAGTATCTTCACAAAGGACGCAAATGGTCAAGTGCAATTCAGGCATCAAGGTGCAGACATGTGGTGCGATCAAGCCTTTCTATACGCTGACGAGAATAGAATTTACGCAGAAGGAAATATTTATCTAGAACAAGGGGACACCCTAAAATTATGGAGTAATTCCATTTCTTATAATGGAAATTCACGTCTTCTCAAATCGATGGGGAATGTACGTATGTTAAAAGACACTACTTCTCTTCAATCAGATACCCTTTATTTTAATAGAGAAGACCAAATGGCCTATTACAATACCGGAGGAAAGATTATAGACAGTAAAAATATACTAACCAGTAAATTCGGAACCTATTTTATAGATGAAAAAAAGTACCAATTTGATCAAAAGGTACATATCGATAATCCAGAATATACTCTTGATAGTGATAAACTCACCTACTATACAGACACGAAATACGCCTATCTCAACGGCCCGTCAACTATTGTAGGAGAAGATTACCAATTTTACTGCGAAAAAGGGTTTTATAATACAGAGTTACAAAAAGGATATGGCAATAAGAATACTGAAATCCACTATAGTGATCGTATTATTAATGGGGACTCTGTTTATTTTGAAAATGCCATTTCATTTGCTTCTGCCACAAATAATATTAGAGTTTTAGATACCATTAACCAATCTATAATTCGGTCGAATTATGCAGAAGTGTGGAAAGCTATTGACTCCGTATTTGCGACCAAAAGAGCAGTGGCGATTAATGTTCTTCAAAACGACTCTCTGTACATCCACGGTGATACCCTACAAGTGACAGGACCTAAAGAAAATCGAGTATTAAAATCTTACAGAAACAGTCGTTTTTTCAAAACAGGAATGAGCGGCATTTGCGATACCATTAAATACATTCAAACACAAGATGTGACTGAACTCATAGGCGAGCCTGTGGTTTGGAATGGAGAAAGTCAACTTACAGGGAATAAAATGTGGATTCTTTCTGATCCAGAAACGCAAAAACTAGACTCCCTCATAGTAGAATCTAATGCATTTGTAGTATCGAAAGACACCATAAACAATCTTGGATTCAACCAAGCAAAGGGTGTAGATTTAGGAGGAAAATTCGTAGATAACGTCCTAAATCAAATTAAACTGCACAAAAACACCGAATTAATTTACTACATGTACGACGAGAATCAAGAATTACTCGGAGTAAACAAAACAATTTGCAGTGAAATTGAGCTTCAGCTCGAAAATGGTGATATCACAGACATAATATTTAGAGTAAATCCCGATGGTACAATCTATCCAATAGAACAATTTCCTGAAGAAATGAAAAAGCTTGAAGGGTTTATTTGGCGAGAAGAGGAAAGAATTTACAGTTTGGATGATTTAATCATTGATTCCGAAAACTAAATGCTAGAGGTCTTTAAAAAATATCAAGCACAGACCACTGAAAACCCTTTAGGCCTAGTAATTAAAAAGGCAAAGGGCTGTTACATCTACGATAATAAAGGTAATAAGTACTTAGATTTTGTAGCCGGGGTCTCA
>CBFIGE010000037.1:0-1783 GCA_965662045.1 Flavobacteriaceae bacterium
TGATAACAGTTTTCCTTTAAATGCCTTAGCATCAGCATTTTGATAACTGGTATCGAAATAAACCTCAGCTGGTTTCTTTCGCTGCGAGACATGGAGAGCGGAACGCGAGGTCGAGTAGACAAGGTAGGCGTGGCTTCATTCCCAGCGCGCGACGTGCCGAAGGCGCCAGAGCAAGTCTGTGCTTGAAGCTATAGTTTTAGCCGTAAAGGCATACAGGAGCAAGATGGCGAAGAAGATACGTAGTAATCGTCGAAGCCTGCTTGAGAGGGAGCCGTGCCGCCCTAAAGAATAAACCGCCGAGGGAAGCGATTCGATTTTGGCTGACTTGGATGTCCCAAAATCTATTATGAGCCCCGAGATACCGTCTTAAACGTCAAGTATTTTTTCATTAAAAGGGACTTGATGTTTTAATACTCCATAAATAATATGCCAGAACTTTCGCATCACGGCGCAAATAGCTAACTTTTTAGGTTTACCTTTGCCGATAAGTTTTTCATAAAATTGTTTCAATATGGGATTGTACTTTATAGCTGTTAATGCTGGCATATACAGCATTTTTCTGACCTCAGAACTACCTGTCTTAGATAATCGTACACTATTCAATGACGTTCCAGATTGAGAGTGTTCAGGATTAAGACCAACATATGCAGCAACTTCTTTAGCAGATTCAAACTTTTGATTACCACCCAATATAGTCAGCAGCTTATTAGCTGTACGTTTACCAATTCCTGGAATTGTATCCAACAACTCAGCATCTTTTTTAAGTTGAGGGTGATTGTCAATATGCTGAGCAATTTGCTGTTCTATCTCATTAACTTCTTTTTTAAGATATTTAATATGTTTTTCAATAGATGATTTTATCGATTTATCGCATTTTTCAAGTCTATTTGTTTCCTGGGCTATCATATCATTTAAAGAATCGACTCTTTTAACCAATATTTCTAACTTTTTGATTTCGATTGGTGCTGGCTTCCATGGTGATGGTTTAAAAAGCTTACAGTATTGCATAATCACTTTTGCATCTATTGAATCTGTTTTATTTCTAGTAAGTTGGCTCTTAGCAAAATACTTTATTTTAGCAGGGTTAACAACACTAACTGAGTGATTTTGTTCATACAAATAAAGTGCTAATTCATCACCATATTTTCCTGTTGACTCCATACAAAAACACAGCATAAATAAGTTAAATTCATTAAGCCACTGCATTAGCTCACTAAACCCTAAGCTACTATTATCAAATGACTTTATTTTAACCTTATCACTTATTTCGACAGCTGCAACAAAAGTTCTTTTTGCTATATCAATACCAACACAACTCATATTCATACCAGCCTCCTAAGCTTTAGTTGAGGATTTATTATTCCAAATTAACCTTGTAAATGCAGGTTCAAAGACCTAAGATACCGTTCAATTTTTTAGAATAAATTTATTTGGAAGAGAGCAAAATCTCGGTAACTAGCTACATTGGCTGAAGGCACCCTTCGGCTTCATCTTCCAAATCCCTGACATCATTATATAGTATGGATTGTTAATTATTAGACATAATATTTAAGATACAAGGCACCCTGTCAAGCCAAACCTGCCAAATTTCTATCTGCTTGATTTTAAATGTTTCAAGAACCTTACTAAAGCCCACAGGTGGTAAGCTTGGTTTTAATCTCATCATTTCAAAATCCTTTTATATTCATAGCTTTACGTAGATCATCTCTTAATTGAATATTTGCAAGTGTTTTTGGATTATTTTGTTGCCTTACAGCAGATGATCTTTCACTCTCAGCAGTTT
>CBFIGE010000038.1:0-1614 GCA_965662045.1 Flavobacteriaceae bacterium
GCTTTTTCTTCTTCAGAAATTGTGCTGATGGTAAGGTTTGCAATCTGAGCTTCCGTAGGTGCTGCGGTCGAATAACTTACTGCTACCATCAAAATGATACATATTAAGAAGAACCACGACGCAAACGTTAAGAAGTTCATATCACCCAAGTAGAACCATATACTGCTCGGATCAAATCTGTCTTTGATCAATTCAAGGAAAATACGAACTGCACCGACTACAAATCCAAACACCATAGTAACAAAAGCACCTTGAGCGTTGATTCGTTTTGAAAAGATTCCAAGTAAGAATACTGCTGCAATTGGCGGAGCGATATAGGACTGTACACTTTGTAAATACTCGTATAATACGCCTGAGATTCCAGACATTACGGGTATCCATAAAATACCACAAATCACAGTAATTACGGTTGCGATTTGTCCTGTTCTTACCAATTTTTCCTCTGGAGCATCTGGTTTTAATTTCTTATAGATATCAACAGTAAACAAGGTTGAGCATGAATTAAATACAGATGCAAGCGAACTCATCAATGCTGCCAATAGACCTGCAGCTACTAATCCTCTTAATCCTGAAGGTAATAAGTTGGCCATCAGTGTTGGAAAGGCTTCATCCGGACTGTCATAGTGTAACTCTCCTCTCATTTTCAATGTCAGCGCAATTACCCCTGGGATCAAAAACAAGAAAACTGGAAGTAATTTTAAAAGTGCTCCAAAAATAGTTCCTCTTCTACCCTCTTTAATGTTCTTTGCCGTTAGGGCTCTTTGAACTATGTATTGATCTGTACACCAGTACCAGATTCCGGTGATTGTACTGGCAATTAATAATGAGGGCCAAGGGAAATCAGGATCTGAGGCTGAGCGCCACATATTAAAATATTCAGGTCCTACGGTTTCTTTCATCGAAGACCATCCTCCTACCGCATCAAGTCCTATATAGGTTAGTGCAGCCGCTCCTATAATAAGTACTACCGTCTGCACCGCTTCGGTATAAACTACTGCGCGCATTCCCCCTAAAACAGTGTATACACCAGTGAGTACAACGGTGGCAAGAGCTCCTGTCCAAAAATCAATACCTAAAAGGGCAGAAACAACCACTCCTCCTGCATAAATTGTCACTGATATCTTGGTCAATACATAGGCCACTAATGAAAATATCGAGAGTATCCATCTCAAGCGTGGATCAAATCGTTTTTCTAAGAATTCAGGCATGGTATAAACTCCTGCACGGGCATAAAACGGCAAAAAGATCCAACCTAAGGCTAAAACAATCCAAGCGTGAATTTCGTATATCAGCATGGGTAATTTATTACCGGCACCAGATCCTGCAAGACCTACAACGTGCTCAGAACCGATGTTTGAAGCGAAAATGGATGCTCCAACTACAAACCAACCGACATTACGCCCGGCTAAAAAGTAATCTTCTGTATTGTTTTTTCGCTTTCTAATTACCCAATACGCAATTCCCAAAAGAATTACGAAATAGGCGCTAATACTTATCCAATCTAAAGTATCGAGTGTTTTCATGTTTGAGTGTGTGTTTATTTATTAGTTAGTTCCGCACCAAATTGTAATTTGGTTTTGGCCGTGAAAAGATAAAAATATATTTGAAATAAAT
>CBFIGE010000039.1:0-1419 GCA_965662045.1 Flavobacteriaceae bacterium
CGCTATAAGTAGGTGAATTATAAAAAAGGTGGTCGTTGACCACCTTTTTTATAAATTCGAAATTAGTTTAAACAATTCTTTATCAAGTTGCGGTTTTACCTCGCAATTCAAATCAAAATGCATTGTGGCAGTATTTTTCGCAGTGTATGCTGGCCAATTAGGTAGTTCCTCATGATTCGGATTTCCGCTCTTTGCGAAACTAATCCATGCCTTTGAAACACGATCAGCAAGAGCATGGGCTTGTATACCGCCCCCTGTCATGTTTCTTGCTAATTCGATATTGTCAAAAACAAAAGGTAATTCCATACAGTGAACAGACTGATATTTACCATCAAATACAGGCGACTGCCAAGTAAATAAATACATATAGACTTCAGATCCACCTTCGATAGAGGATTTCTTATTGGCTTGAAACACAGTTCCAGGCCTAAACATGGTATCCACTGTGAGTAAATCATGAGGTTCTGTATCGTTTGGATAGGCTTTTCGAACTGCCGATATATAGGCTGAGGCTTTGTCTTTATAAGTTTCCTCAATATATTTCATAACTACCTCTTCTGAAGCACCAAAAAATCTGCTGTTAGCAAAGGTTGCAAATTCATTCTTCGTAGTTCCGATAAGTAATGGTATGTGTTTAGATATTTCATATGCATCATCACTACTCATGTCATAAGGGATTAAATCTCCGTCTAAGCTAGGCCCCCAATTCAAACCAAAACCACCTACTGGTCTTCCTTCTTTTGCGAGTCTTTCGGCCACAATTTGCAGTGCTTTTTGGCTTACTTGACTTAATACTGAAAAGGGGATTTCTTGAATGCGGTCTATATTTCTGGATTTAATTTTTAGAATTTTCAGCGTTTCCTTAGTGATAGATTGCGATACTTCCTTACTTAGAAATCCAGATCGAAAGGAACCTGACTGATTAATGGCTTTATGAAACAAATTTTTGGCAGAAGGCATGGCCATCAATGTATTTACTTTTGCGCCACCTCCTGATTGACCAAAAATGGTAACGTTATTTGGATCGCCTCCAAAATTTTCAATATTGAGCTTAACCCATTTTAAAGCCTCAACAATGTCTCGCATAGAGTTGTTTGCTGAATGCTTGTATTTTTCTCCGTAAGCTGAGAGATTTAAAAAGCCGAGTACATTTAATCGGTGATTTATAGAAACCACAACTACATCGCCCTTTTCGGCTAAATTACGTCCGTCATAAGACGGAAGTTCCTGAGAAGAACCTGCCGTGAATCCTCCGCCGTGAATCCAAAACAAAACGGCTCTTTTTTTAGAATCGTTAATTGCTGGTGTCCAAACATTGATTCGGAGATTATCCTCTGAGGCATATCCCCAACTATGATCAAAAACAAACTCAGATTCGTCTTGAACTGCTGTTATTGGATTCATTAGATAAGCTACGGG
>CBFIGE010000040.1:0-1287 GCA_965662045.1 Flavobacteriaceae bacterium
GGCGATATAGACTCCTTGCGACAGGGTTGCTGGGAGTTTAATCTCATTGTTGTCGGTAGAAATGGGAGCGGTGCTTTCTAAGACCTTAAGACCTGAGATGTTGTAGATCATTATTCGTAACGGTTCATTGTTGCCTATACCCTCAAAGTACAAGGTCTTGTCTTGTAGCTTGTGAAAGTCAAAGGCAATGTCTGTTGGGCCGTCTTGATAGTCTCCTTCAGAATCGTCTTTTGGAAAGACGCTGCTGGTGTGAATAAAAAAGCGATTGATTTGTGTCTGCTCCGCAGAAAATGTAAAGCTTGCGCTTCGCTCTGAGAGGTTATAGAATTCTTCGTTCAATCGGTCTTCTAGATACACGTCAAGGTTAGAAGGTATATTGGTAGCCTCATACGAGAAGCTGATTTCTTTGTCAGCTGCTGCGTTAATAGCTACTGGAATCACCTGCTCTTCGTAACGCATATTAGAGAGCACTTGAATGCTGAAGTTAGGATCTTGCGTGCCCACAGGGTCAATAAGCTTGGTGTCAAGGGTGAGTTCTTGCCCGCTGTTAAAGCTCCCTGCGTCATAACCAGGGTCTAAGCCTTCTGTTCCATTGTCGGTATACATCACAACAGTTTGCGCCAAGCGATCGCCGTCAGTGGTGTAAAGGGTGAGTTTGGGAAGCTCATCTGCTTTATAAAAATTGTCGGTTTGTGTGATGTGCTTTTGATACGACTGAGGCATCCTAAAGATGTTAGGGTTCTTATCTGCCATTCGCACGGCAAAAGCCTGACCGGGCGCAATGTAAGTGTCAGAGGTGCCGTTTACAGGTGTCCAAGATTCACCGTCATAAAAGTAAAGGGCTGCATAAGCTTCGTCCAATAAGTCAACGTTGTAGCTCAATAAGGTATTAGTACTCTCATTAGTACTGGTAGCAGTCATATAAGCCGTGTAAGGATTACCAACCATATACCAAAAGTGACCATTGGCATTTGTCGATAAGGTGACTTTAACTTCGTTAGTCTCTGTGGTAGGATATCCTCCTTCAAAACTGAGTGTACCTGCGCTTGTTCTTCGAATCGCATAGCCCTCTCCGGTATTAAAGTTGGTGTCTGCAAAACTCGAAGAAGTGTCGTACCACTCCCATCTTGAACCTGAGGCATTGGTGTTGTCGTATTTACCTACGCCCACCAAGGTGCCTGAAGTGGCTAGGGTATTATCCGTATTATTCACAAAGGCGGTGACTGCCTGACCTTCAACTGGAGAAGATATGATGTGATAATCGGTGTCGTCAAGGTATCGATTGTA
>CBFIGE010000041.1:0-1172 GCA_965662045.1 Flavobacteriaceae bacterium
TCAAGCGCCCACACTTCCATTTCTCCGAATCTCTGACCTCCGAATTGCGCTTTACCTCCTAATGGTTGTTGCGTAATAAGTGAGTAAGGCCCAATAGATCTAGCATGCATCTTGTCATCGACCATATGTCCTAATTTTAACATATAGATTACACCAACAGTTGCAGGTTGATCAAAACGCTCACCTGTTCCACCGTCATACAAGTAAGTGTGTCCGTATTGTGGAACACCTGCTTTTTCGGTGATTTCATTGATTTGTGCAAGAGTAGCACCGTCAAATATAGGTGTAGCGTATTTTTCACCTAATTTCTGGCCAGCCCAACCTAATACAGTTTCATAAATCTGACCAATATTCATACGAGAAGGTACACCTAATGGGTTTAAAACAACATCAACTGGTGTTCCATCTTCTAAGAATGGCATGTCAGCTTCGCGGACTATTCGAGCAACAATTCCCTTGTTTCCGTGTCTACCTGCCATTTTATCTCCAACCTTCAGTTTTCTCTTTTTAGCGATGTAAACTTTAGCTAGCTTCATAATTCCAGCTGGGAGTTCATCACCTACAGAAATGGTAAACTTGTCTCTTCTCAAGTTACCTTGCATGTCATTGAGCTTGATCTTGTAATTATGAAGAAGGTCATTGACCATTGCATTAATTTTGTCATCAGCAGTCCACGCACTGCTCACTAAGTGAGCAAAGTCATCTACTGCGTTGAGCATTTTCTGATTGAATTTCTTTCCTTTAGGTAAAACTTCTTCACCAAGATCGTTGCTTATACCTTGAGATGTTTTTCCGTTAACCAAAGTGTTTAGTTTTTCAACCAAAACGTCCTTAAGTTTTTGGAATTTTACTTCGTATTCTATTTCTAAAGACTCTATAGCCTGTTTTTCTTCAGATCGTTTTCTTTTGTCTTTAATAGATCTCGAAAACAATTTCTTGTCGATAACTACACCTCTTAATGATGGAGAAGCCTTTAATGAAGCATCTTTAACGTCTCCTGCCTTATCTCCAAAGATAGCCCGCAGTAATTTTTCTTCAGGTGTAGGATCTGATTCTCCCTTTGGAGTAATTTTTCCAATAAGAATATCTCCAGGATTTACTTCTGCTCCAATTCGAATCATACCGTTCTCATCCAATTCACGAGTAGCTTCTTCGGATACGTTAGGAATGTC
>CBFIGE010000042.1:0-1077 GCA_965662045.1 Flavobacteriaceae bacterium
TCTTGGTAATCATCAACAATATCTCCCTCAGGAACAAAACTGAAATACCAAGCTAAAGGAGTGTCTCCGTTAAACGGACTTGATATCCCTCTTACAGTGAGCTTGTCTTCATTGAGTTCTAGGATATCATATTCCCCTGAAATAATGGCCCAATAACTCATAAAGCCTTGACCCAAATCAAGCATTTGTTCACCAGCTTCTCCATCGAGAATGGTAAAACTATCTTGAAAACTGGTAAAGGTTGTGATGTCTCGACACTCGTCTTCATACTGCAGAGGCGAAGCATCTGGAAAGAATCGATTCACCTCTGTCCAGTTCATAAAGGTTAAGCCGTCAGTTCCTGGATCAAGCGTAAATGAATAGTTGCCAATTTCATCGTAGGAAAAAATAAGCACATCATCATATAAACAAGGATTCAATTGGTTTGGACTTGCACTAAAGTATTCCGGAAAACGATTGGTCAACGGACCCACGCCAAAGTGACCTGGATTTGTTCTATCCCAAACCCATCTCTTGGTTCCTGTGCCTGCGATTTGAGCTAAGGTGGTTGCGTCAATCTGAAGTTTTACATCCAAATCAATTTCTACACTTCTACTTGAGCTTAAACCACCAGGGCCATATGCCACAACACCTATGTTTTTTGAATACACCCCTGATTGGGTAAATCTGTAGGATGCTGTTTCTCCAGGGTTCAACACCACCGGATTATCTTCAGTGAAATAAACATGATAATAAAGCACCCCTTCTCCAAAAGGTGTAATTGTAACTCTACCGGATTGGTCTTGAGATACATTAACCTCTACATTAATATTGGTTGGTGCGACTAGCTGACTTAGCACTGGCTCGTCGGGTTGACAAGCCAGTAAAGTCATTACTAGCAAAAGTGTAAGTAATTTAAATCTTGTGAAAAACTTCATATGTTATTACTCGTTATAGAAATATAAGTTGTCAATATACAAAGTGATATTTCCTGCTGGTATGTTGTCAAAAAGAATTTGAGTCACTTGTGAGCGATCAAATGCAAAATCATCTAATGCAATATCAACGCTTACCCACTCATTCTTTGTAGTAACTCTA